>JAWKLZ010000002.1:1062500-2416666 GCA_041392475.1 Chitinophagales bacterium | reverse complement strand
CGACAAAATACTAAGCACAGGTCAAGGGGTAGTGAGCTTGATATTGAATGGATTAGGCTTTGTGAATAAACGCTTGTATTTAGTGAGCCATTTTTTTAAAAACAAACCAATCGATAAATTATTGGATGTTAGTTATCTAACACCAGAGCATTTGAATGATGATGCTTTGGGTAGGACATTAGATGCTGTTTATGAGTATGGAGTCAATAAGTTGTATGCCTTGATTAGCCACTTTACGGTTCAACATTTATCGAAGCACTATGATTTAGATTTATCAATTGGGCATCTGGACAATAGCAATTTTCACTTGCATTGTGGCGAGAAGCAATTGTATAAAAATAGCTCAGAAGGGTCAGAAGGGTCAGAAGATTCTGAGTTGGTGTTGCATATCACTCGTGGACACAGTAAAGACCATCGTCCCGACTTAGTACAAGTGGGCTTACAGCTAATTGTGAATCATAGTAGTCGTATTCCCTTGATGTTAGGTGTTTTGAGTGGCAATGAAGAAGAGGGTAAGAGCTATGGGAAATTTGTTGAGACCTATGCAAATGAGCTACAAAACGACTACGGGCTTCGACTTTTTGTGGTGGACAGCAAATTATACAATCAAGATAACCTAAGTATTTTATCTTCAAAAGATGGTCTAAAATGGCTGACTCGTGTTCCACATACATTAGGTTGTGTCAAAGAGGCATTTTCTTCATTAGAGGAGTGTACTTGGCACCCGTTGAAGGGGTATGAACAGGAGTATAGTTATCAGGAGTTGGGAAATATTTATGGAGATGTTAGCCAACGTTGGTTAGTTCTACGTTCTAAAACAAAGTATGAAAAAGATGTACTAAAATTTGATAAGAAAGTAGCTAAATGTAGATTGAAGGAGGCTAAGTTATTCAAAAAAATCAGCACTCAAGAGTTTGAAAACAAGCAATCTGCTTTGGATGCTATCCAACAATTCTGCAAAAAACTCCAATATAGTTCTCTGAAAAACATCGAAATTACACCGATAAATCACTATGCAACAAGGGGTAAACCGAAAAAAGGGGCTGTACCAACAAAAACAACTTTCAAGGTACATGCAGATATAGAACCAGACAATACAGGGGTCGAAATACAGAAAAAAAAGGAAGGATTGGGTTGTTTTATATTAGCTACCAATGAATTAGATGAGCAAGTAATGCCTATTGAAAAGTTGTTAGAAACTTACAAGAAGCAAATTGCTCCTGAAAGGGCGTTTCGCTTCTTGAAAGACCCAAATATTGTTGCTTCTTCCTTGTTTGTGCAGAAGCCGCAGAGAATCATTGCCATTCTCATGATTATGACATTGTGTTTGTTAGTTTATTCGGCATTGGAGTTTAAAACCAGAACTTTATTGAAAAAAAACAATACTTTTTTTGAAAATCAGTTAGGAAAACCCGTTCAGAATCCTTCCATGAGGTGGGTTTTTGAATGTTTTGAGGGGATTCATATCTTATATATGCCTGATAAAAAAACACTTATCTTAAATATGGAAGAACATCATCGGGTGATTCTTGATTTGCTTGGAAAGCAATATTGGGATTTTTATACGTAATTCTTTTTTTTATTGTGATAGGTGCGAAACATAAGTTCTATATTGTTTTTCTTATTTTTTCGCATCTCTTCCGATTGCTCGTAAATTGTTCTTTTGAACTCGTTTGATTTATAATGACATACTCCCAAATTTGAAGGCTCAACCAAAACTTTATTATACCAATCTGCAAAAACCCTCCCCTTCAAAACTTTACTTTCTAAGCCATTTTTGCGGAAAAATTCCAATAAATCTTCCTGCATTTGAGGTTCTGCATCTAACAACTTCCAACTATTTTCTTCTATCAAATACGCATCCCCGTCCCCTAATAGAGGACATGCCAGTATTTTCTCCAAAAACAAACTATCGTTTTGCAGTCGCCAAATTGCTTGATAGCCTCTCCAACATGCAGTATTGGGAGCAGTCAATAGTGTCAAGCCAAATGGTCGGTATTGAAGTTCTAAGTCTTCGAGTGGAAAGCATTTTAGGTAAACCGTATATCCTTCAATCAATAACAAGTCGGGATCTTGTTCTGTGGCAAAGGCATTGAAGGCGAATAGTTTCAGAAATAATAGGAAGGTAATTGTTTTCATTTCTAACTTTTGTGAATCATCTTAATTAACGTTAAAATTACCCTCCTATTACAAATCCCAATATTTTTACTCCCTCACCAATTTCTGGCTTACCCACTCCAAGTCATTGCCTATCTGCAACAAATACATCCCGCTCGCCAAAGATTGCATATCCAAAGTAAGCGTCTGAATGCCCATTGAAGTCGTTTCAAGCGTTTGAGAAAAGACTACTTGACCTGCTACATTATAGAGTGAAATTTGAAGCGGTTTGTTGTTTGCAGCCGAAAAACTGAGTGTCACAAAATCCTTTGCAGGAACAGGTGAAACTTGAACAATCTGCAAATGTGTGGTTTCACCTCGCTGCAATGCGACAGTAGGGAAAGTTGTGGACAAACCATTGAAGTCGTATTGAGTGAGTTGGTAATAGGTCAAGCCATTCGGTGCAGTTCGGTCTAAAAACTGGTAGGATTGAAGGTTTTGGCTGTTGCCTTGACTGTTGACTACTGCAATTGGCTCATAGGTTTTGCCATCTGTAGAACGAAACAATTCAAAATAATCGTTGTCTGTTTCGCTTGCCGTTGTCCATTGCAGCAAATTCCCAGTCGTTAATACTTCTCCGTCAAAACCAAGCAATTCAATTGGGTTTTTGGCACATTCAAAAACATCGCTTACCACTGTTGCTGTACACCCAATTGCATCTACCACACTGAAATCATATACATTATCTCCTCCTCCAGCAGGATATATGACCATAATAGCATTTTGTCCAAAACCGTAAGTACCTGCATAATCACCTGATAGGGTGTAGGAAGATGAATTGCTAAATTCAGGAAAACCTCCCTGCAATTGGAAACTGACATAATAATCCCCTGTCGCATCCTCACAAAACTCGTCGATCATGAAGGTGATGGGTGTCAAAAATACAACTTCGGCGGGTGGGCTTACTTCCAAACAAAAGTCGGTGAAGTCGGGTGTGCCTGTGCCTGAACCATCGTTGTTGCCTATTGTAGTAGAGATGTAAACGGGAATGTTTTGGGGAATTCCGCCATCGTTCTCAAAAAAGCCATCAGCACTAATAGCATAAATGGTGAATCCTCCCATAGTGACATCACCCGTTGGGCTGTTGTGTACGATAAAAGTGAATACATCTCCTTCTGCCAATACGAGTCCGTTTTCTGTTGCTTCAATAGCTCCTCCCCCACAAATTCTATCAGAGGTGACAGATACCGTACCGACTATAGAGGGGTCGCTCAAAAAGAGTGTGGCCGTTTGCAGCGTTCCTGCACAGCCTGTACCGAGGTCAAAATCGATTGTGATGTTTTCGATTCCCTCCAAGATAGCATCATCAATGGTTGTTATGTCAATGCTTGCCGAAGTTTGTCCAGCAGGGATGGTGATGCTTGTTGGGATAGCCACATAATCGCTACCACTTTCTGCGGTACCGCTAACCGTAAAATCAATCACCAAATCTTCTGTTATCTCAAAATTGGAAGTGAATGTAAATGTACCATCCAAACAACCTTCAACAGTTGTATCTGTACCTGCGGAAGTGCTTGCCGTTACCGTCACAATATCGGTATTGAAACTTCCTGCTTCCAAAAACACACCAGAATCCCATACTTCATCTCCCGAGTCTGCAATGGCTAATTTGAGGTGATAAGTTTCGCAAGGAACTAATTCTATTTCCACCATCAAAGGGAGGGTAAAACCATCGTATTGAACGGTCGTTGTTGGGTCAATTGGAAAATCGCCTGTGCCATTGTTGACATAAAATTCGCTGTTCAGATCATCGTTCACATTGTCTATCGAAACAGGCGTATCTGTGCCTGGCAACAAAGCAATGTTTCGGTTGTCGTACAAACTTCCAGAGGGATTTGGGCCTGTTATGAAAAAGGCAAACACATCATTGAAGTCCGCTTCTACCCATTCCAAATATTCTTCCGAGCCAAAGACATAGGTAAAGGTCAGCGTATTGGATGCTGGCACAAAATCAAACTCTAATATACACGCATCAAAAGTGATTTGATTGACAATTGCCCCCAAATCTAAATCCCCTGGTGCGCCATTGCTGGTTTGCGCGCCTGAAACGTTGTTGGGACCTACGGCATTGTCAATAGAGCCTGTGGTCAGTAGAATCCCATTGTCTATTCCAATATTAGAATTCACCCCATTGAAGGTTCCATACGCTACCTCGGGGCAGTTAATCACCACATTATCAACTTCCACACCTACTCCCAAAAAATTCTCAATCATTTGCTCAGGAGTCTGTCCTCCAATCACTTCCAATTGGGCATATAGACTCTGTGCGCTAAATATCAGCGTGAAAATAAGACTTAATAAACTGATGGTAAAAGTATTCCTTTGCATTGATGTAGTTATTAGGTTAAAAAATAGCCGACCAAATATATAGAAAAAGTGGCTCTCTACCACTGAAATTGTATAAATATCTGCAAAAACTGTCATCACGATACTGATACAACGTTTTTTTGAGAAAAGGTAAATGATCATTTACCAAGTAATCCCAAAAATAATGTACTACAATTGGGTAATTAAATGGTAAACTGCCTATATTGTAGGTTCAATTAAATAACAGACAAAACAAAAAATTCACCAATATTCTTTTTTTATAAATTTTACTGATTACCCCTAATATGCCTGCAAAAATATTAGTTGTTGATGATGAGCCAGATTTGGAGATACTCATTCGCCGAAAATTTAGACGAAAAGTTCGGGAAAATGAGCTGGAACTCCTATTTGCTCACAATGGTTTGGAGGCACTTGAATTGCTAAAAGAGCACGAAGATGTAGATCTGGTGGTGACAGACATCAACATGCCCGAAATGGACGGCATGACACTTCTCAATGAAATCAACAATTTAGACCGAATCATCAAGTCGGTGGTCATGTCGGCTTACGGTGATCTCGAAAACATTCGTACCGCCATGAATAGGGGCGCATTTGACTTTATCACCAAACCCATAGATTTTAAGGATTTTGAAATCACCCTCGACAAAAGCCTTGCAGAAGTTGCCTTGTTGAAAAAAGGATTTTCTGCCAGTCAAAAATTTCAGGCAGAAAAAGAGCGAAGGATGCGAGCCGAAACTTCTCGCCGCTTCAAAGAGCAGTTTTTAGCAAATATGAGCCACGAAATCAGAACGCCTATGAATGCCGTTGTAGGCATTACCAACCTTTTGCTCAAAAAAACTCCCCGCACCGACCAAGTAGAATATTTGCAGATTGTGAAACAGTCGGCGCAAAATTTGTTGGTTATCATCAATGATATTTTGGATTTATCGAAGATTGAAGCGGGAAAAATGGATTTTGACGACAATCCATTTTCTGTGCAGCAAGTAGTCCGAAATGTGACGAAAATGCTTGATTTTAAGGCACAAGAAAAAGGGCTTCAACTTTTGTCGCACATTGACGACTCCGTTCCAAAAGCAGTGTCGGGTGATGTGGCTCGTTTGACCCAAATATTGATGAATTTGGTGGGCAATGCCATCAAATTTACGGAAAAGGGGGAAGTGCGTATCTCGGTTACGGCACAGCAATTGGAGAAAACATCGAATACAATACACATTCATTTTGCCATTGCAGATACGGGTATTGGTATTGAAGCCGAAAAACTGCAAAGCATTTTTGATACCTTCTCACAAGCAGATAGCAGCATCAATCGAAGGTTTGGAGGTACAGGTTTGGGCTTGTCTATTTCTAAGCAATTGGTTGATTTGCAGAAGGGAACATTGAAGGTAGAAAGTGAATGGAAGAAGGGTTCTACTTTTAGTTTTACGATTCCCTATCAAATTGCGGATGATGCAAACTTGGAAGAGCAGCCGCTTTCTTCATTGCATGAAAATGAGCACAAAGCATTGAGAGGGCTGCGTATTTTGTTGGTAGAAGACAATGAATTTAACCAGATTGTGGCAGTTGATACGCTAAAAATGTTGATTGAAGATTTGCTGATTGACATTGCAGAGAATGGTCAGATAGGAGTGGATATGCTGCAAAAAGGGGGCTATGATATTGTTTTGATGGACATTAGTATGCCTGTAATGAATGGTTATGAGGCGACTACGCATATTCGTCAAAAATTACCTACTCCTATTTCGCAAATTCCCATCATGGCAATGACAGCAAGTGCAACGACCTCTGAAATAGAGCGTTGTTTTGAAGTGGGTATGAATGAATACATTGCAAAGCCATTTTTGGAGGAAGAACTACTTCAAAAACTGAAACACCTATTCCTTCAAATTGAACCAACTTCAAAAAAGAAAATGCAGCAAAACAAGTCGGTTGATGCGAATAGGGTCTTGGGGAGTGTATTGGACATGAGTTTTTTGGAGAAGTTCACCAAAAATGACCCAACTAAAATGTCGAAATACATTCACATTTTTCTGAAAAATGCTCCCGATCAACTCACCGCCCTCAATGAACACTTAGAGGCCAACAACTGGAACCAACTGCGTGCATCTGCTCACGCACTTAAATCTCAACTTCGATATATGGGAGTCTTCCCATTGCAAGATACCATTCAGACTATTGAGAACAATGCAGGAGAACAGGTTGCACTGGATGCCCTTCCTCCTTTGGTGGCAAAGGTCAATAGGATTACCCAACAAGCTATAAAAGAATTGCAGCAAAAGTTGGAGGTCTTGAACAATTCATAAAATAGACTTGTTGTTAGGACATGGATAAGTTATTTATGGTAGAGTTCGAAGTTCCGAACCCCCTCACTGTTGGTTTTATGCGTAAAATTCCCGCCCACCGAAAGATGGTGAACCAGTTTCTGGCGGACGATAAACTCATGAGTTACACCCTCTCTATGGATAGGTCGAAACTTTGGATGGTCGTGAAGGCATCCTCTGAATTTGAGGCGGAGGCTATTATTGCAGAATTGCCTTTGACCATGTATATGACTCCAATTATCCATCAATTGATGTTTCATAACAATTCTTATGATTTGCGGTTGCCAGCACTTTCTTTGAATTAGGTAATTGCAGTATCGCATTGAAGGATATCTATGCCTTTTTCCAATTCTTAGGCGGAGTTCAAGGATTGCTGTAACTGTGACCTTTATCACTTTTTTTTGTTTCATGGTTTCTTAACTTGCACAGCTTTAGAAAAGAAATTTACAAACAAAAAATCATTCAACATCATGAAAGTCGAACAAATTTATACAGGCTGTTTGGCGGAGGCTGCTTACTATATCGAAAGTAAGGGAGAAGCTGCTATTATTGATCCTCTGCGTGAAACAGAACCCTATATCGCAAAAGCAAAAAAGGAAGGTGTGAAAATCAAATATATTTTTGAAACCCACTTTCACGCCGATTTTGTGTCAGGTCATGTTGATTTGGCGCAAAAAACAGGGGCAAAAATCATTTATGGTCCCAATGCACACACCAGCTACGAAGTACACAATGCACACGATGGAGAAGTATTTCAATTGGGAGATTTGACCATTCAGGTTCTACATACCCCTGGCCATACTTTGGAGAGCAGCACGTATTTATTGAAGGATGAGAAGGGTAAAAACCATGCGATTTTCACGGGAGATACGCTTTTTATTGGTGATGTAGGGCGACCTGATTTAGCGATAAAAAATGGATTGACTAAGAATGATTTGGCTGCAATGTTGTATGAAAGTCTTCGCAACAAAATCATGCCATTAGAGGACGATGTTATTGTGTATCCTGCTCACGGGGCAGGTTCCGCTTGCGGCAAAAACATGAGTAAGGAAACTTTTGACACCTTGGGACACCAAAAAGAGGTCAATTATGCTTTGCGGGCCAATATGACGAAAGAGGAGTTTATTGAGGAGGTAACAACTGGCATTTTACCTGCCCCCCAATATTTTGCAAAAAATGCGATGATTAACAAAACTGGCTACGAGAGTTTGGATACGGTGATGAATCGTGGATTGGTGGCCTTGACTCCAGAGGAATTTGAAGAAACTGCTGAATACACAGGTGCATTGGTGATTGATACACGCCATCAAAGTGTATTCCACAAAGGCTTTATTCCTAAATCTGTATTTATTGGATTAGGGGGTAGTTTTGCGCCGTGGGTCGGCACTTTGGTAGCAGATGTGAAGCAGTCTATTTTGTTGGTGACTGACGAAGGGAAAGCTGAAGAAGCTGTTACTCGATTGGCTCGTGTGGGCTACGATAATTGTTTGGGTTATCTCAAAGGAGGTATTGAAGCGTGGCAACAAGCTGGGAAAGAGGTGGACTCGATTGATTCGATTTCGGCAATGAAAATGGAACAGCACTTGTCTAATAATAGTGAAGCTGTCGTGCTGGATGTCCGCAAACCTACTGAGTTTGATGCTGAACACGTTGAAAATGCACAAAATTTTCCTTTGGATTACATCAATGAAATAATGAGTGAGGTGGAGAGAAACACTAAATATTATGTGCATTGCAGAAGTGGCTATCGCTCGATGATTGCAGCTTCAATATTGAAAGCTAGGGGTTTTGATGAGGTAATTGACATTGACGGTGGTTTTGCAGCTATCGAACAAACATCGCTTCCTATTACTGCTTTTGTATGTCCTTCTACACTGTAAGAAAAAAATAAGCAATTCATAAACTTCAGAAGTTACTGAAAGTCAATTTTTCGATTTTATTTTTTTTAAAAAAAAATCAGATTAAATAATTGATTTTCAGTTCCCTCAAAAACGCATGAATTATTCAGATTAAGAAGTTTAAAAAAAAAATCACTTTTTTTCTTCTAAAAAAATCCAATTTCTACTCCTTATCGTATATATATCAGCCCTCGCCGAATAGCGGGGATTGATAAACAAATAGACCTAATTATTTAGTGAGTGGTTTATTTCATTGGGTTGAGTCTTATCCTCAGTGTTAGTGGTTTAACACTGAGGATTTTCCAAAAAGAAAGCACATAAAGAAAAAAGAGTAAATAGACCTAATTATTTAGTGAGTGGTTTATTTCATTGGGTTGAGTCTTATCCTCAGTAACATTAATTTGATACTGAGGATTTTTTATTTATCATTGTGTAAATGCAAATTGCACCAAATTAGCTCCCATCTGCAAAGCTTTTGTACGCACTTCAGGCGAATCATTGTGTACAGCGGAATCTTCCCAGCCATCTCCCAAATCTACTTCATAGGTATAATAACAAACCAACCGCCCTTCAAAAAACAATCCAAATGCCTGTGGATCTTTACCATCGTGTTCATGGATTTTAGGCACACCATTGTTGAAGCGGTAAGGTTCTTGGTAGATAGCATGTGTGAAAGGAATTTCTACAAAATCTAATTCAGGAAATACTTTTTTCATTGCAGGACGCACGTATGGATCCATTCCAAAATTGTCATCAATGTGTAGAAAACCGCCTGCTTCAAGGTAAGTTCGCAGATTTTCTGCTTCATCGTCAGAAAACACAACATTCCCATGTCCTGTCATGTGCAAAAAAGGGATGTTGAATATTTCGGGACTTCCCACTTCAATAGTTGGCGGGTCTTCCACAATATCCATTTGTAGTTTTTCATTGCAGTATTGAATCAAATTGGGTAGGGAGGTAGGATTCGCATACCAATCTCCCCCTCCGTTGTACTTCAATAAGCCAAGAGATATTGTTCCTGTACTGCTGTTCTGTGCTTGTAGAAAAATCATAGACAAGCATATTAACAAACTTAATACGGTTATTTTTTTCATAAAATTGAGAATTTTTTACTGTCTGTAAGGTGGCATTAATTTGCTGTAACTCATGCTACTCATTTGCCAAATGCAAGGTATGACAAGCTACAATACCTGCGGTTTCGGTTCGTAAGCGGCTATTACCTAAACTTACTCCTTCAAAACCATGCTGAACGGCAAAGTTAATTTCTTCGGGACTAAAATCACCTTCTGGCCCTATTAAAATCAATGCACTTTTGCCTTTTGTATAAACTTTGGATAAGGGAAGATTATTGTCATCTAAATAAGCGATGCCTTTGAACAGGTCGGTAGAGGAAGAATTATTGGTGATGAATTTCTTGAAAGGAATTAGTTCATTCAGTTGTGGTAAGTGTGCTTTAACAGACTGTTTCATAGCTGTTATCAATATTTTCTGCAGTCGGTCGGTTCGCAGATTTTTCCGCTCAGAATGTTGTGTGAGCAGTGGGGTTATTTGTGTAATCCCAATTTCGGTAGTTTTCTCTAAGAACCACTCAAATCGAGTGATGTTTTTAGTAGGGGCAATGGCAATGTGAATTTGAAAAGGATTGTTTGGATAGGTGATGGTACTTACGATTTTGAAGGCACATTTTTTAGGGTGTGCATGGGTGATAATCGCTTCATACATCCCCCCTGTTCCATCTACTATTTGGAGGGTATCTCCAATATTTTTTCGCAGCACTTGTATGCAGTGTCTTGACTCAATTTCGTCTAGTACAAAGTTTTCTTGAGTAATTTGAGGAGCGTAAAAAAGCTGCATTAACAATGAGGTTTAACATTCATGTATCACTACAATCCACAACTTACACCAAGTTGCAAACCAAGTGTGTGTAATCCTTTTCGATTATTGAACTTATTATCATTACCACCCACCAATCCAACATTTAGTTCCGTTTCAGGAATGGAACGATCCAATTTGTGTTTTACAATACTTGATTTTACCTGTCCTTCTACATGTACACTTATGCGTTCAGAAAGTCTTAGATTTACTCCTGCATTCACATTGGCAATTCCCAAGTAAGGCTTAGTTGATACATTGTCGTGTTCTCCACGAATTTCCAAACCTACATTTGCTTCTGAAATATATCCTCCTGCTATGTTTTCCATATCTGGAGGTATTTGATTAGGATATTTTTGGTCCCAAGTACTCGTTGATTGGTAAGTATAATGTTGATTGATTGGTATGTATGCTGTTGCACCTGCTTCTATATAAGGCTGTATTTTTTTCGATCCTTTTCCAAGCGTATATTGTACCAACAAAGGTACTTCTATCACCTCCATCTCAGAAGTGAAGGTATTGGTAACATTTTTATTTTCTGCATTTCCATAATCTTCTACATTCAAGAAACTCATCAATGGGTTATTGGGAACATCCTTTGTTTTGAATTTTTTACGTGAGTAACCTACACCAGATACAAAAGCAAATTTGCCCTCCTTTTTGGGTTTAACAGTCACTTCAATACCAGAAGATGTTCCACATTGTGATGCAGCATTCAAGTCCAAAAAATTTATGTCCGCCGAAGTATATAATCCTACACGAACATTGCCAGCATTGCTTTTTGTTATAGTCGGAGGTAAAGAAGTTCTTATCTTAGTTCTTATGGTTCTTTTACCAGGCATTCTTCGTTTGCTTCTCTTAGTTATATCCTCTACATACACAGTTGAGGAATTATAAGGAATAGCCATTGGGATTGCCAACATTTTTCTCTGTGTATGAGCAGCTAAAGTCACAAAATTATCAGTAAGCACATACTCGTTATCCATAGCTGTATATCGCTCACTATTAGTGCTGTTCTCAAAAATATTTACCCTACTATTGTTTGAAAAAACAGCTAATTGAGATGGAATTATACTATTATAGTGTAGATTTTTTTCATCTATTTCATTTATTTGTTCTATGTTAGTTAAAGACGAATTTTGGTTCTCACCCTGTTCATTTGCAGAATCTACCGAGGCCAAATTTTCGCTAATGTTATTGTTTGAATTACTGTTATCTGTCCTACTCGTATAAATGCCGTTGTTGTAAGAAGAATATGGTGTTATCCATGATTCTATTCCATATAAGGAAGAAAGTAAAAAAAGTGCGGCAGCGGCAAACCTAAAAAATGGATGGTGCACATAAGTAAGATAAGATGGTTCTGCCTCATCCAGTTTTTCTTCCATTAACGACCAATCGTCAGGCTCAAAAGAGGCTTCATACTTCAAAAGTTCCCTTCGAAGCTTTTCCTCCATCATATCGTATTGATTTAATTCGTCCCTCATTATTAATGAATCGTTCGTGTAATTAATGTTTTAAATTTACTAAAAACTTATCAACACTCATACCAAGTTTCTTTGAAAATTTAGATTATTTTTTTTTGTCCATTTCTTCCTTTGAATCACCTTGAATACTCTTTCAAATCTGTTTTTATCATTGCTCGCAATTTACCTCTCGCCTTCGCCAAATTAGATTTTGAAGTACCTTCACTAATTCCTAATTTTTCGCCAATTTCACGATGATTGTACCCCTCGATTACATACAAATTGAAAACAGTTCGGTAGGCAGGAGTTAGCCGTTGAACTAGCTTCAGGATTTCTTCAGCAGATAGTTGGCTAACAATATTCACATTATCTTCAGCAGGCTGGGTAGAAGCATATTCAATATCTACATTGTTCCGAAGCTTTTTATTTTTACGATAATGGTCAATTGAAGTATTGATCATGATGCGCTTGATCCAAGCCTCTAGTGAATGATTCGGCTCATATTTAGCCAAGTTTTTGAATACTTTCATAAAACCTTCATTCAAAATATCTCTAGCTTCCTCTCTATTATTGGTATAACGCAGACATACCGCCATCATCCTACCATAATATTTTTGGTACAACTCCTTTTGGTATATTCTCTCTCCTCGAATACATCCTGCAAGTAGTTCTTGACTTTTACTAAGTGCCTGTTGTTTGTAAAGTTTCAAAGCAATATCCATGAACTTGTGTTGATTCTATTTTTTTCAACGAAAAGACTATTCAAAAGGTTGCTTTTTAAAAACAAAGCATCCTTTTCTATACTCATTTTTAGTCAATGAGTATGATTGAATAGAAAAAATCCATCCGAATGAATTTGTGTTAACAATCTTATACTTAACGCTTATAAACACCAAAACAATACATTGGTTAAGCTGAAATTGCCATAATTGTTTCTAAAGTATCCCCGCTTCAAAATAAAAAAGTCCTCAAAACCAGTAATAGGTTCTGAGGACTCTTTTTATCAATCAAAAACAAGTGATGCTATTTCACATAGCACCCCTTGTTTTATTTAGTCAGCCACGGTCATTATTATTCTTTAATAACCTTTGTACTAAGTAGTTGATTACCATTGTTGATAGTCAATAAATAAACACCGATTGGGTATCTACTTACATCTACCTTGATTGTATTCAAACCACCTTTTGCATCCACTTTGAAGCTCGCCAATACTTTACCACTTACATCGTGTAAAGTACCTTGTACTTCAGCATCTTCTTTGCTTGTGAAAGTAAGATTTACAATATCACGAGTAGGTACAGGCATTACTTCAACGATACCAAAGCCTCCCTCACCACGAATCAAACTGATAATATTTGAAGAAGTAGTTGTTCCGTCAAAATCAGTTTGGTCTAAGCGGTAGTAGCTTACGCCATTAGGAGCATCTCTGTGTAAGAAGTTGTACGTATTTGCATTAGAGCTGTTTCCAGCACCATCTACAACGCTGATTGCTTTGAAGTTCACTTTATCCATAGAGTGGTAAAGTGTAAAGAAGTCATTGTTGATTTCAGTTGCAGTAATCCAGTTCAATAAGTTACCAGTTTCCTGAACTTCACCAGAGAAGTCAAGTAACTCAACAGCTACTGTGATTTCCACAAGTTGAGAAGCAGTTGCATCACAATCGCTACCATCGCTAGCTGTAACCGTATAAGTAGTATTGATTGGTAAGCCTTCTATCTTGATAGGATTGTCACCTTCATTGTAAGAATAATCCTCCTCAAATATTACATTGCCATCTATGTCTTCCACTACAACATGTATAGAGTAAGAACCAGTGCTGCCGCCGTTTACGTTGATAAGTAAGGAATAATCCTCCTTCGTTTTATTTTCCACGAGATCACCCAAAATCAAACCATCCACAACAACAAATGGAGTTCCACTTGCTACTTGTGTACAAGGATCGTCCAAATCAGGGAATCCGTCAGCATCATTATCAGGACCAACTACAGAAGAAATATAGAACGTTCCAAAGCCAGCTACATCGTTGGTAGAGAAAGTACCCTCTGTTTGATTTATCGCAACAACATTACCCAAGGTAGCACCAGATCCGTCATGCAAGACAAAAACTTGAGCATATCCATCAGGAACAGTTGAACCGCTTGTAGCAACAGTTGCAGATTGCTCACTTCCACAAAGTGTGATCGTTTGAGAAGGCATTACACCTGCATCACCCGCACAACCTTCGAAGTATAGACCAGCATTGACACCTGCTAAATCATCACCTTCATTGATAACATAGTTATCGGTACGACCACCAGCATCAATATCACTGTCAAAGTTTTCGTCAGCAAATTGATCCGCAGGAGAAGCGATGAATCCTTGAGGAATATCGAACAATACGTAGTAAGTACCCACATCCAAACCACTGAAAGTATAAACACCTTGAGCGTTTGTAAATTTCGTATCTACGTTGATTTCCTGACCAGCATCTGTTACTTTGAATAATTGAACAAGGAGGTTAGGAATACCAGGTTCTACTTCAACAGCCAAACCAGGACCTTCTTCAGTTGATTGCCAGATACCATCTTGGTTTAAGTCACGGAACGCAATACCACTGATACTACCCAACTCTTGACCGAAACATTCAAATGCAGTAGGAATTGATAAGTTACCACAACCGTTTGTACTGGTTACGACGAACTCAACATCTACTTGTGAAATTTCACCAGGAGCAGGTGCAGAAGCTGTGAAAGTATTTCCTACTTGAAGTGGTCCGCCGTCAGCTCTATGAACAATCGTAAAGCCTTCACAAACACCTAAGATAGAAACAGTACAACCATCTTGAACAACTGCAATATTAGTTCCAGCATCAGGTAACACATTCACCTCGAAAGTAGCACTCACTGCATCACCACAACTTGGAACGGTACCACCTACAACAGAAGCAGTATAAGTTTCCAATTGACCATCACAATTAGCCGCATTTTCGATAAATCCTGTACTAATCGTAGTACCAGTACCAACTGCTTCACCAGCAGCATTTGTCCATACAATATCAGAAGGATCTGCATTCACTACACTTACTGAAAGCGTTGTAGATTCACCAGAACAGATAGACTGTGAAGCCGCACTTACTGCACTCAATTGAGGAGCAGGGAATACTACTACCGTACCAGCATTGACTGTAACAGGATTAGAATAAGATACAATATCATTTCCATCTTGAACAGTACAAGAACATACAGAAGTCAAATTGTATGAAGTAGGCTCAACAACATCAGAAGATGCTAAAGTAGCTTGATACACAAAACCAACAAATCCAGTAGATTCGCCATTGATGTACCACTCACAACTAGTTGTCGTGTTTACACCACCTGAAATCGATACCGCAGCCAACACATCTACATCCGATGCACAGAATTCACCATCAATACCTGTAGCCAAACTTGCATCAGCACATTCAGGACAGTTATAGAAGTAGAATCCAGTAGTACCACAACCTTCAGGAGCACCGTCTATGCTTACGCTATAGGCTATAATCGCACCATTAGTAACGTCCATTGGTTCACCTTCTACAGGAAGACCGTTCACACTATAGCTAACGTTCACACCTTCGCAAACATCATCCAACGCAGATGAACAGAATTTTGGTTGGTTGAAGTCTTCTCCCAATGTTGGAACTCCATATATAGTTACACTACCAGCAGAAATTGTGATTGGTGCATCATCCAATGAACATACAACATTTGCAGTCAATTCGTAAGTATTAACAGAACAACCATCTGCTTCTGGTAATTTACCACTGAAAGAAACTCCAGTAGATCCAGTGCTTTGACCATTCAAGAACCATTCTACAGATGTTGGAGCAATAAATGTACCTTCAATATTGATTGAAGCACTTATATTTAAATTATCTCCACATCTATCACCACCAATACCATTAACCAATGTTGGTAAAGGACATTGTGTACAAGTAATCGTGTACTTTCCTTCTGCTACGCAATCCGTACCAGATGGTGCTTGTCCATCACCTCTTGCAGAAATAATGTACCAGAAATCATCCGAAGTACCTTGTTCTAAGTCCGCAGGAACAGTAGTAGAGTAGCTCACATTGTCAGTAGAATAGAATACTTCAAATGGTGTATTGTCACCACAACCATCCGTAATGCTGATTTCAGGTGAACAGCTATTTGGAGCAGGTAACTCAAAGTCTCCTTCTTCAAGAGGAGGATAAACCGTTACGATATAAGAACCTCCAAAGGCTGAGAAGTCCGCATCTTCTGAACAAGTTACTTCTACAACAAATGTTCTTGCCTGAATACCTGCACAACCTCCTGGGTGATCCATTGTGAATTCAACACCTGAAGGAACGACTTCACCAGTTGCAAAGTCTGTCCAAGTAAATACAGCCAATTCATCATTATCCACAGGTATAGTAGTAGGCAACATATAAGTAACCGAACCACAACCTACTTCATTGTGACCATAAGGTGGATCAAGTGGCTGTCCACAAAGACAACTGTAATCTACCTCAACCAATGCTTCCTCATTGCTGTAATCACAATCAGTAAACATAACTACATCATCAAGACCAAAGTTGGTGATACCACCATTTCCGTAGAAGTGACCATGGAAAGTAAATACGTGTTGCAATCCATCAGCCCAAGGTTTGATGTCAATTGTAATTAAACTGTAACCACCACCACAAGGGGCTTGATCAGCAGCAGGAGCATTAGGATCTGTTGTTCGTACCCATGTGCGTTGTCCATCAACCAACAATTCGATAAAGTCGAAATTAGGGCCATTAGAAGCACAAGAGTTATTGCTGAAACGGAATTGGAGTACATCTGCATTTACAGGTACACGCAAACCTTGAGCAGCGATTTCTTCAAAATCAACGTTGGCAAGACCACCAAACCATAAGTAACCCCACAAATCTGGGTCTTTTCCTGCAAGTCCACCTGAACTAAATGCGTTTACATTCACAGCAGGATTCAATGGTGAACCACCGCCATTACAAGTCAAGTTATCACAGTGAGGTAAGAATGTATGGAAACTAGATGGAAGTGTTGTCACTTGCGAACTAGTGTATTGTGTATTCCAGTTAGGCAATGGGATACCCGGAGGGGTAAGCTCAAAACTACCATCAGAAATACGGTTGAGTTGTACACCAGGAGCGCAACAAGGTCCGCCATCCCAAGTCAATTCGTAAATAGCTGTTCCTTCATCATTTACTTGTAGTGGGAACGTAGGTTCTTGCAATGCAATGTAATTAACAAGGTCACAACCGTTGTCCACATTTTCGATGATAATACCTTTACATCCATCTGTAGTGAATGACAAGAAATCAGCAGGATCAGCAGGAGGTAATGGATGAATATCCACTTTCAAGTTGATCGTTTGCGGGAAAGTTACGGCAGCCTCACCAGGGAAACTACTTACACAATCCAAAATAACCGTTGCTGAATCTTGAACAATATCACAGAAAGCATTGCTTCTTACAGGGAAAGTTTTAGACAATGACAATCTATCCAATGGGTTAGGTTGCTCACCATTTGGTCCAAACCATTGTGTAGAATAGTTAGGAATACCCAAAGCTGGAATGATTTGGAAGTCAATATCTATCGCAAACGTAGCAAAAGTGTTGGCACAAGCCTCTCCAATATCAGGCGTATTCACACCTTGAACTGTAGCGAAGTTGTACTCAGGACAAGTGATAGCTCCTGGATCACCCTCTGAACCATCAAAGTCCACACAAACCTGACGGAACGAACCAGCAGCAGTTTTACATGCAGCAGGCGCACCAGGTCTGTCTATTTGGAAGAAAATCAATGCGGCTTCACCTGTATTCAAGATAGCGAGATCTTTAGGCCCTAAATCGAAATTAGTACCTGGATTATCAACAGGAGTTTGATCATTGAACAAACTATCTATACTATAGGTCTCATTTTCTGGTGTAGAGAAATCATCTTCCACCAACTCAACATAAGTATTGTCATCCAAAGAGTACAAGATATCTAATTCAGTATCGGTGTCTTTACACAAGTCAAAGATCAAATCAACACTACAAGTCTCTGTGTTAGGAATACCAGGAGCAATACCTGATGGATCAGGAACAAAGAAGTTTGCCAATGGAGAAAGTACAGGATAAACCGTCAATGCTATTGCTGTATCAGCAAGCACCTCGTTGCTACCTCTACACACAACTTCCAAACTTACATTTTGCTTACCAATTCCACATGCTTGGTCGTTGATAATCTCGAAAGTAGTTGATTCTGAGTTAGAACCTTGGAAGCCATATAGCCATTGCAAATCATACACCTGCAAGAATGGAGATACACCAGGGGTGAAAGTAGTAGTGAAACTACCTTCAAATGGCTCACCATTGTTAAAGCCAAATGGATCTGCATTACCTGTAGTTACCAAGTAGTAGGTTGTACCAGCAGACAAACTAGCTGCCAACTGTGAAGTACCAACTCCTTGTGCGCCATCATCATTTTGAGCAACCAAGTTGTTGTTGATGTTATTGGCATCAAAACCATTTTGATACAGAAGTAGGAAACCGTTGTAATTTTGTACTTGATTGATAATGTACGCACCAGACACAGGAACTGTGAAGATAAATACATCATAAGGAGCTGATCCGATGGTAGCACCTAAGTTTACCAATGGACCACCTACGGTAGAACCTGTAATGGTAGATACAGTACCTTGTATTTGCAACAAACCATCTGTAATATCCGCATCGAAGTTCACATTCGTACCTGTACACATTAGTGTAGAGCTAGCTGTTATGTCATCGAAAGTAGGACAGTTTGGACAAGCTACAATATAGCTATCACCAGAAATACCACATCCTGCAGGGCCATCAATCAGATTAGCCGTATAGTACACCACAATACCTGTACCTGGCGTAAGCGCAGGAGGCGTTGAAGTAAATGGACCGAGTGGACTAGTAGAATATTTGAAATCTACCAATTCACTTGGACACTGCGTATTGATCAAAGCAGCAGAACATCCTTTGTTTTGATCTTGATACGTATCAGGTATTGCAAAATCAACAAATGGTTCTAGTTTGGTAAATACATCTACTCTCGCAATGTCAAAATAAATACCTGCACCAAGAGCAGTACACTGTACAGAGTAATAAACAGGCTGTGTTTCTTTACCACAAGCTGCATCCTGTACTTGAAGTCTGATTGGAGTTGGGAATCCACTCGCATATTGTTGTGCATTGTAAGACCATACTACTTCGATGGTAGGTACTCTGTGAATCACAGAATTCAAAGGCCCATCAAGTGTTATAGTAAATGTACCAATATCAGACGCTGTGTTACCACTGATTACCAAGTAATACGTCTTGCTTGCTGAAAGCGTACCTCCAATTGAAGCACTCGTACCTGAGCCATCTGCACCTGCAATCAAGCCAGTGAAAGGCGATGTAGGATCAAATGAGCCATCATAAAGGTGTAAGTAACCATTGAAGTTGTTGAAGTTCGCATTGAAAGTATAAGTACCATTTGTTGGCACTTTGAATGAGAATATATCAAAACGTACATCTTCTGTCACTACATTAGGGCCAGTGCCAATCGGACGTTCCCATAATGGACGACCAACGGTAGTACCCAAATAACTATTCACAGAAGCTTCTGCAAATGGCACATCTGCTTCTACTTCAAACAAAGTAGGTGTATTTCCACACGCCTCTAAAGCAATGTTTGAAGAGATAATAGAAGGACATTCAAATGGACAACTTGCCGTGTAAACACCTTCAGCAGCACACTTTCCAGGTGCTTTATCAGTTTTTACTTGGTAGAATATCGTTTGAGCAGCACCAGGAGTAAGGCTCGTAGGAACCTCAATGTCGTAACTACCAGGCAAACCTGTAGAAGAGTACAATACCTCAATGTTGCCCTGAGCACCACAGTTGGTAACAATGTCTAACTCACAACCCTGTTGTTCTGGCAAGTCGAAGTGAATGCCTTCTGTAAGAATCGGGAATACTTCTACTACAACTACTCCTTCTTCAACAATCTCACCATTGTCCAAGCAAGTAACCGCATAGCTCACTTCTTTGAATTCTGACAAACAAGTGTTTCCAAGGTTACCAGTAAGTGCCAATGGAATTTCTGCTTCGATGCCTTCATAAACAATGCCTTCTGGATCTACCCAAGTCACTGCATACGTCACATTGCCTGCTTCGAAGTTATCAAAGAAGATTTGTGCTTCTTCAGGAACAGTGGCATTGTTGTCTGTAATTTCAATATTATCCACACCAACTCCTTGAGAGAAAGTATCTCCATTGTCTGAATAGACAAATTGTAGTTGGAATCCATCTGTCAAATAAGCAGGGTCTATGATATTGAAATTAAGTGTTGTTGAGCAAGAAAATGGGAAGAAACAACTCGGAGGGGTGTCATCTAACAGCACTTGCTGAGTGTCCCATGTACTCGTTCCAGCATTCCAAAACTGTATCTCCAATTGATCATCAGGGAAAGCAGCAGAGCCAGATTGTTGGAAATTGATGTCAAAACTCAAGGTAACATCCGTATAATTGCTCAAATTGATCTGAGGAGAAGTCAGGGCAGCATTGTCCGCATTGCCAGAACCATTGGTACCAGTAAAGTAGGCTGCAATGTTGGTTGGCAATGTAAAGATGGTAAAGGTAGAAGTACCTGAAGAGAATCCATCTGAATTGAATCCCCAGTTGTTATCATTGGTGTTGGATACCAACCATTTTTCGGTGTTGGTCAACAATACTTCAAATAGACCTGGTTCACCATTACACAATTCTTCCTCTGCAGCCAATGCAGCAATGAAGTTTGGACAGTTACCCAAATTACAGTCTTTTGTAATCGCTACGGTCACACAAGTTGGAGCCGTTTCTACATCCGCACAGATACCTCCATTGGTACTTGCATCAATGACCAAATCTGTATAAGATTCTCCAATCAATAAGGCTGGATCTGTGTCTCCCAATACATAAGAGAAACCACAAACGGTATAGATACCTTCATCGAATCCAGTAAGGTCATTACCCAAACCTACAATTACATCTGTTTCTGTCTTGGTAATGAGGTAAGACAGACCATAAATGCTAGGATCAGCACACTCTGTGTTTACGCTCAAGATACCACCAGGACCAGTAATGGTCGTTTCGTATGTACCATCTGTACCGCCAAAGAATCCTGAGAAAGTAGTATAGACCAAAGTATAATCTACTCCAGCAGTAAGTGTGACATTGGTAATCTGAGATTGAGCAGTGCCATTGAAGTCATCGTTGAACGCAATACGGTTGGTACAAGAAGCAGTCGTAGAACCCGAACCAACAGCATTAGGTGTGAAAGGACTCTCATACAAATTCAAGTATCCATCAAAGCTACTACCCCAAGCAGTAAAGAAGGTATAATTACCTGTTTGTGCTACTTGGAAATTAAAGGCTTCATAAGGATAAATACCCGTAGTACCGCCACCACAGCGAATGTGCTCTAAGCCTGTTGCAAGAATGTCACCTGAAAAATCTGTAATCTCTTCAAAATTACCTGAGAAAATATCCAATACAATCGGGTCATCCACACACGCTACTATCGTATAATCCCCTGCGATGATGTTACAAGCATCTGCCATACACGGACAAGTTTGAAGGTAAGAACCTTCTGTTGCACATGCATCAGGTACACCATCAACAGACACTCGGTAAAAAATCAGTTGATCCACATCACCAATACTCAAGTCTTCGGGAGCATCTTCTGTAAAATTACTTCCATCCAATGAGTATTCAATGGTAACATTAGGACACAATTGAGTAATCGCACCCGCACAACCTTCTGGCAATAAGAAATCAACGCCGTCTTGTGCACTGTCATAAATATCAACAGTTGTATCACCTGTCACTGCATCCGTAGCAATTACAGGAGGTTCGTTGGTAATCCAATCAATAGACATCGTAAGCGAAGTCACAATACCTTCAGGAATTGGGAAACCACCATTATTCGCAAAATTATTGTCAAGTACTTGTACTGTCCAAACACCTGCTACAACTTCAACATTGGAAAGGTCTGTCAATACTTCTGAAATATCCCATAAAGCACCTGTACCGCCAGTAGCATTGATAGTCGTCACAAAATCGGGAGCATTGTCTGCATCACTGCCATCAGGAGCAAAAATAGATATTTGTGCATTAGAGGCGGAGGCAAAGTTGATTGCCTGCCCCTCTACATTAATTGCTACATTCTGAGCAATGGCTTGCAAAGGCACACTCGCAAAGTTGAAGATAAACTCCGTTGCTCCTGTTGGAGCAGAGAAATAAGCTGTTACGATGTTGTCATAAGTACTATTGTCAAATGCCTTTCCGATACAAGAAAGCTGTACTTCGTATTCATTAGAAGAAATATTGGTTGTACAGAGGTCATCCGTATGGTCGGCAGGATGTGTGTACAATTCTACCAAATCTTCATCGCCTGTACCATATACACCATCTTCACCTGGACCAGTTTGGGCAATTTGATTTCCATCTTCAAACCAAGTAAGGATAAAGTTGATACCTTCTACTTCTTTGTCTATCAGCACATAATTGGCATCCAATGCCAAATCATCGTCTTCACAGATAGGCTCTGTACCGCTCAAAGTATAAGTCGGAAGTACCGTACCACAATTGATAGATTCACAATTATACACACCTACACAGTAGGTTTTGTCTGCTGCGGCTGTTTCGTAACACAAATCACACTCCCCTGGAACTAAGTTACACAAGCTACCAATCGCATCGTTGATAGATGGGATATTGTAAGGAGATACGCCAGAAGTTGGATCAATTGCAGTTAAGAATTGACTAAAAGTAGCACCACAACCAATTCCTTTTGAAGCCCAGAAATTAGCATTTGCTGGGTCACATAGAATCGTTTGAACACTCACAGGATCGTAAATGACACCTGTGAAACAGTAGTTTGTTCCAACAACGTTAGGCAAGGCATAAGAACCATCGTCTGATACCCCTACAAAATCATTTCCAGAAGAAAGGTCTGTAACAATATAGTTGTAAGCCAAACCATCAGCACCAACCAAAATCGCATCAGCAGGAGGATTCACCGCTACTGGATCAGACATGACGAAAGGTACTGCTGGATCAGGAACAATGATGGGCAACTGATTTTGGTCTGGCACCATACACACTTGCTGACTTGGAGCAATAGGAGTTCCTGAATCTGAACCACAAGGAATCGCTTCAATCGTCAATTCGTAGTTGTAGCAGTTATTGAAAGTAGAAGTAGAGAAACTGTAGTGGTCAACTTGTATATAATAGGTCTGTCCAGCCAACAATACCACTTCTTCTATTACTAAATCCGCTGAAGTAGTTCCATTGAAGAAGTTCAAGGCTACACAGTTGGTAGTCGAAACATCTGGACAATCATCGTAGATGAACAAGCCTGGATCTGCAAAGTCCGTTTCAGGATTCACAGTGACATTCACCACTATGTCTTCAACAGGAGTAATCGTATAGATTTTGTCTTCTCCTTCTGTTGGGTTGTTTGTACCAATACCTGGCGCATTACATGGATTTTCATTGATGCCATAGTCATCTCCATATCCACAAGTAGTTCCTGCACCACCACCTGTCACCTCTATATAAGGCAAGGCAGTTGGGTCAATAACCGTAGCCGTTGAACAGTCAAAACCTGTAATACAACTGATATTGGTCAAATCAAAAGTAAAGGTATCTTCCAAATCAGGACCACCTGAGAAAACACCTGCACAGGTAATATCAGATGGAGTGTCACCACCACTTGAAGTACTGCCATTGGTTGGTGAACCAAATCCCAAAATACAGCCTGCATCTGGACCTGTTGCCACTTCAATCGTATAAGTACCTCCATTCCAGCCATCACCAAAGGAGTCGAAAGCATTGAAGGTATAGGTATCTTCTGGAAGGCATGCTTCAAACAATCCTGTTGAAGCAGATCCACAATTTGCGCCTAAACCAGCACCGACGATTTCCCAACCCACTTCGTTGGGGAAACCAGACAATACAATATTTACAGCGACACCTACTTCGCCCGGAGGACAAGTCAAAGGAATATTTTCGGTGATTTCTATATCATAGTTTAAGATATCAGGAAATCCATCTCCCGATACGACTATATAATAGGTAACGTTTGCTGTTAAATCCACACTTGGGATAGTTCCATTTCCACTAAACGTAGTGAAAGTAGCCTCACAAGTACCAAAGTCAGGGCATCCCTGAAAAACGTGAACATCAAAGCCGTCAAATCCACCACCTTGTTCGGTAATGTCGATTTGAATATCCATGTCCGTAGTTGGGGTAAACTCATATACTTTCTCAGAAGAAGAAGAGAAGTTGCCACACAAAGTTGGGCCATAGTTATCACCCATACATTCTGTAGTGCCCGCACCAGGAAAATCTCCATTGTCTTCGGTGAAAGGTAGGCTACTAACCACAACAGGATTGTCACAATTGCTACCTACTGGAGGATCAAAGACAATCATATTGTACAGACCTTCTGCATTGCCTCCAAATTCCCATACCAATAGGTAAACGGTCGAACCGGGAGTCAAACCTGATAATCCAAGAGCTGGAAAAGCTCCTACTCCATCATCATCATCACAATCTAAAAGTGTCAAAGCACCGCAACTACCAGAATAAGCAGCCATTGCCATATCGGTAGGTCCACCCGGGAATGCGCTCATAGTCAAACCAAGGCTTCCCGAAGCAGGCACGGTAACAGTGTACCAAACATCTGCATCTTCTCCACCAGCAGTATAACCCGCACAACCTGGTACAGGGAATCCAGTAGAAATAGTAGAGCCGATATTACCAGATGTATTTCCAGTAGTACATGTACCTACTTCAACAGGTATCGCAATAGCATCTACACATTCATCATTCAAAGCAGGAAGCAAACAAGTACCATCATCTACTACCGCACAAGAAATATAGTTCGTTGCAGCAGGATTGGTACATCCTTCCAAAAGATTAATTGTAAAAATAAATTGATCTTCTATTTGTGGATTGTTGTTGCCTGATCCAAAGTTACAGGAACTCGCTGCATTACAAACCGTACCACCTGGAATAGGCTGGTCAAACCCAAAAGTAGGAGCTAAGTCAGCAAATACACAACCATCGTCTGCTCCAGAAGAGATTTCAATGGTTACAGTTGAACCACTCCACCCATCTCCAAAGGAGTCATAGGCATTGAAAGTGTATTGAGTTGAACTCGATACACAAATCGTTTGGGTTACAGGTGTGTTACAATTGGGGCACCCCGCACCCGTACCACAATCAAAGTCGCCACAAGTAGGGCCTTCTATACTGGTACCCGTAGCGGTTTCCAGTAGTTCCCAGCCAATTTCACCGGAGAATGCACCAGTGGGAGAAACAGTAACCGTAATCTCTGTTTCGCTGCCCGTGCATTGGGCGAACGTATCAGGAGAATTACAGTAAAACAGAAAAAGCATTAGAATAAATGCAAATAGTCCTTTTGTATAAGTCCTTATCATATTACAGTGTTTTATTGAGTGAAATTTCAATTATAAAATACACCTAAAGTTATGAAAATAATAAAATAGTTGGCATTTTTTTTGATAAGCATTACTCCATAATAGGGTAAACACTTTGCCATCAAATATAAAAACAATTCTTTTATTTCAGAATCAAATATTGTTTATTCTTTCGTCACCCCTCATACAATAGGGCAACATATTTTGTCAGCACTTCACAATCTACTAACACGCTACATACCTAAAAAAAGTATGTTTGTTTTCAGATAGCAGTATAATTATTTGACTTTCATAATATTAAATAAATATATCATTTCCCCATTTTCCTTCAATCTGAACTTAGTTGCTTAGTAATTATGACACTTCTTGCAGACAAAAAAATGTCTTTGAAAGATAAAAAAAAACAAAATTCTTTCTCTTTTTCCCATCCGTCAAAAAACGATACTTCTATCTACTCCTTCATTAATCCCTTTGTCAGAGTTTTTGATTTTATAACGCTCCATCATTTTTTTTCTAATGTAAGCTTATATTAAGTCAAAAAACTTACAAGAACTTTATTTTTACTGTCGCAACAAGAACAACTGTGTTGCACCATTATTTTTGGAAACAATCGTCCCCTTGCCACCACTACTCAACTCAATATCAGCCATATCTCTCACATTCCCATTCACATAGAAACCACTCTGTATCACATTCAAATAAGTAAAATTCCCAGTGCCATCTCCCTTCAATACTCCTCCAATTCCTGCATCATAACGCATTGTCTCTACCTCCGTATCATACATATTTCCCGCCACTAAAACATCTAAATTTCCATCCATATCTACATCTTTCACCAGAATTGCCTTATTTGGTGCTACCTGTACCTCATTGGGAAGCGGTTGCAATACCAAATTACCATTAGAGTTGCTCAATAATAAACACGACCGCAATTCCTTTGCCACTCGATGCAATGCTTTGTCCAATTTATCATTCCCATAAATAGCAGCCATATCCGCCAACGCAAATTCATGATAGGTCGGAAATTTTTCTGCCACAAAAGGCATTTGCTCTGAAGTACATTCTCGTCCACGAACAGGAAAACGATTTCCTTGATAATTGGTAGCCAACACGATATCTATCGATCCTGTGCCATCAAAATCATCTGCAAATACTTCAAAAGGTTTGTGTTCATCTGCTTTGAACTTACTGTTCAAACCCAAGTTGCCGACCACATAGTCCATTCGTCCATCTTTGTTGAAGTCACCTTCTGCGATCGAGAACCACCAACCTTCCGTATCCTTCAATCCCATATCTGCGCTAACATTGGTGAATTTGCCACCTTTATTCTGAAAAAACTGCAAGGGCATCCACTCTCCCACTACTATCAGATCTTTGGTGCCATCTCCATCAAAATCAGACCAAAGCGCATCATTTACCATTCCTACATTCACCAATTCGGGAGCCATATTTTCGGTTACATCCTTAAATTTTCCGCCCTCGTTTTGAAGCAAAAAACTCCTTTCTGCAAAAGGATATTTCCCGGGAACTCCACGTCCGCCCACAAAAATATCTAAGTCTTCGTCACCATCAAAATCATGTACTGCAATTGACTGCCCACTGACAAGCATTTGGGGTAAAGCATCTTTCGCTTTCTCAAAATTTCCCTTGCCATCATTCAAATACAGCCTATCCTGCAAATTGGAAGAAGCCACTCCAAACTCTCCACCACCTCCACTGACGACATAAATATCCAAATCGCCATCGCCATCCGCATCAAAAAACGCAATTCCCATGTCCTCACAGCCTTTGTCTGCTTCCCATGCAGTTCCCTTTGTTTTCGCAAACTTACCATTCTTTTGCTGCAAATACAAAGCCGCCGCCTGTCCCTTTGCACCGCCAATCATACAATCCTGCAACAAGTCGCCATTTACATCACCCACTCCAATAAATGGGCCATTGGTAGATTGTTTCTGAGGCAGCAAAATTTCTTTGGCAAAATCATCGTATTCATTTTCCTTGTGTTTGAAGTCCAAACCTGCTTGTGCGGTAAGGTCAGAAAAGGTTGTTTTGATTTTTGGAATTGCAGGTGTATCATTGGCATCTGCTTGCTTCAGGGTAATCGTTTGATTGGCTGCAATGTCGGAAAGTGATTGCGCCCGACCATTGCCCCACGTCACTTCAACGGCTACCACCTCTGTCGCTTCTCCCACTCCAAAGTGCAAAACATTGTCACAAGCCGACTCATAACCTCGCGTCAAAGTCTGTTCGATAAACTGCTGTTGCCCATTGACGGTGACGGTTACTTTGGCATTGAGTCCCATTTCATTGCCTTTTGCTCCTTCCAATTTTATCCGCAAATAATTGCCTTTTTGTTGTTCAACAGCATTGTTTTGCAGCACAAAAGCAGGTTCGTCTATGTTGTTGACCAACAAATCCAAATCTCCATCATTGTCCAAATCTACGTAGGCTGCTCCATTGGAAAAACTTTCTTTGTCCAAGCCCCATTCGCTTATTTTTTTGGAGAAGGTGAGATCGCCATTGTTTTTGTAAATGAAGTTTTTGGTTTTGTGCGACTCCATTTTAACCACCCAATCCATGACTTCTTCTTTCGGAATTTGCTTTACGCCCAACGCTTGTTTGCGATCCCGAATTTGCATCAAAAAGTCGTTGTCTTTGGTATCTTGTTTGAAGCCATTGGTAATCAATATGTCTTTGTAGCCATCATTGTCAAAATCAGCCATAAGATTCGCCCAACTCCAATCGGATTTGTGCAGTCCCGCCAATTGCGAAATTTCACTAAACGTTCCATTGCCGTTGTTCAATTGAAAAGTATTGAACATGTATTGATAATGCAAATGGTGGTCGTTAATCAATGCCCAAAAAAGGTTGCTGTTCATCGAAGGCATCAGGGTTTTGGAGCGATAGCGATCTTCGGCGGTCATATCGACTACGCTGATTTCGGGATAGGTGTCGTTGTTGATGTCTGCAATGTCGCAGCCCATTCCGTAATACGAGATGTGACCTGTCATTTCTTTGATCGCATCTCGAAACGTACCGTTTTTGTTGTTGATGAACAGGTAATCGGGGGTAGAAAAATCACACGATACATACAAATCTGTCCAGCCATCGTTGTTTAAGTCACTTGCTACAACTCCCAAACCATAACCATACCGCAACAAGCCGGCTTCTCCTGTTGCTTCTCTAAATTTACCATTGCCTTGGTTTTCATAAAAATGACTACTCACTTTCTGCAATTCGGCTTTGTCTTGCTCCGTTCGCTGAAAGGCTTCTCCCATACTGATGTTGGTGAAATACACAGCGTGATTCAAGACATATAAATCCAAGTCTCCATCCTTGTCGTAATCGAAAAAAGTGGCTTGTGTAGAATGACCTGTATCGTCAATCCCGTATTCTTTCGCACTTTCGGTGAAACTGATGCCCTCGTTTGCGTCACCATTGTTGACAAACAGCAAATTGCGTTTGGCATCGTCATTGTTATAAGGGCCTGATTTACATACATAAATATCCAACCAGCCATCATTGTTGATGTCAACCACTGTTGCGCCACTCGACCAAGTGCTGCGTTTTTTGCCATCAGGAAGCACATACCATCCATCTACTTTGGCTCGCTCGGTGATGTCTTCAAACTGAAAATTGCCTTTGTTTAAGTACAATTTGTTCGGCACAAAATTACCTGTAAAATAGGCATCTTGCAGCCCGTCATTGTTGAAGTCGCCTACGGCTACTCCTCCTCCATTGAAGAGGTAATCGTAGTAAATAATATTGATGTCTTGGCTCTGTTGTATTTCATTGCTGAATTGGATACCCGTTTTTTCAGACGAAAGGAAGGTAAAAAGCTTGGCAGAATTTGAAGAGTTTGTCTTTTCCTCTACTTCAATGTTTGTAGTAGTATTGTCAGTATTGGTTGATTCGTCTGTATTGCAAGAACTTAGTAACAAGCAATAAAATGTAAAAAAGAATAGGGTATGCCTTGACATATTGTGAAGGTGTTTTTTTTCGAAATTGAGAATCAAAAATACAACTTCTTTGGTAAAAATTATTTGTATCCAAGTAGGAAAGGAGAGAATTATTGATTTGGAGAAGCCCTAAGACATTTTAATTTTACTTCAACACCTCCATTTCCCAATCCTTCACATTACATTCCTTGCTGTCAAAAACAATTCCTACCAAAACTACCTGCTTTGAAGTATTCTTAAAAGCATCTGCATATTTTTGAGTTTTGATTTGGTCAATGGCTTTTTCTACAGAAGCGTCCAATTTGAATTCCATGATGTAAAGATAATCTTCCACTTCAATCTTGGCATCAATTCGCCCTTTGTGTTTGCTCATTTCCACATCAATGTGAATTCCTAAAAACCTAATAACCAGATAAATGATGCTATGAAAACAACCTTGCCATGCCTTGAATAAATTGGCTTTGTCTTCAGTAGTCGGCTCTTTTTTGTTGATTTTGGGGTGGAGTTGGTAAGCAATATCGGAAAATAGGATTTTGAGTTGCTCTATAAAAGCATCCATATCGTTTTCCTTCAATGCTTCTTCAATAAATATTAAGGCTTCATCTACTGTGCTATCGGGAAGATGCGATTTGAGTTCAATCAAATTTTGGGTAAAAGATTCTTCGACTTCTTGGTTTGGATAGCCCAAAGTATAAGTAGGGCGACCTTTATTTAATGTTTTCTTTTTGATGGTCAAATAACCCGTTTGGAAAAGCAAGTGTTTCAAGTCCAAGTGCTTGAGCGTAAATTTGTCAAAAGAACGAGAACTCCATTTGGCAGTATCTACTTTCTCTACATCTATTTTTTGCTTTTTGATAACCTTCAATAACAGCGTTGGCGTTCCACTTGCAAACCAAAAATTGCCAAACTCTCCTTTTGAAAAGAAATTTAACAAGGAGAAAGGGGTGTAAACAAACGTCTTTCCATCCCATGAATAACCATTGTACCACCGCTTCAATTCCTTCAATAAAGTTTTTTCCTTCAAACCCAAATTAGCGGCAACCTCTACAATATAAGGAGCAAAATCTCGCTCCAATTCCACTTGTGTCACGCCACATAAATCCAAAGCTAAGGGGTCTATGGTTAAATCTCTGAGATTGTTCAGTTCTGAAAAAATAGAAGTTTTGGAGAATTTGCTGATACCTGTGATGAACAAAAAATGAACATACGAATCAACTACTCCATCCTTCAATGCTCCATAAAAATTTCTTAGAGTATCTCGATTGGTTTCTGCTTTTTTGAAGTCTTCAATAAAGTCGATAATCGGTTTGTCGTATTCATCAATCAAAATCACCACATTCTGCTCAGTAGAAAGTGCTATGATTAATTCAGCAAATTTTTCTTTGGAAGTTTCGTCTTTTAACTCTACTCCGTTTTTCGCTGCCAACTTGTCTAAGTATCTGGAAAGAGCTGTTTCCAAATCTTGATTTTTGTAGTCTATCTCGGTCATAGACAAACGAATGACAGGACGTGGCTCCCAATCTATTTTGTTGTAAATCCACAATCCCTTGAACAATTCTTTATTACCCAAAAAGATTTGTTCCATCGTTGAAACCAATAGTGATTTTCCAAAACGGCGAGGACGGGAAAGGAAATTCGGCTTACTTTCTGTAATTATTCTATAAATTTGCTGCGTTTTATCAACATACAGCGCATTCTTTTTAATGATGCCTGGAAAATCCGACTCTCCTATAGGTAATCTTTTTAGTGTCATATCTCGAAGATAACAAATAATCCATGAACAAAGAAATCCTCCGCCTCGCCATTCCCAACATCATCAGCAATGTCTCGGTACCGCTTTTGAGTAGCATCGATACGGCATTGATGGGGCGTTTTTCGGAAGTACATATTGGAGCAGTTGGTATTGGGGCAATGGTTTTCAACTTTTTGTATTGGAGTTTTGGCTTTCTACGAATGGGTACAACGGGCATCACCGCACAAGCCTACGGAAAAGCCGACTCTTCTGAAATGATGCAAACTTTGGGCAGAGCGATGTTGGTGGGATTGATTGGGGCAGTCGTCATTTTTTTGCTGCAAGTTCCCTTTACTGCGCTTGCTTTCCCGTTGATGAACATTGAAGGGGAACAACTGGCTTTGGTAGAACGCTATTTTTATATCCGCATCTGGGATGCTCCTGCTACTTTGGGCTTGTTCGCTATGATGGGCTGGTTTTTTGGAATGCAAAATGCGGTCTATCCGATGGTTTTAACCATTGCTATCAATTGGGTCAATATTGTGGTGAGCTACCTACTCATTTATTCTTATGGTATGGACATTGAAGGAGTCGCTTGGGGAACGGTCATTGCTCAATATGTGGGTTTATTGTTGGCAGGTGCTTTGTTTGCTTTTCGCTACCGCAATTTGTGGACACACCTTTCTCGAAAAGCCATATTGGAAATCAAAGCTTTCAAAGCTTTTTTGAACATCAACAGCGATATTTTCATCCGTACTTTGTGCCTCACCTTTGCCTTTGGTTTCTTCTACAGTCAGTCTGCGAAAGGGGGCGATATGGTCTTGGCGGTCAATGTAATCTTGCTGCAATTTGTGAATTGGATGGCGTATGCCGTAGATGGTTTTGCCTTTGCTTCGGAGAGTTTGGTCGGCAAATACAAGGGCGCAAACGATTCCGACAAACTCGACAAAGCGATTCTACTGAATTTTGCTTGGGGAATGGCTTTTGCATTGTTGTTCAGCGTAGTGTATGGATTGCAGGGCAGCTATATTCTACAATTTTTCACCAATCAAGCCGATGTTTTCAATGCTGCGCTTCCCTTTTTGTTTTGGATGGTGATTTTTCCCTTATTGAGTACGCCTTGTTTTATTTGGGATGGCGTGTTCATTGGTTTGACTGCTTCCAAAAGCATGAAAAATGCCATGTTGCTCTCGCTTGCTTTTTACCTCGCCGTTTTTTATGCCTTTGATATGGGTTCTTCTAACGATTTGCTTTGGTTGTCTTTGTTGATTTTGATGGTGGTGAGAGGGGTCATTCAAACGGGGTATTATTGGTGGAAAGGGGTTGAGTTGGAGTAAATTCTTAGTAGCCTGTTCAAGTCTCTTGACTTAAACAACATCCTTGTCTAGAGTCTCCCGACTCCTTTAATGTCCTTGTGAATTTGTGCTTTCTTATCCATTGTGTTTGAATGGAAAAACAAGCTTATTTACCTTCTATGATTGACTGTATTCTTCAATAACTCTCTTTACCTCGTCTTTCTCCAAGCCTAAAAACAAAGCAATTTCGATAACTTTCCAATTGCGTTCATAATAAAGCTTCAATGCCATTTGTAAGGATTTTTCCTTTACCAATCTCTCATCTCTTTGTTCTCTTGTTTCGCCATAGTAAGCCAAATTCATTCCGTCAATGATTTGCTTATCGTATTCTGTCATGGTCATTTTTCCTTGTTTTTGAAATGGTTTGTAAAAAATGTCTTGAAATTGGGATTCTCGTTTGGGGTCTAAGACCATCAAATTAATCACAAACTGTACCAATGGAACAACTATCTTTTCAGAAAAGTTGCTTTCTTCGGCTCGCTCCCTAATAAATTTCACCAAAGCCACCTTCAATTTCAACCTATCGTCCAAATTTTGCTTGGTCTTCAAAATATGCAATGCCGCCAAAACTGCAATGGAGAAAGGATTTTTGGACTGCATCAACTCTTTTTCCTTCTTCTTTTTGACAATGTAGGTATTGTACTTGTAAGTGACTTCTGTTCCAAAATATTCATTTCGAAAGTGATTGTAATCCTTTGGAATATCCTCTCCAATGAAAATGGCAATCGCTGTTATTTCCTTGATTTTGAACTTGTCATAAATTCGGTAGTAATAGGTAAACATGCGTTCTGAAAAATCGGTTTCATGCGTTCCCTGTACTTCAATGTGAATTAAAATCCACTGATTTGTACCATCTTTGAGTTGAACTTTCACCAACGCATCGTTGATTTTCTTGCCCTTCTTATCTGGAACAGCAATAATTTTGTATAACTCTTGCTTCAAAAAATCAGGCTTTTGGTTGAAATCAACCAAAGGATATAGATTTGGGAAGAACAACAACACAAAATGTTCAAAGAGTTCCTCAATGACTTCTTTCCAACGGGTATCGTGGTCAATGTGATGGTCTGTGTTTTTTGCCATTTGTTTTTGATTGCTTGAATGATTAAAGCTTCTTCCCAAAATGATGTTCCAAATAATAAACTATTTCGGGGTAATCCTCTTTTTTGAACTGACCTTTGAGAATCGCAATGTGCCATGCTTTGGCAAGGAAGTTTAGGTTTTTAGTTAACAAAAAATTATTAGGTTTATAATCTGATGAAAATCTTATCTTTCGCTCCAATCCGTATGCTGAAATAATTGCAAAGCCGATTCCAAAAAATAAACTTTGTACTATCTGCAACATTATGGGAAAATGAAATATTCTTCCCATAGCTATTCCACTTATTACTCCAAAAAGAAAACCATTAATAAAACCATTAATACTACCTAATCCTAATAATCGGTATAGAGATGAACTTAATAAAAAGCTAATTGAAAAAACAAATAAAGTCAATATATCAAAAATAGGTACCTGTGTATATCTAAATGTTATTATAATGACTCCAAAAAATTCGCCAAAAAAAGCACCAAAACATATGGGATAAAAAATAAATAATATGAAAAAAGGCTGTATTTTAAACCCAAAACGTTTCTCACCTTGTATAAAAAACATATTTTTAAACCCTGTTAAATGATTCAGAATATTTTCTGAAAAGAACATCATAGCTGCAAATCTAAATATATAATTTTTTAAACTTAATTTTATTTCTGCCCACCTTTGATAAGGTTTTAATAACAATCTAACCTCTACAATTTTCGTCAGTTGCAATAGTAAAGGAATCCTCCCCTTAACTTCTTTACCCTCCATTTTATAATAAACAAAATCAATAATCTCTAAAGTCCAATCCTTCTCCACAATCAAAGGATGCTTAAAGTCCTTTTCTTCAATCAATTGCAGTATTTTCTGAGCCACTAAATATTCCTTGAAGGACTTGTGGACAAACTTGAATTCATCACTTCGTCTTTCAATCAAAAAACCATTTAACATTTCGTTTTGTAGTCCTTCTATTTCTTCTATGCGCTCCAATTGCAGCACTTGCATTTTTTCCTTCAGTAGCTCCAAAATCGTTTCGGCAGGCAGTTGTTCTACTTCTTTTTCATAGTAGAGGGCAGCCAAATCCGTGAAAAAATCCAAGACAAATTTTTCTTTGGTCGTTTTCTGTTCGATGACACTGACAATGTCTTTACTGATTTGTCTTTCTATCCAACGATTCAGATACAATTTCATCAATTCACTCGCACTCAGCTTTTTCTGTTCGTGGTTTTTCAAGAGTTCAGGCAACATATCCCTGACCAAGTGCATCAATTGTGGGCGACGACACAAATCCAAAATACTGCGGTTGCTTTGGATGAAAGCCATATATTTTTTTGCAGTTTCTATATCATAGTATTTTTGAATAGAGGCTTCAATCGCTTCTATTTCAAGCGGCTGCAAGGTCAGTCTTTCAAAATAGGGGTTTTCGGTCGGGGCATTATAAGTTTCGTCTTCTTTCACATTGAAGGCTTCTTTGAGTTCCTCCTCTTTGAAGAAATAAGAAGGGCGACCCGAAATAACCACTTTGTTGTTTTTTTGGGGCAGTTGCCAAATTTCGTTGAGTTGTTTGATGCGTTGGTCGAGCGTTCCCAAATAGCCCATTTCATCAAAACCATCCAACAAAAAGACCACTTTTCCCCTTCGCACCAACTCATTGAATACCTCAACTTTTACCCCAATGTTTTTGGATAAAAAATCGCCAATAGATTTGTCTATTCCCCCATGTCGCAGGGAAGTATTGGTCAGCGAAATCAATACGGGAAAACGCCTCATTTTGCCGTCCTTCAAAATATCTACTGCCAACTTTGCGGCATAGTGTTTCATAAAGGAGGTTTTGCCCATCCCATAGTCGCCCAACAAGACCAAGTGTTTTTGGCTGTCTTGTGTGAGCCAATTGTCTATGTATTCATCCATGTTTTCGTGGCTGTTTTCTTTGTCCTTGCCTAGTAGATAGGTCGGCGGAACAAAGGTTTGCGCGAGGGTGGGTTTTTCGGATTCCTTTTGGCGTATAGAGAACAGGCGGTCGTTTTCGTAGGCGTATATCAGTTTTTTGAGGTAGGGTTTGAAGTCTATTAATTGGTTCAATAGGTCGTCTTCCGTCAGAGTCCTTATCTTCTTCACATCATATTCCTCAAAAAAACCTTTGTCCAACACATAATAGGCCTCCAAAAGTATATCTTCGGTAGAAGCCATGTTTTGAATCTGTAATTTTATTTGATTGTACATGTATTCTACTACATAAGTCTCGATATGTTCCCCTTTCACACTTTCATGGCAATAAATCACTTTCAAGAAATGGTGAAAGCCGCTTTGGTAAGTACCATAGAGCATGTTTGTTTTGCTATCATATTGCAGTTGTAAGTTGTCTGATTGGTATTTCATCTCAAACAAGTCCTTGATACGTTCATGAAAAACAGGATTGATAGGTTCGGGTTCTTTCGGAAATTGAATTTTGACCACTTCTTTTTCATAATTCTCTGCCCTTCCTTCCATCAAATTGAAACGGCGCAAATCACTCCAAGCATAAAAGCCTACAATTCCCAAAACAGCCAATAAAAAAGTCGCATCAGCCAAAATATTTGTCCAGCCTTCGCTCGGTGGAGGCACTGCCAAACTCGTCCAGCCCATATTGCGCAAGGTTTGAATTGCCAATTGCAGCAGTTGGTCGCCTATACCAAATCGAATCGTGTAGAAAACGAGAATCGCCGTAAGGGCTTTTCCAAAGATGTAATTGCGAGATTGTCGGTAGCTTTTTCTGGAATCGAAAAACAAGCGGGCGATTCCGTAAAATAGGAACATCGCAAATATGGAGAGGGTATAAAGGTAGAGTAGCTTCATGTGGTCAATGGCTTTTGAAGTTCAATATCCTTAAAAATCTGTTGGTATGCAAGAAATTATGAAAACCAAGCTAGTACTTTTTGTATTTTTTACTCAACAAATCACCTCACCCAACCTCCGCCACTCCCCAATAATTGAAACCCACCACCTTCCAACCAGGCAAATACATACTCTCTAATTTATTCATTCTGAAACCATTGTCTGCAAAAGCCAAAGGAATATCTCGGTTCAAATTGCAGCCTCCACCGATGTGCTTCCAAAGTGGATTGATTCTATTTTGCCATTTTTCCACCGCCTTATCAGGAGCTTTCCCATGCTCACAAAATACGACTTTACCATTGGTTTTCAAGACTCTTGTGATTTCCTCAAAAGCTTGGTGCATATTGGGAATGGAGCAAAGGGTGTAGGTGAAAACCACGGTGTCAAAACTATTGCTATCAGCAGGAATGTCCTCTGCAAAGGCTTGGGAGAACTCAACATTGAAAGGAAGGGTTTGTAAATCAACCGTGTTTCGATTCCAAGTTTCTATGGAGGGGTCAATGGCGGTGAGGTGTTTTACGGCATTGCCATTGTAGTAAGGAAGGTTTAAGCCTGAACCCACGCCAATTTCCAAGACATTCCCTACTGCCAAAGGAATGATTTTTTCTCTTTGACGCATATTGGGCTTCAATTGACAAGCCCAATCAATCATTTTGGGGAGAATGTATTTGTTGTAGGGGTTCATAAGAGTTTTAGTAGTTTGAAGATATGGAAAAAAGTACGAAACCAATCTAATGCTTTTTCTTTGATTTTTAGCAAAAAAATAGCCCGCAATGTTCTCCATTGCAGGCTATTCTATTCAACGTCATTTCATTTAATATTCAGTGTAGTCCTTACTGACCAGCTTCTTTCAAGTACTTTTCGATTGCCATCGTCATAGACGATATACCAGGAGCGGGTGCTTTCACATCCAATCGAAGTTCATAATCCTCCACCGTTTTGGCAGTAGTAGGACCAAAGGCGGCGATTCTTGTCTTGTTCTGCTTGAAGTCAGGGAAGTTGGTATAAAGAGATTTCACTCCTAAAGGACTGAAAAACACAATCATATCGTAGTAAATATCTTCCAAATCTGACAAATCACTGGCAACTGTTCGGTAAATAGGAATTTCAGCATACTTAAATGTGTTATCCTTCAAAAAAGTAGGAAGGTCGTCTTTTCGGTTTTCGGAGCAAGGGAGTAAAAAATTCTCTTTCGCACGGTGTTTTTTCAAGATGTCTTTCAGTGCCATCTGCCTACCTGTCTTGGGAAAGAACACTTTTCGTTTCCGATACAAAATAAATTTCTGCAAATACAAGGCAATCGCCTCTGATGCACAGAAGTATTTTGTTTCTTGAGACATTTTGTTCCTTGTTTCATCACACAATTTGAAAAAATGACTGATGGCATTTCGACTTGTGAAAATGACCGAGGTGTACTCCGTAGGATTCACTCTGTACTTTCTAAACTCCTTTCCACTGATCCCTTCTACCTCAATAAAAGGGCGAAAATCAACCTGAATCCCATACTTTTCAGCTAGGCTGTAGTAAGGGGATTTATCCGACTTTGGTTCAGGTTGCGAAATAAGTATGGAACTAACCTTGTTGCGTAGCGTATCTCCATCCATTGATGCACTCATAATTTTAGGCAAATATATTTAATTAAAATTACCTTTAAATAAGTAATATCTTGATTATTTTATATAGAATAAGTATAGGTGCTATTTCGAAGGTGCAAAGGTAAACAAAAAAATGAAATTTATTCAATATCATTACCTCTTCTCCTATCAATAAGCCTCTGTAACAACGATACATGGTAAAAGACATAAACACGATAAATATCACCCAAATCGTTCCTTGCATATATATGTTATCTGCAAAAGCAAAAATCAACAACAAAGGAATCAATACAACACCTAGTACATAATTGACAATTCTTATATTGAACAAATAGAAAAGCAGTGTTTTTTCTATTGGCAAAATATATGCTATAATTCGATAAGCCCAATATCGAAATAGTCCAAGTACCGAAACCGCAATTAAAATAATGACTGCCAAGCTTATATCATCCAGATGCTGCATTTTACCAAAGTAGCGTAGTGACAAAAAAGTCAATAGGCTATAAGTTAAAATAGTGTTCAAATTGAGGAAAAAACTGGCAGGTGAAACACTGTAAACGTGTTCTTCAAAAAATTGCTGCATCAAATTGATATTGAAGAAAGATTGTTTTACAGCATTCAAATAGGAGAAAAAATTGAAGCGTACATAACCAAATATTCCCACGATAAATAACAAGGAGTAAAATGGAAATTGTTTGTTTTCTTTTTTTCTAAGCGGCTGGATATCATACACCTGTTCTACACTATCGAGGGGCAAGTCGGCAAGCGTAATACGTAATAAGGTATCGTAAATGGAAGGTAATAAAGTTTGTGTACTATCTTTTATGACCCTACTTGAGTCTTCTAAAAGAATAGTATCAGGAGGTAATGTATCTACCTGTTCTTGGAGTCGTGTTCCGAAAAAGAAAATACCGATTATTATATAAAATACCCGCACTCTGCAAAAATAACAAAATCGAAACCAACTTTAGTCACAATGACTGGTAAAAAAGTAATAATTCATCCTTTTTTAAAGGGTCTTGGAAAGCAATACCTCAATCTTATTTTTCTATTATTCATAGAATTGGGACTCTAAGCACTTTGGTCATAAGGTATTTCCCCTTCCTATATATCTAAGAATTTTGCATCCTCTTCAATCGAAGAGAGTTGCCCACCACCATAATACTCGACAAAGACATGGCCATCGCTGCTAACATGGGATTCAACCAACCCATTGCAGCAAGTGGAATCATCATCACATTGTAGAAAAAAGCCCAAAAAAGATTTTGTTTGATGGTCTTCAATATTTTCTGACTGATATATATGGTTTTGGTTAGCAAATTTAGATTGCCTTTCAACAAAACTACTTGTGCCGATTGAATAGCTATTTGAGTGGCACTGCTCATCGAAATACCTACACTCACTTTTGCCAATGCAGGTGCATCATTGATGCCATCCCCAATCATTGCTACATTTGATTCCTTTGATAGCTTGCCCACAATCTCCAGTTTTTCTTGAGGCAATTTTTCAGCATATACTTCGCTAATCCCCAGTTTAGCTGCTACTTCATCCACCTTAGGTGCTCTATCCCCACTCAATAGAATAGGCTGAATACCCATTTTTAGCAAGTCTTCAATAACTGATTTCGCCTCTTCTTTTAGCTCATCTTCTATGTCTATGGTAGCAACTAATTTTTTGTTTTCCAATAAGTAAAGCTGGTGTGTATTGTCTTTTGTGGTTTCCTTTGCCATTCTATATGCACCCAATTCGTAGCGATTACCGTCCAAATCTTGTCCACTCATGCCCAGTCCTTTTGCCTCTTGAATGTTGATGAGCAGTTTTTTGGGTGCATCATTCAATGCTTCGGTCAAGGATAAGGCGATTGGGTGAGAAGAATGTTTTTCGAGGCTTAGGACAATCGCTTTTAATGCATTGTCTTCCTTATCGCTTAGATTGTCGAACTGTTTGATTTTGAAGTGTCCCGTAGTGAGTGTTCCCGTTTTATCGAATACCATTTGTTGCAGGTTCGCCAATTTTTCAATCGTACTCCCTCCTTTTATCAATATACCACTTTTGGCTACTTCTCCCATTCCAACCATCATTGCAGTAGGCGTTGCCAAGCCCATTGCGCACGGGCAAGCAACCACCAAAACGGCAATGCTGTTCATCAGCGCAACGGAAAAAGATAGTTGAAAACCGAAATAGGCAACCAAAAAGGTAAGCGAAGCAAGCGCAATAACTACTGGCACAAATACGGCACTTACTCGGTCTGCCAATCGCTGAATAGGAGGTTGATCTGCCTGTGCTGCTTTCACTAACTCAATGATTTGTGCCAAAGTGCTTTGATTACCTGCTGCTGTGACTTCTACTTTTATGCTTCCTTGCTGCAAAACAGTACCGCCGATTACCTTGTCTGCCATCATTTTTTCAATCGGCAAACTTTCGCCCGAAATCATGGATTCATCTATGGCTGCTTCCCCCCAAAATATTTTGCCATCAGCAGGCACATTGTCGCCTGTATTGACCAATACTTTGTCCCCTTTTTGAAGTTTATCTGCTTCAATTTGTTCAATCACTTCCTCACCATCCATGTCTATGATTCGTTTTGCCTTGACCTTTTGTAGATTGGTTAGTTCTTTGATGGCAGTTGTTGTCTGCTGTACGGCTCTGTTTTCCATATATTTACCGAGCAAAACAAAGGTGATGATAATCGCAGATGTCTCAAAATAAAGTCCTTTTCCAAGTGTCTGGCTAAATATACTCACCAAACTAAAACCAAACGCAGCAGTTGCACCCAATATCACCAAAACATCCATGTTTGGAACACCTGAAAGGATGGAGTAAAAAGCACTTCGCCCAAAATAAACGCAGCCAATGAGGAATACAGGTGTGGCTAATGCCAACTGAACGTAAGGATTATGTAAAAAGGCAAAAGGAAGAAACATACCCAAAAACAAGGGTAAACTCAATACAGCACTGGTGATGAATAAATTTCGGGTGTTGAACAATGCTGCAAAAGAAGTAAAAAAATTCGCTGTTGAAGATAGGTCTGTGGCATCATTCAAAACTTGAATAGAATTTGAAATACCATCTTTTCCTTCAATGGAAACTACTGTATAGCCCAGTTTTTCAATATTCTCCTTTGCTTCTTCAATCTGAGCATTTTCTAAAATACTTACTTGTGCAATGCCTGTCGAAAAATTAACCTTCACTTCTTCAAACCCTTTCTTTTCTAAGTATTTAGAAATTCCCAACGCACAGTTGGTGCAGCTCATTCCTTCAATGTGAAGTTTGATTTCTTGCTGTGTTGGTTTTGTTTCATTAATGATTGTCATGTAAAATATTTTGCTCATTACTAAAAGACCAACATAAAACAAATTATATCACAAAATGGACGTATGCTTTTCCTCAAAAAAGTTGCAAAATTTGGTGGTTTGTAATCAATGATTTTCACTAAAATAATTACCACATTTGTAGTTTATTCTCATAGGCGTATAATATTTGAAAATCAATGTTTTGTTTAAAAGGAAACTTCGGAAATCTTTGTACTTTCACTAAAAACCTATATGAACCAAAACTAATCGCCAGTCACTAATCTATCTAATAACTAGCTTATCCTCCTTGCCTCATTCGGATGATTTCTTTGAAGAGTTCTATGCCTTTGTCGCTGAAAACTTGGTGGTAGGTTTTGCCGTCAATACTGAAAACCACTTGTTTACATTCAGGAACAATATTCAGTTCCATTGCCATCTTGATGTCACCTTCTAAGTCTTTGAATACTACTCCCCCATCGTAATTTGTAGGACAATTTTTGGTATTGGCAATTTCTAATTGGATGAAATTGAAGAAGCGCTGCATTTCGTTTGTGCTTTCTGTTTCGAAGGTGATACCATAATCGTATAAAACGTATTCTACTTTTTGGCATTGACTCAAAATATTGGCGAGGTTTTTAAATACTGATGAGTCCACCTTAGCTGGTGCGGAAGCAACTTTTGAAGTTTTGGTAGATGTGTCTGATTGACAACCAGTGGTAACTGCAAAAAACAGAACGCACAGAAAGATAGATGCAAGGTATTTCATATTTATGGGATTGTTGAATATAAATAGAAGCTACTTTTTAAATAGTCGTCAAAAGTAAAACATTCGCCTCAATTAACAAGAAAAAAATTAGTTGGTAATCTCTTGGCAATTGGCGCAGATTCCTTTTAAGAGTAAATTCGCTTCTTGTACTTTATATCCCTCTGGTAGATGAATGTTCGGAATCAATAAATCTTCCATGCAGGTCGTGTTTCCACATGCCAAACAGTTGAAATGTATGTGATCATCGTGGTGTTGGTGGGAATCACATTTGGCAGAACAAAGCGCAAACTTACCAATACCAGATCCATCCATTACCTTGTGAATGATTCCTTTATCTAAAAAAGTATTGATGGTACGGTAAATAGTTACTCTATCAAATTCATCTTCGAGCAAAGCATCTTCCAATTCCGCATGACCTATTGCAGCATTGGCAGCACAAAATATCTCAATGATTGCACTGCGGCAATTGGTTAATCGAAGCCCGTTTTCCTTCAAAATTTTTATCCCTTGCATCAAAAAAAATCCTTTTATGGTTTACAAAACGCTACTATAAACAATCAATAGACAATCCAATTCTAAAAAAAAAGCGTAAATTTAAATACTATCATTTAAACAAAATATAGGCGAATGAGTTTTGACTGTATTTTTGTTTAATTTTTTTGTAATATTATTCAACAAAAACTCCACACTACTGTTGTCTTTCAGTATGAGTAAAAAAGTAATTATCATTGGTTCGGGTTTTGCAGGACTATCTGCTGCATGTTCTCTGGCGCAAAAGGGTTTCGAAGTGACCATTTTAGAAAAAAATGAGTCAGCAGGGGGGCGTGCATCTCAATTTGAGGCACAAGGATTTACTTTCGATATGGGGCCAAGTTGGTATTGGATGCCCAACGTTTTTGAAGATTTCTTTCAACAATTCGAATGTCAAACATCTGATTTCTATAACTTAATACAATTAGACCCTGCTTATACTGTTTTTTTCAACAAAAACGATACGCTTCAAATTCCTGCAAATCAAGAACAACTCTACCAACTTTTTGAATATTTAGAGCCAGGCAGTAGTACGAATCTGAAAAAATTTTTGGAAGAAGCCAAATACAAATACGAAGTAGGCGTCAATGATTTGGTTTATAAGCCGTCTCGTTCTGTATTTGAATTTGCAGATATGCGCCTTCTCACAGGACTCTTCAAAATGCAATTGTTCAGCTCAGTTCGCAAGCAAGTTCACCAACTCTTCAAAAACGATAAAATCAGGAAAATCTTGGAGTTTCCTGTTTATTTTCTGGGTGCGCTTCCCGAAAATACCCCTGCATTGTATAGTTTGATGAATTATGCCGATTTGGTTCTGGGCACTTGGTATCCAATGGGCGGCATGTACAAAATCATTGAAGCAATGGTGAAAGTAGCGGAAAGTTTGGGGGTGAAAATTTTATACAACCAAAATGTCACTCGTATAGACATCGAAAAAAGAACTGCTCAAAAAGTAGTTACCGATTCACACACATTTCACACAGATATAGTAGTTGCAGCAGCAGACTACCACCATGTAGAGCAGCAATTGATTGCCCCCAGCTTTAGAACCTACACCGAAACTTATTGGGACAAACGGGTATTGGCGCCTTCTTCTTTGATTTTTTACTTAGGCATCAATAAGCGATTGAAGAACCTAACACACCACAACTTGTTTTTTGACCAGTCATTTGAGCTTTTTGGTAAAGAGATTTACGAAAGCCCGAAGTGGCCCACCCAACCTTTGTTTTATGTTTGCGCTCCTTCGGTCACAGATAAAACTGTTGCGCCAAAGGGGTGTGAAAACTTGTTTGTGCTGATACCCGTAGCTCCTGATTTAGAAGACAATGAATCCATTCGTAACGATTACTATGAACGTATCATGAAACGACTGGAGGAACTAACGGGGCAACCTATTCGCCCTCATGTTGTTTATAAACGTAGCTTTGCCCACAAAGATTTTAAAGAACGTTACAACGCTTACAAAGGCAATGCTTATGGCTTGGCCAATACGCTTCGACAAACGGCTATATTTAAGCCTTCTTTAAAAAGCAAAAAAGTTGACAATCTGTATTATACAGGTCAGCTCACCGTTCCTGGACCTGGAGTTCCTCCCTCAATCATATCAGGGAGAGTTGTTGCCAACGAAGTATTCAAAGAATTTGGAAAAAAATAATCCCATTATGCTGACTCTATATCATGATACTACCTTTCAATGCAGCCGCTTGATTACACAGGCCTACAGCACTTCTTTTACGCTGGGTATTAAAGCACTCGACAGCAAATTGCATGATGCTATTTATGGTATCTATGCCTTTGTACGTTATGCCGACGAAATTGTAGATACGTTCCATGACTATGATAAGGCAACACTACTTCAAGAATTTAAGGCAGATACTTATACGGCAATTGAAAGAGGTATCAGTACCAATCCTGTAATTCATGCGTATCAAATTATCGTCAATCAATACTATATTGAAAAAGAACTCATTGAAGCATTCTTCAATAGTATGGAGATGGATTTAAATCAATCCGATTATACCTCAATTGATTACAACCACTATATATATGGTTCAGCGGAAGTAGTAGGTTTGATGTGTCTGAGGGTATTTTGTGAAGGGAATGAAATCCAATATAATCAATTGAAGGACTCTGCCCAAAGATTGGGTTCTGCTTTTCAGAAGGTGAACTTTTTGAGAGATATGCGAAATGATTTTCAAAACCTCGGTCGGGTTTATTTTCCAAATGTAGATTTCACTAACTTTCAAGTAAGTGCCAAAAAAAGCATCGAAGCAGACATTGAAGCAGATTTTGAAGCGGCTTACAAAGGCATTTTAGCCCTACCCAAAAGTGCAAGATTTGGTGTATATCTGGCTTATCGTTATTACAAAGCGTTGTTTGTGAAAATAAAAAATACGCCTCCCGAGGTTATCAAACAAGAAAGGCTTCGTATTCCGAACCCAACCAAAGCTTTTATCTTGTTCAAATCTGCTCTCAGGAATTATGCCAATGCGATGTAAGTAAAATCTCGTTTTTTCTGAACATAATTTCTATGCCGTGTGTTGAACTAACAATAAGTAAAATACTAAACCAAACACTGTGACACAAATAAATACAGATACGACGTGCATTGAAGTGAAGAAACTCGAACGCATGGCTTTTATTCTTAAAACCGTAGCCCATCCTATTCGTTTGGGTGTGGTAAAAGTTCTGGATCAATACAAAAAACTGTCAGTTGGAGAAATTTGTGATAAATTGGGAACAGAACAGTCACTTACTTCTCATCACCTTGCAAGCATGAAATTGAAAGGAATGTTAAAGGCAAAAAGAGAAGGCAAAAGTGTGTATTATATGATCAAAGAAACAGAAATCACCAAAATATTCAGCTGTTTAGAGCGTTGTAATTGTAACATGGGCTAAAAAAAATAAAAAATTTATCAACAAATTCGTAATAAAAACGTTTTCTTTTAACTTTGCAGCCCGAACACAAAAACCAATTCAATAAAAAATTCAAACATCTAATCTTCAATGACTTATTCAATTTGACATATTTTTTCTACTTTTTTGAAAAAAAGTGATTATAAGTAGTGACTTCAATAAATGAGTTGCGTCTTATATGTCGAGTTGAGTGTAGTGATTTAAAGATTTTTGAGGGTAGGTCATTAGCTATTTATAGCTTGTCCTACCTTTTTTTATGTCCTAAAGTGAGCCATTTTTTAATCACATTACGCTAATAATCCACTTCAATAACAATTGTGACTTGTCAAATAGCATAAAATTAATTGTTCAGCAAACTGTTTTTCAATTCCTTGAAAAAAACAATTTAAACTTCGGGTAGTATTACAAAAAAATGTGACTCTTCCCCAAAACCTCCGTCCAAAAGCCGAGTTGAGTGTAATGATTAAAGGTTTTTTAGGGTTTAGAGCAAGAGAGGTCTTGTTCTAATTTTTTTTTGAAAATAGGCAAAAAGCAAAAGGGCTTATCTTGATAAAAGATAAGCCCTTTGATTTTGTTGGAAAGTTAATTGTAAAATCTACCATTCAATACAATAGCGTCCATCAGTTAGTTTATGCATAGATGGATTATACCCATCTTTCTTCAAATCATACATAGTTGCATAAGCTGAACTGTAACTATCTTGAATTTCTCGCCTACCTCCCATAAATGAAGACATTTGTTGAATATTGAGAGGCGTAACTTTGGAGTTTTGAAGTGCAATCATGACCAATAATTTTAATGAGAAATGTTGGAAAAAATAAATTAAGCTATTGCTTAATATTAGCCAATATTCATGCCAAAGTATGCCCAAAACATTTTTTATGCTTTCAACATAATTTATATAAAATTGAGCTAAGTACAGCTATTCTCGGTTTATAAAAAGGTCAATATATTTTACTCTAAATTTGAAAACTTCCGTTTTCTTAGTATCGATGATTTAGAGATATGAAAATGTATGCTTATGAATTTTGTCTTGTTTAGAAAGAACAGATGATTAGAAACCACACTTTAAGCCCTTATTTCGGCTACCCTTCTAAGATTGGACAATGCTGCTAAACAACAGTTTGCAATCTATAGCGTTTCATGCGATTTCAAAACCGTCTGCCGTTTACCCTCCAGCGTTAGCCGTGTAGCCCTTATTTCGATACACAGGTATTGGCGGAAATGTTTTTGGCAGAATATTTTGACGAAACATTTGAAAGAAACCCATGCCTGTTGTGACTTCCAGCTCTAAAAGGACATTGCAAATGGATGTACCGTATTATTTTTTCAATATTGCTTACAATATCCCTTAGTCAAACGACTGCATGTGTTTACCAGAAATTTCCAAAACTTTGTCAAATTCTTCTGGACTCAAATCATTGTAGAAAAAGTTGATAGGATTGATGCGTTTGCCATTTTTAAGCACCTCATAGTGTAGGTGCGGCGCAGTAGAAGTACCTGTGTTACCAACCAAGCCAATGATATCACCTCGGTTGATACGTTGTCCAGTGCGGACATTGATTTTGCTGAGGTGTCCATACAAGGTTTCGTAGTTGAAGCCGTGGTCAATCACTACGTGATAGCCATATCCTTTTTGCAATTTTTTCACCTTCACGACCTTCCCTTTACCCGTTGCATAAACCGAAGTGCCTATCGGAGCAGAAAAATCCATTCCAGTGTGCATCTTGCGGGTCTTATAGATAGGGTGCATTCGCATCCCAAAACCCGATGCAATTCTCCTCAATTCTGTATTGGAAACAGGTTGAATTGCAGGAATAGAAGCAAACATATCTTCTTTGTTCTTGACGAGTTTTGCAATTTCGTCGTAGGATTTAGATTGTATATAAAGTTGTTTGCGGATTTTTTCGATGCGCTGAGCCGTACTTTTCATCAATTCAGTATTCGGCAAATTGTCCAAGTCTTTGTAGCGATTACCACCACCAAAACCAGCTTCACGCACTGCCATTGGTATGGGTTCTGCTTCAAAAATAGTACGGTAAATACTTTCGTCTCTTTCCTGCAATGCAGCTAAAACATCTTCTTGATCTTGCACTTGTCTCCGAAAATTTTCTACTTCAATCTCCAGTTTTTCAACATCTAAATTAAGCTGTCGCTCTTTGGGAGAAGGAAAGAATTTTGATGCAAGCATACCACAAAAAACGCCAAACACCGTCATCGCACAAAGCACACCGAAAACTCGGATTGCGATTGATTGCCAACTGGCTTCAATCTTTTCATACCGAAGTGTATGTTTATTGTATTGGTATTTTACTTTTTTCATAGCGTGAGATTATGTAATTTCGCCACCTCTTTTAAAAGATTTGAGTGCAAAAATAGTAAACAATTGGCAATATAAAAACTTTAGTCATAGAAGCTAGGCAAGCTAATATCATTTCTTTTCGTTATCTAACGCTTATTAACTTTTAATTGAACATTTAATTTTAAATTAAAAAACGAATACTCGCATGACATCCAAGGAGATAAGAGACACTTTTTTGAATTTCTTTGAAGGCAAAAGTCATAAAATTGTAAAATCAGCACCGATTGTTGTTAAAAATGATCCTACCCTCATGTTTACCAATGCGGGTATGAATCAGTTCAAAGATTTTTTCTTGGGAAACCTAAAGCCTGATAACCCACGAATTGCTGATACTCAGAAATGTCTGCGTGTTTCAGGTAAGCACAACGACCTCGAAGAAGTGGGTGTGGACACCTATCACCACACCATGTTTGAGATGTTGGGAAATTGGTCTTTTGGTAATTATTTCAAAGAAGAAGCCATCGCATGGGCGTGGGAATTGTTGACCGAAATCTATCAAATTCCCAAAGACCGTTTGTATGTCACCGTTTTTGAAGGAGACCATGCCGACAATGTGCCTGAAGATGCCGATGCCTACAATATTTGGAAAAAATACATTGCAGAAGACCGCATACTAAAAGCTTCTAAAAAAGATAATTTTTGGGAAATGGGAGATACAGGGCCTTGTGGACCTTGCTCCGAAATTCATGTGGATATTCGTTCTGATGCCGATCGTGCATTGAAGGATGGCAAAAGTTTGGTGAATGCAGACCACCCGCAAGTCGTAGAGATTTGGAATTTGGTATTCATACAATTCAATCGAAAAGCAGATAGCACCTTAGAGCAGTTGCCTGACAGTCACGTAGATACAGGTATGGGTTTTGAACGCCTTTGTATGGTCATTCAGGGCAAACAATCCAACTACGAAACGGATGTTTTTACCCCAATTATCGCCAAAATCAGCGAAATCACAGGCGTTCCCTACGGCAAAAGTGAACCTTCTGACATTGCGCTTCGGGTGATTGCAGACCACATCAGAGCCATCACTTTTACGATTGTCGACGGTCAGATGCCGTCTAATACGGGTGCAGGATATGTGATTCGTCGCATTCTTCGTCGTGGTGTGCGCTATGCTTTCAGCTTTTTGGATTGGAAAGAACCGATTTTGTACCGTTTGGTCGAAGTATTGGTCGAGCAGTTTGGAGAATTGTTTCCCGAATTGAAGCAACAGCAGGGATATGTCGAAAAAATCATTTTGCAGGAAGAAAAGGCTTTCTTGCGAACATTGGAGACTGGACTTCAACGTTTTGCCAAAATTGAAGAAGAGTTGGCACAAGCCTTGTCTTCTACTATTAAAGGTGAGGATGCCTTTAGACTGTTGGACACCTTTGGTTTCCCTATAGATTTGACCCGATTGTTGGCGACCGAAAAAGGACTTACAGTAGATGAAGTGGGCTTCAAGGAAGAAATGGATGCCCAAAAAGAAAGGGCTCGACAGGCTACAAAAGTGGAAACAGGCGATTGGACAGAATTGATGGAAGGAGTAGAAAATGAATTTGTGGGTTACGATACACTTCAAACGATTTCGCAGGTGGTGAAATACCGTGAGGTAAAGGAAAAGAAGAAATCTTACTTCCAAATCATTTTGGATGAAACGCCTTTTTATGCCGAAAGTGGCGGACAGGTGGGCGATACGGGTTATCTGCAATTTGGCGATGAAAAAATCACTGTTTTCGATACCAAAAAAGAAAATAACTTGATTGTTCATTTCGTCAAAAAACTACCCGAAGACATCACCATGCCTGTGCAAGCAGTTGTGAGTCAGGACAAACGCAGTAAAACGGCAAACAACCACACGGCTGTTCACCTCATTCATGCAGCATTGCACAAAGTTCTGGGCAACCATGCTTTGCAGAAAGGACAGTTGGTGAATGACGAATATTTGCGCTTTGATTTTGCTCACTACGAAAAGGTGACGAAGGAGGAAACTCAACAGATTGAGCGCATTGTGAATGAAAAAATCCGTCAGAATATTGCTTTGGAGGAACTGCGAAATATACCGATTCAAGAAGCAACGGACATGGGAGCAATGGCTTTGTTTGGTGAAAAATACGGCGATGAGGTGCGGGTAATTATCTTCGATAGAGATTATTCGGTGGAACTGTGTGGCGGTACACACGTTGCTGCAACGGGTGAGATTGGCTTCTGCAAAATCGTTGAGGAAACGTCGGTGGCGGCGGGTGTGCGCCGATTGGTGGGCATTACGGGTGTGAAGGCTTTTGAAACGATTAGCAGTCAATTAGATGCGTTTGATACGATCAATGCAATGTTCAAAAAACCGAAAGATTTGGCGGACGTAGTGCAAAGTTTGGCGAACGAAAATGCACAATTGAAGAAGGAAATCGAGCGTATGCAGCAGATTCAAGCGAATGACATCAAAAATGAATTGATGGACAAAATTGAAGTTATCAATGGGGTGAATTTCATCGGGCAACGCATTGATGTGGATACGGCGGATATGGTGAAACACATTGCTTTCAACCTCCGCAAAGAGGTATCTAACTTGTTCCTCGTTTTGGGTGCAAACATTGACGGAAAAGCAAATCTAACCATAGCTTTTGACGATGCTTCAACGGAGGAAAATCCCAACAAAAATGCGGGTAAAATCATTCGACAGCTTGCCAAACATATCAAAGGTGGCGGTGGTGGTCAGGCATTTTATGCTTCGGCTGGCGGTAAGGATGCTGGTGGTATTGAAGCTGCAATTGAGGAGGCGAAGGGGATGATTGAGGGGTTTTGATTTGACTTATTGAAAAAATTATGCCTCTAAAAAAGGTTCTTATGCGTTAAAGTGTAAGAACCTTTTTTATTTGGATATAAGACAATTGTTCGAATTTGCAGCAAATAGTAATGGCGGATAATTGTGTTTTAAATGAATAGCATTGCAAACCTTTCCCCCCTCCAATCGTTAAACCAAACTAAACATCTTTTCCCATTTTATCACTAACTTTGCCAAGCAAATCAACACCCATTTGGTCGTTACAATCAAGCAATTCCCTCTATAAAAGACATGAATTTAGAAAAACTATTGCAGTATTACATGCGTGACAAACGCACCGAACAGATTCTTTCCTCCATACAGATATTGGCCAATGCAAGGTTACATTTGAAGGGACTGGTAGGTTCGATGGACAGCATTGTAGCGGCAGCAATCTACAAGCAAGCTCCTCAAAACCATGTTTTTATACTGCAAGACAAGGAAGAAGCGGCGTACTTTCAAAACGACCTCAAAAACCTTCTCGACAAAAAAGACATCCTATTTTTTCCCGACTCCTTCAAAAAACCCGGCAAATTTGAGGAAATCAACAAGAACAATGTGCTGCTCCGCACCGAAACTTTGGGGCGGCTTTTGGCAAGTGAAACCACAGGCGAATTGTTGGTGACATATCCCCAAGCATTGTTTGAAAAATTGGTGAGCCACAAAGCTTTGGATGCAAAAATCATTCACCTCAAGGTAGGTGAAGTAATGGCAGTGAATTTCATTATTGAGTTGTTAGTAGATTGTGGTTTTGTGCATACCGATTTTGTGTATGAGCCGGGGCAGTTTTCAGTGCGGGGCGACATCGCAGATATTTTCTCCTTTGGCAACGACCTCCCCTACCGTGTGGAATTGTTTGGTGAAGAAATAGAATCCATTCGTGTTTTCGACCCACTTTCACAGTTGTCCACCAAAAAGGTAAACCATGTCACCATCGTTCCCAACATTCAAACGCAGTTTGATGGCGACGACAAAACTTCTTTCTTCAAGCTCCTACCCGACAATACCACGATCTGGGTAAAAGACATGGAGGGGGTACTGGGAATCAACCAAAAATGCTATGACAAAGCCCTTGAAATTGCTACTGAATTGAAGGAAAGAGGGGTAACAGGCAGCGAAGAAAGCATGATTTTTGGGAGTGCGGAGGTAAGCAGTTTTGTGCACTCCAAACAATTGCTGCATGATTTGCTCGATTTCTCGATTATAGAATTTGGGCGACAAGCATATTTGGGCAGAAAAGGAAATGAGGTAGAAACTTTTGAATACAAAGCCTACCCCCAGCCTGCTTTCCGCAAAAATTTTAACCTGCTCATAAAAGACCTTCAAAACAATGATGCAGAAGGCATTGTAAGCATCATTTTTTCCGAACAGTCCCGTCAAATTCAACGGTTTGAAAGTATTTTTGAGGACATTGGGGAGGATGTGAAAGTTCACTACATCACCCAAAGTATTTACAACGGTTTCTTAGACCTCGACCTAAAAATTGCGTGTTATACCGACCACCAAATTTTTGAACGCTTCTACAAATACCAAATCAAAGAGGGTTATTCTAAGAAGAAAGCAATGAGTGTGAAGCTCTTGCAGGAATTGAAGCCGCACGACTATGTGACACATATTGACCACGGAGTGGGCGAATATACGGGCTTGAAAAAAATTGAAGTGAATGGTCAGATGCAGGAGGTGATGCGAATTTTGTACAAAGACAAAGATATTTTGTATGTGAATATCAACTCTTTGCACAAAGTAGCGAAATATGTGGGTCGGGATGGAACGAAGCCCAAAATCAACAAATTGGGTTCGGATGCTTGGGCAGCGGTGAAGCGCAAGGCAAAGACCAAAATCAAAGATATTGCAGCCGATTTGATTAAATTGTATGCCAAACGAAAGGCGAGTCCAGGTTTTTCGTTTTCACCCGATACCTATATGCAAACAGAGTTGGAGGCCTCTTTTATTTATGAAGATACGCCCGACCAATTGACCGCTACGCAGGATGTGAAGGCGGATATGGAAAAAGGCCATCCAATGGATCGTTTGGTTTGCGGAGACGTGGGTTTTGGTAAAACTGAAATTGCAGTGCGGGCAGCAGCTAAAGCGGTGGCAGACAGCAAACAAGTGGCGATTTTGGTACCAACCACAATTTTGGCCTTGCAGCACTACCATACCTTCAAAGAACGGCTTAGAGATTTTCCTACCAATGTGGACTTTCTCAATCGCTTCAAAACTTCTAAACAAAAAAAAGATACCTTAGAGAAACTCGCCAATGGACAAATTGACATTATCATTGGCACACACGCTTTGCTCGGCAAAACTGTCAAATTCAAAGATTTGGGCTTGTTGATTATTGATGAAGAACAAAAATTTGGCGTGGCTGCAAAGGAGAAATTGAGAAGCCTGAAGGTCAATGTGGACACGTTGATATTGACTGCAACGCCTATCCCAAGAACACTGCAATTTTCGCTGATGAACGCAAGGGATTTGTCGGTCATCCGCACTCCCCCCCCCAACCGTCAACCTGTGGAAACGGAGGTGATACGCTTTGAAAATGAAAAAATTCGAGAAGCTATCAACTATGAAGTCTATCGTGGAGGGCAGGTATTTTTTATCCACAATCGGGTGAAAGATTTGAAAGATGTGGCGGTGATGATCAAAAACCTTTGTCCTGATGCGAATGTAGGTATGGCACATGGTCAGATGGATAATAAGATGCTGGAAGATAGACTAATGGATTTCATTGACGGAAAGTTTGATGTCTTGGTGTCGACCAATATTGTAGAGGCAGGGTTAGATATTTCTAATGCCAATACCATCATTATCAACAATGCTCACTGGTTCGGATTGAGTGATTTACATCAATTGCGGGGGCGTGTTGGGCGTTCCAATCGAAAGGCTTTTTGCTACCTCATTTCACCACCGATTTACGCCCTTCCCAACGATTCTCGCAAACGCTTGCAAGCCATTGAAGAATTTGCGGATTTGGGTAGTGGTATCAAAATAGCGATGCGGGATTTGGATATTCGTGGTTCAGGTAATTTGTTGGGGGGTGAACAAAGTGGTTTTATTGCAGATATTGGCTTCAATACCTACCAAAAAATCTTGCAGGAAGCCATTCAAGAATTGAAGGAAACAGACTTTAAAGAGATTTTTCAAGACGAAATTATCGAAAAAAAGGAGTTTGTTCAAGATTGTCAGATTGATACGGATTTAGAGATTTTGATTCCCGATGATTATGTAAACAGCGTGGACGAGCGTTTGCAGCTTTACACCGAATTGGACAACATCGAAACGGAGGAAAAATTGAAGCAATTTGAGAAAAATCTGCTGGATAGATTTGGTAAATTGCCCAACCCCGTCAAAGAATTGCTGCAAGCGGTTCAGCTTCGATGGGTGGCAAAACGCCTTGGTTTTGAACGTATTATTTTCAAAAATCGCAAGTTGCGAGGTTATTTTGTTGCCAATCAATCTTCTCCTTACTACCAGTCTCCTACTTTTTCGGGCATTCTCAAATATGCTCAAAATCAAGGAAAACGGGCGTACTTCAAACAGAGTAATCAATATTTTCTGCTCGTTTTTGACCACATTCATACGGTGAAACAAGCATACAGCCGATTGTTGGAGGTTGAGGAATTTGCAGGTGGAGTGACGGTGGCTTAGGTTGATTTTTTGCACTATTAAAGTTGAAATTCCTCTCTTTTAAGGCTACCTTCTTGTCCTATGAATCTATCTTCGATTCCATAGATTCTATTGGCTTTGTCTTATGTACGAGCTTATAAACACTGACATACGAAACCTTGATGCTCTACCCAACAGAAAGAATTGCGCTTACTTCTTTGCTAATTGATAGTATTGATGATGAAAATGACGCTTCTTCAGATAATTCAGAAATACTTCAATAACAAATGCTTGAAGTAAAGTGCAGAATATGTCTGTACGAAAATAGAGCAATGAATCATTTTTGCTAACCGCCAAAGAAAATCCGCTTGCTCAACTGCAACCTTCCAACATTCTCCTGTCATTACCAACAAATAAACTTCAAAAACACAAAAACCATCGCTGCAATAGTGGTTCAGCCCATAAATATTGTCATTGCAGAAAAAGGTTAAGCTTTCTTAAAACCACCAACTTTTACACGTCAAAAGAAACGCATTGACGAAAACTTGCGTTTCTGCAATTATTAAACAGACTTAAACACATTGCAGGATTACCACGAATATTGACTGCTTTAAAATCAAGTATTTCAGTACATGGCTATCCTTTGCTCAACCCAAAACCATACACTATCTAATGAAAAAAGTACTTTTATTTTTGCTCCTATGCTCACTCGCTGCGCCAACTTTTGGGCAGCAAAATCCTCAAAAAACCACCCTAAGTGGACACATTACCGATGCCGCCTCAGGCGAAGAACTCATTGGCGTGAACATCTATGTCAAGGAATTGGGAACAGGTGGCGTTACCAACGTTTATGGCTTCTACTCACTGACCATACCGAGAGGCACTTACGAAATTGTGTTCTCCTATATCGGTTACGAAAGCATCATTCAAACTATTGATTTAGAAGGAGCAGTCGTCAAAAACATAGAACTTTCTATGAAAGGAGAAGAGTTGGAAGAATTTACCGTCACCTCCGAAAGGAAAGACAAAAACATAGAATCCACCGAAATGAGTTCGGTCAATATGAAAATCGAATCCATCAAAAAACTGCCTGCACTGTTTGGTGAAGTTGACATTATCAAAGCCCTTCAATTGTTGCCAGGCGTACAATCAGCGGGGGAAGGCACATCAGGTTTGTACGTCAGAGGCGGCAATGTCGACCAAAACCTCATTTTATTGGACGAAGCCCCCGTTTACAACGCCTCTCACCTCATGGGTTTCTTTTCGGTCTTCAATCCCGATGCTATCAAAGACATGCAGCTCTACAAAGGCGGCATCCCTGCCCAATACGGAGGGCGTTTGTCATCAGTTTTAGACATTCGGATGAAAGAAGGCAACTCCAAAAAGTTCACCGCATCTGGTGGAGTCGGAACGATTTCGAGTCGATTGACGCTCGAAGCTCCGATTGCAAAGGGGCGAGGGTCATTTTTAGTTTCAGGTCGTCGAACGTATGCCGACTTATTTTTGGGACTGTCCAGTGACCCTGAATTGAAGGAAAACAAACTCTACTTTTACGACCTCAACCTCAAAGGAAACTACCGCATCAGCGAAAAAGACCGCATCTTCTTGTCTGGATATTTTGGGCGAGATGTCTTCAAATTCAGTGACGAATTCAAAATGCAATGGGGAAATGGTACAGGCACACTTCGATGGAACCACACCTTCAATAACCGATTATTTATGAATACTTCACTGATTTACAGTAATTTTGATTATCTCCTGGGCGATCCTGCTGGCGTTGATGCCTTTGAATGGACATCTGACATCACCAACCAAACAGGCAAGGTGGACTTCAATTATTTCCTCAATCCAGACAATACCTTGAAGTTTGGCGTACATTCTACCTACTACCAATTTTCGCCAGGTCATGCCCGCAGCGTCACTCCAACAGATGGAGGTATTTTCAACGACATCAAGCTGCCTGAAATCTATGCTTGGGAACACGCCGCTTATATCAGCAATGACCACAAAATCACTCCCCGATTGAAGGCAACCTATGGACTGCGATTTTCGGCATTTCAGAATGTGGGAAAAGCCACCGTTTATACCTACGACAAAAGCAATCCCGACAATTACACCGTCATGGATTCAACGCATTACAACAAAGGAGAAATCTATAAAACCCACACGGGAATCGAACCTCGATTATCGCTCAAATACAGCCTAAACGATGAAAGTTCGGTCAAATTGAGCTACAACCGTACTGTTCAATACGTTCATTTGGCCTCCAATTCCACTTCAGCATCCCCCTTAGACATTTGGTTTCCAAGTAGTACCAATGTCGACCCACAACGTGCCGACCAAATTGCAGTAGGCTACTTCCGCAACTTCAAAAACAACATGTTTGAAACCTCTATTGAAGCCTACTACAAAAACATGGACAACCAAATTGACTTCAAAGACCACGCACAGTTGTTGCTGAATGAATATTTGGAAGGAGAACTGAGGATTGGAGAAGGGTATGCCTATGGTTTGGAGTTCATGGTCAGAAAACAGGAGGGCAAATTGCAGGGAATGTTGAGCTATACTTTGTCGAGAACAGAGCGCAAAATTCCAGAAATCAACAACGGAAAAACCTATCCCAACCGCTACGACCGAACCCACGATGTTTCGTTGTTTGCCACTTACGATTTGAACGACAAATGGACGTTTGGAAGCAATTGGACCTATTCGACAGGCGCTGCAGTGACCATGCCAACGGGTCGTTTTGAATATGGCAACATGGTTACACCCGTCTATTCTGACCGCAACGCTGCAAGATTGCCCGCTTACCATCGCTTGGATTTGTCTGCTACACTTCGCCCCAAATCGAAGAAAAATCCCAATCGAAAGCTCACCAATGAATGGGTCTTTTCGGTTTACAACACCTACTTCCGCAAAAATGCTTTCTCTATCAATTTTGTCCAAGATACCGAAAATCCTACGGTCACAAAGGCAGAGAAATTGTATCTGTTTGGAATCATTCCATCGGTGACGAGAAACTTCAAATTTTGAGAAGGATGAACACGGAGGCATAGAGGGAGAATTTTTTTGATTGAACACAGAGAAACGGAGGCACAGAGTTTTTTTTACCTATCACTCCGAAGGAATCTTGTTGAAGGACTGGTTTAGAATTTGGACGAAAGATGAAAGACCTCAACACCTCAACACAAAAAAACACCAATACATTAACACATTAACACAAAAAAATGAGAATATTCTTTTTCATCCTATTGGCTTATATGCTAACCACAAGTTGCACCGAAGATATACAGCTTGACCTCAACAACCAAGACTTTCAGCGACTGGTAGTTGAAGGCTGGTTTACGAATCAAGCCGAAGCACAAACCATTGAATTGACGCTCACAAGCGACTATTTCGCCAACCAAGAAGCACCACGAGCCATTGGCGCAAAGGTCAGCATCACAGATGGCACACAAACCTTTGATTTGACCGAAACCACAGCAGGCATTTACCAAACTGCCCCAACGGTGAAAGGAGAAATCGGCAAAACCTATACGCTTCAAATTGACTACAATGGCGAATACTACGAAGCCATTTCGACCATGAAACGCATTGTTGAAATAGATTCACTTCAATACGAAATGGATGAAGATTTGGCAGAAGATGAACCCGAGGAAACCGATATTTACTACCTCCTCATGTATGTACAGGAGCCGCAAGGAAAAGGCGATTTTTATATGTGGAAAACCTTTGTCAATGGAGTCGACAAAACCGATACCTTGAAAAATGCCGCTTTTGAACGAGATGACTTTGTGGACGGCAATTACATCAACGGCATCGAAATGGACAATGTGTATTTTGCAATGGGCGACACAGTGACACTGCAAATGCGGGCAATTCCAGAAGAAACCTTGGACTTTTTTGAGGCCGTCATGCTGGAAACGGTTTGGCGAGGAGGCCCTTTTGACGGTCCACCTGCCAATATTCCGAGCAATATCAGCAATGGTGCGATAGGGCATTTTAGTGCGGCATCGGTGGTTGAGAAGACGATTACAATAACGCCATAGTAAACAGTCGTATCTATATCCTTCAATTGCAGAGCGATAATGGAAAAATATTGCAGAAAAAGATTTGGTTAGAGTGATTTCGAGGCTTAGTTAATTTCCCATTTTCCCCAAAAAAATGCTATATTGCAATACCAGTGCAATCACTCTCTCCAATGAAATAAACAAACCATTCATTCCATTTTGGTACAACACCATTAACCTTCAAACTCCCTTATTCATGGAAACGCTACACTTTTGTCGGACTGCAAAAACAAAAAACGACAATAAAAAAAAACTATTCCATTCACTGTGTTGGATGATACTCTTTAGCCGTTTATTTCTGCTTCAAAGCTCCTCAGCACAAGTCCAACAAGCTTTGCCTGCCTCCGAAAGCCAACAAATAGAGCAAATTGTAAACGAAGAAATCGTCAAACAAGAACTGATTGGATTAGCGATTGGCGTGGTGAACAATGGACAAATTGCTTATTTGAAGGGGTTTGGATATGAAGACCGAGCAGCCCAAAAAAAGGTGGATTTAGACAGCAAATTTCGGTGGGCTTCAATGGCGAAATCGCTTACCTCGATTGCAGCCATGAAATTGTGGGAAAACGACAAATTGGATTTGGACAAAGATGTTCATTCGTATGTAGAGAATTTTCCTGAAAAAGGAGTCACCATGAACTATTTGCTTCAAAATCAAAGCGGTATTGGACATTATGACGAAATGGACAAAAGTTACCCCAATTGGAACCGATTGCAGATAGCCTATTCCGACAATCAACCCTACAATTCTTATTTATCAGTCAACATTTTTGCAGATGCCCCCCTTCAATCTACGCCTGGCACACAATACTTATACTCGACCTTTGGCTTCAATTTGGCGGGAGCAGTCGTCGAAAAAGCGGGGAAAGATGCCTATCAAAAAGGCTATATAGATATGGTAAGCGAATACATTGCCAGCCCTTTAGGTATGACAACATTGCAGCCCGATTACCATTTTGGAAATTCGGCCAACGAAGTAAAAGGCTACTTCAAAAACGACATGGGCGAAATTGAACTACGAAACGATGACAACATCACTTGGAAACTGCCCGCAGGTGGTTTTCATTCTACGATTGGCGACCTCACCAAATTTATGCAGGGTGTGGTCAACCGAAAGATATTGAAGTCAGCGACTTACGACAAGATGTGGACCAAACAAGACAAACCTGATAAGGACGGCAGTGTAGCCGATTATGGATATGGTTTTGGCGTGAATGGTTCGGGGGTCAACTTGCGGGTGTGGCACAGTGGTTCGCAGACCAAAACAAAAACTTTGTATTTGTGCTATCCAAATCAAGGGATTGGCGTGGCGGTGATGTGCAATTCGGAGTGGGCAAATCCTTGGATTATTGCAGATAAGATATTGAAAGTGTTGGGAATCAGCAAAAGCATAGATGTTTATGAGTGGAATTGCGATGAAAAAAGTCGTGCGTCAAAACATCAGTTTACAGGCGTTTGGCAAAGCGGCAACAGCGATTATCTAGTGCGTGTGGCTTATACTGGCGAAGAATTCGATATGGAGTGTAAAGACTTGGCAGAAAAGGGTTATCGCTTGATGGATTTTGAAACCTTTTTGGAGGAAGATGAACGAAAATGGGATGGCGTTTTTGTGAAAGAGGAGGGCAAATATGCGATGTGGCAGGACATGAACGAGGAAGATTTTGCAGCAAAAGTAGAGGAAATGGCGGCAAAAGGTTTGCGCCTCATTGATGTAGAAACCTATCGAAAAAGTGGTGAAACGCAAAAATGGGCTGGTGTTTTCATGGAAGGAAGGCAGAAGTATGCTTTTTTACAAGACAATTCGCTCTTAAAAGGCATTGGACTGGATATGGTTGATGTGTTCAATAAAAAATACAAATCCCTGACAGCAGAAGGGTTGCGACTGATTGACATAGAAACATACACCAACATAAATGGCAATCGAAAATGGGTGGGCGTATTTATTGAAGGAAAAGATGAACATGCGCTACACCGCAATTTGTCGAAACAGGAATTTCAGGCAAAGCAAAAAGAATTGGCGAAGCAGGGGCTTAGATTGATTGACGTGGAGGTTTATACTTCAAAGGGTGAGGAGTTTTGGACGGGTGTTTGGCGAGAAGGAGGCGGTAAATTTGCCGTTCACCAAGACCTGCGTTTTTGTCCTTTCTACAAAAAAATGGAGGAATTGAGAAACGAAGGATATGAATTGTTTGATTTGGAGCGTTATTAGGATGCAACTTTCCCACTCTTGCGAAGTCTTTATACAAACCCAATGCCGCCGCTTACCTACTGATTACATTTTTCCAAGCTGTTGGATATAAGATTAACACAAATCACTTGAGATTTGTGTGTCCAATTCTACTTGTCTAACAAAAAACAAATCATCTCTTTATGAAATTTTTCAACCTTTCTGCAATTGCCTTGCTATTCACTTTTTTGATGTTTGGAAGCGGCTGCAACCTCGTTGGCGGCAAAGACGACGATACCATCACTTGCCCTTTGGACAACTCTAAAGATTTGGTATTGACCATTCAAGACCAGTTCGTTAGCCTTCCTTCGAGTGTTTCTGTATTCTTCAAAGTTGATGACAAAAACGACAAACCGATTCCACAATTGACCAGCGACAATTTTGTCATTTTGGAGAAAGGCAGAAACGATGATTGTGCAAGAGCGGTATCGAGTTTTGAAGCCAACTCCAAAATTCGCCCTCATTCTCAGATATTTACCTTCAATACCATCCTGATTTTAGATTTGAGCGCAAGCGTCACTGCCACAAGTTTGAGCGAATTGAAGGAAGCCGCCAAAAGTTTTATTGACCAAGTACAACCCGAGAATGTGGGTGAAGCCTACAGAATGAGCATACGGTGGTTTGATGGAGAGGACAAACTACATTTGTTGCAAGATTTTACCCACAGCAATGCAAAACTCAAAGCGGCTGTGGAAAGCATCACTGCCAATATTAGCAGCGACCCTTCTACTGACTTGTATGGCGCAGTTATCAAAGGTGTGGTAAAGGCGCAGGAAGTGCTGGTTTCTTACCAACAACAAGATATTATTTCAGCAGTTTCGATGGTGATATTCACGGACGGAACGGATCAAGCTGCCCGACATTCGAAGCAAGATGCACTCAATGCTGTAAACAACAACATCTCCAATGTGACTACTTTCACGATTGGTTTGGGTGAAGAAATTGACGAAACGGTATTGAAGCAAATCGGTCGTGATGGTTCTTTCTTTGCAGCCGACAAAGAGGAATTGGAAGCTATCTTTAATGAAATTGCTCAATTGATTTCGAGTGAGGCAAATAGCTACTATTTGTTTGAGTATTGTAGCCCAAAAAGGGATGGCAGTGGCATGAATGAACTCCGTATTGAAGCAACTTCTGGCAACTTGAAGGGTTCGGTGACGACTACGTTTGATGCTGCGGGTTTTACGAGTGGGTGTCAGTAGAGAAAAAAATTGAAGGATAGTGAGGTGGTTTAGATTGTTGCTCTTTTGTAGTAAATTAGCAGTGTATTTATAAGACATTTGAGCAAATTTCGTATCTTTCAGTTATGAAAAAACTCCCAATTGGCAACCAACATTTCAAGCAATTCATTGACGAAGATTTAATCTATGTTGATAAGACTCCCTTGATTCACAAATTATTAACGGAAGGTACTTACTATTTCCTATCTCGTCCTCGCCGCTTTGGTAAGTCATTGTTGGTAGATACATTGAAGCAAATTCTGTTGGGGAATCAAGATTTATTCAAAGATTTCTGGATTTATAACAAGATAGAATGGAAAAAACATTCTGTCATTCACTTGGATTTTTCAATCATCGCTTACCAAGCAAAAGGGCTGGAACAGGCATTGACAGAAGAGCTGCAAAAAATTGGAAATGAGTATGATCTCAGTATTCGTTCTGACAATTGTAAGGATGCTTTTCGTGATTTGATTGAAGGGTTGTCGAAAACAGAAAAAGTGGCGGTTTTGATAGATGAATATGATAAGCCGATTACCGACTACATAACAGATTTATCTAAAGCAAATGAACACCGAGAAATTTTAAGAGAATTTTATGGTGGGTTAAAGTTTTTAGGAGATAAGTTACGCATTCTCTTCATTACAGGCATTGCCAAATTTTCAAAAGTGTCCTTATTTTCTGTTTTAAACAATTTAGACGATTTGACACTCCAACCTACTTATGCCACACTAACAGGAATTACCCACAAAGAATTGAGGCATTATTTTGAGGCACATTTGCAGAAAGTAGCCAAAAAGCTTAAGCAGCCTGTCGAAAAAGTATTGGGAACATACAAAAAATGTATGATGGCTATTCATGGGATGGTGAGCAATTTGTTTACAATCCTTTTTCAGTCATCAAATTTTTGAAGGAGGGAATATTTGATAATTATTGGTTTGAAACAGGAACGCCTGCTTTTTTAGTCGAAATTTTGCGTCATTATCGGGTTTCTGGTGATACAATTGCTTACAAAGAGGTGGATAGCAGTTTTTTCAATAAATTTGACATTCGATATGGCATTGATGTTTATCCACTTCTTTTTCAAACTGGATATTCTACGATAAAAAAAGTTCAATATGAAGATACAAGTGTCTATTACACCCTAAACTATCCAAACCAAGAAGTCCAACGTTCTTTTGTTCAAAATCTCATTGAAGTTTATACTTTCAAGCCACCAAGTGTGATCAATACTGCAACCATTCAATTGGAGAAAGCACTCAAAAACAGAAATATTCGAGTGTTTGAAGAACAGTTAAATGTTTTGTTTTCAGATATATCCCATCATTTATTTCCCTTCGAAAAAAAGAAAAAAGATGCACAGAGAGAGCTTCAAGAGTTTATGGCTTGGGAAGGATACTTTCAAACCATTATTTATTTGGTGCTGCAATACATAGGCATTCGAATCCAATGTGAAATCATCAAACACAAAGGGCGTTTGGATGCGGTCATTGAAGTCACAGACTATATCTACATTATGGAATACAAATTGGAGGATGCAGAAGTTGCTCTGAAGCAAATAAAAGAGCAAAAATATGCTCATTCTTTCCTCAATACAACTAAAGAAGTGATTTTGATGGGTGTAGCTTTTGACAGGGCAAAAAGAGAGGTTAAAAAAATTGAATGGGAGGTTTGGGATAAGCGGTTGAAGTAACTTTGCGATCAGGCTTCAAAACAATACTGAACACAATGAATATCAATTGTATTAAACATACAATCTCAATTTGAACAACCAATTTCAAACAAACCGCTTCACCGCAAAATCCCCCAAAGTAATCGTATAACTCTCCTGCACCCCCTTTGCGGCAAAACCCACAATCACTTCACAAGCCACCGAAGTCGCCAAAGTCACCAAGTTGCGGGCCAACGGATAGTCACACACATCGTCATTCGTAGCCGAAGGCACACGGTACAACTCGTTCCAAATCACCTCCGCATAATCGCCCGCCAAACCAACATGCAAACACGGCACTTTTTTATTGGTGCAATAATCCGTCACCACTTGTCGACTGATGCTATTGTCAAAAACATCCACCACCAAATCACTATCTTTCAATAATTTGTGAACATTGTTTTCCTCCAATCGCTTGATAACCCCTTCCACCCTTGCGCCAACAGCACGGTACAAATTGTTGGCAATCATTTGTGCTTTAAAGGCACCAATATCCGACTTTTGAAAAGGCTGTGTCGATAGGTTTCGTTCTTCGATGCGGTCAAAGTCAATCACCTTCAATTGACCAAAACCCGAACGAGCCAAACTTTCGACAATGTTGCCACCCAAAGCACCTGCCCCACAAATTGTGACCTTCAATCGCTTCAGTTTTTGAAGTACCGCATCCGAACGGTACAGTTCTTCATGGTAAAAAATAGACATACTTTTTATTCGTTATTTTAAGTGAAAAGATTTTTGTGTTTCAACAAAAAATGTAACAAGTGATACACAATAGATGCGACCAATCCAATATCTTTGCTTTAGCAGTTTTAATAGATTTTCGTTCATTGGTCATTGAAGTAAAATACTGATAACCAAAGTAAAAATTAGCTGCAATCAAAACGCATATTGTTTAACACACAAACTTTAGTTTAAATTCATGAATACACTAAAAAAGATTTTATTCTTAGCAATCATCATTGTATTTACCTTCAATGCTTGTAAAAAAGATGCGGAGTTCAACACCTTTCTGCAAATTGAAGAACAAGTAGATGGTGCATCTTTTTCGATGGGCAATGCCTATCTAAACAGCCTCAATCAACAATACAAATTTGAAACGCTTTTATTCTACCTCTCCAACATTGCCCTCATTTCAGAAGATGGCACAGAACAGCCACTTGTTGATGTGGTGCTGCACAACTATACCGACCCCAATAGCTTGAAATTCAACATTCCAGAAGGGAAATATACAGCTATCAAATTTGGATTGGGCTTAGACCCCGACCTCAATCTCACCGATCCAACAACGGTTGCAGAAGACAGCCCCTTTCACAGCGACAGAGGCATGTATTGGGTATGGGCAACGATGTACAAATTCGTAAAATTTGAAGGCAGGGCAAGCGCAGACTCCAATGTCTCAGATTTGACCGATGCTTTTTTATACCATTTGGGAACCAATCCTTACTACCAAGAAATTACCCTTCCACGCAGCATTGAAATTGACGACAAAGAGGAAACCAAAGTAAAAATTGTCTTAAATATTGACCAGATATTTGACAATGCCACTACACCGATTGACATCATCAATGAGAACCAAACCCAAACAGGTGATAATCCTACATTGGCGCAAAAGGTGAAGAAAAATTTGGTGGCCGCATTTGAATAAGAAGGACACATTTTGAAGTAAAATAAAGACTTCGGAGGTTTACTTTTGAAAAATAAAGCGTCCGAAGTCTATTCCTTTCTATCCCAAAGTATGCGGATATTTTCCTTCATCCGCATACTTTTGAAGCGCATCTACCACCGTCGGACGGTCTTCTTGATAGGTCACACCATACCACTGTTCGGTACTCGTCAAAACAGACAATTTGATTTTGCCCGTTTGAATCAAGATATTCACCGACAAAGGAATGTAAAATTCTGCCTTTGGATTATCTGCATTTTCTTTAGCAAATTCGATGAACTGCTTTCGCATTTCTTCAAAAATATTGGGATGAAAGCCCCAAAAATTCATCGAAACCACTGCATTTTCCCCCAACAATTCGGGCTGTTCACCTTCCAAAAAATAGATATTGCCATCCTCCAATCGTTGAATTTTGGTGCGCTCCACAACCGTTTTCAAGTATCCATTTTTATCTGCCTCACAAATTCCCCTCGACACTGTGCCGTAAGGTGAAATCGTATTTTTCAACTGAAAACCCACCATTGCATAGTGGTCAGAAGCAGCCATTGAAGTGAGAAAATCAGCGATTTGCTGAAAAGAATCCGCACCATAATAATCATCCGCATTGATGACTGCAAAAGGTTCTTGAATCAAATCCGCCGCCACCAAAGTCGCATGAGCTGTTCCCCACGGCTTGCTGCGCTCAGGCATTTCGTCCAGCCCTTCAATGGGTGTATTGACTTCCTGATAGGCATAGTCAATCGCAATTTTGCCCTCCCAGCGTTTCGCAAATTGCGTCTTAAAAGCTTCTTCAAAACTGTGGCGAATCACAAAAACAACTTTTCCAAATCCCGCCCGAATGGCATCGTAAATAGAATAGTCAATAATCGTTTCACCCGAAGGTCCTACACCGTCTATTTGCTTCAATCCTCCGTAACGGCTGCCCATGCCTGCCGCCAAAATCAATAAGGTTGGTTTCATCTGTCTAATTTTGGAATATCAAACTGGGAAAGTAAGGATATAAATTGAAATTAGAAGAAATTAATTGTAATTTTCCCCTAACATTTTTTTGATTTCAATTTTCATTTAGACAACATGAATTTAACTGGACTGGACTGGATATTTATAGGCGGCTTTTTTGTCGTTTCTTTGGTCATAGGGCTTTGGGTCACCAAACAAGCGGGCAAAGACTCCAAGGAGTTTTTCTTATCAGGGCGAAACATGCCATGGTGGCTGTTGGGTATCTCGATGGTAGCCACTACTTTCTCAGCAGATACGCCCAATTTGGTAACAGACATTGTTCGCAAAAACGGCATTGCAGGTAACTGGGTTTGGTGGGCGTTTTTGCTCACAGGAATGTTGACCGTTTTTGTATATGCTAAACTATGGCGACGCTCCAAAATCATGACCGATTTGGAATTCTACGAACTTCGATACAGCGGCAAAATGGCGGCTTTTTTGCGAGGTTTTAGAGCCATCTATTTGGGCGTTTTCTTCAATGTCTTGATTATGGCAAGTGTTTGTCTGGCAGCCATTAAGATTGGAGGTGTGCTATTGGGCTTGACTCCTTTGCAGACCTTATTCATAGCCTCTGTTGTGACGGTAATTTATTCCGCTTTGGGCGGTTTGAGAGGCGTTATCATCACCGATTTTGTACAGTTTGGCATGGCAATGATTGGCGCAGTTTGGGCAGCTTATGTGGTCGTCAACTTGCCCCAAATCAATGGACTAACCAGTTTACTGAGCCATGAAAATGTCATCGGTAAGTTGAATCTATTGCCCGACTTCAACAATATGAATGTGTTGCTTCCTCTGTTCATCATTCCCTTAGCGGTTCAATGGTGGAGTGTTTGGTATCCGGGAGCAGAACCTGGTGGAGGCGGTTACATTGCCCAACGAATGTTGGCTGCCAAAGACGAAAACAATGCAATGGGAGCTACTTTACTCTTCAATGTTGCCCACTATGCACTCCGTCCGTGGCCATGGATTTTGATTGCTTTGGCTTCTTTGGTGGTTTTCCCGATGGAACTGACCAACAACTACAGTCAGGTACCTGTTGCAGACAATGCAATGCAGTTTTTGGCAGAAAGGGTGAAAGCCGAAGATGTGGATATATTACTAGATGCTATTGATTACCAAGTCGAACAATCAAGTGATGCAACTCAAAAAAATCAATACTCAGCTCTCAAAAAAATCATTATCGAAAATGATACTGAGCCACAAATCAAGTCACTTGCCTACATCTTCAAAGAGCGAAACAAAGGCAAATCCGATAAAAGTACCTGGACCAATCTACTGAACGATCAAGAAGTTGTCTATCTGCAATTGGCAAACCCCAACATTGAAGTCAGCAAACTCGGCAATGATTTGGCGTATTCTGCTATGCTGCCATTTCTGCCAGCAGGTTTGTTGGGTTTGGTTGTTGCATCGCTCATTGCAGCCTTCATGTCCACGATTTCGACGCACCTCAATTGGGGTTCTTCTTATGTGGTCAATGATTTTTACAAGCGGTTTTACAAGCCCGAAGCCTCTGAAAAAGAGTTGGTGATGATTGGGCGAATTTCTACGGTGGTTCTGATGCTCTTTGCGGCTTTGTTTGCTTTGGCTTTGAGCAATGCCTTGCAAGCCTTCAATATTTTGCTGCAAATCGGTGCAGGAACGGGTTTGATTTACATCCTTCGGTGGTTTTGGTGGCGCATCAATGCGTATAGTGAGGTGACTGCAATGGTGGTGTCTTTTATCGTTGCCCTCTTTTTTCACTTTGTTGATTTGGGATTGTTGGACTACCAAAAACTCATGGCGGGTATTGCTATTACGACTGTTGCTTGGTTAGCAGCTACTTTTCTGACGGCTCCAACGGATAAGGAAAAATTGGTGAGTTTTTACCGCCTTATTAAACCTGCAAAAGCGGGCTGGAAACCTGTGGTAAATGCAGCGGTTGCAGCAGGAACATTGAAGGAATCGGAGGTAAAAACAGGTCAATTGCCCTTGGAAATTGGAGGTATGATTATTGGCTGTTTTACAGTCTATGCAACGCTTTTCGGAACGGGTTATTGGATTTATGGCGAAACAGTGAGTGCAGTTATTTCGACAGTTGTGGCAGTTGTTGGAGCGTTTTTGTTGTTTAAAATTTGGGGTAAGGTGAATCACTGATAGCTTTGATTTTGAACAGGAACTGATAGATAGAAAGGAACGATTTCACATGAGATTACGGAAGTCTTTAAGACTTCCGTAGTCTTCTTTCCTATTAAAACCAAAAAACCATGCTTCAAAAACTTCTCCCCACTTTCCTCGCTGCCATTTTCATAGCGATATTTGCACAAATCACCATCCCCTTACCCTATATTCCGATTACAGGGCAAAGTTTTGCGGTCTTGTTGGTGGCGTATTTGTTGGGTTGGAATTGGGGAATGATTGCGGTTTTGCTGTATTTGTTTACAGGAGCAGTTGGTTTTCCTGTTTTTGCAGAAAGTGCTTCGGGCATCGCAAAATTGAAGGGAAATAGCGGTGGGTTTTTGTATGGTTTTGTATTTGCCGCTTTTTTGGTCGGTTTTTTAGCAGAAAACACCATTCCTTCTTCCTTCAAAAAGGCTTTGGGGATTATGACTTTGGGTACGGCTGTGATTTTGTTTTTTGGGGTGATGCATCTTGCTTACCACATTGGTTTTCACAAAGCTTTGGAATATGGTTTGTATCCTTTTATTGGAGGGGCGGTGGTCAAAATTGTGTTGGGTGCTGCGATTGGGAATTATTTGAAGGGGCGGTTTTTTGAATAAATGAACGAAAACTTTGTCAAAGGTTGAAGACCTTGACAACAGTTGAAGTGAATTGAACTAGAGATATGGAGAACTTAGGCTGAACTTGACGTAGAATTAGAACGGAGAGGTGGAGAAACGGAGAGATTGTTTTGGTGGGAGGGAACTTTACTAATTCTTATTTTCAGTATATCTTTGTTGAACAGCCTTGAACATAGCCTGCTCCGATGAAATGAATCAGGGAATCGACTACTGAAAGGAATTTTCCGCACTTGACTTTGCTTTAAACATGTTATGCAAGAATTTTTTCGTAAGCAATTCTTGTTCAAACCTTAAACCCACATTATGACATCTAAATTCATCTTTGAAGGCCCTATCCCTCTCGACACCCTCCAAAAAATCAGCAGCGCACGAACACGTTTCGACATCGGTTCGGAGGCCTTTTTTTTGGGCATCATCCGAGCCGATAAATCGGAAAACCAAAAAGTTGTAGGCATTGACTATACTGCCTATACGCCAATGGCAAACAAGGTTTTCCAAGAAATTCAAGATGACATTTTGCAGCAATATGGCATCTTGAAATTGGTGATTTTACATTCAGTTGGGATGGTCAAAATTGGGGAAGCTTCTATGTTGGTTTATGTGCAATCGAAGCACCGAAAGGCGGCGTTTGAGGCTTTGGAGCAAACGGTGGAGTTGATTAAGGAGAAAGCTCCTGTTTGGAAGCAAGAGTTTTATGAGGATGATAGCTATCTTTGGGTCAATGTGGAGAAAGACGAAAGACTTTGACTGGATTCCCGTTTTTTTATTTTCATTCTCATTTTAATTTTTACTTTATAAATGGTTGATATTACACACAAAAAACCGACACTTCGATATGCCAAAGCTGAAGCGATTGTGAAGGTGAGCAAGGTAGAAACGATTGAAGCGATTGAAAACAAAACGGTTCCGAAAGGCGATGTTTTGGAGGCTGGGCGCATTGCGGGATTGTTTGGAGTGAAGAAAACGAGTGAGTTGATTCCCGATTGTCACCCTTTACCGATTGAATGGACGCAGGTGAGTTACCGCATTGAAGGGCTTCAAATTTTTATCTGCATTGAAGTCAAAACGGTTTATAAAACAGGCGTTGAAGTAGAAGCAATGCACGGGGCATCTATCATTGCGCTAACGCTCTACGACATGTTGAAACCCATTGACAAAGGTATCGAAATCAGCACTATTCGACTATTGGAGAAGCGAGGCGGTAAGTCGGATATATTGCTGCAAGAAGAGGTTTAAGCCATCCAATCTTTGTGAATAAAAAATTGGTGCAAAATTGTTTTTTGAACCACTTCAATCATTCAACTTTAAGTAGCAGCAACTGGGAGCATTAATCGGTATATCTTCTAAATGAATAGTGAAAATCTGGCTGTTTTTTGAAATGTTTGAAGTCCATACAAACTCTTGTTGATTGTTTTCAATTGTCAATGACAGGTCAAGAAATTTTTATCTCAATAGCCGAAACTACCAAACTCCATTCACTATCTGGCCTTTGTAGAGGGATATTATCGCCTCTAAGTGTGTAATTTAATAAGGGAAGTGGGTACGAAAAACCGACTTTCAATTCTTGCATATTATGAAAGACAGACTTCAATAACCATATATTTCCTTCAATTCAATCCCTCAATGACTTTTTATTTTTCACCAAAATTCCAAAACCTAATTTCCATTTCATCTAAGAAAGTGATTTTTAATTCTAAAAAATTTTCAGATGAAAAACCTTTTATTAATCCTTTGCTTCCTTATCTCTATATCTTCGATTTCAGTTGAAGCACAGGTAAACACCAACTACTACTATGCGATTCAATCTAAAGTTAGTGGTCATTATTTAGATGTCAAAGGCAGTAGCAGAGATCCCAAGACACCCATTTGGCAGTACAAACAAAACAATACCGATGCTCAAAAATGGAAATTTATTGCAGCAGGAAGTGGCTATTACTACATCCAATCCAAAGTAAGCGGCTTGTATTTAGATGTCAAAGACGGAAGCACAAGCTCTGGAGTAATTGTTTGGCAATACTCAAAAAATGGATCGAATGCTCAAAAATGGAGACTTCAAAACGCAGGTAGCGGTTATTACTACATTCAATCCAAGGTCAGTGGTCATTATTTAGATGTCAAAGGTAGCAGTCAATCAAGTGGAGCAACCGTTTGGCAATACAAACTCAATAGATCGGATGCCCAAAAATGGCGACTTAAAGTAGTGGCTACTTCTCCACCTCCTCCAAGAACTGACATCCAAGAAATCAACTACTTGGGCAACTATCCATCCGATAGAGACAACAATTGGAGCGATAACCTTCAGGGAGTCACCCACGATTCCAACAATTGGTATTTCACCCAACTCACAAAGCTGTGGAAGTTTCCCTTTAGCCACAATCTCAACGAAGAGGTAAATGGTCCTAACTCCAGCAAACAAATCTTTCGGGTCATGATTCCTACTTTTTTAGCTCAACAAGGTTACGATCATTTTTGTGATTTGGATTATATGGATGGGTACCTATTTGTTCCCATTGAAGCTAGTGAGAAAACTCTAGTTCCCTATCTTTTAGTTTACAAAGCCTCTACTCTTCAATACATTGGCGGAGCAAAACTTAGCCGACAGAAACAAGCTGGCTGGTGTGCGATTCATCCTATAACAAAGGTGCTTTACAGTTCTAACAACCACATTGACCACAGCAATACTGGCAAAAAAATACACCGCTACACCGTAGATTTCAATCGACTGAAAAACAATGAAGTCGTCATTCTCTTCAAAGATTATTACAACCTCTACAACGAAACAGGTAGCCGTAAGCAAGACCTAAAAGAGTACATGCAAGGAGGTGATTTTTCAGAAGATGGGAATTTTTTATTTTTGGTCAATGGAAAGGAAAAGGACGATACCCCTGCAAAAGATGGAGGAGTATGGGTTTTTCACAACGCTACGGGCAGAAAATTCACCAAGTCTTTCAGTCAAGGCTCTGACTTTGACGATCCTAATTATACCGAAACTTCAATTAATAGGAGATTTCGCTATGAATACCATCCTGGTGGGGTTACAGCTGAAGAACCTGAGGGGATTACAGTTGGCGATATGACGGGCAAAGGAACGCCTAATATTTCGGGACAAGTGCATGTCATTATGCTTGACAACGATTTAACAACAGACGATGACATGTATTTCAAACATTATCAGATTGTGAAGTAAAATCCTTCAATTCCTGATTGGCTTCAAAATAAAAAACTTCCAAAACAGCTAAGGCTGTTTTGGAAGTTTTTACGCAAAAAAAAAAATGAAAACCAAACTACCTGTTGAAGCTTCTGCCGTACAAATCAGTGCTATACACAGCATTGTTCACGACAATTATCGCCCCGTTCAGCCTTTGAACGAACTGTATTAAAAAGCAAGAAAAAATCGGATTATTTTTGGATTTAATCACTTTTTTCTGACTGTTCTTTGAATTTCAAGTGATATTGCCTGTCAAAAGGGACACCTGATTTTACAACGGCAAAAGTCTGTCGGAGTAACTTGTTATAGGCTGTTCAATCAAGGCTAAAAAGCTCTCTAACTTTTTAGCCTTAACTTAAGCCTCTTTCGCTTTTGTTCTGTACTGTTGTAATTGCTTACATTTTATACTTTCCAAAGCGTTTTGAGCCTCATCTATTGAAAAAGTTTTTCCAAAAGTGGCTATGGTGAAAATAAACTCAGTTAATCCGCTTCTACTATTTGGGTTCATTTTAGATTTAAACTTTCCAAAATAACTTTCTATGATATCAGAACTACAAAGCAAAAAGTCTTCATTTAAACACTTTCTTTTAGTGTCTAATTTCTCTAAATATGCTTTGACATTTTCCATGAAAATAATTGCATTGGTTTGTAGTCCATTCCATATTTGGGTTTCAATTTCTGTTAAATTAGCAAGTAATTCTTTCTTTTGAGATTGCCCAAACCCATGATTTTTCAATTTCTCGCATACCGTTTTAAAGATTTTTTCTACCTGTATTAAGCCTGTAATAAATGCCTCTTTCTCTCTCAAAAACAGAATCTCTTCTTGAACTTTTAAGGGTAAATCTTCCCAATTTTGTAACATCTTTTTCGCCCAATTGACACATGGAAAGATATTAGCAAAACGTAATTTCCCTCGCATGGATGGAGGCATATACCCGCTATTGGCTTTACTCAAATTCCATTTTTGGCGTAACTTACCAATGAGTTTGCTAAACAGTATGAAATCCTCATCTGATTTATACAATCGTTTTAAATTATTTGCAAATATATGTGTGCAGTCTTCTATATGCCTGTAATCTAATTGCTTATAGGCTTTTTTTAAGTTATTACCCTCATCACTAACTACATATTGTACCGTCTTATTCACTGTTGCCTTCTTTAATAACTCGGCTACCCTGTCACCTTTCCATTCTTGTCCTATTTCCACACTAAGCACTTCCATATCGGAATGACATAAACTTCGATTTTTGGGGATTTTATTCGTATTTACGCCTAATATCAATAATATTTTCTCACTACCAAAACTGATACTCTCATCTACATAAATCACATATTTATCATTTTGAAGAGTGGTGTTGTTCACACGAGATATACCGCATTTACAGAGCCAATTTCTAATACTGTTATGACAAGGAACTTTTCCTTGCAAGGATAAACATAGATGTAAACAGGCTATTGTATGGCGGCAACTTCGTAAGCTCATACTCCCATACTTATATAACTCCATCACAAAAACTACTATCACTAAACTATAGTGATGACCTTTGGCTTTTTTACCTTCTAATAGCGTGTTTTTATGCGCCAACTTTTCTGCTTGATACTTCGATTTCCATTTATCTCGACTCGCTATTAATTCCTTCTCTCTCTTTTTCAGATAATCATTTTCTTTTCGTCTTGATATTGCTTTGACTTTCCAGTTTTTTAGACTATCTTCATGGTGTCTTTTAGACATATTCCTTGTTTTTTTGATTGTTTAGCGACTCAAAAATACGAGGATTTTTTTTAGACTTTTGAACAGCCTAAACTTGTTAATCACTGCTACTCTGGCGACTTTGTGAGGCTTGCCCTTGGCTCTAAGCCGATGGAAGAGTTCCTTACAATCCTCATTGTATTGGACAGCTGATTTGGTGGCATTATACAACACAGACCGAATTTGTGCTGGATCTGCTTTTGTTATTCGTCCTTTGTGAAAAACAGAGCTGCCCGATTGATGTGTCAAGGGCACTGTGCCGATGAATTTCACAAGCTGCTTTGCATTGTCAAAGGTCTCAAAACCATTGGTATAAGTATAGAGTAAATGAGCAGTCTTTTCTCCTATACCAACTACGGAGCAAGCCAGTTTTTTGAAGTCTTCAAATTGGATATCAATCATGTCATTTAATGCTTGTTTTATTTTTTCTATATTACCTTGCGTTGATTTGAGCATATCTTTAAAGACTTCTAAAACAATATCTTGCGGGTCTTGATATTGCTCTACACTATGCATTTGATTTTTCAGTTGCCTTTCTTGTTTTTCTAGTGCGTTGAGTGTCATTTGCAATTGTTTTCTTTTTCTGATGTTTTCATCAGAAGGCTGATAATCAGGTATTTCAAGCGATGAACCCATGATATCTAAGGCTCTTGCTGCTTGTTTATCGTCTTTGGTCGTAATTCCCAAAACCTTCATGAAAGCACTACTTTTTTGAGGGTTAATCAATTTCATTGAAAAATTTAATTTTTCTAAGGTTTTGACTAACTTATCACTATAAGTACCCGTAGGTTCTAATACAAAGGCAGTTTCTTTGTTATCAAAAATTTGATGATTGCTTCAATAGAGTTTTCTATCTGACAATCAACCCATTGGTTTGCTTTTTTGTAAGCGATGTCCAAAAGTTTGTAACTTACATCAATACCGATAATTAATAGATAATGCATAAAAAATAAAATTAAAGTGAGCTAATTATGAATGAGATATATCCGAAGAAATCTGCGTCGTAACTCAGGCTTAGTGCCTACCGAACTGTCCGATTTTATTGGATATAAAGAACGAGGGACAATCGTTCAAGACGGTCTCAAAGGACAACAGGAAGATCGGTTTGCCCTCGTTCTTATTTCAATATATCGCTTTTTAGTTCAATGTTTATCTTTTATGACTTTTTTCGTCTGCAATGTACGACAGGAATCTACTATAAAAAAGAATCTCACTTGATGTTGGTTTACTTGTGTTCAGTTTGGAACATTCCTTTCAGTAGTAGATTATTGTTCGTTTGCATTGAAGGTAGAAATATAGGGGATTTTATTTGAGTAGGCAAGTTGTTTTGGGTTTCATTGCAGAAGCTTTGAACAAGAACACATAATAAAAAGGAAGCTCACTTGGTGTGAAGGAAGTGGACGGTCAGTAAGCCATGCTATACAAGCTTCCTTTCGATTAATCTTACTGTTCGAGGCTGTATAAGCTCACTTGATGTTGGTTTTCTTGTGTTCAGTGCGGCAAATTCCTTTCAATAGTAGATTTCCCGAGGTCTCGGGACAGGCTATGTTTAAGGCTACAAAGGAATAATTCACCAAGCAATCACAAGTTTGCCCCCAATTATACCGTTAAATACAACAATAATTTTATCTTTGACTACAAAAACAGGCTGATGAACACACTCCAAGTTAGAAAAATGAACATCATTGAAATTATCATGGGGATTGACAATGATGAAGCTTTGGCTAAAATTGAAAATCAAGCAATTAAAGTCAAACAACAAATTACTCATAAAAACAAACTGAATGTTTTTGATGCAGTAAAACCAATTAGGTCAAATGTTTCATTAGAACAAATCATGTCAGAACAAAATTATAAACCCATATCCTACAAAGAATTCAGAAAATTGGCGGATAAATTAGAGCTTGAAGAATCGATTGAAGAACTTTTAGCACTGTTATCAAAATAGAAAATAGCATTATAATGAATTACCTATTAGATACTAATATTGTTCTGATTTACACCAGAGAATCTCCCCTAACAAAATTGCTTGACCAAGATTATAATTTATTTGACGAACAGCATAATTTATTTATTTCAGTTGTTACCGTTGGAGAATTAGAGTCGATAATATTGCAGAGAAATTATGGTTCAAGAAAAATAGCGATTTTAGAAAAATTATTATCGAAATTTTCTATAATAGACATCAATATCCAAGAAATAATTTCAACAAAACAGCTAAAGGATTCCCCCACTATACCGAAGGTTAGTGGAGGGAGGAATTTAGCTACGTCATTATTGACCTTGTGATTGGATGTATTTTTTAATAACATCTATTTTATGTAAATTTACACCATCTTATGCTAATCACCAAAACATACAAATACCGAATTTATCCTACCCAAAAACAAGAAAGTAGGATGACTAACCACATGAATATGAGTCGGTATGTTTGGAATTGGCATTTAGGCGGAATGATGAAGCAGTACAAGGATAGCAAAACCTTTCCTTCGATGATTGAACAACAAAACCTACTGCCTAAACTAAAGGAAGAAAAGCCGTGGTTTAAGAATGTTTATTCCATGGTGCTGCAAGACGCCAATAGAAGACTACACAAAGCACTCATTACATTTTTTAAATCCAAGAAAGAGGGAAACACCGATACAGGATTTCCTAAATACAAGAAAAAAGGACAGTGGAATAGCTTGAACTATACCGATTACGGCAGAAATATGCCAAGTTACTTTTCTACCATGAATCGCAAAATCGGTAAAGAAAAAGCGAATAACCATATCCCTGTTCCAAAAATAGGCTTTGTCAAAATAAAACGGCACCGAGAACTCCCCAAAGGAGCAGTCGTGAAAACCATGTCCATCATCAAGGATGGATGCAAGTGGTTTACCTGTTTCACCTTTCAGTTTGAAAAAGCTGTTAAAGAAGTGCCTAAACAGGACTTGCTAACACATTCAGTAGGAATAGACATGGGTTTGAATGATTTTGTTTATACCAGTGGCGGTTTATCAGAACCACTACCCAAGTTTTACCGAAAACGAGAAAAGCATTTGGCTAAGGTGCAGCGCAAGTTATCCAAGGCTAAGAAACGAAGCGCAAGATATTACAAACTACTTAAAGCGGTTCAGAAAGCGCATTACCGTGTCAAAATGCAACGGCAAGAGTTTCATCATCAAGTAGCGAATTGGTTGTTAAAACACTATGATTTGATAGCTATTGAAGATTTGGCTATTAAAAACATGATTCGCAAAGCCAAGCCTAAGCAAGACGAAGAAGGTAATTTTACTCGCAACGGCAGAAAAGCGAAATCGGGACTTAGTAAATCTATTGCAAATGCAGGTTGGTACTCCTTTCGTGTAATCTTGGAAAATAAGGCTAAGGAACTTGGAAAGGTAGTCGTAGCTATTGCGCCACAGTACACAAGTCAGAAGTGTAGTGGTTGTGGCGCAACAGTAAAGAAAGCCTTATCAGTTAGAACACATAGCTGCAATGAGTGTGGTTTTACTGCAAACCGTGACCACAATGCAGCCATAAACATATTGACTCTCGGACTGGAGAGTTTAGGGCTATATGCCTATGATGCCCCCACTATACCGTTAGGTTAGTGGTGGGAGCAGTCACAGTATGGAGAAATAGATGCATATAGTCAGGGAAAACTAGCATCAAAGGAAAGCGATTTCTCAGCACGAAACATGGGTAAAAATGATTTATGGATAGCAGCAACCAGCAATGTCTATGATTTGGTTTTGATTACGACAGATAATGACTTCAACCATCTAAGTGATGAATATATAAAGCTGGAAAAAGTAGATTTAAATAAATACAAAGAAAAATAACTCTAAAATTAGGTATAGGATATCTCGAAGGTATCCTATACCTAAAAAAACAAAACCCCAAAATATATGTCTTACGTACCTACTATTTTGATTGGTTTAGGCGGTTTAGGCTCCTACATCGTTGATACGATATACAGTTGGATTCCCGAAGAACGGCGGAAAAGAGTCGCTATTCACGCCTTTGATACCAATGTGAACGACCTTTCCAAGTTGAAGCACCTCACCAAAGAGCATGTCACTCAGACAAGTACCAACTGGACAGTAGCCGAATATTTGCGAATGGCGGATGATTCGGTCAAAGATTGGTTTCCCTTTGAGCAAAGCGAAGTCTTGCGGAAATCGCTCACCGATGGCGCAGGTCAAATCCGTGTCGTGTCCCGTTTGGCATATCGAGCTGCAATGGAAAGCGGCAAATTGAACAAATTGCACAGCAGCATCAACCACATTTTCAGCGAAACAGGTGGCGAAATGAGCAGCAGCGCAAGGGTGATGATTGTGTGTTCGATTGTAGGAGGAACAGGAGCAGGTATTTTCCAACAAACTGCCATGTATCTCCGAGACGTATTGGAGTACGATTTTCGCCGTAAAAATGTGTTGATTCGAGGGGCATTTATGTTGCCCGACACCTTGGTTTTGTCCAATGTGATTCGAGGTGATGAAGTCGACAACATTCGAGCCAATGCCTATGCGAGCATCAAAGAACTAAACGCCATCACCAAAAATGCCAGTTCGGGCATGGACAACATGACGAACATCGAACTCGAATACAAACCCAATCAAGTAGATTCGCAAGGGCGACTCGACCATGTGATTACCTCACGCAATCTGCCCTACAATTTCTGCTTCATGTTTGACTTCGAGAATACGGAGAAAAACAACCTCAAATTTTTCCCGAACTACATCAATCAAGTAGCCCGTTCGACCTATTTAGATTTGTTCAGTCCAATGAGCAACGACCGATTCTCCAAACAAGACAATCAAATCCTTTCGCTCATTGCCCAAAATGGCATGAGTCGCTACTGTGGAGCAGGTGTTTCTTCGTTGGTCTATCCTTATGAAGACATCATCAATTACACTGCGCTTCGATGGTCAACGGATAGTCTTTCAAACGATTGGTTGAAGATTGACGAACAATTTGAAGCCGATTTTAGACAATACGAAATTGACTTGAGAAACGGTATCCCAAGAGACAAACCCCAAATTGGCGACCGATACAGAGATATTTTGTTTCGTTTTGCGACCCAACAAAATCCACGTCCTTTCTTCAAATTGGCGTATCGTTCGGCACACACACTCGACAAACGAGGCGAAATCGGAACACCCAAAGCACAGTTGTTCATCGAAACCATCATGCGCCGCATTGAAGCGGTCATCAACGACGATGAAAAATTGAGCCAATTTGCAGCCGAATCGGGTTTGGACGAAAACCGATTGCAGAACAAAGACACGGCAAGAGATGAAGTTAACAATCGGGAAGAAGGATTGTATTACTACGAACAGACCATCCGAAAATTTATTCACAGTACCAAAAACTACTTGGTGAACGAAATCATCATGCAGGATGGCGACCATGAAAACATGTTGAGCGGTGATGAATACAAATTGAATACGTGGATACTGAAGCAACCCGAAGCCCTTCACCCTGTATCGGTTCGTTATGTGCTGTACCACATTGACAACTTATTGGAGCTGCAAATCAAGGAGATGTCTCCTGTCAATGAGAAGTTGGAGCAGGCGATTGACCACTACAAAAAAAGCTACGATCTCGACGAAACCGAAGACTATGTAGAATCCGCAGACGACCGCATGGACTTGGCAAACCGTCAAGGATTTTTTGGAAAATTGATGAACAATCAGTTCAAAGATTTTGTGAACGAATACATCGACAAATCCAACCGTCACTTCAACAATTTGACCCGCTTTCGCAAAGATAGACTGGTTGAATTGGTGTTTCGAGACCTTCAAAAAGCGGTCAAAGAGATGTCGGAAGATTGGGAGAAGTACTTCAAAAACCTTCGAGATGTTCGCAATAGCCTCAACAACGAACTGAACATCACCGTCAAAAAACACGACAATTCGAGTGACCCAACAATTCGATATGTGTTGAGTTCAGAAAAAAATAAGGAAAAATTGTGGGAAACCGTCCGAACGAATGTGGTCAGTGATGAACTGCCCAAAGAGATTTCGGAGCAGATTTACAAAGGTCAATACAGCCGATTTGTGAAACGCCGCAAAGGGGACTATCTCACCGAACAGCAAGCTGAAAAAGTAGAAGAAATGTTCCGCAGCGATGTATTGGCGTGGTGCAAAAAAGAAATGAAAAAAGAGGATGGTCTGAACCTCAACTGTGTACGTGCGCTTCGCAGAGAAGCACAATTTGACGGAGTGCCAGAAGACCAAGTAGAAGCCTACATCAAAGACAAAGTGCGTATTCTCAATAATTTGGCCCGTCCGTTTGTGCCTGCTTCCAACAATGCAACGGAGTTGAACGCTTGGGGTGTGCATCCAGATTGCATCAAAGAACTATCGGGAACGGCTCGCAATGAACTCTTTGACGGTACGGACTTGGTGGAGGACACCGCTTTTTCGGCTTATGAAATCACCCGAAACCGAACGCTTTATGGCTTGCGAATTGACGACTTGCCGAAGTTTTACAGCGGCGACAACACAGGTGGCGTTCCTGGAGAATACTACAAAGCCTACAATGCACGTATCCGTCAATTGACCAAAACGGGCAACACCGTCACGCCTCACCTCGACAAAAAGTGGCATTTGCCTGCCTATCTGCCCGAAATTTCGGATTACCGAGTACAAGAGGATATGACGAACATCAACCGTGCCTTGATTTGGGGAATTATGATGGGTTATCTGCAAAACATTGACGATTATGGCCGTTTGACTTGGTTGTTCAATGATGATTCGGGCAGCCGATTGATTCAAGAAGGCGAAACACCTGCTGATTTCTACGTTCATTCTTTGCATGAGGCATTGTTGCACAATCCGATTGTGGTGGACAAGGTAATTAGGCGGTTGGAAGAACAGATGGACAGCGATTTAAAGCTCAAACGGGATAAAATTGACGAACATTTGTTTCACGATAAATCCCAAAACATCTATTATTTTCCTGTGGATCGAAAAACGCCCATTAATATTTTCGACTTGCTTTTGCGTTATTCAGAAGGAAATCCTGGCGACCCAAGTTTGGTGCAAAAAGGTAACGAATTGCTCAAAATGTTGCTGCAAGGGATTGTGGACTACTATGTTCGAGCTTATGGCAGTCACCGCCGACACCTCGCACAGCAACAAGCTTACGCTTTCATTGACCAATTGATTGCCAATTCGCAATACTACCAAGAAGCGGATAAAATGGGTATTCAGTTTAAGGCTTGGGAGAATGTGGTGAAAGAGGTGAAGAAGGGGTGATTCTATTGTTGTATTGCTTTATTGTTGAATGGTTTGTGGAGTAATGCTTATAAAATTCAACTTCAAATACAAAGCTCAAATTCAAAAATAAAATTTTGAATTTGGGCTTTTTTTATTGGAAAAAATCATGAACCTTCAATGCTACTCGGTTTGAAAATTCAATGCAACATGGAAGTAAGCGATGTAAAAAAAGTAAATATTCAGTCTCTTTTTTAGTAAATGAGTTTTTAATGCGTAGTAGAAATATTTTTTGCACTATATTTGCCTCGCAAAGAATCAAATTAAAATTTTAGACATACTATGAAAAGGAATTGTATTGTGTTTTTTGTTTTGTGCTTGTTTGCTTTTACTTCAGTTTTTGGGCAAAGACAGATTATGGAAGGTGTGAATGTTTCTTGGGGGGATGTAAATAAAGGTTTTACTGAAGGTAAAAGTTTTATCGCAAAAGAAGGAAACAAGGTGTATCTATTGAATAAAGGTTATGCCTTTAAGGGAATAAATTTAGGAGTAGTGGGTGTGGGGCGTAATGAATCAGTCTATTATGTTGAAATCTATGACAAACAGGGAAATTTTCAAAGTTCTAAAGAAATTCAGAGTAAGGTAGGGAGAGCAGAAGTATTTGTTGAGAGTGTGCTAATTTTCAATGAACGGTTATTAATTTTTACTTCACAAACCCTTAAAGGTGAAAGTACACTCTATGTTCAAGAAATGGATAAAGAATCATTGGAGCTTATAGGAGAAAAAAGGGAGTTGATACGGACTGAACTACCTAGAGGATATTTCAAAAGCGGATATTTAAACATACTATCTCCCAATGAGAAAAAGATAGCCATTCTGAATATAAAACCATTTAAAGATAAAGATAAATCAGAAATGGATATTTTAGTATTTGACGAAAATATGGAAATAATTTGGAGTAAAACCTTAAATTATGAAGGACACAGTTCTGTATTAGATAATGATGGAAACCTGTATAGACTTGCTTATAGTGAAAACGATAGCAATCACTGGTCTGTCAGAAAATACTCATCAAAAGGAGAAAATATACAGAAATATGAGTTGGGAATGAAAAATTTCTCTGCATATAAAATTGCTGTTAAGTTGTCTGAGAGTAATGATATTATATGTGGAGGATTCTATGCAGAAAGAGAAGATGAAACTGTAGAAGGCAAAAAATCTAAAGTATTAGAACACAGCTTTATTGGAACTTTCCACACTATAATTGATAAAAATTTAGATTCTGAAATACCAATTCAAGTAAATTTTAACCCTTTTGATACTGACTTTCTTTCTAAATTTTCAACTAAAAAATCTGCAGATAAATCAGAAAGATTGGCATTTTACAAACTAAGGGAAATGATTGTTAAGGAAGATAATAGCATTTTTCTTGTAAGCGAACAATCTTATAATACTGTTCGAGATTTTACAAATCCTGACATGACTAAACAATCGGGTCTTCGAAGTGAAACCAATACCTATTATAGTGGCTCAATTATTCTTGCCAAAATTAATTCTGTCGGCAAAATGGAATGGGTGAAAAAACTAGATAAGTTTAAGAGTACTAGTCAAGCAGGTGGTCATGTAATGTACCATTATTTAGGGCATGTAAGTATGATTCAAGGCAACGAATTGTATTTTGTGTTTAATGACTATGATAAGAAAAAGGAAAAGAAAGTGAAAATTTTTAAGGTTTCTGAAAATGGAGAAGTAGAGAAAAGAACAATTCATACTCAGAAATCAAAAGAAGGAAAATATCCTCTATGGACTAATCTATTGGTAAAGGTTTCAGGTAATGAATACTGGATTCACACTCGTTGGATGAATAAGTCTAAGATAGGAGTTATTTCTTTTGACTAAAATAAGAACACACGGAATGACAGATTACATTTATTATCTTATTTATATTTTTTTTCTTAAAACCATTTTCAATGACAAAGGTTAAATTTTTCATCATTTTATTTTGGATATTTTGCATATCAACTTTAAATACCAATACTGCATCAGCTCAAGTATATTATAGTGTAGGAGCAGGTCTTGCTTTTAGTTTTAATGATGATTATCAGGACTTAGGTACATCTATAAGGGGAGAGTTTCATATTGCTCCTTCTACAACTATTGTTCCTAACTACGTTGCATTTCAATATTTGAAGATATTTAGTGCAGATTTACATATGAAATTGCATCCTGAGAGTCCCTTGTATTATCCACTTGTAGGGCTGAATGTAGCGTTTATTGAGAATCGAGACAGTGGAGAGGTCGAGACTAAATTAGGTGCCAATTTGGGATTGGGAGGTAGTTTAGCACTTTTTGAAATGCTTTCTATTTTCACTGAATATAGGTATATTTGGGGAGATAAAGCATATAAACAAGGAACTGGTAATGTAGGCTTATTGTTTCACATTAATTAGTCTGTAATAAGGTTTGGGAAGAAGGAAGTTATAGGCGAGAAGAGAGAAAGGACAAATTGTAAAAGGCTTGAAGGGAGATTCCTTCAAGCCTTTTTTTGTGAAAGTGGGGCACTTTAAAGTGCCCTTTCAAAACGTCTATGGAATTTCTCTGCTTACGCTCTGCAATGTTACTTTTCAATCATCAACTTCTCACTTCCAATCCATCCCCCTTCAACTCGCATTTCCACCAAATACATTCCACTCGTCAAACCTTCAATGGACAATTCAGGGTTTTCACGCTCCACCATTGAAGTCAAAACCAACTTTCCAAGAGGATTGTAAATCTGCACTTCAATGGAAGAATTGAAGGAAATCGTTTCTTTATTGAAGTCAAAATAAAGGTGGGAAGTAGCGGGGTTGGGATAAAAGGAGATGGGATTTTTTTCAAGAAAGGAATCTTCAATACCTACGCCAAAATCACCGTATCGCTGTGCATAAATGCCATAAGAATCTCCATCTTGCTCATTACTGTGCCACGCAACAACAAAATTCCCATCATTGTCCATGCCTACACTTGGCAAGACTTGATAACCATCGGTGTAGGTATTAACTTGGAAATTGCTGCCATTAGGACTGCCATCGCTGTTGTAGTGTTGAGCATAGACTTCATAATTATTTTCATCCCCATCACTCAACCATGCAATGACAAAATCGCCATCACTGTCCATACCCACACTTGGATAACCCTGATAGGAAGTAGTATAGTTATTCACTTGGAATTCATTACCATTAGGGCTGCCATCACTGTTGTAGCGCTGTGCATAGATGCCATAAGAATCCCCATCTTGCTCATAACTGTGCCATGCAATAACAAAATCGCCATCACTGTCCATGTCTATGCTGTGGAATATTTGAGTTTCAGTGGTGTAGGAATTAACTTGAAACTCGTCTCCATTGCGACTGCCGTCATTGTTGTAACGTTGAGCAAAGATACCCTGGCTATCTCCGTCCTGCTCATAGCTGAACCAAGAAATGACAAAATCTCCATCGTTGTCCATAGCCAATTTTGGAAATGATTGATTATCATTGGTGAAGGTATTGACTTGGAACTCGCCCCCATTTGGGCTTCCATCACTGTTGTAGCGCTGTGCATAGATGCCATCATAACTTCCGTCTTGATAATAACTACTCCACGAAATAACAAAATCGCCATCACTGTCCATTCCTACACTTGGAAAATTCTGGTAGTCCTCGGTGAAGGTATTGACTTGGAACTCGTCTCCATTTGGGCTTCCATCGCTGTTGTATCGCTGTGCATAGATCCCATAATCACTCCCGTCTTGGTATTCACTCTGCCATGCAATAACGAAATCGCCATCACTATCCATTGCCACACTTGGGTAATTTTGGTAGCCAGTCGTGTACGTATTGACCTGAAACTCGCTGCCATTGGGACTTCCATCTCTGTTGTATCGCTGTGCATAGATGCCATATTCACTTCCATCTTGATATTCGCTATGCCAGACAACGACAAAATCTCCATCACTGTCCATCGCTACACGTGGAATAGACTGATAGTCTTCAGTATAAGTATTGACTTGAAATTCGCTGCCATTGGGTACAGGAGTTTGGGCTTGTAGGTCTGCCCCAAGAAGAGTGAGCGAGAAGGTAGCAGCAATACCGAGGCTTTGGAGTTGGTGTTCAAAGCGGTGTAGGCGTTGCAACCAGACAGTTTGTTCTTTTTGAGAGTATGTATGCCATTTTCTTAGTCTCCATTTCTTTTGAAGTCGTTGGCAAAACTTTTGATAAGCACTCCATTTGCGCTTTTGTAAAATAGAAAAAATGGGTTTCTTGTTCATTATAAAATGAATTGATGATTAAAAAAGGGCTGATTTATTTTTGTAAGTTGTTCTTTTAGATAAAGATAGTGTTTTTTTTTAAACGAACAATTTATTTTTTTTACTCACTTATGGGCTACAGGCTCGACAACTCAAAAAACTTTACTTATCGCATTGTCAAATTAAGACGTGAGTATTGACGTAAATGAGTTAATTGACTATAAAAAAGATAAGTTTGGTCTCATTTACTTCTGCAAGTGGAAAGATTTCTAAGAATCAACTATTACTCTATACACACGCTTCCAATGAGATTAAAATTGGATTTTTATCATTTACATGATTGCCAATTCGCAATACTACCAAGAAGCCGATAAAATGGGTATTCAGTTTAAGGCTTGGGAGAATGTGGTGAAGGGGTAAAATTGAGAGGCGGGAAGTCAGAGGTGAGAAGCGAGAAAAGACAAATTGTAAAAAGGCTTGAAGGGAATTTCCTTCAAGCCTTTTTTTGTTTCTAAAATTCTCTAATTGTTCTTCCGTCGTACATTGCAGACGAAAAAAGTCATAAAAGATAAACATTGAACTAAAAAGCGATATATTGAAATAAGAACGAGGGCAAACCGATCTTCCTGTTATCCTTTGAGACCGTCTTGAACGATTGTCCCTCGTTCTTTATATCCAATAAAATCGGACAGTTCGGTAGGCACTAAGCCTGAGTTACGACGCAGATTTCTTCGGATATATCTCATTCATAATTAGCTCACTTTAATTTTATTTTTTATGCATTATCTATTAATTATCGGTATTGATGTAAGTTACAAACTTTTGGACATCGCTTACAAAAAAGCAAACCAATGGGTTGATTGTCAGATAGAAAACTCTATTGAAGCAATCATCAAATTTTTGATAACAAAGAAACTGCCTTTGTATTAGAACCTACGGGTACTTATAGTGATAAGTTAGTCAAAACCTTAGAAAAATTAAATTTTTCAATGAAATTGATTAACCCTCAAAAAAGTGGTGCTTTCATGAAGGTTTTGGGAATTACGACCAAAGACGATAAACAAGCAGCAAGAGCCTTAGCTATCATGGGTTCATCGCTTGAAATACCTGATTATCAGCCCTTTGATGAAAACATCAGAAAAAGAAAACAATTGCAAATGACACTCAACGCACTAGAAAAACAAGAAAGGCAACTGAAAAATCAAATGCATAGTGTAGAGCAATATCAAGACCCGCAAGATATTGTTTTAGAAGTCTTTAAAGATATGCTCAAATCAACGCAAGGTAATATAGAAAAAATAAAACAAGCATTAAATGACATGATTGATATCCAATTTGAAGACTTCAAAAAACTGGCTTGCTCCGTAGTTGGTATAGGAGAAAAGACTGCTCATTTACTCTATACTTATACCAATGGTTTTGAGACCTTTGACAATGCAAAGCAGCTTGTGAAATTCATCGGCACAGCCTTGACACATCAATCGGGCAGCTCTGTTTTTCACAAAGGACGAATAACAAAAGCAGATCCAGCACAAATTCGGTCTGTGTTGTATAATGCCACCAAATCAGCTGTCCAATACAATGAGGATTGTAAGGAACTCTTCCATCGGCTTAGAGCCAAGGGCAAGCCTCACAAAGTCGCCAGAGTAGCAGTGATTAACAAGTTACTCCGACAGACTTTTGCCGTTGTAAAATCAGGTGTCCCTTTTGACAGGCAATATCACTTGAAATTCAAAGAACAGTCAGAAAAAAGTGATTAAATCCAAAAATAATCCGATTTTTTCTTGCTTTTTAATACAGTTCGTTCTAGGCTTCTGCAATGAAAACCAAACCCAACCAAACCAATAAAAAATTGATTGCAGAAAATAAACGTACACAAGCCAAAAGTTTGGATTTGGAAAAAGAAGTGCCTGAATTTTTTGAACTAATGCATTTGGAAGAATGGTATATCTACAGTGGATACGAATGAGGCTTGGTTGAGTGTGGAGGAAGGGATTGCAGAATTGTTGTAGCTTACTTTTCGCTGCAATCCAATTTAATTTTAAATTTGCGTAGTTTTTTATCCAATACCTTCAATCGAAATTCAATTCCATGAGAACACTCCTTTTTCTATTGCTAAGTCTTGCTTTTTCTACCACAACTTTTGCACAAAAAGGCAAACCCAAAGCCAAAAAACAGCCTGTAAAAGTTGATACGCTGGTGACTGTCGATGCTGCAAATGCACAAATCAAACACCTAACGATTCTGAAAAATAATGTAAAATCCTCATCTGGTGATTTGGTGAATGGAAATAGGGAAAGTTTTTGGAAAAGCTACCACAAAAATGGCGCAATAGCCAGCTTATCGGAGTATCGAAAGGACGTATTGGTAGGTGTTTCGGTGGACTTCGATGAAAGGGGTATGAGAGAGAAACAGGTGAACCATCAGTTTGTGAATGACACGGTTATTGTGCAAGACGAACAAATTCCAGCTTTGCAGCACTATACTATTTATGACAAGGCAGGGCAATTATCGCAAACGGGTAGTATGTTGAACAAACAAAAAACGGGTGTTTGGCGAGAATTTAGTCCCAATGGGAGCGTTTCGCAAATGACTGCTTATCAAAATAATGAAAAAAATGGCGCAGACTATATTTTTGATGAAAAAGGAGGAATCAAAGAGGAGGCAAATTATGAGAAAGGCTTGCTTTCTGGCCAGAAAATTACCTATGTCCTTGTAGGAAAAGGAAAAAACCACACCTACCGACCCCTCATTGAAGAATCGTATAAGGCAGGAAAATTGGATGGTGAATTTACCCAATACCACAAAAACGGCAAAACCCAAGAAGTTTCTAATTACAGAAATGGAGTGAAACATGGTGCTTCAAAATGGTATTATGAAACAGGGAATATATTGAGTGATTTTGAATACAACAATGGAGCATTGGAAGGGAAATCAAATACTTACCACAATAATGGCAAGGTAAAAACAGCTTCAAATTATAAGAATAGCAAGCTGAATGGTAGCTACCAATCTTATTACCCCGATGGAAAATTGGAAAAAGAAGGAACTTATGACAATGGAGAGAAAGATGGAAAATGGGTTTACTACAATAAAGAGGAAAAAGTGGCTAAAACAGAATGGTATGAGAAAGGAGAATTGACGAAAACGAAGGAATAAAGTACGCAATGAATAAAAATTAATAGCAGAATCAAAAAGGAATAAACAGCTTTTAATCAATAAATTAGAAGCCTGAAATCGAAAAGTCAATTCTTGTCCATTGCTAAAAAATTATTTTTTATGTGAAATTCCATTAATTTTATAGCCAAAATCATTTCGCTTTACGGCAAAACTGTTCACAAAAAGGAAAAGAAATACATAGAGTGAGGGTTAAAAAACTGCCATCTATCGCAAGCCCTTACAAAAGATGTCTAAAAAACCCCCTACTCTATGCTTTCTTTCCACTAAACTAAAGAACTAAAAATGTAAAGAAAATTAGTAGAAACGGCACAGAGCACCTCGCATACGAAACAATGATAACTGCAAGCCCATACAGTCGCACCGTTCAATACGAAGCTTAACGCCCTGTGCCAGCTCTCTACTAAAAGAACTATTATGAAAAACAATTACAACTAAGCGCACAGCGCAAGTATCTTACTGTCAATCTAAAGCAAGCCCATTCTTCGTCATGACCTTGTAAGACACTATACAACTGTGCTAATTCTTATTTTTCTTAATTCTTCTTGGTTTTAGTACAATTGCTTTTCAAATGACGCTATTTATTTTATTGATTGTTAGATTTTTAGAAAAATCTTGGTGTAACATACCTTCTATCATCCGAACCGAAATCAAAACCCACACCTACTTCGTGCGAACCATTGTTGAAGTCTGCCAAATCGGACAAGGTCAAATCATACGAATACCCAATTCGCAAACCATTTTTCAGTTGAAACCCCAATAAAAAGTCCAGTGATTCGGCATCAAATTCTTCGCTAAATCGCACCGAACTTCCCACCCAAAAAGCATCCCTAAACATCAAGTTCACATTGAAGTCCATCTGTGTAGGAGCTTGAATAGGAACAGCTTTTATCAAAGTAGAAGGAATGATTTTGAAACTTTCGCTTGCTTCAATCACCACACCTGCCGTAAAAAAGTAGTGTCGGTATTGTTTGCCCACCAAACTAATGCTCGATTCTCCGCTTTTGAGGCGATTCGTTACCAATTGCGGCACAGAAACTCCCGCATAAAATGCTGGGGTATGATAGTACAAACCCACTCCAAAGTTGGGTAAAAACCGACTCAAATCATTTTGAAAAACAGGATCATCCGAGCCGGGAACTTCCGTTGGATTTGCTTGACTCAAATCTGCACTGAACAATGTACCACCTGCCTGCAATCCTATACCGAGTTTTCCGCTTCCTATTTTGAGGTGATACGCATAGGTTCCGAACACCCGCCAAGTATTGTGCAAACCGACTTTATCGTATTCCAAAAAACCACCTACTCCAATTTGGTCGCCATCACCCAATGCACCATTGCCGCTTAGTGTAATAGAAGTTGGTGCACCGTCTAGTCCTACCCATTGTGTGCGGTAAAAAGCCGATACATTTGCCTTTCCTGTACTACCCGCATACGCAGGATTGATTAACAGACTGTTGAACATATATTGGCTATATCGAGCATCTTGTTGTGCCATCATGTTTTCTCCCGCCAAAACAAAGAACAAAAACAGAACTAAGGGTATATAAAATTTGTAAAATTGATTCTTCATGTTTTTAGGTTGTCTAATTAGTGGTCATTTCATTTACATTAGCTTTGAATGGGCGTATTTTATCTTACGTCTTCTACCGACATACCTCAATAAATCCAGACCTCGGTTCTACTGCTACACCTTCTTCATCCTGTCCTGTCAAAATATAGAAATACGTGCCATCAGGTACATCCTCGCCATTCTTTTGCCAAGTACCGTCCCAAAATCCTTCATCATCGCTGTAATTTTGTCGTCTAAAAACTTCATCACCCCATCTATTGAAGATGACCAACTCATTTTCAGGGAAACAAACCCCAAGATTTGGAATAATGAGAAGATCATTGAATCCATCTTGATTTGGAGAAAAAGCATTGGGAATAAACAATTCACAACTTAAATCTACTTCTGTCACTACGACTACGACCGTAGCTGTATCGCACAATTCTGCTACACAAACCACATATTCAAAAGTGTCAGTTCCTGCAAAATCAGGCAGTGGCGTATAAGTCACCGAAGTATCTTTAATGCCATTACCATTCACGAGAACTATCCCATTTGAAGGATTCGAAGTAATCGATATCACAGTTGAATCTATTGGAAAATCGCCAAACAAATCATTGTCCAACACAAGAATCTCAATCGCTGTATCCATTTCGGTGGTGTCCACATCATCCACTGCAATAACACCTATCTCCTGCCCTATTCCAATGATAACCAACGCCGTGTCGGTCAGTCCATCAGGGTCAGTAATCACATAAACAAAGGTATCTATGCCTACAAAATCTGTATCAGGTGTGTAGGTCACTGTACCCTCAGGGTCAATAGTCGCCTCTCCATTTGAAGGATTTACTTCAATGGTGATTACCGCCAAAGAATCGCCATCTATATCAAAATCGTTGCCCAACACTGGAATGACAATCGGCGTATTTACGTCTGTATTTGTCAAATCATCCGTTGCAGTTGGCGCATCATTCACAGGTAAAACCGTGATGTTCACCGTAATTGTATCACAAATTCCCTCCGCTTCATTGCAGATGCCCAACAATAATTCATCGTTGCCATTGAAGTTTTCGGTAGGCGTATAGATAAAACAGGAATCACTTAGCGTCAAAGGATTGTTTATCAAAACCGTTCCATTTATAGGTAAAACAAAAACGGTCATGCTGTCTATCGGGAAATTGATATCAAAGAACTCTTCCACACAGATGCTCAAAGGTGTATCTTCATCCGTTGTATCTGCAATAATTGGGAAAGGCGGTTCTACAATGGTAATGATAACCAAAGCTGTATCGCATAAACCATCAGGATCACAAATCACATATTCTAAGGTATCCACTCCTTCAAAATCTTCGTTGGGCGTATAAACAATGCCCGTACCTTCCGAATTAATGCTTACAAAACCATTTGAAGGCTGCAAACTGAAAGTGATGATGGCCAATTCGTCGCCATCAGGATCACTATCATTGTCCAATATCGGAATATCAATCGGTGTATTGGGCGTTGTAGTCGCATTGTCATCTACTGCAATAGGTGCTTGGTTGTCATCTGCTTCTGTAATCGTCACTACTACCAAAGCCGTATCACACAATCCAAAAGAATCACAAATCACATATTCAAAACTATCTACTCCAATGAAATCAGTATTGGGGGTATAAACTATTGCTGAACTGTCAATATTGAAATTTGCTGTACCATTTTGAGGCAATACTGATATAGTCGTCAAAACAATTTCATCACCATTGGGGTCGCTATCATTGTCCAATACATCAATCGCCAAACCCGTATTTGCTTCAATATTTTCTGCATCATCCACTGCAATGGGCGGTTGATTTTCATCTGAACCCAGCACGGTCACAATTACCAAAGCCGTATCGCACAAACTTGCTGGATCACAAATCACATATTCAAAACTATCCATCCCAACAAAACCATTGTTTGGCGTATAATTCACCGAGCTATTGCCAACGATGGTCACTGTTCCGTTTGAAGGATTACTGCTAATCGCAGTAACGATTATATTATCTCCATCAGGATCGCTATCGTTTGTCAAAACTCCAATTCCAATCAACTCATTTATTTGCGTAATTACATTGTCATCTACTGCAATAGGAGCTTGATTGCCATCTGCATTTACTACAACTACCACCAAACCTACATCACACAAACCAAATGGATCACACACCGTATATTCAAAACTATCTGTTCCGATAAAGTCTGTATTGGGTGTATAAACAACTGTTCCATTGTTAATGGTCACTGTTCCATTGGAAGGATTGCTGCTGATAGTCGAGAGGGTCAAATCGTCGCCATCCGGATCCACATCATTTGCCACAACATCAATGCTTACAGGCGAATTAACACCTGTGGTAGCATTGTCATCTATTGCGATTGGGGGCTGATTTCCGCCTGGGTTGATGACTGTCACCACTACTTGAGCTGTATCACAAAAACCCAACGGATCACAAACCACATACTCAAAAGTGTCTGTTCCAACAAAATTATTATTTGGTGTATAATTGATTGAACTACTGTTAAATCCAACAATTTGTACTGTTCCATTTGAAGGATTGCTACTGATGGAAGTGATGGTCAAATTATCGCCATCCGGGTCGCTATCATTTCCGAGTACTCCAATGCCAATCAATTGATTGATTTGGGTCACAATGGCATCATCCACTGCAATAGGTGGTTGATTGTCACCCGCATCTATCACCGTCACTGTCACCACTGCTACATCGCACAAACCCAATGGATCACAAACCGTATATTCAAAGTTATCTATTCCTATAAAGTCTGTATTGGGTATATAAACGACTGTACCATTGTCAATTGTCACCGTTCCATTGGAAGGGTTCGCACTAATCGTAGTGATGGTCAACGGATCACCATTAGGGTCGCTATCGTTTGCCAAAATAGGAATTCCGATAGGTGTATTCACTGCCGCTGTTGCATTGTCATCCACTGCAATAGGAGGCTGGTTTTCGCTTACACCCGTCACAGTAACTGTCACCAATGCTGTATCACAAGCTCCTTCTGTGTCACACACCACATATTCAAAACTATCTGTCCCTGTGAATCCAGTATTTGGACTGTAATTCACCACATCTCCGTCAATCGTTACCGTTCCATTTGAAGGAATGACACTAATTGTACTAATGGTCAAATCTCCCCCTTCAGGATCGCTATCGTTTGCCAATACTTCAATAGTGATTGGCGCATTGGATGGTGTAGTAGCGTTGTCATCAATTGCAGTAGGAGGCAAATTTCCACCTACATTAATCACTGTCACTTTTACCAAGGCAGTATCACATAAACCCAAAGGGTCGCAAATCACATATTCAAAACTATCTACTCCAACAAAATTGAAGTTCGGTGTATAATTGATGGAACTATTGTTAAATCCCACAATCACTGCGGTTCCGTTTGAAGGATTGCTGCTGATGGCAGTAATGGTCAAATTGTCGCCATCTGGGTCGCTATCATTTCCAAGCACACCAATTCCAATCAATTGATTCAATTGTGTTACAATGTTATCATCTACTGCAATAGGTGGCTGATTATTCCCCATTCCTCCAATTGTAATCGTCACAATTGCAGTATCACAAAGTGACTGCGAACAATCATTGCAGGCTAAGTAAGTCAGTATTTCTTGTCCCGATGCGCCTTCATTGGGGGTATAGCTCAAATCGCCGTTGCTTTGAAGCGAAACAGAACCCATTTGAGCATCCCCTATTAATGTAGCAGATAGGGTATAGTCACACGTTTGTGCATCGTTTTCTAAAACATTCAAATTCAATGGCTGTCCGACCATTGCGGCACCTGCATCGTCATTGGCATTGGGAGCAGGGCATTTTACTTCAATGGTTACTAATATCGTATCGCACTCGCCCAAGGCATTGCAGCCAAAAACCTCTACTTCGTCCACTCCTGTAAATCCACTTGGAGGGATATAACCGAAACAACTTGTACTGTTGATATTTAATGTAGCTTCAAAAACACTGCTCAATCCAGTAATCATGGCATCACTTACATTGCAAAATTCAACACAAACTTCAGTAGCGGTCGTTGTATTATCGCATACGCTTGCGGAAGAGGTACAATCTTGTATGCCATCACCAATCACTTCAATGGTGACGGTTGCATTATCGCAATTGCCGTTTACATCGCAGATAGTGTAGATAAAGGAATCCAGTCCCACAAAATTAGGGGCAGGAGTATATTGCAGGAAGTTATCTACTTGGTTTACAGCTCCGTTTATACCTTGTCCAAAGCTTTGCAAACTAAAATTATCTCCTTGTGGATCAAAATCATTGCCAAGCACATTGATTACAATAAAAGTATTTTTTATAGCGAGAGCAAAGTCGTCTTGTGCTACAATGTTGTTTCCTGCGTCACTGCAGGAAGTAGCTATTGTGATATTAATGGTTGTTTGAGCACAATTTCCTTCATCATTGCAAGCAAGGATTGTTACGACATCATTTCCCAGAAAACCTGAAGGTGGAATGTATTTATAACACCCAATTTCGGTAGGTGAGCCTACCAGTTCTCCGCCAATTTCGCTAACTATTTCTATTACATTCAAAGAACTACCTTCTACTTCACAATATTCTGGGCATAACACCATAGGAGTATTTGCTTCTACACATTCCATCATTTCCAATTCACACTCAATAGGTGTTTCCCCAACTGTAACATACACCGTTGCAGAAGAAATTTGATTGCTGATGTCTGTAATGGTGTAGGTAAAACTGTCTATTCCAATAAATCCTGCATCAGGCACATAAATCACTATGTTGTTTACCAAAGTAATAATGCCGTTAGGAGGATCTTCTACATTGACGACTTCTAAAGGTGCTTGTCCATTGTCATTCGCCAGCACTTCAATAATAACAGGCATTGATTGTGTTGTTGTGACTTCATCATCTACTGCCAAAGGCCCTCCAGGACAAGGTACGCTTATAGCAATCTTTCCTACAACACAGCGAGGAGGGTTTGCATCATCACATACTGTCACCGAAATCGTGTCAATGCCTTGGTATCCTGGCAAAGGGTTATACCTGAAACAATCTTTATTAAGTATGGTAAATGTTGCGCCTGTTTGGGTAGAACCTTCTGTAATGGTCGTTTCGTCTCCTTCTGGTTCAAATATTTCGAGACATATAGTCACAGGGGTCTGAGGGGCTGTGCAGGCATTTTTCGTAATAATTACGGGGGGCTTATTACTAGTAGAGAAGGTTGTTAACATCCCAAAATCTGCCGTCAAAAATTGTTCGTTTTCTGTAAGTGTAACGGTATAACTATTGGGAGTCGTCAATGGTGCAACGAGCATACTTTCTATCACTGCAACAGTGTAAGTACCTGCGGCTAAGTTTTTGAAAGAATAATATCCATCGTGGTTACTTTGGGTGGTAGAAATAAGGTTGCCTGCATTGTCAAACAGTTCAACTCCAATATCCCCAATACCTCCTTCTCCAGCTTCTAATAAACCGTCGTTGTTGGCATCTGCCCAAATCCAGTCGCCAATGGTTGCGCCCAATAGATTTGTACTATCACATAAGAAAAAGAACAATAAAAAACATACGAATACGGGTATATAGTTGGTAAAGCTTGATTTCATGGTTCTGGCTTGCTTTTTAGATAATATTACATACTTCTTTGTTTTGAATTTGAAATAAGCGGAAAGAACAGAAATACTACATAGACAGACAAATCAACACTATTGATGTAGAAAGTCTATATAATGATCTCAATGATAATTGAATGAAACTAATGTTGCGTGGACTTCGTATTCGTATATGGGTGGGCTTGCTCTGTGGATAAATTTGAATACACTTCACTCATGCTATAATCACGCCTAAATTGGTTATTCGTCAAGAACTTGCCTATATGTCACACTCTTCCTACTTTCTTATTGCTTGACAAACAACCCAAAATCTTTATTATTTTTATAAGTAAAACAGTTCTATTTTTTATTTGATATTTGGCATAGTTATTGATTATTTTACTTTCAAATGACAATACGACTTATTGCAGTATATGATTAGCAAATCATAAAAAATGATGAAAAAGTATATTTGCTAATTATTGTACAGACAAATCTTTATTGGTTTGATTTGGCAAATTTAAATAATTGTCACGGAAATGTAAAATAATTTTGATAAATAATGTTACATTTACACTGTGACTTGACTAGAAAGTATAATTGTTAACCATAGTAAGCAATGAAAATGAATGGTTTAAGTAAGTACTATATTAAAAAGATTATTAATTGTTTTGCAGACGAAATGACGGCTACTGCTACTTCACGTAAGTTGAAGATCAATCGAAATACGGTAAACAAGTATTTCAAGAAAATCAGATTGGCCGTTGCAGATTATCAAGAACTACGTGGTAGTAATGTTGTTCTGAATGCAACGCATACAAATGCCGCTTATTTTAGCTGGTATAAAAGCAAGGGCATCTGTTTTGAATCAGAAGATAACTCTGCTTATCAACTCATTGAACGAGAAGATAAAGTGTTTGTTAATCCCAATATGGCAGAAATACTAGCTGCCACCAAAGAGGTTGTAATAGCTGAAGGTGAGGACGACATAGAAAATGGTCACGCACTTTCACAGGAAGAAAGGGATGAGATAGAAAAAACGCTTTCCGAAACAGCCAAAGATTTTCACCACTACGCCAAGGAAAAATTAGCTAAATTTTATGGGGTAAAATCAGACCACATTTATCTATATTTGAAGGAATTAGAATTTCGCTTCAACAACCAAGATAAAGATACCTCGAAAATCATTTGGAAGATTTTGCCGCATCACAGTAGATAATAAAGTTTCAGATTCATGATACAAAGCCTACTCAAAGGATAGGCATTGTACTTTGAAGAGTTATAAATATTGTTCATAAAAAAAAGCAGTGGAATATTCCACTGCTTTTTTTGTTTTTAGATGGGTGTTCATCCAATCGCCCACCTACTAATCACTATACTTAGGTTTTCTGTTTCTTCTTCCTAGCAGCAGGAAACAATACATTGTTCAAAATCAACCGATAACCTGGCGAACTTGGGTGTAGGTTGAGGTCTGTTGCAGGTTCGCCCACATAATGTTGGTAATCTTCGGGATCGTGACCACCATAAAATGTCCAAAATCCTTTGCCATATTCATGGTGTATGTATCGCGCTTCTGAAGCCGCTTTGTTTTCTCCCATCACCAATACTTCTGGCTTCACATATTGTTTTCTAAATGCTGTTGTCTGCCCCATAAATCCTTTGACCGTTCGGGTATGGTTTTGGGTAAGCATCGTTGGAATAGGATCCCACTTTGCCGAAAACTCAAACAGGGTGAAGTAGTCCAAATTTTTCGGCACAAGAGCTTGGCGTGTTTGTGTCGCATCAATGCTTGAAAATTCGTATTGCGTTGGATTTCGATTGAGGATGAAATTGTGGAAAGCAAAGGCTTTGTCAAAATCCAATTTATCCTGAGCATTGGGGTCTGGGCCATCTCCGTCAAACATTCTGTCACAAATATCTACCCCTTCGGCACAAAGAGCGATGTCGTAAGTATCGGTAGCCGAACACATGGCAAACATAAAACCACCGCCTAACACATATTCTTTGATTTTTTTGACCACCGCCAATTTCATTTGAGACACTTTCTCAAAACCCAGTGACTTCGCTTTGCTTTCTTCATATCGAACCTGTTCGATGTACCAACTTTGACTGCGATAGGCAGAATAGAATTTGCCGTATTGCCCTGTAAAATCTTCGTGGTGCAAGTGAAGCCAATCGTATTCTGACAGTTTTTCGTCCAAAACCTCTTCATCATACACCACATCAAAAGGAATTTCGGCATATTCCAACACCAAAGTTACGGCATCGTCCCACGGCAAATCGGGGTGATGCGGTTTGTCTTTGGGTGAATAGACTGCAATCTTTGGTGCTTTTTCGAGTTTCACAATGTCCATATTCACATCGGGTTGGCTAATTTCCTGCAAAATCAAGGTATATTTCGCATCAGGTACAACCTCATAACTCACGCCACGAATTTTACATTCTCCTTCAATCAAGGGATTGTATTCTAACGCAAAACTACCTCCTCGGTAGTTCAAAAGCCAATCCACATCTACCCCATTGTCCAATGCCCAATAAGCAATACCATAGGCTTTCAAATGTTCTTTTTGTTTTTCGTCCATGTGCAATAGCAAGTAGGCCGCTTGCGTTTGAAGACTAAAAAATACGAGTACAAAAAGAGCTACAAATTTCTTCATGCTTTATCAATTTATCTTTTTATTCAGTTGAATAACTTATTCAACATTTTTTTGTTGTAAAAAATGAGATTTCTTTTTTGTTAATTTACGTTAAAACCTTGAATTTCTATGCGATTATCCAATCTTTTTTGCGGTTTGTTCTTTGTTTTGTTTTCCTTTTCATTCTTTTCCTTCAATGCTTCTGCACAGGAACACTACGGAATCACCGAAAAAGCTCCCGAAAATTACGTCTATGAATGTAGAATGCACGATGACCTCACCATTTATTATGTGATGCCTAACGACGACATTTTGATATACGATATTGGCAATGAGTTTAAAAAGGTCGGCACAAAAGTTCTTTCTCCTTATGGTTGGATCAATTTTGTGTTTATGCTCAAGCTGGCAGACATCACTTATGCGGTAGATAAAGATGGCTTTATTTGGCAAAACAAACCGCCTTTTAGAGAGATTGTGGGGCAAGCAACTAAAAAATAAGTTCTACATGGGTGCAATATGGATTTGTCCCCTGTAAAACTATAGAAAAAAGAGAGAGAAACTCCTTATTTTTGAATTCAACCAAAAATACAAAAAAATGGATATTTCTCCCTCAGTTACAAAAGTACTAAAAAAAGAATTTAATGATTTATTGGCAAGTGAAAATTGGCTTGATATGCTGGTAAACGGAGAGTTGTACAATTTTGAAGAAAAGCTACATGGGTCGTTATTAGGCCTATATGATAAGATGTGCAAAGTTTTGATATTGTATATAAGCCAACAGGAAATTTTTCTTAGCAAGCAAAAAGCATTAGCCCAAACAAAGAATCTAAAAAAATTAACCTTACGATTTACCAAACTTCAGTTACGAACAGGTACTCGAATAAGGTATCGTTCATTATATGCCAAAAAAATCCCCGTAGATTACCAAGAACAACGTCACCTTAGCGATCTATACTGGAATACCCAATCGAAAGCTTCTCCAACGTTTAGTAGTTTGTGTACTTTACTGAGTGTTATTTGCCCTTCTTTTGTAGTGACGAGTATGATTTTACTTTTTTTTGGTGTAAAAAGTAACTTCTACCGTATTCGCCAAGTTTCTTTGGACATGGCAACTACTTGTATGAAGCATAGAGTAAATATCCAATTAGCAGAAAAAGAAACTTTAGCAGGAAAACGTGTGATAATAGGTATGGATGGAGGCCGTAGTAGAACAAGGGCTTACAAAAATACTGAAGCAGACAATAAGAAGTGGAAGTGTTTTGCAACACCTTGGAGAGAGCCTAAAATGTTCGTCATTAGCCTTATAGATGAGCATGGAAAAATGGACAAAAAAGAACTGCCCATTTATGATTGTAGTTTTGGAGACGATGAGGCTTTCTCTTTATTAGAGCTATATTTAGTTCTACATTAAGACTCTAAAGAATGAGCTATAAAAATAGCAAAAAAATGATTATATTGGCTTTATGGTTATAAAAAAAAGAATACTTCACTAGTTAAGCCTCTCTATAGAAGTAAGTATAATGATTATTTTGAGGTTTATCGCCATTGTTTTGCTGTATATAGAAATAATGTAAGTACTCAAGGGTGGAATTATTTACAGGGATTACTGGAAAGTGAAAAAGGACAAGCAAATATGGAGCGAATGGAAGAAACAACAGATTCATTGCCTTATCATCAGTATCAACATTTTCTAAGCAATTCACCTTGGAGTCATGAGGCTTTGATTTATCAAGTAGGTCAAGATGCCAATAAGGTGATGTTATCAGAACAAGATAAAACAGGTGAACCTACTGGACTACTTGTGGATGAAAGTAGTCACCCCAAAAAAGGGCAATATTCAGTAGGAGTAGCTCGGCAGTATGCAGGCACAGTGGGGAAAGTGGATAATTGTCAAGTAGGAGTGTATGCGAGTTTGGTCAATGGTACTCGTAGCACTCTTTTGAATGAACGCTTATTTTTACCTTCTTGTTGGACAGAGGATGAAGACAGGTGTGAAAAGGCAGGTATTCCAAAAGATTTGATAGCGTATAAAACGAAGCCTGAATTAGCCTTAGAGATAGTAGATACGGCTATTGCAGAAGGAATTAGTTTTGATTGGGTAGGTGGCGATGGTCTATATGGGCATAATTATGAGCTTTGTAGTGCTTTAGAGAACCGCAATGTATTATTTGTTTTAGATGTGCATAAAGACCAAAGAATTTATGAGGAAGAGCCGCCTATTTCAATACCTCCTAAAAAAACAGGTAAAGGTCGTCCTCCTACTCTATATAAGTCTGATAAAGAGTCCATTGAGGTGCGACAATATCAAGAGAATTTAGAAAATGAGGATTGGCAAAAAGTTAAAATTCGTAAAACAACTAAAGGTTGGTTAAAGGCTTGGGTACATTGTAAACCAGTATGGGTATGGGATAAAAAAGAGTCCAAAGCTCATAAACGTACTTTGATTATTCGTAAAACGATTGGTAAGCACAGCAAAGTAAGTGAAATTAAGTATTCTTTGAGCAACGGAACTTTAGAAGACTATACAATAGAACAATTTGCTTATTTTCAAGCACAAAGGTACTGGGTGGAGCGAAATTTTGATGATGCAAAAAATGAATTGAGAATGTCTGATTATCAAGTCCGTAAATGGAAGGCTTGGCATCACCATCATGCCATTGTACTCATGGCAATGTTATTCATGCTAAAAGAGCAAATTGACCATGAAAGTTCATATCCTCTTATGAGTATTGCAGATGCCCGAAAGATGGTCCTTGCATTAATCGCACAATCAATAGTACAGCCAAAATCTCCTGTTCAACAGGAGATTAACAGAATGAAAAAGAGGCATTCAAGTAGGCAAAAATCCATTGATTGGCACTTCCAACATGAATAAAAATGAGAGTCTTAATGTAGAATTAAATACATAAACAAAATCAACGTCATGAAAAGTGCTGATAATATTCCGATAAACAATATTTACTATCTTCTTTGTTATGTTTGGAATGGACTAGAGGAGGGCAAGACCATTGCAGTTAATACAGAAGATAGTCACACCTTGTTCGATTTGTTTGCAAGAGTAACCATCAATAGCACTTCCTACCTATTCAAAAAAGGATTGGAAAGGGATTATACTACACAGAATAGTATCGTAACAGGCATCAAAGGGAAACTCGATATTGCGACTACTGTTAAGAGAGGTCTTGTTTTAACAGGAAACACCTATTGCAGTTTCGATGATTTTAGCTACAATAATATTCACAATTGCATACTAAAATCGTCCATTTTGCATTTGCTCAAAATAGAGGGTTTGAATAAAAAACTTAAACAGCAGTTGTTTCGATTGTATCAACGATTTCATGGGGTTCAAAATATCGTTCTTTCAAAAGCTGTTTTCTCTAAAATTCACACATATTCCTTCAATGCGGACAGACATTGTTTTAGAGCATAAAGATCAGCCTCATAAAATTATCATTGATACAAAATTTTACAAAGAGGCATTAGCTCATCATTATGATACCAACAAGGCTCGTTCTGCACACCTCTATCAGATATTTGCTTATTTGCTAAATAGCGAGGATGGATCTATATTGAATGAACACAGTGAAGGTTTTTTGCTTTATCCGCAAGTAAAAGAACGGCTTCGACTTGAGTATCTTTACAAAAAGCACCGTATTCGAGTCTGCACAGTTGATTTAAATCAGTCTTGGGAAGACATCGAAAAGGAATTACTTGACTTACTTTGATTTGAAACTGTCTAAGGTCAAACCACCCGAAAAGCCTTCCCGTCAATCGCCCTTTGCGTAGCCAAAATTCCCTCCAAATGGTCGTATTCATGTTGAATCAATTCCGATAAATCATCCTTCAATTCCCAACGATGTTCGATCCAGTTTTCATCCCGAAAATTCAGCACACAATACCGATGCCTTCGCACCTTGACATGCAGGTTCGGAAAACACATACAATCATCCCAAAGTTCCATCATTTCATCGCTCAATTCACTCAATACAGGATTGATTATCGTGTACTGCTTATCGGTGTTCATACAGATAATTCGTTTCATCAGCCCAATTTGAGGAGCTGCAATCGCTCTACCTGCGCCATACTTGGCTCTAAACTCCAAGACCAAATTGTGCAATAAATCAATATCACTTTGGAGTTCTGCCACTTCAGAGGGTTCTACTTCAATGGCTTTTTGGTAGAGGAGCGAGTTGCCGAGTTTTAGGATTTTGTGGAGATTACTCATATTTGTTTAATTTTTATTTGACCTTCATATCTTTCTCCGAAACCCAAATCCCATGAAATCCAAAAGGCACCCGCCTCGGCATCTGAATACGTGCAACAGGAAGGATTTCAATATTTTGAGCCTCCAAAATCAACAATTCCGAACCATTCGTTTGTTCATTGTAAACAAAACACAAAATCCAACCATCGTCTTCTTCAACAGCATTGGGGCGGGCAACAAAAAATGGTTCACCACCAAACTCATGCGCTGCAAAATGGTGAATGGTTATTTTTCCTTCTTCAAAATCGTACTTTGCCACTCCTCCAAAACGGTGGTTTTGAAGTGTCCATTCTCCCACATTCGCAAAGTAAGCATAGCGCATTTTCTGCCCTAAATACAAGCCGTTCAGCATCGGAAACTCCAAAGTCGCATCCGACAAGCGTTCTTCCTGCACCTCTTTAGTCGCCAAATCCAACTCCCAATGGTACAAATAGTGTTTGATGTCTATGTTGTTGCCCCCAAAACTGTCATTGAAGGGCGTACCATCCTCATTCAAAGGAATCAACATCGTTGTGGCATTGGCTTTGCAGCCAAAAACATGGATTTTTCCATTTTCCTCATACGCATTCAAGAGGTGAAAAACCATGCAAGCAGGAATTTCCAACCATTGTACATCTCCCCCCTTTCCATAACGAGGCACAACTGCAATGCGGCACTTTCCTTCGATATCAAAAACCCAAGGAAGCTGATTTTGAAGTACTTTGGCAATGCTGTAACGAAGCGGAGGAATGAAAAAAACGATGTAATTGGGCGTAATCGCAAAGTCGTGAATCGAAACTGCATGAGGAATGTCAATTACTTCCTTTCGCTTCAATTTTCCATCGGGCGAAAAAATCCCATACTCTAAAAAGGGCGCACTAATCGGATTGCACTTAAAGCCAAACATTTCGCCCGTTTTGGGGTCGATTCTTGGATGTGCGCTGAAGCAGGTATCCCAATGTTTGTCAAAATCATATTCTCCAACCGTCTCCAAACTTGGAAGTTTGATTTCGTAGGGCATTCCCGCCTCGTACAAAGCCAAAAAACGGTTGTGATGCCACACCAAACCCGTATTGCCTACATTTTTCATCACCAGACCGTGAGGGGCTTCAAATTGAGGAAGTTCCAAAAGGCCCGACCAAATCGCTTTACCCTCCTTTTTTTCTATCAAAAAGCCCTCCGTTTCAATGAATTTATTTCGGTAAGTAGCTTTTCCATCCTTCAATTCAACGCTGTGCAACATGCCATCTCCATCAAACCAATGGTGTCTTCCAATAGGTTGAAACTGTGGATTAGGACCATTTCGGATATAGATTCCATCCAATTCAGGTGGGATTTCACCAATAACAGAAAGATTCTCGACCTCCAATTCTTCCTTGACAGGCGCAAAATTCCCCTCCAAAAACATACTCGACAAAACTTCCTCCAATTTTTTCTTTTCAGCCTTCGTTCCCAAATAGTCAAAAGCTGTAGAAGACATTTTGGCAAACTGTCCAAAAGCTTTCATACCCGTTTGTTCAAAACGATGCAAAACTTCCTTTTTGAAAGCCTCTTGTTCTTCAAGTGTTTGTTGGCTGGCAAGATTGGCATTTTTTCGCTGTACCACAAGTTCCAACAATACAGCCGAAACTTTGGGATGTAATTTGAGCAGGTAAGCAAAATCATTTGTGTTGATTTCCAACAACTCCGCATTTTTCATCGCTCGAATGCTCGCACTACGCACTTGACCCGTCAACAAACTCATTTCTCCAAAAATGCTCCCCTGTCCCAACTTGAAGGTCTGCGTTTTTTGGGTAGTCAAAAATTCTACCTTGCACTCTACCTTACCTTTTACGACGATATAAGCACTGTCGCTCTTATCGTATTGTCTGAATATTCGCTTTTTTTCTTTGAAGTGAAGTAGCTTGGTTCTTTTGCAGAATTGGTAAACAGCTTGCCCAGAAAGCAAGGAATTGCCATGTGAATCGGTCAATATTTTTGCAAACAAATCCGATTGTTGCAAAGATTCTGCTAAACGAAATAGTTTTTTATCGGTACTGCCTGTTTCAATCTGTGGAAAAAAGGAAGGAATTTTATCGGCACTAATAAGGGTATCCAAAAAGCGGGTCAAAAGATTTTTACGCTTAAATTTCTTTTTTACCTCCTTTGCCGAAACCGACTGCAAACTTCGGTACTGAGCCTTGTTCGCTTCATAACGCTGCTCAATCATCCTCGTCAACAAGTGCGGAATATCGGGATGCAAAGACAACAAAATGGCGAAACTCTCTACCGACAATTCCAATATTTCTGCCCCTTCTGCTTCGGTATAGATACTGGCGTTTCGCTTCAATCCCGTCACCAAACTGATTTCACCAAACAAGTCACCCTCTTTGATCTCAAAAGTGACGGGTTTTCCCAAATCCTTGTAGGCTATCTCGCCAAACAGTTTGCCCTTCACCAAAATGCCTGCATTCATACCTGTTTCTCCTTGTTGGAAAAGAGAGGTATTAGGGGGAATTTGTCTGCGTTTGACCGCTTTTGCCAGTTGGTTAAAATCACTGACATTCAACAGCTTTTCGCTTTCATTCTTAGCAAATAGTTGATGGAGTAAATTGCTGTTTTGTAGGTCTTTGGATATGGATTCAGTATTGTGGGAGGTTGAGGAAAGTGGCGACATTTTTTTGATTTTTTGTTGCTGAAAATAAACATGAAAATACGTAATTTTTTATTGACTGACATGGTTTGAGTGTTAGTTTGTTTTTTTTGAACTAGCAAAACTCAAAATCCAAATCAAAAAGGGGGGGATTTTGTTAAGAAATGATAATAAAGTAGTAATTTTCGGACTCTAATATTACAAGAGATGAATCATTGGCCTTTATGAGGAAAATTCAATATTACATTACCAAATTTCAAAAACTAAGACGAGACCCTAAAAAAGGAGGTGCACCTCATAAGCCAATATTACTGCTTTCAATTATCGAACAAGTTGAGCAAGGATTTATTACAGAAAATAAAATTTTTATAACTCCTGAACTCATTGAATCTTTTAAAAATAATTGGTCTGATTTGGTAACTACAGACCATGATTTAAGGTTTGCTCTACCATTCTATCATTTAAAAGGGGATGGATTTTGGAAATTAATACCAAATAAAGGTTATGAAGAAGCGATAAAATTGAAAGGGAGTATGCGTAGCCTTAGAAACCTTGATTTAGCAGTAGAGTACGCTCATTTTGTTTCAGAGCTATTTACTTTTTTAATACAAGAGGAAAAACGAGAAGCGTTGAAAGCCATATTATTAGACACTTACTTTCCTACTACAAAATGGAAATATTCTAATAACCGTTATCCCAATAGTATTGAGAATATTGAAGATGAAATTTTAGAAGAAAATCCTATCAATTATCAAACTAAATACAAACTACTTCAATTGGAGGAAGATAAATTTACTCGAAGTGCTGTTTTTAAAAGGTTAGTTCCAAAAGTTTACAAATACACTTGTTGTATTTCGGAATTGCAAGTATCTTCTATTTCAAATATTAGTATGATTGACGCTTGCCATATCAGACAATTTAGTGAAACACAAGATGATACAATAAAGAATGGCTTTGTTCTTTGCCCAAATTTACATAGAGCTTTTGATAGAGGATTAATTGCAATAAGTGACGATTATAAGGTATTAGTTTCTAATAAGTTTGAAGAAAACAATAAAAGTATTTACAATATTAAACAATTTGAAGGCAAAAAGATATTACTACCTCATGAAAGAAAATACTATCCTGCAATTGAGAATTTCCGTTGGCATAGAAAGGAAAAATATTTAAAGTAAAAGATAAAATCATCTATTATGAACCCAACATTAAACAGAATAACCCTCAACCCAAAAGTTTGTAAAGGCAGGCCAACTATTCGCAACATGCGATTTACAGTTACACAATTATTAGAATTATTGGCTGCTGGAATGACAAATGAAGAAATTTTAGAAGATTATCCTTATTTAGAAATAGAGGATATTTACGCTTGTTTATTTTACGCTGCTTTGATGGCAAATGCAAAGAGCATAACTCCAATAGCAGCTTAGAATATGTGTAAATTTATAGTTAATACGCAACTTCCTCCAAGATTAGCTCGATTTTTAAGAACCAAAGGCTATGATGCTATTCATACAACTCATTTCTCCGAAGGAAACTTATTAGAAGATGATGAAATAGTTGCTATTGCCAAAGACCAAGAAAGAACAGTTGTTACTAAAGATAGTGATTTTTTCGACCATTTCTTTCTGAAAGGTGCGCCTCCAAAAGTTCTATTGATGCAGTTTGGGAATATTGCAAATACAGAACTTTTAGAGTTGTTTGATGGCAATATTGAAGTGATTGTAGATTTTTTTGAAACAGGACATGAACTTGTTGCCTTCAAAAGAGATGGAATTGTAGCCTATTAATAATTTTCTCCAAACCTAAAACAACAAACATGACCTCAATAACCCCCACAAAAAGAAAACTCACCACCCCCAAAGGCACAACCCTCAATTGCAAAGGTTGGGTACAAGAAGCCGCATTGCGGATGTTGCACAACAACTTAGACGAAGAAGTAGCCGAAAAACCCGAAGAACTCGTGGTCTATGGCGGAACAGGAAAAGCTGCCCGAAATTGGGAATCCTTCGATTTAATTGTCAAAGCATTGAAGGATTTGGAAGAAAACGAAACGCTGTTGGTACAATCGGGTAAACCTGTAGGAATTCTACCTACCCACAAAGATGCGCCAAGAGTCATCATCGCCAATTCCAACTTGGTCGGCAATTGGGCAAACTGGGAACATTTCCGAGAATTGGAGCAGAAAGGATTGATGATGTATGGACAAATGACCGCAGGTTCGTGGATATACATCGGCACACAAGGAATTGTGCAAGGCACTTATGAAACCTACCTTTCGCTTGCCAACATACACTACAATGGCACGCTCAAAGGCACACTTAATGTCACCGCAGGTTTGGGCGGAATGGGTGGCGCACAGCCTTTGGCAATTACGATGAACGAAGGCACAGCCCTCATTGCAGAAATCGAAGAATGGCGCATTGACAAACGCCTGGAAACCCGCTATATAGATGAAAAATATTTGGACATTGACGAGGCGATTGATGCAGCCATTGAAGCCAAAAACGAGGGCAAAGCCATTTCGATTGGCGTGGTCTGCAATGCCACCGAACTATTGCAGCGAATGATAGAACGCAATATCACTCCCGACACCCTCACCGACCAAACTTCTGCACACGACGAAGGCAGTTATTTCCCCGAAGGAATGAGCATTGAAGCTGCCAAAACACTATTGGAGGCAAATCCCGATGAATTTCGGTCACGTTCTTTGGACACGATGGCACATCATGTCGAATTGATGTTGGAATTGCAGAAACGAGGCGCAATCACTTTTGATTATGGCAACAACCTCAGAGGGCAAGCACACGATAAACGAGGCATAAAAAATGCCTTTGATTTCCCAGGATTTGTGCCTGCTTATATTCGCCCTCTTTTCTGCAAAGGTTCTGGGCCGTTTCGTTTTGTGGCTTTGTCGGGCGACCCTGCTGACATTGCAGTTTGTGATAAAAAGCTGTTGGAATTGTTTCCCGAAAACGAAGGTTTGGCGCGTTGGATTCGGTTGGCAACAGAGAAAATAGCTTTTCAAGGTTTACCTGCCCGTATTTGTTGGTTGGCAATGGGTGAACGTGAAAAAGCGGCTTTGGCCTTCAATGAATTGGTGCGAACGGGTCAGGTGAAAGCTCCGATTGTGATTGGGCGTGATCACCTCGATACGGGTTCTGTCGCTTCTCCAAATCGGGAAACGGAAGCGATGTTGGACGGTTCGGATGCGGTGGCAGATTGGCCGATTTTGAATGCGCTAATCAATACGGCTGGCGGCGCAAGTTGGGTATCTTTCCATCATGGTGGAGGTGTTGGTATGGGTTATTCACTTCACGCTGGAATGGTGATTTTGGCAGACGGAACGGAGGATGCCGAACGCAGATTGAAGCGTGTTCTGCACAATGACCCTGCAATGGGTGTGATTCGCCATGCGGATGCGGGCTATGACATTGCGAAGGATACGGCGAGGGCGCATCGGTTGGATTTGAAGGGGAGGTTTGAGTAAGGTTGAATCGCAGGAACAAATTCAAAAATAGAATTAGTATTTTCAAAAAGTGTCCAGACAGTATCTGGACACTTTTTTTTTGAAGCAGATAAAAAGAATCACCCATTCAATTTTTATAAGTCCTTTGCCGTTAAAAATTTGCAATTACTCACCAAATCCTTCAATAACCATGCGTTCCATTCTTCACCTCACTTTTACCCTCCTAATAACCCTTTTTGCAGTCCATCAAACCTATCAATTGCAGCAAATCAAAAAAACACATCCCGTTAAAGCAAGCATTGAGTCAGGTTGTGATTCCAAAGCTGTTATTGAAGTAGATAGAACGAATGTATTATTTGCAGGAATAGAAAATTTTATTTCGGTAAGACTGGCTAATGTTCCCATTGAAAATTTGGAAGTGAGTTTTTCAGGCGAAGTTACTTCGCAGGGGAATGGTGACTTTGCATTAAAACCAGATAAAATAGGACTTCATAGAATTAGCGTGAAAGGAGAAAATCGACAGGGAGAACTTTGCCAATTTGAAAGGATGTTTATTGTCAAACACCTTCCTGTTATTATTGGTATAGGAAGTAAATCAGGAGGTAAAATATGGGCGGGCGACATGAGGTCACAAAGAGTTTTGACCGCAATTATAACAGGTGTTGGTATAGATGGCAGGTTACCAATTGTAAGTTTTCACATTTCTCTTTTTAGAGAAGGGGCAGCTATTCAACGAATTTACAATGAAGGAGAAACATTTACGGATGCTTCATTGCAGTTGGTTCAACAAGCCCAAACAGGAGATTTTTACTTTTTCAGCGACATCAAAGTAAAAAACATAGATGGAAGCATACGAACATTGGACAATATGCTGTTTGAAATTAAATAATGCTTCGTTTACCAAACCCCTTCAATAACCATGCGTTCCATTCTCCACCTCACTTTCACCCTCCTAATCACCCTTTTTGCAGCCTATCAAACCTATCAATTGCAGCAAGTCAATAAGGCTGACACTGCAATCATTGAAGTAAAGCCACAAACCGATTTTCATTTTGCAGCAATGCAGCCTGAGTGTAATTCTACGACTGCTATTGGAGTGGATAGAATGAATGTGTTTTTGGTAGGGTTAGAAAATCCCATTACAATAGCAATGACGAATGTACCTTCAGAATCACTGGAAGTTGGGATAGATGATGGAATGATTATTCCGTTTGGAGATGGAAAATTCAACGTGCGAACAACAAAAATTGGGAAAGTGACCATTTCTGTTAGGGGTAAAAATCGGGCTGGAGAAGTTTGTAGTTATCGGCAAGATTTTCGTGTGAAAAGCCTACCAATTGTTTGTCGGCTTGGTAACAAATCAGGAGGTAAAATGGGTATTGGTGAATTTAGAGCGCAAAGAGGATTATTAGCTTATGTGACAGGAATGGATATTGATGCAAGAATGCGTGTTGTAGGGTATAATATTGCCTTGATTAGAGTAGGAGCCGACAATCAAAGTGTTTACAACAATGGGCCTAGTTTTGACGCTCAAGCATCTCAATTAATCGGGCAAGTACAAATAGGAGACAAATATTATTTCAGTGACATCAAAATAAGGGATTTCGATGGGAGTATTCGGGATATGGAGGATATGTTGTTTGAGATTCAGTAAGACAAACTGCCGAATACGAATTATATTCGGCAGTTTATTCCTTTTGGCTATCAACCCCATACGTAGCCCACGAATTAATTCGTGGGCTACGTATGGGTAAGTTTTTTTACCTACTTCGTCAATACAATCTTCTCACTCACCTTCTGACTCCCATTGTCCAACTCTACAAAGTAATAACCCGCACTGTGTTTAGCGAGGTTGATTTGAGTCGTGCTTTTACCAGCCGAAACCGAAGAGCGTTCTTGCTGAATCGTTCTACCCAACATATCATAAACCGTAATCGTCAAATTTTCATTGGCAGTTGCAGTGTATTCGATATTGACCACGCTGTTGGTGTAATTGGGGAAAAATCGAACAGGCAATTTTTCGGCGAGGTCGTCAATGTCTGTGGTGAAATCGTCCAAACCTTCCAATGCGCCCAATTCGTGTTTGTTGCCTTGATTGTCGTTGGTATTGAAGGCAGTGTATTTGGTATTGAATTGAAGGTTGGGGGTCAAATCTTTGTTTTTTACTTCAAAGCAAAATTCGGCTACGTCCACCCAATCGTTTGTGACGGTTGGACAGCCCATATTGGCGGTATTGAGTAAAATGGCATAATTCCCCTCTCCTTTCGTATTGGATTCTAAAGAGTTGAAACTGTTTTGGTAGGGTGCAGTTGCGCCATTCATCGCACATTTATTTTGCTCATTGAAGTGAATCGAGGTAAAAGATGGCTTGGTAATAGCTTCTGCATTGTAGGAGAAAAAAACAGTAGCACTACCGATTTCAAAGCTGATATCTTGTGCTTTGATTTGAACATGAACACAGTACGTTTCTATGTTTCCTTCATTGGAGTTCAATACAGGATTGGTAAATCGCATATCTACGATTCCTGCAAAGCTAAAAGTGCTAAATAATACCAAAACAAGGCTAAAAAAAAGGATTATGAACTTTCTCATCGTTTTATTTTAATGTGGTGATGAACTAAGAAACGTATATTACCATTTTTTACGTTAATCCGCAAATAGGGTAATCTGTAAAAACAAAAAATACATCAAAAAATACTATAAATCAGCAGAAAATTGACTTAAGTAATATAATTGATTGGTTGAATTTGCATTGGAGTCTTCCATTTGAATTTGCCTAACCTCTCTGCAATCAAAGTTTAAATTTATTTATTTTTTTTGGATTTGCGTACAATATATGTTAAATTGCAAAGGTTAATACTTCATATAATCGGGAATATTGTTTTATTTCTCGATTCCTCTATTGTTATACTACTGCTATTATTTGGGATATTTTCAGGTATGTCAACACCCTCGCAATTTTTTTTGACCATCCTATTATCCTATCCGCTATCGCTATTCTATTATTAATGTTAATGTTTGATTTTTTGTAAAAGCAAAATCAAGTGTATTTGCTTTTGTATCTGATGGGTAAACCACAAGTTTTACCTCATCTACAAGCATATGTCTTTTACCATCATTTGACTACAATTGGATGAGCCGGCAAAAAAATCATCGATTGCAGCATGGAAGAACTATGCCTACACAAAAATAGAATATACATTCATTAATAAACGCTAAAAATTAGTACAGAATGAAAACACTCATTTCTTCTTCAACCCTTTACCGATTAGTTCAAAGCAGTGTATATGCAATCGTGTGCCTACTTATAGGCTTAAACTTGGTGAATGCTCAAACCAATAAGGCTGCAAAAAAAGTACAAAAACACACCGAACTTCAATCCTTTATGCACATTCCTCGCACCAATAACAAGGCTTTAACTTGCGAAAATTCTCCTTACCGAACCATTGATGGCACATGCAACAATCCAGCAAATACGGAATGGGGCGCAACAGACATCCAACTCATGCGAACAATGACCACTGATTATAGCTATCCTGATACTTGGAACGACATGGCGGGAAGTGACCGATTGAGTCCAAGAGCTATCTCCAATTATGTCGTAGCACAATCAGAAAGTACGCCGAGCCTTCGAAATCTAAGTTCTTTTGTTTTTACTTGGGGGCAGTTTATAGACCACGACATAGACCTAACTCCCGAAGGTGAAACAGAATATGAACCCGTCCAAATGCCCGAAGATGAACCCTTATTTACTGCCAGTATTCCGTTCTTTCGTTCCGAAATTCACGAAGGAACAGGTGAAACGAACTTCCGACAACAGACCAATTTGATTACCTCTTGGATAGATGCCTCCAATGTCTATGGTTCAGAGCAAACACGAGCCGATTGGCTGCGAACTTTTGTGGACGGAAAACTAAAAACGTCAACGGGTGATTTGCTTCCCTTCAATACCATAGATGGTGAACATGAAAGCAATATGGATGAAAACGCTCCGAGCATGGCAGGAGACGGTGGCGGTACCAACAAGGTTTTCGTGGCAGGGGATGTTAGAGCCAATGAACAACCTGGCTTGACCGTTCTGCACACCTTATTTGTCAGAGAACACAACCGTATTTGCAAACAATTGAAGCAAAACGGAATGAACGATGACGAAGAAATGTACCAAATAGCAAGAAAGAGAGTGGGGGCTTATCTTCAGGCTATTACCTACCGTGAATTTCTGCCTGCTTTGGGCATTCAATTGACTCCTTACCAAAACTATAGACCACATGTTCAGCCAGATATTTCTAACCTTTTTGCAACAGCGGCTTATCGCTTGGGGCATACAATGGTAACAGAAGAATTGCTGCTTTTGGACAATCAATGTGAAGACATTGAAGACGGTTCGGTTTCTTTGTTGGAAGGTTTCTTCAATCCGGATGTGGTGAAAACTTACGGCCTCGACCCACTTTTGAAGGGTTTGTCGGTGCAAGTACAAGAAGCTGTAGATTTACAAATCATTGACAATCTTCGCAATTTCTTGTTTGGAGATCCAACGGCGGAAGTCGTTTTTGGGTTGGACTTGGCATCTCTCAACATCCAAAGAGGTCGTGACCACGGATTACCCGACTACAACAGCATCCGAAAACAATACACTGGAAAACGAGCAAACAAATTTCGTGACATAACCAAAAACCATGCACTGAGTACCGCACTGAGCAATGCCTATATCAAAGACATTGAAAACATTGACGCTTGGGTAGGTTTGTTAGCAGAAGACAAACTCCGAAATAGTTCGGTTGGACCTACCTTACACGCCATTTTGAAATCGCAATTTGAAAGATTGCGGGATGGAGATGCGTTCTACTACGAATACGATAAGAAATTGACCAACAACGAACGACAAGACATCCGAAGGACAAGGCTTTCGGACATTATTGTTAGAAATTCAGAAGTAGTCAATATTGCAGACAATGTGTTTTTTGCGAGAGGCTGCAACAATGACGGTGGTGGCAATGGTGGTGGCAGACCACATAGAGGCTTGGGAAGAAGTACCGCTAATGGATTTGGAGGAAACAAAACAGGTTTTGCATTGCAGGAAAACATCTCCAAACTACAAGTTTTTCCCAATCCAAACAATGGTGTTTTTCAAATTGGCTTTACCATTGCAGAAACAACTGATTTGCAGGTAGAATTGGTGGGTTTAAATGGCAATGTGGTGTATCGAACACAGGAATATGATTGGAGTGGCACTTACAGTCAGTCCCTTCAATTGGAGAATATTCCAAGTGGAATTTACATTTTAGCGGTGACAACCAACAGTGGGCAATTGACAGAAAAGTTGGTGGTGCATTAGACCTAAGATGAAAGACTTTAGACGTAAGACGCAAGATTTTTATCCTGTATCTTGCGTCTTTTTTATTGCATCCAAGACCTCTCTATTCCACCAAAAATTTTCATTTTTTTCCCTTCAATTGTAGCATTTTCCAGACTACAACCGTTCTTATAAGTAGGTACATTGCTATTCTCCACCTCCATACAATTTTCGCCGTTATGCCTAATGAACAACACTTTGACCTTTTTGCAGATCCTCACCTACGCTCAGAGTTGCACAACAAAGCTACCAGAATATTGAGATGCAGTCATTTAGCTGATGATGCCGTACAGGAAACATACATCAAAATGATGCGCTACGAAAAAGAGTTGGCTACTCAAGGAGATTGGAAAGCTCTCTGCAAAACCATTCTTCAAAGGAGTGCAATTGACATACTACGAAAGAAAAAAGTCATTCAAAAAACCTTCGACGCTTATTGGGAATTTGCAACGACCAAAATTTCCATGAACCCCTACAAGCGACTGGAAGACAAGGAAAAAGTGGAAGAAATAGAAAAACTGATTGCCAAAAATTCGGATGAACGTGGGCAACAAATGATGTGGATGAGGGCGAAAGGATACAAATACGAACAGATTGCAGAAGAATTGGGCATTAGCGTTGGCAGTGCAACGGGGCAGGTTGCCAGAATTCGCAAAAAAATGAAATTAATCATGGAAAAAGAAGCATTTATGCAAGCAAAATACCAAGAGATAGAACAATTACTACACAAATATTGGGAAGCCAGCACAACTATTGAAGAAGAAAAAACATTGGAGCAGTTTTTCACCTCCACCAAAAATGTGCCTTCACATCTTGCTAAGTTTGCGCCTATTTTTCAGCACAGCAAAGCCACGAGGGATAAAGATAAACGACACAAAGTGGGAAAACTTATGGGTTTGTGTAGCCTATTACCCATTTTGCTGATTGCAGCTTATTTTTTGTATGCTGCAAACGCACCCAAAATAACTTCGCTGGCAGAGGTAGCTGTTCAAATTGAAGAAAAAACATCCGACTCAGACTCCAACCGAAGAACTGAAAATAATATGGTAAAATTTTTACCTTGTTCGACTATCGACAAACAACAAGAAAAACCTTTTATCTGTCATTTAGACATCAAGGAACAAAATATTCTGATTACCAACAATGCTTTTTCGCCATCGCCGGAACTGGAGGTAATCGAGATTTAGAAAAATCGAAAATTGAAAAGTGCCTAAAAAAAGCGTACTTTTGTCAAAACCGTTTATATGAGAGCAGAGCTGGTATATAACAGTTTGACAACAGGCAAACAGCAGGGTCGCAAAAAAATAGCTGCCTTGATTGATCCGGACAAGGTGAATCAAAAAAAGGTGGAACGAATGGTACGTCATGCCGTAGATGCAGGCGTAGATTACTTCTTTGTAGGCGGAAGTTTGGTGCTGGACAATAGCTTATCTCGTTGGATAAAACTGATCAAAAATAGCTGCAATATTCCCGTAATTATTTTTCCTGGTAGCCCACTTCAAATCAATGGCGAAGCGGATGCCCTATTTTTCTTATCGCTCATTTCGGGTCGCAATCCCGAATTGTTAATTGGACACCATGTAGTTTCTGCACCTATTTTACACAAAATGGACATTGAAGTGATGTCGACGGCCTATATGTTGATTGATGGTGGCGCACCGACCACGGTTTCATATATCAGCAACAGCAGTCCTATTCCTGCCAACAAACCCTCTATTGCCGTTGCTACTGCATTAGCAGGTCAAATGTTGGGTATGAAAATCATCTATCTCGATTCAGGAAGTGGTGCCATTATGCCTGTTTCCGAAAAAATGATCCGAGCTGTCAGCAGTCAAATTGAAGTGCCTTTGATAGTAGGTGGAGGAATCCGCACTCCCGAATTGGCCAAAAACAGTTGTATGGCAGGAGCTGATTTGATTGTTGTCGGAAATGCTTTGGAAACAGACCCCACATTGATTGAAGAAATGGCGGCAAGTGTCCACTCAGTTAGTAGATCTGCAATTCAATCTCCATCCTGAACCATTGCAGTCCAAAACTGAATTTCAATTTCAATTCTCTTTTTATTTTTCTTCAACCAATTACCTAAATAAGACATAATTTCCTGAAATACAATACTATTATTAAAGCAAGCAGCAAAAAAAAGTTTGTCTTTCACTACTTCAACTTCATCTAGTTTACCCCAAAAATTGGCTAAAAATGCAACATATTCCAAAAGTGGCAATAAATTTGTCTTAATAGTTCTTGAAATTAACATCCCCGTTTTTATTACATTTTAGCCCAAACATCCAAATACTCCTCAATCCCCTTCACCAAATACTTTTTGTAAGTGGCAATTATTTGAAGCCAACCAATGCAAGTATGCTTGCTCTCTACTGCAATCATTTTGTATTGATTCAAGCCCACAAATTTCCCCTTACATTTCATTTTAAGTGACTATTAAATTTTATCATAAATCTTAAATTTTTGCCATGAGAAACAAATTACATTTTGGCGAATGGACGAAGTCTGTCCTTCCCACAACTTCAACTATGCTCTTTAAACCACACCAGTTAGTATTTCTTTTAGTTTTTAGTCTTTCTTCTTTATTCGTTTCTGCCCAAAATTGGAGCGGAAATGGTGCAGCAGGCGATTGGAATGATCCTTTGAATTGGGATGTCCTACAAGTACCAGTTTCTGGTGCCAATGTGAGTATTAGTCCTAACAATGCAGCTAATTATCCTGTTATTGCATCGAACATTACCACAGGAGTATTAAACGTTCAACCCAATGCAGAACTAAGTGTCACCACAAATGGTAGCCTAACCATCAACGGAAACTCCAATGTATCAGGCTCAATTACTATTGAAGGAAGTTTTACCGTCAATAGCACAATCATTTATTATGCTCCTTCCAATATGGTGAATAACGGAACTGCAACTATTCAGACCGTTAGCAATGCGGGTGCATTTGTAAACAATGGTACATTGACTGTTCTTGACAATTTCAGCAATTTGGGTAATGCTTCCTTTACCAATGGTGGTACAACTAACACAAACGCCTTCAGCGGTTTTGGTAGCCTAACCAATGAGGCAGGTGCTATTTTCACAACAAACACAGACTTAGGAACTTCTGGCCCTACCATCAATGATGGTGAAATGAATGTGACGGGTGTTTGGACAAACGTAAATGCCTTGAGTAACAGAGGAGAGATCAATGTCAGCGACCACTTAATTAACGCCGCAGGTCATACTTTCACCAACGAAGACGATGCGATTATCACTACAGAAGAAATGACCAATTATGGCTTGTTCTTGAACAAACAAAGAGGTGTTGCTACTGTAACATTACTCAACACAGGAGGCGTTGGAGGTACTTTCCACAACTTAGGGTCATTGACGGTTATCTTGACCGTAGATCTTAAAAATACAGGAACATTCCTCAATGAAGGTTCATTGAATCTTACAGGAGCATTCCAAAACTTCGGTTCTGGTGTGATGACCAATAAAGGGGACATCGTAGCCAACGATGTATTCAGCTTTGGCGGTGATTTTGTCAATCAATATGGCGGAAACATTGAAGCAAATACATTTATCAATACAGCAAACCTAAGAAATGAGGCTTGTGCAACGATTGCAGCCGATAGATTTGAGAATGGTGGTGGTATGAGCTTTACTAATAGTGGCAAATTGATAGTAGGCAACTTGGGCAACTCTAATCCTGGTCTTCTCACTATCAACAATGGAGTCATATTTGACAACTCTGTTAATAATATCTTTCTCGGTACCATTCTTGGCGGTTTTGGAACAGTATATACAACATCACCAGACTTGGGTGTAAATGCAACAACTGTCAATTCTACTTACAATGGTTCTACGGGTAGCATTAACTTGACCGTATCAGGAGCAATTCCTCCTTATTCTTTCTCTTGGAACAATGGATCAACAAGCAAAGATTTGACAGGAATTGCAGCAGGCACTTACACTGTTGAAGTTTCTGACAGTGACCCTTGCGGATCTACAACCGAGACTCTCACAGTGACTGTAGGAGAAGATGCTGCTTACTGTTCCTCAAAAGGCAACAGCACACAATATGAATACATCAAGCGTGTATCATTGGGTGACATTTACAATTACAGTGGAGATGATCATGGATATGGAAATTACACAGACCAAAGCACAGATTTGACACGAGGTAACAACTATTCTATCTCTTTGAAACCAGGGTTTAAAGGTTATGCCTACTATGAAAGATGGAAAGTATGGATTGACTTCAACCAAGATGGTGACTTCGACGATTACGGCGAGGAAGTATATCAAGGTGGTAGCTACTATGAAAAAACAGGTTACTTCAACATCCCTAACTCTGCTGCAACAGGTGAAACCAGAATGAGAGTATCTATGAAATATGGATATTACCCAAGCACTTGTCAAGATTTTGGATACGGTGAAGTAGAAGATTATACAGTGAATATCACAGGAGGTCAAGTAGGTGGACAACCTGGTGGCCAAGTAGATGGCTATTGCACCTCAAAAGGAAATTCTACTAAATATGAACACATCGCAAGCGTTCAATTTGGCTCTATCAACAATACAAGTGGCAACAATGGGGGGTATGGCAATTATACTTCAATGTCTACTGACGTATTGCATGGTCAAACATACAACTTGCACATGTCACCTGCGTTTAGCGGTAAACAATACATCGAGAAATGGAGAGTATGGATTGACTGGAACCAAGATGGTGATTTCAATGATTACGGAGAGCGTGTTTATAAAGGATATGGATACAACAGTCAAAGTGGTCATGTCACTGTTCCCCAAGGTGCTGCAACAGGCAATACACGCATGAGAGTATCCATGAAATATGGCTACCATGGCATCAATTCTTGTGGAAACTTTGGCTACGGAGAGGTAGAAGACTACACTATTCATGTAGTAAACCCAGGCAGCTCTAAAAACGAAGAGAAAGACGAAGATGCAATTGCTTCACCATTGGTAGAAATCATGAACATCCGAAACATCTATCCAATGCCTGCAACAGATGTACTCAACATCGACTACTTTGCAGCAGAAGATGGTACTTCTACTATTACAATCTACGACATGATGGGTAGAATGATGCAACAAGAAACAAAAGAGGCAAGAACAGGTCAAAATAGCACTGTTTTGGATGTCACTCAATTGGTTGCAGGAACTTATATCTTGGAAGTAAACGATGGTGAATTCACCAGCAACCGCCAAATCATCATCCAATAAGGAAAGTCAAATAGACTTAAATTAAAGATTAAATGAACAAACCCCTTGCTAACCTACGTTAGTGAGGGGTTTTGTTTTTTAACAAATTTTCAATCGTATCCTCCAATAAATGATTTTTTGCTACTTCAAAACCAAAACCCGAATAATTTTCCACTTCCTTCAATGCTGTTTTCAAGTCAAATTTGGACTGAGAAGTGCAGTAAAAAACACCCTTCGATTGAAAATACGCTGATAGATAACTTTGCTCAGTTTGCCCTGGCGTAGGAATCAAAATCGCCTTTTTACCCAAAGCAGCCAAGTCCATAATCGTACTATAACCCGACCTTGCTATCACTACATCAGCTGCCAACAATACCCAATTCAACTCCTTTGCAGCTAAATAATTGACAGCTTGCACTCTATCAGTCAAAAACTGTAAAGATTGCTTTTCTGTCACACCTCTTACTATCAATACATCCAAATCTGTTTGAAACACTTGCTGTTGCAGCATTTCTTCAAAAACCGTGCGCTGTGGTTCAGGTCCAGACAATACTGCAACAATATCATAACGTTCCTTCAAAAAAGAACCAATCTCCCCCCTATCCTCCTCTCTATTCACAAACTTTTCCTCCACTTGTCTTCGCATCCTCGAAAGTGCACCTACAAAACGAAACCGATCATGAGCTAAAGGTTCTTTGTGTGCCAAATCACCACTCAAACTTTGGTCTTTTTGAGAAAAATCAGGAATCCAGCAATGATTAAAAGGACGAATAAAACGCATTTGGGTTTTGGCAACCATTGGTTCCAAAAATTGAAGAAAAAAAGGCATCTTCAAAAAAAGTTGGTGGCTTACAAAAACAGAAGGAATAGCAGGTGAATAACAACCATAACGATTGTCCGAAATAATGGCATCTACTTTTTCTATTTCAACAATTTGCTGGATGGCTTTTTGTTCTGTTCTGATGGCCTTCAAAATTTTGGGGATTTGCCAGAGCATCGTTGGCACCAGTCCCAGTGCATGGCCACTGTATCGAATATCATAAGCAGGTAATTCGATGTATTGTAAGGTAGGATATTCCTCCCTCAACAATGCCAGAGCTCGCCCGTCACTTGCAATAATTACCGTGACTCCTTTCTGCAATAAGGCATTAATGATAGGCATACAGCGAGTTGCATGACCAAGCCCCCAATTCAATGGCGCAACAACTATCCTACAAGAATTATTATGTTCAAAAATATTTATTTTTTCACCAATCAAACTCATTTTTTTGAAGCAGTTTCATATTTTTGTTGAAAAGATAACAGGAATGTAAGCCTAATTTAATATTTTAAACCTCCAATAAAATTACCTTTACAATTTATTTAAGTTTCGCATCGCCACTTAAAAAAGTAAGCATTTGTTAGTTAATTGTTTTTATGTTTTAATATAAGATATTTATAGATGTTGATAGATTATAAATAATTGTAAATAAGCCACTTAGTTATGTTTTTCCATTTAGGTTCTAAACAAATGCTTATCTCCTATTCATCTTGTACTTTAAGCTGCACCATACCCGAAAATAATTGCCTGAAATCGTTGTCATGAATAATTAACTGCAAGACCAGTTCCATATCACATTCTATCTTTTGAACCAATCGTGTGAGAATAGAAATCATGATTTGCCACAGTCTTTGAGCAATCGTTGCTTGAATATATTGGTCTCTGATAGCTCTGAATAAGCCGCCAATCGTTTCATAATCTGAAAAGCGTTTATGCAAACTCAACATAACATATTGAATCAAAGTTAAAGTGGTATGAGCAATATGAGCATCAAAATCTCTGGAAGCACATTTTTGAATACCTAAAAGTTGCTTTACTTCTTTGAAAAAGACCTCAATAGACCATCGAATAGCATAGATTTCCATAGCCTGAGTAAAACGAAGGCTTGTTTGGGTAGTCAGTAAAAGTCTCCATTTGCTTCGTTTAGTATACCTAACAAAAAACAACTTGACTTCCATACCTTTATAATCCACCACCACGGTATAATAATAACACCCAAGTAGGCGGCATCTTTTGGGCTTACGTTTATGAACTTTTCGCAATGTTTTTAAAATCTGCCCAGCTTGACATTTCTTTGGATAAATAGTTGTATTTGGCATTGCCCATTTTACAAGCAGCCACTATGTGAATGACTCCTTGTCGAAGTAAACGGATAGCCTTCAATGTTTTTTCGCAGCAGAACCAAGCATCAAACAACACATAATCAGGTACATATCCATGTTTCAATGCTCTTTTTATCATGCTGATTAGTTGGCTATTCTTATCCCTATCCAATTCCTTAAACCGTTCATAACCTGCCGATAATTTAGCTCTAATTTTACGATATTGTTTTTTGAGCGCCCTAACAGGTAAACCAAAACGATAGCGTTGGCGATTTTGCCCTTCTCGGTCACATTAAAAAGGAATAAATCGCAACCCACCCCTGCCCCTCCAAGGAGGGGAATACTTGTACCAAGTGGGAAATTCCCCTCTTGGGAGGGGTAAGGGGTGGGTTTAAGTAATATAAACAATCAATGCGGAAACCAATAAAGCACTAAAACCACTATTCAGCCAGTAAAAGTATGCATTAAAATTAAACTCAAACCAATGAACATTTTGACTTCTTTTATAGTCATTCAGAAAACTACTGAATAAGCGATAGAGAAGTTGATCACAAAAATAATTAACTGCCTATGAAATTTCGAAGACTTACTTATGAAGAACTTGAGGACCGCACCTCTCAGTTTCTACAATTTTTAGCTCAAAATGCCATTGATACGTCTCAATGGTCTGATTTACAAAAAACCAATCCGAAATATGTCCAAAAATTGGTAGATGATTTCAGTGATTTGGTGATGGAAGATAATCTAAATGAAATTGAATTTTTAGAACAGCGTACCGACAAAGAATTGAAGGTTTACAAACTTCTTGACTCAAAAGCAGTCGTCATCAACCTTCAAATCAATGCTGGAACTGAGTTGAATTTATGCCGTTATGCCTCTGTTTCCAATTTACTCTCTGGTTTTGATGCAAGAATGTGGAAATCCATTCAGCTCAACATCAGCGAATTTGTATATGAAAGTGATCGAGCGCAGACAATATTTCAATTCATGGAATCAGGCTGTTTCATCACCAAAGAAATCGAATTCAACACACTCTATCATCTTAGCCAAAGAGCAGCATAAAGAATTGAAAACAAAATGGCAATGACAATCTGTTTTGTATTCATTTTCATTCATTTATAAAACAGCAATTGCTACCCCACTTTTTCGTTTTTCCTTCAAAGATTTTCCGTAATTTTGTGGAAGGAAGTACAGAAAAAATGAGCAGTCAATTTCCTGCTTAAATGGTCTTATTGCCTAACAAACTCATGAAAACTACAATATCTGTTGATTTTCATGGTCATTTTAATTTTAATTCTGAATGGCTATTGCCGAAAAAAAAGTTTATTTTGCCTCTGACCTACACTTAGGCACGCCTACACTTGAAGCCAGCAAAGTACGTGAAAAACGATTTGTGAGGTGGCTTGACAGTATAAAATACGATGCAAGTGATTTGTTTTTGGTAGGCGATTTATTCGACTTTTGGTTTGAATACAAAACCGTAGTACCCAGAGGTTATTTGCGTTTTTTTGGCAAACTCATCGAATTGAAGGACATGGGCGTAGAAATTTCGGTTTTTACAGGCAACCACGATGTTTGGATGTTCGATTACTTTCAACAAGAATTAGACATTCCTGTATATTACCAACCTATCACTCGAACAATCGGCGGTAAAACTTTCTTTATTGGTCATGGCGACGGCTTGGGGCCAGGCGACAAGGGCTACAAAATGCTCAAAAAAGTCTTCACCAACCGAGTTTGTCAGTGGCTATTCGCACGCCTTCACCCCAATTTTGCCATTGGTCTTGCCAACTACTTTTCTCGCAAAAGTCGTGGACAAGAAAAACCAACAGACAAATATTGGGGCGACGACAAAGAATGGCTCGTTCTGTATTCAAAAAGAAAGCTCGAACAAAACCCCGATATTGATTACTTTATTTTCGGACACCGACATATACCCTTAGACATACGACTGAACGATAAAAGCCGTTATGTCAACTTAGGTGACTGGATAAAATTCAATTCTTATGCACAATTTGATGGACAAAATTTACAACTCTGCTATTTTGAAGGCAGTTAGTTTGTGTTTGGTGGTAGGAGCGTTTTTGGCATTTACGTATGCCAATGACGATAACTATCAGTTAGTCAGTACAGTTCCTGTAGAAGGAAAATTCATGACCACCGATTTTTTGAAAAATTCCTATGTGATTACCGACCGAAATCAGGTGATGAAATACGATTCAATTGGTAATCTGGTCGGTAGTTTTAGTGAAAGTAAGTTTGGTATTCCTACTTCAGTAGATGCGACCAGCCCCTTCAATGTATTGATTTTCTTCAAGGATTTCGCAACCGCTGTCACCACCGATATGCGCTTGAATACCCGCCGTTTGTATAAATTCTCAAACATCGGAATCAAAAACATTTCAGCAGCAGCTTTGTCAAACGACAACTATATCTGGATATATGACGAGGATGAACACCGGTTGAAAAAAATCAATCACGACTACGAACTCGTTTACCAAAGTCTGGATATTCAACAACTGGTGGGCGAAGAGGTACATCCCAATTTCATTATTGAGCGCACCATTGCAGAAGGGCAATTGGTATTTTTAGGCATACCCAATATGGGTATCATCGTTTTTGATGTATTTGGAAATTACTATACATCTATTCCCAATTTTAGCCTACAAGCCGAAAACTTGGATTCTTTTCAAATCATTAACGACAAGATTGTGTATTTTTTTGATGGCCGAGTGATGGTCTATGACTTTTTCACCAAAGAAATCACCGCTTTGAATATACCAAATACCGTTGGCTCCAATGCCATAAATATCGAACGTGGTCAATTGTTTTTATTGGGAGAAAAAGAATTAAAGTTGTATTCCAGAACTTTGTAAACTGCGATATCAAGGACTTTTGAAGTTTTCTTTTGAAAGAATAGTGATTTTCAAACATTCCATATCTGCAAGAATAAACTTCAAAAGTTTCATCCCTCTAAAATCTTCGATGGCTTCATTTTACCTTTGGATCCTGCCTTATAAATATACGCTATCAAAGCTATTACCCTTTTCAATTCATTGCTCACTGAAAATTGATTATATTTGCCTTCAACGAATAAACAACAATATTTTATAATCAATATTCAATCCACAAGATATGGCAGTATTCGATTTAGATATGATTAAGGCAGTATATGATAAATTGCCTGGTAAAATTGCCCAAGTACGTGCAAAGTTGAACCGCCCTTTGACTTTGAGCGAAAAGATTCTCTATACCCATCTTTGGGAAGATATGCCCAGTGAGCCTTACGGAAGAGCAAAAGATTATGTGAACTTTGCTCCTGACCGTGTAGCGATGCAAGATGCAACAGCTCAAATGGCATTGCTTCAATTCATGATGGCAGGTAAACCAAAAGTTGGCGTTCCTTCAACAGTCCATTGCGATCACTTGATTCAAGCCAAAAGTGGTGCAGATGAAGATTTGGAAGTTGCAATAGATGTGAACAAAGAAGTCTATGATTTTCTTGCTTCCATTTCTAACAAATATGGATTAGGTTTTTGGAAACCAGGTGCAGGAATTATCCATCAAGTAGTGCTTGAAAACTATGCTTTTCCCGGAGGCATGATGATTGGGACAGATTCACACACCCCAAATGCAGGTGGTTTGGGTATGGTTGCCATTGGAGTAGGTGGTGCAGACGCAGTAGATGTTATGGCAGGAATGCCGTGGGAACTGTTGATGCCCAAGCTAATCGGTGTGAAATTGACGGGTGAACTAAACGGATGGACTTCTGCCAAAGACGTAATTTTGAAGGTAGCAGGTATTCTGACTGTAAAAGGCGGAACAGGTGCTATTGTAGAATATTTCGGGCCTGGTGCAAGAGGAATTTCTTGTACAGGTAAAGGAACTATCTGCAATATGGGTGCAGAAATTGGAGCGACTACTTCAATTTTTGAATACGGTGATGCAATGGACAGATACTTACGCTCTACAGATCGTGCAGATTTGGCAGACTTAGCCAACACCGTTTTGGAGCATTTGCAGACCGACCCAGAAGTTGAAGCAAATCCAGAAGACTATTACGACCAACTGATTGAAATTGACCTCTCTACCTTAGAGCCTCATGTCAATGGCCCTTTCACACCTGATTTGGCATGGCCCATATCCAAATTGGCGGAAGCAATTGAAGAAAATGGCTATCCCGAAAAATTGGAAGTCGGTTTGATTGGTAGCTGTACCAACTCCTCTTATGAAGATTTGGATCGTGCTGCAAGCATCGCACAACAAGCAATTGACAAAAAATTAATTGCTAAATCTGAATTCACCATTACCCCCGGTTCTGAGCAAGTTCGCTTCACTGTTCAAAGAGACGGTCAATTGGACGTACTCGAAAAAATAGGCGGTGTCGTATTGGCAAATGCTTGTGGGCCATGTATCGGACAATGGGCAAGACACACCAAAGACCCCAACAAAAAGAACTCTATCATTACCTCCTTCAATCGAAACTTTGCGAAAAGAAACGATGGAAATCCATTGACGCACTCTTTCGTAGCATCGCCCGAATTAGTGACTGCAATGGTGTTGGGAGGTAGCATGAAATTCAATCCTTTAACTGATACCATCACCAATGCGGACGGCGAAGAAATTTTGCTCGATCCTCCAACGGGTGATGAGTTGCCAACAAGAGGTTTTGATGTGGAAGATAGAGGCTATCAAGCTCCTGCCGAAGATGGTAGCAAGGTAGAAGTAAAAGTAGATCCCGACTCCAAGCGAATTGAGTTATTGACTCCTTTTGCAGCTTGGGAAGGAACAGATTTAAAAGGCCTTCAGTTGCTTATCAAAGCCAAAGGAAAATGTACCACCGACCACATCTCAATGGCTGGTCCATGGTTGCGTTTCCGTGGTCACTTAGACAATATCTCCAACAACCTCTATACAGGAGCTATCAACTACTTCAATGAATTGACAAACAAGGTTTACAATACTTTGAAGGATGAATTTATGGGGGTACCTGATTCCGCAAGGGTGTATAAAGCTGCTGGTATTGGCACAGTGATTTTTGGTGAAGAAAACTTGGGAGAAGGTTCTTCTCGTGAGCACGCTGCAATGGAACCCCGTCACTTGGGGACAAGAGCTGTGATTGTCAAATCTTTTGCTCGTATCCACGAAACCAACTTGAAGAAACAAGGGATGTTGGCTTTGACCTTTGTGAATCCTGCTGACTACGATTTGGTTCGTCAAGACGATAGCGTGGACATATTGGGTCTAACCGAGTTCGCACCGGGCAAAAACCTGACGGTTGTGTTGAACCACAAAGACGGTACAAGTGATAGCTTTGAAGTGAAACACACCTACAACGATGTACAAATTGGCTGGTTTGTAGCAGGTTCTGCTTTGAATAAAATTCGGGAAGAGGGCGGATTGGCGTAAGCAGCTAGAAAACAAAAGTTTTAGAAACTTTTGTTTTCTCACTTCAATTGGTTTTCGCTAAAAGAGCTTTCTTCAATGATTGGAGGAAGCTCTTTTTATTTTGGAAGTTTTTAGCTATTTTGAGCATACAAATAATGAATCTCTATGAAAATCCGACGACTTAAAATAAAGAACTACAAAGTATTTGACGATGTAGAGTTTGACTTTACAGACAAGGACGGCAATACTTTGGATACGATTGTATTGGCGGGGGTAAATGGGAGTGGGAAGACTACTTTGCTAAAATTGATTGGTGATGTTTTTTCAAATAAGTTAGAAAACTATAGTGTGCCATCAATGATTTCAGAATTATTTAGTTGTGAAAAAGTAGAAATGGTTCTTGAAATTCACACATCATTCATTGAATCAATACATGGCGAAGCAATTGCAGATAAAATTTTAAGTTTAAAAAATGAAATTACAGGGTTTTATAAGTTTACTTTTGATAAACATAGTGGTAAAAATGATTTTTATCATTTCTTGAAATTAAGTAGTCAAAATAAATTACCAGAACCATCTGTTTTTAGATGTTACTTTATTCCTTCTGAAACGTACATTAACGATGATAAATACTTTTTCTCTCAAAATAATAGTTACAAAAATAACCCAAAAGAGGATTTAGAAGCAAAAATTAATCAACAAGACAATGCACTTTTAAGAAAATTAGATTTCCAAATTCATAAAAATATAATTGAAAAATATGTGATAGAAGATGTCTTAGAAGATATTTTACAAAATAGAAATAGACCTGCAAATGATATTATAGAGAAAAAGATTGAAAATTACAATAAAGTATTGTCAGGAATTAATGTCAATACTAAGATTAAAGATATTTCAACAAATCAAGTCATATTTAAAACCGTAAATAAAGAACAAGTTAAAATTGAGGATTTATCAAGTGGAGAAAAACATTTGTATTATAGAGGAATTTATCTTCATCATTTGAATATAAAAAATAGCATTATTTTAGTAGATGAACCAGAAGATTCCTTACACCCAAGTTGGCAAAGTCGAATGGCAAAATTTTACAATAACATAGGAAAAAACAACCAAGTATTCCTCGCTACTCATTCCCCTCATATCATCGCTTCTGTCAAACCCGAAAGCCTTTTCTTGCTTGCCATCAATGAAGAAACCCAAAAAGTAGAAGTCATCAACATGGGCAAAACTGACCAACCCACCAAAGGCTTAGAACCCAATCGGGTATTGCAGGAAATCATGGGTTTAGAGAGCTTGAGAGATGTAGAAACACAAGAAAAAATAGACGAATTGCGTACTTTATTGACTCCCGAAAAATTCGATAGCATTGAAGCAAAAGCATTGATTGAAGAATTAACCTTAGATTTGGGGCGAAAAGACCCTTATATTATGCGCCTTCAAAACCAGCTATTACTTTTAGAACGCAAACGAAAAAAGCAAACCGCATAGTCATGAGGCACATTGAAAAGAAAAACGTTTGTGATGATTTTGAAGCGTTTGTGGTCAAAAAGAAGTTAGAGAACTATGTGCAAACTTACCTTCAAAGCAAGAAAAGAAGCAAGCTCAAAACGCCTTGGAAAAAATTCACACAATCACGAGAAGGAGGAGAAATTAAAATCACTTTGCACAGCCATTTGCTGAATGAACAACAGGGTTTGTGTATTTACTGCCAACAAGCCATTCCAGAAAAGTTAGAAAACCCAATAGCTTATTCTCATATCGAACACATCAAAGAGCGCAACCTTCACGCACACCTAACCTTTAAACACAAAAACCTATCGGTTTCCTGCAATGGATTTGATTGTAGTATTGAAGAACCAGAAGTCATTGAAGATTTTTGTGGACATACAAAAGGGGAGTTGGGGCAAAAACAAGGAATTGAAGAAGGCCTGTTTTTGAATCCAATTGAAATCGCCGATATTGAAAACTTCTTTGAATACGATTTTGAAGGAAATATCGCTCCAAATACTGACCGAAACCAAATAGATCAACAAAAGGCAAAATACATGATTGATTTGTTGGATTTGCAGAACAAAAATCTCATTCAGTTGCGAATCAATCAGTTAGATGACATCAATGCAAGGATATTAGAAAAATTTGATGTAGAAGCATTTTTAGACAAAACTGCCGAAAAGCTGCCTGCCTTTTTTTCGATGCTCAAACAGTTTTTCCCATGACCCCAATTACCTACCAACAAACCAATCAAATCCCTCAAACTGCCCTTTTGAAGCTCTACAATGATGCAGGCTGGACTGCCTACACGCAGAATCCAGAACAATTGGAAAACGCCATCAAAAACTCACTCTATGTCCTGATTGCAAAAGAAAAAGACGAATTAGTCGGCTTGATAAGGGTGATAGGAGATGGATTCACCATCGCCTACATCCAAGATATTTTGGTGTTGAAGGCCTACAAAAGACGGGGAATTGGTACTCTGCTGATGAAACAAATGCTCGAAAACTTTAGCCACATCAGGCAAAAAGTCTTGCTAACCGATGACAACAAAGAAACAAGGGGATTTTATGAATCACTTGGTTTCCAATCTTGTGATAAAGGTAAATTGGTCTCTTTTGCGAAACTTGAAAATAGCTGATTCTAACGAGCCTTACTTACCTTTAAGGATTAGCAATGGATTAAAAACCACTAAGCCTCTTATAGACCATACCTTCATAGCAATGTTTTTTTTACAGTGAAAAGATGTAATGCATAATTTGTTAAATATTATTGATCTTCAAAGTCCGATGCTATTGAGCAAACTCACCTAAAATAATCATCTATCGTCCAATTCGTTTGTTTTTGAAGAAGTGGCAATTGCTGCAAATTAATTTGTTGGGCTTCAATGTGAATCGTATCGTTTTGTAAAATACCCTTCAATTTCAAAATACTATCTGTAGAGGAATAATTGTATTCAAAAACAAGCTGTTGTCCACTTTTTTCCTTCAATGTCATCTGCTTGGAATAAGTGTTGACTTGAAGCGGAAAATCCTGCATTTCTTCCTGCATATTTTCTGCAATGAAATAGCCCTCTCGGTGAACGAAAATGCGTTTCCAACGGTATTGTTCGGTCAATAATGCAGGAATGGTATCGTGATTTACCGCAAATACTTTCACCTCATAAGCACCGTGCAAAAAAGGTCGGGCAGCCAAATCATCGTTGAAATTGTTGGCTTTGAAGTAAGGCAACAACACATCTAAAAGCAATAAACAAATGACCAAAGATTTGCCAATGGAATATACCAGAAACTGTTTTTTAGTCGTGTAATTAATTGCGTAAGGTTTCGTGAGAATGGGTTGGTTTTGAAGAAAAAAGCGGCACAAATTGGAGAAATCGGGAAGGATAATCAAGATGGATAAAAGCAACAAAAAACTACTCAATATTTTGACCGAAATGTCAAAACTCACATTAATCATCACCACATTGACCAACACTCCAAAAGCTATCAAAGCCCCCAACAATCTCGTGCGCCGAAACAACAACAGAAAAGCGGGTATCAACTCCAAAATACCTGCAAAAACGGTGTAGGAATACGAAGCCCCCATCACACTCCAATACAAAATATCACGAGACAAACTCCCTACATTGGAGTATAAAATATTGGGTTCGGGTAAGTAAAATTGCAGCTTAAAAACCTTGTTGAATCCGTATTTGAAGAGTTGAAAAGCCAGATAATAACTAATGAAAACTTGAAACCAATAGGCTAAGATGAGGTGATTTCGTTTTGAATCTAAAACACTCCAAACAATTGCAATGACGACTGCAATGTGCAGCAATAGCAAAGTATGAATGTACATTCCCGTTGAGTCGGAAATCAATTGGAATGTATAAATTTGTTTGATTTGCAGTATATTATCTCCAAACCACTTGATCAGTCCTTCAAAAAATGGCTGCAAATAACCACCTACATTCGGCAAAAAGGTATTGGGAAACGGCAGTGAAAAAATGAACAGTAGCACAAAACAAAATGCAAACCGAAAACCTAGTTTTTGACTAAATGACCATTGAATTGATGTGCTATCCATGTCAATACTTTTTCACAGGAGTCTGGTCATTTGTGTTTTTTTGGGGCGGAGGTAAACGAAAATAATCGGGGTTAGCATTGGGATTGTGCGGATAAAAGTAGTGCATCTGTGGAGGCAGTTGTGAATCTTCTTCAAAACCAATGAATACTGTATTTGGCATTTCCGCTTGTAGAACTTCAAGTGATTTTCCAAAATAATAGTGACGTGAATAGTAGTTTTTGGTTTGTTCATTGTAACTTACTGTATCTCTCCAAGTGCTTTTACTAAATTCTTCGTGCATGACTGCCACAAAAATGGAGTCTGTAACACGAATAACAGTGTCCGTGATGATGATGGGAGTAATCCCAAAATTGTGAGCCGAAAAGACATTGAAAGTTGATGGTTTTCCGCTGTGACTTTTGTGGGCGATGATTTTGGTTTGGGCGAATAATGTACAGCTAAAGAGCAGTAGAAACACTGCCAAAAATGTTTGTTTGGTTTTCATGTTAGGTTGATTGATGTTTTTGAAGGAAGTGCTAATTCTTAAAAACGATTGAAAAATGTTAAAATTGCAGTTTTGGAGAGCGAAGTAGAAATTTGCTTTGAACATATGTGGTAGGCATCAATCCCCCCCAATCAACACATATCCACTCCACAAAATCGGCATTACATCTTCCATTTCAATCAAAACCCTTTTTGCTTCCGCCAAAGCCTTAGCCACACTCAAACCCTTCAACATACCCTCATACAACAACTGTGTCAATTGTGCTGATTCCTCATCATAGACTTTGAACAGGGTGAAAATCACGTTTTTAGCACCTGCATATAGGAAACCTCGATTAATGGCCATCATTCCTTCACCACTTGCCAACTTACCAATCCCACTTTCGCAACAACTCAAAACCACCAAATCTGCCGACAACTTCAAATTGTAGGATTCCCCTATATACAACATTCCCGTTTCCAAATCATCCGTTGTGTTTTTGGGTGAAAACAAAATACCAGACAATGCCATTTGTCGCTGATTTACAATGCCATGTGCTGCAATGTGAATGTATTTTTGGTTCACAATCGCAGCCAAAAATTGTGCTTTTGAAGCTGCCAAATGACAATAGGATTTTGCAGTAAAACCTTCGTGTTCAAAAAGTTGCTGAATGGATTGCACCTCTTTTTCGGTGTAAACGAGGGCTAAGTTGGAGAGATTTTCAAAATAGGGTAAATCTTTGGACTGTAATTGGGTGTAAACAGGGGCAAAACCCACAAAACCATTGGAGCTTGGAGGTTCTGACACATGGCTTGAAGGAGCAGTAGAATGACAAAGAAGGGTGGCGGAATAGTGATAACTGACATCAAATTGTTGAAGCAAATAGGGCAAACGTGGGTAAGGAGTTCGGGGTGAAACAGCTTCGGTGATGAGGGCTTCAAAAGGGAATTGACTCAATTGACCATGCGGAATAATGACAAGATTTTCGATTGGATATTGTTCAATGGAAGTAGGCGCAATCAGCCATTCATAGAGTTGAAAAGCCTTTTGAATGAATGGTTTGCGGCTCATGTCTTCTATAGTTTCCAAATATTCTTCCAGCGTTTCTCCAAAATCATCGGGCTTATTGAAGTGGTGAACTTTTGCAGAAAAGGTGGATTTTGAAGTGCTTACTTCAAAAATATAGATTTTCTTTTCACCTACAAAATAAGACAGCAAGCAAGTTTTTGCAGGCAATTGATTTTGTACTTCCTTCAAAGAAACTGTCGTGATGTCGTACTTCAATTGGTAGTAGTCAGGGAAATCATTTTCGAGTTGGTGAATGAAAGCAGTGTAGGTTTGAAGGAGGTCGAAGTGTTTGCCCTGCAATTGACGCAATTCGGTGTCTGTCATCCAATTTTGCGATTTTTGGTGTTCGAGACTTACTTGTTTGGCTGTGATTTGCTGGTCGAATTGCGTCAACTGTGTGCGGAGTTGTTGTTCTTTTTGCAGTAAATGATTTGGAATCGAGGCGGCAATTTTTGCAGTCGCATCCTTCAAACTACTCAACAACAAGAGGCTTTTGCTCTTTTCAGAAAAAGTGAATGCCGCTTCGAGGTAGTCGGTATTTTGGGTATGTTCATGCAGGCATATTGCAGCCTCTATCGCATGTTCGAATAGCCAAGTTGTTTCATCGGCAAGTATCAATTTAGAACCTTCTCCTTGATAGCTGTTTCGGATTTGGTCTATCAATTGGGTGGTCAGCAAATAAGTATCAAAAGCTTGTCTTAGTGTTGAAGTTGATTGCGGAAACACTTGATATTGAAGGTAAAAGCACCATGATTTGTCTCTCAAACATTCATACAGTCGGAGGGGAAAGGTGTAGGATTGAAGGGAAGGATTTTCGCCAATATCGTTTGCGCCAAAATCAGGCACTAAATTTTGCAAGCATTTTTGAAGTCGCTGCAATGCAAGGTCGTACTTTCCAAGCCTTTGGTAACATTTGGCAATGCCGTGATTGGAAATAATGCAGTCTTCATGGAGTGCGCCAAAGTATTGAAGGCGAATAATTAAGGCTTTTTCATGGTGCTGTATGGCGAGTTCATATTTTTCGAGATAAAACCAGTACCATGCTAAGTGATTGTGGCTTTGAGCAATCAACAGTCGGTCAGTTGTTGGGTTTTCTTGGCGGAGTTGCAGTGCTTTTTCATGGTTCAAAAGTGCATTTTTGCCATCCTCCAAAAAATAATGCGCCCATGCAATGCTATGATAACTAAACGCTAAATCGAGATGCGTTTTGCCAAGTTGCTGAATACTCATCTCCAGCGTTTTGTGAAGGTATTCCAACTGTTTGTCGTACTGCTTCATTTGTCCATACGCATGACCGATGTTGTGGTAACTTTCTGCAAGGCTTTCTTGCTCTATATTGGGTTGTTGCAGCCGAATGACCAATGCTTTTTCGTAGCAGGTCAATTCTTGTTCATAATCGCCTAAACGCCCATAACAGGTTCCCATGTCATTGTAGCAATCTGCAATTTTATCCTCATGATTTTCATGAATTTGGGTGTAAACAGAAATGGCTCTTTCAAAATGGGTGATACCTTCTTTGTATTGTCCCAAATAATAATTGCAGAAACCCCACTGAGCATATATGGCTGCAATGTGTTCCTGAGTCGAATCAAGTGGAAGGGCTGCAATGGTTTGTTGAAGCAGGAAAGAAGCCTGTTGATATTGCTGTTGTTCAACAAGTTGGGTTGTTTGTTGGAGAATAGTTTGCAGATACTTGTGACTTTGCATGGTTTTGGAACTGTGTGATTGAGGAATTGTGAAGCTGTAAAGTAACCATAAGGACACAAGGGGCATAATCTTTTACGATTTTAAAGTGCCATTTAACAACAACTCTCTATTTGTGAATATCTACCTTTTTCTTTTTAAAGATTTTGACAATTTGCAATGAATCGTTGTTATTTCCTACTACTATCCACGGTTTATCCTCCTCCCCAACATTCAATAACGCCATAGACTTTACATCCCTATCAATGAACAAACCTGTATCTTCAACTTCTAAGGTCTTCCAAGTCTTATTTCCTGTATTCAACAGAATTTGCCCTGTACCTCCTGTTGCCCTGCCTGTTTCAATTTCAGATTGATACAAATTTCCAGCAATTATCATGTCGTCTTTTCCATCCTTATTCACATCATCAATAACGATGCTATTAATGGGTGCTTTCTGTGCAATAAACGGAAGTTCTTGCACAGAAAATTTTCCAGCCTCATATTGATAGAGAATCACACTTCTGAAATCTGTTACATTCAATTCCAATGAATTATTTAGATTTTCGCCATAAATGTCGGTAACTTCCGCCATTGAAAAATCGTGATAGGTTGGAAAACTCTTTTTCAAATCAGGAATTTGTTCAGACGAACATTTTTTCCCCCTTACAGGAAATAATTTTTCTCCATAATAAGAACTCAAAATGATGTCAAACGAGCCATTTCCGTCTAAATCATCTGCATATACTTTAAATGGTTTTTCGGAAGAGGCTTTGTATTTATAATTCAAACCCAAATTACCAATCACAAAATCCTGCAATCCATTGCCATCAAAGTCCGCAGTTTCGATACAATTCCACCAACCACTTGGTGAATCTGGGAGGTAATCCTCCGTTTGGTTGACCAATTTTCCGTTCTGATTGACGAAAAAACTAATGGGAGTCCACTCTCCGACTACAATTAAATCGGCTTGCTTGTCTTGATTCAAATCTGTCCAAATAGCATCTTTCACCATACCCAAATCGGTAAAAGTAGGGTCTGTGTAAATCTCAAATTTACCATTGCCTTGATTCACAAATACACAACTTTTTCCTGCTTCGGGATAACGCTTAGGAGAAAGCAAGCCACCTATGAACACGTCAACATCTCCATCATTGTCAATATCTGCTGGTCTCACGCAAGAGCCACTATTTGTCCAGATTGGCAGATTATTAGTTATTGAACTAAAGTTTCCTTTTCCATCATTGAGATACAAACGAGGCTGGTAAAGTAGGCTATTGGCATCAAATTGATAGCCTGCACTTGCGACCATTAAATCCAAATCACCATCACCATCCGCATCAAAGAAAGCACTACCACCATCCTCGTATTTTTTGTCTTTGTTGAAGGCAGGTGTTGATTTACGTGCGAATTTCCCATTCTCCGTTTGTAGAAAAAGTGCGCCAGCTTGCTCTGTACCTGCTCCTACATAAAAATCAGAAAGACCGTCTTTGTTTACATCCGCTTCGGCAATAAACGGCCCTTGTTCAGACATTTTGTGTGGTAAAAGTATTTGGTCGACATAATCATCATAGAATTTTTCTTCGTGTTTGAAATCAATTCCTGACTCCGAAGTAGCTACGAGACTAGCCATATTACCAAGGTTCTTTTGATAGTTTTCTGTTCCAGATGCCTCTGTGTAAGTGACCGTCAATAGTTGATTCACAGCGACATTATTAAGGATTTGCTTTTTTCCGTCCGACCAAATCACCTGCAATTCGTCCACTTTATCGGCATCGCCCAAACCAAAGTGTGCATAAGGTTCGCTTGACCCTTGATAACCACGAGTTGTCAACAATTCTCTAAACTGCGTTTCTCCATTTACTTTGATAATCGCCTTTGAATTCAAAGAATTAACAGAACCTTTGTCTGCATGAAAATGAATACGCAACCAGTTGTTACCTGAGTTATTTAGATTCTCAAATACAGAACAAGGTGCATTGACATTATTGACTACCAAATCCAAATCTCCGTCATTATCCAAATCTCCATAAGCAGCACCTGTTGACGCAGTTTTTTTAGTAAAACCAACCTCTTTTGAATAGTCAGAGAAAGTCAAATCACCATTACTTTTGTAGAAGAAATTAGGTATTTTATCAATTGGCGAGGATAGTGCATATTCTTTAGCTAACTTATTTTTGGCTTTCATATCACCTCCTAAACGCACCATTTGTTTATTAAGCATAGCCGTCCTGTCTTTATTATAAATGTCTCTATAATAGCCATTTGAAATAAACAAATCTTGCCAAGAGTCATTATCCGCATCCATAAATAGCGTTGACCAACTCCAATCTGATTTGTGAACATTTGACATCTGAGCAATATCTGTAAAAGTGCCATTTCCATTATTCAAATACATAAAATTACGCATCGAGTAGTATGGATAACCCACCGAATCCGTCAAAAAACGATAATGCGGAATGGGTGACATACCCATAGCTACCTTATCACGGTAATAATCTGTCATTGACATTTCTACCACAGAATAATCTGGATGTGTATCGTGATTCAAATCACCCACATCAATTCCCATAGCACTTTGAGCTACTAACTTGAGCGAAGATTTAGTGACATTGGTAAATGTTCCATCTTTATTATTTTTAAATAACATATCGCCCTCATCATGATCAACGGTCAAATATATATCTGGATATCCGTCCGAATTATAATCAGAAGTGGAGACAGCCAAGCAAAATCCATAAGACAAAATACCTGCATCTTCTGTCACTTCCGTAAAACCTTGTTGGTCATTTCTAAATAATCTACTCGAAAATTCTTTTACAGGATGTAGGTAGTAATTGATGTGTGTAGCAAAGGCAACAAGCCTATATCGAGGGTGATTGGCAACGATTAAATCTAAATCGCCATCGGAATCATAATCAAGAAATGCTGCTCCAATACTCAAATTGGAGTCATTAATACTAAATTTAGAAGCCATTTCTCTAAAAGTACCGTCTTTTTGGTTCAAAAAAAAGAGATTTTCTGTTTTAGAGGCGGGAGCATAATAAGCACGACATATATATATATCCAACCATCCATCGTTATTGGCGTCTGCCATCGTAACACTCGTTGCCCAACCGTCAAAAGAAATACCAGCACTTTGGGTAATATCCTCAAATTTCATCCCCCCTTTGTTCAAATATAACTTGGTCGGAACCATATTTCCTGTTAGGACGACATCTTGCAATCCATCATTGTTGATGTCGCCAATAGCAACTCCTCCTCCATTATACAGATTGACATAGCTGAATGGATCTATCAACTTATTTTCATCAAAAGTATTCGCAAAGTCGATACCTGACTCTTCTGGAGTCAATTCTCGAAACTCAATTTGAAATCCTTCTTTTGCAGTCCCAGCAGTATTACTCTCACCCTCACCACATGAGGACAAGGAAATTAATCCTATCAAAGTAAAAAGTAAAGCCTGAGAGGTAAAATTAATATTCATCAGTTTATATATTATATTTGTTACTGATTAACTAAAGGCAACTCCCTTAATCCAATTCCAGAGACCAGCAGCAATCAAAATTGACTTATCTCTCAGATCGCTGCTTTTATTTCTGAATTTCTGTGCTAAAATATTGTACCGTTTGATGCTTCCGATGGTATTTCGCCTTCGGAATACAAACAAAAATAAACATCTAATGGCAGAAAGTCAAACTTGAACCTACTGTTTTAATTTAAAGAATATTGATGGTAAACGTGTAACAGGGGGACTATCGAGAGGTGGTTTCCTTTTTTGTTTGGTTCTCTGACAATTTTTGCACAACACCACAGAATGTATATTCTGCTCTCTCATCGAAATCTTCAAGGTGTTGATAATCAACAACGAGAAAAGCGAATATAGATTCGCTGGTGTCATCACCGCAGAAATTATCAAAGAACCTTTTGTTTAAAGATACTTGAAATTAAAAAAGGTGGCTTTTGATACTATAGAGTAGCTCAAAGTCACCTTCTAAAGTATTTAGACTTTGGACGAGGGAGCAGAGATGCGAGAAGTGGGATATTAATCAATTGATAATGAATAACTTACGATTAAACGACAAAAACAAGTAAATCATTGATTACCAAACCTTTACATCTTGCGCTTCTCACTTCTTTCGTCCAAAGTCCAAAAGTATTGTATTTCCGTTTTATTACTTTATCAAGGAGGTTTGTTTTAGAGACTTAGTGCAGAATCATTACTTTGCTACGATATGCTTTCTATTCTGCAATCAATTCCGATGAATAGTAACGCTATAAATATAGTAAGCAAAAATCAAATATATAGCAACTTATTTTTCAACTAACTGCTTCAATACAATCATGTTGAAAAACCAATTAATAATCACATAGCCTATCCTTTTATTTCCCATAATTGGTTTGCAAAGCTATTTTGAAGTTTTTTTCTGCAATTCTGGATTGGGTGATTTCATCGAAATATTCTACTGCATCGTGTACCCGCATAAACTGATTTTCTCGACCAATTGTACTGATGAGTTTGCCTTTGTAAAAAGCATCTCGAACGGGGCCAATCACACCTGTAAAATAGAAACTTATTCCTTTTTGAGCACATTCCTCAATCACTTCCTCCAATGTATGCATACCCGTAGAATCCAAAGCGTGTATACTTGAAGCCTCCAATATAATCACTTTCAGATGATTACCTTTCTCATTTATGAATGTTTCCAAGGTGTCTTTGAAGTGATTGACATTCGCAAAATACAGTTCGGCATCAAATCGAATAATCAACATATCCTTGCGTTTGAGTGCTTCGGGATAGCGTTTTACATTGCGGTAATAGACAGTGTTGGGAAGCTGACCTAGTACGGTCATGTGTGGCTTGGTGCTGCGATAAATAACTTCACCCAAAGAAAGTAAAATACCCATCAAAATACCTGTGCCTATACCCATAATCAAGGTAGCAAAGAAAGTAATCACCAACATAATCAAATCGCTCCTATCACTACGAAATAAATATTTAGGTTCCTGCAAATCAATTAAACCAGCCACAGATATCATGATGATAGAGGCTAAAATGGTTTTGGGCATATAGTAAAGAAGTGGTGTCAGAAACATCAATACCAATGCGACAAAAACCACACTGATCAAACCTGCAATATTGGTTTGTGCGCCTGCTTTGTCATTGATAGAAGTACGTGAAAAACTTCCTGTGGTAGGAAATGCTTGAAAAAATGAGCCCATTAATTTGGACAAACCCAAAGCGATTAGTTCCTGATTGGGATCAATTTTGTAGTTCTTGTGTTTGCTTTCCATCGTTTTGGCAATGGCGATGGACTCTATAAAACTAATTAAACCAATGGTAATCGCAATGGGAATCAGTTGATTGAAGTGTTCGAAAGTAAAAGAGGGAATGGAAAAATGAGGTAGGCCTTTGGGAATTTCTCCAATGGTATTCACACCCATTTCTGACCAGCCAAAACCATATACTGCAAGTGTGCTGATGATAATGGTTACAAGGGCAGAGGGAAATACAGGATGGATTTTTTTTAAGAGTTGAATCAAGATAATTCCACCGATACCAATACTCAGTGTTAGAAGGTGTGTTTCTTGAATGTGAAGGCCAATATTCCAAACAATTTCGTGGATATAATTGCTTCTAGGAATCTCTATACCCAAAAAATACTTAAATTGCGTTAGACCAATAATCAATGCTGCTGCGGAAGTGAATCCACTCAATACAGGATGTGATAAAAAATTGACCAATACACCCAATCTCAATATTCCCATTGCCAGTTGCATCAGTCCTGCCAATAATCCTGTAAAGATGGCCAACTGAATGAATAACTCTGTTTCTGGTTCTGCAAATTTACCTACTCCTGCCATTACAAGCATAGACACAATCGCCACAGGACCAACTGCTAACTGCATAGACGTTCCAAAAAAGGCATAAACAATCAATGGAATAAGAGATGCGTAAAGTCCGTAGATAGGCGGCAATCCTGCAATCAAGGCACAAGCCATCGCTTGAGGAACAATCATAATGCCCGATGTCAGACCTGCAATGAGGTCTGCACGCATTTTTTTCTTATCATAATTTGGCAGCCATTGGAGAATAGGGATATAATTCTTTAGTCGCATGTTGGCAAAAATTCTAAAAGTGCTAGGTAATTTAGATTTTGGATGACAGATGCAAGACTAAAGATTTCAAATAAATGATCGCAACAGGTTTATGGAGTTGTATTATTTGATTTTAAATCGTTGGGTATCAAATATTAAATATTTTTCTTTGCCCTTGTGCCTTTGGTACATCCAAAGTCCAATAGTTTTGAGCATGTAAATGCAAAGGGAATAAGAGGATGCTATTTTTTTACAATTTCTTATTGTATGTGTTTATCTACAAACTGAGAGATATTTAGCCATATAGACCTCGACAATCTAAACATATAAGGCCAAATTAACAATATAAAAGCAATGCAAATCCACAAATAAGTTCGGCTAATGTAGCCCCACAGAATCAAGGAAAAACCCAGTACTACAATCAAAATAACGGCAGTAACAGCATAACTGACAAACATCGCCCCATACCAAAATCCTATTTCGGGTTCATAGTTTAGGTTACATTCAGGACAGTGAGAAGGCATTTTATCAATATCATTGATATTGTATGGATTGGGGTTCTCAAACAATTTTCCTTTGTGGCATCGAGGACATTTTAAACTTAGAATGGTCCAAAGTCTTTGCTTCATGATGTGGTATTTTTATCCTACAAAGATACGCAAAACGCCAATGGTTCATAGTAACATTGGTTACAGTGCTATTGCACGATTACTTTTTCTACCATGATTCGCTGCCCATCTTGTACTTTCACAAAATAAATGCCCGATTTTAGTTCAAATGGATGGGTAAACATTTTTTGAGGAATGACATTTTTGGAGAAATTTTGCAATGGACGACCTAAGATATCATATACTCCAAACTGCAAAGTTCCATTTTGTGGAAAATCGTATTGAAGTTCAAATGTACCATTTGAAGGATTTGGATACAGCACAAACCGATTTTGGTGCTCTATTTCTTCAATACTTGTTGTAATTGGCAATTCTATAACCAAAGTTTCATCCGCCTTCAATTGAAGCGTAGTCGAATAGGTTTCGCCATTGAAATTGACGGGAATGTTGTACGAACCTTTGAAAGCACGGATATTGATGCGACCATTTTCATTGGTAAGCAATGTTTTATTTGTCCACCATTCTTTGAAAACCAAGTCAATAAATGACTGTCCTGAAGGCTTTAGATGCCAATTGTTGTCAAATAGCACTGCATCACCCAAGCCATGTTTAGAATCCCAAAAACCGTCCATTAAAAAACCTTCGGTGCTTGGATGACTAAATACAACTGTCAGAAAGTCACGCATATAATCTGCTGATACACTCTTACTCATTTGTACCATATCAAATTCGGTGATTTTTATCTTTAATCCGAATGTCTGATAAAAATTTTCCAGAGTATTATAAATCGTTTCGGGAGAAATAGGATTTTTTCCTATATGCGCCTGAAAACCAACTCCATCAATTTGCACTCCTTTGTCTATGAGTTCTTGAAGGTAAGTTTTGAAGCGGTTGTAGTCTGCGGCATTGCCATTACCTTCGTCTGCACAAATTGCCACACAATCATTGAGGTAAGCAATCATGTCGGGAGATTCCTTACGGGCTTTTTTAAAAATTTCGGCATATAACTCACGTCCTGTCAAGTAGTTACTTTTTCCTACAAAAGCAAATTCCAAACTCCTATTTCCAAGCAGTTCGTTCATCACATCCCATTCTTGCACATTTTCTGCAATAGCAGGGAAGTGAAGCATATTTTCTAAATGTTGGTCAATACGGTTTTTTAAATAATTGATATCTCCACTATGACCAATCATATCACTCGGCATCATATCCCAAGAAGGTTCTACAAGTGTGCGGCCTCGCACTTGAATATGGTGATCCACCAGCCATTGTATAGCAGAAATTGTTTGCTCAGGTGTGCTGAGTTCGTTTTCTTCCCACACATTCCAATTCATGTCATTTTCAAATGTCACCTGATTGAAGCCATGTCCTTTGCCATCAAGATTGAGGATTTTTTCTTGATAAATATCCTCCTGACAATCGTTTTCTACAACCGCACAACCGACTATTGATGTTCCAAAAGCATAATCGTGTTGCTGCATTTTTACGCCAACTGTAGCGTTGGGAATAGGCCTGCCGTTTTCATCCACTACTGTTATTTGTAAGTTGGCTTTGCGATGTGTATCAATACGTTCCGCCGCCGAAGTGCGCCAAGCAGCATTTGCTGCCCTACCATCGTAGGTTAGGTTCGTTTCTTCTGGAAGTTGAAGAAATTCATACGCTTTACCATAATTCAGGACTGCCAAACCTCCAATTTCAACGGTTTGCAGATGAAAATTCAAGTGCCAAGCAATCTGAGCCTCCCAAGAATCAAAATGGCGTTTGGATTCAAAAGGTATAAAATATTGCTGCCATTCTTTGGAGATTTTTGCTTCCATATTTACCTCCTTCACATAGTTTGTATTGTCTTCAAAATACATACTTGTAAACGCTCCTTCCGCCGTTGCAGTAGTGCCACGCATCCAAACCACTATCAAAAGTTTGTCACCTACTTCAATGGGTTGATTGTTGATAATGCCCACACCACTACTCCAAGGATTTTCTGCCAATTCGCTTACTGTTGCTGTAATAGACTTTGTAAATGTTTGTCCTTCTGCATCTTCCAGTGTATAATGGCTCAATCCCCAATAAAACACATTGCTCATGGTCGTAAACTCACTGCCACTCACTATCCATTCGCCACCGACCAAGCCATACTCCTCCTCCAACTGCGTCAACAATCGCTGATGATAGCCATCTTGTGCCGATATTGAAACAGCAGATAGAAGTAAAAGAATCAATGTAAGGAGGTAGATGTGTTTCATAAAGTCACTGTATAAATATTTTGCTATTCATCAGATGAGGGCATGTTTGGTTTTGCCCTCATTTGATGAATGTACAGTTAATTTGCTAATTCCTGTACTAGTTCGCCTTGTTGTACAACTCCATGAGTTGTTTCATAGGCATTTCGATGCGTTGGTCAAAGCCGTCATCTCGTCGCCCATACGCTACCACAAAGGCTTCAGCATATCCCTTGGCTTTGAGTTGTTGTTCTAGTGCATCTGCTTCGTCGTAATCATTGAATTCACCAGTAGAATAGCGTGTCAAGCCATTAGGACTAGTATCCATCATCACTTCCATTCCTGCAACTCCTTCAAAGAAAGGATCATCTTCTGATTTTGGAGTAGTGAATGCGCCTACTTGTACTTTGAAGTAGATGTCTTTTTTATCAAACCCACCAATCAATATAGGGGTTTGAACAGATTTTTTAGACCCTTTGCAGCCAAACTGAGCTGAACAAACAAAAAGGATACAAAATGCAAACAATAAGTTTTTAAGCATTGTCTTAGTATTTTTTAGGTTAAAAATAATATTGAAGCTAATTTACTGCTTTGAACGTTAATAATTGCGTTCCTACGATAAAAAAACTCAATTCGTGCCATGTGTTTGTCTAATAATGCCATTTAGTAGAAAAGGTAGCCATTGAAGCCCACGCACCGAAAATTCTGAAACGAGTGAATGTCCCATGAATTTTTGTAAGTGTCTGCCCCAAAAAAGACGGTTTTTAAATAAGTCATTCCACTCATTTTTATACCGTTCTTCCATTGATGTTCTGCTTATTTTTCCATTCAAAAAATCTATTACCACTTCAGATGCGATGTTAGCTGAATGAATTGCCATAGCCATTCCATTGCCGCAAAGTGGACTGATCATTCCTGCGGCATCTCCACACATCAAAACATGGTCGCAAACTTGTTGTTTGGTTTGAAAAGAAACATTGGAAATAACATAAGGTTTTTCATAAACGGGTTTGCCTAATTCAAAAATTTCCTTCAAAAAAGGATTGCTACTCAGTGCCTTTTGCTGTAAATTGTCAATAGTGCCATATTTCTGCAAACTCTGCTTGGTGGTCAAATAGGCTACATTCACCCAGTCGTTTTCGACTTTACTAACCCCACAGTAACCTCCTTCAAAGTTGTGCAATGCGACTAAATCATCGGGAAAAGGCATTTCAAAATATTGTTTTACACCAATATAATACGAACGGTCTTGAAAAAATGACCGCTTCAAATTTTTGTCTATCAACGATCGTTTGCCATAGCCTCCAATCACTACTTTCGCTTCAAAAATAACTCCTTGTGTGGTCATTACTGCAAAAAAATCGTCTTTATATTCAATGCTTTGGACAGTTGTATTTAAGTGTATTTCTGTGTCGGTTTGCAGAACATGCTGGTAAAGATATTCATCCAATGTATAGCGTCTGACGCTGAATCCTCCCAAATCCAAAGGCTTTTCAATGGATTTGCCCGAGGGTGAACTTAGTTGAAAACGGGTCATTTCTTTGGGAGATAAAGTAGATGGGTGAATCCCTAAAGTATGCCAATAAGGGAGGACTTCATTGGAGATGTATTCACCACAAACTTTATTGAGTGGATAGTATTTTTTTTCAATCAATATCACCTGCAACCCCGCTTTAGAAAGGTGTATAGCACTTGTTAGTCCTGCTAATCCTCCTCCAATGATCAATACATCCTTCATGTTGTTGTTTTATCCTGTTTCTCTTGAAATTTTATCTACCTTTAAACTTCCTTAGGTTTATTTTGTTTTTTTAACATTGATGGATTGTAGTCATTAAAGATAATTATCAAAAATTATTCATTCACAAATGAATAATTAGATTTTAGCTTAGATAGTTTTTAAGCAACCCTATAAATATCCCGATGTATTGAAAATTAAATAGTTGCAGTCTTCTTTTTGATAAAATAAAAATGCAATATTAAGGTTATTGCATTGTACGAATTCATAGGGCTTTTACCATTTTTCCTATAAATATCGATGGCATAAAAATTTGATTATTAGCTGGTTAATTATTTTTTTGAAAACAAATAATATGCCGTTACCATAATCAAGTATTGAAGTCTAATAGTTACTTAAATTTTTATCATCAACATTTTTTTAATTTCCTAAAAAATCATTTTTTTCTATGAAGTCACAAATGAAGTATGTGGTATTTTTATGTATGGTGGTTGTCATGACCTCTTGTATGAGTAAAAAACAATACAGTGCGCTGCAATCACAACTGAATGAGGCCAATAAAGGTTTAACCGAATGTGGAGAGCAGTTGAGCACAGCTTTGAATCGCCTTTCTGGTTGTGAGCAAGAAAAAGTAAAATTGCAAGGCGAACTCAATACAGCAAATAGCTCATTGAAACTCAGAGAGGAGCAAATTATGGGCTTGCAAGGTCAAGTGACAGATGCGAAAGAAACAAGAGATAAACAGTTTTCACAAGTGGGTGATTTGACGGTTTTATCAAAAACTGCAAATGACAATATCAAGGAAACCTTGAGCCAATTGGAGAAAAAAGATAAATACATTCATTTACTTCAAAATGCGAAAACCAAGGCTGATTCTATCAACTTGGCATTGGCCTTCAACTTAAAAAGTGTATTGAAGGAAGGTATTGAAGACAATGATGTGGAGATAAAAGTGGATAAGACAGTGGTATTTGTCAATCTTTCTGACAAGATGCTTTATAAAAGTGGTAGTGCTGAATTGACTCCAAGAGCCAATGAAGTTTTGGGTAAAATTGCCCAAATTATCGAATCCAGACCAGAATTGGAGGTAATGGTTGAAGGTTATACAGACAACGTGCCGATTAAAAATGCTTGTATGACAGACAACTGGGATTTGAGTGTGAAGAGAGCTACCGCCGTAGTGCGTGTATTGCAACAAGCATATAAGATTGATCCCAATAGGTTGATTGCAGCAGGCAGAGGCGAGTACAACTCCTTGGCAAGCAATGACAATGCAGAAGGACGTTCTATTAATCGTCGTACCAGAATCATTATTTTGCCAAAGTTGAATCAGTTTTACGACTTGTTGAATCCGAATAATGCGCCTAAATAATTGAAATTTTTAGAAGCGAGAAAAGAGAGGCGAGAAGTGTGCATTTAAGCATTTCTCGCCTCTCTTTTTTTCACTTCTTTTCTTTATCTTTGGAAAATGAAAAGATTACCTACAGGACGGCAAAATTTTAAAGAAATCATAGAGAGGGATTTGATTTATGTAGATAAAACACTTCAAATCTATGAATTGATATTAGAAGGAAAATTGTATTTCCTTTCTCGCCCCCGTCGTTTTGGCAAATCCTTGTTGCTCTCTACTCTTCAATATATTTTTTCGGGGCAAAAAGAACTGTTTCAAAACCTGGCTATTGCACAAAAAACGGAATACAATTGGGAATCCTATCCCATTTTGCAGTTTGATTTTGCCTCCTATGGACATCGAGTTGAAAACTTGGAAGAACATCTTAGCTATGAAATAGGAGAATATGCTAAAAAATATGAACTTCAAGTTCCTACCGTCTCTCTTTCCCTTCAATTCAAATCTTTGGTGGAACAAATTGCTCAAAAAGGCAAGCCCGTGGTGGTATTGGTGGACGAATACGATAAACCTATCGTTGATTTTTTGATAGAAATACCTAAAGCCAAAGCAAATCAAGAAGTATTGAGGGATTTTTTTAGTCCTTTGAAGGATTTAGAAAAAAATGGACACATTCAATTCCTATTTGTTACAGGAGTTTCTAAGTTCAGCAAGGTGAGTTTGTTTTCTGATTTGAACAACTTGACCGATTTGTCCATCTCACCTGTTGCCCATGATTTACTAGGCATTACACAAAAAGAACTGCTTCAATATTTTGACCCTTATATTCAGCGCAGTGCAGAACGATTGCAAATGCCAAAAGAGGAATTGCTAACAGGTATTCAACTTTGGTACGATGGCTATTCTTTTGAAGGAAATACACGCCTATACAATCCCTATTCGCTGCTCAATTTCTTTGAGCAAAGCCGATTTCGCAATTTTTGGTTTGCAACAGGAACGCCTACTTTTTTGGTGAAAAGCATTCGAAACCACCAAATCAAACCTAGTGAATTGGAGAACAAAGAAGTTCCTGAAACTTTCTTTGACAAGTTTACCCTCGAAAATCTTGACATTGTAGGTTTGTTGTTTCAAACAGGTTATTTGACCATCAAAAAGACTAAACAGAAGAAGTGGGAAATGACCTATTTTTTGGGTTTCCCTAATATTGAAGTAAAGAAGTCTTTGGATTCCCTATTGGAAAACCTCTCCAAGAAAGAGCGAAATGTAGAAACTTGGGAAACACAAGAATGGATAAGGCTTTAGTACAATATCGTTTAATCAAATTGTTTTTAAAAAATAAAATATATATATTCTCATTTTTATTAGAAACTTATGAATTTGAAATTCCTACACTCAACAATCTTTTATTTTAAAAAAAATTGAAGAGTACATCAATATGGAACACCTCAACCCCCAACAAGCAAAGAAGCTGCTCAGTCAAATACCGAGCAAAACCAAACAGGAAAGATTCAAAATCTACCAGCAGGTTTTTTCGACTCCCCCCTATCACAATTCATTGGAGTTGGATCCAGATGGAGCTTTTCATGAAGAATACACACAGTTGGCTGAAGAGTTTGGAGACAGAGAAAGTGTCTTCAAAGCTTGGCGAGAAATTATAATGCTCTATTTAAATGATACAACCAACTTTAGTCAAGTATATAATCGGGCAATGATGGTTTTTGAGCAGGAGCAGGATGTGGTATATCGCTTAGAATTGCAACTCTCCAAAACGCAACACTTGTTTGGTTTAGGCAGGGTGCATGAGGCTGTTGAATTGTTGGATTTAGGCTTAGAAGCCGCTAAGTATTTAGAAAACAAAAGCTTGATTTTTGACCATTATTATTACATGTCGGCTATTGTGTCCGAAAATCGGGAAGATAGAATACGCTATGCAAAGGAAGCATTGAACTATGTGACCTCAAAAAACCAAATACGAGCATGGATATTAGAAGGAGATACGACTGTTCAAGAATTCAAGTATTACGAGGCGAGGGAAGCTTATGGTAAGCTGGAGGAATGGGCTGTTCAAGAAAATAATGAATATATCTTGTTGTATGCTTATATGGGGGTGCAACGGGCGATTTCGATAGCCGCTTTGGACAAGCGAGTGAATAGAGCAGAATATTCCAAATTGGAACAAGTTATGAGGGAGTATCTTCATAAAGGTATTGCACTGGCAAAGGAATTAGGAAGCCTACAAAACATAACTGAGACTTGCTCATACATGGCTAATTTTTACTATAATTGTGGACGGTTTAATGACGCAATCCATCATTATGAACGCACATTGGCATTTGCCAAACAATATGGCTGTCGGAAAGACATAGAAAAAGACGACTATTTTCAACTCTATGATTGCAACAAAAAAATAGGCAATTTTGAAAAAGCACTTGAAGCGTATGAAAAATACACGGCATTGAAGGAAGAAATGTACTCTGTAGAAACTCAAAACAAGATAGCGGAACTGAATACGACTTTTGAAGCCGAAAAGCGAGAGGAAGAAATCGCCCGTTTGACGAAGGAAAATGAACTTTTGGAGACCATCAAAGCGCAAAAAGAGAAACTCGAACAACTCAATCTAACCAAAGACCAGATTTTTTCCATTATCGGTCACGATATGCGAAAACCCGCCATCGCTTTTAGAGGAATCGGCAGGAAGGTCAACTATCTACTCAAAAAACAAGACTATCCTACCCTCATTCGATTGGGCAACAAAATAGAGCAAGAAGCCCTCGCCCTCAATCAACTCACCGACAATCTGCTCAACTGGGCAATTCTGCAAAAAGATGTTCTATCCTACCATCCTCAATCCGTAAATATAGCAGCTATCGTATGCGAGATTGGCGAACTTTTTGACAATATGGCTAAAGAAAAAAACATCGAACTGCTGACAGATATAGATTCAAATCTCACTGTCTATGCCAATGAAAATGCCCTGCGAGTGATTGTCCGAAATCTACTGGACAATGCGCTCAAATTCACTTCAAATGGAGGGAAGGTGAACATCACCGCTTTTGCTGTGGACTCCAACATTCAACTCCAAATCTCCGATACAGGTGTCGGCATCTCACCAGAGAAACTTCCTCATATTTTCCTCCTCCAAAAAGACAAAAGCACCCAAGGTACTGCTGGCGAAAAAGGTACGGGAATGGGCTTGTACCTCATCAACGAACTCGTCCAATTCAACAAAGGAATCATTGAAGTATTCAGTCAATTGGGTAGCGGTACAAGCTTCAAGGTTTTGTTACCGAGGGCTTGAAAATAGACTCATATTATAATTTTTTACCTAATTTACCATTCGCCACATTATACATACCATTCGCCACATTTTTCTTTCTAAATAGGGAAGCATGGTATATTTTTGATAAAAAACGAATAATTATTTATTTAAACCAATATAAATTTAATCGTATGTTATTTATCAAATACTTAAGCAACTCCAACACCTTCAAAATCTGTTTACTAACAGTATGCTCCTTGTTTTTTTCTGATTTCATTCTTGCCCAAGCCCTCCCTATTATTTCATTTAAGTAACTCTAATAAAATAAGTTACCGACCTTAATTCCCCCTTTGAAGGGGGCAAGGGGGATGTAGTTAAAGAAATCGAGAAGTTATTTTATTGGCAATCCTAAGTAAACACAATGTCTGATTTTAGCTTAAAAATACTGATAGTAGAAGACGACCTTTCGTTTGCTCTTGAGCTGCAAATGTTGCTGGAAGAATTGAACTACAGCGTATTGGCGCAAGTCGACAATTCCGATGAGGCATTGAAGGTCATTTACGAAAATCATCCCGACCTCATTTTGATGGACATTGGCATCAAAGGAGATTTATCGGGCATTGAAGTTGGGCATCAAATCAAAGACTTACAAATTCCGATTCTTTACATCACTTCCTTCAATGACCAACAATACTATGAAAAAGCCAAAAGCCTGTCGAATATGATTGGTTATATGGTGAAGCCCATCGCTAAAATATCGCTGAAATCAGCCATAGAATTGTCTATTTCAAAAGCCTATACCCTCAAAAATCAAAACGCCAACACTCCCAGTAGAAAAAGCAACATTGTTCACAAAAACTATTTTTTCTTTAAGCAAAAAGATACCATACAAAAGGTCGACATCAAAAAAATTGCCTTTGTCAAGTCCAATGACAATTACTGCGAATGTTACCTACTTTCGGAAAAAGCTTTTACGGTTCGAATCGGTATCAGCGAACTGGAAAAAATGCTGCCTTCAAAGCTATTTATACGGATTCATCGGCAATTCATCGTGCAAGTTGCTTGTATTGATGCGGTTGACTTTGCCTCTAATCTATTGAAAATCAAATCACATACAATTCCCATTAGCCGAACCAAACGAAAACCCCTAGCTGCTTTGCTCGAATCACTGCGATGAAACAACAACTCAAACAACAAGGACAATAACAACATTTTATTCGGCAATAATTGAAGCCCCTCCAATGGTTTTGCCCATTGGAGGTTTTACGTCAATAACAAACGTTCATTTAATTTATTTACTTAAAAACAATTACAAACATGCGATTAACAATTTCAACACTTACTCTTATGGCATTATTTTAATTTTATTGCGTAACAAAAAAGCGAATTCATGCCAATTTCTATCATTAACTAAATTCATTAAAAAAATGAAACATTCAAATTTACAAGCCTTTCTAAATTTTTTAACCAACAATTCTTCTTTTGGGAAGATGAGCTTATTCTTAGGCATTGCCCTCATACAATCTTTTTTTCTGACAAATCTGACCGCTCAAAACTACAATGTCGACAATACTCAGCCTTACGAAGTACTCATACCCAATTTGGATGTACTGCACACGAATATCACGTTTTCAAAAGAAGATGAACTAAAGGAAACGGTGTTTTACAAAGATGTTGATAGCCACATAATCATTGGCGACATCATCACTTCTGATACTTTAACCAAATACATAGAAACATCGGATATATTAACTGAATTAGATGTTTCAAAAATAGATGCCTCTAAACGTTACCGTGACTCAAATGAGCGAGTGATTAAAAAACTAGAGATACACTGTGATGTCTTTACACTCAACAAATCCTTATGGTTGCCAGAAGTAGATATTCTGATTCACGCAAGAAACGTAAACTTTCTCAATAAATCCATATTGAAAACCGACCCACGCCCATGGAAAGAGGATAAATTAGCCATAGAAGGAAAAGATGGATTGCAGGCGGGAGATATCAAAATCATTACAAAATCAATAAAAGATGTCCACCTAGAAGCAAATGGCTCAGATGGGGCTGGAGTTCTGTTTCCACAAGTGAGCTTTACTCCTCCTAAAACCATGGAATCCGTTGAAGTATATCGTTGCTATCCTCATTTAGATGAAAAATTTGGTGACTGTAGCAAGAGATGGGACTTTGATAAAAATTATAATACAATAGGAATTGTATTTACCAATAAAGACCAAAGATGTGAGAAAGCTGGGAAAAAACCTACATTAAGTACAAACGATGATAATTTTAAATGGGACGGAAAAGATATATCTAATTTGATAGACGCACTTGCAGATACACGATTGAAGTTTTCACATCGAGATTATGGGAAGGGAGGAATGGCAGGGAATGTTTGGGTTGCTTCAGAAGATTTGAATATCTATACTCACTGGAGTAATCAGGGGCATCACGGACCTTACTATAAATCGACTTTGCCATCTATCGATGATATTTCTTTGAAATATAGTACAGAGGGGGATATCATAAAAGGGGATATTAAAGTAACACAAAAAAAGAAATATGTTATAGGAGTGGGTGATAATTATATGTATAGGAAATGGGGGGCTTTAGTTTGTGATGATTTTTGGATTAAGAATTTTCGTTGGGAATGGGTTCTTTTTGATGAAGTCAATACACCTACAGGAGAAAATAATTTTCGAAAGTTCAACAATCTGTACGATCATTATTCCTATTCACCCCCCATTAAAGTAAAGACAAACGAACGATCCACTAAAAATAATTTTACTCCTTCCATTATATATTTAAAACACAAACTGATTTTAGAAAAAAACAAAACAAAAGACTATCAAAGTCTATCACAAGATGATAAAAGTTCAATATCGAAATCTATTGAAGTAATCAGTGAAGGAGTGAACAACCTTGAGAAGGAGTTTAGTACAAACCTAAACAATGCTTCTGACGAGGATGAAAAAACTTTTTTCAAACTAAAATTAGAAGAAGCGAAGAAACTAAGAGGTGATTTGGCACAGGCATCGAAAAATGTAAATGAACGATACCTCGATGAATTCGACAATCCGATGGGGTACAGACCTGTTTTATCTTTTCCAGCCATCAATCAATTGGTGAAAAGTGATATTGATGAAGATTTGGAGCTTTATATAAGAGCCAATGATGCGATGAAAAATATAAATGACCGAACAAAACTGGTTAAAGACATTCCGAAGTTGATGACAAGTCTGAATACTGCAATAGACAAAAATTTTGACGATTTAAGCAAGAATGAAACCCAATTAACAGAATTGGGTAAAGAGGGCGAAAGTTTGGCAAAAGAGGCAAAAAAACTACAAGAGAAATTAAAAAAGAAGGAAACAGAACTTCGAGAAAAAGCGAAAAAGGATGCAGAACAAGAAAAATGGGTGAGAATTGGTGCCAAAACCTTAGCTGTAGCAGGTGCTTGTGTAGCAACAGCTTATGGCGGACCTGCTGCTGGAAAGTTTACTTACTCTATGGTAGATAAATTAGGGAGCGTAGCATCGGATAAAATATATTCTAAAGCAGAAAACGCAGAAGCTGTGATGCAAGAGGTAAACATTGTGCCTCTTTTGGACAAAGTGCGTGAAAACAAATTAGCACCAGTTCAGAGTGAGTTGGCTGATTTAGAGTACCGCAAAAACAATAATATATTCCAAAAAGGCTTCAATGGTTGGAAAGTAGATACTACGGGCAATTACATCACGACCAAACTTCCAGCGTCTCTCGAACAATACAAGGAAAAGAAAGGAGAACTCGAAGGAAAAATCAATAAACTGAATGAAAAAAATGAAAAGATAAACGCCATGGCATCTTTCGCTCTAAAAGGAGGAGAAGAGATATACAGCACATTTGTCAACACTTCTTACCTCAACAATGCTATTGATAGAGTGATAAATAAGTCACAAGAATACAGGTTGATAGGAGAAGAGATAAAATACAATGCTCGTGAGAACGGCAAGTTTGCAGTAAGATTGAGAAAGGAATTGCTGAATAAGGGGGAAATCACCAGCAAAATTTTTAACCTCAGCAATCAGAAACACGAACTGAATAATATTTTAGCCGATGAGGAAGCCTATATGGACCCTTTACTGGCTAATAGCATGTCTCTTATTCAAACCCAGTCCTTAGAAAGATTAAAATGGATGGAGTATCAACTGATCAAAGTATATAACTATACCACATTGAAGCCTTATCCTTATGAGGTAGCCAACTATAGAAAGCTATTTTCGAGAGAATTAAAATCTACCAATGATATTTCTGCAAAAATAGACAGAATGAAACAGGAGTATAGCAACAGCTTGAAAAACATAAAGAATGCAATTGTTTCACATGCCACCAATACCCATAAGCAAGATGCAGAAAATGAGGAGGGAGAATACTACGGAGCGAAAATATTTGTGAACAGCAAAAACGCATTAGAAGCATTGAATGACGAAAAATATTATACCATTGACTTATACAATGATTTTAACGATGCAATCGTACAGCCAGACAAAAACAATATACGCATCATCTCATTTGAGTTGGAAGATTTTGAGTTATCTCGCCCCCTCAAAGGAAGCGAAAGAATTGATTTGACGATAACATTTGACAACAAAGGAGTATTGCGAAAAGATGATAAGTTCTATTTGTTTGAAGATGACAAAAATTCTTTGGAAAAATGGACTTGGACTTTGAGCGCACCGAAAAGTGGCTCAAATGAACAAGCTAAGCGATCCAATGCAAGTCAAAATTCTGAAATCTATGCCAATATGATTAATTATTTAATTGGCGATGGGGGCAAGGTAAATTACAACAATCTGTTTACCCTCAAGCCAGCATGGTCAAAAATAAAGCTGTCCGCCAAAATGGAAAACATGGATGGTGAGGTTGAAATATTGAAACTAAAGTTTAATGTGAGAAGAGATTACGAGGATGTTGTCACCAAGCAAAAAGTATGTGACTTTCGCCTAAATACCAATGATTCAGCTGCAAGACTGATTGTTAAAAATACTAACGATAATAAAACTGATACGCTGAGCCACAGCCAATACAATGTACTTATGGAAAATAAAAACTTTTCTTTGGAAGCAAAGTCAGTAGATCCTTCAAGAGCATTTTCACATTGGGAAACACAACCGACAAAATTGGCTGCAAGTGCTAAAGGAAATACTTTAGAGTTAAACGTTGATATTTTCAATGGGCGAGATTTTAGAGTCAAACCAATCTTCATCGATGCAGATATTGAACAAACTGTGTCTTCTGCAAAATTTGTAAGCTTGTATGAAGCACCCAAACTGTCTTCAGATGTAAAACTGAAGGTACCTCTGTTATATTTAAAGCAAAATATGGAAATAAAAGACTCAGAAGTTGAAGGATTTCAGAGAGTTTTTTATGGATTTGAAGAGTTCTTTGTAAATAAAAAGGACTTGGAATAGAATATTTTTTTTACCTGAAACAGTTTTGCGATTTGTTTAACGCAAACTGTACTCTAAATAAGTACCTAATCAAAATTATTGGTACATTTCAAAAATCACAAAATGTTTATTATTAATTTCTTGTGAAGATTTTAGTGTCCTTTTAAATCTGGTTAGGTACTTAAATGGTATTTAGTATTGATGGATTTTTTCAATACCAATTTAGTGAAGGACATTATTATGAAAGAGTATGTAGCTTTGGCATTAAATAACACGTAGTGAATTAAAGTGGAACGGAATTATTGCCATTCAAAAAATAAACGGGTAATTTACCCAGAGCGATTTCTATTGATTATGATGTCCTTGGCAAAGATACTATTTGGTTTTTTCAGGCCACAAAAACTTAAGAGTCTATCAGAGGCATTTTCAAATTGCTCAAACCACTCTTGCACTTTGCCAACCAGTTCTTTGAAATGATTAGGAATACGATGTAGATGTATCACCTCTTGATTGAGTAATTTCCAAAGTTTCTCAATCGGATTGAGCCATGATGCATACGTAGGTAAAGGAACCATTTGGACGTTCAAATCCAATTGTTTGAATTTTTCTTTTGGTTGTACATTTCTCCAAGAAGACGGCAAATGTAGTTCAAAATCATGGATTTGTTCTTGCAAAGTGGCTTGTACATCGGGGTGAAAATGCACAGGACAATTATCTACTACCATATAAATGGTCTGTGCTTTAGGATACTGTTCTTGTAGCTGTTGTAGAAACTCTACAAAGGCATCTATACCAATTTTGGGAGCAATCATTGCATGTACTTCTCCTGTAAAAGCGTTCATAGTAGCACAAATACGTTTATCCTTATTTTTATAAGCCCAACGTTGAAGCGGTTGTCTTCCTATGGGGGCAAAGTCCTTAGCCAGACTTGCCTCAGCATAGAAAGTAAATTCATCTTGAAACAACACTTCTTCTTGAATAGGGATGCGATTTTGCAGAATTTGATGCAAAAAAGCCTCTTTTTGCTTATATTCTCTGTCTGGTGAATGAATATAAGGACGAGCTCTTTGATAGCTAATCCCAAATTCACGTAAAACATGATGTAAACCTGAAATAGAAGTGTAGGGCAATATTTCCTTACAAGCTTCTTGTAGGTCTTCTAACCTTCAGCGAGGATAGGCACTCACAAACTCCTCATGTTCATGTAGAATAATCAAGCGAACTTGCTTTCGGATTTGCTCTTTTTGGCTTTCATCATAATTGGGTTTACGACCTCGACCAGGGCGATTATATAAACCTAAGAATCCTTCATCATTATAACGATGCAGCCATTGATATACTGTATCGGGTTTGCGTTGATGAAGTAAACCATTGAGTGCCACTTGCCGACTAGATGAGCCTTCATGAACTTGAAGTACAGCACTTGCTCGTTCTCGCATGTAAGGCTTGGGGTGACGTAGAATAATATCTTTTAATAGTTGTTGTTCTAACCTCTTGTTCTTCATCGTTATCTTAATCATATATATTAATATACAATAAACTTCGCACTTATCCAAATTGCCCGCTTATTTTTTGTATCACAATTAGTCATTGGAGGTTTTTTGGTTATCTTTGGAAAGTAGAGGAATGGCTAAGAACTTAGTTCACAACTCACCTCCGAACAATCTTTCTTTAAGTGTGTTTTCAAACAGTAAAAGGCGAGCAGATTCACTTTAAAAACCAAACCTGACTTCTGTTCCCTAACAACTGACCTCTCACCAAAACCACACAAACGATTGAGTACAATTACAAAACGAACGGGTAGTATCTTAGATTGGGATTTGTTTATGCGGGTAATACGACTCGCTCGCCCCTTCAAAAAAGCCTTTTTTGGGGCTACCGTATTGGCTATTTTATTGGCCATTATGTCACCTCTTAGCCCTTATTTGATTCAGCTAACGGTTGATAATTATATCCTGATTCCCAATCAAGAAGGACTGCAAAACATGGCAATGATATTGATTGGGGTATTGATTTTGGAATCTATACTTCGCTACAATTTTATTTACCTCACCAGTTGGCTCGGTCAGTCGGTCATCAAAAACCTTCGGGTTCGGGTCTTCGACCACATCCTTCAATTCCGATTGCGTTATTTTGACAATACGGCAATTGGCACTTCTACTACTCGCACTATCAACGATGTAGAAACAATCAACGATGTTTTTTCGGAGGGTTTGATTAACATTATTGCCGATTTATTGACCCTAGTGATGGTGATGGGGGTGATGTTTTACACCGATTGGAAACTGACCTTGATGTGTCTTGCCCCTTTCCCTTTGATTATTTACAGCACTTATGTTTTTAAGGAAAAAGTAAAATCTTCTTTTCAATCCGTCCGAACACAAGTGGCCCGCCTCAATGCTTTTTTACAGGAACACATCACAGGCATGGGCATTGTGCAGATATTTGGCGCAGAGGAAAAAGAAATGAAAAAATACCACAAAATCAATGCAGGGCATCGGGATGCACACATTGAATCTATATGGTACTATTCTATTTTCTTTCCTGTATTGGAAATCATTTTGGCAGCAGCATTGGGTTTGATGGTTTGGTTTGGCTCCAATTTGGTGATAAATGGGCAGGCAAGTTTGGGCGTGTTGATTGCTTTTATCATGTACCTCAATATGTTGTTTCGCCCTTTGAGGGTATTGGCAGATAAATTCAACACCCTACAAATGGGACTTGTGGCTTCAGAACGCATTTTTGCGCTACTGGATCGAGGAGAAGAACGCATCTCAAATGAAGGGGCTAAGAAAGTGGATCATGTCAAAGGTAAAATAGAGTTTGATGATGTATGGTTTGCCTACAATGAGAAAGACATGGTGCTTCGAGGCGTAAGTTTTAGCATTGAAGCAGGGCAAACATTGGCGATTGTGGGCCCAACGGGAGCGGGAAAATCTTCTATCATCAATATTCTCAACCGTTTTTACGACATTCAAAAAGGCACTATCAAGATTGATGGGGTAAAAGTAGAGGACTATGATCTTCATTCTCTCCGCAAAAACATTGGTTTGGTGCTGCAAGATGTATTCCTGTTTTCGGGTTCGGTCTATGACAATATTAGCCTTAGAAGCCCAGAAATCACCCCTGAGCAGGTGTATGAGGCTGCAAACATTGTTGGGGCAAATGAGTTCATCGAAAGGCTGCCCAATCAATACGACTACAATGTGATGGAAAGAGGTGCAACGCTTTCCTTGGGGCAGCGTCAATTGATTTCCTTTATTCGTGCTTTGGTATTTGACCCCCGCATTTTGATTCTCGATGAAGCGACTTCTTCGATTGATACCGAAACGGAATGGCTCGTCCAAAGTGCTATAGAAAAACTCATAAAGGGACGGACTTCTATTGTCATTGCTCACCGTCTATCAACCATTAAAAATGCGGATAAAATCATGGTACTCAACAAAGGGCAAATTGTAGAAATCGGTACACACGAGGAGTTATTGGCACTTGGTGGACATTATCGAGAATTGCACGATACGCAATTTGCCGCAGCTGAGGCATTGTAATTTGAAGGCAGTAAAATTTACAAAAATAAAAAGGCTTCAAAAGTATTTAACTTTTGAAGCCTTTTCTCTTATATCTGCATCAATATTAGGATTTTTTAGACCGCCTTCTGTTAAAAATTGACAATCATATAGACTGGTGAACCATTTCGAATTTCGGGGCGATAATACACGCCGTTTACAAAATAATGTTTTGCACCATTGTATTGTACCACTCTATACCCGGATGGAATATTGGTTACAACAGTACCTATCGGCGAACGGGTAACTTGGTAAACGCCCAAATTAGGATACCATTGGTAGTAGTTATTAGAATAGCGATAGTAAGGAACGCCTCCTATCACAACCTTGGTATGACCCGCAGGCAATACTTTGAGGTGTTTGCTGTTTGATGGAGTCACTATAGTGGTATGGTTGTGATTGACGATTCGTGTATTGTTGTAGTTTTTTTGAACAACAACGTGTTTATCGGCTTTTTTCGACTTGTGGGGATGCTCTATATGCACTTTCTTGTGTTTGTGGTCATGTTTTTTTTGAGCGAAAGTAGGAACTGAAAACAACATTGCAGCCACAAATAAGGGGACTGAAAATAAAAGGAAATTCTTCATGGGTAACAATTTTAATTGTGAAATTAAAACGGGTTTCTATTTTTATTTTAGGTGAGTGGGTTGTGCTCTTTAGACAACTGAGCAAGTCTGATTTATTCCATCCTCTGCTGTTATTTTTTTGAAGAAGATGGATGTATTTTAAACAAATGGAGTGTTGAAAAGTTCACATTAAAATATTTTTGTTCTCTAAGTTATTTAATATGAAATACATGTTAAACTCACTCCACCACCAATTTCCCGCTACTCACTTCCTTCTCTTCAACGCTCACCCGATACAAATACAATCCACTACCCCATCCTTCAATATCCAATACCAACTCTCCATCACCAATATCTAATACCCAATATCCCATTATCCTCCCCTTCAAATCATACACCTCCAAAACCGCCTCTTTCCCTTTGGGCAGTCGATGCTGAAAAGTAACTCTATTTTGGGCGGGATTGGGATAAAATTGGGTCGGGTAATGTGTGGTGATGTCGTAGTGGATTGAAGTGGTGAAAATGCTGTCGCAATTGGCGGGCTGACAGGTGTTGCCGAGGCTGTCTAACTTCAATACCCAACCGTCTTGTGTGCCACTTTCTACGCCTTTACTCCACCCACACATGACAAATCCATTGTCCTCTGTTACTTCAAAATCCCATAAATAATGATTTGAAGAATTATTATGGTAAATCTTCGTCCACAAACTATCACCTTCTGCAGTTAATTTCATCAATGTACCCGAAAAACGCTCCAATTCATTGTAATTGCGAGAATGACCAATTACTGCTAGACTTCCATCCTCCAATTCTCGCACTTCTCGAAAAATATCGTCCAGTCGAGTGCCATAATATTCCGAAACGCCTGTATAGGTTTTCTCCCACAATAGATTCCCTTCCTTGTCTATCTTCAAAATATAAGCTCGTGAACCTTCATCCAGCATAGGTGACTGATATTGATAGCCCACCAACACATAACCATCCTCCACCTCCAATATATCAGTACATTCTTCAAAATAAAAACCACCGTATTTCTTCTCCCACAACATATTGCCCAAACTATCTATTTTAAATAACCATACATCTCGATTGCTAAATTCTTTTGAAGTCCATGCCAGTACCAAATAAGCTCCATCTTCTGTTTGAATAATCTCATTACCTTGGTCATGTCCATCTAATTTCCCATAATCTTTTTGCCACTCCATATTGCCTATACTATCAGTTTTTACACAAAATGCTTGCCCTAACTCATTGGGAAAACTTGTTGAAAAACCTGTCATAATAAAGCCATTATCCTTTGTAGCCGTTAATTTTCGTGAACCCTCATTAAACTCTCCTAAATCATAAGTTTGTTCCCATAAAAGTTTCCCTTTTTTATCAATACTTGCCAAAAAATATTTACTATTTAAAAGAGTATCAAACTGACTAAAAAAAACAAATAATTTGTTATGCACACTTATTAGATGTCCTTCTAAATAAACATGATTACTTGTTCCATACTCATTCAGATTTACAACGTTACCTATTTCATCAATTTCCCATATCGCATATTTATTCTCATCACCATTAACTCTATTTATCCCCAAAATAAAGTATGCATCCTCAAAAGCTACCAATGACTTTACTGTTTGACGACCGTTTTCAACATCATAATATTTATTGAAGTAAGTTTCTTGTCCCAAAAGGATTTGAGAGAATAATATAAAAAATAGAATATGTTTCATGTACAAATAATTATAAAAAATCCTCAAAACCAAAAAATGATTTTGAGGATTCTTGAATGAATAAAATTATTGGGCAATAACTACCTTGTGGGTAATCATTTGCTGTTCGGATTGGATTTGGAAAAAATAAGTACCATTTGGAAAATCCATTTTCAAATCATTTTTTCCTTCTACCAAGTCTCGTTGTTCCATAAATTGACCAGTGATATTGTAAACGCTTAGTTTTGCTACTTTTACAGCCGATTCTATGGTAACGGTATTATTCGTTGGATTGGGATAAATTTGTACCATAGACTGCAATTCATTGATGGCAGCACTTTTATTACTTTGAGTGCTTTCTTTATGTGGTATTCTATCAACTATAGTCTGATTCAACATTGCGAGCAGGCTTTGCGCATATACACTACCATAGGCATTTGCTTGTGTAATATTCTCTACAGTTTGTAGTTCTGTAGTAGTCAATTCCGTATATTTTCGACCACTTGCTCGCACATCAATCAGCAACTGATAAAATTGGAGGTAGGAAGCATCGTAAACACTGCCTCCGTGCAAGGCATTGAGTTCCTTTTCATCTAAAAGTTCTTGTTCAAATACCCCCGTTCCAATTGTCGGCGAACCTTTGAGGTGTCGCCGAAATTTCTACTCACTCCACCATCAACTTCCCACTACTCACTTCTTCTCTTTCAAGCCTAACCCGATACAAGTACAAACCACTTTCCCAATCCTTCAAATCCAACTCCAATTCTCCATTATCAATATCAATATCCAATACCCAATCTCCCACTTCTCCTCCCTTCAAATCGTACACCTCCAAAACCGACTCTTTCCCTTTGGGCAGTCGGTGCTGAAAAGTGACTCGGTTTTGGGCGGGATTTGGATAAAATTGAGTCGGGTAATGTGTGGTGATGTCGTAATGGATAGAAGTGGTGAAAATACTGTCGCAATTGGCGGGCTGACAGGTGTTGCCGAGGCTGTCAACTTTGAGAACCCAACCGTCTTGCGTGCCGCTTTCTACGCCATAATTTGCCCATCCACACATGACGAAACCTCCATCTTCCGTAGGCTCAAAATCCCAAAAATAGTGATTGGACACATTGTTGTGATAGGCTTTTGTCCACAAACTGTCTCCTTCAGCAGTTAATTTTACCAAAATCCCCATAGGCGAAAAAAACTCATTGTAATTTCGAGAAATGCCCATTACCATCAGACTACCATCTGATAATTCCCGTACTTCTCGAAAGGAATCTCCCCAATGTTTCCCAGTATAGGAAATTCCTGCATATTTTTTTTCCCACAATATGTTCCCTTCCTCATCTATCTTCGCTACATAGCCAATTGCTTCCTCCTTCAATAAGTGACCTTCAAAGGTAACTCCAGCCATCACATAGCCTCCTTCTACTTTTTGTATATCATAAACTTCATCATAATAAGGAGAACCATGCTTTTTCTGCCAAAGTATCTCCCCATTTTGGTCAATTTTTATTAGCCAAATATCCTGATTTTGACCAAATTCTGCATTATTGTCTCCATCTGATTGTAGCCCTAATAATAAATAATTTTTATCTTCCATTTCTATAGCATCAAATATGGCTTCTAGACTATCTAAATCTCCATAAGTTTGTTCCCATAATAAAGTACCTATACTATCTGTCCTTACTACATAACCTAGTCCATTTAGAGTTGGAAAATTATCGGTGTATCCCACAATTAAAAATCCGCCATTTGATGTATTGATAATCCTTTTGGGTACACTTCTCTTATTAAATGTTCCATACTTATGAGTCCAAAGAATATCTCCATCATGATTAAATTTAGTTAATTGTTGTTGAGTGCTATCAGAATTGTAACGTTTAGTTCCCATTAATACAGTAATGTCGTATTGAGAAGCTATCATATCTATATCGCTATATTTTTGTTGATTTTCATTGTGTAATTTGATTTGTTGTGTAATGCCATACTCATCTATCATTAGAATCTGAATGCTATTTCCCTGATTAGAATTTACTAAACCTATATTTATATATGATTTATTATTTACTGCTATTTTTGCTATTAATTCTGATTGCATTTGATAGTCAAAATTCTTATTGAAATATATTTGACCAAAACTAAGAGTGGAAAAAAGAAAAGAATATATTAGTATGATTCTAATTAAAACCATTTGTATATTTTTAATTTAAATGTAGGGGTTGTTAATTAGAACTACCCCTACATTATGTATGAAAAGTATATTCTAATGAGCGACTATTATTTTACTGCTTTTAAGGATTCTATCTGTTTTTACAGAAACAATATAAGTACCCATTGGTAGATCCAAAGCAATATTATGTTTTCCTTTGTTTAGCACCATAGATGTCACTATAATTCCATTCATTTTGTAAACAGACAAATAGGCATTATCTTCTCTCACATCAATAGCAAATTGATTTTGTGAGGGGTTGGGATATACCTGTAATTCACTATATCCACTATTTGCTTTCTTCTCACTGTGATTGACTGCAACCAAAGGTGTTCTTTCATAAGGTGTTAGGTTCAATATTGTCAATAAAGATTGTGCCCGTACACTTGCATAACTGTTGGAGTTGGCAATACTTTCAACAAGTTGTTGTTCTGTAGGAGTCAGTTCATTGTAGTAGCGATTATTCCCTTTCAAATCAATCAATAATTGATAGAAATCGATGTAGTCACTATCGTATAAACTGCGAATGTCCATTTCATTTAGCTTATTTTGTGCTATTATCCCGTTTCCTATAGATAAATAGTGCTTCATAGCAAAATCAAGTGCTTGGTCACTCGATAAAGCATCGACAAAATTTGTTATTTTTTGAGTTTGATTCGCCTTTTGATAAAGGCTAATAGTCGAGAAAGTAAGTTGAGTTTGTTCTACAGATGAGTAATTGCCTGTTTCTATTAGGTTAGCGATTTCAATAGGTGTATAACTACTCATCCAAGCATTGACTTTCAATGTTAAATCTGCTTCTGGGCAGAATATATTTCTATTACCTGGATCACATTGACCCTCAACTTTTATTGCACCAGAATAACAATCAGGATATTCAATTGTATTAGGGCCGCCGTTGGGCCAATAGGTAAAACCTCCGTTCATCAGTTGAAGTTCAGATAATTCTATCACACCTACTTTTATGTCCTTGCTGGAATTGGAGGTAGAAGGGCAATTTGAGTAGAAAATATTACCCGCTGGGTTTACAGCGAAGTCTCCCGCACAGCCACTGCCTTGATCGGCAAATAAATCGTTAATTTGAGGATTCCCCCCTGTAGGATTGATGTACCATGCTTGTTTATTCAAATTACTGTGTTCATTGCAGGTGATTTCTATTGACTGATTATCCTCCTCTGTTTGAATCCCATAATCCAACTCTTCAAAGTTATTATCATATATAAATCCGCCTTGAATTGTACTGTTTCTTCCTATGATTCCGTAAGCCGAAAAACTATTTTTGTAGTCAGTAATTTCGCTAGGAAAAAGAGTTCCATCATTTAGTACTTTCAAATCAAAGCTATTTTTCTCTATCTCATAAGATTGAGCATCAAAAGCATAAACACCATAAGTAAGAATAGGGGGAGTAATTTCGCCACTTCCATCTCGGGGTAATTGTTCTAATATATTTGTTCCCATATCAAAACGATTGTTAATAATTTTATCATTCTGTGAACTGTTCATAGTAATGCCTCTCAGTACATTGGAAAAATCAGTATTACTTACATCTAAGTAGGTAGTAGTCAAAAAACCATAGTGATCTATGCCTTTGTAAAGGTTTTCAAATATAGAATTTTGATTGATGGCATTGGGAAGTTCACCGTCATTTAGTTCGCTCACTTCAACTTGTGTATGGACAGCAAAAATCCCTATTCCTCTATCTTCTATGTCAAATTGATTGCTGATTTGATTAGCAAAACGACAACTTTTGAAAGTTCCTTTGCTTATCCCAAAAAATACTGCATGAGCGAATAAATTAGTCGTTGGTACTGTTTGGTCAAATATACAACTCACAAATTCAAAATTGGGATTGAAACTACTGCCGTAAAAAGAGATATGGTTATTCAGAAACTTAACATTGGTAGCAATCACCTCTCCACCACTTTCCCATATCTGCCCATTTATATTGCTGTATTTATATCCCTGTGTTTCAATAGCAGTTCGAGCATTCTCAATATAACTATTCTCTACAATCAAGGTAGCATCGAAATCTTTTGCCCCGTCGCCAGTTCCTACGAGTCTAATTCCATCCCACATTTGAGTACCATTTCCACAGTATCTGCCCAACAAAGAAGTAAGTCGACTATTGTAGATTTCCAGAGTTCCACCTGCTTCTACTGTAATCCCTGTAGGAGTTCCTACTATATCTGTATCGGCAAACTCTATATGTGCATCATTAATAGTCAACTTCCCGCCATTTCGAACTACAATTTGCCCTTGAATATGCATACCTGAAGTCCAATCTACTATTTTGCCATTTCCTATTTCCAGTCCATTGTCATGGTTAAACTCGTTCATGCACCTACAATCATGGCAGCTTTTATTCCCAGTTATCAATTCATTAAAAATAGTTCCTCCATTTTCTGCCATTATTTGAAAGTTTCCATAAGTCTGCGTAGCATCATAATGTAATTCTCCTCCGTATTTCACAATAAAAACAGCATCAAAAATTTGAACACAAGACTCTATAGTCAGTTTGCTATTATCTTCAAGAATATAGAAAGAGGGAGCGTCTATTGTGGTGGTGGTGCCGCCCGTAGTCCATTCATAACTTACATAATCTTGTAAATCTGTTGGAACAGGAACATCTCTTAAATCCAAGTGTTCTAAATTGAGCATATCACATAAAGTTGATTCACTAGCCTCAGCTTCTGTTTGCGTCCTTGTAGCATAGTTCTGTCTAACGGTCATAAATTTGTAATTTGAAGGAAATACCAAATCAGTTGCAGTAATACGAACCATAGAAGGGTTGTAGATAATCTTCTCTTCGGGATTGATTAAAGTGAGGTCTAAATTTTCGTTGATCTCATATTCGTGTTCAATACCATGTTGCTCTTCATAAGTAGAGGGAAATCCTGTCGATTTCAAACCTATCGGATAAGCACCTGCCGAACCTTGAATATGAAATCCTATCAATGAAAAAGGTGAAGGGTGTAAATAATCAACAGGATTGGTACTTGGATTATTAATTGCTTCACCAATTTCAGGGTAAAACTTGAAACTAACATATTCATCACAATCATCAAAACCTTCTATTGGATAAGGAACTACATCAGTTACAGGGAAATAGTCAATTGTATGAAATGGAGGGTTATCTGTAGCCTCAAAACTATTGCTTAATTCAATAAAAGGGTAAATAAAAACATCATGTTGCCCTTCATTTGTCTGGACATAGTTTTGCTCTGAAAAAGGATATTCTGTCATTTTACCTCTTGTAAGGTCAATTATAAAAGAGTATGAGTCAATAGGAGTTTCAAGATTACTCGTTCCGCAATAAAGTAGATGAAAAGTATGCTTAAACGCAGAATGTGGAAGTATAGTTCTTCCATCATTAACGCCATTAGTACTGACTTGACCACCATTAAAAAAAATACTTGCTATCGTTTTTTTTATTTCATTTACACCTGTACGTGTACGATTCCAAACAAAATCTACATTATAATCAGATAACCAGTTAGTATTTTCCCATCTTGAATAATCATCAATATTAGCATTATTTTCACTTGTAATATAAAATTCATCAGGAATTGTAGTTAATTTCCTATTATTTGTACCATCTGTTACAGGAAAAAATGGGTAAGATACCATCTCTATAGTATGAAGCATACGATAATTTCCACCATTAGCACCATTCAAAATTGGTCCCCAATGCTCGCTCAATAAATCGGCAAAAACCTGATATTCACCACTATAAGCACCTGGTTTATCAAGTAGTTTTTCAGAACTTTCATTCAAATATTCATCAGGATAATAAATATTAATCACATTCTGCCCCTTCACCTCTCCCAAACCAGAAAAGACAAAAAAGAGCAAAACAAAAAAACGAAGAACAGAAAATCTATCTACCAAACACATAGGGGGGGGCATAATATATAAAATGCCTTCAAAGAAGAAAAGTGGGCTTGTTTCATTGTAAAATGAGTTTAAAATTAGAAAAAATAAATATTTGAAATAATTGCTGTATCACATTTATTTACAGACAATTACCTTATACCTTCCAAATCTCACCCATTGCAGTCACAATCCAAAGGACAAAAAACCAAGAAGTTGACACAGTTTTTGAGTGTTATAGTAATTAAGTTCAACAAGAAAGCATTCCAATACACTAATTGTTAGACATTTAGAAATATTTTATTGACAAACGAATTGACACAGAAATACAACTGGAAAACTAAGCATTGTGTAAGAAAATAGAGAGTTTTGGATCGAAAGCAGCAGCAGCAGATTTTGTATCGAACACTTCACAAAATCAAATCTCATAAAAACCTCACTGCCGTTTCATCACCACCTTACAAGTATCTACCGCACCATTGGCATACTTCACCAAGAGCAACAAATTGATGGTTTTGGTTGTGGTGTTAAAAGAACCTTCAATCGAGGAAAGAATGTCCATTTGAGCAGTTGTATCTTGAACACTAACGGTATTGTTGGTGAAGACTGTTGCTGCAATAGGCCCAAAACTATTGAAGCTGTTGAAAACGATTTGTTCAACATTGTCATTGTTTTTTTCAACCACAAGTGTATAAGGAGGAATGGAAAGTGGGGAACGAACAGAACTGCAACTGTCCAAAGTCACATTGTAAGTACCCAAAAACTTTTGGCGGGTTTGCACACTGCACGGAAAATCGTAGCCTGCATCACAAACACATTCTGCCTCACCTGTTCCTTCGTTGATTTCACAATGACTGTTGTTGGAGCAAGTAATCAAAGCACATTTATCTTCCGTTTCGCACAAGTCACCTGTGAAACCCAATGGACAATCACATCGGCAGGTCGCTTCGTCAATTTCTAATGCTATACCCCCATTCAAGCAGTTGCGTCCGTCACAAGGTGCAGGAATGTCGCATTTCACACCGTCCCAACCTGTGAAACAGTCGCAGGCAGTGTAAGTGAATAGATTGATAACCGCATCGGAATTGGCAATGTGGGTTGTTCTGGAGATTTCTAAATTGGGAGCAATCAATACTGTACGGGCTAAGGTAAGCGTTGTATTTTGATGAACTACTGTGCCTGCCTCCTCCAAAATTCGGATGGCTTGGGTTAACGTATCGCTTATTTGAATATTCGCTCCTTCTATCGTAGCCACTGAATCTATGGCTAATATACATTCTCCATTGGCACAGACTTGTACATCACAAGGATTTTCTCTATTGCAGGATGCGAAGCCCAAAACCAGAGCAGCAAACAGGAAACAGGTAACTGAAAATTTGGATAAAAAATTCAAAGTGAATGTGTTATTTGGCGTAATTTGCATGTTATTTTTGTTCTAAACTCAATTCGCAGGTTTCAAAAGAACCATCATCGAAGGTCACTTTATAATTGAGGTTCATGGTGTGTGTAACCGTACCAATGACTCCATCTCCAATGCTTTCAAAAAACCTGCCAGTACCGTCATTTTGGTTCGGAATCTCAAATCGGTTTTTAGCCTTTAGGTTGGCAGTCACACTGGAGAGTAAGCCTCCAAAGTTTTCAAAGCGCACCTTCATGAGTTCTCCTTCAATAGGAACAACGGTAACAGTATAGCTATAATTGCCTCCAATCGAACATATATCCTTTGTCTTGAATTCGCCAATATATTTGTCACGTATTTCAGTAGTGCAATCCCCTTCGAAACCATTGGGGCAATCACACACAAAACCACCTTTGCCATCTGATACACACGTACCTCCGCCTGCTTCACAGTCGAGAGATGAACATAAGTCAAACGTTTCGCAGTTATCGCCCAAATAACCAAAGGCGCAGTCGCAGTAATTACCATTGATGGTGTCGATTACACATATCCCACCATTCTCACAGGTCAAACCACAGGCATCTTGGTCGTTCTTTTTGCAGGAGGTGACGGAGGTCATTACTAAAAACAGAAAACCAAAAACTACTATAAAACCTGTTATTGTTGCTTGCTTCATCTATGTTTATTGTTTTTGCAAATTGAGGGTGCAAAGATTGGGATTTTTTTTGAGAAAACGATTGGTTAAAAGCAACGTGTGTTTATAAAAAAGCGTTGCTTTGAGAACAATAGGGTCTTTGTAGTGTTTGAAGTAGAGAAATAATGGCTTTAAAATCTTCCAAAATGCCATAACTTTTTGCAGTTTCAATTTAAGCCACAAAAAAATAAATACAGAATCTTGTAGGTTTCTACAAAAAAATCTTATTTTTGCATTCACTGATAAAAAAACATGCCTACATTGCTTGGCATTATTTTTGTCAGTTTAGATGTGTTGTTTAATCCATAATAAATAACACAACTACTCTAATAAATGAAATTGTATTTCAATATAGTTGAAATCAATTCCAAAATTAGGCGCTTTTTCTTATTTTCATAATTAGTTTTGACCTCCTCAGACTAATCACTTCACGTGATTTCTGTGGGGGTTTTTTAATGCATTCTGTTACCAACTCTCCACATCATTTATTTCATCTCTATCAGCTTGATTCACTTGCCACTCCTTGTATTTTTGTCGGGTACTAATTTTTTGTAGTTCACGAGCTATCACCAAATCAGCCAATGCCAAACTGGGAGATGTCATTGAAGAAAATGCTTCCACAGCTTTTTCCTCAGAAATATCTAAGCGGTACAAAACCCATAGCAAATGTTCCATATTCTTGTCAATCCATAGCGCAATCACTTCTGCTAACCAATTGCGGAGTTCTTCATACGAATAATTCTGCTCGCCAAAAGGGAGATCAAGTTCAAAATCCTTGCAAATTAGGGTAGTTGTTTGTTGAATATCCAAAATATAAAAAATTGAGGTTTAAAATCAAAACGGATAACCAATGGCCAAACTCAAACGAAGGTTGTCTTTTCGCCACTGTGAGGATAGCGGTCGAAAATCCTTAAAAGTCCAACGCTCTCCTTTGGGTAGAAAAGGGCTATGAATAGGTGTTGCTAAGTCAAAACGAATCAAGAAAAAATCAAAATCCAGTCGTAAGCCAAAACCTGCTCCAATGGCTATTTCATCCAGTATTTTATCCAACTTCAATTGCCCTTTGGAGGGATTGTCGGGATTCGATTCCTTTATCCAGCCTCCTGGCCGATTTGGATCATAATCAAGCAGCCAGATATTTCCTGCATCTACAAAAAATGCTCCTTTAAAAAATGAAAACATGTCAAAGCGGTACTCTATGTTCATTTCCAATTTTATGTCTCCCGCTTGGTCAAAAAAGCCAACTTGATTGTTGGCAGTTTCATCAGTATTTATGTAACTTCCTGGTCCCAAAGTTCTAAAGCGATAAGCCCTAATGCTATTGGTACCACCAATAAAAAACTGCTTGATATAGGGTAGTACTTCCGAATTGCTATAAGGAACACCTATTCCTCCAACAAATCGAGTGGCGAGTACACTGCCCGTTGAGAAATTTCTAAAAAATCTCACATCACCGTCAATTCGAGCATACTGCGTGACAGGCACATTGAGAAACTCATAAGGTTTTGTGCCATTTTTATTGAATAATCCTGCAAGTAACCTAAACAAATTACCAGAAACATCGCCCGTAATTCGGTGATAAAGCAGGTTTCCAGAGCCATTGTAACTGGGATTGGAGTAGGTATGGGTGTAGTTCAAACCCATGATAACAATATCTTGAAAGCTCGTTTTTAGGCGGGGATTGGCAAGTAAAAGAGAGTCAAATGCAGGTTGTGTATTAGACAAATCTACCAATGACAGCACAATAGGGTTGATTTCATGCCAAGTTTTAGGGCTATCTTGCCATTTATATCCAAAACTGATATTGGCAGCATTATAATTATAAAAATTCAGTCGTTTTTGTAGATTGTAATTGATATTTAAGTGGGTATAAGGGATGTAGTATTGCGAAGGGCTTTTAATCTTAAAAGGTGTGATAAACCACGGAAAAGTCAAATCCAATGCAGGATTGAGGTCAATAATGTTAATCAAGCCTCCTTTACCCTGCAATTGTGTTTCTAAACCACCCGTCAAACTCAGTTCCAATCGTTCTGCTCCACGAAAAGTATTTTTATTAGTATAAGAAAATTTACCAGAAATCCCTAAGAAATCTCCAACACCATTTTTATGACTCACTTCAAAATCTGCTCCCAATTGTCGCCAAACACTTGGAGTAAGATATAGGTAACTATCCAAATAATGCTGTCCAGTGATACTATCCACAAAAGGCTCATACTTAATGTTTATAAACTTAAAAATCCCCAAAGACATCAAGCGATTAACCGTAAAGTCATGGGATTTTTGAGCAAATAACACCCCTTTCTTCAGAAGCGTATTTTTGTCAATCGGTTTGGGTTGGATATTGTTTTTAGAATTGATAAATGTAAAATAGCGATACAACAAAGTATCGTTTTCGCTGGGAGGAATCATCTTATCCAAAGTATAATTGGGAAACACAAAAATATCATTGTAGATATAATCGTAGTGTTGTGTAGAGTCGGAAGGTTCAGCAATGTTCACTTTTATTTTTGTATTCAAATCTCCCAATGTACTGTCGACTTCAAAAAAAACATAATTTTTATTGAAATCATAATAGCCTGCATTTCTAATATCATAAGTCAGCCGATTGCGTTCCTCTACTATATTGGACAGTTGATAAGGCTCCTCAAGTTTCAATGCACTAGAAGATCTTTTGTCTTTCACAACTTTTCCCACACCCGTTTCGGCAATTGGAAATTCTACCTCACTGATTACATATTGTCCATTACTTTCAACATGGTAAACAACATCTGCCAGCGTACTATCTCTTTTAAAAGTGCTAACATGAGATACTTTTGAGCCAAAATAGCCTTGATCTTTAAGGTACTTCTCCATTTTTATCGTCGAAATCTGAAGTTTAGAGGTATCATAAAGCGTAGGAGCTTCTCCAAATCGATTTTTGAGCCACGCTCTAAACCCTTTTTCCTTTTTAGATTTACTAGCAAAATGATAAAAAGCCAAATTAGGGCGAAAAATTAAAAACTTTCTATTAGGAATAGGACGAGAAAGCAAATATAAGTCATCGCTCAACTTTATTTTTTTATTCATCACCTCTGTACTATCGAAAACAATACTTGTTGAATTGTGAAGTACATCGCCCTCACCCAAAGTTTTCAATCCAGTACAACTACTAAAAAAAGCAACTGATAAACTATATAAAATAATTAAAAACAAGTAATTATAATAAGGCTTTCGCATAATGGCTAAAATAATAAAATTCGAAAATAAACTTCAAATAAACAACGCTTCAAAGGCTCTTAGGTTAACTATTTGATTTCCTTATTACCTTTGCAGCACATTTCTACACAATAGCATTAAAACATTCATCTATGCGTACTTTTGGACTCATTGGATATCCATTATCCCACACTTTTTCGCCCACCTACTTCAATGAAAAGTTCTTTAGAGAAGAAATTGAAGATGCAAGCTACAATGCTTATCCTCTACAAAATATAACAGAAATAAAAAATTTAATTCATAAAACCCCCTATTTAAAAGGTCTAAACGTAACCATTCCCTATAAAGAAGCCGTAATTCCTTTTTTAGATGAAATTAGCAACGAAGCACAGGCCATAGGCGCAGTTAACACTATTCGGATTGACAAAGATGGTAAAAAAATAGGCTTCAATACAGATGCATATGGTTTTGAAACCTCCTTACAGCCCCTATTGAAACCACACCACCAAAAAGCATTGGTACTCGGAACAGGAGGAGCATCTAAAGCAGTAACCTATGTACTGAAAAGACTAGGTATCACCTATCGCTTAGTATCTCGAAATCCATCTGCAAACCAATTGAAGTACGATGAAATAGACGAAGAAATAATGAATACCCACCACCTAATCATTCATACAACACCTCTCGGAATGTCACCCAACATAAACGATTTTCCAGACATTCCTTATCAATATGCAAGCCCAAAACATTTATTTTTTGATTTGATTTACAATCCCGAAAAAACAATTTTTCTAATTAAAGGAAAGCTAAAAGGTGCAGCCTTCAAAAATGGGATGGAAATGCTTTATCTTCAAGCAGAAAAATCGTGGGAATTATGGAACATATAGTCAAGTTTTCTAAGTAAATTTTTTATACAAAAAAATATTTCCCTAACTTTGCGCTCCTAAAAAAGGAATGTGTCATAAAAACGTCATACAAAAAACTATTTTATAACTAATTGTTAAGGAGTTTAAACCATAATAATCAAAAAATAAATAGTAGAAATTATTTTTAATATGGCTGAAAAATAATCTTAGTTCTTTGAAACTAATCCATTGCAAAACCTAAATGCACTTCAATAATACCCACAAAACAATATCGAATCTATTATTTAAATATTACTTATCAAAAGACCATATCTAAATCAACCCATAGACTTTGCATATTTTTTTTTGAATAAACTTAGATATCACTTATGAGTAGGTTTACCAAATTTTTAATCTTAGTCGTATTGTTATTTGTAATAGATGCGACTTTCACCACTCTCTCTGCAAATAAGAGTACCCCAACCAAATTTTCAGTATTACACTACATTAACCAATATAAAAACATTGCCATCAACGAGATGCAACGCACTCGTATTCCTGCAAGTATTACTTTAGCACAAGGAATTCTAGAATCAGCTTACGGCAACAGCTATTTAGCCCGCAGTGCAAACAATCATTTTGGCATTAAATGCCACAGCAGTTGGTCAGGAAAAACAGTTTATGCCAATGACGATGAAGACTTAGAGTGCTTTAGAAAATACACCACAGGTGGAACATCTTATCGAGACCACTCCAATTTTTTGGCAAATAACAGCCGCTATTCTTTTCTATTTAGATACAAACCAAGTGATTATCGTTCATGGGCAACAGGTCTGGGCAAAGCAGGTTATGCCACCAATACCCAATATGGTAGTCACCTCATTCGCATCATAGAAAGATACCAACTCCATACTTTTGACAGAAGCAAAGAACAACTTCAACAAGAGAAATTAGATCGCATTATGCGTGATTACCAACTTTTATTGAAAGGCATGATGAATGAAGAAGATTTGTATCCCACTTGGTTTATAAACGATCGCCCATCACAACCAAGTTTGTTAAGCTCTATCAAACGACGTACACCAATGATGACCACTACTTATGGTTGGAGTAGTACAACAGATACTGAAAGTACAGTAGCCAAAGCGGAAGAAAAATCCAGTCCTAAGATAATTGCCAGTGCTAAGCTACCCTCTATTGCTAAACCAGAACCAAAAACAGTTGCACCTAAAAAAGTAGTAAAGACCGTTGTTGTGGCTTCTAATAAGAAAACTGCAACAAAGACTACAATTGCAGAAGTCAAAAAAACAATACCAAAACCTGTTGTTAAAAAAGAAGCAGAACCGAGTAAAAATACGATTGCTGCTACTAAACCAACTCCAAAGAAAAAGGAAGAGGTAAAGCCAAAGGTTGTTTCCAAACCAGAGAAAAGCGTAGCAGTGGCAGAAGTTACTCCTAAACCAAGTAAAAAAACAGTTAAAACGGAAGCTAAAGCAGACCTATTCACCGCTTTGAATAGTTGGAAAAAAAAGAACAGTACAACAAACGAAAAGGCAATTACTACAAAGGAAACGCCAAAGCCAAATGCTTCAAGCAAAATTACCCACACCGTCAAAGAAGGAGAAACCCTATATGGATTGGCACGCAAGTACAATACAAAAGTGGAGCAAATCAAAAAAAGCAATGGACTTGCAGACACAAATATAAAGCCTGGTACAAGATTGGTCATTGAGCCATAAATCCACCAAAGAAAATCTCAGTGACAAATTCAGGTTTAGATTTAAGAGCCGCCTATTGATTCATTTCTATAGGCGGCTTTTCTATTTGAAGAAACAATATTTTGACCAATAGACTACCATCTTTTTTTTGGAGGTATGAATCAAATATTTGTAGTTTCGTTTTTTCATAAGAAACCAACTGCCAATATACATGCAAGAAGAACAACACAACCGTATTGATGAAATAAAGATAACTTTAAACCTACCTCTTTATACCACCAACGCCCTCCTATTGCGAAAAGTCATCTTGAGGCATCAGCACCGAATTCTTCAAGAGTTAATAACGCTAAAAGTAGATTTGGACGATTACAATCCTACTACTTACCGAAATCCATTGGTCGTTGCAGCACACTGTAACAATGAGTTTGCTTTTCAGTTATTAATTGATACAAAAGTGACTGTGACACCAGCATTAGCTGTGGGAGAACTCATCCCTTTTCTAATCAAAAAACGCCAAAATGTGATGTTGAAGAGCCTACTTCAATCAGATATGGCAATGGATATTGACAGTGTAGATATTCCTATATTGGGGATTCCTCTGATTGCCCATGCCATTTCAACTAATAATTTGGAAGCATTGATAATATTGATTGAAGTAGGTGCAAATGTAAATGCTAAGTTCAGAGACATTACCCCACTTGATTTTGCAGAAATATTGCACAGAACCGAAATGATAGCAGTTCTCACCAAAGCAGGCGGAAAACCAGCATAAAAACATTTGAAAAATAACATATATTTTAATCAAATATTTTGAAGGTGCAAATCAAAAAGAAAATTTATTTTTTTTGTCATAAAAGGTGACAGATGATAAAAAAAGCCGTCTTTAGGAGGATGAAAAGTGAAAGAGTAATAACATCCCTTATTATTCCCAAACTTAAAGTCATGATAGCAATTAGGTGTTGGTAATTACTTCAATTATCAACACCTTTTTCTTTTTACTTTGTGTGATATTCCGTATTTTATAAAAACTTTAGACTTTGGACGAAATTTGTGTTTAGTGATTACAAATTTTGTATGGTATTGAACCAGTTACGATTAAACCAACCATTTAAGGCAGCATTATTTGGACTCTTGAAAATTACCCCATAAGTTCAAGAGTCCAAATAATGGTTTGAGTCACAAAAAACTAACTGTCAAATACTTGAAAACAAGCATTTTTCAAGTATTTTTCAAGTATTTGATAACTCTAAATCTGTCCAAAGTCTAAAAAAACTCCCCCTCCTGAAGAACAAGATGCTATCCTTTGAATAATTACAAAATACTCAGAGTTATACCGTGAAATTTGATGAATGAAAAATTAAACTAAGATATGACTTAATTGTTTGAAACGATTAAAAGTGAAAAATGAAAATATTTCAATGCAGTAATTGCAACCATCCTGTTTTTTTTGAAAATACGCTTTGTGAATCCTGCGGACATTGGTTGGGATACTTAGATGGTGAATTTGAGATGTATGCTTTGAATCCAAACCAAAAAAATAGTTGGCAGCTTTTCGCAGATAAACCAGACCTTTATCAATATTGTGGCAACTTTGCTTACAATGCCTGTAATTGGTTGATACCTCTCAACCATAGGCACGAATTGTGTACAGCCTGCCAAATCAATCGTGTCATTCCAAATTCACAAGATGCAGATGACTTGGATAAATGGCAGCGGTTAGAAAGAGCCAAACATCGTTTGGTTTATAGCTTACAGCGATTTGAACTACCCATACAGAATAAAGTGGATAACCCTGAAAATGGCTTGGCATTTGATTTTTTGTCTAATAAAAATAGAGCAGAAGACGAACCCAACGTACTTACAGGACATGCCAATGGTGTCATTACTTTGAACATTGAAGAAGCCGATTCCGCCTACCGAGAATATATGCGTAAGAAAATGGATGAACCTTATCGAACTTTGATTGGTCATTTTCGCCATGAAATTGGACATTACTATTGGGATGTATTGGTTCGACCAAATCTAGAAATTTTGACAGAATATCGGGAAAAATTTGGAGATGAACGTATAGATTACGGTGAGGCTTTAGAAAAATATTATAAAGAAGGCCCCTCTCCTTCTTGGCAGCATAGTTATATTAGTGAATACGCAACTGCCCATTCATGGGAAGATTGGGCAGAGACATGGGCGCATTACCTACACCTAATTGATACTTTAGAAACGGCTTATGCTTTTGGTCTGAGTCTGCACCCCAACCTGCAAAAGGTATCAACCATGAATATGCAAGCAGGTTTTAATCCATATTACCAAACCGATTTTGATAGAATTATTGAAGCTTGTGCATCGCTCACTTTTGCAATCAATAGCCTTAATCGCAGTATGGGGCAGCCTGATTTATACCCTTTTATTTTTAATCCTTCCATAGTAGAGAAGTTACGCTTTGTTCATCATTTGTTGATAAACTATAGAGCGTTATGAGAAGGCAATGAAAAGAATTTCTCCTCTCCACAGAAGGATTTGAATTTTCTCCTTGTCTAAAGAGAAATTCTTCATCAAAAAATAAAAAACGTGAAGTACATCTTCTTTTCATTTTGGTTCTTTGACAAAATCTGTGATTTGAGACTTCGGAATTTTAAATGGCAGAAAGCAAAATCAAGCCCTTCAATGGTATTTCGATTGGCTTGATAGGTTTAATTTTAATAATTCTTTTGAAGTGCCTCAAGATTAAATAGCCATCAACCACCCTATTTCAAAAGAAAGCATAGAGCCATTGCTCCTAAAATCGAAATCTTCAACAGGTTCTCCTTCCTCATAAAAAAGGATGTTGCCAGTTAATGGCATCGGAAGCCCTCTGCCTGTTCTATTGACAACTGCCAATCTCAAAATATTTGACTTGTCTGTTTTTTGGGAAGGTAAGACAAAATCTGTGAGCAAACCGAATAGGTAATATTGACTCCCTTGATTGCTAAAATCATAATTGACTTCCAAAGCTCTTTCGCATCCAGAAGGGTCAAAACTGAATGGAGGAAGGGAAATTATATTGTCGCAATTTTTTCTTGATAAACTCCTTCCTCCCCATCCTTCGTTTTTCCAATTGATTCCATATCCCGTCATCATTCCCCAATACATTTTTTTCTGGGCATTGAAGGGTTGGCGGAAGATTACGTTCAATCCAGTGGTCAAATTGGGCTGCCATTCGGAGAAGTTGGCTTGTGGGCGTATTGGGAAGTCGTTTGTATAAAATTTATCTGCTGAAACTCGGTAATGTTTGGCGTGAAAACCTACACTCAATTGCAATGCCCACGCATCACTCAGATGGTAGCTGAGGTTTGCTTCGGTTGGAATGGCAAATCCTATTTTATCAGAAAAGTTGACCTCCTTGTCTATTGTTGTCGAGACACCTCCAAAGCCTGTAGAAAAGCCCCAATAGAGTTTTTGGTTTTGGTTTTGACTTTGGGCAAAACTGCAAAAAGAAACCAATAAGAGGGATAGTAGTAAGGTAGTTTTTGAAGTCGTCATTTTTTAATGAATTTGAATGTAAGCAGTAAATTAAAATGAAAAAACACACTGATAAACAGTTATTTAAAGAATTTTGATTGTTAAGATAAATATGGCTGACTACTTATTGTTGCCAATTTTCGCTAAGTTCAAACTGATTGTATTGAATCCAACTTTTTTCGCCTTCACAAATAATGTGTGTATGTACTTCGAGTTCTGCTTGTACAAAACACATACGGTTGTGACTACAAATATACTTAGAAAAGACGTGGATAGAACAATTTATTTCATTGAAATTGTTAATATAATTAAAAATCATGCAAAGTCTAAAGTAATGTTTATTAATATGGATTGCGAAAACTGATTTTGGTATTTGAACGCAGAGATAGAGAGGCGGAGAGATTTTAATTAACTTGTTTTGAAGACCTTGGAACTTATTTTTGAAGTGCAGGGGAACTTTCCTCCCTGAATCACAGTTATACCCAACACATTCAAAAACAAATAAAAATTTCGTGACCCAACAATTCACATATCCACAAAAGCAGTCTTTGCTTACTTCATTTGCAGAAAACATTGCAGCGAAGTTGTTGGGCGTTCTCATGTCTTTTCTTCAATAAACAGATTGAAGTAGAATCCTTTACTTCAAAATTCCCTTTCCTTATTTTATTCATTCATTTCTAAAGCCGATTGCTTACTTTTGCAGTTGGTTAGATTAAAAGAAAAGACAATGACTTCAAATCCTAAAAGATATTTGATTACGGCTGCTTTACCTTATGCAAATGGGCCTTTGCACATTGGACATTTGGCAGGAGCCTATATCCCTTCCGACATTTATGTGCGTTATTTGCGCTTGACGGGAGCAGACGTTTGTTTTGTGTGTGGCTCGGACGAACACGGTGCAGCGATTACGCTAAGGGCTAAAAAAGAAGGCATTACAGCGCAAGATATTGTGGACAAATACCATCCGATGATCAAAGAGAGCTTTGAAAAGTTTGGGATTGACTTCGATATTTACCACCGAACTTCTGCCCAACTTCACCACGAAACTTCCCAAGAAATTTTCACCAACCTCTACGACAAAGGTATTTTCAACGAAAGAACAAGTGAGCAATACTACGACGAAGAATACCAACAGTTTTTGGCAGACCGCTACATCAAAGGCACTTGCCCAAAATGTGGGTACGAAGAAGCGTATGGCGATCAATGCGAAAAATGTGGTTCGGCTTTGAGTCCTACGGAATTGATCGACCCAAAATCTACTTTGAGCGAATCAACGCCTGTTTTGAAGGAAACAACACATTGGTATTTGCCAATGAATGATTTTCAGGATTGGGTGAAAAACTGGATTGAAGAAGCACAAGAAACCGAATCTTGGAAAAAACACGTTTTCGGGCAGTGCCGTTCTTGGATTGAAGGAGGTTTGTATGAACGTTCGATGACCCGTGATTTGGATTGGGGAGTGAAGGTTCCTTTGCCAAATGCAGAGGGCAAGGTGTTGTATGTGTGGTTGGATGCGCCGATTGGCTATATTTCTGCCACAAAGGCTTTGCGAGACGATTGGAAGGACTATTGGCAAGATGCGGACTCCAAATTGGTGCATTTTATTGGGAAAGACAACATTGTGTTTCACTGCATCATTTTCCCGATTATCCTTCATGCGGCTGGCGAATACATATTGCCAACGAATGTACCTGCAAATCAGTTTTTGAATTTGGAGGGCGATAAATTGTCGACTTCAAGGAATTGGGCGGTTTGGTTGCACGAATACCTCGAAGATTTCCCTGGTCAAGAGGATGTATTGCGCTATGTTTTGACGGTCAATATGCCCGAAACGAAAGACAGTGAGTTCACTTGGCAGGACTTCAAGGAGCGCAACAACAAAGAGTTGGTGGGTTTGTTGGGTAATTTTGTGAACCGTGCTTTGGTCTTGTTGCACAAATATTTTGATGGCATTATTCCTGCAAGTCATTCGGAAGTCGAAGGTGCGGACGAAATTGACCGATTATTGGAGGAAATGCCCAAAGAATTGGACGGTTTTATCCATCAATATGAGTTCCGCAAGGCATTGGATGTGGTGATGAATTTGGCGGCTGTCGGCAACAAGTTTTTGCAAGACCATGAACCGTGGCATTTAATCAAAACGGACGAGGCCAAAACTGCGGCGGTTTTGGCGCATTCGCTGAAATTGGTGACTTGGCTTTCGGTCTATCTCGAACCGTTTTTGCCTTTTTCTGCACCCAAAATTCAGGCTTTGCTCAATCTGACGGGAGCACAACGCTCGGCGGTTTTGTTGGGTAAATATCCGCTTGAAGCAGGTCACATTACTGCAAAACCTTCTCTTTTGTTCCCAAAAATTGACGATGAAACGATTGAACTTCAATTGGAGAAATTGCGTCAAAACAAGGCATTGAAGGAAGCGGAAACAGCGCAAGTTGTTGAAGAAACTGCTTCAATTGCATACACGCCTTTGAAGGATACGATTCAATACGATGATTTTGCGAAACTCGATATTCGTACAGGGACGATTTTGGAGGCAGAAAAAGTGAAGAAGGCGGATAAGTTGCTGAAATTGAGGGTCAATATTGGATTGGAGGAAAGAACGGTCGTTTCGGGTATTGCAGAACATTACGCACCTGAAGACATTATTGGTCGAAAGGTTTTGTTGCTCGCCAATCTTGCGCCTCGAAAGTTGAAAGGGATTGAGAGTCAAGGAATGATTTTGATGGCTACGAATTCAGATGGCAAATTGGTTTTTGCTGGGGCTGGAGACGAAGGTGGAGAGGGTAGTGTGGTGAGCTAAATCGCAGATTTTTCGGATTAGAGGATTTCGCAGATGCTTATTGGTAGTGGAAATTGAACATTGATTTAGGAAAGGTTTTGATAAGCAGTAAACTCTTTATTTACAATTAAATATACCATTCCCCAAAGAACTTTTTTAGGCTCTTTGGGGAATTTTTGTAAGTAGTGAAATCTTCTCAAATATTTTGGAGTAGGTGGTGTTACCTTTAATCTCGGCATTAGTCTATACTACGCTTTTAGATTTTTTTAACCTTAAAAAACAAAAAATGAAATTCAATGCGTTGGTTTTCGGACTTATTGCTGTTATTCTGACCTTTAGTTCTTGCGTTTCTAAGAAAAAGTACAATTCCTTGTTGTCTGAAAAGGAATCTCTTGAAATGCGGATGAAAACTACTCCCAAGACACCCAATAAAGATGAACAATTGAAGGGTGAACTGCAAAGAAAAGATGCGGAATTGGATGCTATTCGTGCAAAAATAAAAGAGAGCAATGACAAGATTCAAAAATTGAAGGCTGCTATCGAACAAGCTTTTGCAGATAGCCAAAATCCTGATATTCAGATTCAAGAAAAAAACGGTAAATTGTATGTCATTCTACCCAACCAAATTTTATACAAAAGTGGGAGTGCAGATTTGGATGCAAAAGGAATCGAAATGATTGAAACGATTGCTGCTATTTTTATAAAAAATCAAGGCTTGGATATAGATGTGGAAGGGCATACGGATAATGTGCCTATTAGCACCAAAAAATATGCAGATAACTGGGATTTGAGTGTGGCTCGTGCGGTAAATGTGGTACGAAAACTGACTGATTCAAAAGTGAATCCTGCTCGTTTGTCGGCTGTAGGAAATGGAGAGTTTTATCCTATTATAGATAATTCGACACCAGAAAACAGACAGCAAAACCGCAGAACGGAATTTGTGATAACTCCTAAAATTACAGGCCTTTACCAGCTGCTAAATGATTTGTAATGTGATGCTGTGGATTTTGCATTGCGCCGACTAACAAACAATAACACAAAGATTTTATGGCTCATTGATGGAGAAAAACAATAAAATTCTTCGTCAATGGGCTTTTTTTTGTTTACAATTTTATTCTAAGAGAATCAGTATATTCTACAGAAGGAGCAGGAATTTTAATTATCTCTCCTGTTTCTTCGTCCAATACTTCTTTGAAATCTCCTTTTATTGCTTTGAGCATGGTTTCTCTTTCCTTCTTTAGGGCTTTCAAACGTTCTATTTCATTGTTTAAATTTTCCCAATACTCATCAATAGAATAATCAAATTTACGTATTTTGATTTGTGTTACTCTTGCACTTGCATATTCAAAATCCTTGCGCCCCTCTTCTTTTGCTCTTTTTAAAGTTTCTCCTCTTACTTCCCAAATGAGGGTTTTTAAATAGACCTCATAACGCTTAAACTCAACATACACTTTCAATAAATCATAATTTGGGCTCGCCATAATTTCACTTGCATGTTGTTGAGCTAATGCAATCAAATCAGATTTATTACATTTTCTATCTATTTGTCCTATGGTTTTGATGATTTTCGACATCAGATGAATGATTTAACTTTAATATAGACATAATCGATAACAAGGTATAAAATTGTTTTGTTACTGCAAAATAATTTTGTATATTGCTGTCATTCTAAATATACAAAACCTCACAAGTTATGAACTCTTTCGCCTTTACTTCAAAAACACTCCTTTTCCTCCTCCTTTTCATCAGCACAACTGCAATTTTCCATTCTTGCCTCAAAGAGCAGAACTTCATTGACACACCCTTGACTCCGCTCAATGGCACAGAACCTTTCACCACACCGACTTCCCGCGAAATAGTGGTGACTAGCATTTTTGGCTTGGTGGTGGATGAAAACGACAATCCCGTAGCGAACAGTGAAGTTTCACTGCAAACAATAAGAGGCATCAAAACCACAACAACGGATGCACAAGGAAATTTCCTCTACTCCAATGTCATGGTCTTGAAAGAAGGTGCTTTACTGAAAGTGGCGCAATCTGGAATGTTTGATGCTTTTCGCAAAATGAGTTTGACCAAAAATAGCTACAACTACACCAAAATCAAACTCTTGGATAAAAACATCATTGGTTCGATTTCTGCAATCGAAGGCGGAACACTGCAAGATGTTTCGAGTTCTGCAAAAGTGCAACTAAACGCCAACAGTGTTCGATATGAAAATGGCGAAGACTATACAGGAGATGTAGAGGTTGTGATGTCTTGGATTGATCCAACTGCCGAGGATTTGGCCTCCAGAATGGTAGGAGATTTGAGTGGGATAGACAAAGAGGGTAAACCCGTAGCTTTGGGCACTTTTGGGATGCTGAATGTGGAATTATTGGCAGGAAATGGGAAGGAATTGCAGCTCAAAGAAGGAATATCTACCACGCTTTCTTTTCCCGTTCCTGCCGAAATTTTAAACCAAGCTCCTCCAACGATTCCGCTTTGGTCGTTTGACGAAAATTTGGGAACATGGGTAGAGGAAGGTACTGCAGCATTGGAGAATGGTTTTTATGTGGGAGAAGTTGGGCATTTTAGTTCTTGGAATGTGGATATAAAAACAAATCCTATTTCGGTTAGAGGGAAAGTTTTTGTCAGAATGAATGAAGAAGATATGGAAATTCCTTATTTGGAGGTCTTGGTCGACATTGAAGGAATAGCACAAGTAGGTGGTTTTTTGGACGATAGTGGCGAATTTGAGTTTTATAATTTCCCTGCAAATACGGCTTTTACGCTTTCTATTTTAAGTGTGTGTGGAGAAATTTTGTGGGAAGAAGAATTGGGCCCTTATGCAAGCGATACTGAATTGGAAACAATTGTAGTGCAGTCCGCAGACAGTAATTTTGTGACGGTCAGTGGCTCTGGTGTGGATTGTGACGGAAATGCTGTTGAAAATGGAGATGTCAAATTTGAATTGAATAGTATTGTTTCTTCTTTCTACCCTTTGCAGGAAAATGGCACTTTTGAATTTGTGGCAAATGTATGTGAGGCAACTCAAGGCAAACTCAGCATCATAGACTCCAAGAATAAAAGAACAAGTTTCCCCGTACCCATTGACTTTTCAGATACGCCTATTGCGTTGAGTCCTTTAGCGGTTTGCGATGAATTGGAAACCTATTTTTACATCACTATAAATGGCTTCGAAACAGACTGTTCATTTAGTTTAGAAGCGAATGTGGATGACGAAAACAACTTGTCGGTTAAAGGATGGACTTATAATTACTATAGTTTTGCCGAAATACTCACAGAAAATGTAGTAGGCGTTGGGATATATCCGCAAACAACTTTATCTTTATTTGATTACGATGTTTTTTCAGAATATGAGGTACTATTGGAAATAACCGAATTTGGACAGAATCCGGGCAATGTCATTCAAGGAAAATTTTATGGCAATTATCCCATTGTAGGAGAATTCAAAGCGATTGTCCAATAACCCTACTTCTTCCGCCGTTTCCGAATCAATCCCTCTTGCACTACCGACGCCACCAATGTACCATCTTTTGTAAAGATATTGCCACGGTTAAAACCCCTTGTACCCGAAGCACTTGGGCTATCCAAAGCATACAAGAGCCATTCGTCCATCCGAAAATCCCGATGGAACCACATGGCGTGGTCAATACTTGCAAATTGGAGTTCAGTATCATTTACCACATCTCGATGCGGCAAAACCGAAGTGCCCAACAGATTGTAGTCAGAAGCATAGGCCAATGCTTCGCAGTGCAAAGCTTTCAAATCCAACATCGAACCTGTAGCCCGCATCCAAACATGGCGAAACGGCTCGTGTTTTCTTTTGTCGAGAGGGTGAAAACGTTCTACGGGACGAAACTCAATAGGACGGGGCGTTTGATAGCGTTTGTAGGCTTCGGGAGCTTCCTCTTTCCAAGTTTCCGAAAGCTCTATATCTGTCAATAAAGCTTCGGGAGGTGGTACGTTTGGCATGGTGATTTGATGGTCCAGCCCCTCTTGATTGAGCTGAAACGAGGCAGCCATGTTGAAAATCGGGCGACCTTTTTGGATGGCAACGACCCGACGAGTCGTAAAACTTCCGCCATCTCTAATCCTGTCCACATCATAGATAATCGGCAGACTCAAATCACCTGGCAAAATGAAATAAGCGTGCATCGAATGAACACATCTATCTTCGGGAACGGTTCGCCGAGCAGCGTTCAAGGACTGCGCCAACACCTGACCACCAAACACAATACCCCACGGAGTTTGGTAGTTATTGCCCCGAAACAGGTTGGCATCCAAGCGTTCTAAATTCAGTAAATTCGATAATTCTTCAACGGTTTGCATATTGTACTATCTTAATTTTTATAATTTTAATCCCATTTTTTCCCTTTGCGATTTTTTGCTCCGCCCTTCAATTTATGGCTACTACTATTTTTACCAAATTTCCCTTTACCCTTGTCTTTCTCCTTATCTTTGATTTTCTCTTTAGGCTTATCCTTCCCCTTATACAATTTGCCACCTTTTCCCTGTTGCAGCATCCATTTTTTCTCATGAAAAGCCCCTTTGAAGTCGGGGTTCTCCTTTCGTTTTTGGTGGTCAATTTCACGAGCCATGTCCTGCGCTTCCTCTTTGGGCGTTTCTTCAATCTTCAAATCGTGTGGAAGCGTAAAAATAGGAATTTGCTGTTTGATGAGTTTTTGGATTTTTCGGAGGTGGTATTTTTCGGCAGGAGTCATGAAAGTGATGGCAGTACCCTCATTTTGCGCCCGACCTGTTCGCCCAACTCGATGCACAAAATCTTCATACACAACAGGTACATCAAAGTTAATCACATGGCTTACCATCGTCACATCAATCCCCCTTGAAGCCACATCCGTTGCCACCAAAACCCGAAGATTACCTTCCTTAAATTCATTCATCGCATTGATACGGGCATTTTGGTCTTTATTGGCGTGAATCACCCGCACTCTATCCTCCATTTTTCGCTCCAAATATTTCGTAATATTGGAAGCCGCCTGTTTGGTTCGCACAAATACCATCACCCGATTGTACCGCTCCTCATCCTCCAACATCCACAGCAAATAATTCAACTTGGTTTTGAAGTTCGGAATCTCATACACCCGTAGCGTAACCGTTTCAACCGTAGTCGCTTGTGGAGCTACTTCAATGCGAATCGCATAGTCAATAAATTCGTCCGCCATCTTCTCCACTTTGGGCGGATAGGTAGCCGAAAAAAGCAAATTTTGGCGTTTGTTGGGCAGCACCTCCTGAATTTTTCGAATTTGTGGCATAAAACCCATATCCATCATTCGGTCAGCTTCATCAATCACCACCCACTTGATTTTCTTAAACTCCAAAAACTTCAACTTATACATATCCATCAAACGTCCAGGCGTAGCCACCACAATATCAGCACCACCCTTTGCTTCCCATTCTTCAATTTGCTGCTTTTTACCCACCCCACCATACAATGCAATCGTTCGGATATTGGTGTATTTCGACAGCATTTTGGCTCTATCTTCAATCTGCATACAAAGCTCACGAGTAGGTGCCAAAACCAAAGCTCTCGGCTGTTCACCTTCCGCATATTTGATTTGAATCAGCATCGGCAACAAATACGCCGCCGTTTTTCCCGTTCCCGTAGGCGCAATTCCAATCACATTTTCGCCTGATTTGACCGCAGGGATTGCCTTCAATTGTATGGGTGTAGGTTCGCTAAAGCCCGCATCTTCAATGGCATTGAGAAATTGACGGGTAAACTTAAATTGTTCAAAAGTTGAGGACATTTTTTTATTGTTTTACTGCTGAATTGTCTTATTGTTGTATGGCTTTTTGTTCTCTATTTTGTCATTTCTCACTTTCAATCAAATCCAAAACCGCCTCCAATTGCGTATCTTTTCCTTCCAAAAAATCACTGTACGTTTGTGTTACTCCAATATTTGGAGGTACGCCTTTATTGAAGGGAACATCCGACTCCACATCATACTCCAATCTAATCAACGGAATACGCACGCTGATTTTGGAGTGAGGCAATGTTTTGACCGTCCAAAAACCTGCAAAAGCGAGATAATAATTACCTCCACTTTCTTCGCCTACAATAGTCGCCCGATTTTTGGAATGCAAATGTGCAGCAAAAAGCGCAGAAGCAGAGTAAGAACCTCCATCTATCAACAAATAAACTTTTCTTTTGTAGCCCAACTTTTGTTTGGGTTGGCGAATTTGGGTGAAACTTTTGCTCGAAATATAGGTGCTATCGGTGCGTTTAAAGCTAAATCCCAACATCAGTTTTTCCCGAAAACCCACATTAGAAACTGCTTTTGCTTTGGCAAGCAAGGCTTTGTTGACACTAAAAGGTTCGGTTTCCAAATATTGCATCAATTTGAAGCTGTTCTTCAATGCTCCTCCGCCATTGCCCCGTACATCAATGATGAGATGTTCAGCTTCTAATTGCTTGATTTCCCGAAAATAAGCCCGCACTTGACCCCAAAAATTTAAGCCGTAATCGCTATCCAAATCCACAAAAGACCGAATTTTCAATACAGCAGTTTCATCATTGAGCCACTCCAAGCTAATATTTTGGGGTGGTTTGCCAAAATGAGTTTTGTAGTTTTGCGCCATAACTTTTGAAGTAAGAGCCGCTATTGAAATAGTTTGATAATCAGTTGTTTTAGGTGTTAAATATTCGATTTGAAAACTATCGGGTCGTCCAAACCATTCTGCAAATCTACTGGTAAAAAAACGTAAGTTGTAGAATTGTTTACCCGTTTCATTGTCACCGTCCGAGCCACGGGTTGTATTGCGGTAAAAAAGTTGGAGAATACTGTCAATCGGCATACCGTTGATTGCCAAAATTTCGACTCCTTTGAAAATCATACTTGTATCTTCCCCATAGTTTTTATTGACCAAGACTTTTCCTTCAATCTGCCTCAATTGCAGCGGAAAATATTTTTTAGGTTTTTTCTTATCGTCCTTATGGGAAGCCAACAGGCGGGTATGTCCGCATTGAAGCTGAAGGATAAGCGGAGCAATTTTTTCTCGAAAATCTACTCTGGAAAGTGGTGTTTGGAGAGATTGATAAATGCTGTCATACAGTTGATTGTAGGTTTCTTTGTCGGTAAAATAATACATTCCAGGATGAATGTCTTCTAACGCTTTTTTCAGAAAAGTTAGGTCTTTTTGAAGTTCTTCAATGGAGATTTTTTTGGGGGGATTGGGTTCTTGTGCGGATAAATTGAAGGTTGAGAAAAAGAAAGCGGTCAGTAACAGCAGTAGTTTGGTTAGTGAAAATGGTAACTGCCTGATTACTCGTGTCATGGGTTTGGTGTTTTTTTGAAGGAGAAAAATTGTATTTACAAGAACGCTAAATTTCTCATCAAATTTCCCTACACATCCGAAATAGACTTCCGCAAAGATTCGGGTGATTCCTTGTAAGCACTTACCGACATTCCTACCTCTTTGCGAAACTGATTAGAAAGGTGTTGAACACTGCTATAGCCCAATTTATCTGCAATTTGGCTCAAAGTCAATTCTTCGTATTCGAGTAGTTCCTTGACCTTTTCGATTTTTTGGAGAATGATGTATTTTTCGATGGTGAGGCCTTCTTGTTTCGAGAACAAGCGACTCAAGCTGCTGTAAGACAAGCCCACTTTTTCGGCAATATAATCGGAGTTTTTGACAGAAAGATTGAATTGTTTGGCGTGGTGAACGATGTCAATAATCGTGCGTTTGACATCTTCCACCAATTGTGTATTTCTATCCTTCACCAACTCAAACCCATTCTCCTGCAATGTATTACCAATCAAATGCACATCCAACATTTGTCCCTTCGGAGCTTTCACTTCAGCCTCACCCAGACTGACTGTTCCCACCTCCAATCCCAATTGAAGCAATTCCTCTCGCACTACTCGAATGCAGCGAGGGCAAACCATGTTTTTGATGTGTAAAGTCATCTTTTTAAAATGCTTATATTGTTGAATGGTTGAATTGCTACATGGTTATATTGTTGAACTACCAAAGCAATATAGCAATCCAATCATTCAGCCATTTACTTATTCCGCTCCCAATAATCTATTTCTTCAATATTGTCCAGAATGTGTAAATAGTTGGAATAGCGAGACATGGCAATTTCGTCATTGACGACAGCCTCTTTCACCGCACATTTTGGTTCATTGCGGTGCAGACAATTGTTAAAACGACATTGGTTCAGCAAAGGTTTAAACTCTCGGAAATAACCAGCTACTTCTTCAATCTCCGTATAAACCAAGCCAAACTCCTTGATACCAGGCGTATCAATCAGGTAAGTATCTTCACCCAATTCGTGCATCGTAGCAAAAGTTGTGGTGTGTTTTCCTTTGCCGCTAAATTTCGATATGGTGTTGGTCGAAAGCTCCAAGTCAGGCATAAAGTGATTGATAATCGTGGATTTACCCACGCCCGAATGCCCCGTCACCAAACTCACCTTGCCCTTCATTTGCGCCTCCAATTTTTCCAGTTGAAAACCCGTTTCAGCAGAAACCAGAATACAGGTATAACCCAAGTTTTCATAAGTCACCTTTGCTTCTTCGTACTTCTCCATATCCTCCTCCGTATAAGCATCTTGTTTATTGAATACCAATACAGTAGGCACACCATACATTTCGGCTGTCACCAAAAAACGGTCCACAAAACCCAGCGATGTTCGAGGATTGGAGAAGGTCAAGACCAACAAGGCCTGGTCGAGATTGGCAGCAATGATTTGACGCTGCCAATAATGACGAGGAGATTGACGAATGATGTAGTTTTCTCGCTCATAAATAGAAGAAATCATTCCTGTACCTTCTTCCATTTCAACCCAATCACCGACTGCAATAGGATTGGTTGTTTTCAATTCATCCAAACGTATTTTGCCCTTTATTTGACATTCAATAGCGGGTAAATCTTGATTTTCGGGCTGAACGATGTACCATTTACCCATTGATTTTAAAACTCTTCCTTTCAATATGAAATGTGTTTGATATAAAAATAAGAAAATGAACTGCTAAGATAAGGAAACAATTAAAATGAAAATCAAAATTGAAATGAAAAATCTGATTTTCAAGTGTTTCAAATTTGTGGTATATCCTTTTTTTGACTCTTAACAGACTTTGAAGCAAACACCAATTGTAATAGGAAAAGTTCAAAAGTAAGCCATATTCTTTGAATTTGAGCTTTGAGTTTGAATTTGAACTTTTGTGATTTCCTTTCAAAAAACTACAATAATGGCCTGCAATTGAATATCTTTGTAGGCATTGTAATCGAGGAGTTTCAAAAAATATTCCATGGTTTTTAATTGCTCTTCATTTTCATTTTAATTTTCATTTAGCAAATATGGCTTTTGTAGTATCAGCACGAAAATACCGCCCTCAAAAATTCAAAGAAGTAGTCGGACAATCCTCCGTCACTACAACCTTGAAGAACGCCCTCAAAAACGACAAGTTGGCGCAATCCTTCTTGTTTTGTGGCCCAAGAGGGGTCGGCAAAACGACTTGTGCAAGGATTTTGGCAAAGGTCATCAACTGCAAAAACGTCACTGAAGACACAGAGCCGTGCGGCACTTGTGCATCCTGTACTTCCTTCAATGAATCTGCTTCCTTCAATATATTTGAGTTGGATGCGGCCTCCAACAATTCGGTGGACGACATTCGTAACCTCATTGAACAAGTGCGTTTTGCGCCACAAGCAGGCAAATACAAAGTCTATATCATTGACGAGGTACACATGCTTTCACAAGCTGCCTTCAATGCGTTTTTGAAGACCTTGGAAGAACCGCCACCCTATGCGATTTTCATTTTGGCGACCACCGAAAAACACAAAATTTTGCCAACGATTTTGTCCCGCTGTCAAATTTTCGATTTTTCACGCATCAAGGTCAGTGATACGGTTGAGCATCTTCAATCTATTTGTGAAGACAAAGGCATTGAAGCAGAACAAGATGCACTCCATATTATTGCCCAAAAAGCGGACGGAGCTTTGCGGGATGCACTTTCGATTTTTGACCGAGTAGCGAGTTTTGCAGAAGGCAAAATCGAATACCAAAAAATCCTACATACACTCAACGTACTCGACTATGATTATTACTTTCAAATAACCGATGCACTATTATCACAAGACCATTCAACTGCATTGGTATTGTACAACGAAATACTGCAAAAAGGCTTCGATGGAGATATTTTTATCAGTGGATTGGCGAGTCATTTTCGAGATGTACTGGTCTGCAAAGACCCTCAAACGGTGCAGCTATTGGAGGTGACAGACAATCTCAAAAATCGCTATGCCCAACAAGCCAATATTACCTCTGGTTCGTTTTTATTGACGGCCTTAAACATTGCCAATCAATGTGAAATCAATTACAAGGCTGCCAAAAACAAGCGATTGCAAGTAGAATTGTGCTTGATGAAAATGTGCTACCTCATGGCTGCAATTGATTTGTCGAAAGAAGCCAAAACAGTAACACATCTTTCGGCTGCGCCAAGAACGCAAGCACGAATTCAAAATACAACTTTGGGAGAAATCAAAGTTCAAACGCAAATCCAACCTCAAAACTCAAATTTAAGCACAAATTCAAATTCGCCCCCTTCAAATGTAGCTGCAAATACAACAACGGTTTCGCCTACAACTCCTCCGAAAGTAGAAGAACCTCAGACTGCCTATCAAACAGTTCCTTCAATGCCAAAGACTGAAGAGCCAACTGCTGATAAATTGAGCATGAGTGAAAAACTGGCTGCTCTAAAATCGAAAAAAGGTACTTCTATTACAGGTTCATTGGCAGGCTTAAAAAAACAAAAGAAGCAAGAAGCTATTGAAGAGGAAAGACGCAAAAAGGAAGAAGAGGAAAAAATAGCCAAAGCAAGAGCCTCTGCCCCAAAATTAGAACTTTCCACCAAAACCATCCAAAATATTTGGTTGTCTTTTGCCGAACAGTTAGATACCGAAAGTAGTAAGGGGCTTTTCAGAGGCATACAACCCGAACTGAAGGGGCAAGAAATACTCGTTACCGTTGCAGGCATTACCCAACAGGGAATTGTTGAAGCACAAAACTACAACTTCTTGAATTTCTTAAAACAACGATTGGGTGAAACAGACTTGACCATTAACATTGAAGTGGACAAAAGCAAGGTAGAAGAACAAACTTCTAATAAATTGTATTCTCCTATTGACCGCTTCAAAAAAATGGTAGAAGAAAATCCTGCTTTGAAGGAAATGCAAGAACGTTTGAATTTGGATATTCAATATTAATCCTTCAATATCAATCTTCAATAAACAAAAAATAATGAAACTTAACATCTTAATTTTCACTCTACTAATCGGTAGTCTTTTGGTCATGAACGGTTGTGGCGATGATAGTTTTTCTTGTGAAGATGGCAAACAAAATCAAGGTGAAACAGGCATTGATTGTGGTGGACCTTGTCCCAATTGTGCTTATATGCGTACCTGTACGGATGGTATTCAAAACGGCGAAGAATTGGGGGTGGATTGTGGTGGGCCTTGTCCTGCTGCTTGTCCCGACCAACCTACAACTCCTGTAATCAATGCCGTTTTTGAAGCAGAGGTGAACGGCACTGCTTGGTCTGCAAAAGAGGCTGGCGGTGATATTGTAAATGAAACACTGACTATTTCAGGCTTGGATAGTGATGGTATAGGAAATGACTTCACTATTACCATCACTTATAGCGAAGAATTTACTACCCGCTCAGGCAACTTTGACATGATTACGAATACCGCATTCATTACAGGAACGGGTATCAATGGTGATTGTATTGCTCAAACAGGCACAGTCACTTTCTCTAAGTTCGATATGACAAATCGATTGGTTTCAGGTACTTTTTCGTTTACTTGTCAAGATGCAGATGGAATAGAAGTAGCTGTTTCTAACGGTAAATTTGAGAATATTCCTTTCTGATTCCATCAATTTGCTACACAAGAATGGAAACGCCCTTTGTCTTTTTAGATAAAGGGCGTTTTGTATTTAATAGACAGTGAACTGCTTACAGCACACTTGACGACTATCTATATGCAAGGTTTGTAATAAAGCTACGGAAAAACGCAACAAAGGTTTCATTTTATTTTAAATTTGTCACATAATTGTAATTTTTCTCGCCTATTCTCTCTAATTTACCAATCCTTAAATATTTAAAACCATGAAAAAAGCCATACTTTTACTAAGTATCTGCTACTTAGTTTTGTGTAGTAACTTGAAAATATCCGCCCAGTGTACCTATGAAAACCTTTCCCATCAACCTGCTGCATTTCCCAATCCTTTTGACGGAAGGGCATTCCTGCTTTCCCAACAATTTGTGTTGTTTGCTCAGGGAAAATCCTTCAAAGCTGCCGATGATTTTGAAGTACCTGAAGGCATGACGTGGATGATTGATGCTGCAAGTGTAGAGGGTGTTTTTTCAATTCTCAATTTTCAAGGCAATTGTGAAAAATCCGTAGTAGAAGCGGTAGTTGCGGAGGTTTATGCCGATAAAGATGGCTTACCTGGTGAATTGCTTTGGCGAGAAGAAGTTCCGAGTATTATCAACACCAACAGTCCCAATTTTGAACTGATATTTGACAATCCACCAATTGTAGAAACGGGTAGATATTGGTTGTCTGTTTTCCCGATTATGCGAAATGAATGTGGCAACTGGTTTTGGGTGCAATCTTCACCAGGAAAACCTCGAATGAATTCAGCAGCCTACTTAGATAATATCTATGAGCAATGTAAAAATGTATGGGTAGATGGTACGGATAACTGTATTATAAATGAACACTTTACTACTCCTTCGGACTTGGCCTTTTCACTCAAAACTTGTGTACGAGTAACGGCAGAAGTGTTGTCTATTGTTGCTCCCCAAACCGAAGGCAATGCAACCGATAATACGGTTGTCGGGTTTCAGTTTGTTGGCGGACAAGCACCTTACACCTACCAATGGGACACCGATGGAACGGTATTTTGGAATGAAATAGCTCCAGGAATATTCAGGGTTGTTTATTTGGGCAGCAGCTACTGGAAAGTGACAGCTACTGATTCAAAAGGGCAAATTGGTATTTTCACCAATGACCCTCAGCCAAATGTAAATGGTAATGAAGGTGGATTGTTGGATGTTTATGACATTCAAATCACTCCAGAAAGCGGAGTTGCACAAAACGACGGTACTGCAACGTTTTGCATTGAAGGAGGCGCAAGACCCTATCTTATCCAAGCTTCTAATGGCGAAATCGTTACAGAAGTCGATGATTCTGGTTGCTTTACCTTGTCCAACTTAGCAGGTGGCAGTTATGATATTGAAGTAAGCGATAGCAGCAATCCTGGTTTTTTCACCACTGCCAATGCCTACATCAACCGTTTGGGAGGTAGAAGCAGAGCACGTGCAGGTAGAAACAAAGCTGTGGCAGAGGACATGACCAATGTTGTAGTTTTCCCCAATCCTTTCACCTACTCGACCAATATTGAGTTTTTAAGCACTGCGGATACTTTTGCAGAAGTGTTGGTGTATGATGTAAATGGACAAGAAATCACCAGTTTGTTTGACAAACAAGCCAATGCGGGAGAAGCTTACCGCCTTCACTTCAATGGCAGCACCCTCCAATCGGGCATTTATTTTGTGCAATTGAGAACGGATAGTGAAGTAATTACTAAGAAGATGTTGATGTATTGAGTTAGTAATTGGTGATTTGTGATTTGTGATTTGTGATTTGTGATTTGTGATTTGTGATTTGTGAATGGTAACTAACAACTGATTTATAAAGCAAAATGCTCAATTGTTTTGATAGAACAATTGAGCATTTTATTTATAAATCTGCAAAATCCACATTAATCAGCGAAATCTACAAAATCTGCGATTAAGCCTTGATTCGTTTGATGCTACAACCAATAGATTTGGTCGTACCTGGATCGATTGGTTTACCTTCAATCATGTTGTCCACTGCATTTTTGAGGTAAGGCACTTCCACTGTTGAAGCATCTTTCGGGCTGTCGTCAATGGCACCTTTATAGACCAATTCCATTTTGTTATTGAACAAAAATACATCGGGCGTTTTGGTTGCACCACAAGCATTCGCAAAAGCAGCATTTTCATCCACTACATACGAAAACTTGTAGCCATTCTCGTCTGCATAGGTTTTCATCGCATCATAAGAGTCATCGTCTTTTCGTTGGGCTTCATTGGAATTCACCGTATAAACGCCCACTTTTTTGCTCAAAGCATGGTTGGCAGCCGCCACATATCTATCTGCCCAAGCCACTACATAAGGGCAAGTATTGCAGGAGAATGTTATCAGCAAACCATTTTCCATTGCAGCCTCTTTTGGAGCAATCTTTCCACCCGAAATATCCATCATAGCCACATCATCCATCGGCAATTTATCACCCAATTCCAATTGTTGAATTGCATCTGGAGCATTGCTTACTGTTCGTGTTTCAGACGTATTTTCTGCAGTTTTAGCTTCTGTTTCAGGAGCTTTCGTATCGTTGTTATTCGCTTGTTCAGCCGAGTTGGTACAGGCAGCAAAACCAATGAGTGCCACCATCAATAAATAAATAATTCGCATAATTTTACGTTATTTTGGGAAATGATAAAATAAATAAACAAAGCACAAACACCCCTGAAACTGAAAAGTTTAAATTCAATGCTCATAAGCTTTTGCAGCCTGATTGAAGAATAGATCAAAATTTTGCGTTTTTCTACGATTGGGTGTTTGTGCTTCATCATATTTACCAAAATTAACATTTTAAACCATTATTTGCGAATTTTTAACATAAAAAAACGCTTTATATCTCCGTTCAAACTTCAAAACTACACAAGCAAAAACCTCTGCGTTCAATCTACAAAGTAGCCACCAAATAACTAGCCTCCTTAATCGCCTTCTTCGCATCTAATTCTGCCGCCACATTCGCTCCTCCAATCAAATGCACCGCCTGACCGCTTTCCTTCAAAACATCGTACAAATTCCGCAAAGGCACTTGACCCGCACAAATCACCACGTTGTCGACCTCCAAAACTCGGTATTCATCCATCACCGAAATATGCAAACCCACATCATCCACTTTGTGATAAGTCACATTCGCCAACATATTCACCCGCTTCATTTGCAGACTCGCACGATGAATCCATCCAGTTGTTCGACCCAAATCCTTGCCATGTTTGCCTTTCGAGCGTTTGAGGAGGAAAATCTCTCTAGCAGAAGGAGAAGGCTTTGGCACTTCCAAAGAACCCGCCGTTTTGTAGTCCATATCCACGCCCCATTCTTCCATATACAGCTCAGTGTCAAGGCTTGGCAATTTACCCTCATGTGCCAAAAACTCCGCCACATCGAAGCCAATACCACCAGCTCCTACAATCGCCACACTTTTACCCACAGTTTTTTTGTCGTACAATACCTCTGCGTAATTCAATACTTTGGGATGGTCAATACCTTCAAAAGTCAATTTTCGAGGTAAAACGCCTGTCGCTAAAATGATTTCATCGTAGTTTCCTTCCTTCAATTCCTCCGCACTCACTCGGTGATTCAACTTCAACTCAACTCCATGTTTTTGAATCATCGCATCGTAGTAGCGAATCGTTTCTGCATATTCCTCTTTCCCAGGAATCACTTTCGCCATGTTGAACTGACCGCCAATCTCGCTTGCCGCTTCAAACAAATACACCTCATGCCCTCTCTCTGCTGCAATTGTAGCTGCCGCCAAACCCGCAGGTCCAGCACCGACTACTGCAATTTTTTTGGGATTCGCAGTCGGCTCAAAGTTCAATTCCGTTTCGTGACAGGCACGAGGATTCACCAAACAAGAAGTCAATTGACCATTGAAGGTATGATCCAAACAGGCCTGATTGCAGGCAATGCAGGTATTGATTTCGTGCGCTCGATTTTCCATTGCTTTGAGAACCAGATTTTCATCCGCCAAAAACGGGCGAGCCATCGACACCATATCCGCACAACCCTCCTCCAAAATCTGCTCTGCCACATCGGGCATGTTGATGCGGTTCGTAGCCACCAAAGGAATGTTCACCTCACCCATCATGCGCTTCGTCACCCACGCAAAACCACCTTTCGGTACAACCGTACCAATCGTTGGGACTCTCGCTTCGTGCCAACCGATGCCCGTGTTGATAATCGTTGCACCAGCCGCTTCAATCGCTTTCGCCAGTTGCACCACTTCCTCCCAAGTGCTGCCTCCTTCTACCAAATCCAACATCGAAAGGCGGTAAATAATGATGAAGTTTTCGCCCACTCGTTCTCTGGTACGGCGCACAATCTCAATCGGCAATTTGATGCGATTTTCGTAGCTGCCACCCCATTCATCCGTTCGGCGATTGGTACGCTGCACAATGAATTGATTGATAAAATAACCCTCCGAACCCATCACTTCTACCCCATCATAACCTGCCAACTGTGCCATTGCTGCACAGTGTACATAGTCTTCAATTGTCTGTTCGATTTCCTCACTACTCAAAGCCTTTGGCGTAAAAGGATTGATAGGCGCACGCACTGCCGAAGGCGCAACTCCTTTGTTGTGATAGGCGTAGCGACCACTGTGCAAAATCTGCATACAAATCTTGCCGCCTTCTTTGTGAACTGCTGCTGGAATCACTTTGTGCGCTTCGACCTCTTCCATAGTCGTCAATTTTGAAGCATGGAAACTCACTGCTCCCTCCAAATTCGGAGCAATTCCGCCTGTTACAATCAGCCCAACTTGCCCTTTGGCACGTTCTGCATAAAAAACAGCGGCTCGCTCCAATCCGCCTTTGATTTCCTCCAAATTGGTGTGCATCGAACCCATCAATACCCGATTCTTCAATGTCGTAAAACCGAGGTCAAGAGGAGATAGTAGTTTGTCGTACATATTGTTTGATTGGATTTTATTGTTGATTTTTTTGGAGGACAAATATAGGGATAAAAAAGGGAGCTACTTCAATCGTTGAATGGAGTAGGAGAGAATATTGTATATTTGTAGGAAAAGATAAAAGCAATGAAGAAAAAATTCAATGTGACAGGAATCTGCTATCCTGAACAGCATTACATGATGGATAACAACAATAAGTTATCAGAGGTGATGGAATTGATAGAATTTGGAGAATACTTCACCATCAATCGCCCACGCCAATATGGAAAGACGACTACGCTACATTTTTTGATGGAACGGTTAAACAGTTCCGATACCTATTTCCCGATTGCACTGAACTTTCAAGGCATTGATAGAAGTTGGCATGAATCTGATTATACTTTCGCACAAATGTTTGCCAATCAATTGTTTGACTTTTTTGAAATCCCTCACCTAGGCATTGCCGATTTTATCAAAGAACAAAAAGAAGCGATTCACAATTTGGATGATTTGTCAAAAGTCATCACCCATTTAGTCAATCAATTTGATAAAAAACTGGTCTTGTTGATAGATGAAGTAGATGCAAGCAGCAACTACGATGCTTTTTTGAGTTTTTTAGGAATGTTGCGAACCAAATACCTCGCTCGCAAAAACCCTCGACATTATACTTTCCATAGCATCATTCTGGCAGGAGCGCACGACATTAAATCATTGAAGTACAAACTACGCAATAGTAAAGATGCTCAATACAATTCTCCGTGGAATATTGCTACGGATTTTAATGTGGACATGAGCTTCAATCCCAAAGAAATAGCTCCGATGCTCGAACAGTATTCGGAAGCAGAGGGCGTAATTATGGATATTGCTGCGATTGCCGAACGCTTGCATTATCACACAGCAGGTTATCCCTTTTTGGTGAGTCGTTTGTGCAAGATAGTGGCGGAAGAAATACTGCCCAAAAGAGAGGTGAAAACGCTGTGGACATTGGATGATATTGAAGAAGCCGTTCAGATATTGTTATTGGAGAACAACACCAATTTTGACAGCTTGATTAAGAACTTGGAGAACCATCAGGATTTATACGATTTGACCTTTCGGATTTTGATTGATGGAGACAAAGTGGCGTACAATCCCGACAATTCGGTCATCAAAATGGGTATATTGTATGGCGTTTTTAAGCGAAATGGTCATGTGAAGATTCACAACCGCATTTACGAGCAACGCATTTACAACTACATGGCCTCCAATATGGAAGTGGGATTAAAGAAAGCCGCCCAATACAATTTTGAGAACCAATTTTACCTGCCCGACAATGGTTTGGATGTTGAAAAAATCCTGTTGAAGTTTCAGGAGTTTATGAAAATGGAATACAGCGACAAAGACCAAGATTTTTTGGAGCGAGAATGGCGGTTGATATTTTTGGCATTTATCCGTCCGATTGTGAATGGCAGTGGCTACACCTTCAAAGAACCCCAAATCTCACAAGAGAAACGCTTGGATGTGGTCATTACCTTTTTCCAACGCCAATACATTGCAGAATTGAAGCGGTGGAATGGACTCAACTGCATGAAGAAGGAGTAAAACAGTTGGCGGACTACCTCGACCTTCAAAACCAAACAAAAGGCTTTTTGGTGATTTTTGAGTACCGCACCGCCAAAACTTGGCGCAAGGAATGGATTAGGTATGAAGATAAGGAGATTTTTGCAGTGTGGATTTAGGGATGGAAATGGTGTATATTTGTAGGAAAAGATAAAAGCAATGAAGAAAAAATTCAATGTGACAGGAATCTGCTATCCTGAACAGCATTACATGATGGATAACAACAATAAGTTATCAGAGGTGATGGAATTGATAGAATTTGGAGAATACTTCACCATCAATCGCCCACGCCAATATGGAAAGACGACTACGCTACATTTTTTGACAGAAAAATTGGAAACATCAGAAATGTATTTTCCCATAGCCTTGAATTTCCAAGGAATAGATAGCGAATGGTTTGAATCCGATACAAGTTTTGCACAAATGATTGCCAATCAGTTGTCAATGGTTTTAAAGGTTACTGCCCCCAATTTATCCGCTTTTCTTCAAGATAAGAAAGACATACAAAAGATGGATGAACTTTCTGACATCATTACAGAGCTTGCTCATCAGATGCCTAAAAAAATGGTGTTGCTGATAGATGAAGTAGATGCAAGTAGTAATTACAACGCCTTTTTGAGTTTTTTAGGAATGTTGCGAACCAAGTATCTGTCACGAACAAAATCCTATCATTATACTTTTCATAGCGTTGTTCTTGCAGGAGTACACGACATCAAATCATTGAAGTACAAACTACACAACCCTGAAGATGCTCAATACAATTCTCCGTGGAACATTGCTATAGATTTTAAGGTGGACATGAGCTTCAATCCCCAAGAAATAGCTCCGATGCTTGAGCAGTATTCGGAAGCAGAGGGCGCAACTATGGATATTGCTGCGATTGCCGAACGCTTGCATTATCACACAGCAGGTTATCCCTTTTTGGTGAGTCGTTTATGCAAAATAGTGGCGGAAGAGATACTGCCCAAAAGAGAGGTGAAAACGCTGTGGACATTGGATGATATTGAAGAAGCCGTTCAGATATTGCTATTGGAGAACAACACCAATTTTGACAGCTTGATTAAGAACTTGGAGAACCATCAGGATTTATACGATTTGACCTTTAGGATTTTGATTGATGGAGATAAAATTGCTTTTAACCAGTATAATTCAACTATCTATAAAGGAGTTTTGTATGGAATATTCAAAAGAAATGGGCATGTCAAAATCCATAATCGAATCTACGAACAGTTGATTTACAACTACATGGCCTCCAATATGGAAGTGGGATTAAAGAAAGCCGCCCAATACAATTTTGAGAACCAATTTTACCTGCCCGACAATGGTTTGGATGTTGAAAAAATCCTGTTGAAGTTTCAGGAGTTTATGAAAATGGAATACAGCGACAAAGACCAAGATTTTTTGGAGCGAGAATGGCGGTTGATATTTTTGGCATTTATCCGTCCGATTGTGAATGGCAGTGGCTACACCTTCAAAGAACCCCAAATCTCACAAGAGAAACGCTTGGATGTGGTCATTACCTTTTTCCAACGCCAATACATTGCAGAATTGAAGCGGTGGAATGGACCTCAACTGCATGAAGAAGGAGTAAAACAGTTGGCGGACTACCTCGACCTTCAAAACCAAACAAAAGGCTTTTTGGTGATTTTCGAGTACCGTACCGCCAAAACTTGGCGCAAGGAATGGATTAGGTATGAAGATAAGGAGATTTTTGCAGTGTGGATTTGAGGAAAAGACGCTGCTACAAATTTCCGTCTTGCAAGTGAACTATTTACCCAATTTTTCCTTAGAATACAAGAGCAATAATTCCTCCTCTACAAAACATAAATCATCGGTACTATGGAACTCACAATGTCGAAAGCAAATACTACGAACATTCAGCAACTTTTTGATTCTCATAAAGAAAACCAATACAAAGTTGGAAACACAACTGCAAAAGAGCGCATCCACAAACTGGACAAGCTACATGTTGCGGTAGAAACCACCTATCGAGAAGCACTTAGAGAGGCTATGTATAAAGACTTTAAGAAGCATCCTTCGGAAGTAGATTTAACCGAAATCTATGTCGTTACCACCGAAATCAAGCACGCCAAAAGCCATCTGAAAAAATGGATGAGCAAAGAAAAGGTCAGCACGCCGATGTCCATGATGGGTTCTTCCTCGTGGATTCACTACGAACCCAAAGGCGTATGTTTGATTATTTCGCCGTGGAACTTTCCGCTCAACCTCACCTTCGGGCCTCTTGTTTCTGCCATTGCAGCAGGCAACACCGTCATGATTAAACCTTCAGAATATACGCCACATACTTCGGCAGTGATGAAAAAAATCATCGAAACGCTTTTCCCTTCCAACGAGATTGTAGTCGTTGAAGGAGGCGTAGAGACTTCGACCGAACTGTTGGAACTGCCCTTCAACCACATCTTTTTCACAGGCGCACCGAGTATCGGCAAAATTGTGATGAAAGCTGCTGCCAAAAATTTGACCTCCGTAACACTTGAATTGGGGGGGAAATCGCCTACAATCGTGGACGAAACCGCCAATTTGGAGCAAGCTGCTGCCCGTATTGCATGGGGAAAATTCCTCAACAATGGTCAAATATGTATTGCGCCCGATTATGTGTTTGTCCACAAATCCAAAAAGGATGAATTTGTGGATTTGGTGGGTAAAAAATTAAAGGAATTTTATGGCGACGATGCTTCGACATCTGACGCTTACAACCGCATTGTCAATGGCAAACACTTTGAGAGAGTTCGCTCTTATTTGGAGGATTCGGTAGAAAAAGGGGCAAACATAGCGTATGGCGGGAAATCCAATATTGCCACCAATTATATGGACCCAACGGTGGTAACGGACGTACCATTGAAGTCCAAATTGATGGAAGAAGAAATTTTTGGCCCCATTTTGCCCGTCAATGAATACACTGATTTGCAAGAAGCGATTGACTTCATCAATGCCAACGAGAAACCTTTGGCACTCTACATCTACTCCAAAAACAAAAAAAATATCAACCGTATCATGGACAATACGAGGGCTGGCGGAACGTGTATCAACAACAACGATGTGCATTTCTTCAATACCCACCTTCCTTTTGGCGGAGTGAACAACAGTGGTATCGGCAAAAGCCACGGATTCTATGGATTCCAAGCGTTTTCCAATGCTCGAAGTGTATATGAACAAAAAATACCTGGCGCACTCGAACTCCTAATGCCGCCCTACAACAACACCAAACAAAAATTGATTGACTTGACCATTAAGTGGTTCTAAAAAAGTTTTGATTTAGACCTCGGAAGTTTCCGCTATCACTAACTTCCGAGGTTTCATTTTGCAAATTTTAAAAATCATTTCTTTGGACGATGTAGCCATTTCTATTTAGGGCATCACTTGTTAAATGAAGGCTAACGAAGGAATTGTTTAATAAGATAATAGATTTACAAGTTTCATTTGCATGTTCATAATCATACATATAATTGAAGTAAACTTTCTCTTATGCAAAAAGAGTTGTAGTAAAAAGCAGCAGAAATAGGTATATTCGTATGGTATTCATTATTTGAAGTTTGAATAAAAATAGCAAGAATTTATACTATCACCAACTTCTTCTCTGGTTTCCTTTCCTTCAATGTTGACTCCGTACAAACACAAGTCGCTTTTCCAACCTTCAATGCCTCACTTCTCTGCCCTTCAAATCATAGAGCTGTAGAACCGCATCATTTTATTTCCCATTCGCTCATTTTCCCTCAATTCTCCGTACTTTTGCAGCCGTTTTTTTAAATACCCAAACACGTAGAGAAGTTTTAGTAAAACGTCTCTACAAATACACAAACCAAACCAAGTTGCGATTACAAAGCATTGAATTAAAAGGCTTCAAGAGTTTTGCGGAGCGAACAGTGATTCACTTCAATCAAAACATGACGGGCATCATCGGCCCGAACGGCTGTGGTAAATCCAATATTGTAGATGCGATTCGGTGGGTATTGGGTGAGCAGAAAAGCAGCAGTTTGCGACTCAAAAAGATGGACAACCTCATCTTCAATGGCACTCAAAACCGAAAACCAGCAGGGCGAGCAGAAGTTTCGCTGATTTTTGAGAACACCAAAAACCTACTGCCTACCGAATTCACCACCGTTGCCGTCACCCGCATTTTGTACCGAGAAGGCAACAGCGAATACCGCATCAACAACGTTGCCTGCCGCCTCAAAGACATCTCCGATTTGTTTCTCGACACAGGCATAGGCAGCGATTCCTACGCCATCATCGAACTGTCCATGATTGGCGACATCCTCAAAGACAAAGAAAACTCCCGCCGCCGACTATTTGAACAAGCCGCTGGCATCTCCAAATACAAACTCCGAAAAAAGGAAACCCTCTCCAAATTGGAGGCAACAGACGGAGATTTGGAGAGAGTTGAAGACTTACTTTTTGAAATTGAAGCCAACCTCAAAACCCTTGCAAGACAAGCAAAACGGGCAGAAAAACACGAAAAACTGAAAAGTGAATTTAGGGAACTGAGCATCGAATTGGCATTGTATCAGATTGCAGACCACCAAAAAAGTTTTGCGGGATTGCAGCAAGAACAAAAACAAGAGGAGGACAAAAAAACCAAGCTGCAAACGCAAATCCATCAATTGGAAGCCACCATTTCTGAAAAAAAACAAGCCGTACTTGCCAACGAACAGCAATTGGGCGAATTTCAGAAAGCCCTCAATGAGCATGTCAAACACCTGCAAGAGCAAGAAAATCAAAAGAAACTGCTGCGCCAAAACCTTCAATTTCTGCAAGAAAAAAATACCAATCTTCAACAGCAGATCACCACTGCTACACAGCTAACCAACAGTCTGCAGAGCGAAATCAAAACGCTTCAAGAAAAAACGGAAATCGAAAAAAGCAGCCTTGACCACATCCAAAAACAACTGCAAACCTTCAAAGCAGCCGTTGACACCATCAAAACCGAACACCAACAAGCGACTGCCAACCGAAACCTATTGCAGCGAAGCTATCGAGAGTTGGAGAAAGCGGTTTTTGAAGTAGAGAAAAAAATGGCCGTTCAGCAGACCCAACAAGAAAATTTGCAGCGAGAAATACAATCCAATCACCTTCGATTTGAATCTCAACAAAGTGAATTAGCGGTTTTCAAAGAAAATTGGGAAAAAGCGAAAGCCGAAAAAACGGCTGCAATGACCGAACTTCAACAAAACAAATCAGAAGAAACCGAACTGCAAAAACAACTGAGCCAACTGCAAAAAGACATTGACAAGCAACAAAAAGAGGCCAACCTACTCAACCGAGAATTGGACTCCAACCGCAACGAATACAAACTCACCAAAAGCTTGGTGGACAGTTTGGAGGGATTCCCCGATTCGGTCAAGTTCCTCAAAACCCACAAAAAATGGCAAACCGATGCACCGCTTCTGCTCGATATTCTGAACTGTGAGGAAGCATACAAAGTGGCACTCGAAAACTACCTTTCGCCCCATCTGAACAGCTATATTTTGGAGGATGTAGAAACGGCTATGCAAGCCATTGACCTCTTGCAGCAAGCGCAAAAAGGAAAGGCGAGCTTTTTTATTTTGAGTGATTTTGAGGAGGAAGCGGGAAGCAAGAAGCGAGAAGTAGGAGGTGAGAAGAAGGAGAATGAAGGCAGAAAGCAAGAAGTAGGAAGTGAGAAGAAGGAGAATGGAGAACCAAATATCTCTCTTCAACATCAAAATTCAAATATCAAAAATCATACATCACAAATCATACAAGAAGAAACTATTGCAGCTACCAGCATTTTGAAGGTAGAAAAAAAGTACGAACCACTTTTACACCTCCTCCTTCAAAACGTCTATATCCTCCCTACTTCCCACCTCTCGCTTCCCACTTCTCACCTCTCCAATATCAACTTAATCACCCAAGACGGTCGCATCATTCGCCAAAAAGCAAGCATCAGTGGCGGTTCGGTAGGAGCGTATGAAGGAAAACGGATTGGTCGCCGACAACAATTGCAGCAATTGCAGAAAAGCATCAAGGAGGTCGAAGAAAAACAACAGTCGCTGCAAACCGCCATTCAATCACAGCAAAACGAATTTCACCAAACCCGCAAAAAGCTAAACAACAAGCGACAACTCTATCAACACCAACAAACCGAAATCAACAAACTGGACAACAAATTGGTGGGTTTTCGGCTGAAGGTAGAGAACGCCACTAAGTTTATGGGTGAAAGCAATGACCGCACCGAAAGCCTAAAAAACCGCATTGAAGCCATCGGCAAAGAGGTGGACGCATTGCAGCAAAGTTTGGAGGAAAAAAAAGCGGAACTGCAATTGCAGCAAGGAAAATTGGAGGAAAGTGAAACGCATTTTCGGGAAATGGAAACCGAAATGCAAGCGGCAAATCAACGCTTCAATCAGCAAAACATCGAATTTCACAAGCAAGAGAACCGCCTCAACAGCATCCAACAAAACCTGCAATTCAAGCGCAAGCAGTACCAGGATACACAACGTCAACTGGAACAAAACCAGCAAATCCTGCAAAAAGGCGATGGCGAAAGTGTAGAGATTGAAGCCAAATTGGAAGTCATTGAAGGAGGCTTGGGCGCATTGTACGACAAAAAAACGGTGTTGGAAAAAGAGGTCAACGAATCCGAAACGGTGTATTACAAACTACGTGGTCAGGTGAACGAAATGGAAGAAGAAATCCGCACCTTGAACCGCAATCGAAACTTGGTGGAAGAACTCCTAACGAGCATCAAAGACCGCACGAATCAACTCAAAATCCAACTGCTCTCACTCAAAGAACGCCTATCGTTTGCCTTCAAAATAGAACTCAATGACCTACTCGACCAATCTCCTTCGGGCGAATACGAACAAGCGGATTTGACTGCAAAAGTCGACAAACTACAATCTCAATTGGAGCGTTTTGGGGAGGTCAATCCGTTGGCGGTCACAGCGTATAAGGAAATGAAGGAACGTTATGACTTCATCATGGAACAGCGGGCCGATTTGCTGACTGCCAAAGAGTCGCTGATGAAAACCATCCAAGAAATTGAAGTGAAAGCGACCGACAAATTCATGGAGGCTTTTGAGCAAATACGGGAGAATTTTGTGGAAGTGTTTCGTTCTTTGTTTACACCCGACGACCAATGCGACCTCATCTTGCAAGACCCCAACGACCCACTCGAATCTCGCATTGACATTATCGCAAAACCAAAAGGCAAACGCCCTCAAAGCATTGATCAGCTTTCGGGAGGTGAAAAATCGCTGACGGCTTTGGCCCTGATTTTTGGATTGTACCTGTTGAAGCCCGCCCCTTTTTGTGTGTTGGACGAGGTCGATGCGCCTTTAGACGACAACAATTTGGGGAAATATACTCGTTTGATTGAGCGTTTTTCGGTAGATTCGCAGTTCATCATCGTGACGCACCGCAAGCCTACTATGGCGGCAGTTGATGTGGCGTATGGCATTACGATGCAGCAACAGGGGGTTTCGATGGTCGTGCCGTTCAACTTTAGTGAGTGGGAGGCGGAGAAATGAACAGGGAGGGGTTTGTTGGCTTCTATGATTTTGAAGTTTGAACGCTGAGAACGAGAGGTTTTTTTAGTATTTTGTCCTTGTTTTCTCATGGTTCAAGTATGTTGTATTGCAGAAAGAGGGTAAAAAAGCTACCTTCGCCTAATTCATCGGAAACAATTATTTTCATGGGTATTACCTTGTATTTGTTGATCATTGTGGTGTGTTGTGTGATTATTTGGCGGGCAAGCGACGGTTTTGAAACGGCTTCTCAATACTTGGGGCGCAATCTTTCGGACGGAGTACGGGGCGCAACTATCAATGCAATTGGGAGTTCGATGCCTGAATTGTTTACAACGCTTTGGTTTTTGTTTGCTTTAGAACACAAAGATGGTTTTTCGGGTGGAATCGGTACAACTGCGGGAAGTGCCATCTTCAATGGAATGATTATTCCTGCAATCGTTATCTTAGCCGTTGTAGGCTATGGCATTACGAAATCCATTCGGGTATCAAAAAAGGTAATTTTGAGAGATGGCTTGTCGCTCATTGTTGCAGAAATACTGCTTATTTTAATTATTAGCGGTAATACGCTCTATTGGTGGCATGGCATGTTGTTGATGGGAATTTATGGCGTATATGTGTTTTTTATGCTGCAAACGATGACCAAATCAGAATTGAAAGCATTTGGGGGGGAAGTGGATGAGGACTTGGACAATGTGGAGCGCAGAAGCTTCAAAAACGCACTTTTGGCATTGGATTTAGAGGCCATGTTCTTGGGGCGAAAATCTATTCATACTGCTAATGCTTGGCTCTTGATAGGGGTTTCGGTGTTTGTGATGGGAAGTGCTTGTGCAGCATTGGTTTATGCCTGCGAAGAATTGGGTCAGACGCTTGGCATTCATACTTTCTTTGTGGCGGTTGTCATTGCGTCGGCTGCAACGAGTGTGCCAGATACCATCATTTCGTATAAGGATGCCAAACGAGGTGAATACGATGACGCAGTAGCCAATGCCTTGGGTAGCAATATTTTCGATATATGTTTTGCGCTTGGATTACCCTTGTTTTTGTTTACGATGGTGAATGGAACGATTGAGATGAACCAAGAAACCATAGAGCAGGTAAGCGAACTTTGGGTGCTGCTGTTACTGCTTACCATTGTTGCGTTTTTGATTTACTACATTGGCGACCAAATGGGTCGAATCAAGGCCTTTTTGCTTTTGGGCATTTATGTTGTGTTCACCGCCTATATTTTGGCAAGTGCCTACGAAGTTGAAGCAACTCAAACGATTGGGGCGTTTTTGCGAAGTTTGATTGGAGTTTAGAAATCACTCTTCTTTGGTGAACACAATCAACTCGGCGTGTTTTTCGACTACTTTATCAAAAAACGTTTGAAGTGCAGGATATTCGAGTGTGCTAAAACCTACATTGTTGATTTGCAGTGTACTGATTACCTGAACCTGATTGGGCTGTGGACTGTAAACGACCTGAAAAGTTGCTCCTTCACCTTCCATCGTAATGGCTGAACTTTCAGGAATGTCCTCTACCTTATAGCCTTTGGGTAGGTCAATCATAAAACGACTCACCATTTTTAAGGGATAATTGAAGTCAATCGGAAACAATCTTTCCTTCAAGGTGAAAGGATTTTTGGAGAAACCCGTTGTTGCAAAGGTATTGAAGTAAAGCCTAGTGCCGTCACCTGTCACAAATTTATCACTGTCGATTTCATATTGAGCAACCAACAAGTTTTTAGGCTCTGTTTTGTTTTGAAATTTATAATTCCTTGCTTCCCCATCTGTCCAATCTTCAATCATTGCATTGAGGTATTCTTTCTCTCCCATCAAATCCAAATTTTCTTGTTCCATAACCGCCCCATATCCTTCATTTTTTTCCATCACCATTGCCGTCACTTCCGCCTCATCGTTCCATTTGATATGCACGTTGACGGTTTCGGTCAATGTCGTACTTGGCTCGATTTCTACCCATTCTACATCAGGCTTTTTCAGCACAAGAGCCGTACAATTGACAAGATTTTGTGGGACAATATTGTAAGGGCGGTATTTGTTTTTAGCATCCAAAATATGGTATTTATCGCCAATTTTTGCCCGACAAATCAGATGGTTAAATCTCAGTAAGTAGGGATAACCTTTAACCACTGCCCCATGATTGCGGGTACTAATGAGCATCAAATCTGTTTCAATACCAGCATCTTGCAGCATCAGTGCCAACAATAAATTGATTTGAACACCCGAACCTTCTCGTTTTTCATAGACTTCATTCAGTTTTTCATAACTATACAAACCATAATCCTCACTCCAATTGATATTCGCTCGAACATGGTCGTAAATAGCAATCATCTTTTGCTCTGTATCCGCTATGTTTTCATATATCGGTCGTACTTCCTTCAACAGCTTGTTGTTCCCCTTCAAATGCGCTCCTAAGTTATCCGACTCCAATAGGTCTTCAATCAACTCCTCCCATTTATGAAACAGGGCGTTGGTGAACCCCGTACCTGATACATAAGAATGTAGTTGGAACTCTACCTTTGCGTAATAATCTCGCAGGTTTTTGGTGTAAGGTTCTGAGCGAAAAGCGGGTATGTTTTCTAAATAGTAGCGATAAACTTCTCCTTTGGCATTCGGGCTACCAAGCGTAATGTTTGATTGTTCACTGACCATCTTGTTGATGAGTACACCCGTTGGAATCGTCACATAGGACGTATATTTGGGAGGCATAAAACGAATTTCGCTCCAAAGTCTTGGCTCAGTGCCTTGAAAATACCACGGATCAATAAATACCTGAACATCAGTCAACTTTTTGAAGCGGTACTCAATTACCGACCCTACTTGTGCGCCTGGAATCGAAAACACTTTGTAGCTTAAATATTCATTTGCCTTTTCTGTGTGAATATCGTCTTTCTCCAACACTACTTTTTTCACCGTGCCATCTTCTTGAAGCGTGAAAGACTGTGCTTCAATGTATTTGATTTCTTCTTTTTGTGAATGGTAATAGGACAATTTTTTGGAAGCATATTCCAATCCTTCTTCGGTAAGAATTTTAATGCGGATAAAATATTTTAGTGCTGTATAACTATCATAGTCAATGTCTTCCCCAAAAACTTCTCCATAATCCCCCAAATACAATACAGAAGCATCAGGGTCGGGTTCGTAAGCGGTCATTTTGAGGTGTTCTTCGTCAATTTCACCCCAAGTCATGAGTTCGTGTTCGGCAAAACTATTGAAGGAAGAGAATACAAGTGTAAAACACAACAGTTTGATAATAAGCCTATTTTTCATAAAATTTTGCAGTATTGAATATGTAAAACGAATAACACCGCTAATATAATAAAATATTTGTGCATTAAAAAAAGTAAGTTTATTTAGCGTTAAAATATCCGCATGAGTCTTTCTTTTTTTGGGCCTTCCATTGTTTTTTAGCAAAACCTCGTTTTACACTAAACCCATTCCGACTTTTCTTGTCCATTACTATACACCCTAAAAGTTTCTTCATCCGCTTTGTCGCCACCTCACTTCAAATAAAACATTCAAGTTTTAAGCATAATTTTTTGATTAGCTGATATAAAGAAATACAAGTTTCAAATACTGCATTTATTGAAAAAAATAATACCCATAAATTTGGAAAACCCACAATAGCTGCCTAACTTAAAGGGGCAATTTCAAAAGTTGCTGTATCTCACACTCAACATTTCAATTGACCAAGCTATTGTGTAATTGTATTTTGGCAAATAGTTTGCTTGATTAAATTGAAGTACATTTGGCTCTTGTGAATAGTTGAATCTCTTCACTTTCTAATCTTTTTAACCTCCAAGTTTATACCATTGTAATATAAATTACAAATTTGACTTCCAAAAACCTGCAAAAAGGATATTTTTGAGTAGTTAAATTTCGTTTGATTATTACCAAATTTAAGTATTGATAGACAATGCAATGAATTATTAAAACAGCTATAAAAACTATGACCTTGTGTAAATTTTTTGTTGGAATATGTGTTTTGTTTACTGCCATCATCTGCCAAACAGGGGCTGCAGCACAGGTAACGTCTAGTTCTGCTTCAACTGAATATCCACTGGCACAAGCCAATTGGGTCGAAATGCAAATGAAGAAAATGAACCCAGAAGAGCGAATTGGGCAGTTGTTTATGATAGCAACTTATTCCAACAAAGATGAAGGACACAAGCAATTTACCGCCAACTTGTTGAAGAAATACAACATTGGAGGAGTGATTTTTATGCAAGGAACGGCACTTCAACAAGCCCAAATGACCAACTATTACCAAGCTGTTTCCAAAATTCCTTTGCTGGTTTCTTTGGATGCTGAATGGGGTTTGAATATGCGTCTGAACGACACCCCAAGATTCCCCAAACAATTGACTTTGGGTGCAATACAAGATAATCGCCTCATTTATGAAATGGGTAGAGAAATAGCCCGTGAATCTAAGCGAATTGGTACACACGTCAATTTTGCACCCGTTGTGGACATCAACAACAATCCCAATAACCCTGTTATCAACGACCGTTCTTTTGGCGAGGACAAATACAATGTGACTGCCAAAGGATTGGCCTATATGCAAGGAATGGAAATGGGAGGTATCATCGCTTGTGCCAAACATTTTCCTGGGCATGGTGATACTGACACCGATTCTCACCATGCACTTCCGATCATCAAACACAGTCTTGACCGCCTATTGAGTGTTGAATTACATCCCTTTAGAGAAATGGCGCAGCGAGGAATTGGCGGTATGATGGTGGCTCATTTATCTGTTCCTGCTTTGGACAATACGCCCATATCTGGAACGAGCATTGGCGCAAATACACCGACCATGCCAACTACTTTGTCGAAACGAGTTGTGACCGATTTGTTGAAAGACCAATTTGGTTATACAGGTTTGGTATTCACCGATGCGTTGAATATGCAGGGAGTGGCGAAGTATTTTGAGCCAGGAATTGTGGATGTAAAGGCACTTTTGGCGGGCAACGATGTATTGCTTTTTTCGCAAGATGTGGGCAAAGGCATTGAAGAAATCCAAAAAGCCATCAAACGAGGAGAAATCACGCAAGAGGAAATAGATAGCCGAGTGCGTAAAATCCTCAAAGCCAAATATCGAGTAGGTTTGCATACTCCTGAATCTATTCCTCTTGCTGGTATTCAACAAGATATATCCATGCCTCATGTGGAATTATTGCAGCAGCATCTGTATGAAAATGCACTCACTTTGGTACAAAACAATCGCCGCTTGATTCCCTTCAATGAGTTGGACAAAAAACGTTTTGCATCTTTATCCATTGGCGTATCTACTTTATCCACGTTTCAAGAAACCTTGGGTAAATACGCTCCTTTTGCACACCATACTTTGAAAATGTCGGACAGTAACGCTGCTTTTGATGCCAAATTTGATGCCTTAAAAAGCTATGACCCTGTGGTCATTAGTATTCACGACATGAGTAAATCGTTCAGCAGAAACTTTGGTATTAGCCCACAAGCACTCAAGTTGATTGGGCGATTGCAGCAAGTGACCAATGTAGTGATTACCGTTTTTGGAAGTCCTTACAGCCTCAAAAACTTCGACAATAGCCAAACGGTTTTGATGGCGTATGAAGAAAATAAAATGACCGAAGACCTTTCTGCTCAGTTGCTTTTTGGAGCGATTGCAGCTAAGGGAAAACTGCCTATCACTGCTTCCTCCAACTATGTGTATGGACAAGGATTGACCACAAGCGGTGGTCTTCGATTGAAATACACCATCCCCGAAGATGTGGGCATTAGCCGAGACGATTTGCAGCAAATAGATTTCATTGCTCAAGGCGCAGTAAGGAATGGCGATACTCCTGGTTGTCAGGTTTTGATAGCGAAAGATGGCAAAGTGATTTACCAAAAGTCATTTGGTTATCACACCTACAAAAGGCGTGTCAGCGTAAAAGATACAGACCTTTACGACTTGGCTTCTATCACCAAGGTTGCTTCTACGATTCCTGTTTTGATGGATTTGGAAGAACAGGGGCAATTGAACTTATACAGTACTTTGGGAAACAATTTTCCAGAATTGAAATACACCAATAAAAGCAATCTTTTTTTACGGGATATTTTGATACACGAATCGGGTTTGAGGGCATGGATTCCGTTTTATGAAGAGACCATTCCGATTCGCAGCAAAGTCTATAAAACCCAGCCTGATGAACAATTTAGCATTGAAGTAGCTAAAAATATGTATATGGATAAAAGCTACGTGGACAAAATATTTTCCACTATCAATGATTCTGATTTACCCACAGTTGGCAAATACAAGTACAGCGATTTGGGTTATTTTTACTTCAAAAAATACATCGAAAATAAAACAGGTAAACCCCTAAACGAGTATGTTGAACAACGATTTTATCAGCCGCTTGGATTGAGTACGATGGGTTATTTGCCTACCAAAAGATTCAGTAATTACAGCATTGTCCCCTCAGAATATGATGGTAAATGGCGACGACAAGAAGTAAATGGATATGTGCATGATATGGGTGCAGCTATGTTGGGAGGAGTAGGTGGACATGCAGGTTTGTTTAGCAATGCGAACGACCTCGCTATTTTGATGCAAATGTTGCTCAACAATGGTTGGTATGGCGGTCAGAGATACCTCAATGCAGGAACTATTCAAAAATTCACATCTTACCAAAAAGAGGGAAATCGGCGTGGCTTGGGATTTGACAAACCTGAACCAAATCCCCGAAACCTGGCAAACACTACCCGCAAAGCATCCGGTGAAACCTTTGGACATACTGGATTTACAGGAACTTGTGTATGGGCAGATCCTCAACAAGATTTGGTATATGTGTTTTTGTCTAACCGCACTTTTCCGAATATGGACAATTTTAAGTTGGTGAAAAGCAAGGTTCGAGAGCGCATTCACGAAGTGGTGTATGATGCGATTGAAAAAGGCAAAGAAAGAAGCACGGATTTAAGGTTTTAGTTTACGCCACTTCTTTTCCTTCAAAATTTTAACCAAACGAAAATTCACATTTTTCTGCTCATCGTATTCAAATGACCTGTCAAAACCTATCAATCCCAGATGATTAGCGTAGTAACTAATTTGACTAAAGGTGAATAGTTCTTCGTAAGTATCACTATTCACGCTGTGTAGGGCATCTTTAAAACAAACGGTATAATAGTTCTTTCCTCTATATTGCGGTGGACTGCAGCTGTTTATGTGTGTTCTTTCCTTCGCAAAAAATAAGGTTTCATTTTCGTCATTGTTGAAGAGCATAGACCATCTAATGGTTTCATCTGCTTTTTGTTGCCAACGAAAAACATCATTTTCTACCAATTCAACCGTATCACCTTTGCCTTTTTCATCAAATTGAATCAGTTGTTCTAGTTTGCTACCTGTGCTATCTATCCATTCTACTGCCAACTCTGTAATCTGAAAATCAGCATTGTAAACCTGTGTCGTCAGTATCCATTTTTCGTTTTTTTCCACTGATTTCATTTTCCAATATTGCGTCAATTCGGGTTTTTGGGCTACTTCAAATTGATAAACCTTTGTTTTTTGCAGTTTATTGATTGGAAAAAAACAATCCTCTAAGTTTTGAGCAAATAACAACTGGGATAGCAGTGTAAACATAAACAACAATAGAAGCCTGTACATGGTGATTTCACTTAAATGGATGAAATAAAATTTTACCAACACTTTCAAAAGTAAGGTATTTCTTGGATTGTTTAAAATACCAATCGATGTGAGCACCAATAATTGTGTACTCATTCTACCGCCTCATTCAGCAAAACAAAGTGGTAGTGGTCTTCCCAAGTATCGTTTATCTTCAAATATTTCTTAGCATACCCCTCATTTTCAAAGCCTAATTTTTTGACCACTTCAATGGAAGGTAAGTTTCGGGGCATGATATTGGCCTCTATTCGATGCAATTGAAGTTCTTCAAAAACATAGCGAATCACTTCCTTCAATGCCTCCGTCATCAGTCCTTGATTGCGTTCCTCTTTGTCTATTTGGTAGCCCAAATGACAAGACCAAAATACTCCTCTGATAATGTTGGAAATACCGACATTGCCAATTATTTTTTCGGGGTGGTTTTTTTTGAAGAGGTGAAACCTTAGACCTTTTCCTTGTTTGAAGTCTTCAGATTGAAGGTGCAGATTGACTGCTTGTTTTTCAAGTGTATAATAATCCTCTCCTCTTTTGGCAGACCACGGCTTTAGATATGTTCGGTTTCGGAGGTGAAAATCAAGTACTAAAGAGGCATAACCTTCATTCAATATGCCCAATTTTAACCTGTCTGTTTCTATTGTAAAAAGCATATTTATAGTGACTTATCTTTGACCCTGTTCACCAACTCTGCAATAATCCGCAGACCATCCAAAGTCAACTTCCTATCAATCAAATCGTATTCGGGCTTCAAATTTTCCAAAACACCACTCAATCCACCCGTAGCAATGACCACACAATCCTCCTTCAATTCTGCTCGATGTCGCTTCAATAAATGACTGACCAAACCTTCAAAACCTATCAAAATTCCCGCTTGTATGGCATGAAACGTATTTGTACCCATCACCGAATCAGGAACGACCAAAGGCACTTCTGGTAGTTGAGCAGCGTTCAAAAACAAAGCTTTGATGGTGGTTTTGATGCCAGGTGCAATCGCAACGCCCAGCAATTTTCCTTCTTTAGAAACGGTAGTGAAAGTCAGCGCAGTACCAAAATCCACTACCACACAATTGCGATTCGGGAAATGTGTCATTGCAGCCATAGCATTCGCCACCAAGTCTGTTCCGATTTCTTCGGAGGAAGGAAGGTGAAGGGGTAAATGAGGATACGTTTTAGTGCCTATCAGGTAAGGAGCAACACCAAAAACCTTGACCGCCGAATCTACAATCACATCGGTAAGCGCAGGAACGACGCTACTCATAATGATTTGACGAACAGAGCGTATATCCAAATTCGTTTCTTCAATTTTCGTGTGAAGTTGCTGCTGATAGACTTCACCAGATTGTCCTATTTGGGTTTCCATCCGCCATTCATGTGTCCATGCACCATTTTCATATACTCCAATAACAACATTGGTATTGCCAAGGTCTATGACTATTAGCATTTTGAAGTGAAGGTTTAGGGGTGAATATTTAGGTTTTTGTTTTTGTTTTTGCAAGATAGCAACAAAATTAGAATTTAGACGACGGTATGGAATGTGATAAAAATAATATCTTTTATTGTGGTAGCTACAACCAAATACACCAGATTGATGGTAAAATGGGGATTCGCAACAAAAAAATAAGAATTTTTTTGGAGGAAATGAAAATTTTTTATTAAAATATTAAAATTCAGATTACTAAATCAAATAGTTTAATGGAACTAGCAATTATAAAAGATATAAATAAAGATTATATTGAGGCAGTTAGATTATATGAGGATATTATCAATAGTGACTATGCTTCTTTAGTAATTTATACAAATTTGGCTTTTTTATATTGGGAGTTTGCAGCGGAGCAAATATCTTTTAATGAGCCAAATGATATTTCTGACGAATGGAGCTTAATTGGGGGCGAAAAATATAAAGAAGTTATTGAACAGGGATTAAAAAAATACCCTAATAGTTTGGAGTTAAAATTTTGGAGGAGATACCTTCATTATCGTCTTTTTTTTGAAAAATTTACTCAACAAGAATGTGAGCAATTGATATTAGATCATAAAGAAGATGAAAGTTTAGTTCCTTATTTTTATTTGTATTTGTTTTGTAAGAGAAAGTATAAGATACAAAGGGATAAATTACTTCAAATTTGTAATGAAGTTCCAACTGCAAAGTTCAATTATATAAAATCAATTATTGGATGAAAAATAATCTTGCTTTCAAGCAGCAAATACATTTTTAATTTTTTCAAAAACACGACAATATCATGAAACCAAAAAACATCCCCAAAATAATCACCCTACTCCTACTACTATTAGGAAGCACCTGCTTATTAAATGCCCAACCCAATTGCGGCATCAATTACACCTACGACAATGCAGGCAACCGCATCAAACGCTCACTCTGTATTTCAGGAGGTTCGGGAAAAACAGCAGACAATGAATTACCTGCTGATTTAGTTGAAGGACTTACGGAGAATACAGGTGTTGAAGAAGAAGAAGTTGTAGAACAACTCAATGCCGAGGAAAACGATTTAAGCCCAATGATTGTATTTCCCAATCCATCCTCTGGAAAATTCAGCATTGAAGCCGAATATTCCTCACAAGCCATCATCAGGGTTTTTGATATGTCTGGACGGGTATTGTGGCAGCAAAATTACACTTCAAAGACCATAGACCTCACTCATTTGAGCAAGGAATATGCCTTTAATAAAGTAGGGTACTACTACGAGACATTCAACAATCGTAGAATAATATTTCCTTAAAATCAAAACCATGAATATATATAAACTTATTTTTATTTGCGGAGTCTTAACCTTAACTAGCTGTGATATTCCTGGATATTTAGATGTAAAAAACTGTACTAAAAGTGATGCATATTATTTAACTTATTCACAAACAGCAGAAGGAATCAAGGATACTATTATTATTGAAATCCCACCAAATCAAACTAAAGGAATGTTATTTGGATTTGGTCAGCATTGGACTGATGATGGTATCCGAGATTATTTGTCTCAAGTGAATAAGATTGAGATAATAACGAGTAAGGATACAATCTCAATGACAGATAAAAAAGAAATGTATCTCTATTTCCAAAAAAGGAGAAAAGGTTTATTTAAGCAGATTTTAAAAATAAAAGTAGAATAAAAACTCACACTTCGCACCCTTTTTTTCAAAAAAGCAATTAACTCATTTTTGCAATTCATTTAATAATATTGAATTATAAATATCAATAATTTTTAACTTATTTTTTATAAATTCATTATTTGGCATCGACCTCCAATTTTAAGCAAACACTCTATGTATAATAAACATTCTTTAACTAAGAGAATCAAACTGTTTTTTGACTTTTATTCTACAAACAATTGATTTTTAGATTTTTAAAATTGAATTGTATTATTTGTTAAGGGTGAACTGTAAAAAAAATGAATTATCCAAAGATTTTTAAAGAGGTGCGGAACATAAGTAAAAAAGGGCTATTATTTTAATAATATTCAATTTGATATATTTTTTATTGCTATATTTTAATCTTAAACACAAAATATACCAACCATGAAACCAAAAAACATTTCATCAATAATCACCCTAATTCTACTGCTATGGAGTTGGTAATAGAAGAATAATTCTAACAGGCCACTCGCCCACAAATGGGCTTAATTGTTACTTGATTGTAAACTCCATTCATAGCCCATGAATTAATTCATGGGCTACGAATGGGAACAATTTTTAGCGAAATATCGTCATAAAGGAAATAAATCAGGTTAATTTATATGGAAATTAAACATTGCAAATATCAATGCCTGTGCTGCGAACACTATACTTTAGAGGTTAAACCAGATAATACCTTTCAACTTTGTCCTGTTTGCTTTTGGGAAGATGACGGTGTCCAATTAAATGATCCTAATTATGAAGGAGGTGCCAACCATATTAGCCTAAATCAAGCTCGCAAAAATTATAGAGAGTTTGGTGCAACGGAGTTAATATTTTTAGACGATGTTAGACCTCCATCAAAAGAAGAAAGGAGAGGATAATAATATCAATAAAATGAAAAAATGATAATATATTTTAATTGTAAATATGTTTTTCAAGTCATAGACTTCTCAGCAACACATGGACAATTACTTTTAAGAAGCCTAAAGACAAGAGAGAGAGGGTATAATATTGATATAATTTTGAAGGGAGTAAGTCATATAATACTTCCAACAGAATTTAGGGGTATAGAAATATCTATCTTGACTAATGAAGAAAAAATAAAATTTCTTCAAAATGAGTTTGATTTTAATATTGACTATGATAATCGAATTTTTTTGATAAAGGATACTCAGAAAAAAGAGTATTTCATAAATACCTTTTGCTTTGGATTGTATCATAATGAATTAGATATACTGGAAACCAGTATTGGAAGGTATGATTTTGAGAATTTTGGGGAACTTCAACAATGGTATGCTGATTAATTTTTGTTAGTAAACTGTAATCCTACATTTAGCTCTTTGAGGTACAAAGTTGTAAATTTATTGTCAAATATTATTATGAATATTCAATGGTTTAAAAACAAAATAGAACCTACTTTAAGCGAGTTTGAAATAAAATACAAATACTTTGAAGAAGGCGATTTTGGAAGCCTTAATCAAGTAGAATTCAACTCGCTAACTAAGGGAGGAGAAGTAGATTTTTGGAGTAGCGGAGTTTTGGCAATCCATTTGGTGGATTATGTAGAAGGAGTTGAATTAATGAATGAATTTTTAGAGTCAAAACAAACCAAAGAAAAAGAAAATGCCTTGAGAAGATTACAAAATCTTTTGAAGAAATAAAGTCTAAATCGGGACAAACTTTTATTGAATTGAGTAGTTATGTTACTTTTATCCCACCCCCAAAAATAGCGTTTCAAAATAATCTTCAAATATGCTTGTTTTTATACACCTCATGACCCTTTGGAAAATGGAATTATTCTCCAATCTATTTGTCTTTGTTGGAACAGTAGTTTTTATGGAGTGTTTTGCATGGTGGATGCACAAGTATATACTACATGGGCCTCTGTGGTTCATTCACAAAAGCCATCATCGCCCACACAAAGGATGGTTTGAAGTCAATGATTTGGTGGTATTGGTTTATATCATTCCCACTCTGTTTATGATGTATTACGGGTACGAAAAAAATCACTGGCTTTGGTGGATTGGAGCAGGTATCAGTTTTTACGGAGTTTTTTATTTTATCCTACATGACATCGTCATTCACCGCCGCATCAAATTCAGCTACCGCTTTCAAAATCGCTACCTCAAACGTTTGATTCGAGCACACAAAATACACCACAAACACCTCGAAAAAGAAAATAGCAAAGCATTTGGATTTCTGTATGCTACCAAGGAATATGATGTCTAATTTACTGCGAAACAAATGTTTCGTAAGCCTCTTGTACCGCCTTTTGAATGTCAAATGATTTTATCCATTCGATATCCTCATTTGCTTCATGCTCTTTGCTACACACTACTTTCACACATTTTGGACTATAAGGAACGACAATAGTAGTGGAAGCAGGAAATTCTCGTGTTGTAGGAACTGCATTGCTTTCACTGTGCATTTGCATCAATTTTGGGTTGCTCACGCTTACTGAATACAACTCTTTCCCTTCCTCATCCATAAAATTCATGGTGATAGAACGATCCGAGACAAGTGATTTGGTTGGAATTCCTTCGCAGACTTTTTGCACATCAATGTTCCAATCATTACCATTGGCAGTTAGTTCCAAAATAATGACCTTTTCGTAGTCATAAATATTGACAACCTCAGTTGGAGGCTGTGCTAATGTAGATAAGCTTGTTAAGAACAAAATAAAAAGTAAATTATGTTTCATAGATTGAGGATTTGTTGAGAATTGCGAATGAAATAGTGATGTAATTTGGAGCAAAGACTTCCGAAATTTTTGTTTTAAAAAGAACTGAACCACAAAAAAAATCAGCCATCTTTTGAGAATAAATTTCGGAAGTCTATATCGTTCCTAAAGCATAAAAGTAGGTTTGCTTCAACAAGGGACACACTCGATAACGCTCATCATGCGTATCTTCATAAAGTGCCTCCAATGTTTCATAAACGTACTGAATACCGATAAGTTCTGCCCACTCAAAAGGACCGTGAGGGTAACTTGTGCCAAGTTTCATTGCCAAATCAATATCATTTTTGCTCGCTGTTCCTTCTTGCAGCGTATAAAAGGCCTCATTGATAATCATCAATACCACCCTTGCGCTGACCATTCCTACCCTGTCAGCAACCCACCGACAATAGATTCCCATTTGCTCCAAAAGTTTAGTTGCCGCCAATTTTGAGGTTTCATTGAGAGCACTCATTTCCCACAAGTTACGGTTGATAAACGTTGGCAGCATATTCATGCCTATAAGATGGCAGCGTATGGGTTTAGGCATGAGTTTGGTGACAGCCGCCAAAGATTGTTGTACACCACCCAAAATCACCACTTTCTGATTGAGTTCAGCATACCTTTCTAATAAATGAAAAGATTTTTTTTCAGCAGCAGTCATATCTATAATAATATCGAATTCACTGAATTCAAAATCTTTATTTATGGCAATTGTAATGTTTTGTTTTGGAATCTGGTAGTTTTTTTCTTGAAATTCTTCAATTCTGCTATCATCTCCCATTAGTAATATCTTCATTATGGTTATTTTTGCCTAAATTTATGAAGTTTATTGATTAAACCTTCCAATAAAATGCACAAAAACATAGTTTCTACTAACCAAGCACCTGCTCCTGTTGGGCCTTATAGCCAAGCAGTCTGGGCGGGCAACCTATTGTTTTTATCGGGACAAATAGCCATTGACCCTGCTTCAGGAACACTCGTTCTTGATAATATTGAAGCAGAAACACACCAAGTCATGAAAAATATTGAGGCCATGTTGACTGCCGCAAATTTAACTTTTGAAAATATTGTGAAAACAAGTATTTTTTTAAGTGACATGAATGACTTCAATAGTGTCAATATAGTATATGGAAGTTACTTCAATGCAGACACTGCTCCTGCAAGAGAATGTGTGGAAGTAGCCAAACTACCAAAAGGAGTGAACGTAGAAATTTCGGTCATTGCCTTTGCAGCATAAAAAACTTAGACACCTTACAAACGTTTAGGTTTTGGATACATGAATTACCATTTTCATTATTAGTTGATTGATTATTCATTACAAGCAAGACACAATAGTTTTAACGAGATTACATTACAATGAAAGACAAAATTGTATTTTGGGGAACGAACGAAAAGAATCAGAATGTTTTAGTGACACTTCGCCTCAGAGCCGCTGATAATAAGGTAGATATATGGATGTTTGAAAAATCCACAGTTAGCCAAGAGTTTGTTGACAAAATGTTTGAAGATTGGGACAACATTGAAGTAGATACACTTCCCGAACCTTATGAATATCTTGAACACGACATGTCCTCGCCCAGCATTTTACCCGATACCATTTTAGCAAACAATACGGAAATGATCAACCGTGCTGAAAAAGAATGGTATGTGAAAATATTGGCATCCAAACTTGCGATGAAACTTGAGGAAGAGGTTGTTCAACTTGTCAAACAGGTAGGTGGGATGGAGAAATACGACAAAGATGTTTGGACACTTGCCAAAGACTACTGGGACAAAATCAATCAACATTTTCAGAGTAGAGATCTATCGCGTGAGCAAACTGCCTCTCTGCGAGATATGATCAATACGGCTTTCGATAAATTAAAAAAACTCCGCAAAAATTCTAACGAAGAATTTGAGCAAAAAGCCAAAGAAAATGCAGAGCTTATCTTAAAGAAGATCAACACGATTGCGGATCAAGTAGCAGATTCTCGAAACCTAAATGGGCTTTTCGACACTTTGAAACAAATGCAGTCAGACCTAAAAAAACAACGATTTACCCAAGAGCTGAGTAATGTCATTCGAGATAAAATGAATGAAACCTTCCAACAAGTAAAAGAAGCACGTAGAAACCACCGAAATAGCCGTTTGACAAATCGGATCAAAGGTTTGGAAAGTGCCATTTATAGAATGGAAAAATCTGCAAGAAGAGATGAGGAAGATTTGGCATTTCAAAACAGAAGGGTTCAGGCATCGGAGGGAAAACTCGAAAAACAATTGCGTGAAGCAAAAATCGTCATGATTCAAGAACGACTTAACTCCAAAAGTGTGAAGTTGGATGATATGCACAAAACACTGAAAGAGTTGAAAGACAGAGTCAAAGAAGATGAAGACCGAGAAATAGCAAGAGAGAAAGCGGAGTTAGAAAAAGCAGAGCAACGAGCCAAAAGGGAGGCTTCTCGAAAAGCCAAACAAGCCGCAAGAGCAAAGGCTGCCGAAGAAGCACAAAAACTGAAAGAAGAACAAGAGGCTCAAGCTGCTGCAAAAGCTGAGGAAACGGTAGTAGAAGAAGTTGTGGCAATGGAAGAAACGGCTGAAAATATGGTAAATACTGAAACTACAATGGAAGAAGTTGTGGTACAAGAAGAAACAAAATCTACAGTTGAAGAAGCTGCTGCAATGGAAGAAACCATTGAGAAACAAGCAGAAGATGCTGGTCTAACCGATGAAATTGCAGAAGTGATTGCAGAAGAAACTACTCCTATAGTTGAAAGTCCAATGACTCCAGTTGAAGCTGGTGTGGTGGATGAAGCAACAACAGCCGTAGAAGGTGAAGAAGCTGCTGAAAATGAAGCAATAACAGAACATGCTATTGAAGAAGTGATTGCAGAAGGAGAAACAAATTCAACATTGATTGAGGAACTTCCTGCAAATGAAGATGCCATGGAAATGACCTCTGTTATCACTCCACTGATTGAAGAAGAAACACCCTCAGCAGAGGATGCAGAAGCGGAGAGTTTGGAGGTAGATGATATTTTGACTTCTCACACAGATGATTCAAAAGACGCTGAAAAATAAGCAATTGACAGATAGTTGAATCCAATAAAGCGATATTCATTTTTACTGCAAAGTGGGATGAATATCGCTTTTTATTTAAATTTACACCTTAATATTTTCATTACATGAGTAGTTTTCACTTCAATGAACAAGTCTTGGAACGCAGTTATGAAGTTCCCGTCGTTGTGGATTATTGGGCACCTTGGTGCGGGCCTTGCCGAACATTGGGGCCTGTGATTGAAGCAGTTGCAGATGAAGCGAATGGCAATTGGGAATTGGTGAAGGTAGATATTGACGAACATCCAGACTTGGCTGCTCAGGAGAAAGTGCGGGGTATTCCTGCTGTGAAAATGTACCATCGAGGCAAAAAAATTGCAGAGTTTATGGGTTCTCTCCCCAAACAGCGGATTTTGCAGTGGATAAAAGATTTTATGCCGGATGAACGCACCAATCAGTTTTTAGAGATTCAAATCAAATTAGAGGTAAATTATACAGCAGGATTATTTGATTTAGAGGATTTTGTAGCTCGCAATCCCGACCTTTTGGACGCTCATCTATTTTTAGCCAAAGAAATCATTTTGCAACAACCCGAACGGGCAATGCAGTTGGTAAGCGACATTAAAATTGGACATGATTTGTATGATTTTGCAGAAGACATCCGAACTTTGGCTAAATTGATGACCTTGCCTTTGACCGAAAATACGGAAGTCAGCCGCAAACTGCAATCTGCTCGCCTTGCTGCTGCGGAGAACGATATTGACCTCGCCCTTCAATACCTAATTGAGGCGGTGACTATTGATAAAAACTACCAAAAAGATTTGCCCCGTCGAGCAAGCATCGCTTTTTTCCATCTACTGGGTAATGAGCATGAACTCACTGTAAAGCATCGTAAGACTTTCGATAGGGTTTTGTATTGATAGAATCTACTTCTTCTTCACCTTATCAGGATTTGCCGCCAAAAAAGCCTTCCAATTTGCAGCCTTGTTACCGCCTGAAGGAATAGGCGACTGCAATTGAAGGTGGTGACAAACCGCAACACCCAGCGCATCTGTTGCATCAAAGTATTTCGGCATCGTTTCCAATTTCAACAAACTTTTCAACATAGCTGATAATTGTTCTTTCGAGGCATTGCCATTCCCGGTGATGGACTGTTTGATTTTTCGAGGAGCATATTCTTGTACATTCATTCCATAGACCATTGCTGCCGCAATCGCTACCCCCTGCGCTCTTCCCAACTTGAGCATGGACTGTACGTTTTTACCAAAAAAAGGAGCTTCAATCGCCATCTCTTCAGGCTCATAAGCATTAACCAAAAAACTTATTTTTTCGTAAATCACCTTCAATTTGGTATAGGCATCGGGATATTTGTTGAGGCGCACCACACCCAAGCTGTGAATTTTTACCTCATTTTTTCCCATCACTTCAATAACTGCGTACCCCAACACCACTGTACCAGGGTCTATTCCTATGATTTTCTTATTTTTGTCCATCCGAGTAGCAAATTTGATGAATACAATATTGACCAATTCCTTTTTCAAAAAGAACCTTACCCGACTGCTAAAGGTACTCATTTTTAGTGGTTTGGTCTTGGCGATTTACCAGCAGATTGCCCGACAAAAAGATTTTGAGGCCATTGCATGGACTTTTTTAAGTTCTTTTCGTTTTCAGAATGTATGTTGGCTATTAGGCGTTTGCAGTTTTACTTTTGTCAATTGGGGCATTGAAGCCCAAAAATGGCGACAACTGTTGTCGAAAATGGAACGTCTTTCTTTCAAAGACGCTTTTAGAGCCATTTTGTGTGGCATTACCCTCTCACTTTTTACTCCCAATCGGGTGGGGGAATACGGTGGGCGGGTATTGATTTTGCAGCACGCCAATAGATTGCAGGCCATTGCTGTTACTTTGGTAGGTAGTTTGAGTCAAATTATAGCGAATGTAACACTTGGGGCTATTGGTTTTCTGAGCTTTGCAGCGTTTTATTTGCAGTGGCAGTCTTGGCAAATAGGTATTGCAGTTGGAGCGTCAATTCTACTTATCACTGCTCTTTTTTTGGTCTATTTTCAAGTACAAAAATCGGAACAATGGCTTGCCAAAATTCCGTTTTTTCGCCGCTACAAAACGTATTTTGCACCCATTGCAGCCTACAATACTCCAGAGTTGAGGCAAGTGCTGGGCTGGTCTTTTTTGCGAAACATGGTTTTTACGCTGCAATATATTGGCTTGTGTTGGACCTACAATATGGAAGTGGATGTTTGGACGGCTTGGACGGTGGTGAACACTATTTTTTTTGTGCAACTATTTATCCCGAGTATTGCCCTTATAGAATTGGGGATTCGTGGCAATGTTGCGCTGTTTTTTTGGGGATATGTGACTGCCAATCACTTAGCGATTATTGCTGCAACGTTTAGCCTTTGGTGGGTCAATTTGGTGATGCCTGCCTTGGTGGGTTGGTGGTTGATTAGTCGTTTGAATATTTTGGAAGGTTGGAATGGAAAATTGGAGGAGTAGAAATAAACCAACCTTTGTTATTTTTGTCTAATAAAAAAATGTCATTGGATGAAGAAGTGGGCATTGTTGTCTTTAGCGATTTGTATGGGTGTTATTTACCATGCTCATGCTACAAAAGAACTTGAAAAAAAATCGAAGGTTTCTCCTTCAAAAGAAGCAATGTGTTCGCTTCCGATGGATTACCATACCTTTCAATCGGGTGAAAAATTGACCTTCAAAATTTACTACAATTGGTCGGCAATTTGGATGAAAGCAGGTAATGTGACTTTTGATGTTTCGGATGCTTATCTAAACAACAAAACGGTTTACCATGTTGATTGTGTAGGTAAAACTGCTTCGGCATTCAATTGGGTCTATCAAGTGGATGACCATTATGAAACCTATATTGACCCTGCTAATTTGCTGCCATTGAAGTACATCCGAGATATCAAACAGGGAAAATTTACGAAAAAGAACCAGTTTCGATTTTTCCATGACCGAAATGAAGTCTATATTGACTATCGGATTCGCAAGGGTGAGGTGAAAGCAAAGGATGAGGTAGCACCTATCAAATCTTGTACTCAAGATGTGCTTTCAACCTTATATTATGCTCGTGCTTTTGACTTCAAAAACAGCAACTTAACGATTGGCGACACAATCCCGATTGATGTTTTTTTGGATGGCAAATCCTACAATGTACATCTGCGGTATCTGGGCAAAGATGAACTGAAAGCCAATATTGGGGGTAAGTATAGATGCCTCAAATTTGCACCTTTGCTGTTGTCGAGTTATGCTTTCGGTGAGGGTGGAGAAACGATGGTGATTTGGGTGACGGACGATTCCAATAAGCTGCCTTTGCTAATTGAATCCCCTTTGAGGGTAGGCTGGGCAAAAGCCTACTTGGATGAATATGAAAACTTGGTGTATCCTTTGGATGCTAAAATAAAATAATACAACATGAAAAATCTATCTTTCTTCGATACGCTTCGATACCACTTCAAGGCCTCATTTCTTTCCCTGTTTGGTCTCAGATTTGCTATTCTGTTGGCTGCAACCTCTCTCATTTTGATGAGCAGCAGTGTGGCTGTTGGCAATAAAAACACGAGCAATCGAAATGATGTTTGTGGTACTTATATGGATCTCAATACTTTTCAAGTAGGGGAATCCTTGACCTACAGAATCAACTATAAGTGGTCTGCCATCAATATGACCGCAGGCAATGCAACCTTCAATCTCAATGAAGTCAATTACAAGGGCAAACCTACTTACCATGTGAAATGTGTGGGTCAAACGGCTTCTGCCTTCAATTGGTTCTACAAAGTTGATGATAGCTATGAAAGTTACATTGACAAAAAAAGTATGCGTCCTGTAAAATTTGCTTTGGACATCAACGAAGGAAAATATTCAGAACAAACACAATACGAGTTTTTTCACGACAACAACAGGGCGAATGTCAATTACCGCATCAAAAAAGGAGAGGTGAAAACGAAGAACGAAGATGTGGCCATTTCGAGCTGTGTTCAAGACATCGTTTCTATTCTTTATTATACCCGTTCGCTTGATTTTTCTAAGTTCAAAGTAGGCGAAACGGTTCATATTGATTTGTTTACCAGCGAAAAAACAAAAGAGGTGTTCTTTCGGTATTTGGGCAAGGAAGTGGTCAAAACCAAATTGGGTAAAATGCGCTGCATCAAACTTTCTCCTTATTTGTTAAACAGTGACACCTTTGGAGAAGGAGGTGAAGACAAAATGATTATTTATGCTTCGGATGATGCCAATAAGCTGCCTGTATTGATTGAATCGCCTGTGACGATTGGTAAGGTAAAAGTACATCTGACAGACTACGAAGGTTTGAAATACCCGATTACGGCGATGGTGGATTAGTAAAACAACTATCCAAAAACGACCACAACCGTATAAATAAACGGAACTGCAAAAAATAGTGCATCAAAACGATCCAAGATGCCACCATGTCCTGGCAATAGGTTTCCCGAATCTTTGACATTCAAACTTCGCTTGAACATAGATTCTACCAAGTCACCTAAACTCCCGAACAAAATGGCTGTAACTGCCACACCGTACCACACATATTCACCAAAATCATTTGGAAACACATACGGAACTGCTACTGCAACAGCCAATCCTCCAAGCACTCCGCCAATGCTTCCTTCCCATGTTTTCTTGGGTGAAATACGTGGAAATAAAGGAGTTTTTCCAATCATTCGCCCCACTAAATAAGCGGCAGCGTCGTTTGCCCAAATCACCAAAAAAATACCTATCAAACGGTTGGGCTCAAAAATTCCATGATAGTTGGCAATCACATTGATAAATGCACAAGGTACTGCAATATAGACAGGCCCCATTAGATTGAGTGCCACCCGAATGAAGGGGCTTTTGGACTTGGGTGCAAATAATTCTTTGAGGAATAAACCTGAAATGATGGGTAGTATCAATGCCATGAAAGGAGTTGGAATCCATTGAAGGTAAGCCGCCACAAGAAGGGCATAGACCAAAGAACCTACGATACTCATACCCAATCTTTCACGGCGAGGTTTCTCGTGTTTGTTAATGGGATAAAGGTCTATCAATGTTTGATACTCCCAAAAACCACCAAAATTAATGAGTAAAAACAGTAAGAATAGACTCAGCGGACTGTAGTAAATTCCTGCCAACATAATTGCCACAAAAACTACTGCCGTTAAGAAGCGCGTAGCTAAATTGCTCATAAATCATGCTGCTTTATGATGCTCATTGCCTCTACAGCTTGTTTTTCGCTAGTGTACAATTCTACTTCACCCCACATATTGTAGGCAGAATCTTTCTTGTTGAGTATCACACTGTCAATGTCATTTTCCTTCAATACACCCTTAGCGATTTCTGCTAAATGATGTTGTGGTGTGCTGTATATTTTTACCCAAGTATTATCCATAAAACAAATCCAAATTAAAGTATAATCAAAAGATTGTTATTTTTTTATGCCTCCGCATATTTAAAGTTACTCCGAAACAAATACAGTAAAACCGACCCAAGTACCAAACTACCAACAACCATAAAAAGCAAGCTCGTTTTTGCATCTGTTGGCATGGTTTCAAATGTAGGTGTTTCGCTCGAAATATCCATTTGTCCTGCATATACTGCTACTACTTGTACGCCATTGTTGATAAAATGCCCGATGATGGGATACCATAAGTTATTGCTCCAATAAAACAAATAACCCAACAACATACCAATGATCATACGAGGCACAAAACCGTAAAACTGAACGTGTATGGCACTAAAAATCGCTGCACTGATAAAAATCGCCAGATGTGGCTTTTTTGTCCAGTCCTGCAATAGTTTTTGGAGTCCTCCCCTAAACAACATCTCTTCTCCAATAGCAGGAATAATGGCTATCATCAATAAATTCAAGAGAAAATCTCCTATGCTATCCATCTGCAAAAATACCTCTGTCAAACCTGCTAATTGCAACTCCTGTTCTTTCATCCAAGTTTCCATCCCTTGCAAAAAATCGGGCAGTACCATTGCCTGATTTGCAATCATTAATACAAGTAAGACGGGAAAGGCTACCACCATAATGACAACCGACAAAATAGTAGGATTGATTTCTGCCCCTTTTTTCCATTGAAGGTATTGCAGTCCATCGCCTGTTTTTAAATAACTGAAAATAACCGCAGGGATGATGAAAATACCAATTGAAGACAACACTTGCATCACCTTATATAGGTTGATATCTCCTTTCGACATATTCACAAAGTCCATTGACTGAATAGATTCTAAACTTTGGCCACCTATGATTAGTAATACCCCCAGGCCTATCAGACTGAATATAACATACGATGACAATACAATGAATGTAAATGTTAGGAATTGAGAGCCATAAGAACGTTGATTGATACCAATAAAAGGATGTGGTTCCATTTGGGAGATATTTTCGCCAAAGTTAAGGAATTTTCAATAGTTCTCTGCTTTTGACAACTCAGCCATTAGAAAAAAGGAATGGGTTCTATAAACTCATCCAAAGGCTTTTTCTATTTCGTCATTTTATAGTCATATATTCAAACAAAACTATTTTTCTGCAATTCATATTTTTTTGAGAAGAATCATTTTGTTATTTTCCATAACAAAATAATAGTCAATTTATTTGATGTTTAAAAATTAAGCATTGTGATTCTTCTTTTTTTGTAGTATCTTGAAGGTGCTATAAACCATGAATTATTTAATTTCTAAAATCGTTTTTGTTATGATGAATTATTATTTTAAGTGGATTTGTTTGTATTACTTGTTGTTTGTGATGGGTTTAGGTATTATAGGGGGGGGGGGGATTTGTTTGGACAAAACTCAGAAGAGTCAAATAATATAGTTCAAATTTATGATAGATTTGGGAATGTATATTCGCCTAAAGACATATCCTACAATTCGATAACAAAAATTGATGGTATTCATGAGTTTTCGGGAGAAGGGATGAACTTTGTATTGGAATTAGCAGATGATTTCCCACAAGCAGCAATAGATGTCATTGAACAAGTTTTGAGAGATATTTCTGTTCTTTTGGTAGAAACACCTCTTTCTTGTGACGGAAATGTAAATGAAGATACACCTCCCGAATTAAGAATTCAGCTAAAGGCTCAGTACATCCCATTAGGAAGTGGTGTGCAAGGAGCAAGTGCGAGTTCATTTTACTACAATTTTTCCAATGAAAACAATAGCCTTCCAGGAGTGATGTATGGAAATGTTTGGAAAGTTATCAATAGTGGAGTTGACCCTACTGAATTTCCTTTACTCACCTCCATAATAGAAAAAACGAATCATGGTTTACTAAATGTAAATTTTCATGAATCTATTAATTGGAATTATAATTTATCTGATTTATCTCCAAATAGCAGTACCAATACTGATTTTTACCAAGTGATTTTACATGAAATGCTGCATATGTTGGGTATTGCATCTTTTATTGATTCAGATGGGAGTAGCTTGTATGGCAACAATGTAGTTGGGCAGGCAGGTTTGTACTCCCCTTTTGATTTGTTCTTGCAAAGTAATGGGCTTAATTTATTAGCATTACAGGACGGTTGTTATGAAGCTACTTTCAGTACCCCAAGTACAAATCTTATTGCAGGGTGCAATGAAATTCGATTTATTACAAACCAATTAAACTTACCTATTTATGCGCCTACAACAGGATGGAAACCCGGTAGTAGTTTGAGTCATTTTGACAATTCATGTGGAAACTGGCATTTTGTTATGAACCCTGCTGTTCAAAATAATGCTAATAACCAACCTATCAGAGTACCTACTGTTGAAGAAGTAAAAGTTTTGTGTGCTTTGGGGTATGAGACAACAGGGGAATATGGAGCTATTTCTTATTCGCCAGATTATCAATGTGGTCAGAATACAGCAGCAGCAGCAGGTGACAAAGGTATTTATGATTCTGGAACAGAAAATTGTGAGCATAGGTATATAATTGCTCAGTGTGAAACCTTAGAAATATTTTTTGATGATATTTTAGCAAACGATGTAAATATATCTTCATTCGGGACTTACGACCCTTGTTTTGAAATAGTAAAAGGAGGAGGGCAAATTACTGTTAACCAAAATAGTATAAGCTTTCAACCAGGAAATTTAGACCTTAATATTATTCGATATATTCCAAATAATGAAGGGAATAAGACCAATATGGAATTCATTTATATATCTGTTTCTCCTTGTTTAGATTTTTGTTCAGAGGGATTTATTGATGCCTGTAATTTGATTTGCAATAGTCAGATTTCAACTTCTAATACTAATTGTAATTCAACACAACCGATTATCACCCCTCACCAATTAGGTGGTAATTGTACGGTAGATGCTTGGAATAGAGGAAATGGCTCACCTGACTACTGGGTAGATCAAGTACAGCTATTCTCGGTTTATAAAAAGGTCAATATATTTTACTCTAAAGGAACTATATTTAACTGCTTATTAAGGCAAATAAATTTATAAATTGCCCTCATTGATTTCACTGGAATTAGATAGAAAATCCCCCTAATTCTCTCCCAAAAAGCTTTGAAAGTTCCACAAGTAGCCTTTGCTTTTTGAAAATAAGTATCCATATGTTGAGCTATTTGGTCGACTAAAAATGCTAAGAATGTCAGCAAGGCAAAATTGGTCGTTAAATGCTTTTTTCCATGCCCATAATTATGCTCTAAATGATAGCCTTGATTTTTCAAGGTATTGAAAGTTTCATTTTCGATTTTCCATCTGGCTCTGGCTACTGCAACTAATTCCTCTATATTCTGCTCATTAATAGGTATATCTGTTATCCAAGTGCTATAGAAAACTTGCTTTCCTGTTTGATTATCTACTTCTTTATATTCAAAGTAGTTGGTTTTAACATCTAAGTGAGTTCCATTCAAAATAAGACCATTTGTAAAGTAGGCAGTACAGGTTTTATTGTCTTTTTGCCAAGTACGGCTTTGTAACTTGCCTGCTTCCCGAAGTCTTTGAACCTGAATATTGACATAACTTTGACCTTTAATGCCAATCACATATCGCATATCTTCTTTTTCTAACTCCTTGATATGAAAACCATTGGGGTATAAGGCATCAAATATAGCAATGATTTTCTCGTTGGGTAACATTTTACGCACCTTAGGAATCAAGCGTTTACAAGCATTCAACTCACAATCATTTTTCTGATTTCCATCTTGCTGAACGATTGCTTCACAAGCAATTGGAAAAACAGTAGATTGCTTAGGATGTACCGCTGCGGCTCCCAATAATTGATGATAAAATGTTTGTTTCCCATTCTTATGATTTTTTACCAAACACTGAGGACAACCTTTTTTATTTGAGCAATAATGACCCGTCGCATCGAAAGGAATTGCTACATAACCATCTAAAACATAACGGCTTTTAAACACTCCTTTTTTTGATAATAAATCAATTGGAGCTTTGAATTTCGATTGCAAATCGGATGGACTTACACCATCTAAGCCTTCTCGAAGAGCTATGTCTGAAGGTAATGAATCTATACCATACACTCTTTCAAGGTTGGCTGAACGAATAGGGTATAGCCCTCGAAAGTGCGATAAGGAAGGGTCTTTGAGAGAAAACATTGCAAAACCTGTCATTAGTAAATTTACCAAAGTATAGGTCGAATTAGATGCTCTATGGTCTTTTATTTCCTCAAAATTACTACGTACTGTTTCGATTAAATTATCTATCATTCAACTTTTTAGCACAAATAAAAGCTTTTTTTTGTATATTGTCATATTAAAATTATTTTAAACCGAGAATAGCTGGATCAAGTACCAATACTTATTAATGGATCTATATCTATCGTAAATTCATGGAATGCGAATCCTCCCAATAATGGTTTTATTGGTATGAGAACGAACCCAATTAGTCCCTTAGATGATTTTAATGGTGAAAGCGTTTTTACACCGACTTTTCCAGTAGAAGGCGAGGATTATATATTGTCTGTTTTTATAAATCTATCTTTCCTTCAATGGGGTAATGGTAATAATGGTAATTATACTGGCGGTTTGGAAGATTTCAACGTCTTGTTGGTGGACAATACAGATTGGACGGCTTCAGGAGAGTCTGGCAATTTTCCTGCGAATCGTCAAGTATTAATTCAAGGAGTTGCTATGCAAAATCTCCCGCAAGGAAGCACTTGGCTACAAGTAGTGAGTTGTTTTACAGCACAAGAACATCCTAACCCACAAAGACAGTACAATTCCTTGTATTTTGTAGGAGTGAATCAAACACAAAGAACCTACCTTTTATTAGACCAAGTAGAATTGATTGAATGGGAACATTTAGAAGATCAAACTTTGAATATTGTAAATTGTGGAGAATGTATTACTATAGGGAAGGAGATATGTGGTAGTATATCAAATATGGCGTATCAATGGCGAAATGTCAATACGGGAGAAATTTTGGAATTGGACGGCTTGGGAAACCCTTTGAACGGTTCTGAAAGTCAAATAACCGTTTGTCCGAAAATACCGACCCAATATGAACTAAGAAGAAATATCTTACCAAGTGCCAACGGATTGAGGTATGTTGGAGATTGTTTAAATAGTGAACCAACTCTTCCAAATGAAATGGCTACAATTATGGTCAAGACACCAGAAGATTGTTGTCCTCCTGAGTTAAACCTTGATTTTGACCTAGACAATGGAGATATATTTTGTTTTGGGCATTTTCCCACTATTACCCCCAATATAGTAGGGGGCACTTTTTCCAGCACTTCAAATGCCTCCTTTGATACACTCAATTCCAATACGGGTGCTGTGAATTTCAAGGGTGAAGTGGGGCAACATGAAATATGTTATTCCATCATAAATGAATTTGAAGATTGTGTTGATTTTGTTTGTAAGACTATTTTTATTGAAGATGGATGCTGTGCAGAAGATATACCCACAGCAGAAACTGTGGCGTGTTGTTTGGAGCAAACAGAAAATTTAATCAATGAGGATTTTGTAGTGACTGCCAATGATAACAATCCTATTACTTGGACTGCTGTTAATAATGGATTAATGGATGCTTTCTCTTTACCTTCGAGAAGTGCAATAAAAATGAATAGCACTTTATTTATTCCCAATGGCACTAATTTAACCATAAATAACATGGAATTTGAATTTGGGCCGAATGGTAGAATTGTGGTAGAACAAGGGGGAGTATTGTTTTTGGAATTCAGCACTTTGAGCGGCTTATGTAACAGTATGTGGCAGGGTATTCGAGTGTTGGGGCCTGGTTTTGGTGTTAAAAGAATAACAAATGTGAATTATGGCTTTTTAAGAGTATCTACAACAACGATTCAACATGCGCTCATAGGAGTGGCAAATGCAAATTGGAAGGTGATGAATATGGAGGAGATAGTAGTAAATGAATTGCAAAACTTCAATGAGTTTACCATGACAAGTGATTTCCATTTGAACAATACTTTTGATAAGGAAAATATAATCGAAAATTACAATACTGCTGGCGGAGTTTGTCAAATTAGCAAAGAAGCAAATTTTATAGACTGTTTTCATGGTGCTTATTTTAGATATTATTTCAACACAGGCGCAACAGGAAATACAGATTATGTACGATCTGCAAATTTTGAGGTGCAAAACTCTCTACCATATCCTTTTTCAGAATTCAATGAACCTGTATTCATGGAAAGTGGAGTAGAGTTAGATACCTACAATTTTATAGATATAGGAGCTAATACATTTAGTGGTATCAAGTATGGAGTAAGGGGCAGACATGCAAGTGGAATTCATTTAAAAGATGAAGGGGCAAATGTAAGTGCTATCAATACATTTGAATTTTGTGAGGTTGGAGTTTCTTTCAAAAACTTTTTAAACTCAATTCTCAATAGTTCGACTAATATTATATTTGACAATGATTTTGACAATTGTTTGACTGCAATTCAAGCAAGAGGAACAGATATTGAAATTGATAAGAATCGAATCAATGAAGATATTATTCCCAGTCAAGAAATGTTGGGTATTTTACTAGCAGGATGTGAGTTTGAAGTGACCAATAATGATATTCACAAAACAGTTCTTGCTACTACCTTAATAGCCCATCCAGGTAGAGGGGCAATGCCTGTTAGAAACAATGAGTACTTTGGTAATTTCTACGATGTTTCTATTTTTGGAGACAATGATGCGGCTGCTGTTACCTGTAATGATTTTTACGATACAGAGGCTAACTCTATACAAATTCGAGACTATCCGTTTGGTACATTTGACCCTTTGGGAATGTTTGATGACCAAGGAGATTGTGGAGATCCATTTATACAATTACCAGCAGACAATAGGTTTTTCTCCGATAATGTCACTTTCGATATTGAATGGTTGGCAGATACTTCAAATCCCAACGCAGATGATGGATTTACTTACAGTCATCGCTCTATTAATGATGGCAATGAGTATCTTCCAAGTGTAAATAACCCTATTATTGTGGAAATAGAGTCATGTGTTGGTGCTTCTGACTACAATGCTAATTGTGGAATAACTGGGTTAAAAAGCGACGAAGATATATTGGATATTCCCAATGAAAAAGAAAAAAACCAAGCTGCAATTGCCAAGGTAAAATATTATGTTTCGATGGATGATGTGGAATCGGGAGTAGATTTGTTGGAAAATTTGAATACCAAAGTAGCAGATAAACTTTTGTTGCCTTATTACATTGAAAACAACAGCTTTACGCCTGCCCAACAAATTTTAACCAGTTTCCCTCTTCATTCATTGAACGACCAGCAGTTTAAGGATTTACATTCCATTTACCTCAACATAAAACAAAGAGGAAGAAGTTGGTTTCAACTAAACTATGCTGAAAAACAGACGATTCGAGGCATAGCAGAAACCTATACTCAGATGGGGTTTGAGGCTCAAAATTTATTGAGTACGATTGAAGGTGTCTTTTATCCCATTCCTTTACCAGAAATGGCAGGACAAGGCGGAAGTCACAAAACACAAATAGAAAATCTCGACTTTTTGGTTTACCCAAATCCAACAACAGGTTTGTTTCAAATCAACTATTCATTAGAGACATTAGAAACAGGAAATATAATACTATATCGAGCAGATGGAACAATGGTATTGTCCCATTCTTTTTCTACAAAAGATATATTGGATTTTGATATAGGCTCGCTGCCCAATGGGATTTATTATTATCAGTTTTTTGTAGAGAATAAGCTATTAGAAACAAATAAGCTGATGCTCCTTAAATAATTTTTTCAAGCCTGTTTGAAAGTTTTATTTCAAACAGGTTTTTCTTTTATTTCTAACAGAATTATAGTATGAAAAATATTTATGTATTGTTAATTGGACTTTTTTTTTGGAATGAAATGTTGAGTCAAGCTAAGTACTACGAGAAGTCTATTGGTTGGACGAATGTACAGCAAGGACATAGAATTGTTGCTCTTAATGATACCACCTATTTTGTATTGGGACGGCAGCTTTCAGTAAATGAGAATTTTGCAAAAAGTTTTGGTGTATTTTTAAATCAGTATGGTGATACCGTTCAACGTGAGGTTTACCCTACCTCAAGACCTTTTTACTTTGCAGAGATTGTTCCTACATCAAAAGGCTATTTACTGACAGGATGTTATGAGCATATAGGAGATTCCTGTACAAGCGCACTTATTGAGTTGAATCATCAACGAGAGTATCAAAAAACGATGTTAATTGGTAATGAAGAGTATCGCAGCATAGCTGATTTTATAACACCAACGACCGACAATGGATTTTTGTTAGGAGGACATATTACGAAAGAGTCGGGTTTTTGGATTCCTTATTTAATCAAAATAGATGAAGATGGTAACAAACTTTGGGAGAAAACCTATCCTTTAAATTCCAGTAATCATCATAGCATACGAGACTTACTACCTGCAAAAGGAGGAGGATATTATCTGTTAATCTTAAACAATTTAAATTTCTTTACAAGTCCCCCACAAGGAAATATATTGTTGATGAAAATAGACGAAGAAGGCAATAAAGAATGGCAAAAAATTTACAATTTTGGAGAGGTCGACCAAGCAGGATTATTCATTCATACTTCTGATGGCGGCTTGTTGTTGGGCAGTCAAATTCAGAATTACATCTCAGCTTTCATCAAATTGGACAACAATTTTGAAGTAGAATGGATATCAGAGGAGGTATATCCCGATTGCTATATGATTAAAATTATAGAGTTGGAAGATGGTAGTTTTGTAAGCGCAGGATGTTATGAATGGGATGGAGAAACCCAAAAAAATGATGCAAAAATTGCTAAAATGGATGCAGCAGGAAATGTATTGTGGGAAAGAAAATATGGAGGAGAAGACGATGATTATTTTTACGATATGATTCAAACACCTGACGGTGGCTATCTAATGACAGGCAGAACCGAGAGCCTACCCGAACCTGGCGCCAACGTCTATCTCATCAAAACCAACTGCATGGGCCTCCTCACCGAACCCCAAACCTCCTTCTCCGCCGAACAAGACCCCGACAATTCACTTACCTATCACTTCACAAATCTCAGCGAATACGTCTATCCCGACAGCATAGACGGAGGACACTTTTTGTGGGATTTTGGCGATGGTGCGACTTCGGAAGAATTGCATCCGACACATTCTTATGCCAACAAAGGAGAATCTCGCATTGTGACCTTGACCGCCATCGTCTGTTCCGATACTTCCCGATTCGACATCAAAGTGGTGACAGGAGAAGAAATTGTAGGGATTGAAGGAGTGGACGGTCTTCCCGCTTTTTCCTTCAAAATGTATCCGAATCCTACAAGCAGTGGACAGGTGTTTGTGGACTACGATTTGCCGAAAGAGGGATTGCTGCAATTGTATGATTTGCAGGGGAAAGAGGTGGGGAATTGGATATTAGGTATTAGATATTCGCAGGTGGATTTGGATTTGGGGGATTTTGTGGAGGGGATGTATTTGTATCGGTTGACTTGTGGCGGGGCGTTTTTGAAGGGAGGGAAACTGGTGGTGGAGTGAAACTTTGGCAACGGTTGGAAACCTTGCCAACAGTTGAACGGATAGTTTGACGAATGGTGGCGTGTTTTGAAGGGAGGGAAATTGGTGGTGGAGGGAAATAGTATTTATTTTAATATTTGTCATTTTATAGTCATATATCCAAACAAAACTATTTTTCTGCAATTCATATTTTTTTGACAAGAATCATTTTGTTATTTTTCATAACAAAAATGATGTCAATTTATTTGATATGGAAAGATTAAATATTGTGGTTTCTGTTTTTTTGTAGTATATTGAAGGTGCTAATAAACCATATAGTATTAAATTTCTAAAATCGTTTTTGTTATGATGAATTATTATTTTAAGTGGATTCGTTTGTATTATTTGTTGTTTGTGATGGGTTTAGGTATTATAGGGGGGGGGTAATTTGTTTGGGCAGATAGACCCCATTCCGCCCTGCGAAAACCTTGGACTTCCCGAATGTTCCATGATATGTAATCCTAATTTTGAAGCACTACAATGTACTGAACTTGTCTACAACCCTCAAGTAGGAGTTATTCCTTTTTACAGAGGAATTTTTGACAATCTTCCTGAAAATCAACAATACTGTATAGCGTTACCTGGTTGGGAAAGTATTTATGGAACACCTGATTATTCAAATGCAAATGCTAATAATGACGCTTTGGATACGCCAACAGATAATAATCAAGTAGCTATTGGGGCATTGGGAAATGATGTTCCCGAACTTAACTGTTTCTCAAATAGCTGTGGTGAAGGTTTTGTCAATCAAGTTAATATTTTGCCAAATAAAAAATATATATTGACATATATAAGACAAGTTCCTTTGTTTTTTCAAGATCCTGACGATGGCAAAAAGAAACAAGCCACTGACCCCTTAGATTTTTTAAAAGTTAACTTGACTAATTTTTCTGAGGTAACATGGAGCAGCAATTCTTATGATTTGACTCAACAACCCATTAATTTTAGAAATTTGACAACTGAAACAAATCTACTTGATACTGGATGGGAAAAAAATATAGTGTGTTTTGAAACGAATTCAAATGAGGTGTGGGATGCTTTATATGTTTATGTAGAACAGATGCCAAATTCTACTCTGACATTTGCTTATTTGGATCAAATAGAATTAATCGAAGATACTTTTGGTAAAATTGAAGATTATGAAGAAACAGTTGAGTGTGGAGAGTTTATTTACATTGGGGTATTTGAAGAATTGTTGTGTACAGGTATTAGTGATATGCACTATATATGGGAAGAATCGGTAGATGGCATTAACTGGACAAGAATAGAGGGAGTAGATGATGAGCAATTCATAGAAATTAGCCCTACTCAAAACACTTTTTATCGATTTAGCAGAAAAATTGAAACGGAAGAAGACTACAATATTATTGGAGATTTTACTTGTGTAGAAGATGAGAATGTAATAATAACTGTAAATGTATCAGATTTTCCAGAAGATAACGGAATAGGTTGTTGCCTTGGAAATGTCGAATTTGACTATACTTCTCTAACCGCCAATACAGGGTCAGAAACGTGGACAGATGCTAATAATTCATTTAATTTGAATAGTCCTGTTCGCATCAATGGCGATTTTGTAGTTCCTTCAGGTGCAGATTTGCGAATTGACGGAATGACCTTTGAGTTTGGAATGAATGGTCGAGTGATTGTAGAACAGGGAGCTAAACTGATACTTTCTAACAGTATTTTTACTGGAGATTCTGATTGTCAAACTATGTGGCAAGGAGTTCAAGTATGGGGACCTGGCATGGGAATTTCTCAAAACTTTCCTAATACGGGGTACTTACTTGTAGATAATAGCCGTATAGAACATGCTTTGGTAGGGGCCGCAGGACGGGAAATACCTTTGCTGGTTTTGGATAATCTCGATATTCAAAGTTGGCAGGACGTAGTTTCAAGTGATGTTTTAGTAAGCGAAAACCATTTGATATTAAATGCTTTATTAGAACCTGCTTCAAATGGTGGTGGCTACATTAAGGTTACCAATAATTCTGTTTTTCAAGATTGTTTTTATGGCCTTCATTTTGGTTTTTATGATAAAGCAATTACAGGTTTAGACACACAAATACAGAGTATTTCCAATAGGTTCTCGGTAGAAAATTCGGTTTCCTTCAATTCTAGCGGTGCGATACGATATCCATTGAGTGCGATTACTAACCGAACGGAAGCAGGAATATATAACTTAGAACTCCGAGTAAGGTGTTTGGTAAATGTTAAAGAAGCAAATTTTAGTAACTTAAAACATGGCGTATTTGCTAATTTAGCTCCTCATGAGCGGTACACCAACTGTAGTTTTACGGATTGTCATCGAGGAATAACTGCTGCAAATCAAAATGACGTGTATGTATTTTGGGTGAGAGATAGTCAATTTTCTAGTTGTGACGTAGGCATTCAAGCAAGCAATACAAGTATTGCTATTCACTCAAATGAGATTACAGGCGTTTCTATGGTAGATTATAGTGCGGGCATAATTGCAAGAGGAAGTGAATTTGAAATTGGGGGACAACAAGAATCGTCGAATTCGATTAATAATGTCTCAATTGGTGTGCTTCTCATAGAAAATGATGCGTGGAGTGGTGTTGTACGGAACAATGTAATTGCGGATACATGGTTGAGTATTATTGGAGGGGGAGGAAATATTGGTACACAAATATCTTGCAACGATTTACTCAATTATCAGTCAGTTGGAATTGGGCTCACTGGATGGATAAGTGGGGGAGTTGGAATATTGCCACAACAAGGTGATTGTTCTTTCGATAGACCAGCAGGCAACTTTTTTGAACAAACAGGTTTTTTAGAGGATATTTATTTAGGAGGAAATGCTCTCGGGTTTGATTATCACGATATCAATGCCAGTCAGTTGAGCGCAAACCCACTTGTTAATTTAGTGGAGTGTGATAATTTTCAGGGAAATATAGAAATGCTGTGTGAAGAGGAACTTAGACGTGTTAGGATTGATGACATTCCTACTTTACAGACTGCTGCTGCTAAAAATCAAGCTGCTGCTGAATGGTACCGCTATTTTATAGAAATAGACGAAATAGACAGCGCTCTATATGTGTTAGAAGTAGCAGATACAGAGGTTACCAAACGCAAGCAGATTCCCTATAAGTTGGCAGAAGGAGATCTGACCAGTGTGAGCCAACTACTGAGTACTTTACAAAGAAATACACAAGCTGAGCAAGACTTCTATGATGTACACAATTTGTTGTTGTCCTTAGCACAAAATAACAAAAGTATTTATGAATTGAATACTGCTCAATATGTTATTTTACAGAATATTGCTCAGCATCAAACAAAGACCGCTTACAAAGCGCAAGCATTATTGTATATGGCTGATGAAGAATTGTATCCTTTGACATTGCCTGATTTGAGCTTTTTGCAGATAGGAGGGAATAAACATAGAGGAGTTATAGAAAGAAATCGCTTTATGCAAATTACCCCCAATCCTATACTTCAACAAGGGATTATTCACTATATTCTGCCTGATAGTCAAGAAGGTGTGCTGCAATTGTATGATGTAAATGGTCATTTGGTTACTGAAGTAACTGTCAGTGGAACAGCAACCCATTGGATAGATACTACAAGCCTATCCAATGGGTTGTATTTCTGCCGATTGTTGGTAAAAGGAAAGATTCTGGCTCAACAAAAAATATTAATTACCAAGTAATTCATTTTCAAATAGAAAGACGATAAGGATTACTTATCGTCTTTCTTCTTCTTATTTTTAATATGAAAAAAATCATTGTTTTTGTGTTGTTGATGTATATGATTATGCCTTTGATGGCACAGACTAAATACTTTACTAAAAACTATGGATGGTCAGATATTCATAGTGGGAGAGATGTGAATTATATAGCTGACAATTATTATTGGCTATGTGGCTCTTTTGCAGATTCAGAAGTAACAAAGATTAATTCCTTCTGCTTTCAATTTAATAATAATGGGGATACATTAAACCTTAAAACTTACTATATAGATGATTATGAAACTATTATACAATCAAGTTTACAGAAAAAAAATGGTTATTTATTAGTAGGGGATGCTCGTAAAATTTCTACTCAAAAAATAGCTAGTTATAGCATTATGCTTGATTTTGATTTTAATATATTGTCCTTCAATGGATTAGGTGATGTGATTTACAATAACCGTACTTTAAGTGCTACACAAACTACAGATGGAGGTTATTTATTGGCAGGTGAAATATGGTCTGACCCAATTGATGTCAATTCTTTTTATAGCAACCCTTATTTAATTAAGTTGGATTCTCTGGGCAATGAAGTATGGAACAAAATATATCCTTATCCCTATTTTAGTTGGTTTCGAGAAATCAAAGTTTCGCCACAAGGCGATGGATATTATCTGATAGGTACGATTGAATACAGATATGAGCATGGAGATATACTGTTGTTGAAGATAGATGAAGAAGGGGAAGTGATATGGGAGCGTACTTTTAATTTGGGTTATGAGGATTGGGGCATCAAAATGAATTTCACTATGGACGGTGGTTTTTTGTTGTCAGGACACAGCGGTCTTCCTATCAATTATGGTACTATCATCAAACTCAATAAACATACTTTTGAAGAATGGCGAAAAGATGACGAATTGTTTTTTAATGGTACGGTGACAGGACTAGTAGAGTTGTCAGATAGTACGATTATTGTTAGTGGACATGCAAGTGATTATTATCTTAGCGGGCAGACAAGTACAGATTTTGAAGTAATGATAGCGAAATTAAGCCCAAAAGGAGAAGTATTGTGGTCGAGACATTATGGAGGTAATCGAAATGATTTGGGCTATGATTTGGTATTGACCAATGAAAGAGCAGATGGACTGGATGGTTTTATTATTAGCGGAAGAACCGAGAGCCTACCCGAACCTGGCGCCAACGTCTATCTCGTCAAAACCAACTGCATGGGTCTCCTCACCGAACCCCTCACTTCCTTCTCCGCCGAACAAGACCCCGAAAACCCTCTCACCTATCACTTCACGAATCACAGCGAATACGTCTATCCCGACAGCATAGACGGCGGACATTTTTTGTGGGATTTTGGCGATGGTGCGACTTCGGAGGAATTGCATCCGAGTCATACTTTTGCGGAGAAAGGCGAATCTCGCATTGTGACTTTGACCGCCATCGTTTGTTCCGATACTTCTCGATTTGACATCAAAGTGGTGACAGGAGAAGAAATTGTAGGCATTGAAGGAGTGGACGGATTGCCTGCTTTTTCCTTCAAAATGTATCCGAATCCTACAAGCAGTGGACAGGTGTTTTTGGAGTACGATTTACCTAAGGAAGGATTGCTGCAATTGTATGATTTGCAGGGGAAAGAGGTGGGGAATTGGATATTAGGTATTAGATATTCGCAGGTGGATTTGGATTTGGGGGATTTTGTGGAGGGGATGTATTTGTATCGGTTGACTTGTGGCGGGGCGTTTTTGAAGGGAGGGAAACTGGTGGTGGAGTGAAACTTTGGCAACGGTTTCCAACCGTTGCCAACAGTTGAACGGATAGTTTGACGAATGGTGGCGTGTTTTCAAGGGAGGGAAACTGGTGGTGGAGTGAGTTCACTCAAACGCTGCCAAGTTTTAGAAATGTTCCGAAGAAGTCGGTACAATTTTTAATTTTGGCAACAGTTAAACGGAATATCGAAACAAGAATTTAGGTTTTCGGAAAAATTTATTAATTGCGTTTTTCTTGTTTTTGTAGTATATTGAAGCAGTTATCAAAATCGGATTTTATGAAGATTGTAACCTAATATACAAACAAACACCGTCTAATTTCTACAAATGGCAGTCATTGTCCAACTATTTACCATCTTTTTAGGGCCTTACATTGGTATTCGCTTGTTTCGATTGTTTCCGACCATCAAGTGGTTAAGCCCTGTCGTTTGGTCTTATGCATTGGGCATTATTTTGGTCAATATTCACCTTTTTTCGATTGACACACAAATAGCTACCATAATCAGCCAAGTAGCAGTTCTATTGGCCATTCCAATGCTTTTATACGCTACCGATTTGATTGCTTGGTTCAAACACGCACGAAATACAGTGCTTTCTTTTGGACTGTGCGTTATTGCAGGTACTATCAGTTCGGCTTTGATGGCTTTTGTATTTCATGATTTTGTAAAAGATACGTGGCAATTATCGGCTATGTTGGTCGGAGTTTACACGGGAGGTACGCCCAACCTCAATGCTATTGGATTGGCATTGAAGGCAGAAGAATCTACCTTTGTATTGCTAAATGCTGCTGATACCGTTTGTGGGGCAGTTTATATTCTATTTCTAAGCTCCTTCGCTCCTACCCTACTCGCCCGATTCTTTCCCAAATTTCAACTTCCAAAAAATACATCTTCCGAAAACACTCCCATACAACCCAACAATCAGCCTCATTCTCAAATACCTACTCTTTTATCTTTCCTTCAATGCTTTGGTTTGACCTCACTCATCATTGCAGCCTCTGTTGGCACCACGTATTGGGTCAGTGGAGAATTGGAGAATATTGTGTTGATTATCTTATTACTGACAACCTTCAGCGTATCGGCTTCCCTTTTACCTGTTGTTCGGTGCATCAAAGGCAGTTTTGAAATTGGGGAATACCTGCTCCTGATTTTCTGCGTGGCAATTGGAATGTTGGCAGATTTCTCCAAATTAATCGAAGAAGGTGGAACGGTTTTGCTGTTTACTGCCTCTGTGATGGGCTTAGCCATATTGCTGCATTATGGATTGGCTTTGTTATTTCGCATTGACCGAGATACAGTCATGATTACTTCAACAGCAGCGATTTACGGGCCTGTTTTTGTCGGCCAAATTGCCAGTGTTATCAACAACAAAAGCCTCGTTTTTTCGGGAATGGCAACAGGATTGGTGGGTTATGCGATTGGAAATTATTTGGGGATTGGCTTGGGATATTGGTTGAAGTGGTGCATGGGGTGAGTTTGAAGTCAATTTTTGAAGGGCTATTCACCATTTATCCAAAAAAAATAAACCAGAAAATTCGTCAAAAATTCCCTTTGATAGCCTCTGCAATTTCTTCAAATTCTTCTTTCTTCAACTTCAATTTTTTACCAAAGTTGATGACTCCTTTTTCGTCCAATGGCACCAAATGAATATGGGCATGAGGTACTTCCAAACCCAACACGGTCATACCAATGCGCTCACAAGAAATGGTTTTTTCAACAGCTGCTGCCACTTTTTTGGCAAACACCATCAAGGCACTCATGGCATCGTCTTGTATATCAAAAAAGTAGTCAATTTCTTTTTTGGGTACGACCAAGGTATGCCCTTTGGTAACAGGAAAGATGTCTAAAAAGGCAAAATGATGCTCGTCTTCTGCAATTTTGTAGCAAGGAATCTCCCCTGCAATAATTTTTGAGAAAATACTGGACATAGTTCTGTAAACAATTGAAGAATGGTAAAAAATTAAGTTCCGTATTTGAAGTGAAGACTTTTGAAGTTTACTTTTTGAAAAAGGCTGGTTATCCTCCAATGTGATAGATGCATTTTCAAAACAAAACTTCAAAAGTCTAAATTATGGACTTAAATTGTTGGCTATTCGTTAGTTGAAATTTCTGGTCTTGCGTCCATAGTGTTTCTACATCGTAATTTCTAAAATCTCAAAACTAATAGAACCCGCAGGCACACTGATATCCACTTTATCCCCCACCTTATGCCCCAATAAGCCTGTGGCAATAGGAGAGCTAAACGAAATTTTACCTTCTTTTAAGTTTGCTTCACTTTGAGAAACGATTTGGTAGTCAAAGATTTTATTGAATTTTAGGTTTTTCACTTTTACCTTCGAAAGAATCATCACCTTAGAAGTATCCATTCTACTGGGGTCCAACAAACGAGCATTGCCAAGTTCCTCCTCCAATTTTGCAATCTTCATTTCTAGTAGTCCTTGTGCTTCTTTTGCCGCATCGTATTCTGCATTTTCCGACAAATCACCCTTTTCACGAGCCTCCGCAAGTTGTTTGGACATAGCAGCCCGACCTTTGGTTTTCATGTGATGCAGTTCCTTCTTGAGTCTCTCTAAGCCTTCTGGCGAATAATATTTAACTGCCATTTTCGAACAGATTTTTGATAAGTTAACATAAAAAAAGAAACGTTTCTGGAATTCAGAAACGTTTCTCTACTCTATAACGCAAAATTAACAAATATAGTTGGAATTAAAAAAAGCTTTTATTCCAACTCTCATCCATAATCAATTCCCAAAACAGCACATATTCTATCAATTCTTATAGAAATGAGCAGTTTTTTGAACTTCATTAAAGGTTGAGTCGTACTCCAATCGTGTGATTGTTGTTGTAAGAAGCTGTTCCTCTATAAGCATAGTCAAAGCCAATAGAAGATCCACCTTCTTTGATGGGTACTTCTACGCTTACTCCTGCGCTCAATCCTGTAAATTCGGAAGTACGCTGGGTAAAGTCTAAATCGCCATCTATTCCATCCTCATAGCGATAAGCTGCTCTTACCGAGAATCTTTTGTTGTAAGTATAACTGATACCAGCACCTAAATAATCCTTGTTGAAAGCATTTGAGGTAAAGTTTCCTACAAAACTCAATACATGCCTATCAGCAGAATCTAAGTGCATATCATAGCCAACGCCAATGTTCAATACAGAAGGCAATTCAAAACGGTCTGCTTGATTGTTCACCGTAATGTTGTAACCACCATTAACGGGTAATTTTACAGACAACCCATCTCCTTTAAACTGCAATGGAGTTCCAATATTTCGCAAAGATACGCCAAAGTGAACATTGTCTTGAGGCCCTGTGACGTACTGAATCCCCATATCAAAGGCAATACCACTAGCGGTTACATCAAAAATAGATTCGCTAATCATTCTACCCACAAAACCTACGTGAATACTATTGGAGAAAGAGCGAGCATAAGAAACCCCCAAGTTCACCAATTGAATCTCAAACGTAGCACCTGTGCCACCTTCGGGTGCAGAAATGGTCGTAACATCCTGTTCTCCAAAGCCCATAGATACCACATTGAGCCCCAAAACACCTGATTCACCCATGCGCTGTCCAAAACCAAAAGCACTCAGAGAAACACCGCTACCACTCAAGTATTGTGTACTTGAAAAAAGCACTTGTGTTTTTGATTCTTCATTCATACTTCCTAAACCCATACGGGCTAAGCCACCAGCATTGAGGCGCATGGCTTCAATGCCCTGTACCGTCGCTGAATTCATGCTATTGAAGCCGCTACTACGCGCCCACGGGTTCAACAACAACTCCATTGCTCCTGCTTGTCCTACCCTGTCTGTATTTCCTGCCTGCGCATCGGCTACGAACAGGATAGCGCATAAAGAGAATAAAATAATATAGTTGATATACTTCATATCGAATTTTTTATTTTAGAAACAAATGAGGAGTCGGCATCAAAATAATGGTAGTTGAGCTACTCCAACTCCTCATTCGATAAATGATTAATTGCTGTTCTTTGTTAGAAAATATCAAGGTCTAATGGGCGGTTGATACAGAAGAACTTAATGGTTGTTTCTTCGCCCAAATCAGGAGCTGATATACGGATAAGATAAACACCACTAGCTACTGGAATACCTTTGTTGTTCTTCAAATCCCAATCAACAGAATTGACATTTTCTGTACCAGAAAGATTCCCCACACCCGTTTCTACGCCATTGTTGTCAACTTTGATTTGTTGTACCAAAGAACCGTCTAAGGTAAAAATATCAATATTAGCCCGAGTAGGCAAGTTAGTGATTCTTACACGGTTATCCAACTGACTTGTTTCGTAAGCAGAGAATGCGTAGTATGGATTCGGAACCACTTTCACCAAATCTACCGCTTTTGCAGCTACATCCGTTTGATTTACCAAAGGAGCGTATTTCGCAAAATTGAAGCGATACTTCAATGGTTCTGCTGCTGTTGTTTCTTTGTAAGCTTTAGCAACCCGCACTTTCATGCTTACCGTTGAAGGAACGATACCGTTCTCCAAAGTTGCCAAATCAAAACCAGGAGTCAAGTAAGGAATTGCTACCCACATCGCTTCATCATACACTGCTTTTTTCATGCTAATGCTGTTTGATAGAGCAGATTCTACCAACATGCTGCGGTAGCGTTCTCCTTCGTCGTATCGAGAGTTCATCACATACACATAATGCTCTCCCCCAACTCTTGTTGCATTTGCACCAAAAGCACCAGAAGAAGTAATCAGTGTAGAAGTAGGATTCCAGATCATGTCTTTTCCATTTTCACTCCCTAAGAAAGAGTTCTCACTAAACATGATGTTCAATCGCTCACCCGTTTCTACATTGATAGCGTATCCAGGAAACCAAGAACGTCCAATATTTGCAGCATCATACAACTCTCCTTCATTTAGGGCATTAATACTTGTAGCTCCATTGATATCAGTTGGTTTGAAGAAAGTATTGGCGTTTATAGTGATTGTTTGATCACTACTATTTTGATAAGTAATGGAAGAAGCAGAAGTACCGACGACATAGTAGGTGCGTCCAGCTTCAATACTAGTTACAGGAGATACATAACTCGGTGTATTCCCGCTTGCCTGAGCATCCCAACTTGCATGTCTTCTGATTCCGTTTTTCGTAGCTCTACCTTGTGATAAGGCTGCATCACGCGCCATTTCAATCACCACTGCTTTGGTCCACTTTGTTTTATCGGCAGTCAATACAATATCAATGCTCGAAGTTTGCGGAAGGGTATAAGTTGGATCAGGATTCGCACCATAACAATCAGTACAGGCAGGAGCAATAGGAGAATTGGCTCTAAAGCCACCCAGAGCTGCGCTGTTGGCATTGGTCAAAGAATAAGGAGCGATAATACCACCACCAATGGTTTCATAGTATTGATTTGCATCATGGAACTCCGTTTTTGTCCAACCATTGTCATTGATTACACTATTCATCTCATCTTTACTTGTGCCAGAACGAATCCAGTTGAAGATAGAATTAGTATTGTCATCATCTGAAACCAATGTTACCCACACATTCTGAACATCTGCAAAAGTCACAGTTGCGCCTAACACACCATCTACATCTCTACCAGGTTCAGGTACTTGATTTACATTTACAGTAAAACCTGCAATGGAACTTTCAAGAATATCTCCTTTCCATTCACCTACAAACTGCTCATTACTTTGACTAATTGGACGCAAAGAGTTATCAGAATCTCCTGTTGTCAAATTCTTCAAAACCCATCCAGAATTTCCATCTACAATCGTCTGAGACCCCACATTATTAATGGTCAATTCAAATTCAGCATTGGGAATCCTTGCAGGATCAAAAATTTTGATATCAATTGGAGTGCTACCACCTACATACGTTGGATCTACTGCAAAGCCATTTGCTAAAATCTCGTCAATACTTTCTTGGGTCAATTCCAAACTATTACCTCCATTTCCAGTACCTGAAACCTGAATGACATCAGGCCCATCGCCATAAGCTGCATTCAAGGTGATACCATTGGATTGAGGTGTAGGAATATGTGGAATACCTGTATAAACCCGCACGTTGTTTCGACCTTCCAAATAAGGTATGCGTTGAGAAGTTTCGTCAGGTGCGTTTGGATCATAAGGCGTATGTGCATTGTAAGAGTATGCCACTGCAGTAAAATAATATTTGCTATTGTTGTTCAGTTTTGAAGACCCCAATGCAAACAAGTCATTGGTAATACGGAACGTATGACGAATACCTTGATCAGGTCCATCTACCATTACTTCTGGTATCAATGCTCCAATGTTGGCATCTGTATTGTAGTTTATCAATCTATCTACTCCATTTTTGATATCCACAATCGCTATCAAACGAGCATTGTCTGGGTCTTCCAACGCAGTCACAGTAGGTGCGCTGAGTTGATAGATTTTATAACCTTCAAAAATATACGTAGAATCAGGGAAACCTTGCTTTGCCAAGATAGGGTCTGCTTCTTCATATCCTTCATTGGCGTTATTTGAAGTAGTTTCATTGTTCCAAAGAGATAAAATCAATTCTTGGTCCAATTCTCTAATTGCAATATTAGGAGCATCAGGACCATCTGTCAATTTAAAATTATTGTCAAACAAAGCCTGTGCTTTACGGTCAGCTTGTTTCAAAGCATCGAAGGAAGGACAAGGATATTGAAAACCTTTGTCAATCCAAACTACTCCAACAATCACATCATTGACTGCACCTGGCTCCAAACGGAACGGCCCAGATGACTGCAAGAAACGACGGTCAGCGGGAGAATTGTTTTCAGAACACTCCGACCAACCTTCGCTATCAGTTGGATCACCTGGGAACATATAGTCACACAGTTCAGTTCCACCACGTGCATTACCTCCACATGTAAAAGGTTGCCCATCTTTCCAAACACCTGCCATATAACCATAGAAGTGAGAGGCGTTTTCAGGATTACCAATTACGGTAAAGTCGTTGTTATAATACACAAAGGCAGACATACCGATTTCTTCCGAAACCTCTTCTCCTTGATTGTTAATAAAGGTACGCTTAGGGCCTCGGAAAAAGTCCACACCTAACATAGGAGGGCTGTTGCCATAGTCACCATCTTGAGCATCTCCATTATAGACAATACCCAATGCTTCCTCAGGAATGCAGCCAACAAAGTCATCGTCAAACTGTCCCAAGTCAGGATCTACCCATTGTCCAAAAAAGGTACTATCTGTTGCAAAGGTTGATTTATTATCAACATTGTATTTGTAGAAAGTCATGTTGTTCACCTCATCATTGGTCGCAAATGCAAACGCCAATGCACTTACTTCCAAACCAATGGCTTCACCATTGGTTTCGGTATGTACATTACCTTTATCATTGAACATCCACCAAATCATTTGGTCACCAAAAACTCCTTCTACTTCTGAATCCAATACAGGATAATCTCCTTTTGTTGGATCATATTCATCAGGATTGCCGTCGTTGTCCCAAAAAGGAGCCAAGTTTTTATTGGCAGGCAAAGAAAACCCATTTTGTTCGATAAACCACGGATTGTTTTTACCAGGCCATGCCAAAATACTTGCAGGAATTTGAGCAAGAGGAATACTAATATTATTGCTACCGCCAGCTGCTTCTTTTGCTTCCTGTACTCGACCGAGGTATAAATTTAGGTCTGTACCTTTTACTTCCCAGAATCTATCAAACTGGGTACAAACAGCTTCTTCAATTTCACCATTTGAATCCAAAGGCCCAGGCCAAAAGTCATTACCACTTTGACGGTACGTTTGCGCTGCTATTTTTAACTGATTGAATTGGTCAATACCTCCAATCCAAAGTGCTCCTGCAAAAAGAGAATTTTTAGAAACCTCATCAGAACCAGGAGGAACTCTAGGTACTTCGTAGTGATTTTGAGTAGAAACAGGATCCCACCAAACGTCACCGCCTGTCAGTACCCTTGCTCTTACATTGTTGATGTTCAAATCAACCTGAGCCGTAGCAGCATTACAGTCCGCTACCTTTCCAATCGGAGCATCTGTATTTGCTGGCACGCTCGGAATACCTATGTTTTCCTTTGCAGAAAGTGTCCAGCAATAGCAGAAAGCCAAAACTAAGAGTATGATTTTTTTATTATACATAGGACATGTTTATTTTTTAAAATTGTATTTTTTCTATAAACTTCAAATATTAGAAATCAGGGGTCAGATTTTTTAACAAAATCAGCCCCCTAATTTCTGACATCTTATATACTAAAATCCGAAAATCAGCCCTAAACGAATACGTCGAGGAATGCTGTAATTGTTTGGATTTTGTACTTTGATATAGTATTGATCCAAGAATGCTTGTGTGCTTACTTGAGAATCCAAGGTTTGTAAACCATCTGGAGAGGAAACATAACCATCATCTAATGGACTACCTGTATAATCATACACATTGATGATATTTTTAGCATCCAATACATTTTGTATTAAAAGATATGCATTCAAAGAAATATCAGACTTACCCTCTTTCTTGCCATTCACGATTTTGAAATCTTTCTCTAAACGAGCATCCATTCTAAAGCTCCAAGGCAAACGTGCACCATTGACAGTTCCGTCAATTGAAGGGCGAGTCTGAACACCAAACTGAGCATCTGGTGTTGCATTGGCCTGTTGGGTATAAGGTGTACCCGAACGACCTCTCACAATAAGATTCAAACCTGCATTGGCGAAAATATCACTGTTGCCAATTTTAGGACCATTGTAGTTTTTGCCTTCACCATAACGGAAGTCAAAATTCAAATTGAGCATGTGACGAGAATCATAGCTCAACGGGAAGATAGCACGTAGGTTGGGTTGTCCAAACTGAATTAAGTTCGCTTGTGAACGATCTCCAGAACCTGTACCTTCTGCAAATTGCAGAGTATAGTTTGCAGTCAATTGTACGTTTTTGCTTCTACGCAGGTCGTAAGCAACCTCCAGACCTTTTACCGTACCAAAATCTATATTCGCATACGTGGAATATTCATTTGGATAAGCGAATGGCACACTTTGTACTTGCACCATGTCTTTCAACTCTCTATAAAAACCAGATAAAGTAAGAGCAGAAGAATTGGTTAATTTTTGTTTGAAACCAATTTGATAGTCAATCGTTCTCTCTGGCTTCAAGTTAGGGTTGTCCAATACACCACTCAATGCATTGGCTTCAAAGAAGTACCAAATATCAGGAGTAGCACGGAAACGGTCTTGTGGACGTTGAGAAAGTACATCGTAGTGGGCAAAGAAAATAGCTTCGTCAGAAATATCAAAAGAGAAAGAAATACGAGGCATAAAGGTCACTTGTGGCTCATAATCTTCAAAAGCCAATGAAGGATTGTAGTCATCATCATCTCTAATGCCTGCTTGTCCTTCAATCAAAAACGGAATAGGAGAAGAACCTCCTTGAAGCAATACCCGTGGGTCTTTCAAAGCTTCACCATTTTCGTCATACCATTGATCTCCATTTCTATATCCTACTATATCCGTAGCATCTGCATTGCCATATACCACAAAGTCTTCTCCAATAGTTGAAGGATGTGAAACAGCTTGTCCACCTACTTGCGTAACTTCGGCAGCTCGTTTCACACCATACAAAGGCGAAAATTTATCTTTAGGAACTTGAATGTTTGCATCAAAACGGTCAACACGTAAACCAATATTGAAAAGCAAATCTTTCAGGTAGAATTTGTCTTGAATGTACCCTGCCATATAGATAGGTCGAAGCGCATCAATAGGTCGTGTTCTGATACCTGTTGAAGGATCGGTTGCACGCCAAAAATCTTCGAAAGTAGGTTGGTCAGAAGATTTATTACCCAAATAATCGTAACCATAATAATCTACTACACCAGAATTCCCACCTGTTCGGTACAATTCATCCGCAGAAAACATATCCAATGAATAGCGGTCAGGTGTCACATTGAAGGGATCTATGAACTCTGTTTCCCCAAAACCCAATCTTTGACGGAAAGTTCGGTCAAAATAATTGTTGGGGTCATTTGTCAATGTATTGATGATGTCATAAGTAATGGTATCATTGGAGTTAAATATTTTGTCTATACCATTGTATTCACTAAAGGGAATACGCTCACCATCAATAATCAAATAAGTAGATTCAGCACTCTTGTCTAATGCCAACCCCCTTTGAGGAGCAGCAATCAACTGGTCTGCGAGTGTCCACAAATCATTGGGTGTAATCAACCAACTTCTGTCAACACGCTGTTCGTATTCAAATCCAAATTGGATAGAATGTTTGTTTCTATCAGATGCTCCAGTTTTTCTAAGGTCAAAAGCACCATTAAAAGTCAATCGGTATTGATCTGAATCATCTGTTTGGTAAACACCATAAGGATTGCCTGGAGCGTACCAAAGGTTGTAGGTCGTAGAAAGAGAAGTCGAAACAGGCCCGTTTAAAATACCATTGTTCAATAATATTTGGTCACGAGTTTGGTAAAACTGTTCTTTGTTGTCGCCAGCCAAAAGAAAATACTGCTCATTGTGTCTGGACTTCACAGGGTTGATATCCGAAGGTGTATAAGTCACCAAGGTATCTTGGAAACCTTGCAACTCCCATCCTTGAATAGATACGCCATTCGCCAACTGTTTCACCGTTTGGGCATAGTTGGGCGCACTGTAAGTATTGAACTGTCCTGCATAACCGTATTCAAAGAGTCTGTCTTCAAAAATTGGGTCTTGTGCTTTGAGTAATGCTTTGGTATAGTCAAATTGAAGCGAATAAAACGCATTTTGAAGTACCGATGGTTTTTGGTCTTCTCCTTCTACGGCTTCTCTATTGGCAAATCGCTGCGTAAATCGTCCATACACTCGATAAACGGTATTGGCGATTTCAGGAGAGTGGTCTGCATCGAATAACTCATAACGTCGCATGAAATCTCTAAAGGCTACAGAACGACGACCAGTACCTCCACTATTGTAGTTGAAGTTACCACCGAGTGTAAAGTTGAAGTTTTCAACAGGTTGAAAATCTACTTTACCTGCAAAACTGTATTCCGTTTTTGCTACATTGTTTTTGGCATCAATTTTTTCCAAATCATCAAAAGTCACAAAGTCTGAACTTTTTTGGAAACCACTGACTGTTTCTGAACGACTCAAAGGGTTGTCGATGATGTTTTGCAAAACATCGTCTTTCACCTTCCATGTACCGATAGCTGAAGGGTCATCGTCTTTCTCATAGAGGTATTCACCCGACATGAAAAATCCAAGAATGGCTCTTTCTCCGTCTTGTCCTTTATTGGCTTTCAATATTGGACCTGACAAACTAAAGTTACCCAAACGATAACCATAAGGGTCTAATCCTTCAGATGTGATTACTTCTAATCCTCCTGCTAACGTAGTAGAAGGGCCTTTGGTAGTGATGTTGATAATCCCTCCTGTAGCATCTCCATATCTTGCAGGAACACCTCCTGTCACAACTGTCAACTGCTCAATAGAAGTAGCGGGAATCGCACTTGTACCACGAACTTTGATACCATCGATGTAGTAGTCAGTAGCTTCTTCACGTGCACCTTTTACATTCAGTCCACTGTTTTCATCTGCTTGAAATACACCTGCAGCAGTACCTGCAATGGAGTTTACATTTCGAGTAGGCATAGACTTAATCTGTTCTGAAGTAACTGTTTGTCCACTTGAAGTTTGGTCGGACTGCAATAGAGGAACTTTATACTCTACTACTTCAATAATATCAAGTATTTCACTTGAAGTTCCCAATTCTGCATTCAAAAATGTTGTTTTGTCCACATTCACTTGTACACCATCTACCTGTTTGGTTTGAAACCCCACATAAGAAAAGGTAATGGTGTAAGCACCTGGTCTGATGGAATTGAGCGAATAAATACCATCAAAATCAGTGGTTGTACCCACTAAGTTGCCACTGATATTTATAGATACATTCACAAACGGAATCGTTTCGCCTGTTTCGGCGTCCGTAACTTTGCCCTGGATTTCGCCAGTTTGAGCATAAGCGAAACTTGCACATAGCAAGGGCATAAAAAACAAGAGTAATAATCGTCTTATCATAAGTGTACTTTTTTGGTTAATATTGAACCTATGACTAAATTTTATTTTTTGTTGTAGGAAAGTCCCACAAATATAGTTAAATAATAAGGCTTCCTGTTTAGATAGAATGCCTGTTTGTTTATTTTATGACCAACTAAGTGCATCAATTAGTTGCAATCAATTGACTTTAATATTGCAAAATCTGTCTTACAAATGTCGAAATAGATTTTGATTCTTTCACCCAATGGCGAAAAAACTGCTTTTTTGTTGAAAAAAAAAATACTTTATTTAACCTTTATCAAAGCAAATTCATCTCTTACTTAATAGAATTATCTAATTATAGATGCTCGTATTCAACCTTTTATCTTCAAACACATATTTAAACTTATCGTTTCAATAGCGCAATAAAATTAAGGGTAAATTGTCTAATAGTTGCTATCTGCTAAAATGATATTCGTTGAAAAGACATATTTTGCTACTGACAAAATAATGACAACTCAACAAAATCTTCTACGCTTAATTGTTCAGCTCGTTTATCTTTTAAGGTATCAAAAAATATCGTATCCGAAAAGGAAACTCCCTTCAATGCGTTGCTCAGTTTTTTCCTTCTTTGTCCAAAAGCCAGCTTCACTATTTGCCTCACTTTTTTGTAGGTGTATTTTTCATCAAAACGGGTGTGACGCTGTAAACGAATGACGGCTGATTGCACCTTAGGAGGTGGTGTAAAACAATCATTAGACACTTCAAAAAGGTATTCTACATCGAAGTAAAGTTGTGTAAGTACACTGGTGACACCATAAGTTTTGCTACCAGGTTTTGCAGCAATACGTTGTGCTACTTCTTTTTGAAACATACCGACCATTTGTGGTATTTTGTGGCGGTATTCAATCATCTTGAAAATTATTTCTGTTGAGATATTATACGGAAAATTGCCAATAACGCAAAATGGGTGTGTAAAAATAGTTTCTAAGTCAACTTTTAAAATATCTTCGTGAATGATATGGTCTTCTAACTGTGGAAATTTTTTGAGTAATAATGCAGGAAGTCGCCTATCCAATTCTACTACATAGAGTTCAATATTGGGCAAATCTAATAAATATTGAGTTAAAACACCTTCTCCTGGCCCGATTTCTACCACTGTTGTCATTGGATTTTCACCCAATTGCAGGCTGTGAACAATGCGTTGTGCAATATCCTGGTCATTCAAAAAATGTTGCCCTAATGATTTTATCTTTTTCATCTCTTTAATTCCTTAACTTTGTGCTTTCTTTTATCCAAAATAGCAACTATGCAATTATATAGTACGCCTTCTATCTACAAGCCATTCACCTGTATTTATTTAGCAGATGAAGGTACAGATTGGGAGCAATCATCCTTGTCTTCCCAGCAAATAGCCTATATTCACCAATGTATTGAACAAAAAATAAACTTCATTCACCTCAATGAATCTGGGCATTCTACTTTTATAGTAATCATTGAAGCAAAAGCGGATGTTTGTGACGCACAAGAGCAATGGAGAAATCAGGGTGCGAAACTAAGCAAAAGCATTAATGATTTAAAATTGTCGGGAGTCAATTTATGCAATCTTAGTAGAGAATTAATGGTTACTTGGTATTTTGCAGAAGGTTTAGCATTGTCTAGTTACCAGTTTTTGAAGTATCGAAAGAATTCGGAAAAGGAAAAAAATCTTTTTGAGCATTTATATATTTTGGAGAATAGTCTGTCTAAACCACAAGTTGAAGAATTACAATACTTAGTTGAAGGAGTTTTCTTTGCAAGAGATTTGGTGAATGAACCCTTGTCTTACCTCACTGCTTCAAAATTTGGAGAATTGGTGCAGCATTTAGGGGCTGAAGTGGGTTTTGAAGTTGAGGTTTGGGATAAGGCTCAAATTGAAGCGGCTGAAATGGGAGGTATTTTGGCAGTGAATCGTGGAAGTATTGACCCACCTTCTTTTTCTATTTTGAAATGGCAACCTGATAATGCGGTTAACGAGCAGCCAATTGTATTAATTGGAAAAGGAGTGGTGTATGATACAGGTGGATTGAGTTTGAAGCCTACGGAAAATTCGATGGATTTTATGAAAAGCGATATGGGGGGAGGTGCTGCGGTTGTAGGTGCATTATATGCCATTGCTAAAAACAAACTTCCTCTAAATGTGATTGGTTTGGTTCCTGCTACGGATAATCGCCCTGGGCAAAATGCATATGTGCCTGGTGATGTGGTATTGATGCACAGCAAACTGACAGTTGAGGTATTGAACACGGATGCGGAAGGCAGAATGTTGTTGGCAGATGCACTGAGTTATGCACAATCACTGAACCCAAAATTGGTAATTGATATCGCTACGCTTACTGGTGCAGCGTTGATGACTATTGGTACGAGTGCTATGTTAATGATGGGCAATGCAGAAGATTCGGTCAAGACTATGCTGCGTGAAAGTAGTTTTAATGTGCACGAGCGTTTGGTTGAAATGCCGCTTTGGGAGGATTATAAAGACATGTTGAAATCCGATATTGCTGATTTGAAGAATATTGGGGGGAAGTTTGCGGGAGCAATTACGGCGGGAAAGTTTTTGGAACATTTCACGAATTATCCTTGGATACATATTGATATGGCTCCAATGGGGTGGAATTTTCAGACAAGTGGCTACCGTATCAAGAATGGTTCTGGTGCTGGTGTGCGGTTGTTCTATGATTTTTTGAAGAAACAATTGAGTAATTAAAAGAAAATCAAAATTGAGCCTGATGGAAAATACAAATAAAAAAAATAAGGATGGCGGTGATTCCGAAATGCCTAAAGTCAAGATTGGTATTTCGATTGGTGATATCAACAGTGTTAGTACTGAAATAATTATCAAGACATTCAAAGATGAGAGAATGTTTAAATATTGTGTTCCCATTATATATGGCTCATCAAGGGTGATTTCCTACTACAAAAAGGTACTACAAGATGATGATTTTAATTACAATATTATTACTTCGGTAAAGCGTGCGAAAGAAGGTGTCTGCAATGTATTGAATTGTTGGACGGAGGATGTTCCTATTACCATCGGTCGTCCAAATCCTGTTGTTGGTAAATTTGCGCTCAGAGCCATTGAGTCTGCAATGTATGATTTGAATGAGGGGGAATTGGATATGATTTTGACTGCTCCTGTTAACAAAAGTCTGTTGAATACCAGTGAGAATCCTTTTCCTGGGCATACTGAATACATCACCCAAAAATTTGAAGGTTCGGCAAGTATGATGTTTTTGGTGAGCAATCAACTGCGTGTGGGGTTGGTGACAAATCATGTGCCTGTCCAAGACATTGCTAAGAACATTTCGGAAAAATTAATCATGAAAAAACTACGCATAATGCACGATTCTCTAAAAAGAGATTTCGGAATTGTGCGACCTAAGATTGCAGTATTGGGTCTTAATCCTCATGCAGGTGATAGTGGGTTGATTGGACATGAAGAGGAGGAAATCATCATCCCTACTTTGGAGAAGGCAAAGAATGACAATATGTTGGTGTTTGGTCCTTATGCTGCTGATGGTTTTTTTGGGATGGGTCTCTACAAACAGTTTGATGCTATCTTGGCAATGTACCATGACCAAGGCCTGGTTCCCTTCAAAACATTGAGTTTTGGGCATGGAGTGAATTTTACGGCTGGATTACCTATTGTGCGGACTTCTCCAGATCATGGTACAGCTTATGATATTGCAGGCAAAAACATTGCTTCGGAGCAGTCTTTTAGAGAGGCTATCTTCATGGGAATTGATGTGATTCGTCATAGACAGAATTTTGATGAAATGAACGCAAATCCATTGAAGAAGGCAAGTAGGGTCAGAGGGTCGTCGTATTCGGATAAAAATATAAGAGAAGATAATAATGAAATTTTGGAGGATGAAAATGACTTGATTGAAAAAAATAACTAATGTGAGTATAACAATTTTACTGCTTTTCAAGTTATAGTGCTAAAAAACTGATTCCATATTTAATAAGTCAAATCAATTTGATTTTAATTACCAAGTCAAAAGACTTAATATATTGATAGTAAATAAATTATATTTTGAATGTAATTTATCACAAAATATTCATTATCAAATGTTTTAGATTATTAAGTCTTTAATCTTTTGCCCAAAGTCTAAAAATTGTTCTGCTTTGAATTTGAGTTTTCAACTAAGGTATTCACCCCATTCAAATCCCATTTAATTATAATGAAACAGCCTATAATAAATATTTGCTTCATTGCCCTTTTTTTAGCAGTTTTGGGCACTACACATACTTTTGCTCAAGCAACCTACAACATGGGCAATAATACTGTAACCGACTGTGAAGGAACACTCTATGACAGCGGAGGACCTATTGGTAATTATGGGCCTAATGAAAATTTCACCTTCACGATTTGTCCTAATTCTGCGCCTAATTGCATTCGTTTATCGCTGGGAACAGTATTGGTTGAATCAAACTTTGATGTTATTGAGGTATTCGATGGAATGGATAATACAGCACCACAGTTATTGTTTCACAGTACAGGCTTACAGACTATTGCAGACCTCCAAGCATATAGTGGTTGTATCACGGTTGTTTTTAGCTCCGATACAGATACCCAACTTTCAGGTTGGGAAGCAAACTGGTCCTGTTTTACAGAAGATTGTCCTGAAGTCGAATTGCTCCCTACCGAACAAGATTGTTTGGGAGCTATTCCACTTTGTTTGGGGGAATATTCCGAAACAAATTCCTTTTTAGGAGAAGGAAATGTATTGGATGAAATTAGTAAAGACAACACTTGTTTAGTAGGCGGAGAAAAGAACAGTGTTTGGTACACTTTTACTGTATTGAGCAGCGGCGATTTGGGCTTTACCATCACTCCTAATGATTTAAACGATGACTATGATTGGGCGGTTTTCAATATCACCAATGCTGGTTGTGAGGAAATTCCGACCAACCCTTCACTTTTGATGAGTTGCAATTATTCCTCTACCGCAGGTGTGACAGGTGCTACTGGTGCTACCAATCAGAACAGTGCTCTTGGAGAAGACCTTAATCAAAACGCACTGATTCCTGTTCAAGAAAACGAAACCTATGTCATCAATGTTAGTCAGTTTACGGTTTCGCCCAATGGCTATACCATCAATTTTGATTTTTCTACAGCAGTTATTTTTGATGACGAACCTCCAAGTTTAGAAGGAGCAATTTTGTGTGGAGCAAACAACCTCCGTCTCAAATTGCCAGAAAATGTATTTTGTAGTACTGTCACAACAGATGATTTTGAATTAGTTGGACCAGATGGCAGTCATACCATTATGGGTGTTAGTTCACAAGCTTGTCTAGACGGAGCAGAATACGACCGCTACTACAATTTGCTTTTTGAACCTGCCATTGAAGTGGCTGGACAATACACACTTTCTCTTGTCGGAAGCATTGAAGACTTATGTAACAATACTTCCACCAACGGTACTCAGTTGGTTTTCGACATTAGCGAAGCAGATATTCGCGTGCCTGTGGAGGACTTGGACGTTTGTGAAGGAGATGATTTGACCCTCATCATAAACAACCCTGCCGATACCTACAATTTTTACTTGGACAACAGTTTGGATAGTTTGTTGGGAAGTGGCAACCAATTAGATGTTGGTCAATACATCACTGCTATAAATACACCTTTTTTATTTTACATCACCAAAGTAAACGATGAGTGTAGCAATGTGCCGACCGAAGTATCCGTGATTGTTCGGGATGTAGGTGTAGCGAATGTAGCTTACGATAGCCCTATTTGTTTCGATGAAAATTCTCCACCTGCCCTACCTACATTGAGCGCAGAATCTACTCAGGGAGGAACTTTTTCTATCAGTGGTGGAGCATTGATAGATGCTGCAACAGGCGAAATAGACATCAGTTCTACCATTGCAGGCAATACTTATACCATCACTTATTCGACCCCCAATTCCAGTTGTAGTGTAACAACAACAGCAGATGTAAGCATTGTAGCTCCTCCAACATTAACCATTCAAAATTTGGACAATGGATATTGTGAATTAACTGGCGATATTCCTCTCACGGCTACTATTGCTGCTGCAGTTTTTGCAGGGCCTGGCATCAGTAATAACTCCAATATCTTCAATACCAATTTGGCAGGAATCGGCACACACGAGATTTGTGCCACTTATACAGACCCCGTGACGGGTTGCCCTACACAAGATTGCCGATTGATTGATGTATTTTCAGAACCGACCGCAGTTTTTTCTGTTGCTTCTTCTGCTTGTATAGGCGAAGAGGTGAACATTGTTTACAACGGTAATGCAAATCCAAATACAGCTACATTTACATGGAATTTTGGCGATGGCACACAAATAAGCGGCAATGACTCCAATCCCGTAGTACAATGGACTACTGTCAGCACTCAAACCGTTTCATTGACCGTAGAAGTAGGCGGCAACTGCTCCAATGTGGAAACACAAGACATTGAATTAGTATCAATTGAAGTAAGCAATGCCGCACAAGATACACTCATTCGCCCTGATCAAAGCATTACATTGGGCGTTGATGCAAGTATCAGCAATGGCAATCCATTGACTTATATATGGTCACCGTCTGATGATTTGAGTTGTAGCAATTGTCCTAATCCTATTGCCTCCCCCAATGCTTCTACCAATTACAGTGTAGTCATTTCAGAATTGAATAGCAATTGCTCAGTGTCTGCCACTTATAGAGTCAATGTGGTACAAGAGAGCAGAATCGCCATTCCAAAAGCTTTTAGCCCAAATGGTGATGGCTTCAATGATGAATTTAGGATTTCGCTGAGAGACTTTAGAGAAGCGGAATTTGCAATCTATGACAGAAGTGGCAACCGAGTTTTCGAAAGCCAAAATCCAACGCTCAATGGTTGGGATGGCACTTACAAATTTGAACCGCAAAACATTGGAGTATATGTGTATTACTTGGTTGTCACGTTCAACAACGATGACCAACGATTGTATCAGGGGAATTTGACGTTGATTCGATAGAAAACACTGTTTTCCATAAAAAAAAAGAGAGCGAATAATTGTAACAATTATTCGCTCTCTTTTTTTTCTTAAATAGGAGTTGAGTACAAATTCAATCTCAAAGCCATGTTATAATTCAATCCAAAAAATGACAATACACTCTTAAAGTTGAATCGGTCTTGAAATATTGAAGCCCAAACGAAACTCACCATCGCCCCAATTCTTGTTGGTATAAGGCAGATATTGATTTTCGATAATGCCAGGAGAATTGGAAAAATTGAGCAAGAAAACGTGTCCTCCCGTTTTAATTTCCAAGCCAATCCCCAAAGGATTGTAGTATTTCACCAGACTTTCCCCCTCTTGATTGTTGATATTGTCTCGGTAAGCAGAAAAGAATTGGTAGTAGTCGAAAATCAATCCAATGTGTTTGCTCAATGCCACACGACCTGCAATACCTATCGAAAAATTGTTGTTTTCGTCACCTGCCGCCACAAAGTTTCGGTGTAAGAAATTGGGCATTACCTGCAATGAAAACCTATCCGAAAATTTTCGGGCAATGATCATCTGTGCATCAAAAGACATACGGTGGGCAAACTTTTGGAAGCTCGTTGCCAAAGAAGGGTCTTCCGTAGCTTTTGCATGAGAAACCACTGCATTGCCATACAAGGTAACCGAAAAAGGCATTTTATTATCAACCGTTTGTTGAAGTAAGCGGTATTTTGCCAAACCGTCCACCAACTTCAATGGCCCACTAAAACCCTTGCTACGTCCAACACCAAGTGTCAATCGCTGCGATACGCCATACTCAAAAGCAATCCGAACATCGGCAAGATTGTCGAAGCCAAAAAAATTATTGAAGCCTCCTAATTCACCCGCCATATCTCCAAAACGGTGGGTAATCAAAATATCCAACTTTCCCTTTTCGACTGTTTCATTGGTATGTGTATGAATCAACCGAGTACCCAAAAAAGTTTCATATACCAAGTTCGCAGGGTCTTGCTGCGCTTGAAGGGAAGAAAAACCAACTAATACCATTAAGAATGAAAACAGAATGTATTTTTGAAACATATTGTATGATTTTTTACCTTAAAAAATTAACCCCACAAAACACCAACACAAAAAAAATCAATTGTTCTTCGCTCCTTCATCAATCCATGTTTGAATCAAAGTAATGTCGCAAGCGTCAGCAATTTCGATAGCACCTTCCGTTGAATCCAAAGGAGGCATCGTTCTTTCGATTACTACTCTTTGCTTTATTATAGCAGCTTTTGCAGCGACCCCTGCATACGAAGTATAATCTCCATCCGCAAAACCTGTTATATGGCAAGAATTATTGGTACCAGGAAAATAGCAGTAAGTTGCCAAAATCGGTTGGATATCACCTGCAAAACTTACTTCACCGCTAATGCCACAGGGACCAGGCAACTCAGCTTGATCATTCGTACAGGCACTTATCCAAAGTAAAAAACTGCTTATCAAAATAGATGAGAATAGATGATTCATTGTATGTGGTCTATATTATAAAGAAATGTGTTGGATCACCAAGAATCCAACACATCGTTATCTTAAAAGATTAAATGCGTATCAATTTAATATACATTTTTTCAATATTACTGTACAAACAGTTTGGTGCTACTTATAAACGTTTCCGATTGAAGCATAATCAAATAAACACCACTTGTCAATTCATTGGACTGCAAATCGAAACGATGTCGTTGAACTCCTGCATTTTCTGCACCTTCAAAAAGCACCTTCACTTGACGACCACTTGCATCATACGCTACAAGGGTCATCAATTCATTTTTAGCCAATTGGTATTCTAAATTGAAGTAATTCGTAGCAGGATTCGGAAAAGTATTCAAGCTCAATTTTTCAGCATCGTACCTTTCGATACCTGTGAATAAGGTAGAATAATTATTGGTATAGATTTTATCTCCACTGCTAGCCCCATTTCCATTGGCAGCATTGCCTGCTGCATAAAAAGTAACCGCACCAGCATCTTCATTGGGAGCAGTCCATTTGAAGTTAAATGTATTAGAGGAAGGAGCGTTTTTGTGGCTAATGTATTGTTTTCCACCAATCGTGCGAACCGTAATATTGGCTGCACCATTGGCATCAAAAGAACCTATACTCGTTCCGCTTTCGCTCAAGGCAATCATTTCAAAGCCAAATTTACCTCCATTATCATTGACTACTACACTCATATCATACGTAACGCCTGCTTCATAAACATCTCCTCCTGAAAAAGAAATATCCAATGAGCCAGTACCCGAATTGACAGGAGTATTGTGGCAAGATGCCGCAGAACAGGTAAGTTCTCCTGGTGCGCCTGTTCTACCTGTTGGAGGCTGAAAATCATTCGTATAAACGTAAGAATTGTTCACTAAGATGGCATATACACATACCAATGCCGTTAAGAGTAAAAATTTTTTCAACATTTTTCTTGGTTAAAGTTTGATAATTAAATGATTCACAAAAAACACATAAAAGACAAGAGTGGACGAAGGATTGCTGCTCAATGAATGTAACGCATCAGACACTTTTTTAATAATCGCCCTCAAAAGAAATCATTTTATGCTTATAAACCAAAAAAGTATCAATCTCTACCCACCATATCCTCGGGAATTACCCATTCGTCAAACTGCTCAGCAGTCAAAATCCCCAATTTAATTGCTGCCTCCTTCAATGTACTTCCTTCATTATACGCAGTTTTCGCAATCGTTGCAGCTTTGTCGTAGCCAATTTTGGTATTAAGCGCAGTCACCAACATCAGCGAATTGTTCACGTTTCGTTTGATGATTTCGTGATTTGGTTCAATGCCTTTTGCACAGTGTTCATTGAAGGAATCCGAAGCATCACCCAACAATCTTGCAGACATTAACAAATTGTAAACCATCATCGGTTTGAAGACATTCAATTCAAAATGCCCCGAACAACCACCTACATTGATAGCCACATCATTGCCCATCACTTGAGCACAAACCATGGTCATTGCCTCACATTGCGTAGGATTCACTTTTCCAGGCATGATAGAAGAACCTGGTTCATTGGAAGGAATAATGATTTCACCGATACCACTGCGAGGGCCAGAAGCCAACATTCTGATGTCATTCGCAATTTTCATCAAGCTGACTGCCAAGGTTTTCAAAGCACCCGACATTTCTACGATTGCATCATGGGCTGCCAAACCTTCAAATTTGTTTTCGCCCGTTTGAAAAGGCAAACCAGAAAGCTCGGCAATGTTTCGAGCCACTACTTCCGAATAGTTGGGAGGTGTGTTGATACCAGTACCTACAGCCGTTCCACCCAAAGCCAATTCCGATAAATGCGCCAAAGCATTGTTAATCGTCCGCAAACCATGCGTTAACTGCGATACATAGCCTGAAAACTCCTGCCCCAAAGTAATAGGTGTAGCATCCATAAAGTGGGTACGACCAATTTTGACTATATCAATAAATTCCTCCGCTTTTGCCCGCAACGTATCCCTCAAAGCGGTTACATTGGGAATAGTATTTTGGGTAATCAATTGATAGGCCGCAATGTGCATTGCAGTAGGAAAAGTATCATTGGAAGACTGCGACTGATTGACATCATCGTTTGGGTGCAATACTTTGTCTTTGTCGGTCAATTCGCCTCCCCGCAAAACATGCGCTCGATTTGCGATTACCTCATTCACATTCATATTGGTCTGCGTGCCAGAACCTGTCTGCCAAACCACCAAAGGGAATTGGTCATCGAGTTTACCTGATGAAATTTCATCACATACTTGGGCAATCAAGTCCGCCTTCTCTTGCGAAAAACCCGCACATTCCACATTTGTATAAGCAGCAGCTTTTTTGAGAACGGCAAAAGCCCGAATGAGTTCAATCGGCATTTTCTGTCCTCCAATTTTGAAGTTCTCCACTGAGCGTTGTGTTTGTGCGCCCCAATATTTATCGGCAGGAACTTCTACATAACCCAGACTATCTTTCTCTTTACGGTATTGCATATTTCTTGGTGTGTTAAAAGTATTTTTGTGTTAAGGTGTTGCAGTACTTTTCTGTTGGTAGTCAATCATCTTTGAAATTCTCTTTTGAAGGAATAATTTGGATGCTTTGAATACTCCATTCATACCTACAGCTATTGCAGCACCTTGAACAACTAAAGTACAAAGATAAGGAAAAGTCAAAATTTGATAGGATAAATTACAACGATTGTCCAACTTGAAACGTTATACTAAGTCAAATCTAAACGCATTTATTTTATCTGCAAAATAACTTTGAAAAAGAAACTCCGAAAATTAGGTTGGTTGGTGCTGAGTTTGTTGTTGCTTTTATTTATAACAATTGGTCTCACCCTAAACAGTCCTAAAATCCAAACTTGGCTACTTCAAAAAACCACCCAATACTTATCCAATAAGTTAGAAACAGAGGTACATATTGACAAAGCGTATGTGAATATTTACAGCCGAATCGCCTTGGAAAATGTGTTGGTGAGGGATTTGGAAGGAGATACTTTGTTATTTGTAGAAACCTTAGAAGTAGATGTAAATAAGTTGGCACTGTTCAGCAGAAAACTTGAAATTGAAGGAATTATACTTCAAAAGCCTTATTTCCATTTATTTCAAGAAAGAACAGCAAGCAGCACCAACTTAGATAGATTATTGGCAAAATTGTCCAATGAAAAAACGCCTACTGTATTATTAGAAACCCTTCCCAAAACAGAAGCCGATTCTTCAACTGTAGCTACTCCAATACCCAAAAAAGACTTCCCTATTTCCTTCTCAATGAACTATTTGCAAATCAACACTCCTCGCATTCACCTCGAAAACCATCATGCAGGGGCGGATACTTGGATAGGATTTGAGCAAGCTATGGTAGGTATTGACCATTTGAATTTCAAGCAAAAAATACTGTCAATCAGAGATCTACTGATAGACAAAATAGATGTGCGTTTGTGTAATTGGGAAAGCTATGAGGATGTGGAGGAGGAGATAGATTACACCACTTTGATTCCATTGAATCAAAGTGGGTGGACATACAGTGTAGAAAAATTGCAGATAATTGATGGGGAGTTGGCCGTTCAAAATGACCGAAAAAACACCGAGCTTCAAGACAAACTCATCAATTTTGCTAATTTAGGAGTCAATGATATTCAAATAGATATGAGTCAAATCGTACTGGGATGGGATTCATTGGGAGGAGTAATTGAACATTTGAGTGCCAAAGAAAAATCGGGTTTTGAATTGACCAACCTATCCGCAAATGTCACTTTCACCCCCACAAGGCTCGAACTTGATGGATTGTGTCTTATCACTCCAAACAGTTATCTGGGTGATTATTATGCCATGTACTACGAAAGTTTGGCGGGTTTTCAGGATTTCAACAACTACATCCGAATGGATGCACACTTTGAAAAAGGTATCATCACCTTAGAAGATGTGAGCTATTTTGTGAAGGGCTTATCCAAAGTAAAATTGCTGTATGCCCAGCGCAATCAACCCATTGAGCTATCGGGAAATATCTCCAACAAGGTCAGTCGTTTGCGGGGTGAAGATTTAAAACTTCGATTGGCAAATACTTTTTTTGCAGGAAATTTCAAATTATCTGGTTTACCCGACTTCGCTTCTACCAACATTGACTTCAAGGTTGACCAGTTGCGGACAAACATTGCAGAAGTTCGTCGTTTGTTTCCTGACCTTCAAATTCCCAATAACTTTGACAAACTCGGAGGTTTGGGTTTTTCAGGGCGTTTTTCGGGATTCCCAAGTGATTTTGTGGCAGATGGTGCGCTCAAAACGGATGTAGGAAAAGTGGGGCTGGATATGAAAATGGTCACCAATGAACGCATTGCAGCCTATTCGGGAGATTTGTCATTGGTTGATTTTCAGTTAGGTAATTGGTTGGATAAGACTGATCAGTTTGGTTTGGTCTCTTTTTCGAGTCGAATCGAAGGAGAGGGTTTGCGCTTTGAAGACCTTCATGCCACGATTGATGGAGATGTCCAACAATTGCAATTCAATGGCTATGATTACCGAGACTTGTCTGTAGATGGCGAGGTAAATCAACGGTTGTTTAGTGGAGAACTGCGTGTAGAAGACCCTAATTTGCGGCTGGATTTTGAAGGAACGGTAGACCTAAATGGTGAAGTGCCGAAATATGATTTTGCAGCCAATGTTCAGCGCATTAATTTGCACCAACTGAAACTTTCAAAAAAGAAAAGCCCAGAACTATCGGATATCGTGCTTTCAGGTAAAACGAATTTGAATCTGCAAGGCAACAACTTGGACAACATTGAAGGGAATATAAAATTGGCGAATTTTCGGTTTGAGCAAGGGAAGCGCATTTTTGAAGTAAAGGAACTGAACTTGAAATCCATGATTACCAACCAACAAAGGGATTTGGAAGTGCGTTCGGATGTGTTGGATGCCAATTTGAACGGAAGTTTTACCTTCAATGACATGCTCCCTGCCTTCAAAAACTACCTTTATCATTATTTTCCACATCATTTTCCCTACCCCAATTCGCTTCGCCCTCAGCAGTTTGCTTTTGATGCGGTTATCAAAAAACCTGTTTCGATTTTGCAAGCATTCGTCCCAAAATTGGAAGAAGTACAGGAGGGAACAATTGAAGGAAATTTTGATAGTCAATCAAAAGTCACTTTTTTAAATATAGACATCCCTGCGGTCACATTTGACGGTTTGACCTTTCACCAATTTTATTACCACGCTAAGTCTGAAAACGCACAACAGTTTGATTTCTCGCTGGGTGTCAATGATATTTTCAACAACAAAAAGCAAAAATCTGCCTTTCCTGAAATCAAAATGGAAGGAATTGCCTTTGATAACCGCATTGATTTTGACCTCAATTTGGCGAATGATACGACTGCCAATTGGGGTGCATTGGCAGGTGTGTTGAGTTTGCAGACCGATACCATGAAATTGCAGTTGGACAAAACAGTGGGAGCGTTTAACTACGAAAAATGGGAAGGAACTACTGGTTTGATTACATTTAAGGATAAAAATTATTTTACGATTGAAGATATTGAACTGCGAAATGGCAGTCAAAAAATAGGTGTTCGTAGCCGTCCTTCCAAAAACTATCAAAACTACACCGAATTGCTCTTGGACAGTGTGCTTATTGAACAGTTCCAACAAGTGCCTGCCATCAGAAATCAAGGATTGAAGGGGATGGTAAGTGGACAAGTGGACATCAGAGATATGTTTGAGGAACAGACGATTGCCGCAGATTTGAAGGTTGCAGGGTTTATGTATCGAGGTCAAAACCTTGGCTTGGTATCCGTGGGTGCTAAAAAGAGCAAATTAGATGAAAGTATTCGCATTTTTGCGGATGTCAACAACGACCGCTTCCAAGTCGAGGCAGATGGTTATGTGCATCTCCCAAAAAAAACGGGTGAACGGGAACGTTTGGATTTTGATATTAAAGTCAAAAACGGCGACTTTGCTTTTGTAGAGGCGTATGTTGGCAATTATGTCTCCAATACACAGGGAAAAATAAGGGGCAACTTGCGGCTCTATGGCGACCCAATTACTCCAACTTTGGAGGGAGAAATGTTGGTCATTGAAGGAAAAACAACTGTGGATTATCTACAAACGACTTATGGTTTCCACAATCAAAAGGTGTTTTTCAACGGCAATACCATCAGCGTTAGCAATGGACGACTGACCGACAAAGACGGCAATTCGGCAAAAGTAGATGCTAAATTGTTTTTCAATGATTTCACAGACCTAAGTATTGATGCCCGCATAGAAACACTGGAAGACAAGTTTTTGTGCCTTAATACCAAAGCAAAAGACAACGATCAGTATTATGGAACGGCTTATGCAGATGGACTGATTACCTTCAAAGGTTTGTTGAGTCAACTGCAATTGTATGTCAATGCCCGCACTGAAAAAGGAACGGTGCTGTATGTGCCAATCAATTACGATACGGATATTTCGGATGACAATTTTTATAGATTCATCAATAAGCAACAAAAAACTGAGAATGCAGAAGAAGATGCTTTGAGTTTTTCGGGGATGCGAATGGATTTTGACTTTGAACTTACGCCTGATGCTGAGATTCAGTTCATTTTTGATATGCAAGCTGGTGACATCATGCGTGGGCGTGGAAACGGTGACATTCAAATGATTGTGAATACTATTGGTGATTTTCGGTTTGATATGTACGGCAAATACACGATTGAAGAAGGTAGCTATTTGTTCACCCTCCAAAACTTGGTCAACAAATACTTCAAAGTTGAAAAAGGGGGAACGGTTATTTTTGCGGGAGATCCCTACAAAGCCTTGTTGGATGTGAGTGCAATTTATTCATTGGAAGCTACCCGTTCGGACTTGATTGAAGAAGACGAAAAAGCCTTGTTGTTGGCTTCGGCAGATGACAAAGAAGTGGAACGAGAACTGCGAAAAAGGATTCCTGTCGATGTCTATTTGATGCTGACAGGTTCTCTCGAAGTGCCGAATGTGGCATTTGACATCCGACTGCCTGAATTGGGCACAAACGCAGTGGACAACATGACTGCCAACAAAATACAAAACATCAATCGCTACAATCTGGCGGAACTCAACAAGCAGATTTTTGGTTTGTTGGTACTCAATCGTTTTTTGCCTTCGGAGCGTTTTGAAGTAAGTGGAACTGTAATCGAAGAAGGAGTAATTACAACAGTTAGTGAATTTTTATCGAATCAATTGTCAAATTATTTAGGAGAAATTGTATCAAATTTGATTCCCGATAGCGACTTCAATGTGATTTGGCGCAACTATCAATTGGAGGGATTGAGCAGCAATAGTGGCGACTTGAAGGGAGACCGAAATGAGATAGAATTGGTTTATACCCAACGCTTGTTCAACGATAAGGTGTCGGTCAATATTGGAGGGAACTTCAATGTGGGCGGCAATGATGTGGTCAATGAAAACGGTAGTAGCAACTCCTTTTTTGCTGCGGATTTTGTGCTGGAATACAAAGTCACCGAGGATGGAAAACTAAGGGTGCGTTTTTTCAACAAAGCAGACTACGATATCTTCAACGAACAATACAACAAAACGGGTGCAGCTATTTTCTGGACGCATGAATTTGAGCGACTTGCGGATTTAATCTCTTTTAACCAAAAAAACAAAAAGAAAAACGCATCACCCAATTCACTCCCTCCCGAACTACTGCCTCCTCCTACAATATTGCCCAAAGATTCACTGCGGTTGGAGACCATATTGGAGTTGAATGAGTAATTTTTTTTCAAAACAGCGTCTTACAAATCGGCTTCGTCCCAAAATCCAACAAACGATGTACACTTTCCAAATAATCCATGTCAGATATGCTTACCATCCCATATTGATACAGTTTTCGGAAGCCAAGTCCACCCATCGCCAAAGCCGAAAATTCCCCGACTTTCATATTTACCTCCACCTCAAAAGGCGCATCTATTCTTTGCACCTTTGCATGACCCTTTTCAAAATGCACAACCGTTTTACCATCATTTGCAGCCAATAAGTCATCCTCAATATGGAAACAAACCTGCACCGTTTCACCTCCAAAATTATGCCCCTTCATCACTTCAAAGTAGCGTTTTACGTTCACGATTCGATACATAATTCCAACTTCCTCTACATTGCTTTGGTGGTGCAGACGGACTTGATTGGGCTGTAAATTGTGCGGATTGTTCAGCAAAAAATAGAAATCTTCGTCTTGTGTGTCCAACTTGATGCGAGGAGATTGGTCGGCTTGTGATTGCAGAAAACCAATCAAGGTTCTCCAAGATTCACGATTGTGATACACCAATTCTACGAGTTGTAAATCGTATTTCATGCCTTCTTTCATGCTGAATTTAAAAATAAGATACCCTTTGATATCGTCTTCATCGGGCGCAAAAACAACGATGCGTAGTGCATCAGAATTCAGCAAACTGTTCCATTCATACTCAGAGCGTTCCATCATTCCGTGGTGGAAATGGGCATATCTTTCATAGCATTTTTCGAGCTGCGGACGGTCGTTTGTTTCGTAGAATCGAAGGTGTTTTTTGGAGTAAAAAGGCAAGGAAGCCGTTTCTATATAATAGTGACTTGTTTTGTTACCAAAGCCAAAACCCATGCGCCGATAAAATCCCAAATTGAAGGCATACAGGGCGGTCAGGCAAGCACCTTTGTTATGGAAGTCCTGCAAAAAGAACTGAACCATTTCTTTGCAGGCTTTCTCTTTTTTGTGGAGTAAGTCCACCGCCACACTGCCCAATCCTCCTACAAGAATTTGATTGCCAAACAGGTTCATCGAAAAATCATAGACCTTCATAGCACCTATCATTTTTTCTTGTCGGTACAAACCGTAAAATGCTCTACCAAAGCCTTTTTGTATAGATTTTTCGCACTCTTGGGTGAGTTCCTGCTTTTGCTCATCGCTCAATACAGTGAAAGGATAGGCATTGTGTTTGATTTTTACGAGTTGAAGGTATTCTTCTTTGGGGATGATTTGTATAGTTGATTGCATAGTTCTTGATTGGTTTTACTGTGAATTTTTGAGGCTCTTTTGGTACTCTTCCCAAGTCATTTCTGCCTGCATATCATCACCATAATACTTCAACAAAGGTTTCAGATCTTCGGGTGTGCGGTAGAAAGGCAAGTTGAGCAACATTTCGGGCTTATCACTCATCAAAATGACAGTCGGAAGCATGGGTTTGTTGTTGGTCAGTACCAGAAAAAATTGGTGAAATGGGGTTTGGTTTGCACTCGCACCCTTCAATTCGTCTGTTAGAAATTGGATATTTTCATCAGAAGTGGCATCGAAGTTCACCGCATAAAAATTTTCATTGATGTATTCCACAATTGCAGGGTCGGTAAAGGTCGTTTTAGCCATGATTTTGCAGCCATTGCACCAATCTGTATAAAAATTGAAGAGCAATTTTTTGGGCTTCTTTTTGAATTTTTTCATGGCGGCCTCCACGGTCAGCCATTCAACAGTTAGGTCTTCGGTTTCCTTTGGAACAATCTCTATGGATTCGTTTGCCAAATCGTAGTATTTCTCAAAATTGGGATAAGTAGTAGTTTTGAACATATTTTCGACCATATACATCAAAAAAGGTGGCATTTTTGGCGGTTTGATGTAGCCTGGCACCAACAGGGCAAATTTGGTTGATGGATCTACAAACAAGGTCGAAGGATAACTCTGCCGATTGCCCAATAGTTTGACCGCCAATTGATGCACTGCTTTTTTGGTTGCGTGTGTGCTGACATACTGCTTTCCAAAGTAAGTAATGGTATCTTTGCCCTCTGCATCAAACTTGACAGGATAAAAATTGGCATTGATATAAGCCGCTAATTCTTCGTCACTGTAAGTGGTTTTCATCATGGTTTTGCACCAACCACACCAACTTGTATAAAAATCAATCAACAAGGGTTTGGGTTGTTCTTCAATTTTAGCAAATGCCTCTTCAAAACTCAGCCAATTGACTTTACTGGGTTGGGCTTCAAGTGTGTAAAAAAACAACAAAGCAATAGGAAGATAGAAGATTTTGGAGAAGGAAAGTAGATTTTGCATCACGAGGTATTTCTTAGAAATAAATGAAAATTAAAATAAGAATAAAAATTAAAAAAGCACTTCAAAATCAGTTTATTATCAATGAAATTTATAAAGTTATTTTTGAAGCGTTCCTTATGTTTATTTTTTTTCAAATTTAATCAAAAAATGAAAATTGGAGATGGTTGTTGCAGTAAAACAGGAAAGCGGAATGAGTTGTTCTTGGAAAATAAACCTCAAAACGGGTAATTTTATTGCATTTTTTACCATTTACCAATTTATACAAAGAATGAAAACCATCATCATCACAGGAGCAAGTCGGGGCATTGGCGCAGCAACCGCTATCTTGGCTGCTCAAAAAGGCTATTCGGTTTGTGTCAATTATTTTCAAAATGAAGCGGCTGCAATGCAGATTGTCCATACCATTGAAGAAAATGGCGGAGCTGCAATGGCATTCAAGGCAGATATTTCATCTGAAGCAGCAGTTTTACAAATGTTTGATTTTGTGGAGGAAGAATGGGGCTATGTCGATGCCTTGGTTAACAATGCGGGCATATTGGAGCAGCAGATGGAATTTTGGCAGATGGATGCGACACGAATGGAGAGGATATTGGCAGTCAATGTGATGGGAAGTTTTTTGTGTGCAAGAGAAGCCGTCAAACGAATGTCGCCAAAAAGAGGCGGTAAAGGCGGGGCAATTGTCAATGTGTCTTCGATTGCATCCCGTCTGGGTTCTCCTTTTGAGTATGTGGACTATGCAGCTTCAAAAGGAGCGATTGATACCCTAACAATTGGACTCGGCAAAGAGGTCGCCGAACAAGGGATTCGAGTCAATGCAGTTCGCCCTGGACTAATAGATACCGACATTCACGCAAGCGGCGGCAAACCGAACAGAGTGGAGGAATTCAAACACCACATTCCTATGAAACGAGGAGGAAGTCCACTCGAAGTTGCCCACTCCATTCTATGGTTGTTGTCGGACGAAGCAGCATACATCACCGCTACTATCTTGGATGTGGGTGGAGGAAGGTGAGAAAGTTCAAATGCAAGTTGAATTTGTCTTTTGAGTTTGAAGATTCATCGAAGATTTTAGTGGAATGAGACTTTGGACGAGGGAGCAGAGATGCGAGAAGTTAGATATTAATCAGTTGATAATAAATGATTTACGATTAAACGACAAAAACAAGTAAATCATTGATTACCAAATCTTGACATCTTGCTTCCTACTTCTCACTTCTTTCGTCCAAAGTCCAAAAGTCTTTAACTACTCCACTAAAAATATCCATGAGTCAATTTGAATTTGTCTTTTGAATTTGAATTTTCCTCCTCACCACCCCATTCTCTCCTTCAATCCTGCTATGTGCGCCAAATGATGTTTGCCATGCCAAGCATACAAAGCAATGTTAACGTCCAAAGGAATTTTGGCTTTGCTTTCGGGGTGAATGAACTTCAATTGGAGTTGTTCGGCCGTTAAAGACTTCAATAAAATGCCCCAACGCTGGTGAAGGGCCTTCAATAAATGCACCGATACCTCCACAGGCGCATCATAATCCTCCAAAGTAGCCCAAGTGTTTTCATTGTATGCTTTGATGGTTGGCATATCTTCGGTCAATGCCCATTTGAAGCGAACATAACTATTGATATGACTGTCAGCGAGATGGTGTACTACTTGCCGAACTGTCCAGCCACCTTCCCGATAAGGGGTATTCAATTGACTTTCAGAAAATCCTGCAACGGCAGTTTCTATTTGTTGGGGCAGAGCCTCAATTTCTGCGATACACTGCTCGATAAACATTGAAGTGATGCCACGAGGTACTTTGAACCTGCCAATGGGATATTGAAGTCCTTCTAAAGTATTGTCCATTCCTTTTTTTTTACAGAAATTCAATTGATAATCAAAATTATAAGCCACTCAAACAAAACGCTATTGTTCTGTGATACTTTTGTGAAGTTTGAAGGCGAAATTTGAAGAAAAATACAACAATTACCAAACAAATAAAACAAAATACATGAACACGATGGCAGTTTCCAATATTTCAGCACAACCTTTCACGACCAATCGCAGCGTTTTCCCTGATTTTTTCCAAGAAATATTGCAAAACGCAGAAAGAAACGGCATTACAACACGCACCGTCAAAAAAGGGAATTTTGTTTATTTTCCCAATGATTCCTGCAAAAAAGTTTATCTCATGAAATCGGGCAGAATCAAAGTTGGTTCTTATTCGAGCTATGGCAAAGAATTGATTAAATGGGTCTTACGCAAAGGAGAGTTGTTTGGTGAATTGGCGATATTGGGCAAACAACGACGCAATGAATTTGCTCAAGCCTTGGATGACAGTGAGATGTATGCGTTACCAATTGACTTGATACAAGATTTGATGCAGCGAAACAATCAGGTCAATATAGAATTGACTCAATTGGTTGGTGACCGATTGGTCCAAGCCCAGCATCGACTTGAATCACAATTGTTTAGGGATACTCGTTCCCGCATTATCGAATTTATCAGAGATTTGGCGGTGGATCATGGTCAAAAAGTGGGTTTTGATACTTTGGTCAAACGTTTTTTCACCCATCAAGACATCGCCAACATCACAGGCACTTCCCGCCAAACGGTAACAACTATTCTCAATGAACTTCGAGCCGATAATTTGATTTACTTCAATCGCCGAAAATTGTTGGTAAGAGATATTGGAAAATTGAATCAAATGATTCAGTAAATTGACTATAAGTGGGCTAAAACGTGTGTTTTTGAGTAGTTTTAGCCGAATATCTTTTTTTATATCGGGCTAAAACGTGTATTTTTGAACAGTTTTAGCCCGATATACATTTCGATAACGGGCGCAATCTCGAAAAAGCATGGAAAGAATATTCATAGGACGACTCACAGATTAACGAATCACCACCTTCTCCACCATTTTCCCATCTTCTCCATTTACCTCTACCAAATACATCCCCACTGCCAAACCCTTCAAATCCAATTCGATACGGTTGTTAAAATCTGCTTGCTGCAAAATCTGCCCCATCAAATTGCGGAGAATCAAATGATACACACCTGTTTTTGCGGCTTCAATGTGTAAATCGGAGTTTGTAGGATTCGGATACATACGAACCGCCAACTCTCCCAAAGATGCGTCTTCAATCCCTACGGCAGTGCCTTTGTAAATCGGTAAGGCGATGGAAGTAGGATGATTGGGCGAAAAATAGATGCTTTGGGTCGCAATTCTCGCAGCCATTTCTACCCCATTGAAGTTGTAGGTTTTACCATCATTCGGCTGACGGCGAAAAAATTCTCCATCTTCAATCGGCACATTGGCGTTCACCTGATATCGGTTGTAATTGCTACTACTAATCAACACTTTCATCTGATGCCCTGCCCCCCAAGTGTAGGCAATCGGCAACAACTGAAAATGGTATTCATACACTTCCCCAATGTTGATGTTGGCGAAAAGCGCATTGATATTTTCCGAACCATCTGCCAAAGAACGAGCGTATTCCCTCGCTCTTGCATTGACCGCCCCTTCAACGACAAACAACTCTCTACCATCGGGATAGACATCCAAAATTCGCACAAAAAAGTCGGTATCTGTCAAACCCGCACCTACTCCATCGGGATTAGAAGCAGCATAAATCGTGGCTTTGGGATAGCCTATAATGGTGAGCGAATCTTCAATCACTTCCGTTGTGAATTGCAGCACCCCATCGTTGTTTAAGGTCAAACTCGACCAAGTGGGATTCGCCAAATTCATTTGTCCTTGACTGTTGCGGCTATTGTTTGGCGTTCTGACCAACATATTGTTGCCACCCGTAGTCCGTACAGGATTGTTGGGGTCGTGTGTGTAGGTCAAAATACCCTCATTTTCATTAGGTTGTTCGGCACTGATTTTTTGGTTTTGATGCAAATAAAACTCCTCAAACACTACACCTTCAGACTTTGTGAGTGGAAATACATCGGACGAAAACCAATAATTGCCCACATTTTCATTCGCTGCAATGCCATCATTTACAGGCCCTACTACATAAAAACGTACATTCGGTATTTCGCTAAAATCTTGTGGGGTAATGGGCTGCAATGGTTCGCCTCCAATGTTCAGCAAAGGAGTCGTCAATTGAGGAATTGGAAACTCCAAAGCAGTCACACCAAAAGGGCTATTGAGTTCCAACTTGATAGCGGGTAAATCCCCTTTGCCCGACAAAAAATTGAGCATATCCATCAAGCCGACATAATAATCCTCCGAAGGAATTCTGATTTCGCCAATACTTGTTGTTTGCCAGCGCTGACTTTCAGGAATCCGAACTTTGGGTTCACCCAATCCCTGACGATAATTCAAATGTTGGCGGTACCAAAGTGCCACCTCCGATTGCAGCAAAGCCTCCACATCCACGTTGTTGATGTTGATATTCGAAAAATCAGCATTGAAGATATCGTTCACATTTTCTTTGTAGAGTTGGTCGCCAGTTGTTCGGCTGCCAAGCGTTTGGTGGGCAAAGGGCCCAATCACTATTTTCTGAAACTGTTTGTTGCCGTTTTCGTCGCTTAGGTTGTTCATCAAGCGGTTGAAAGTTTCGATTTGTCCATTCACAAAAATATCCCACCAACCCGAAAGGTGGTACATCGGTACTTCCATATTGGCGTAGCGGCTGTACAAACCGTTTGCATCACTTTCGCCATTGGAGTTGACGGGTGCAAGACTTGCATCAAAATCGCTTCTCGCAATGCTGTTGGGATAGGCATTGGCTATGTTTCCTTCAAATTGGTAATCGCTCGAATATTCCACGCAGCGTTCTGCTACTTGGTTTTTGTTTTGAAGGTTGTAGTCTGCTGCTGTGTGTATATCGTTTTGAAGGTCATTGTCTTGGTCAATAAATTGATCTTCCAAATCCAAAATTTGACCATATAACCATCCCCTCACCAAACTTTCTCGCAAAACACCATTATTATATGCCGTACTGTTGAAGTGTTCGTTGGTCGCTACGGCAGGCACCAAACACTTCAAACCTTTTTCGTTGGGATTGATTCGGTGCGCTGCGGCGGCTTGATACTGCGTGTTCCCCAAAGCTGAACCGCCCAACATTCCCACGCTTCCATTGCAGAAAGGAGCAGTTGTTTCGGCTGTTCCATCTCCGTCCAAATCAAAAACACCCGTCAAATTATTGACCAAATATTGCACGCTATTGTAGCCATCTTCATGTTTGTTGCCATTGAAGGGACTCGACATTTCGGTGACATCTGCCGCATGACTGTATTGGGGGTGATAGGCATTTTTTTGCCAACCATCACTGTACATCGGAAAATACACGCCTTCTGACTCGTATCGCCCTCTAAGGTCTTGAATGGCAAAACCGTAGCCGAGAATATTGGCTGCAAATCCACCATCTTCGGTGTCTTTATCGTAAGGTGTTCGTAGGAAAATGAAAGGCAATTGGAAAGGATTGGGATTGGGTGCATTATCGAGGCTGTCATAGACAATCCACTGTATTCCTCGTGGTATCAACTCCAATGAAATGGTACCGATTCCTTGTAAATCAATTGGTAAGACCAAAGAATCGCTGGTAATAGGTAGATAGACATCGGTCATCAATTCTACGCCATCGGGCATGGTAAAAGGCATTTTTTTGACGGTCGAAAAGTCTTCAAAACTGTCAAAGGTACCGTTTACATTAATTTGGGAATGAAGGACTTGAAAGGTAAAAAACAGAAAAGTCAAAAAGGGAAATAAATGCTTCATTGTTTTAAAATTTGCTTTGCTGCAAAATAAAACAAATTAAGCCTTGAAGGAAATGCTTTGGTAGTTAAATGGCTAAGGTTGCTGACAAAAGTGCAATTTGAACGAAGGGAATGAGAGGAAGGGAGTTTTTTAGCCATTCTTCAAAAAAATTACTTAATCTCCTCATAATCAATGTATTCTCCATCATCAAATTGTGCATTGGAGGAATGTTTTTGGGGATCTACGGTGATGGTTACATTGCCTTTTTGCTGTGGTTTTTGATATCCTTGTGATTGGGTAGCTCCTTGACGATAAGCCTGTTGTGCATTTTGTTGTCTATTGATGGCTTCTTCTTGGAGTTTTTGAATTTTGCGAACCAATAACATAGGTACGACTCTAACAAAAACAAATTTGAGGGAAATATAAATCAAATAAACAACAAGAATGAATTTTAATAAAGCCATAATGAGGTCTTTTCTTTTATTAACACGGTAAGAGGGTGTAAAGTTCCGAATATTTTTTTGAAAAATGCTGATAAAAAGACCTACTTAAAAAAGTGTTGAAATGTGGGTATTTCGTTTTTCGCATGACAAAGATGCATGGAACAGGGGTTTTTTTGTCGAAAAATTATTTAATTTTACTCCATCTATAAAACCAAAATGTAAAAAATGTCTGCAGTAGCTTCCAACTTCAAAACTCCATTAGAAATGTTATACCATTGGGAAAAAAATAAACCCGATGCCATTTATTTGAGTCAACCACTCAAAGGTGAATACCGTCATTGGACTTGGAAAGAAGCGGGTCAGGAGATTAGGCGCATTGCAGCAGCATTGAAGGCATTGAATTTTCCGCCCAAAAGCAACATTGCTTTGATTTCTAAAAACTGCGCTCATTGGATGATGACCGATTTGGCAATTATGATGGCGGGTCATGTGTCAGTCCCCATGTACCCCAACTTACATGCCGAAACGGTGCGCTATATTTTGGAACACAGTGGTGCAAAAGCAATTTTCATTGGTAAATTGGACGATTGGGATTCGATGAAAAGTGGTTTGACAGAAGACATTTTGCCGATTTCGTTTCCGCTTTATGGTCCCGAAGGTTACAACAAATGGGAGGACTTAGCTGCAAAACACACTCCAATGGAAGGTGAACCCAACCGAGATATGGACGAAATTATGACCATCATTTACACTTCTGGCACCACAGGTACTCCCAAAGGCGTAGTGCATAATTTTGAAGCGTTGGCTTTTGCAACAACCAACGCATTGAAGGAAAGACTCAATCCTGGCCCTGATGGAGGACGTTTTTTTTCTTATTTGCCTTTGTCACACATTGCAGAACGTTTGCTCACTGGCATGGGCGGCATGTATTCAGGCGGACAGGTATATTTTGCCGAATCTTTGGATACTTTCAATAAAGACTTGGTAACGGCTCGCCCCACTATTTTCTTGGCTGTTCCTCGAATTTGGACCAAATTTAAGGGAGCGATTCTCTCTAAAATGCCTCAAAAGAAACTCAATATTTTCCTCAAAATCCCTATTCTGTCGGGTATCGTCAAAAAGAAAATTCAAACCAATTTGGGTTTGGACCAAGTGCGGCACGTCATTTCGGGAGCTGCTCCAATTGCTCCTTCTCTACTGGAATGGTACCAGAAATTGGGTTTGGATATTCAAGAAGCATACGGCATGACCGAAAATGCAGCGTATTCTCATTCCAATCCGAAGGGCAAGTGTAAAATCGGAACTGTCGGTACGGTGATGCCTGGTGTGGAGTGCAAAATCAGCGATATTGGCGAAATTCTCGTCAAAAGTAAGGCTACTATGGTGGGCTACTACAAACAACCTGCTCAAACGAAGGAAACAATGACCGATGATGGCTACTTGAAAACGGGCGATCAAGGGGAAATTGATGCCAACGGTTATTTGAAGATTACGGGGCGGGTGAAAGACATTTTCAAGACTGCAAAGGCAAAATATGTTGCCCCAAGTCCTATTGAATTGAAGTTGTCTAAAAATCCGTACATCGAGCAGGTTTGTGTGGTCGGAACGGGTATGCCGCAGCCTATGGCCTTGATTGTCTTATCAGAAGAAGGGGCGAAAATGGAACGATCCGAGATTGCAGCGAGTTTGAAGGCCACTTTTGCGGAGGTGAATCCTACTTTGGAAAATCATGAGAAATTGAAGAAGGCAATCATTATGAAAGAGGCTTGGACGGTGGAAAATGACCTATTGACTCCCTCTCTCAAAATCAAACGCAATCCTTTGGAGAAGCAATTTAGCCCAAGTTATGATGCGTGGTATGAGGATAAGGAGGCGGTGGTTTGGTGTTGAGAGTTGAACACAGTGACACAGAGGATTTTTTTGAAAGCAGAGAAAAGTATTGAGTTTTTGCAGTATGGCAACCAAACCTACTCACTTGTTGTTTAACAACAAAACAGTAATACAAATCTTCTTACTTCAAAAAATTCCCGACATCCTCTGCCCGACAAACATACAATCTACCTGTTTTTCGCACACCGCTCAACAAAGCCGTCCAGTAATACAAACCCGTTGCAAATCCTTGCTTGTCAATCGAAATTTCGTGTTTTAGTACATTCGGCAACATTTTGAAGCGATAGACAATATTGCCTTCTGCATCCCGAATATTCAAAGGGATTCTTTGGGAAGAAGTTTGATTCAGTTCAAATTGAATTTTGTCAATGCACACCGCATCTTTTTTCGGCAAAACCATGTCCAAAATACTGTCAGATTTGAAGCTCAGTTCCAATTGTTCTTCCATGCTTGCATTATGCGTGCTGATTTCCTTCAATGCAGACCGCAAGATACCCTCCAATAAATCGTCCAACTCTTCATTTGAAGTAGGCACAGACTGTCCCAAATCGAAAAAAGGATGTTTTTCGTTTGTGGGATGGTTCGTGGTAAGTTGATACAAACCAATGGTTTCTATGCTGCATTGCAGGCAATCGTGTAAATGTTCGACCAATTCACTGGGCAAATCTTCGATTCTATCCAATCGCATGGCATCTGCATAAAGCGACCGAGTCTCTAAGGTGAAATGACCGTCTGTATCAAAATAGGGTTGGGTAATCGTATTCATGATGATAAAATTTAACTTGGTTGCATATACTTCTTTTGACGTATCAAAAAACCGTTTTGGAAAACATTGCGTTTGTATTTTCATTTTTCTAACGATAGAAACGGTAAACAAGGTTTTCGAGGTATTCATCGGCAGCCTGTTTTTGGGCAGTGCTTTCTATGGTTATCTTTCGCCTAAAAATATTTTGCAGCACAAACAGTTGAATCTGTTGAAAATGATTTTTGAGCGTCCGCACACTTCCCTCCTTTTCTTCCTCCAATGCTGCCACAAAATGATTCAGCATTTCCCACAGTGTGCCTTTTGCCAAATCGGTGTAATCCTTTCCAAATTCGCTCAATATTTCGACCAACAAATCATCGGCACAATATGGATATGGTATTTTGATGTCTTTGACTATCAGAATCATTCGGTAAACCACCTTAGCTGTCATCTCAAATTTTCGGCGGGCTTGCTTGGGTAAAGTTCGGAGGATATGCCCATAGAGGTCAATGCTATCGGACTCGACTTCAACACTTGAATGAACCTTTTGCTCAATCACCTCAGCCCGTAGCTCATTGGTACTTGGACGGCGCACATACTTTCGGTATTCGTCAACTACCGCATTGTAAGCCACTCTATAAAAATAGGTTTTGAAGAGAGAATTACCCTTAAACTGTTCGGCTAATTTGTTGTCTGCCAACTTCTCCATCAACCGTCCTTGCACATTTTCGATAAATTGGTCACTGTCTTTGTCTTCAATAGAACCCTCACGCACATACTTTTGCACCATTGCAGCTACTAAATATTCGTATTTGGCAATCAGTTGAGGAGCAAAATTTTGCAGCATCCAACGGTCTTCTATATCGCTGCAAAGATTGTTGGTCAGTTCCACTATAAGTGTCGGCAGAGCAGCTTTGAGTTTGTCTTTTTGTGCCAACTTCATCAACTGCTTCAATACCTTTTTTTTGGCTTTTTCAACGATTTCTTTCTTTTGATTCGCTGGTAAACGTTTCGCCTCTACATACTTACCCACTACTCCCGCTACCAAACGCTCAAATCCAGTACTTTGAAGCAGTTTATCGGGATGTTCTTGAAGCAATTGTATGATTTCGCTATGTCGCATCTGATTTGTTGTGTTAAGGTTCTTACGTTTTTCTATATTCAATCCAAGTAAAATTACCAACTAAAAAAAAGACAAAACCATTTGATTATACATCCATTTTTATAACTTTTCAGCGTTTATCCATAAAGATTTCTGCAAAATGACATAAAAAGAAAACAAAAAATCTTTAATTCCTATGCTCTAACTCGCCTCTCAACTGTTGCCAAAATTGGAAATTCTATCGACTTCTTCGACATCTTTGATTGGCAAAGTTTCAGTCAAAAATCTCTCCACTTCTCTGTCTCTCCGTTCAATCTAAAATCCAGTGCTAAAAAAACTCTGTGCCTCCGTGCCTCCGTGTTCAAATCCCAAACCTTGCCATCGGCACAACCGACTGTTCTGCAAAATCTCCCTCAAGATACTGATAATGCGCTGTCATCGCAATCATTCCAGCATTGTCAGTGCAGTATTGAAACTGAGGAATATAGGTATTCCAACCTTTGCGTTTTCCCAATTCCTCAAAACGGCTTCGCAGTTCAGAATTGGCAGAAACGCCTCCTGCAATGGCGATTTCGGTGATGCGGAAATGTTTTGCAGCTTTCTCCAACTGTTTCAACAAAATGGTGACAATCGTATATTGTACCGAAGCGCAAATATCATGCAGGTTTTCTTCAATAAAATGTTCGTTTAGTGCCATTTCTCGCTGCAAAAAGTACAGTATTGCCGTTTTCAAACCACTGAAACTAAAATTAAAGCCGCCTTTTGATTTGGGTTGTGGAAATGTATAGGCTTTTGGATTGCCCAATTTTGCATATTTGTCCACCAAAGGACCACCAGGATAAGGAAGTCCCATGATTTTTGCGGTTTTGTCAAACGCCTCACCTGCTGCATCGTCGAGTGTTTCGCCCACTACTTGCATATCCATTGGTGAATTTATCCGCACTATCTGCGTGTGTCCTCCAGAAACAGTTAAACATAAAAAAGGAAAATTCGGTTTAGGGTCTTCAATGAAATGCGCCAATACGTGCGCTCTCATGTGATTGACCGTTATCATAGGAATCTTCAATCCTAAAGACAATCCTTTGGCAAAAGCAGTACCGACCATAAGTGAACCGATTAGCCCAGGGCCAAGTGTAAAGGCGACTCCGTCCAAGTCTTCTTTGGTGATACCTGCTTTCTTCAATGCCTGTGCTACTACAGGAACAATGTGTTGTTGATGCGCCCTTGAAGCCAATTCAGGAACGACTCCGCCCCATTCTTTGTGTACTTCTTGGTTGGCAACAATGTTGCTCAACACCTTTCCACCTTTGATTACAGCGGCGGAAGTATCATCACAAGAAGACTCTATGGCAAGCAATGTAGGAAGTTTCGTCATTTTTGATTGAACATTTGATTGAAGCTCCAAAGATAATAACTAATGCTTGAGTGAACCAAAAAGCATTCATATTGTAGAATAAGCACACCATTTTAATAATTTTATTCTATGGAAAATAACACCATACGCATTGGCGGCGTACCAGAACACTTCAATTTGCCGATTCATTTAGCCATTGAAGAAGAAAGTTTCAGTAGTAAAGGCATTGACCTTCAATGGAAAACCTTCAAAGGTGGAACAGGACAAATGACCACCGCTTTGAGAGAGGATAAAGTAGATGTATGTATTCTTTTGACAGAAGGGATTATTACAGACATCTTGCGGGGTAATCCGAGTAAGATTATCAGCAATTATGTGACTTCTCCTTTGATTTGGGGGGTTCATACATCGGCAGATAATTCTTTGTACCGCTACCGAGATATTTTTGACAAAAACTATGCTATCAGCCGTTTTGGGTCGGGTTCGCACTTGATGGCGATTGTAGATGCAGACAGCAAGGAACAAAAGATTGATGAGTCACAATTCAAAATCATCAGAAATTTGGATGGGGCTTTGGAGTCTTTGGCGAAGCAGGAAACAGATGTTTTTTATTGGGAAAAATTCACCACCAAACCCTACGTGGATTCGGGACAATTGAAGCGCATCGGTGAATTTCTTACGCCTTGGCCTTGTTTTGTGGTTGCAGCGACAGACAAAATTTTGAAGGAACAGCCTGAAAACATTATTGAAATGCTCAGAGTGATTCACAATTCTTGCCGCAATTTTATGCAGGATAATCAAGCGATTCAGATGGTAAGCGAACGATATGGTCAAAAATTGAAGGATGTAGAGCGTTGGTTTCATAGTACAGAATGGGCTACGCACGGCTGGGTAAGCAATAAAATGCTGACGAGTGTGGTGTATTCGCTTCAAACTGCGGGAATTCTGAGAGAGAATCAAGAGACCGTGGATTTGGTTTGGCGAAGGGAATGATACAAAGGATAGGTATTTATTCCTTTCTTGTCTTCGTATAGGTTTGGCAAATCTCTACTCCCTATATCACCCATACTGCAAGATAGATGTACATGGTTTTCTGCCATATCCTTGCAATTTTTCGTAGTTCTGTACTTGATAATTTGAGGCAAAACTAAGGTAATGGATTCTTTTGAATAAAATAACAATAAAGGCTGCTCAGAAGCATCGAAAGGCTATAAAAACCTTTACAATTTTCGTATCTTTGAGCAATAAATATACTTCAAATAACAAGTAACTTAGTTTAACGAAAACGAGCTTATGGCTATTGACGGAAATATTATACAAATCAATATAGAGGAGGAAATGAAGTCCGCCTATATTGATTACTCTATGTCGGTGATTGTATCACGTGCGCTGCCTGATGTAAGGGATGGATTGAAGCCTGTACAAAGAAGGGTGCTTTTTAGTATGTCGGATTTGGGATTGGGAGCAGGAAAACCTTATAAAAAATCGGCGAGAATCGTTGGGGAATGTTTTGTTGCTGGCACTCTGGTTAGCACTCCAAAAGGATTGATTCCCATTGAAGATTTGGAGATAGGGGCAGAAGTTTATACTCAATCGGGTACACAAAAAATCACCCAACTGTACATCATGCCCAAACAGCCTTTATTGGAGGTAGAAACGAGCAATGGGGCGGTGAATGTTTGTACGAAAGGGCAGATGTTTAAGGTTTTTACTCCTAATTTAACAATGGTTTGGAAAGAAGCTAAGAACATACAAATAGGTGATTATATTGTAAGTCGCTCTATTTCAAAAACTAATACAGAGTATTCATCAATCAATAATTTAAATATTGATGAAGACTTAGGCTATTTTTTAGGACACTTTTTAGCTGATGGTTGGATTGACAGAGATAATAAGCGAGGATATCATAGAATTAGTTTTGCTAACAACTCCATAGAAATTATGGAGGAGGTTCAGCGTATTATCAAGGTTAAATTTGACGAGAATTCAAACATTTCTAGTAGAAATGGTATGTTTTACCTTAGAATACACAATACAAAATTAAATAGCTGGCTAATTGAGACATTGGGGATTTCTAATAAATTAGCACATAATATTGAAGTACCTAATTATATTTTGCAGTCCCCTAAATCTGTTATTTGCGCTTTCATTTCGGGATTTATTGATGGAGATGGTTCAATTCATAAAAATAGAAATAGTGCAACCTTATTTTCTATTTCTGAGAAATTTATACGACAAATACAAGCTTTATTTATAAACTTAGGTATTTACAGTACCATTTATGCACAAGAATGTAAACCTACAAAATGGAAGAATCGAGTATTCAAACGAAATTTTATTGGATACTCCTTAGAAATATCAAGTAACTCTTTCCAAAAACTATCAGAATCTATAAACCTAATTCACCCTAAAAAACAAAATCGCTTAAAGGTCGAAGGAAGACTTTTAGTTGAAAAATATGAAAAGTTGCCTTTTATGAGTAAAGCCATTTTTCAAGAATTTAGAGATAAACATATAGGCGGTGGTTGGTATGAAGGAAAAGACGGGAAAAAAATAAGAGCAGGCGTTAAATATCCAAATGGAACAAAAATCAGATATTCCAAAGACCTTTTGGATAGTGTTGATATTTATTATGCGACACTTGAGAGATTGGGCATATTAAAAAAATTAGAAGCAATCGATTCTGAATACTACAGCCTTGTTTCAGATTGGATTGAAAATGGAATCTCTTTTATGGAAGTAAAATCCGTAAAAGAAGCTCACTCAGATATCACCTACGATATTCAAGTAGCCAATGAACATGAATTTATTGCCAATGGAATGTTGGTGCACAATTGTCTGGGAAAATACCACCCACATGGTGATTCTTCCGTATATGATGCAATGGTCCGAATGGCGCAGCCTTGGTCTTTGCGCTATCCTTTGGTGGATGGACAAGGAAACTTTGGTTCGGTAGATGGCGACAATTCTGCTGCAATGCGATATACGGAAGCCCGATTGAAGCGCATTACAGAAGATATTTTGACCGATATCGAAAAAGATACGGTTAATTTTCGACTGAATTTTGACGATAGTTTGGAAGAACCGACTGTGTTGCCTTCCAAAATTCCGAATTTGTTGGTGAATGGTGCTACGGGTATTGCAGTAGGGATGGCAACCAATATGTTGCCGCACAATTTGACCGAAATAGTAGATGGTATAGTAGCCTATATTGATAATCCTGAGATTGATATTGATGGCTTGATGGAATATGTCAAAGCACCTGACTTTCCAACAGGTGGAACGATTTATGGATATGAGGGCATTAAGGAAGGATTTAAAACAGGGCGTGGTCGAATCGTGGTGAGAGGTCGTTCTGAGATTGAGTTGTATGGTAAAAACAATGAACGGGAACGAATCATCGTGACGGAGATTCCCTATCAAGTCAATAAAGCGAGGCTGATTGAAAAAACGGCAGAATTGGTTAACTCCAAGCGCATTGAAGGCATTACTGCAATTCGGGATGAATCGGATAGAAACGGAATGAGGATTGTGTATGAAATTCGCAGAGATGCCAATGCTCAGGTTGTTCTAAATCAATTGTATAGCTATACGTATCTTCAATCTTCATTTGGAGTCAACAATGTGTGTTTGGTGAATGGTCGACCACGTTTGCTGAATTTGAAGGAATTGATGAAGTATTTTGTGGAATTCCGCCACGAAGTAGTGATTCGACGCACTCAATACGATTTGCGCCAAGCCGAAAAACGAGCGCATTTGTTAGAGGGCTACTTGATTGCGCTTGACCATTTGGACGAAATCATCAAATTGATTCGTGGTTCTCAAAGTCCTGATATTGCGAAGCAGGGTTTGATGGATAATTTTGGATTGAGTGATATTCAAGCAAAAGCGATTTTGGATATGCGTTTGCAGCGGTTGACGGCTATGGAGCGCGACAAAATCAAAAACGACTATGAGGAAGTTCAGCAAAAAATTGCTCACCTCAATGAAATTCTCGCCAATGAACCGATGAGAATGGGTATTATCAAAGATGAACTCGCAGAGGTGAAGGCCAAATATGGCGATGTACGCAAAACGGACATTGTGGCAGCGGAAGGTGAAATGAGCATTGAAGACTTGACAAACAATGAGCAGGTGGTTGTCTCTATTTCGCACTTAGGCTATATGAAACGCACAAGTTTGACGGAATACCGTGAGCAAAATAGGGGCGGAAAAGGGTCGAAAGGTTCGGCTACTCGTGATGAGGATTTTGTAGAGCATTTGTTTATCGGCTCGACCCACGATTATTTGTTGGTGTTTACCGAACAAGGACGCTGTCATTGGCTGCGAATGTACAATGTTCCAGAGGGCAGCAAAACGTCGAAAGGTCGTCCAATTCAAAACATTGTTCAGTTACCGAAAGAAGATAAAGCTCGTGCATATTTGACGGTAACGGACTTGACTGACGAAGATATTTTGAACAACCACTATGTTATGTTCTGTACCAAATATGGAGTGATTAAAAAAACACCTTTGAAGGCATTTTCTCGCCCACGCCAAAATGGTATCAATGCGATTGGTATCAATGAGGGCGATAGACTTTTGGAAGTGAAACTGACGAATGGTCATTGCGATGTAGTGATGGGCATTCGTTCTGGTCGTGCGATTCGTTTTCCAGAAGATACTGTCCGTTCGATGGGGCGCAATGCAACTGGAGTAAGGGGCATTCGATTGAAGGAAAATAGCAATGATGAAGTAGTAGGTATGCTGTGTATTGACCGAAGGTTTGCTCATGATACTACTGTATTGGTGGTTTCTGAAAAAGGCTATGGTAAACGGACGGATTTGGAGGAATATAGAGTGACCAACAGGGGGGGAAAGGGTGTTAAGACAATCAATGTGACTACCAAAACAGGTAATCTGATTGCGATGAAAGATGTGGTGGATGAAAATGGTTTGATGATTATAAATAAATCGGGGATTTCTATTCGGATGAGTGTTGCTGATATTTCTACAAGCGGAAGAGCTACACAAGGAGTTCGTTTGATTAACCTAAACGATGATGATGACATTGCTAGTGTGGCAAAAATTCCTGCCTCGGAGGAAGATGATAATGTGGGGTCTGAAGACAACCCAATATCTTCCGAATTGAATGATATATCTGAAACAGAGATGGAGAATACTCCTCCTGAAAATTAAACCGAAGTATTTAGATGTATTCTAACCATTGACGAAAACAATTTTTCTATTTTTTTTTTAATGTAAATTTCATTGTAAACTATGAAGTATAATATTTTTCCAGTCTTGTTTTGCTTGTTATTCAGTGCTGCAAGTTTCGCTCAAAGTGCAAGCTTGAATAGTGCATCTACAAGCTACAACACCTACGTTGGCGTAGAAAAAATTATCGGTAAAACAGAATCTTTGGATAAGGCAAAGGAGGCGATAGATGATGCGATTGCCAGTGTAAAAGAAAAACTGGCGGCAAATGACCCCAAGTTGAAGTCGAAGTTGACGGCTAAAGCCTTTCATTATCAAGGTGCTATCTACGCCGAAATTGCAGGCATTGAAAACCACGCTGCCAATGCAGGTGCAGCAGAAACCGCATTGGAGGCCATCAAAGCCTCTATAGCTGCTGATGAAAAAGGTGTGCATAGTGATCAAAACTTAAAGGTTTTGGACTTTATCAGAGCCATGTACTACAACGATGGTATCTCTTCTTTTCAGTCTAAAGAGTACGACAAAGGCTTAGAGAATTTCAAAACTTCTTTGACCATTACCGATCTTATCAATAGCAATTCTGACCAAGCAATTACGGACACTTCTGCAATTGTGATGAGTGCTTACTGTGCTCAAAATGCAAAAAACTATGAGGACGCTATCAAGTACTACGAGAAAGCTGTTGCTCTCGACTATGATGACGAAAACATGTATTTGTCATTGAATCAACTGTACACTGCAGCAGAAGATAACGAAAAAGCACATGCGATTTTGGAGGCAGGTAAAAAACGATATGGTCCTGAGAAATTTATGATTGCAGAAATCAATGGTTTCTTGAAAGATGGTAAAAATGATGAAGCAGTCGCATTGATGCAAGAAGCTGTAGAAAACAAAGCCTATTCAGAGAATGCTAGTTTGTTGTTTGCCTTGGGTGCTGCTTTTGAAAACTTAGAGGTGGAGAACAATAAAGAAAAAGCATTGGAGTACTACAACAAAGCTTTGACTTTAGAGCCTAAATTGTTTGATGCACTTTACAATACAGGTGCATTGTACTATAATATGGCGGTTGCTAACATTACAGCAGCAAACGAATTGCCTTTGAGCAAACAAAAAGAGTATGATGGACTAAAGAAAGAGGCTGAAGTTAACTTCAATAAAGCATTGCCTTTCTTTGATCGGGCATTGGAGGTGAATGCCAACGACTTGAATACACTAATTGCATTGAAGGAGATTCATGCTCAATTGGGAGATATGGCGAAGTCTAAAGAATACAAAGACCGCTATGAAGCCCTACAAGAGGGTGGCGAATAAAATTCTTCAATGAGTTTTAATTACCCATTGAAGGATTCTTAAAAAAGCGAAAGCCGAAGTTGTTATGATAACAGCTTCGGCTTTTGTTTTTATTGCAGAAACAAATTGCCTATTTTGGTTTGTTTCCATTAGATTTTTTGCTAAATTTTGAAGGGGTGAAATATGCTTTGCGGACGGATGTGATGTATCGGAGGAAGGGGGTTTAGATTCCAGTTAAGTTTGTTGAACAAGTTTTCAAAATTTCGTATTTTTCAGAAAATATTTTAAATCATGCAAGCAAATTTTAAATTGACGTTAGAGGAATTGACTCCCGATTTTTTGGAGCAATTGAAGGTTTTGTTTTCAGGTAATGCCAATACGGGAGTCCAAATTGTAGTAAACCCCCAATTGACACCAGACGCTACTTCTACTTTAGAAGTGATGAACGAAGATTTATTTTGGGAATTGATAGCTACTTTGGATTGGGGACAAGAAGATGTAGAAGAAGTGAGTACAGCTATAATTGACGTATTATCCAAAAAATCATTAGCGGATATTTACCAATTTGAAGAAATCTTAGCTGATAAGCTTTATCAATTGGATGGTCAAAAATATGCCGAAAATATTGGAGAACATGCTTATCAAGACGGAGAATATTTTTCAAGTGACCACTTTTTATATGCCAGATGTTGGGTAGTTGCTTGTGGTAAAACATTTTATCAAAGTGTGCTGTCCAATCCTTCCCAAATGCCTAAAGATTCTACTTTTGAACCTCTACTATATATCGCTGAAAAAGCCTACGAACTAAAAACAGCCAAAACCGATTATGCTTATTTTCCTCAAAAAAGCTATGAAACATATAGTAACAAAGAAGCTTGGGGCAGAGAAAAAGAAAAGGAAACAGTGGTATTATGAAGCAACACAAACATGGAAATGCGAAGGAGAATAATAACTTACATCACCTGTATGAAATTGTCGACACAGAAATTGAAGACACTTACAAATATGGTATCAGTGGAGAAGAATTGTTGAAGGATGGCAGTTCAAGACGTGCAAATCGACAAGTGACTTTGTTCAATAAAGTAGCAGGGTGGCTTCGATTTTTTGCTCGTATTTTGTTGAAAGACATTGATGGACGTGAACAGGCACTGGAAGTAGAGAAGGAGTATATTGAAGACTATAAGCAAAAAAACGGAGGTAAACCACCGAGAGGGAATGACTGAAAAAAAGCCTCTCAGTAAATACCAAGAGGCTTTCAAAATTCAATTCCAAAGTATTATTTGAATTTGCAGTTGTTGAGTGACAGCGAAATCCCGATTTTTCATCAGGGAGTTTTTAATTTGAATTTCCCTTACTTCTCCACAACCGCTGAAGCAATATGCAATTCCTTGTACTGTAAGTCTTCAATCGGAGAAGGTGCATTCAACATCACATCCCGACCACTGTTGTTTTTAGGGAAAGCGATAAAGTCACGGATGCTCTCTTGACCACCCAAAAGCGCACACAATCTGTCAAAACCAAAAGCAATACCACCATGAGGCGGCGCACCATACTCAAATGCCCGCATCAAAAAGCCAAACTTTTCCTCTGCCTCTTCCTTACCAACGCCCAAGAGGTCAAACATTTTTTCCTGCAAATCTCGCTCATGAATACGAATCGAGCCACCTGCAATTTCATTGCCATTTAAGCACAAGTCATAGGCCTCCGCTTTGATTTCTGCAATGTTTTCGATGTTTTCGTAGCCAGCTTTTGGACGGGTGAAAGGGTGGTGGCAAGCATGGTAATGTTCGAGTTCTTCGTCCCACTCCAACAACGGAAAGTCCAAAACCCAAAGAGCCTTAAATTCGTCTGCTTTTCGCAAACCCAAACGATTGCCCAACTCCAAGCGAAGTTGGCCCAATTGTTTGCGGGTTTTGTCTGTTTCACCCGAAATCACCAACAACAAATCGCCCGCTTTTGCGCCCATTTTTGCAGCCCACTCAGCCGATTGTTCCTCATTGAAGAACTTTTTGACCGAAGAATTGAAGCCTCCATTTTCCTCACATTTCACCCACACCAAACCTTTTGCACCAATTTGAGGGCGTTTCACCCAATTGGTCAATTCGTCCAATTGCTTGCGGGTATAATCTGCTGCGCCTTCTACACAAAGACCCGCCACCAATTCGGCACTGTCAAATACTGCAAAGCCTTTGTTTTGAGTCAGTTCGTTGAGTTCTGTAATTTTCATTCCAAAACGGGTATCGGGTTTGTCAATACCATAAAAACGAATCGCATCATCGTAAGCCATTCTTTCGACTTCGCCCAAGTCAATGTTTTTGACTGTCTTCATAATGTGACGAAGCAAGGCTTCAAACGTTTGCAGCACATCCTCACGAGTCACGAAAGACATTTCACAGTCAATTTGGGTAAACTCTGGCTGACGGTCTGCCCGCAAATCTTCATCACGGAAGCAACGCACGATTTGGAAATACTTGTCATAACCTGACACCATCAACAACTGCTTGAAGGTTTGAGGAGATTGTGGCAAAGCATAAAATTGTCCAGCGTTCATCCTTGAAGGAACGACAAAATCCCTTGCTCCTTCTGGTGTACTTTTGATGAGGAAAGGCGTTTCGATTTCAAGGAAACCCTGTTCTGATAAGTATTTGCGTGTTTCGGCAGCTACTTGATGGCGCAAAATGATGTTGCGCTGAACAGCAGGTCGTCGAAGGTCGAGGTAGCGGTATTTCATGCGAAGTTCGTCACCTCCATCGGTTTCTTCTTCAATGGTGAAAGGCGGCACTTTCGACTTGTTGAGGATGGACAATGTTTTGGCATCAATCTCAATACTGCCTGTTGGTATGTTGGGGTTCTTGTTGCTTCGTTCCCGAACAGTTCCTGTTGATTGAATCACAAATTCTCTTCCTAAAGTATCGGCAAGGTCACACAAGTCGGCATCTTTGCTGCGGTCAAAAACCAATTGGGTAATCCCATAACGGTCTCGTACATCTACGAAGGTCATTCCACCAAACTCTCGTGCTATCTGTACCCATCCACTGATGGTAACATGCTCACCAACATTGGTAAGTCTTAATTCGCCGCAATTGTGTGTTCTATACATTTTTTGTAACAGCTTTAAGAATAAAATAAATGTGTTGTTAAAAATTCTCTAATCTTTGTTAATTTTAAGGGTGCAAAGGTATTTATTTTTTACTACATTGCTTTAGCAACGAGCAAAAATTACGTTTAGTTCCTTTGACGAAATCCGACATCAAACTTCAAAAATCATACATCCTATATCCATTGTAGAATTTATGATGTATGAATAACGATATTTGATTTGTGATTTATTCATAAGACAAAGTTTCTAATTCTATCAAATCGTACCTCATGGCAGATCCAGCGTTGAAACAATATGGCCTACTTGAATATTTGGAAATGGAAGAATATTCAGAAGAAAAACACGAATACCACGATGGTTTTATAAAAGCAATGTCGGGTGGAACTCTTGACCACAGCACTATTACAAGTAATGTTGTCGCTTGTATTCGAGAAGAATCATTGAAGCAAGGTGGAAAATGCCGTCCTGCAAATGGGGATTTGAAGGTCTATATTGAAGGGGTCAATAAGAGTTTTTACCCCGATGCAATGGCGATTTGTGAGGAGGCTGAGTTTCATTTAGGGCGAAAAGACATCATTACCAATCCAACTTTAATTGTTGAAGTGCTTTCCAAAGGCACAGAAGCTTTTGATAGAGGGAAGAAATTTCGGTGCTATCAAAAACTCCCTTCCTTCAAAGAATACATACTCGTTTCGCAAGACCAACCTGTTGTTGAAGGATACTTCCGAGAAGATGAAAGCCTTTGGCGCATTTCCAATGCTGTTGGCTTAGACAAAAGTATTCCTTTTTATTCGATGGGTTGTGAAGTGCAATTGAAGGACATCTATGCTTTTATTAATTTTTCGGGAGATGCTCAACTGAAATTGGATTTGTAGAATTCTAGTGCCGAAGCTACGCTCTTATTGCTCTATCATTCATTTATTTTCTACAAATAGAGGCTTGGCTACGCGCTCTTCTTTATGTCAAATTACTTCTTTTACAACACACTAAATTTTTATTCTCATTTTAATTTTCATTTCAATGCTTCAATTAACCAAAAAATTTTCTTCAAAAAGAGCTTTCATCACAGGTGCTGCCTCTGGCTTGGGCAAAGAAATGAGTCTTCTGCTCGCAAAAGATGGTTGGACTATCGGCATGAGCGACATCAATGAAACAGCTTTGGCTCAGGCTGCAAAGTCGGTGACGGATGCAGGAGGAAAGGCCTTGACCTATCAACTGGATGTGGCTGACGAACAGCAATATACATCGGTAGTAGATGCTTATTTGGCCAAAACTTCGGGCATTGATGTATTGATTAACAATGCGGGTGTGGGCGATGGTGGCGGTATTGACGAATATTCGCTGGACAATTGGCGGTGGATGATTGGCATCAATCAAATGGGGGTTTTGTATGGTTGCTATCTTTTTGTGCCTGCCATGAAACGGCAAAAAAGTGGTCATATTATCAACATTGCAAGTGCAGCAGCGTTTGCTTCTTCACCCAAAATGGGGGCTTACAATATGACAAAGGCAGCCGTTCGTTCGCTTTCGGAGACCCTTTCGATTGAACTGGATGGCGATAATATTGATGTGTCGGTGGTAATGCCTACTTTTATCAAAACTAATATCATGCAGTATGCTCGTGGAACAGAACAGGCTACCAAAACGGGCAAGGAATTGTTGAATCGAACGAATGTCACTGCTCAAGTAGCAGCAATTGAAATTTTGACAAGAGCTGGAAAAGGGGAATTGAATATTGTATTTCCTAGAGAGGCAAAGATTTTCTATGCTTTGAAGCGGTTTATGCCCAATACTTTTAGAAAGTTGATTATGAAACGTTTCAGCGAATTTGAAAAGGAGTTGGAGATATAAAACTACTTATTCCCAAGATTATTTGGTATTTTCGCATATTGTAAAGAGTTAGTTTTTGTAAAGGAATTAGCTTTTTCAATACTCTTTTTTTCATAATAAATGACCTATTCCAATGAATGCAAATACGAAAGTTTCCTCACTTATGACAAGGAAGTTGATTTATGCAAAAACCAACAATGCTTTTTCAGAAATCCTTCAATTGTTTCTAAGCAAAAATATTCACCACCTACCCATTATGAATGACGATGATGAGTTAATTGGCATTGTTAGTTCACATGATGTACTGAATGCTTTAAGCAACCTAATCTATCGTCCTAATCAAAAAATAGATATTGATAATGTAGATGAAGAAGTAAAGATTGAAGACATTATGACTTCAAACCCAACTGTTATCTCTCCTGAAGAAACATTGGGGAATGCTGCGATTATTTTTGCAACGCATAAATTTCAGGCACTTCCTATTGTGGATGGGTCTGGGAAGTTACAAGGTATTCTTACTTCAAGAGATATAGTAAACGAGTTTGCTGTCAATAGGTAAGCAAACCAAAAATTTCATTTTGATAAAACTGAAAAGAATCAAAAGTAAAAAAGGCGAACCATATTCAAAAATATGGTTCGCCTTTTTTGTGTGCTATTATATTATACCTTGATAGTTCGATTGTAGCATCTGTTCTATCACCAATTACCCTCTTATTTTTGAGCAAAGAAACTTGCTGCTTCGTAGGTATTGAGCAATTTAGATTCATTGAGGTAATACAAATCATCTTTGTAAATGAATAAGCAGTTACCGCCTTTAATCGTGTTGATAATGTTGTAGGTATCTTCTAATGGAACTGCTGGACAGCCATAACTTCTTCCACATCGGCCATATCTGTTTACAAATGATTGTCCGACAAAATCTGCTCCATGTAATACGATGGCTCGGCTACGAGCTTGGTCATTGAAGTCGACTTCCATTCCGTCTAATCTTAGTGAATATCCAAAATCGCCTTGATAGGGATTGTCCGTTTTGTAAAACCCAAGGCTACTTTGCAGTGAGTTATGTGCATTGGAGAAGTTGGTAGCATAAATCAACCCTGTGTTTTTTCCATGAGCTACAAAAGTTTGCTTCAACAATTTTTTCTGATTCAAATCTACAATATACATTCTCTTCTCAAAAGAAGGTTTACGGAAGTCTATAATCGAAACAATACTTTTGTGGGGCATGATTTGCCCTTGTTTCATTAAATTGTAGAAGCCTGTCACACCTGATTTGAACACATAAAAGTCTAGTCCTTTTGCTTCGAGCCCTGCTTTTTCATAGGTATCTTTTGCATAGTCTTCAAACTGTACTAGTTGTGCTTCAATCGAATTGGCAGTGTTTGCATTGCCTAAATTGGAGAGATGAGAAGTGTGGGGCAGACTGCTAAGAATAGATACTAAAACAACAAAAATCCCAATGCGTAAAATTTTTTTCAAGCCATTCATTCGTTTAAAAATTAGATGATTTACGACAATAATTAACCTTAATATGGATACTGGTGGTAATGCTTCTAAAGGTTTTTATTAGGGGTTGAAGTTTTGAAATAAAGCTGTGGAGTCTTTATTTGGTTTGTGCTGTCCACAAAAATAATCATTCAAACGATTATTCTGGTAATAAATAGACAAATATTTTGCCAAACGTTTTTTTTATTTAAAATCAATTTCATCTAACGCTCAAACTTGCACAAATATAGAGTGGTTAATTTGTGGTATAATATTTTTGGTTTGAGCAGTCTGAAACAATTGTATAATGGCTTTTTGTCCTTTTTCACCCAAATTCAAACTATATTCATTCACATATAAATCAATGTGTTGCATCATAACTTTGTGGTTCATTTCCTGTGCATATTGACTCACATAGGGCAGCGTGTCATTGGGGTTCTTCATTGCATTTTCTACACTCTTCTTGACCAAGTTATTTATTTTACTTTTTATGGCTACGGGCAATGACCTCCTAATGACGATTCCTCCCAATGGGATGGGTAGTTCGGTTTCGGTTTCCCAATATTCTCCCAAATCTATCAATTTTTTCAAGCCCTTTTCCTGATAAGTAAAGCGATTCTCATGAATAATCAAGCCCGCATCTACCCTACCCTTCAATACGGCATCTTCGATTTCGGAAAAAAGCATTTCTTCTTTGTTCATTGCAGTAGGAAAGGCCAAACTCAATAGAAAATTCGCAGTAGTAAATTTTCCTGGAATGGCAATTTTTAGGTCTGTTACTTTACCCAAATCTATTTCTTCTTTAGCTATGAGTAGTGGGCCGCAATTGTTGCCGAGGGCACTCCCTGCATGGAGTAATTCATATTTATCCAATACGTATCCCAAAGCATGATAACTCAGTTTTGTAATATCTAAAGCCCCTTCAAAAGCCATTTTATTCAACTCTGCAACATCTGCAATGTGAAAATTGAAGTCAATGCCTTCGGTGTCTATTTTGTCGTTCACCAAAGCATCAAATATAAAGGTATCATTCGGACAAGGTGAAAAACCTAATGATAATGTTCTCATGTGATTGTGTGATTGTGTGATTGTGTGATTGTGTGATTGTGTGACAAGAACCATTAACAATCCGTTCATCTCATAGTTTTATGATTTCTATGAGTAATTGATTTAAATTCTTAATCGCTAGAGGAATATTCCATTTTGACTTATTGCGTACTTCCACAAAGTTAGAAATCGCACGTAGTTCTACAAAAGGTTGTTTAGACATCAGGCAACTGTAGAAGAATGCAGCACCTTCCATGCTTTCAATCTGGGGGTGAAATAATTTTTTTGCATCAAAAATAGAACTTTCACTTCCCAATACTTTATTGACAGTAATGGAAGATGCCGTTTTTAAATTTCGCAGCGTTGGAAAAATAGTGTTGTAGGAACTGAACAATCTACCATTTTGATATGGAAATTGGTTTTTATCAAAAAACGCCATCTCTGACAAAGGAATAAACCTTTCACCGTCTTCTGCTCCTATATCACCAAAAACTTGAGATTGAACACAAACAATTTGCCCAATTTTGATTTGATGGTCAAAACTACCTGCAATACCAACATTGACGGCCAAGTCATACGTTTTTTGTGCCAATAAGCGTCCGAGGTGAAATGCGGTGTGTGCAATCCCAACTCCTGTAATAAGGATATCTATATGAAAATGACGATAGAGAAATTCGTAAAAACTTTGTTCCTCTTTTTGCGTTAAACCCAGTGATTGTAAGAAGGGAGCAATTTCATTGTATGTTGCAGCCACAAATAAGATTTTCATTGCCAATATTGATTGTAAATTGTTTGTTTCCAAGCACATTGAAGCCTATTCTACATCATTGCTTAGACTTTTTTTAAGATAGTGTAAGTTATTATTGCACAACATACCAATTATTTCGCACTGAATATTACTATCTTTGCACAAAGAATCAATGATATGGTTTATCTGACGAGAAGGGAACGATTCAATTCGGCTCATAAACTGTATAATCCCAATTGGGATCAAGCAACAAATGATGCTGTTTTTGGCAAATGTGCGAATGAAAATTGGCATGGTCACAACTATCATTTGTTTGTAACAGTGAAAGGAACCCCGAATCCTGATACAGGTTTCATTATCAATGTAAAAACACTGAGTACAATCATACGTGAATACGTTATTGAGAAGGTAGATCACCGAAACCTCAACTTAGATGTAGATTTTTTGCAGGGAGTGATTCCTTCTACCGAAAATTTTGCAATAGCAATCTGGCGAGAATTAGCACCTCACATTGAAGCAAACGACTGTCAATTACATTGCGTAAAGCTCACCGAAACGGAAAATATTTACGTAGAATACTATGGTGATTAAGACAATTACAATTCTGGAAACCTTTAAATAATTACAATTACGATGAATGCGTTTATCTTTACAGGACAGGGTTCACAGACAGTAGGTATGGGCAAAACCCTCTGCTCTCTTTCCGAGACATCTATGGAATACTTGGAAATAGCCGATGATATTCTCGGCTTCAAGTTGAGTAAAATCATGATGGATGGCACAAAACAAGAGTTGCAACAAACAAAAATTACTCAGCCCGCAGTATTTGTTTACTCCGTGATAAAAGCCCGTGTTACCCGTGATTTCAAACCCGATATGGTAGCAGGTCATTCTCTTGGAGAATTTTCTGCTTTGTCTGCTATTCGGGCTATCAAATATGCCGATGCACTTCGTTTGGTTGCCAGACGTGCGGAATTGATGCAAGCTGCCTGTGAAGCGAATCCTTCTACAATGGCTGCTGTACTTGGATTGGAAGATTCAATTATTGAAAGTATTTGTGCAAGCATTGAAGAAGAAGTGGTCGTACCTGCAAACTACAACCATCCTGGTCAGTTGGTCATTTCTGGAACCTTAAGAGGCATTGAAATTGCTTCTGAAAGACTCAAGGAAGCAGGTGCTCGAAATGTATTGAAATTGAAAGTAGGTGGCGCATTTCATTCTCCTTTGATGGAATCTGCAAAAGTGGAACTGGCTAAGGCGATTGAAGAAACAACTTTCAGAGAGCCTCCTTGTCCTGTCTATCAAAATGTTACAGGAACAGCAACGCAAGACCCCGAAGAAATCAAAGCCAACTTAATTGCACACCTAACATCTCCTGTAAGGTGGACACAAACCATTGAAAATATGGTGGAAGACGGCGCACGTATGTTTATTGAAGTAGGGCCAAGACCTGTTTTGACCAAAATGGTGAAACAAATCAATGACCGTATTGTAGCCGAGGTGCTTTAATGAAATAAAATCAATAACCCAAAAGGCCACTATTTTACATAAATAGTGGCCTTTTGTTTTTGTGTTATTCAAAAAACATACTCACTTCCTCCAACTCCTTTCGCTTCAAATCTGGCACCTGCGTATTCTCGGCAGGATAACCCACAGGAATCAATAAAAAAGGCTTCTCGTTTTTGGGTCGCTTCAATATCTCTCCCAAAAAATTCATCGGACTCGGCGTGTGTGTCAATGCTACAAGCCCTGCTTGATGAATGGCAGTCAGTAAAAAACCTGTCGCAATACCCACCGATTCAGTCACATAATAATTGGTTTTACGGTTTCCCTCTTCATCTACATCATATATTTTCCTAAAAACCACGATTACCCACGGTGCTACTTCAATGAAAGGCTTGTGCCAATCGGTATCAAATACCTGTAAATCTTCGAGCCATTCTTCCGACATTCGCCCATGATAGTTGGTGTATTCTTCCTCTTCTGCCGCTTTTCGGATGGTACTTTTGAGTTCGGCATTGCCGATTACACAAAATGTCCACGGCTGTTTGTGTGCGCCAGAAGGTGCCGAAGATGCACTCATAATGATATTTTCCATCACTTCTTTTGGCACAGCTTTGTCCGAAAAAGTCCTAACTGTCCGCCTCTTGTCCAGCCAATTTCTAAATTCTCGGCTCCTTTGAGTCATTTCTTCGGCTTCGTAGGTATCTCGGTTGTAGGGGGTAAATTGATTGGAATTCATTGATTGCTTTTTTGCTCAATATTGGTAAAATTTCTAAAAAAATCCAAGTTTGTTTTCTCAGATTTGTTTCTTAATCAAGACATTGAAGTAAGCCCTATTCCATTAACTCCACCGCCTTGCTTACCTCTTCCACAGGGAATTTACACACTTTGTTTTGACAGACATAAATGCGGTTTTGTCCTTCTACCAATTTACTTTTGAGCAGTTCCAAAGTACCTTCCGAATTGCCACCCAATAAAAAAGCGTTTGGTAGAAAATGTTGATCCATTTCCGCACGTTTTGCAGCGAAATCAGGCCCCACGATAGCCACTTCATAAGGTGTCTTGACGAAATATGTCATCAAAATCGCCCAATTGGAGTAGAAAGGAGCTTGCGTTTTTACATCCTCTTTCACATTTGTCAACATCTGCTCCGACATTTTCAAGTAGTCTTCGTTGTTGAAGTAAGTACCCAAATAAAACAAGGCTTTTGCCATAGAAGAATTGGAACTTGGAATCACATTGTCGGTAATCTCCATCTTTCGAGCAATCAAAGCTGCATCCTGGTCAGAAGTGTAAAAGAACATTTTGGAATTATCGTCGTGGAAATGTGCAATGGCATAATCCGCAAGGTCTTTGGATTTGTAGAGCCATTGTTCATCAAAAGTCGCTTGGTACAGACTCACAAAGGCTTCAATGAGTAAGGAATAATCGTCTAAAAAAGCATTGATAGAAGACTTTCCTTCTTTGTAGTTTCGATGGAGGCTCCCATCACTTTGCAGGGCATTTTGCAGTAAAAAATTGGCGTTCTTCAAAGCCACATCCAAAAACGCTTGTTCTCCAAAAACTCGGTAGGCATCTACATAGCCCTTCAACATCAAGGCATTCCATCCCGTCAAAATTTTGTCATCCAAAGGCGGACGCACTTTTTTGTCACGAGCCGCCATCAATTTGACTTTGGAATCATCAATCACTTGATTCAATTGCGCCAAAGGAATCGCCAATTTTGAAGCCATGAACTCTTTTTCCTTCAATACCCGCAACACATTTTTGTGTTCTTCCCAATTGCCCTGTGAAGTCACATTGTAGTAAGCATTGAAGATAACCGCATCTTGTTTGCCCAAAATAGAGTCTATTTCCGCTTTTGTCCACACATAAAATTTGCCTTCTTCGCCTTCACTGTCTGCATCTAATGAAGAATAAAAGCCCCCTTCAGGCGAGGTTAATTCTCGTTTGACAAACTCCAGTGTTTCATAGACCGTCTTTTTGTAGAGCGGATTGGGTGCGTATTGATAGGCTTCGGAGTACAAACTCACCAACTGTCCATTGTCGTAAAGCATTTTCTCAAAATGGGGAACGTGCCAATCGGGGTCTGTTGAATAACGTGCAAAACCTCCTCCAAGGTGGTCGTAAATTCCGCCATTTGCCATTTTTTCAAGGGTGACATTCACCGACTTCAATGCGTTTTCATTTCCAAAAAGGCTATGGTAGCGAAGCAAATATGCCCAATTAGATGGCATCGGAAATTTATTGGACTTGGTGGTTCTTCCACCTTGCTCAAAATCCAATAGGGGTTTCCAAGAGGTAAAAATGGTATTGAGGTCTTCGGCTGCAAACGTAGCAGGTTCGGGTTGGAAAGGCACCATTTCGATTTGTTGAATGCCTTCGGTGATTTTGTCTGCTTGTGCCTCTAGTTCTGCTAAATTGTTTTTGAAGTTGTCCGCAAAATAGTCCAAGATTTTCACCCAATTGTCCTTTGGAAAATAGGTTCCTGCAAAAATAGGGCGACTATCGGGCAAGGCAATTGCATTCAAGGGCCAACCTCCACTGCCATTTATCATATAAGCAGCGTTCATATAAATTTGGTCCACATCGGGGCGTTCTTCTCTATCGACTTTGATACACACAAAGTTTTCGTTCATTTTGCGGGCCACCAAGGTATCTTCAAAAGATTCGTGTTCCATCACATGACACCAATGACAGGCAGCATATCCCACACTGATAATCATCGGTTTGTTCTCAGCTTTTGCCTTTGCCAATGCTTCTTCTCCCCACGGAAACCAATCCACTGGGTTGTGGGCATGTTGCAGCAAATAGGGGCTACTTTGGTTGATGAGGTGGTTGGTGTATTTGTGGTCAGAATGGGTGTTGTCGCCTTGTTTTTGGGCTTTGCAGGAAAAAAACAAAAAACAAGTTATGATATAAAGTGTTAATTTTTGAGACATCGTTTTTAACTTTTGTTTGGGAACGCTAAGTTAGAATTTTCTGTTGTAGGGATTGACAAACATATTTTTTATCTAATCAAAATACTTAGAAAATGAACATTATCGTATTGCTTATCGTAGGTGCTGTCGCTGGGTGGCTCGCAAATCTTTGGATGAAAGGTGCAAGTATGGGCTTAGGCTGGAACTTGCTTTTGGGTATTGGTGGTGCTTTTATTGGTAGTATCGTCTTGGGAATCGTAGGTTTTAGCGCAACTCACCTTATTGGAAAAATTATCAGTGCTACTTTTGGGGCGGTATTGTTGTTGTATTTGATACCCAAAATCAAAGCTGCGAGTAAGAAATAGGAAACGGGTTATAAAGTTCTCACCATTAATATGATGAGCAAATAAATGTCAGCAGAAACGATTGTTTTACCATTTCATTCTCCTTCAAAAACAAACAAAATGGAGCAACTGATTATTTTATTGATTGTAGGAGCTGTGGCGGGTTGGTTGGCAAATCAACTGATGAAAGGCCGCAGCATGAGTTTGGTTTGGACGGTCATTTTGGGAGTAGCAGGTGCGTATATAGGAAACATTGTTTTGGATTTGGTCGGTATTCATGCTAGCAAACTACTGGGTCAAATCTTGAGTGCTACTTTTGGAGCGGTGATTTTGTTATTCATTGCAGCGAAAATACGATAAAACACTCATCTTCTATTCTTGCTGATTGCCCAGAGTTTCTCCAATTGCAGCTTCTGTACTCCTCAGTTTCTGCTGACAAAACTGAATCAGCTCGGAAGCTCTTTTTACCTTTTCGGATAGTTCATCTACTCCGATGGCTTCGTTTTCGAGGTCGGCTACGATTTGTTGGAGTTCGGTAAGGGATTGATTGTAAGTTGTCATATTTGGTTAGTATAAAATCAATTGGGTACAGGAAAAAATAGCAATCTGTTTTTGACTTTCTTTGTGCTTGACAACGACTCGCCAAACATGCGTAGTTTGTCCCAAATGCTCTGCAAAACTTTCACATTCCAAAATACCTTCTCGGGCTGTTCCCATAAAGTTACTTTTGAGTTCGATGGTTGTAAAAGATTTTGCTTTTTCGGGCAAATGTGAAACCGTAGAATAACCTGCGATTGTATCTGCAAAGGTCACAACACTTCCCGCATGTAAAAACCCATTGGGCGCAAAAAGTTCTTTTTTGACAGGCATTTCACCAATCGTTTTGCCTTCTTCCATGTGGACAATGGTAATTCCTAATAAGCCAGGAAAAGTACCTTGGCCTTTTTCATTGAAGTGAGTAGGGCTTAGGTTGTTGTTGAACATATTTTTTTGAAGTTGTTTTAATCTTTACCATTGAAGTTCAATATCAATCTTTCTCCTCCTCCATCCATTCCAACAATTCATTGAATGTGTTCACCAATTCTTTTTGCTGCTCCTCTCCTACATTCCGACTGTCGCAACGCTTCAAAAATACTTCCATTGGTTTCAAATCATCCAAACTCACATTGCCCAATTCTTCGTCCAAACCCGTTGAACGGTATTTGTATTCAGTGCGGGTAATCAGCACCTCCGCATTTTTGTCCGCCACCAATTGCCGAACCTGATGTTCCAAATCCGCTTCAAAAACTTCCAGTTCCACCTGCACTTCCAACCATGTTGTGGGCTTTCCTTCAAAACTTTCTAAGGCCAACAAATGCGCTATCACCTTTTCGATATCTCCCTTCACCCGCAATAACTTGCGGTAATTGGGAATTGGCAAAATGCGAATTTCATCTAACTTTCCTCCTTCAAAATTCACCAAAAGAACTTGTTTGTCGTCTTTATGTTCTGTGAAACTCAATGGAATCGGTGAGCCGCAATAACGGATATGCTCCAATTTGTTCACCTTTTGCGGCTTGTGAATATGCCCCAATGCCACATAATCAAACATCTCGGAAAAAGTTTCGGCAGTTACTTTGCCTTGATTGCCGATGTGAATGTCTTTTTCGCTTTCGGAAGTGATACTCCCTGCTGCAAATAAGTGTCCAGTGGCAATGATGGGTAATTTTGAAGCATCATATTTTGCAGCGATGTATTCAGCTATGGTTTGGTAATGGTTGAAAATCCCTTTTTGGGTGCGTTCTACCCGTTCTTCATAGCTTTCTCCTGCAACGGCTTTACGTATGTCTCTTTCCTGCAAAAAAGGAACAGCTGCCACAATGCCCACCACATTCCCCTCTTCGTCCTTCACTTCAATGACTTCTTCCTCCAATTCCTCAGGAACTCCACCTACAACACTTATTTGCAGGTACTTCAATAGTTCTTTGGGTGCATCCAAATTGCGGGGAGAATCATGGTTTCCACCTGTGATGATGATGTTGTTGCAGTAGCGCATGGCTTTTCTCAGAAAACTGTAATATTGTTTTCGAGCATAATTTGGAGGATTGTGAACATCAAATACATCTCCTGCCACGATTAAGGCATCTACTTGCTCTTCCTTCAAGGTTTCCAGCAGCCATTGCAGAAAATGGTCGTGTTCTGCTTGTCGGTCAAAGTCGCACAATCGCTGCCCTAAATGCCAATCGGCTGTGTGGAGGATTTTCATGTTTCTATATTGTTTTATGGCTATATTGTTGAATGGTTGTACAGTTAGATGGTATTACTATTTTATGTTTCGTGTAAAGAACCTGTCATATAACGATAAAATTTGATTTTATCTTTTTTGTGATAACGACCAAATCCTTCTGCAATATTTGCAGAGATAGAATAAACTGCGGTTACATATTGTTTCCCAACTGTCCATTGAGCAAAATTATTCTGCTTTATTACGATTTTATGCTTCAATTTTATTCAAAGTTAAATATTGGTTTTCATCAAAAATACTTCAGCTAATTAACCATTTAGCAATATAACCATACAGACATTAGATTTTATTCATCTCCATCTCCTTCCATTTCTTCCTCCATCATCTCTTCATCTATTATTTCCTCATCTTCTTGAATCAAATCTTGTGGCGGATCTTGTTTGGTGATGTTGTGTTTGGCTACGATTTCGCTCCAATTGGGAAGTTGATTGAAGTGCCATTTATCTACTACGATTCCATCCTTAATTAGGACTACACCTGGGTTTGAGCGAATCATAGTTTTGATGGGTACAGCATCCAAGTTATAGAATTTATAAATATTGTCTGTGAATTTTTGGGCATAATCTATCGCTGAAGCGGTCAAACCAATAATAGGTATATTGTCTTTTGTGGCTTCTTTCATCACCTGATTTACCTTTACAAAACCTTTCTCCAGATTCGATTTTTCGACATTGTAGGCGGCTACGAAAAGGGTAAATCCTGGGCGGTTTACGATGGCATCTGCTACTTCATTCTCTGCATCGTCATAAATCATGAAGTCTTTGATAGTAGGCATTTTACCTTCTTTGATGGTTACTTGTTCGGTTTTGTCGTTGTCCATCACCCAAGTCTTATCTTTCCAGATGCCACTGTCTATATACTCCTTACTCTCGATTTTTTTCACCTCTCCCGTGCCTTCTTTGGTCAGCGTGTACATGGTTTGTACTTCTGGCGGGATTCCGTCGTTTCGTCCGTCTATCAAATTCGCACCTATTTTGTAGGCTCTAAAGTCGACAATCGGCAGGTTGTTTACATTTCTCATACTGAAAGCAAATGCTGCTACTCCCAATACACCTAAAAGAATCCATGAGATTTTTTTATTGAAAACCAATGTAATGTGCTTCGATAAGAAAAGCATTAAAAAAATCAAACCTGTTAGAGCCACGTCTTTCAAGAATGATTCGTAAGGTTTGAGTTTGACAAAATCACCGAAACAACCGCAGTCTGTTACCCGCATATTGGATTCTTTGAAGCCTTCCCACTGTGCGAACTGGAAAAAAGTAGCATCCTTGGGCACATATCCTGTGAGGTAGGTGAAGCCTGTAAGTACTGTGAAGAATAGGGTCAATCCTATATAGAGCCACAAGGTTGGTTTTTTGAAGGTTCCTAGAATGAGAGAAACCCCCAATACAATTTCTAGGACAATCATAAAAACCGATAATGGCAATGCAATGGAGATTAGAAATTCCCATAAACCTGTAAATAGCGAGAAATGTTCTGTAAATACATTGAAGTAATCTTCCATTTTGATGGCAGTTCCTGTTGGGTCTATGGCCTTCACTACTCCCGAAAATACAAAGAACGTTCCTAAGAAATTGCGTAAATAGTGTATCAGCCAGTTTTCAGGCTTTTTGAGTAGTCCCGTAAGAATGGTTACGCCTACTGCTAAAAGGGCAATCAAGCCAATCAATGAAAATATGGTCATGGTAGTATTTGTTTTTATTTTTGCTACACAAATATAGTATAAGTCTGCAATAAAAATTAATATGGAAATCAAAATCAAATGTGTGATTGTTGCAAAGGTAAGTTAAATTTTGTTTAAACTAAAAACTTAGTTCAAATATTGATGCATACTTCAAAAAATACGGTTTTTGAAACCAATTGGCTGATAAACTGCCGAGGGAAGTTATTGGATTTGAGTACACCAAAAGTAATGGGCGTACTCAATGTTACTCCTGATTCGTTCTATGATGGTGGACAATATACTCAGCAAATACTCATTTTGAAGCAGGTAGAAAAAATGCTGCAAGAAGGGGCTGCTATTATTGATGTAGGTGGGATGTCGTCAAGACCTGGTGCTGATATTATTGAAGTGAATGAGGAATTGAAGCGAGTGATTCCTGTGATTGAAGCGATTGTAAAAGAATTTCCCGATACAATTGTTTCTGTTGATACGATTCGTGCGAAAGTGGTGAAGGAAGCCATTGAAGTGGGGGCAAGTATGGTCAACGATATTTCGGCAGGTGATTTGGATGTTGATTTGCTTTCTACAGTTGGGATGTTGGGTGTTCCCTATATCTTGATGCATATTCAAGGTAAGCCTAAAGATATGCAAATCAATCCTTCATACGGAAATGTTGTGCAAGAGATAGTGGATTTTTTCATTGCTAAACTTGAGCAGGTGAAACAAGCGGGTATTAAGGATGTTATTATTGACCCTGGCTTTGGTTTTGGAAAAACGCTTTCACAGAACTATCAAATATTGCAGCAATTTGACGCTTTTCGATTATTTGACTTACCTTTATTGGCGGGAATGTCTCGCAAATCTATGGTTTGTAAACTTCTGAAAATAAATCCTTCAAATGCTCTGAATGGCACTACGGCAGTGAATGTGATTGCTTTGCAGAAAGGGGCGAATATTTTGCGGGTGCATGATGTGAAGGAGGCAGTGGAAGCGGTGCAAATTGTAGAATATCTGCTTGAACAATAAAGATTCAAATGAAAACCTAAAAGAACAACATGGTTTTCAACTTATCTAAAATACAAAACACACTTTGACGCTTTTTTTATTTAAAATTGGATTTCTTGAAATTGGTTTTGCCGACATATTGGATATATTGGTATTGACCACTTTGTTCTTCTTTGTCTATCGGCTCTTGAAGGGTAGTCTTGCTTTCAATATTTTTGTGGGATTATTGGTGCTGTCGCTTATTTACTTTATCGTTCAGGCATTGGAGATGAAGATGATGGAGCGTATTTTAGGACAGTTTTTGGGAGCTGGGCTTGTGCTTTTGGTGATTATTTTTCAGCCAGAAATTCGGCGTTTTTTGTTCTTTTTGGGGCGCAATACGGGTATTGGGGATCAGCAATTTTGGAGTCGTTTGATAAAAAGAGGGCGTGACAATGCTTCTGATAATGAGCATTTAGTGAATTCAATAGCAAAGGCTTTGCAGAACATGGCTCGTGCTAAAACGGGGGCTTTGATGGTTTTTACGGATGTGGGTGAAGAAAAGTTTTTTGCCAATACGGGAGTAGCCATACATGCCGATATTTCGAGTAAGCTAATCGAAACTATTTTTGATAAAAATGCGCCGCTTCATGACGGGGCGATGGTGATTGCGGAGGGGAAAATTCTGGCGGCGGGTTGTGTGTTGCCTGTTTCAGAAAATCCTGAGCTTCCGCCTCGTGTGGGAATGCGTCATCGTGCGGCAGTTGGTATCACAGAACACATTGAAGCACATGTTTTTATTGTATCAGAGGAAAGGGGCAAGATATCTTATGCTCATCGAAGCCATATACGAATGAATATTTCAGATATTACGCTGAAAGAACTATTGTTCAAAGCATTGGAAATGTAAAATCGCTGTATTATGCTTTATCCTACCAAAGGTATTGTTTTGAAAACCTTCAAATATTCTGAATCCAGCGTTATTGCCAAGATTTATACTTCTCAATTTGGTATTCAATCTTATATGGTCAATGGGGTTAGGACGAGTAATAAGAATAAACAAACGGCTGCTTTACTTCAACCTTTGACTTTGCTGGATATGGTGGTGTATTATCGAAAAAATCGCAATATTCAGAGAATCAAGGAAATGAAGCCGATTTATACGTTTACGTCTATTCCTTTTCATATTGGTAAAAGTTCACTTGCTCTGTTTGTCACTGAATTGCTCTACAATACATTGAAGGAAGAGGAGGAGAATGAATTGCAGTTTGATTTTATTTTTGATTTTGTGCAAACTTTGGATAGCACACATGAATCTATTGCAAACTTACATCTTTATTTTTTACTACAATTCAGTGGTTTTCTTGGATTCTATCCTTATAACAATTACGACAACGAAGACAAAAAAATATTTGATTTACAAGAGGGTTCTTTTGTCAGCAAATACCCTGCACATCTTCATTACTTGCAAGAACCACTTTCCAAACACCTTTCTAATTTATTGAACACCTCTCTGGAAGAAGTACATTTTATAAAAATCGGTAAAATGCAACGCAAAGAATTGCTTACTAGTTTATTGCAGTTTTACCAATTGCACATTGAAGGCTTCAAATCATTGCAGTCTGTGAAAATTTTGCAGGAAATATTCGGTTTTTGAAACCGCAGTTTCTACAAAATAAAAAAAGTCCTAAAATTTTGACCAGCAAACTTTTAGGACTTTATAAACTTCTCGATAAAGTTTTTCAATTAAAGTGTTCGTTTTATTTCGATTTCTTCAAATCCTTCAATCACATCGCCCGGTTTGATATCATTGAAGTTCTTGATTCGAATACCACAATCTTGCCCTGGCAAGACTTCCTTTACATCGTCTTTGTATCGTTTCAAAGTTTCGATTTCTCCTGTAAATACAATGATTCCATCCCTGAGTAGGTGAATTCTTGTATCCTTGTTTATTTTACCAACGGTTACATAGCATCCTGCAACTGCTCCCACTTTTGAAATTTTGAATACTTCTCGAACTTCGAGGTTGCATACAAAACGCTCTTCGACTTTTGGTTCCAACATTCCTTCCATTGCAGACTTAATCTCTTCAATAGCAGCGTAAATGATGGAGTATGTTCTAATCTCGATACTTTCTTGTTCTGCATTTCTACGTGCATTGACAGTCGGACGAACTTGGAAACCAACAATAATGGCATCAGACGCAGAAGCTAACAATACATCGGATTCGGTAATAGCACCGACCCCTTTGTGTATCACATTTATCCTTATCTCTTCAGTAGAAAGTTTCAACAATGAATCAGTTAATGCTTCTACAGAACCATCCATATCTCCTTTTACAATGAGATTCAATTCTTTGAAAGTACCAATCTTCAAACGACGGCCAATTTCTTCAAGTGTGATATGTTTAGATGCTCTAAATCCTTGCTCTCTAATGATCTGTGCTCTTTTGGTAGCAATTGCTTTTGCTTCTTGCTCACTTTTCATCACTTTTACTCTATCACCTGCTTGAGGTGCGCCGTTCAGCCCAAGAATGGTAACAGGAGTAGCTGGGCCAACGGATTTTTTCACTCGTTGTCCTCTCTCATTGAACATAGCTTTCACTTTACCAACGTGTTGTCCTGCTAATACTGTATCCCCCACGTTTAGTGAGCCATTTTGTATTAAAATATTAGAAACGTATCCTCTTCCTTTATCAAGAGATGCTTCTAGTACCGTTCCAATAGCTTCTCTGTTTGGATTGGCCTTCAATTCTAACAACTCTGCTTCAAGAAGTATTTTTTCAAGCAAATCATCCACGTTTGTCCCAAACTTAGCAGATATTTCTTGTGATTGATATTTACCTCCCCAATCCTCTACCAATAAATTCATCGCAGCCAATTGCTGTTTGATTTTTTCAGGTTGAGCAGTATCTTTATCCACCTTATTAATAGCAAAAATCATAGGTACGCCCGCAGCTTGTGCGTGACTAATAGCCTCTTTTGTTTGAGGCATTATATCGTCATCTGCTGCAATCACAATTACTGCAATATCTGTCACCTTAGCACCTCTGGCACGCATGGCCGTAAATGCTTCGTGACCAGGTGTATCTAAGAATGTAATTTCTTTGCCACTTTCAGTAGTCACTTCATAGGCTCCAATGTGCTGTGTAATACCTCCCATCTCTCCTGCAATTACATTCGCATTTCGGATATAATCTAGTAAAGATGTTTTTCCGTGATCCACATGTCCCATGACTGTAACAACAGGAGCACGTGACTCTAAATCTTCTGGGGCATCATCGAAGTAATCTTCTTCTTCATCTTGTTCGGTCACGTTGATAAACTCAACTTCAAATCCAAATTCATCAGCAACTAACTCAATGACTTCTGCATCCAGACGTTGATTAATAGATACTATAATTCCTAAATTGAAGCAAGTGGTGATGACCTTGTTTACTGCCACATCCATCAATTTGGCAAACTCATTTACTGAGATAAACTCAGTGACACTCAAGATATTGGTTTCTTCATCTTCCACCAAATCTCGTTTGATAGCAGCTTGCTCTCTTTTTTGTTTTCTTAGCTTAGCCCTATTGCTCTTCCCTTTGGAAGTGCCGCTAAGTTTGGCCATTGTAGCCTTGATTTTGTCCTGAATTTCTTTGGCCGAAACTTCCGTTGCTTCATTGTTCCTATTAGCAAAACTAGTGTTCTGAGGTTTCTTTTTCCTTCTTTTTTTAACCCTAAGTGTTTTTTCATTAGGCCCATCTTTAGAAGGAGTAGATGTGGAATTACTTACAGCAGGTCGATCCGATTTTTTAATAGCAACTTTCCTATCTGAAGATTTGATAATTCTTTTTCTTCTTCTTCTTTTAGGTTTGTCACCTCCATCTGTTGTACCTTCTGAATCATCTTTTTTATCCTGTGTTGAAGATAAGTCAATCTTGCCTACCACTTTAGGCCCTTTCAGATGTACTTTTGGTCTCTCTTTGATTCCTCTATCTTCACCTTCTTTCGTTTCCTCTTGTCTCCTATTTACAACTTTATCCGTTTCTGTTGTTGTAGTTGGTCTTCTTTTTCTCTCCTTCCTTTTCTTTTTCTTATCCGGTCGAGTTTTCCAATTAGTTCCACTAAGATCTATCTTTCCAATAACCTTTGGTCCCGCAAGTTCGATTTCTGTAGAACTGATCACATTTTCTTGTTTCTCCTCTTTGACCATTACTTCTTGCTCTTTTTCACCCTCTATTTTTTGAACTTCATCTTTGGTCACTAATGCTTCATTTTTCGCAACATTGGACTCTTGAAGCGATGTATCAGAAGCTCCATTTTGTTTTTCAACAGTAGTGTTTATATCTTCTTTTACTGCTTTAGAAGTATCTTGTATACTATAATCCTCTTGTTTACTCTCCGAAGAGTTCTCTTTCTTCTCAACAACTGCTACTTGCTGCCTATCTTCCTTGGTCTCTTTCACTTCTTCAATTACAGAATCTGCCTCTATGACTTTAGCAGGTTCTATATTTTCAGTACTTTTTTCAATCTCTTTTTTATCTTCTACTACCAGTACCTTCTCATCTGCAATGGCTTCAATCTTCTTATTCTCCGTTTCAGTCTGTTTTTCTAACTCGACAGACTTATCTGAGTTTACATTTTTAAACTCCTCATTGCTTTGAACATCATTTTTACCAATAAGAGTCTGAGGTATTACTTCTGTAACCGACTCTTTCTTTTGGTGCGAATCAACCGTTTTAGAAGTATTGGTTTCTTCAGAAACATTAGAAATAGACTCCGTATTTGGCAATTCTATTGTCTCCTTATCCAAAATAGGTATTGGCTTTTGTATCTCAGGTTCTATTTTAGAAGGTGTTTCTTTTGCTCTATTCCGTTTATTAGAGGAATTATCTGATGATGGAACTTTTACTACTTCTAAATCATCTACTTTCTTCGTTTCTCTTTCCCGTTTAGTACGTAAACTAATTTGGTTTGCTTTCTCTTTGAGCGCAATTGATGATTTAAAATCAGTAATAAGGACATCATACATCTCCGGTGTTAGCTTTGTAGTAGGTTTACTTTCTACTTCAAAACCTTTTTTCAAGAGATGTGCTGTAATCGTTTCAATCCCTACGTTAATTTCTCTTGCTACTTTAGCCAGTCTTACTACCTTTTTGGTTTCTGCCATGTAAGCTATTAATGTAATATTTATAAAAAGTAATTCTAAATTTCTTCTTCATCAAATTCTGATCTCAGAATATTTCTTATTTCAGTGATTGTTTCTTCTTCCAAGTCAGTTCGTCTAAGTAGTTCCTCTGTACTCAAATCAAGTACACTCTTAGCGGTATCACATCCAATATTCTGCAAGACTCTGATAATCCACTCATCAATTTCATCAGCAAACTCCTCAATATCAATATCATACTCATCATTTTCTCCTTCTTCATCTCTAAATACATCAATTTCGTATTTAGTAAGTTTGCTTGCCAAACGAATATTTACACCTCCTTTACCTATCGCTAAAGAAACCTGGTCTGGTTTTAAATATACAGATGCTCTTTTAATCTCTTCATCAACATCCATATGAACAACCTTTGCAGGAGTCAATGCCCTTTGAATAAGTAGGCGTATATTAGCTGTATAATTAATTATATCAATATTTTCATTTCGTAGTTCCCTAACAATACCATGAATCCGTGATCCTTTCATTCCAACACATGCCCCAACAGGATCTACCCTATCATCAAAAGATTCTACTGCTACTTTAGCTCTATCCCCAGGTTCTCTAGCAATACGGCGAACAGCAATCAGTCCATCAAAAATTTCAGGTACTTCCAGTTCTAGTAACTTGGCCAAAAACATATTATCAGTTCTTGACAAAATAATTCTAGGTTTATTATTTCGCATCTCCACTTTCTTCACAACTGACCGTACCGTATCTCCTTTCTTATAGAAATCACTTCCAATCTGTTCGTTTTTAGGAAGAATTAACTCATTACCATCATCATCCAACACGAGCATTTCGCGTTTCCATATTTGATATACCTCTCCAGTAACAATTTCCCCTACTCTATCGCCGTATTTCTTGTACAATTCATCGTTTTCAAGTTCTAATATACGGGATATTAAAGTTTGTCGAGCCGCAAGAATAGCCCTTCTTCCAAAGTGCAACAAAGTAATCTCTTCGTAAAGCTCCTCACCAATCTCATAATCTTCTTCAATCTGAATAGCCTCTAAAAAAGCAACCTCTTTATTAGCGTCAATTACTTCTCCGTCATTTACAATTTCCCTTCTTCTCCAAATTTCAAGGTCTCCTTTTTCCGTATTTACGATAATATCGAAGTTCTCATCACTTCCATATTTTTTTCGCAATAATGTTCTAAATACATCATCCAACACACGCATCATTGTTGGACGATCAATATTTTTAAATTCCTTAAAATCTGCAAAGGATTCAACCAAATCAATATTTTTAGCCTTTCTCCCTGTCTTCGCCATCTTAAACAATTTTGAATGAATCTAAAATGTTATCTTTTTCTTCACACATTTGATAATATCAAAAGGTATTATTATTTTTTGAATAGTTGGCTTTGCCTTTTTTGGTACTTGCATATATTCATCAATAACTACTTCCTCAGCCAAAATTTCTTTCAATATTCCTTCTTTTTGACTACCATCTAACATCTGAATAATTATGTGTCTTCCTATATTCTTTTTATACTGCCTTAAAACCCTAAAAGGTTTGGACATACCAGGAGAAGACACTTCTAAGTAAAGATTTTCATGCCAAGTTCCTTCATCTTCTAAACTCTTTTTTAAGTATTTGAATATTTTAACACAATCTCCACTTGTTATATTTTCATCCTTGTCAACAAATATCTGAATCTTATTTCCCGGAGTTGGTTTTAATTCTACTACAAAAAAAGAAGTATTTTCAAACTTTAACTCTAGTAATTCTCCAATTCTTTCAACAATAGTCGTCATATATCAATTTAATAACTAAAAGAGGGGACACACAAGTCCCCTCAACATTTTTCTACTACAAAAATACGTTTATTTTTTTGTCTCTAAGAAATATGTTGATACAAACTAGAGTAGTTTTCACTAATTTATTATTAGATTCCACAAATTTACACAAAAAAAGGGTAAATGCCTCTAATAGACCCTTACCCTTTTTATAATTATACTAATAATATGTTATCTCATCCTATCTACTCTACAGAAGCATTTGAATCATCAGTAGTAGTTTCGACACTACTATCTTGAGATTTTTTACGTCCACCTCTACGAGTTCTTCTACGCTTTCCAGATTTAGAGTTCGATTTTAGCAGATTTTCATTATAATCTACTAATTCAATCATTGCCATTTCAGCACCATCTCCAAATCTAAAGCCAAGTTTGAGTATCCTAGTATAGCCACCGGGTCTGTCAGCTATTTTATCACTAACATCATCAAACAACTCTTTTACGACTTCTTTATCTTGAAGATAGCTGAAAACCATTCTTCGTGAATGAGTAGTATTTGCTTTAGCCTTGGTCAATAAAGGCTCTATATATTTTCGTAAAGCTTTAGCTTTAGCTAAAGTTGTTTGAATACGTTTGTGCTTAATCAAAGAACAAGCCATATTAGCAAGTAGGGCTTTTCTATGTCCAACTTTCCTTCCAAGATGATTAAACTTTTTTCCGTGTCTCATTGCTACAACAATATTTCGATATTAGATACTAAAAATTCTCTTATTAAAAAGAATATTTTTCTTTATTCTTCATCAAGTTTATACTTGCTCAAATCCATCCCGAAGGAAAGTCCTTTTTCTTGTATTAAATGTTCAATTTCCATTAAAGACTTCTTACCAAAATTCCTAAACTTAATCAATGAATTGGTATCGTAGGTTACTAATTCCTGTAAGGTATTTATTTTTGCTGCTTTCAAGCAATTATAAGCTCTTACCGAAAGATCCAAGTCCTCTAATGGGGTTTTTAATAACTTACGCATGTGTAGGATATGCTCATCCACAATATCATCTTCTTCACCAGGCTTCTCATCAAAAGTAATCTTTTCATCCGTAATCAACATTAAATGTTGAATAAGTATTCTTGCAGATTCTTTGATAGCCTCCTCAGGATGAATTGTTCCATCTGTCTTGATTTCTATAATCAATTTTTCATAATCTGTTCTTTGTTCAACACGTGTGTTTTCAACATTGTACCGAACATTTTTGATTGGTGTAAAGATGGCATCAATAGGGATTAATCCATGCACCATGTCTTTTGGTTTGTTTTCTTCAGCAGGAACGTATCCTCTTCCCTTTTGAACAGTCAACTCAATGTCTAAGTTAACAAAAGATTCCATATGACATATCACTAAGTTAGGGTTCGTTATTTTGAAAGTAGCTGTATGCTTTTCAATATCAACTGCTTTAAATTTATCTTCCCCACTTATAGAAACAAATATCTTTTCGGACACCAAATCATCATCTTTTATTACTTTTTTAAATCGAACCTGTTTAAGATTCAATATAATCTCAGTAACATCCTCTATAACTCCCGTTATAGTAGAAAATTCATGATCTACACCACTTATTTTTATTGCCGTGATAGCATACCCCTCCAAAGAAGATAGAAGAACTCGTCTAATCGAATTACCTACCGTAACCCCAAATCCAGGTTCTAACGGTTTGAACTCAAACAAACCTTCATTGTCTGTAATTTTCTGCGCTATTATTTTATCTGGCTGATGAAATGTTAAAAGTCCCATAAACAATTTTAAATATTACAAATGGATTATTTCGAGTAAAGCTCCACAATTAATTGATCCTCTATATTTTCAGGTATCTCATCCCTATTGGGTATAGCTATAAACCTACCTTCCATTTTCTCGTCATTCCACTCTATCCAAGAAAATCTCTTACCTTTTTGAGAAATAGACGATGTGATGAGTTCTAATTCTCTTGACTTAGCACGTATTCCGATAACATCATTTATCTTCAACCTACGTGATGGAATATTACATTTTTCGCCATTAACTAATAAATGACAATGTGCCACAAGTTGTCGAGCGGCGGGTCGAGTAGGAGCTAGCCCCATTCTATAAACAATGTTGTCTAATCGAGACTCAAGGAATTGAAGTAAAATTGTTCCTGTAATTCCTTCTTTCCTACTAGCTTCCTCGAATAAATTACGGAATTGTCTCTCCAATACGCCATAGGTATACTTGGCTTTTTGTTTTGCCTTCAACTGAATACCATATTCAGAAACAACTTTACGCCTTTTAGAAGTTCCATGTTGCCCTGGAGGATGCCCTTTTTTCTCAAAGGATTTATCATATCCAAATAATGACTCACCAAATCTACGTGAGATTTTAGTTTTTGGACCTATATAACGTGCCATATTATATTTCTTTTTCTACTATTGAGACTAAAATAAATATTAAAACTTCGATCTAAACTCTACGACGTTTAGGTGGTCGACAACCATTATGTGGTAGTGGTGTCACATCTCTGATGACTGTTACTTCAATACCCATGTTATGTACTTCTCGTATAGCAGCTTCTCTTCCAGAACCAGGACCTTTAACTAAAACTTCTACTCGCTTTAGTCCGGAATCCATAGCTTTTTTGGCAGCATCTCTTGCCGCCACCTGAGCAGCATATGGAGTATTCTTTTTAGACCCCTTAAATCCGGCCTTACCTGCTGAAGCCCAAGAAATAACTTGTCCTGCAGCATTGGTAAATGAAATAATTATATTGTTGAAGCTTGCCTTTATATAGACCTTACCTTCAGATTCTACTCTGACAATACGTTTTTTGACTTTCGAAACTCGTCTTTTCTTTGCCATATTACTTACAAATAGTTAGCAATTCGATAAATACTATTTCCTTGGGGTTTTCTTCTTACCCGCAACTGTTTTCTTTTTACCTTTTCTAGTTCGTGCATTAGTACTAGTACGCTGACCACGTAAAGGCAATCCCTTACGATGTCGAATACCTCTATAACAACCAATATCCATTAACCGTTTAATATTTAGTTGTACCTCTGAGCGCAACTCTCCTTCTAGAGTATATTCACTAACGGTAGCACGAAGACGAGTTATTTCATCGTCTGTCAAATCTTTAACTTTTTTGGTCGGCTCAATACTTGACTCATCAAGCATTTTCAAAGCACGAGTACGACCTACTCCATAAATATAGGTAAGTGCTATCGAACATTTTTTATATTTGGGCAAATCAACCCCAGCTATACGTGCCATATTTATCCTTGTCTTTGTTTAAACTTTGGATTCTTTTTATTAATCACATAGAGTTTACCTTTCCTGCGCACTATTTTGCAGTCACTACTACGTTTTTTAATTGATGCTCTAACTTTCACGAGAGTATATTTTTATTGGGTTTAGCTATAAAAACACAGACACATTATTTATATCTGTATATTATCCTTCCTCTATTCAAATCATAAGGTGACATTTCTAAAGCAACTTTATCTCCTGGCAATATGCGGATGTAATTCATTCTCATCTTACCTGATATAGTAGCCACTACAATATGTCCATTTTCTAATTGTACCCTGAACATTGCATTAGATAATGCTTCTGTGACTGTACCATCTTGTTTAATGAGTTCTTGCTTTGCCATGTATATTAATAATACTCTTTAAAAATGCGAAGTTATTGATTTAACGCTACTTACATTATCTCCTTTTAATTCGGAGTGCAAATATCGGTTTTTTTTTGCTAATTTCTAAGCAATCTCACTTAATTCTATATTATTTTTAATGGCTGCCTCAATATAGTCGAAAGTAGAAAGAATATCAGCTTTGTTTTTACTAACAGCTATTGTATGTTCGAAGTGAGCTGAAGGTTTTCCATCAGCTGTAGATATCGTCCACCCATCAGCACTTCGAATTACATCTTTTTTGCCCATATTTATCATAGGCTCAATAGCAATAACAAGTCCATCTAACAATTTGGGACCTCGCCCTCTTTTTCCAAAATTGGGAACTTCTGGTGCTTCATGTAATTCTCTGCCAACACCATGCCCCACTAATTCTCTAACAACACCATAACCGAAGTTTCTTTCCGTATATTGTTGAATAGCAAAACTAATATCTCCAACCCTCTTACCTGTTATAGCCTGCTCTATACCTTTATAAAGCGATTTTTTAGTGACTTCTAATAAATTCTTAACTTTTATATCAACCTCACCTACACAATAAGTATATGCGGAATCACCATAATAACTATTTGCAATCACTCCGCAATCAATCGAAACAATATCTCCTTCTTTTAACTCATAGTTACCTGGCATTCCATGAACAACTTCCTCGTTTACAGAAATACATAATGTAAATGGAAAATCATTATATCCTTTGAATCCGGGAACTGCTCCTTGATCTCTAATAAAAGTTTCTGCTATTTCATCTAACTTGATAGTTTGCATACCTGGCCTAATAAATTCTGCCACAGTTGCATGTGTCTTACCCACTAATAAGCAACTATATCGGATTAATTCTATTTCTTCTTTTGTTTTATAGAATATCTTTTTTGATTTTTTTCGCAACTTATTAATACTTTAAATTATCAAACCATTTTTACCTTTACTATCAAAAATAGAAAAGCAATATCAATTTAGATTGTCGTAGAAATTTTCGTTCGATTCTCACATATATAATAGACAAAAAGTTTCCCCACATTATTTTGAAGAGGAAACTTTTTGTGTTTAATTAAGCACTACAATATGATTTTTACTAGCTATTTAACCTCAGAAATAAAGGTTTATTTTTTCTTGTAACATCCACATCATAATAGGATTCTTATACACTTGCTCCTACTGCCTGACGGCTTCTCATACGAGCATTTCCTTTCATTAACCCATCATAGTGTCGCATTAATAAATGGCTTTCAATTTGTTGCAAGGTATCTAACATTACTGCTACTAAAATCAATAATGATGTCCCTCCATAAAAATCAGCAAACTGACTATTTATACCTGCCATATTTGCAAATGCAGGCATAATAGCAACCAAACCTAAAAACATAGCTCCAGGAAGAGTAATGCGAGACATTACATTATCAATAAACTCGGCTGTTTTTTTACCTGGTTTTACTCCCGGAATATACCCCCCATTTCTCTTCATATCATCCGCCATCTGAGTAGGATTAATAATTAGCGCTGTATAAAAGTACGTAAATAACACTACCATTAGGAAGAAAAAGAAGTTGTATGAAAATGAAAGGTAAAAAGTACCTTGTTGAATACTTTGCATTAATCCTGAATCAGGAAAAAACTGTGCTGCAAAAGAAGGGATAAACATTAGTGCCTGTGCAAAAATAATGGGCATAACTCCAGCAGCATTCACCCTTAATGGAATATATTGACGTGCACCACCATATTGTTTATTCCCCACAATTCTTCTTGCATACTGAACAGGAATTCTACGAGTACCCTGAACCAACAGTATAGTTGCCATTATGATAGCAATCCAGAATGCCATTTCTACTACAAAAAATACCAATCCACCGCCAGTACTTGAGGCTAATTTTGACTGCAATTCTGCCGCAAGTCCAAAAGGCAGCCTTGCAATAATTCCAACCATAATAAGCAAAGAAATCCCGTTTCCTATTCCTTTGTCTGTAATTTTTTCTCCTAACCACATACAAAACACAGTTCCTGCGGTCAGACAAAACATCGTAGATACGATAAATAAAGTTCTTGGAATAACAATAGCATCTTGCCCTGCAATAGAATAAAGAAAAGTCACATACCCTACCGCTTGTACAGCAGTGACAATTACTGTTAAATACCTAGTAATTCTAGTTATTTTACTTCTTCCAGACTCTCCCTCTTTTTGCATTTTTTGGAAATAGGGTACTGCTAATGTGAGTAGTTGTATTGCAATAGAGGCGGAGATATAGGGCATGATACCCAATGCAAAGATGGATGCTCTAGTAAAAGAACCCCCAACAAACATATTTAACAATGCAATTAGTCCCCCCCTAGATCCTTGGCTGGCTAATTCATCCAAAGCTCCTACATCTACACCAGGTAACACTATAAAAGAACCTATTCTATAGACTAAGATAAGACCTAAAGTGAAAAGAATCTTATTTCTAAGTTCTTCTATTTTGTAAATATTTTTTATAGTATCAATCAGCTTGTTCATGAGAATGAATATTATCGTAGGGGGATGGCAATTAGAATATCTCCCTTCTATAATTTTATTATTAAATAAATCAACTTAGATGATTGAAACAGATCCACCACTCGCTTCAATAGAAGATTTGGCAGATTCACTAAAGGCATGTAAATTGACTTCCAATGCTTTGCTAACATCTCCGTTTCCTAGAACCTTTACTTTCTCTGTTTTCTTTACCATTCCTAATTTTCGTAGAACATCGAAATCAATAATGGCAATATCATGTTTAGTAGCAATATACTCTAAATCTGATAAATTGAGAGGTTTGAATGTTATTTTATTTCTATTATTAAATCCTCTCTTAGGAATACGCATCTGAAGTGGTGTTTGGCCACCTTCATGGTGTTTTTTCCTAGAATATCCTGATCTTGATTGCTGCCCTTTATGTCCTTTAGTTGCGGTGCCTCCATGACCAGAACCTTGTCCTCTTGCTATTCTTTTCTGCTTATGAATAGCACCTTTTGCAGGTTTTAAGTTGCTTAAATTGCTCATTTTATTGATATTCTACTTTTACCAAATGCTTTACTTTTTCAATCATCCCCACTATCTGAGGTGTTGCCTCATGTTCTGCTGTTCTATGCATTCTACGTAATCCCAATGCAATCATAGTTGCTTTTTGCTTTTGAGGACAACGTATTACACTTCGCACCTGTGTTACTTTAACTTTAGCCATTATTCTTGTTTATACAAATGAACTTTAACTACCTATCCATTAAAAACCTTATCAAGAGTAATTCCTCTTTGTTTAGCAATTTCCATGGGACCTCTCAACTTAGAAAGTGCATCTATTGTTGCTTTTACTACATTATGAGGATTAGAAGATCCAATTGATTTTGCAATAACATCTTTTATCCCAGCACTTTCTAAAACAGCACGCATAGCACCACCTGCAATTACTCCTGTTCCTTTAGCTGCCGGTCTAATAACCACTTTTGCGGCTCCATACTTGCCTTTCTCTTCATGTGGTATTGTTCCTTTATGAATTGGTACTCTGATTAAGTTTTTATTTGCATCATCACGTCCCTTATCAATTGAAGCAGCAACCTCCCGAGCTTTCCCTAAACCATGTCCCACAATTCCATCGCCATCTCCAACCACAACTATAACTGAGAAACTAAAAGTACGACCACCTTTAGTTACTTTTGCTACTCTATTAATTGCAACTACTTTGTGACTTAACTCAATATTTGAAGCTGTGATTTGCTTAAAATTTATCTTTGACATCAAATAAGTATTTTAAAAATTAAGACCTGCTTCTCTAGCGCCTTCGGCTAAAGATTTCACTCTACCATGATATAAGTATCCACTTCTATCAAACACAATTGTATCAACTCCTAAAGCTGAAGCTCTTTCGGCAATAAGTTTACCTACACCTTTAGAATCATCTACTTTGCCTGTTGATTCTGAAAACTCCTTAGAAGATGCGGACACTAAAGTATGACCACTGTTATCATCTATTAATTGAGCATAGATATATTTATTGCTTCTAAAAATTGCCAATCTAGGACGTTCTTTAGTTCCTGATATTTTTTTCCTAATCTTATACCTAATTCTTTGCCTTCTTGCTGCTTTATTAAATGCCATTGCTTCGTTTAACTTAAAAATTATTTGAATTAAATCTATTCTGAAAAACAGCGCATCTATTTACCAGCTGCTTTACCAGCTTTTCTTCTAATTTCTTCTCCTACAAACCTTATACCTTTTCCTTTATAAGGTTCTGGTTTTCTAAAGGCTCGTATTTTCGCACAAATTTGTCCTAATAATTGTTTATCAATACTTTCAAGGGTAATAACAGGGTTTTTACCTTTCACAGTTTCTGTTTCCACTTTAACCTCAAATGGAACGAAAAAATAAATAGGGTGAGAAAAACCAACTGCCAATTCCAGTAGTTGTCCACGGTTCGAAGCTCGATAACCAACTCCTACTAGTTCCAATTGCTTTTTATACCCTTCTGAAACACCAATTACCATATTATTGATTAAAGATCTGTAAAGACCGTGCAAAGCTTTATGTCGCTTTTGATCTGTAGGTCGCTTTACATGAATATTACCATCTTCTGATATTACTTCTAAATCTTTATCTAACTTTTGAACTAACTCACCTTTTGGACCTTTTACTGTCACTAAGTTAGTATCATTATCAACTATAATTTGAACCCCCGTTGGTAACGTTATGGGTAATTTTCCTATTCGAGACATGGCTATTTACCTTTAAATATTTAGTAAACTAAACAAAGAATTTCTCCTCCTATATTCTGACTACGAGCCTCCTTATCTGTTAACAAACCTTTAGAGGTAGAAATAACTGCAATGCCTAGTCCATTTTTTACTCTTGGCAAATCAGCAGCGCCTACATATTTCCGCAACCCTGGTTTACTATACCTTACCAGTTTACGAATAGCAGGTTCTTTCGATACAGGATCGTATTTTAGAGCTATCTTAATAATTCCCTGACCATTGGTTGTACTTTCGAATTTATATCTAAAAATATACCCTTGGTTGTAAAGAATTTCAGTAATTCCTTTCTTCAAATTAGAAGCAGGTATTTCTACCACTCGATGACGCGCCATCATAGCATTTCTAATTCGCGTCAAGTAATCTCCAATTGTATCAGTAACTGCTGACATATACCAAATCCTTCTGTTTATAAATATAAAATATATTTCAATTTGCTTTCAAAAATTGCTCCGCAAAGATAGTAATAATATGCGAGATAAAAAAGAGACGTAGATTACTACGTCCCTAATATCTTTATTCCTAACTTTATTAAGCAAATAGTCTTGATTTTACCAACTTGCTTTTGTGACACCTGGGATTTTACCATTAGATGCTAATTCTCGGAATTTCAACCTTGAAACACCAAAAAGTCTTATATAGGCTCTAGGTCTTCCTGTTAATTTACATCTATTTCGTAATCTGACAGGAGAAGCATTTTTAGGTAATTTATCCAATTCTTCGTAGTTCCCTTCTGCTTTTAATTTTGCTCTTTTTTCAGCATACTTAGTTACTAACTTTTCTCTCTTTACTTGGCGAGCAACAATTGATTTCTTAGACATATTATTGTTCGATTTTTACTTGGTTTTTGAAAGGCATCCCAAATTCAGTAAGTAAAACATAAGCTTCTTTATCTGTATTGGCAGAGGTCACAAAAGTAATATCCATTCCATTCATACGTGATACTTTATCCAAATCAATTTCAGGAAAAATAATCTGCTCAGTTACTCCCAACGTATAGTTACCTCTTCCATCGAAACTTTTATCATTTACTCCCCTAAAGTCACGTACACGTGGCAAAGTTACGGACAGTAATCTATCTAAAAATTCCCACATTCTTTCTCCGCGTAATGTAACTCTCACACCAATAGGCATTTCTTCACGCAGCTTAAAATTTGAAATTGATTTTTTAGCCCTAGTAACAACTGCTTGCTGACCTGAAATTAATGTCATTTCTTTCACTGCTGTATCAACTACTTTTTTATCTGCCGCTGCTGAACCAACACCTTGATTCAAACATATTTTAAGTAATCGAGGTACTTGCATAGATGACTTATACTTAAATTGTTCTTTCAATTTAGGTGCAACCTCATCTTTGTACTTTGTTTGCATTCTTGGAATATACTTACTCATTAGTTTATTACCTCCCCTGATTTTTTAGCGTAACGAACTATTTTTCCATCTTCTATCCGACGACCAACTCGTGTAGAATTGCCTGTTTTCGGATCAACTAACATAATGTTAGATATTTGGATAGGAGCTTCTTTTTCAATAAGCCCTCCTTCTGGATATTGATTGTTAGGTTTTGTGTGTCTTGTAATAATATTTACACCTTCTACAAGAGCTTTGCCTTTTTCCGTATCTATTTCTAAAACACGCCCTTCAGTACCTTTATCTTCTCCAGTTATGACCACTACAGTATCTCCTTTTTTAATTCGATACTTAGGTTTAAAACGTTTTTTATTAGCCATTTTCCACTCATTAATAATGGTTATGAAACTCTTTTTTTTACTTATCTAAAGGCACTATAATACCTCAGGTGCTAGAGAAACAATACGAGTGTATCCTCTATCTCTCAACTCACGAGCAACAGGTCCAAATATCCTAGTTCCTCTTGGCTCACCAGAACCATCAATCAAAACAACAGCATTATCGTCGAAAGATATATATGTTCCATCTTTACGTCTTATATGCTTTTTTGTCCTTACTATAACAGCTTTGGATACGGTTCCTTTTTTCACTCCTCCAGAAGGCATAGCATCTTTTACAGTAATAACAATATTATCCCCTACCGAAGCGTAACGTCTTCCTGTACCTCCTAATACACGGATGCATAATACTTCTTTAGCACCGCTATTATCTGCTACTTTAAGTCTACTTTCTTGTTGAATCATGACAATTAAATTATTTTGCCCGCTCAATAATTTCTACTAAGCGCCATCTTTTACGCTTACTGAGAGGTCTAGTTTCCATTATTCGCACTATATCTCCGATGTTACAATCATTTTGTTCATCGTGAGCAGTGTATTTTTTACTTTTCTTAATGAATTTACCATAGATAGGATGTTGCACTTTACGTTCAATGCTTACAGTGATTGTTTTTTGCATCTTATCACTTAATACCACCCCAACACGTTGCTTTCTAAGGTTTCTTTCTTGCGACATTACTTCTAAATAAATTTGATTAAAAGCCTCTAATATTTACAGCCCTATTATTTATTTGCGCTTGAGTCTTCGAGTTCTCTACGTCTTAATTCTGTATTATACCGAGCAATATCACGGCGAAGATTACGTAACACATTAGGATTCTCTAATGCAGCAACCGTATGATTAAAACGCAATTTGCGCAATCGAGCTTTGTCTTCTTCGATTCTATCAAAAAGCTCTTCTGTTGATAGATCTCTTATATTTATTTTTTTATTTGCCATGGTACATTCAATGAAATCAAGTTCAACTTCTTAACAAATCACATTATATTTGTAGGTGTGGACTCAACTTAAAGTATTTATTGGTTTATTTATGAGAATATCATTTTTATTCTACAAAATCTCTTCTCATTACAAATTTAGTTCTAATAGGAAGTTTTTGAGCACCTAACCGCATAGCTTCCATAGCTATATCTAAAGGAACTCCTTCTATTTCAAACATTATTCGACCTGGTTTAACTACTGCCACCCAATGATCAGGAGCACCTTTACCCTTACCCATACGAACTTCTAATGGTTTTTTGGTAATAGGCTTGTCTGGGAAAATACGTATCCAAACCTTACCTTCTCTCTTCATATACCTAGTTATAGCCACACGAGCTGATTCTATTTGCCTATTAGTAATCCAAGTAGCCTCCATAGCCTTCAAACCAAAAGTACCAAAAGAAAGCAAACTTCCTCGTTGGGCAGTTCCTTTCACACGTCCTTTATGTCTTTTTCTGAACTTCGTTCGCTTTGGTTGTAACATGATATTATCTACTTATTAATTATTTATAAAAGACTTAGGTTTAGCTTTTATTTTCTTCTTCTTCCTCCAGATCCACCGCCTCTTCGTTTCTTATCTTGTGGTACACTTGGAGATAAATCTCTTTTACCTAAAACTTCACCTTTGCATATCCAAACCTTAACACCAATAATGCCATATACAGTTTTAGCTTCTTTCAATGCATAATCTATATCCGCTCTAAAAGTATGCAAAGGAGTTCTTCCTTGTTTATTTTCTTCAGTACGAGCCATTTCTGCTCCTCCAAGTCTTCCAGATACTCTTATTTTTATTCCTTCCGCTTCTGGTTGACGCATAGTCGATGCAATTGCCATTCTCACAGCTCTTCTATAATTAATCCTAGCCTCTAACTGCTTAGCAATTGTTTCTGCAACTATATTTGCATCTAACTCAGGTCTTCGAATCTCGACAATGTTGATTTGTACCTCTTTCTTGGTTAATTTTTTCAACTCCTCCTTAATTCTATCGACTTCACTTCCACCTTTACCAATGATAATTCCAGGACGAGATGTGTGCAAAGTAATCGTGATTCGCTTTAAGGTACGCTCAATCACAATTCTAGCAATTCCTCCTTTTACAATTCTAGCATTTAGATATTTACGGATTTTCTCATCTTCAATGAGTTTATCTGCGAAATCTGTAGATGTAGCAAACCAGTTTGAATCCCAACCTCTGATAAAGCCCAATCTGTTAGCTATTGGATTAACTTTTTGACCCATAACTTTTATTTGAAAGAAACATTAAAAAAACATTTCTATTTAATAATTTTTTTATTTTACAGTTGAAGTAATCTTTAAGAAAAACTTATTCTCCTACTCCTGTTCGACTATCTACAATAATAGTCACATGATTTGTCCTTTTTCTAATACGATGCGCTCTACCATAAGGTGCAGGTCTGAATCTTTTCAAGACTCTTCCTCCATCCACAAAAATCTTTTTAATATACAATTGACTTGCTGCTGCATCATTTTCGACATTTTTCTGTGTCCAGTTTGAAATTGCAGAAACCAATAATTTTTCTACAGGTCGAGCAGCATGTTTCTTAGTATATTTAAGTATGTTCAATGCTTCTTCTGCATCCAAACCTCTTACTAAATCTGCCACTAATCGTGTCTTTCTGGCAGAACCAGAATGATTTCTAAGCCTTGCTACCGCTTCCATTTGCTATATAATTTTACTTTTATTGTATTATAAGTTATAGCCAACAGCCAATTAAAAAATTTCTTGGTTATTTTTTCTTAGAAGAATGTCCTCTAAAATTACGCGTTGGTGCGAATTCTCCAAGTTTATGACCTACCATATTTTCTGTCACATATACAGGAATAAATTTATTCCCATTATGCACTGCAAATGTATGTCCAACAAAATCAGGTGTAATCATCGATGCCCTTGACCAAGTCTTAACAACAGTCTTTCTTCCTTTTTCATTAAGCACATCTACTTTGCTTTGCAATTTATGATGTATGTAAGGTCCTTTTTTTAGTGATCTTGCCATAATTACAGACTATTTTCTATTCTTCCTTTTGCTAATAATTAATTTAGAAGAAGGTTTATTTTTATTTCTGGTTTTTTGACCTTTGGCAAATATTCCTGTTCTTGAACGGGGATGCCCTCCAGAAGATCTTCCTTCTCCGCCACCCATTGGGTGATCTACAGGATTCATTGCAACACCTCTTGTACGAGGTCTTCTCCCCATCCATCTTTTTCTACCTGCCTTTGCAAGTACTTGAAGATTGTGGTCTGAGTTTGACACAGTTCCTATAGTTGCCATACAAGTCAACAGAACCATTCTAGTTTCGCCGGAAGGCAACCTCAATATTGCATATTTACCATCTTTTGCAGTAAGCTGTGCATAAGTTCCTGCTCCACGAGCAATCTTACCACCTCCTTCTGGAGAAAGTTCGATATTGTGAACCAAGGTTCCTAAAGGAACATCTCTTAAAAATAATGCGTTTCCTACTTCAGGTTCTACATTTTCTCCTGATATAATTTTATCCCCTACGCTTAATCCTCCTGGTGCAAGAATATATCGTTTCTCTCCATCCTCATATTGAATTAAGGCAATAAAAGCACTTCTGTTTGGATCATACTCTATAGTTTGAACCGTTGCAGATATGTTATACTTATTGCGTTTAAAATCAATAATTCTATATCTTCTCTTATGACCTCCTCCTCTATAACGAACGGTCATTTTTCCCTGATTATTTCGTCCACCAGAACGCTTCCAAGGAGCCAATAAGGATTTTTCAGGTTTGCTTGTGGTTATCTCTTCAAAAGCATTTGAAATCCTAAATCGCGAACCAGCTGTTACCGGTTTATGTTTTTTAAGTGCCATTTTACTAAAATATTAGATTTCAGTTATTCCAATTACGCAACTAACCTCACTATACGGCTTCAAAGAAATCAATAGTATCTTCTGCACCTACCGTTACGATAGCTTTTTTGTATAAATTTGTCCTTCCTTCCATGATGCCTTTTCTAGTATACCTTGTTTTACGTTTTGCTGGTACAATAATTGTGTTCACCTCCAAAACAGTTACTCCATATACCTCTTCTACGGCATTCTTTATCTGAATTTTATTAGCCCCTTTATCAACAAGAAAGCCGTATTTATTCAGTTTTTCACTTAGTAGTGACATTTTTTCAGTAACCAGTGGTTGTATTAATATTTCCCGTGCCATTATATCGTCAAAAATTAATAATTACAAAATTTAAGAACATTCGTCAGACATATACTGATGTAAATCCGCCTACTTTAAAAATTTTTAGCTGCACTTTCACTTAATATAAGTGTATGAGCATTCATAATTTTATAAGTATTTAAGCTATCCATCGTCATAACACTGGCTTTAGGAACATTTCTTGAAGACAGGTAGATGTTTTTCTTTGGCTCATTCAAAACGAGTAAACTTTTCTGTTCACTCGTCTTTAAATCCTGAAGCATTTTCAAATATGCTTTAGTCTTTGGCACATCAAAATCAAAATCTTCAATTACTAATATTTGATTTTCTTTAGCCTTGTAAGACAACGCAGATTTTCTTGCAAGTGTCTTCACCTTCTTATTTAGTTTTTGGCGGTAATCCCTTGGTTTTGGTCCAAATATCCTACCTCCACCTTTAAATAAGGGGTTTTTTATGCTGCCTGCTCGAGCTGTACCAGTTCCTTTTTGTTTCTTAATTTTTCGTGTTGATCCAGTAATTTCGCCACGCTCTTTAGCCTTGTGTGTTCCTTGACGTTGATTAGCCAAATATTGCTTTACAGCTAAATAAAGAACATGGTCGTTAGGTTCAACTCCAAATATTTCATCAGGTAAATCAATTTCTCTACCTGTTGATTGTCCAGTAATATTTAAAACTTCTACTTTCATTACTTACTTCAAATTAAGCGTTCTCAACAATAACATAAGAACCTTTAGATCCAGGCACAGCACCTTTCACCAACATCAAATTTTTATCTTTCAAAATTTTGATGACTTCTAAATTAAGAGATTTCACACGATCACCACCTGTTCTACCCGCCATACGCATTCCTTTAAATACTCTGGAAGGATAAGACGAAGCACCTATTGATCCTGGTGCTCTTTGACGATTATGCTGCCCGTGAGTAGCATCATTCACACCTTTGAACCCATATCTTTTCACTACACCTTGGAAACCTTTACCTTTAGAAGTACCAACTACATTAACTCGTTGTCCTTCATTAAAGATTTCCAGTGAAACTTCATCACCTAATGCTACGTCTATGTCAAAGTCAGAAAATTCTATTATTTTCTTTTTGGGAGATACTCCTGCTTTTTGAAAATGACCTTTCAAAGCATTGGTAACCCCTTTTTCTTTTTTATCATCATAAGCCAATTGAATGGCATTATAACCGTCAGAATCTTCTGTTTTCACTTGTGTAACATAACAAGGCCCTAACTGCACTACAGTACAGGCTATTTGGTGTCCTGCATCATTAAAGATGCTTGTCATGCCAATCTTTTTGCCTATTAATCCTTTCATTACAGCTTGCTTATACTTTTATTTCAACATCTACACCACTGGGCAACTCAAGTTTCATCAAAGCATCGATTGTCTTTGAAGTTGAGCTGTAAATATCCAATAACCTTTTGTAGGTACACAACTGAAATTGCTCTCTTGATGTCTTGTTCACATGCGGAGAACGCAAAACAGTGAATATCTTTCTTTTTGTCGGCAAAGGAATAGGTCCTGACACAACTGCTCCTGTGGAACGAACTGTTTTAACAATCTTTTCAGATGATTTATCTACCAGATTGTGGTCGTAGGACTTTAATTTTATTCTGATTCTCTGTGTCATCTTTTATGCTTCAACGTTAAGTTTTCCATGAGCTTTTGCAATTACTTCCTCCGAAATACCCTTTGGAGCAGGTGCATAGTGAGAGAATTCCATGCTGGATGTTGCTCTTCCAGAAGTAATTGTTCTCAAATCTGTTACATATCCGAACATTTCAGACAACGGCACTTTAGCTTTTATCACTTGTGCATTACCTTTCATATCCATTCCTTCCATAATCCCTCTTCTTCGAGTCAAATCTCCCATCACATTACCTGTATGTTCTTCAGGCGCTATCACTTCGAGTTTCATGATAGGCTCCAGTATTTGTGCTCCTGCCTCTGTTAATTTTCCCGCTCTTCGAAAAGCCATTTTTGCGGCCAACTCAAATGAAAGGTTATCTGAATCTACTGGGTGGAATCCACCATCATATAAACGAACCTTCAATGCTTCTACCTCATATCCTGCCAAAGGTCCTGTTTTCATTGCTGCAGCAAAACCTTTTTCTACTGCGGGGATGAATTCACGAGGAATAGATCCTCCAACAACATCATTTACAAACTGTAAGCCTGCTTTTATTTCCCCAGTTTCTTTATCAGGATCGGCAGGTCCAATTTCAACTTGTATCTTTGCAAATTTACCACGACCACCTGATTGCTTTTTATAGATTTCAGTATAGTCGATAGTTTTGGTAATTGCCTCCCTATAATTTACTTCTGGTGCGCCTTGATTACATTCAACTTTAAACTCTCTTTTCAATCTATCCACAATAATCTCAAGATGCAGTTCACCCATTCCACTGATTACTGTTTGACCAGTTTCTTCGTCAAACCTTACTTTGAAGGTAGGGTCTTCTTCTGCTAATTTAGCCAAGCCCATCCCCAGTTTATTGAGATCTTTTTGAGTTTTGGGTTCAATTGCTAAACTAATAACTGGCTCAGGGAAAGTCATACTTTCTAATGCAATCGGAGCATCCAAAGAAGTAAGTGTATCACCTGTACGAATATTTTTAAATCCTACTCCTGCTGCAATATCTCCTGCTTCTACTCTATCAATTGGATTTTGTTTGTTAGAATGCATTTGATAAATTCTAGAAATGCGCTCTTTTTTACCTGTTCGTGTATTCAAAACCGCTGATCCAGCATCTAATGAGCCTGAATACACTCTGAAAAAACACAAACGACCAACATAAGGATCCGTAGCTATTTTGAAACAAAGCGCAGCAAATGGTTCATCTACGCTTGGCTTTCTACTTTCCATTTTTTCTGTATCTGGATTGATACCCTCTACAGCTTCTATATCTAACGGAGAAGGCAAGTATGTGACAACTCCATCCAATACAGCTTGTACGCCTTTATTTTTGAAGGCAGAACCACAGAACATTGGGATAATTGATAAATCAATTGTTGCTTTTCTAATAGCTGATTCTAACTCTGGAACAGTGATTGATTCAGGATCATCGAAAAATTTCTCCAAAATATCATCATCATAACTGGCTACTGCCTCTACTAATTTTGCACGATATTCTTCAACTAACTCAACCATGTCTTCAGGTATAGGAATTACATCAAAGTTCATTCCTTTACTTTCTTCATCCCACACAATTGCTCTATTAGCAATCAAATCAACTACACCAATAAAATCATCCTCCGCACCGATAGGCAATTGCAAAGGTACAGGATTTGCACCTAACATTTCTTTAACTTGGCCTACAACTTCTAAAAAATTTGCACCAGTTCTATCCATTTTATTCACAAAGCCAATACGGGGTACTTTGTAACGGTTAGCTTGTCTCCAAACTGTTTCAGACTGAGGCTCTACTCCTCCCACTGCACAAAATAATGCAACAACTCCATCTAATACCCTCAAAGAACGTTCTACTTCTACTGTGAAATCAACGTGACCAGGAGTATCAATTATATTAATTTGATAATCCTCATCTTTATACTTCCAATGAGTTTTAGTAGCAGCAGAAGTAATTGTAATACCTCTCTCTTGCTCTTGCTCCATCCAATCCATTGTTGCTCCACCATCATGTACTTCTCCCATTTTGTGAGTAATACCTGTATAGTAAAGAACTCGTTCAGTAGTTGTAGTTTTACCAGCATCAATGTGAGCTGCAATACCAATATTCCTTGTGAATTTTAAATCCCTTGCCATTACCTTAGTATCATTATTTTTAATGAATGAAAGATTAACTCCTGCCAAAGAGTCTCAAATGAAATACCTTATGCCTTTTATTATAATATTACACTCTAAAGTGTGAAAATGCTTTATTTGCCTCTGCCATACGGTGAGTATCTTCTTTCTTTTTAACAGCAGCACCTTCATTTTTAGCAGCCGCCATAATCTCAGCAGACAATTTTTCTGCCATAGATTTACCATTTCGTTTGCGAGAGAAAGTAATCAACCATTTCATGCCAACAGAAACTTTTCTGTCTGGACGAATCTCAGTTGGAATTTGGAAGGTTGCACCTCCGATTCTTCTACTGCGTACCTCCACAAGTGGCATTATGTTGTTTAATGCTTTTTTCCACAACTCGTAGCCATCGCTCTTCGTTTTTTCTGAAACGATTTCTACTGCATCATAAAATATTTTGAAGGCGACTCCTTTTTTACCGCTCCACATCATCATGTTTACAAATCGTGTGACCAGTTGGTCATTAAATTTGGGATCTGGTGATAAAGGTCTTTTTTTTGCTCTTGACTTACGCATATCTCTATTAAACTATTCGGTGTTCTGATTTTTACTAAAAAAGATAAAATATCTAATTTATTTATAGTATGTGCAAAAAATAAGCTCAGAGGTTTTAGATACTTACCGAAACAATTATAAACCTTTGAGCTTCTATCACAAAACGACAAATAAAATTTAGCTTTTAGGGCGTTTTGTACCGTATTTTGATCTGCTTTGTTTTCGATTTTCTACACCAGCAGTATCCAGAGATCCTCTGACGATGTGATAACGCACACCAGGCAAATCTTTCACCCTGCCTCCTCTAATCAATACAATAGAGTGCTCTTGTAAGTTGTGTCCTTCGCCGGGAATATAAGCAATCACCTCAATACCATTGGTCAAACGAACTTTCGCTACTTTTCTAAGAGCGGAATTCGGTTTTTTAGGAGTGGTTGTATATACCCTCGTACAAACGCCACGTTTTTGCGGACATTTATCCAATGCTCTCGATTTACTAACCGATTTTTGGATGACTCTTCCTTTACGTACTAATTGTTGTATAGTTGGCATTATCTGTTCTAATCTTATTTTTTTTGGGAGTGCAAAGGTAGGTTTCTTAGGAGAAATAACCAAATAGAATCTAAAAAATGTTTTAAGAATATATGGTTACTCCTACTTTCGACATCATATCTGCCTTGTAAATTATAAAGCACCCGCAGATTAAAAAAGCGGTGCAAAATTACAACAACTTAATGAGATTACCAAATCAACTTTGCTTTTTTCTGGGAAATCATGCAACAAAAATAGTTTCAAACTTGTTCTATTCCTTCTGTGGACAGAGGTAATCTATTTTACAAAATAATGTTTGGCTAATTTACTAATGTATTTTCCAATGATATCAAACTCTAAATTAACCACATTACTTATTTGATATTGACCAAACAAAGTATGCTGGTAAGTATATGGGATGATTGCAACTGAAAACGTAGGATGCTCTGACTCGACTATCGTTAAACTTGTTCCATCAATACAAACTGACCCTTTATCAACCAAAATATATTCCACACTTTTATCGTATTCAAAGGTAAAATACCAACTTCCGCTTACCTCTTCAATTTTGATACAATGTGCAGTAGTATCTACATGTCCCTGAACAAAGTGTCCATCAATACGAGTATTGGCAGTAATAGAACGCTCTAAGTTAACCTTACTTCCAACTCTTAAATGTTCTAAATTAGTTTTGATTAATGTTTCATGAATTGCTGTAACGGTATGAACATTTCCATCTAAAGCAACAACTGTCAAGCAAATACCATTGTGTGCTACGCTTTGGTCTATTTTGAAGGAAGAGGAAATAGAAGATTCAACAGAAATATGTAGATTATTTCCCTCTTTTTGAAGTCTTGTGACTGTCCCTAATGTTTCTATAATTCCTGTAAACATATTTTAAAATCCTATTGAAGAGTGAGAAATGACTACGAAAGTAGTAAATGAACAGAAATAACTTCAATTGGTTTCAAACCATTTTTCAATGTGATTGTCATAATTTTAGGGCAAAAATAGGGAACTATCTTTCTCTTTCATCAGTTATAATTAAAATTGCACTCTAATCTTAAAATATGCTGGCTAATGAAAATTACATATAATTCTCCTGTTATTCTCACTTATACTCTAATAGCAACCGTTGTAATGTTCCTTACAGATTCTGTATTAGGAGAAGGTTTCACACATACCTTCTTTGCAGTTTCTCCTCAATCCGATTTCACTAACCCTATTTCCTTTTTCACACTCGCTAGCCATGCTATTGGACATGCCAACTGGACACATTTGGTTGGTAATTTTACATTTATTTTATTGATAGGACCATTGATTGAAGAAAAATATGGTTCAAAACTGCTGTTAATCATGATGTTGATTACTGCTTTTGTAACAGGAATTTTGAATGTTACTTTATTTTCTACGGGATTGTTGGGCGCAAGTGGTATAGTTTTTATGTTGATTTTATTGAGTTCTATGACCAACTTTAAATCTGGAACTATTCCACTTACCTTTATCTTGGTTGTTATTTTGTTTTTAGGAAAAGAAGTTATTGCCAGTATTCAAGCTGATAATATTTCACAATTTGCACATATTATTGGCGGTATTTTTGGAGCTGTTTTTGGTTTCGTATTTGGCAAGACCGATAAGCCAATTGACCTTGCACACCCTTATTAAAACACTGTTTTACAGATATTTGCTAATGATTCTTAGCTTGTTTTTATAATTTTTATTATTTTGCAGCATATCCACTATCTTTGTAGGGTTATGCTACAAAAAATGTTTTTATCGAATCGAATTACTTATTCTGCTATTGTTCTCAATGCAGTGGTGATTTTCCTATTGTCTTTTCCTAATATTGACAACGATTTTGAATGGATATTGCTTTGGTTGGATACTTTCTTTGTGCTGTTTTTCGTATTTGAAGCCATTTCAAAAATACACTATTTCAAACCCTCCGCTTACTTCAATGACAAGTGGAATACCTTTGATTTCGCAATAGTTGTATTGAGCCTTCCTTCTCTTCTTATGCCAATCATTCCTGCCCTACCCGACCTCTCTTTTATGCTACTTTTGCGTTTATTTCGTCTGGTTAGGTTATTTCGTTTTTTCGGTTTTGTACCTCATTTACAACAACTTATTGAAGGATTAGGGCGTGCTTTCAAAGCTTCCATTTTTATATTGATGGCACTCGCTCTCTACAACTTTATATTGGCAGTATTCTCTTGTCACCTTTTTAGCAAATATTCTGTAGAACATTTTGGCGACCCGATTATCTCGTTTTTTACCATTTTCCAGATGTTCACCCTTGAAGGATGGAACGACATTCCAAATACTATTGAACTCAACTCCAATGGAAGTATTGGAGGATGGTGTAAACTCTATTTTGCTTTTGTGGTATTGACAGGAGGTATATTTGGCTTGTCTATTACAAATGCCATTTTTGTAGATGAAATGACCATAGATAATACCGCTATTTTGGAGGAAAAAATAGACCATTTGCAGCAACAAATCAATCAATTGCAGACTTTCTTAGAAGAAAAAAGCAATAACTGACAAAGGCCATACATTTCTAACAAACCTTCCATAGTAACTTTTTCCTAAATTTGCAGTTTAATTTAACGTAAGCATTGCTATGAATATAGCCTCAATCTGTAGTCTAAATTTTATCGCTAAAACAGTTAACCAACTAAAAACAAATACACTATGATTCAAGTTGCCATTGGCGGAGACCATGCAGGTTTTGAGTACAAAGCCATTATCAAACAACAATTGGAAAAACAGGGTTATGATGTGACGGATTATGGACCTTATTCATCAGAATCCGCAGATTATCCTGATTACGTGCATCCGCTCTGCAATGCTATTGAAGCAGAAGAAGCAGATTTTGGTGTGTTAATTTGTGGTAGTGCAAATGGAGTGGCTATTACCGCCAATAAGCATCAAAAAATCAGAGCTGCTATTTGTTGGCAAAATGAATTAGCTGCTTTGGCAAGACAACACAACGATGCAAATGTAATCTGCCTTCCTGCTCGTTTCATCAGTACTTTCAATGCCCAATCAATGGTAGAGATTTTTCTAACTACTGATTTTGAAGGAGGTCGTCACGCTCGTAGAGTGAGCAAAATTTCATGCGCCATCTAAACTAAAAAAGACCTGTCAAGTAGAATTCAAACACAAGTTCAAACAGCAGATTGAAGGCCATCACATTTCAGTTTTGAAATTGGGAATTCATTTTTTAAGCGTTATTAAACACATATTTATACGACAAACAATCATCAATCAATATCATTATGAAACATTTATTTTTAATATTGACTTTATGTTTTTCGCTTTTGGCAAATGCCCAAATGCAAGAAATCATAGATTTGCCTACTTATGAAAAAGCCAATGAGTCCAACGATAACCAGCAAAATACGGAAGAGTTAGATGAACTTTCTATGAAATATGCGGCAACTATCACCGCAGAAGATATGAAAAAACACTTGACCATCTTGGCCTCAGATGAATATGGAGGGCGAGGTACGGGGGAAGAAGGTCAGCAAAAAGCTGCAAAATATATCACAGAGTATTACCAAAAGTGGAGTTTGCCCACCATCGGGAAAGGAAATGGTTATTACCATCCTGTGCCATTGATTCAACAAGGCTGGAGTGATGACCTTAGCATTGAAGTAAAAGGTAAACAGTTTGATTTTTCGGATGATTTCTACTGTTTTCCACAATATACTTCTGATATACACCTAAAAAATGAGAAAATATTATTTTTAGGATATGGTATTGAAGACCCATTTTATGATGATTATGCAGGTGTAAATGTTAAAGGCAAGACACTCATGGTGCTGTCCAACGAACCTATCAATAAAGAAGGTGTTTTCTATGTTTCCAAAATGGATATTCCATCGGAATGGAGTACCAATTCTCGCAAAAAAGCACAGGCGGCTCGTGATAAAGGTGCAAATACACTCTTAGTAGTAGTAAATGACTACAAGGAAAATGCGGCTTACTACGAAAATTGGATCAAAGGCACTTCGATAAAACTGCAAAATGACATCAAAAAGCGGGCAAATGGCATGAATACTATTTTCATCAGCCCACAAATTGCAAACGAACTTTTGAAGAAAAACAAGGTGACGGTTGAAGAATTGGAGTCGCAAATCAACGAATCAGGTAAGCCTTTTAGCTTCAAAATCAAAAACAAAGCAACGATTGATATTGAACGATATGCCAAACTTATTGAAGCCAACAACCTACTCGGCTTTGTAGAAGGAACGGACTTGAAAGATGAAGTCATTGTAGTAACTGCTCATTACGATCACATCGGCACTATCGGCAAAGACATCAACAACGGTGCAGATGACAATGGTTCTGGCACGACTACGGTTCTCGAAATGGTTGAGGCAATGGTACAAGCTAAAAAGGACGGTCATGGCCCTCGCCGTAGTATTTTGTTTATGCACGTTACGGGCGAAGAAAAAGGGTTATTGGGTTCAGAATATTATGCCAACACTGACCCCGTTTTTCCTTTGACGCAAACTGTGGCGTGTATCAATACGGACATGGTGGGTAGAAAAGATGACAAACACACGAATTACAACTATGTCTATGTGATTGGTGCAGACAAAATAAGCACTGAACTCCACGAAATCAATGAGCGTATGAACCGCCTCTATACTCATTTGGACTTGGATTATACCTACAACGATGAAAACGATCCCAACCGTTTTTACTACCGTTCTGACCACTACAATTTTGCAGAAAAAGGTATTCCTTCCATCTTTTTCTTCAATGGCACTCATGCCGACTACCATAAGCCAACAGATACAGTAGAGAAAATCAACTTTGAAGCGATGCAAAATCGTGGTCGTTTGATTTTTCATACGCTTTGGCAATTGGCGAATCAGGACAAACGCATTGAAGCGGATAAACTATAGGGAAATCAAGTTCAAAATTCAAATTGAATTTTGGGCTTCAATTTACTTCAATGCAAATCAACCAAAAAACATTTAAACTTTTAGCCATTCTAAGTCTATTGGTCATGTCGCCAATAGGCTTAGTTTTAGTAGTTTTTCTACAAGGCGAAACCCTCTCCCATTTATTTTTTTCCTCCAATTTTTCTTGGACTACCCAAGTTTTAATCGGCACAGGATATGGCATTGCAGGGGCTGCAATCGCTACTTCTCTCCTAAAAATTCCCTTTTTTGCGCCTGTCAAATCTTTCTTTGGCGAAACCTTCAAAGGCATCCAACTCTCTATTTTCGACATTTTACTGATTTCAATTTGCGTAGGCATTGGAGAAGAACTTTTGTTTAGGGCTGGTATTCAGCCGTTTTTGGGAATTTGGCTTACTTCCATTGTTTTTGTAATGGCACACGGTATTTACCTTGACCCACGCAAGACCCCTTTTTTTGTGGTCGGATTGTTTATGGTTTTGTTGAGTTCGGGCTTGGGTTATCTTTTTGAATATGTGAGCATTACAGCAGCCATTGTAGCCCATGCGGTGTATGATGCAATCAGTTTGGGGGTGATTGTAAAATCAGAAGATACTCTATCTTAACAAAAGTTAATTCGTTCCTATATACGGAACAAACCTACTGAGTATAGCTGTTAGATATGGCATGACGCTAATCATTCAAAATCTTACAAAAACCTACAACAATGGTGTGAAAGCCATTGACAATCTCAACCTCGAAATAGGAACGGGAATGTTTGGCTTACTTGGCCCTAATGGTGCTGGGAAATCTTCTCTGATGCGAACCCTCGCTACACTCCAACTGCCAGACAGAGGGATTCTGACTTTCAATGGAATAGACATCCTGAAAGACCAAATGAGCTTGCGAAAAATACTGGGTTATTTACCGCAAGACTTTGGTGTCTATCCCAACGTTTCGGCAGAAGAACTACTGGATTATTTTGCAGTATTGAAGGGAATTGTCTCCAAAAAGGAACGCAAAATCATTGTAACAGAAGTATTGCATCTTACCAATTTATATGAGGTCAGGAAAAAAGCTGTCAGTGGTTATTCAGGTGGCATGAAACAGCGTTTTGGCATCGCTCAACTACTGCTGAACAAGCCCAAACTCATCATTGTGGATGAACCGACTGCTGGCTTAGACCCCGCTGAACGAAATCGTTTTTTGAATGTTTTGCGAGAAATCGGTACGAATAATACCGTTATTTTTTCGACTCATATTGTGGAAGATGTAAAAGAACTTTGTACCGAGTTGGCGATTATGAACGGTGGAAAAATTTTGCAGAAAACCAGTCCTTCCGCTTCTTTGAAAAACATTGAAGGAAAAATATGGGCAATCCATGCGGATAAAAATACTTTGGAAGGTTTCAAAAAAACACATCGAGTATTGTCCTCCAATTACAACGAAGACCATACGCTTAGCATTCGAGTATTTGCAGAAACGCAACCAAATGAACATTTTCACAGCACTCCGCCCAATCTCGAAGATGTCTATTTCATCGCTTTGCAGGCTTAAATCCCGAAAAAATGTTCCTAAAAATATACACTTACGAACTCAAATATTGGCTCAAAAAAACCTCAACTTACATTTATTTTTCCGTCTTTTTTGTTTTTGCTTTGCTGACGATATTGGGAACAGGCGGCTTTTTTGACGAACCTTCCACCTCCCAAAGTCCGATTCAATTGTTGAACTCACCCCATGAAATCAACTACATTTTTCAGTATTTCAACAAATTTTTTCTATTTCTACTCCCTGCCATCATCGGCACGACACTCTACAAAGACTACCAAGGCAATTTTCACAACATCCTCTATTCCTTTCCAATACAAAAATCAAGTTATGTATTTGGGAAGTTTTTGAGCGCCTTTACCGTTGTGCTTTTCATTGTTTTCTCTGTTGGATTGGCGTTTGTGGTAGGAGAATGGATACTTGGAGCAAACAATCCCAAAATCGGTCCATTCAATGGTTGGGGTTACTTGCATAGTTACGCTTTTTTTGTCATTCCCAATATGCTCATTTACGGTTTATTGGTCTTTGTAGTTGTCGGTGTATCCCGCAATATTTACGCAGGATTTACTACCATCATCCTCTTAGTTTTTCTTCAAATCATCACCGAAAATCTATTTGTAGGACACCCCTTCCTGATTGCCATAAGCGACCCTTTCGCACAAAATGCGGCAATGTATGAAACGCAATATTGGACGCTCTCCGAACAAAACACAAAACTCATCCCCGTTTGGAGTATGGTTCTCTACAACCGATTGTTTTGGCTGTCTATTAGCATCACTTTGGTTGTTATCTTCTACCGTAAATTCTCTTTTACCCAAGAACCTATCAGTCTTCCCTTCAAAAGAAAAACAAGCAAAATTGAAGCTGCCACTTCTATTGAAGCACAAAAATCCACCGATTTTCAACTTTCTAATGTAGAATATAATTTTTCTACTTGGCAGCAAATCAAAGCAATATTCAAACTTTCGGCAATAGACTTCAAGTACATCGTCAAAAGTTGGATGTTTTTGATATTGGTCGTTTTTGGCATTTTTGCCATTCTTTTTACCATCGGCAAAGTTACCAACACAGGCGAATTGGTACTCCTTCCATTGACCAGTCTGATGTTGTCTGTACCCATGTTTTTCTTTTCTACCATCATCATACTCATCACTTTTATCTTCTCAGGAATGTTGGTACATCGAGCCAGAATGTCCAAATCCCATCAACTAATAGACGCTACTTCATTGCCCAACTGGGTATTTATAGGGTCAAAAATATTGGCTATTATCCAAGTACAATTCATACTTTTGATGGTCATGTTATTGTGTGGCATTGCGATACAGGTGTACAATGGCTTCTATGATTTTGAAGTCGGTCTATACCTTTTCCATCTTTTTGTACTCACATTTCCAACCCTCATTATCTGGACTTTTGCTTCCATTTTCATCCACACACTGTTTCCCAATCTCTATTTGGGAATATTCCTTTTGCTTTTGACTTGGGTAGGAAAAGACCAATTGTCTCAAATCGGTATTCACACGCATCTATTTCAATTCAATACACCGCCACAATTACAGTACAGCAGTATGAACGGCTTCGGAAGCGATTTAGCCGCTACCTTTCTGATACATGCCTATTGGCTTGCCTTTTCAGGTTTACTCGTCATTTCGAGCCATTTATTGTGGAAACGTGGCTTCACTTTCTCCTTCAAAGAACGCGTCCAAATTGCAGTAACTCGCCTCAAAGGTTTCGTTCCCTATGCTGCAATGACTTCTGCAATTCTTATGCTTATTCTCGGCTTCAAAATTTTTCAGGGAGAAAGCTATGGCAGTTTTGATATGAACACCAATAAAAGCCAAGAAAATATTTTGACTCACTTCAAAAAGAACTATGAGCAATACAAAATCACGATTCAACCCAAGATAACCGATGTCAAGTTGAACATAGAGTTGTTTCCCGACAGCAAATCTTTTCAGGCAAGTGGAAAATACACCATAGTAAACAGTACTTCAAAAAACATAGATACCCTACTTATAAAAACGGGTTTTGACGAAATCACCAGTTATACCATTAATCAACACAATGTACTGATTAGCAGAGATTCTATTCTACAATTTGCTGTCCACCTATTGAAGGAAACACTCCTACCAAATGATAGTTTGGTTCTTCATTTCGACATTAAAAACAAGTCCAATACCGTTTTTGAACGAAATTCTGGTGTACTTCAAAATGGCACATTCCTGAAAAGTGACATCTTACCAAGGTTGGGTTATTTTTTGGACAATGACAACCAAAACCCCAATGACAGTACTGCGGCAAAGGTGAATTTCTACTCCATAGATGCCGATTTGATTGACTTAGAAACAACTATCAGCACTTCGGACAATCAAATAGCAATTGCACCGGGCTTTTTGCAGCGAAAGTGGACTGAAAATAGCAGAAATTATTACCACTATCAAACCGACCAAAAGATAAAATTCCTTTTTGCCTTCAATTCAGGCGTTTTTTCACTTCAAAAAGAATACTACAAAGGCATACTTCTCGAAGTCTATCACCACCCTACACACAACTTCAATACCTCCAAAATGATGGACGGATTGAAAGCTGCAATAGATTACAATACCCAATATTTCAGCACTTACCAACATAAAGAAGCCCGCATCATCGAATTTCCTTTATCCGAAGGAACGTATGCAACAACAATGGCCAACTCGATTCCCATATCCGAAATTCGGTTCATTCTCAATCCCCAACAAAGTGAGGATAAAATTGACCTTTCTTTTTATGTACCTGCACACGAATTGACACATCAATGGTTTGGCAATCAGTTAATCCCCGCCAATGCCTTGGGTGCCAAAATGCTGACCGAAAGCATCACGGAATACATCAGTCTCAAAATGTATGAGGATTATTATGGAAAAGAAAAAGCCTTGGAATTCCTAAAATTTCAGCGAAAACGCTACTTGAGGGGAAGAACCCAAGAAAGTGAAACCGAAAGTCCTTTGTACTTAGTGAGTACCAAACAAGAATACATTGCGTATGGAAAAGGATCGATGGCTTTCAATACATTGAATCATTATTTGGGAGAAGAACAGTTGAATATAATCTTAAAATATTTTTTAGAACACTACCAATTTAGGACGAATAAATACCCTACAACCATTGACTTGATTGAGCATCTAAAAAAAGCAACTCCTACTGAACTGCAATATTTGATAACTGATTTTTTTGAAACCGTCACCTTCTATGAGAACAAAATTAAGGATGTCCAAATTGTTTCCATTGCAGGGAATGTATTTGAAGCCGTCATTGATTTTGAAGTTAGAAAATACAGAGGTGACGAGGAAGAAACTTTTATTCCATTGAATGATTTTATTGAAATTGGATGTTATAATGCTGACGGTGTATTGTTTGCAGTAGAAAAGATCAAAGTCACATCTCCCTCCAGCAAACACACTCTTGTATTGAATCAAAACCCGAGTAAAGTCATGTTAGACCCAAATTATTTGGTGATGGATAAAAATATGAAGGACAACGAGTGGAAAATAGACTAATCTAACTTCGTTGAATAAATTAAAACTTGCTTTGCTATTTGAAATAAAAGTAAGACATTTGAGTTATAAACAGCACTTGTTTAAATCTAAAAAAACATACAATAATCTTTTAAAAACAATATATCATGGCAAAGTCTAAAGACGTAAAAAAAGCGGTAAAGAAAGAACCTACTAAAACTCCTAAAGAGAAAAAGGCAGAGAAGAGAGAAAAGAAATCTAAGAAAAGATAACAAATCATACTTATAGTATTTTCTTGCTATCACCTTAGTCCTTTCTTCTATATGGCTTGAGACCCAAAATATAGACTTCAAAACTCTTGAACTATCCCTTGCACAAAGTCAAATCAGTTTTGATCCCGAAACAGGTGAAAGGAATAGAAAACCTATTACTTCCAAGACGCTACTATTGGAAATTGATGGGAAATACTTATGAGGCAGTGATAGGTTCGTTTTTTATACAAAAGAATTTGATGCCTTAATGCCCAACAAACAAAAACACCGAGGACAACACCCAAACGACCAAAAACTCTTTGCGCCAAAGTTCACTCCAATTTTGCAAGCCGCAACCAGTGATTTATCTTGGTTGCTCTCTAAAGGTTATGCCGAAAAAGCAGCCTTAAAACTCGTGGGCGACCGCTTCAAACTCACCGAGCGACAACGGAAAGCCATACAAGGCGCAGCTTGCTCGGATGCCTCCCAAAAAAGTCGACAAGAAAAACATTGCAGTATCGAAACATTGAAGGACAGCCATGTATTCATTGACGGCTTCAATCTGTTGATTACCATCGAAAGTGCCTTATCGGGCGGTTTTATCTTCAAAGGACAAGATGGCAGCCGTCGAGATTTGGCAAGTGTGCATGGCACCTACAAAAGGGTGTCGGAAACCATTGAAGCCATTGAGTTAGTTGGACAGACATTGAAGGAATTGAAGGTAGAGAAAGCGACTTGGTATTTTGACAAACCTGTTTCCAATAGTGGCAGATTGAAGACTTTGATATATGAGGTCATTGAAGGAAAAGGTTTGGATTGGGATGTGCAGTTGGTCTATAACCCTGATAAAGAGCTGATTGTTTCCCCTTCCATAGACAACATTGTGGTTTCGGCAGATAGTATGGTATTGGAGGGCGCAAAAAAGTGGTTCAATTTGGGGGCATACATTATGGACAAACACATAAATCTGCTAAATTTGATAGATTTAAGTTGCAGTCCTCAAACATAGAACGCCTCCCTCCTCTACAACTTTTTGATTCTTTCTATTGTTTTCAACTAAACAGCAAACAATCAATGATATGGCTTATATTTTTCCAGGAATGGATCCTTATTTGGAAGGTTATCTATGGTCAGATGTCCACCACGCTCTTGCTTACAAAATTCGAGAACAACTAACCCCCTTGCTTCGTCCCAAATATGTGGCTCGCCTCGAACAATACACCATAGAAGATACCAATCCATCTGAAGATGTGGGGATTATGTATCCCGATGTAGGCGTTTTGCTTCGTAAAAAAGACGTAAAGTTAAAAAAATATGTATTTGATGATGGACATACCCAAACTCTTTCTCCTGTTTCGGTATCTGTTCCGACATTGACCTCTGTAAAAGTTCGTATTCCTGTTATAGAAATAAAAGATGCTGCTACCAATCGGTTGATTACAGTTATTGAAATATTATCTCCTGTCAATAAGCGTGTGCCAGGTTTGAAGCCTTATCGTCGAAAACGCCGCAAACTGCACCAATCCAAAGTACATCTTTTAGAAATTGATTTGCTTCGAAGGGGAACTCGCCCCCTTTCTCATCCTATATTGGAAGATACTACTTATTTAGTAGGTTTGACTCGTTCAGAATCTGCCCTAACTGACTTTTGGAAAATAAAATTAGAGAATGCACTTCCAGTTGTACCTGTTCCACTTTTGAGGGAAGACAAAGATGTACCCTTAAACCTTCAAAAAGCGATTGAGGAGGTATATGAGGATGCAGGCTACGATATTTCTATTGATTACAACTCTGAACCACCACCTCCAAAACTACCAGAAGAAGAATGGGAATGGATAAAAGGGCTGGTAAAGGAAAATTGAAATAGGAAGGAAAACAAAAAATGGTGAAACTGCAAAATGGTACAACTGAATCATCAAATTCAATCCTACCATTTTACAATTCCACCATTACTTCAAATCTGTTGTCTTGTATATCTCGCCTTACATCTTGAAAATCAAACTGCAAAACTTTCACCGCATCCACAAGAACGGGAAGCATTTGGATTGCTAAAGTGAAAACCTTTGCCGTCTAAACCACGAGAAAACTCCAAAGTCGTTCCACAAACATATAAGAAGCTGCGAAGGTCTGTCACCAATTTTTCACCTTTGTCTTCAAAAACTTGGTCATTGGGTTTAGATTCATTGTCAAAATCCATTTTGTAGGACAAACCCGAACAGCCTCCTCCTACCACAGATACCCTCACGAAATAATCTTCGCCAATACCCGCATCTTCCTTCAATTTTTTAACTTGCTTCTTTGCTTCTTCGCTAATGAAAATCATAAAATAAGATTGTTTTATGGTTAGATTGTTAAATTGTTAGATTGCTTCACGGCTACACAGTTTACTCAATACACTTCAACTATTTAGCCATTCGACAATAAAGCAATTCAGCCATTTAACAATTTAATGTACGATAGAGTGTTCTTGTTCAATTGGCTCTAAGCCCTGTTTCACTCGGTAGTCATTGATTGCCGCTTTGATTGCATCTTCTGCCAATACAGAACAGTGAATTTTTACAGGTGGCAAGTTCAATTCTTCCACGATGTCCATGTTGTCAATACCAATCGCTTCATCCACAGTTTTTCCCTTCAACCACTCCGTAGCCAAAGAAGAAGACGCAATTGCAGAACCACAACCAAATGTTTTGAATTTTGCATCTTTAATCAAGCCAGTACCTTCTTCCACTTCAATTTGAAGACGCATCACATCGCCACATTCGGGCGCACCTACCAATCCTGTACCAACGTTTTTGTTGCTTTTGTCCAAAGTTCCTACGTTGCGAGGGTTGTTGTAATGATCCAATACTTTTTCTGAATATGCCATGATATTGTTATTTTATTTTTGTTAAATTTATTTTATTTGAATTTGATTTAGACTTTTGGAGTTTTATTTGGAAAATCTGTTTTTATGAAGAAAATCAACTATTTACAAAAAATAAACTTCAAAAGTATTTATGCAAAAGTCATTCATTAATGCTCCGCCCATTCAACCGTAGAAACATCGATTCCTTCTTTGTACATTTCCCAAAGCGGACTCAAATCTCTCATGCGGTTCACCGCATTTCTCACCTTTTCGATAGCGTAATCAATCTGTTCTTCGGTGGTAAAACGCCCCAAACTGAATCGAAGAGAAGAGTGCGCCAATTCGTCGTCCAATCCTAAGGCAATCAACACATAAGAAGGCTCTAAAGAAGCCGAAGTACAAGCCGAACCAGAAGAAACCGCAATTTCTTGATTAAAGCCCATCATCAGACCTTCCCCTTCCACATATTTGAAGGAAATATTGGAGATGTGTGGAACACGATGGTCAGGGTGACCATTCAAATAGGTTTCCTCCATTTGCATCAATTCGTTCTCCAATTTGTCACGCAAGTACCGCAATCTTTTGCTTTCTTCATCCATTTCCAAGCGAGCCAATTCTGCCGCTTTGCCAAAACCAACGATGCCAGGCACATTCAAAGTTCCAGAACGCATCCCTCTTTCATGACCGCCGCCGTCCATCTGTGCAGTCACTTTTACTCTTGGTCTTTTGCGACGCACATACAAAGCTCCAATACCTTTAGGGCCGTACATTTTGTGGGCTGTAAAAGCCATCAAATCAATACCCATTGCTTCAACATCCACAGGAATTTTACCCACAGCTTGTGTTGCATCGGACATAAACAAAGCACCACCTTCATGCGCTACTTTGGCGATTTCTTCAATTGGCTGACGAACTCCCAACTCATTGTTGACCATCATTACAGACACCAAAATGGTTTTGTCGGTCATGGCCTCACGCACTTGCTCAGGCGTAATCAAACCATCTGAACCAACTTCCAAATAAGTCACTGTACAGCCTTCTTTTTCTAACTGCTTGCAAGTGTCCAAAACTGCTTTGTGTTCGGTTTTTACTGTAATGATATGATTGCCTCGTCGGGCATACATATCTGCCACTCCCTTGAGAGCCAAGTTGTCAGCTTCCGTAGCACCCGAAGTAAAAATGATTTCTTTAGAACTGCTTGCGCCAATCAACTGAGCAATTTGTTCACGTGCATAGTCCACAGCCTCTTCTGCAACCCAACCAAAAGGATGGTTTCGGCTAGAAGCATTCCCCATTTTTTCATAAAAATAAGGTATCATCGTTTCCACAACCCTTGGGTCAGTAGGGGTCGTTGCACTATTGTCTAAATAAATCGGTAACTTTAAACCTGACATAATTTTATCTTAATTTTGTGTTGTTTTACCATCTTCAATCAGCAAAAGTAACAGTTTTCTAAATAAATAGTTCGCATTAATTTAGAAACTTTCTAAATAAGCAGCAAAAAAGTAGTTTATGTTTGACAAAATAGAACACATCGGCATTGCAGTAAAAAACTTAGAAGCGGCTAATGAATTGTATGCCAAATTATTGGGTGCACCTCACTACAAAATTGAAGAGGTGGAAAGTGAGTCGGTTCGCACTTCTTTCTTCCAAGTAGGTCCCAACAAAATAGAACTATTGGAATCCACGAATCCAGATAGTGCGATTGGAAAGTTTATTGCCCGACAAGGGGAAGGAATGCACCACATTGCGTATGCGGTTGAAAACATTGAAGCGGCAATGCAGCAGTTGAAGGCAGATGGCTTTAGATTATTGAACGAAAAACCAAAACGAGGGGCTGATAATAAGCTGGTGTGTTTTGTGCATCCCAAAGATTGCAGCGGGGTTTTGGTGGAGTTGTGTCAGGAGATTGATGAAGACAATAGAATAAAGTCCAAATAATGTAATTGCAGCCTCCATTGAAGTAATTTACCTTTGAAGAAAACAAAAAATAGCAACGTATTTTCTAGCCTATGCGTTTTTTACTTTAAACAAAAACCTTTTTTCTTTAATTCAAAATCATTCTCAAAATGAAAACATCCTACAAATTTCTACTCTGGACTTTCTGCATTTTTATTTCCCTTCAATTTGTTCAGGCTCAACAAACTATTCCGAATTCAGAGAACAGCACTCCCAAAATCAAAAAGTGGAAACTTGCCAATATTGGAGTTTATACTGGAAGTTACATTGATAATTACACCAATATTACTCAAAAAGGCTTGGAAAGCATGATTCGTGGCGGCGTGATTCCCTCTATTGGTATGGGTGATTTGAAGGCAAACGAAAATTATATTGCTGAAATGGAAGGTGGACGATTCGGGGCTTATGTTTCTTTGCATCCTTTTGACTACAAGCAACAAAGGCGCAATCTGAACCAAGAACTTCGATTGGGCTTAAGCATGACTTTGGATAGAGAGTTAATGCTGGATTATTATGGTTTTGATGACAACAGACAATGGCACAACTTGACCTACTGTTTGATTGAAAACGAATTGATGCTGTCAGCTACCTATTTTTTCAAAAAAAGAATTGGCAGTATTATCAATCTATATGCAGGGCCTGGCGCAAACATCGGCACGACTTTCAACAATAGAATGTTGGCGTGGGGAAGCGATATAGAAAATATGGATACTAAAGCAAGTGCAAGTACCTATACTCGCTTGTATGGCGAAGCGGGTTTGTCATTGAGGGTCTTGAAAGGAGTCACCTTTACGGCTGAAAGTCAATTGGGCATCGGGATGCAAATCGTTCATGGCGGCAAAAACAACATCGTTTCAAATACCAATGCCATCAGTTTGGGGCTGCAATATCAGTTTGGGAAATAAAGGGCAATGCGAGAAAACTATTCTATCACCAACCTTTCTACGACAAACTGTTCTCCGTCACTTAGCTGCAATAAATAGATGCCTTTGGGTAGAGACGAAAGGTTCAGCTTTTCATTCAAATGAATGAGCTTTGTATTGAAGTGCTTTTTGCCTGTTGAATCGAAGATACTAACATTAATAGGTGTATGGGACTTGTCTGACAACTGGATTTGAAAATTTCCTGAGCTTGGATTGGGGAAAACACGAAAATCAAAAGCGTTTTTTTGAAGTGGGCTGATTGACGTGAGTAGCCCATCTTCATCCGTTTTGAAAACATATATGTCTCTTGAATTTTGATAATCAATATAGCCAACAGCTATAAAACCTCCGTTTTCTGCCAGTTTAAAATCAAAAAGTTCAGTTCCATAACCAATATCACTCCCGTATTTCTTTGACCATATCAATTCCCCATTGGCATCTGTTTGAAGAATATTGCTTGACTGTGTTCGAGAAATCAATCCCGTCAGAGAGAAGTTAGCTCTGTAAATCTCTTCAAGGGAGTTGAACAAAACTGCAATGTTGCCAGAAGGAGTTTCGAGTAAATCTACTACTGAAATAGATTTGTCCAATTCTGCAATGTCTTTTTCCCATTGAATATTTCCGTCTGTGGACAAACATGACAGATGGATTTTATTTTTAGTAGAATTGTCAAAGGATTTTTGACCAACGACAAGTAATTTTCCAGACTGAGACAGCAAAACTTTTTTGGCAGTAAGGCTCTTAAAGTCAGAACTATCATCCTCCAATAAGGTTTGCCATATAATAGTACCATTGCTATCCATCTCCATTACTACCATTGGAGTTCCATTGCTGCCCATTGAACCAGAAGCGTTTCCAACTAAAATAAAGCGATTGTCTCCGTCTCCGAGATACAAAATATCTAAAAAATCATAAGAAGAAGGCAAATTCACTTCGCTGAGTATTTGTCCATCGTTTCCTAACTTGATAAGCACAAGGTTTTGAAAATTTTTGCGAGTAACAATTAAAATTTCTCCATTTTCGGTCTCTGTAATGGTTCTATAAGTGTCAACTCTTTCTATATCTGTCACCCAAAGTGAATCCCCATTTGCATTGATTTTCATATAACGGGTATGGATATTGCCCATGATATCGGGAAAAGCAATACCACTTACTAGAAAATTTCCGTCTGTTAGCGAAATGATTTCACCGCTATAACTTAGAATTTCTACAAGCTGCTTTTCCCAGTTTAAAATACCCGTTTGCTTATTGATGTTCAATAGCTTCCAACGAATCTGTCCTTCGGTATTTGCATCAGATTGTCCAAATACCAGCATATCATTTGAAGTGGCAATATCTACCATTCCAATAGCAGTATCTTCATGTTTGTTTCCTGTCTGACCGAAAGTTTTACTCCATTGTACTTCTCGATTAGCATTGCAGTAAAATAGGGCAGCGTCCATATCCAAACTTCTTCTTCCACTGTCACCAAAAGCATAAAAATCGCCACTCTCATCCATCGTAGGAATTAGCCCCATTAGTCCAGAATTAAGAACCTTGTAACTTCCTACATTCCCATCAGCGTCAATATGGCTTATATCTCCCCTAGAAGAATATAGTCTTTCTCCATAAACAATTAAAAAACCTCCATCTGTTCTTTCTATCACATCAATTCTGTCGGGAGTACTGGACCCATCTTCGGCATACCATATCGTTTCTCCATTGCTATCTGTCCGATAGACCATTCGCTTAATCCAGCCATTCGTTCTCCCAATATGAAGATAACCTCCGTCATTTGTTTGTATGACATGTTCCCCTTGTGGAGTGTTAGAATCTGCTCCTACCGAATCAGCATAGTGCTCTGCTTGAAGTCGGTACCACTCTCTATTTCCCTGTCCATCTACCTTATACAGTAACATAAGTCTATCCTGCTCTGTTACCAAATGCCCTGTTCCAGAAAGAATGTATCCACCATCACTGGCAGCTGCAATGCTATTGAAGTCAAGAAGTGTTAGTTCAGAGTCTGAAAGCTCTTTTTCCCATACAATGTTTTGGGTGTTGTCCATCGCCAAAAGATGAAAGGATTCCTCCTCCAATGTTAGGAAAACAAAATCCCCATTTTCACCTATTGCAGTAGCTATCAGATATTTATTAGATAAGTCACTTGTGTTCATCCATATTATTTCTCCAAGTGCATCTACCTGAATCACCAGCCCTCCAAAACTTCTGTCTTTTTTCTTCAATCTGGCTGTGAGCAGATAACCTCCCGATGGCAAAGCGTACAGGTTCAAAATTTCTTCGTTGAAATCGGCTGTTGGATAGTCTTTCGACCACAACTGTTCGCCATCTTTATCAAGCCTCAAAAGCTGCATATCATAAGTACCATTCTCGGAGCTTTGGACTCTATTAAGAAGCAATATATCGCCAGATTCTGTGGATACCCCTCCAAAGGCAACCTCATCTGTGCTTGACGTACCATAGGTTTTTTGATAGGTTGTTTGTCCTATAAGGGATATGCTACTGAAAAATAATAATAGGGAAAAGATGAAAAATCTCATTCTAAAGTAATTAATTTTTAAACTAATAAAATAGGGTTAGTGAAGTTTAAACAATGATTTGAAATTCTATATAAATTCAAAACGAAGTTAACCAATAAATATTTCGGAATATCCTTTATTTTAAAATAATATTCGGCAGATATTTTATTTTGCATCCAATTGGGGATTTAGCTATTGACAATGTTTGTAGAAAAACAGAGAAGTTTTCGATTGTGGGTTATTTTTTGGTGATTACTCAACAATTCTTCAAATAAATACTTAATGTCAAAAGAATGAACCAACCCAAATTTCAAAAAATATTGAAACTTCTGAAAAGTTAATTAAATTTGTGAATGAAAATGACACTGCAAGAAGGTAAGGAACAATTTGTTCAAACATGGGGTGCTTTGGGTTCTAAATGGGGCATCAACCGCACAATGGCGCAAGTACATGCTTTGTTGCTGGTTTCGCCCGAAGCTATGACCGCTTCGGAGGTGAAAGAAGCCTTGGAAATTTCGATGGGCAATGCCAACATGAATTTGAGGGCATTGATTGACTGGGGATTAATCAGAAAGGAAAACAAATTGGGGCATCGAAAAGAATACTACTACGCCGAAAAAGACATCTGGAAAATTACCCAACAAATCATCGCTGAACGCAAAAAGAGAGAATTGGCTCCGATTCAGTCGGTTTTGAGTGAACTGCAACAAATTGAAGGAGAGGGAGAAGATGTCGATGCCTTCAAAAAAATGATTGGCGACCTCACCGAATTTTCAAGTGTTGCCGACAAAACACTGGACACCATAGCCAATTCTGATAAAAATTGGATTGTCAATTCGTTTGTCAAATTGTTGGTAAACAAGAAATAAGCATTTTGTAGCAGACGCAGGTTTGGCTGATAATGAAAAATAGACTTTGGAAGTTTAGCCTGAAAAATATGGGATGTTTGAAAACCAGTATGCTCTCAAAAGAAAACTTCCAAAGTCTCCCTTCAAGAAAAAAAAGTTACTTCAACAAGCTTTCTATCACCGTTTTCATTTCTCCAAACTCTTTCTCATTGTACAGCCTCGTCAAAAAGGCGATGTTTCCCTTTTTATCTACCACTACATTGCGGGTAACGCCTGATTTTTTGGAGGCAAACAAGCCAAAAATGTCTGCATTTGGGTCGAGTGCTAAGGGGTAGGTAATCTTCATCTGGTCTGCAAATTTTTGTACCGTTCCGAGCGGTTCATCTCTATCTATTCCAATGACTACCAAATCTTTATTTTGATGCGCTTGCCAAATCTCTTTCTCAATATGCGGCATCTCTTGACGACACACAACACACCAACTTGCCGTAAATTGCAGCATGACCACTTTCCCCTTCAATTCCTCCATTGAAGTAGTCGTTCCGTCGGCTAAGGTCATCTCAAAATCGGGTGCTTTTTCGCCAATTTTGACGTGATAGCCTTTGTCATCTGCTGCCAGCTCTACTGCTTTCGCCTTTTGCAGGGCTTTGATAGACGAATTGTTGCAACTTTGAAGGGAGAAAAGGATGAGCAGGAAGAAAATGGGGCAACAAATTAATTTCATTTTCATGTGTATTTTGGTTTATGATTTTACCCTAAAAATAAGAAAAGAATGTCTGAAAGATAGCCATTCACTTTCAAACCCATAGATACTTTCTCATTTCTCTGCAAAATTGTTTATTTTTAAATGCAAAAAACAACGCTATGATTCACAAACCCCTACCTTCCATTTTCTCCTACCTCCTACTGATATGGGTAATCTTTTCTTTTACTTCAATGAATGCCCAAAACCTGCAATTTTTGAAGAAAAAAATACCGCCAGACTGGGAAACAAATCCTATTTATTCGGCTGATATTGAACCTATTTTTGCAGATGAAGATGCGGTAATCTTGAAGGAAGCAGTGTCATGGAAAATGAACGACCAAGAAAACACTACCTTGTTTCATTGTAACAAAAAGATTTATTTTGCGACACAAGCGGGAATTGACCAACATTCGACCATCAGTTTGCCTGAAAACATTGACCCAAGTTATGAATACGCCGACTTGCCGATGGCTGAACGTGCAGAAACCCATCGCCCCAAATACTTCAATTTAGAAATCTTGTATTTTGAAGCTCGAATCCTCAAACCAAATGGCAGCGTTGAGTTGTTGCAGACTAATCATAGAGTTGAAAGCGAACAACTTAAATTCGATCTGCAGGAATGGAAAGCCTACGCATATCATTTTGAATTGCCCAAAAACAGCATTGAAGCAGGTGACATTATAGAAATTTCCTATTTGTATTACCTGCCTTTTATCTTTGATTGGAGGCGGCAATTTTTTCATAGTTTTTTACCCAAACAAAGTTTTGAACTCACCATCAGCCACCCTAGTCGCATGGTGATGGTATTTGACTACACCAATGACACAGAGCCGAATACGCTCATCAAAGACCAAGAAAAACCCTATTGGACAAGCCGCCAATGGAAATTGCAAAATTTGGAGGGCTGTACGGGGGAAGTAGGCACTCGGCTATATCGAGATTTGCCACACATCACTTTTTATGTACACAACAAAGCCTTTGGTGATTGGAACAACGACCACATTACCCGATACAAACCCTATACTTGGCGGTATTTTACCAAGGAACTAATTGGTTTTAGGAAGTACAATGAGCGCAGTATTGGAGGTTTCACCATCAACCGAAAAGAGTGGATGCTCGACAATTTTTACAAGGATTTTGGAGGCGGATATTCTCAGAAAAATCCACTTGAAAAATTGTATTCCATTCATACCGCCATCACAGATGAGTTTGGATATCAGCAAGATGTAGATCATTATGCGAATACAGATATGCGGATTGGCAAACTACCCGAATCGTTGAGAGAGCGATTGACACAGGATATGCACCGCAATGTTTTGTACCGAGGTGTGTTCAACAACCGTTTGGTACAAAGTCCTTACCGCACTTTTTCGACTGAAGATTATTTTGGACTGACAGATTCACAGCGAGAATCGTTGCCGAAATACCTGAAATTGAAAGTATTGAGAACCGCTAGCCGCAATACTTTGTACCAAGGCATTTTGAACCGATTGCAGGAAGATTACTACCAAGTTCACTTATCCGACAAACGGGTTGGAGAGATTCACTCCAATATTTGTTTGCCGATTATCGGTGACAACCAGCTTTTTGCAGTGGAAACTGATAAAAATATGCACTATGTGTATCCCAAAAAAGACCGTTTTGGATATGCGCTCAACGAATTGCCGTTTTACCTGCAACATGCTTCGGGTTTGCATATTTTTCAAATGACGGATTCGTATAAAAACGACAAAAACATCTTATTCAAACCCACACCTCAAAACAAAGCATCGGACAATTTTCGCTACAACCACGTTTTGGCAAAGGTGGACTTAGAAACAACTTTGGTTCACTTTGAAGCGGATGTGAATCTTTCGGGGCAGTATTCGACCATGATGCGGGGTTTTTACCAATACGAAGCCATTGATTCGAGCGTCAATGAACGCTACAGTCACCACATCAGCGACTTAAACGAAAATGCAAAAATCCATCGACAAAAAACGGAATACGAACCTGTCTATCCTTTCAAGGCTACGGCTTTGTGTGATTATACCGTACCCAACCTCATTACCGCCGTTTCGGACACTTCTTTTGAGCTGAACCTTTACAAATGGGTCTATCATATTTACCACGATGGTTTTGAAGCCAAAAATCGAGATTTGCCGTATTATCCCGATTTTATAGGGAGAGATACCTACACCTATCAGATTGAATTTGAGCAGCCTATCGCTATCAAACCCTTCAAAGATTTACCTTTGATTTTGGAGAATGATTTTGCGAAATACATTTTCAGTATCGAACAAAAGGATGATTATACGCTGCTGATTCGCTCGGATTTGACGGTGAAAACCGACCAAGTGTTGCCAAAAAAGGCGGACGAGGTGGCATTGATTTATGGGGCGATGAAGGAGGTGGAGGCAGCGAGGATTTTGGTGAGGGTGAAGTGATTGAGAATGGAATATTGACATTTAAGAAGGGCGTAGTCAAGATCCTATTCCGATTTCATCAAAATCCCAGATGTGTAGAAAAATAGCTTGGATTTGATTCATTAGGAGCGTAGTTTCGGCTTTTTGGTGTCGAGGCTACGCCCCTTAGCTGAATGTTTTAGAACCGTTCTACAAACAGAGCCGCAGCGATGCTGCTGAAAAATACGACCATTTTTCACTCATAATTCTTTGTGAATGAGTGTAATCGGATAGATTTTTTGTTTGAGTTGTAGGAAGGATTGTTGAAGTAGGATAGCCTTGTATTGTATTGAGGAGTTTGTAGAGTACAATTGAGGTTCTTTTTGGAAACAAATTCCCTAAAAACGTGGATGCGGATGCCTTTCTCCGCTCTTTGGAGGATGCGGCGGACGTTCCGCTCTTCCTACTGGCGGTCTCTGTTTTTGAAGTTCTCGGCTCGGTGTACCCGCAAAACACAAGGGAACAGAAGGGAAATTGTCGGTAATCAGATAGTAATATTCCTTTTCATTTTCGGGCGTTCTACCCCATCTTCCATTGCAGGCATCCAAAGCAGATGTGCCTTCTATGTATTCATAGTCATTGAAGTACAGCCCATTGAAATGACCATCGGGAGCAGATTTTCCATCACCAGGGCGGAGGCCTTTTTTGAGGTGATAACCACTTTCATTCGCCACCAATTCACCGTTCTCATTGTAGCCATATTTGTAGTAAATCGGAAATCCATCCGCCGCATAGCCCACTTTCAGCATTGCCAAACCGTCTGCCCCCAATTCTTGAAGGTATGCAGAAGGAGTGCCGTGATAGTGGTATTTACCGCCGGGTTGGACGTGGGCATTGTTGCAGTCCAAGCCCAAATTTTCGAGTGAGTTTAAGGTGGTGATGTTCCATTCGTGGTTGGTGAGTCCGTTTGAAGCAATAAAAAATTCGCCCGTGAAAGGGTCAATGGTGACACCACTGAACAATACGCCTGTATCAAAACCTTTTCCACTGGTCGTTTGAGCAGCCATTTTGGGGTGTAGCGGCACCGAAAAAGTCCATTCGTGTTCGTGAATTGTGTTTGGGTTGCCCTCATTCGGAAATTCGCCAACGTGATGGCTAGCAATGCCATTGATGTGAATGATTCGTTTGTCTTGCGCTTCATCTATCGTTTCTTCGTAGAGGCTTTTTTGCTTCAATTTGCCTTCAATGTCTATCCCACATTCTTGTGCATCGAGGTGAATGAGGTAGTGATCGCCCGTTATTTGCTGAAATGCAGAGAGTTTGTAGTGTTGGGTGATTTTGAAGGTATAAGCAACAGAAATTAGTAAAATACCTGCAATAAATAACACGCCTAAAGTCTTGGGAAACCAATGTAATTTTTTCATTGTGGAATGTATTTTAGGAGTAGGGTAAAATATCTTACCTGCTTATTAGACCCCAAAAAATCAAAAATCTTTTGGTGGTTTGGTAAATTTATTAGGCGTGTGAGAATTTAGAAACCATTCACACTTCCGCAACTTGCAGATAGAATAAACATGGACTCAGCTAATCTTAGCAAAGGAGAAATAGATGAAAGAATATTTGATGCAAAATGGAGGCGTGTTTGAATCACCAACCTGCAAAAAAGGTTCTCTTAAAAAGCAGGAATAGGTGTGAATTTCGTTTTTTGCACAAAAAAGGAAATGAATATTGTCTTGTTTTTTAATGCAAAAATTATTATTATATTGCAATGTAACGATATTCTTTCGTCCAATCAAATCTTCTTACCTTTCATCGCCACTGCAATCGCCTGATCCATCACCCGTTCTGCAAAAGGTCGGGTAAAATCATTGAGGGCTTCAATGTGTTGGTGAATCAAATCCTTGTCCTTAGAAGCCAAACTTTCCTTCAAAGTATTCAAAAGTTCGTTTGTGCCTTCCATTTCAGAACCATCAAGCAAATCACTATTTTTTTGGATAAAACGCTCTACGCTTCTAATCATACTATTAGCCTCGTTGAGTGCCTCTTGCAATGCCCTCACCTGCATATCTGACTGAGCATTTTGAATAGAATCCAACAACATTTTCGACATTTCCTCCTCACTCAAACCATAACTCGGCTTCACTTCAATGCTTTGCTCCACTCCCGATCGTAATTCTTTGGCACGAACCCTCGTAATCCCATCTGCATCAAGCACGAAACTAATGTCAATTTTCGGCATCCCCGCAGGCATTCCAGGAATACCTGTTAGGTGAAATTCACCCAATTTTCTGTTGTCGCTTACCAAATCCCGTTCACCCTGATAAACCGTAATCCGCATACCACTTTGACCGTCAATCTGCGTTGTGTATTGGCGACCCGCCTTAATCGGTAATTTCGAATTGCGGGGAATGATCACATCCATCAAACCACCCATCGTTTCTATACCCAAAGACAAAGGCGTAATGTCAATCAACAACATATCTTTTTGATTGCCCGCCAAAATATCCGCTTGAACGGCAGCACCCAAAGCAACAACTTCATCTGGGTTCAAATCATCGTGTGGCGTTCTACCGAAAAAATCACCCACTGCTTCTTTCACTAAAGGAACTCTCGTAGAACCACCCACCAAAACCACTTCATCAATCGCTTCAATGGTCAAATCAGCATCCGCCAAAGCCTTTTTGCAGCTCACCAAAGTCTTATCCACCAAAGGCTGAATCAACTCTTCAAATTTGCTGCGAGACAACTCCAATTGCGGCTCATTTTCGTCTGCCGTCCACCGTCCACCGTCTATCGTACTCAATTCAATTTTCGCACTTTCTGCCTGCAATCGAAGCGTTTGCATGGCTTTTTTGTCGTCCTTCAATGCAGCAGCATCCAGTCCATTTTCAGTAATCCAATAATCAATGATGGCTCGATCAAAATCGTCACCGCCCAAAAAAGTATCTCCATTGGTGGACAACACTTCAAAAATACCGTTATCAATGCTCAAAATAGAAATGTCAAAGGTACCTCCACCCAAGTCGTAGACTGCAATGGTTTTTTCCTCTCCTTGCTTCAATCCGATGCCATACGCCAAACTTGCAGCCGTTGGTTCGTTCACAATCCGCAACACCTCCAAACCTGCCAATTTCCCCGCATCTCTTGTAGCTTGACGTTGGGAATCATTGAAGTAAGCGGGAACAGTAATCACTGCTTTGGTAACATCTTGATTCAAAGCCTGTTCGACTCGGTGTTTCAATTGCTTCAAAATGAGTGAAGACAATTCAATGGGGGTGTAAAATCGGTTGTTTACCCGAATTTTCGCCAAACTCTCGGTATCATCGTCAATCACTTGATAACCAAAATAATCACTATGTTCTTTGAGGTCTTGAAAAGATTTTCCCATCAATCGTTTGACCGAATAAATGGTATTTTCGGGCTGTGTCACCAAGAAATCTTTGGCATCATTGCCGACTAAGATTCCATCATTATCCATATTGAAATGTACAATGGAAGGAACCAATTTGTTGTTACCGCCTTTGTCTTTCACCGCTACTGCATTGCCGCTTTCGGTGTCTATGTAAGCAACCAAACTATTGGTCGTGCCTAAGTCAATGCCCACAATGATGTCTTTCTGAGCCGATTCGTTTTCGAGTAGTGTACCTTGCTTTATGTTGATGGATATTTTTGCCATGTTGCCTATAACAGTTTTGTCGTTTACTTTGTTTGAGATACAAAGGTAGCGTTAATCAACTAAACAAAAACGCTACATCTCCCCTGTTCAATTGTTTCATAAAACTCTGTTCTGTAGAAATCAAATCCTCTGCCAATGCCCTCTTCTTTTCTTGCAGGCTCATGATTTTTTCTTCAATGGTATCTCGGCAAATCATTCGGTAGGCAAAAACATTTTTGGTTTGACCTATGCGGTGTGTGCGGTCAATGGCTTGCTGTTCAACGGCTGGATTCCACCATGGGTCAATGAGATAGACATAATCAGCTTCGGTAAGCGTCAATCCGAGGCTACCTGCTTTGAGGCTAATCAAGAAAATACGGCATTTTTCATCCTCTTGAAAATGATTAACCGCATCTTTTCGGGCAGTAGCCGTCAATGAACCATCGAGGTATTCATATTTAATTCCTTCTTTTTCAAGTTGTTCTTTAATCATTGCCAACATTCCTAAAAATTGCGAAAATACCAAGATTTTATGGTTGTCAGTGATGTCTTTGACGTGTTCCATCAGTTCCTTCAATTTGATAGAGTCCTTGCCATAGTCCTCGGTATCATTCAGTAAAGCAGGCGAATTGCAGATTTGGCGGAGTTTCATCAGACCTTCCAAAATATACATCCCTGCTTTTGACATTCCTTCTTCATCTATTTTCTCTAGTATTTTGAGGCGGTAATTGTCTCGAAAAGCCTCATAAACTTTTCGCTGCTGCCCATTCATTTCGCAATACAATACTGTTTCCGTTTTTTCGGGTAGCTCCTTGGCTACCAGTTCTTTGGTGCGACGCAAGATAAAAGGATACACAATTTTGCGAAGTGCCTGTGCTTTTATGTTATCATTGTACTTGTCTATCGGATTGGCAAATTCTTTTTTGAAAAACTCTATGCTACCCAACATCCCTGGGTTCAAAAAATTCATCTGGGCATAGAGGTCAAAGGTGTTGTTTTCGATGGGCGTACCGGTGAGGGCTATTCGGTTTGTTGCCTTCAACAACCGAGAGGCTTTGTAGCGTTTGGTAGAGGGGTTTTTGATTGCCTGCGATTCGTCCAATACGATGTAGTCAAATTGGTATTTGCTGAAAAGGTCAATATCCGAAGTCAATGTGCCATAGGAGGTAATGATAATGTCATAATCTGCAAAGTGTTCGGTAGTGGATTTCTCCCTGAAAGGGCCATGGTGTCGAAATATGGTGAGGTCGGGACAGAATTTTTCGACCTCTTTTTCCCAATTGAAGAGTAGTGTAGTTGGCGCAACTACGAGGTTGGTGCTGGTTTGCTTTTCCTCTTTTTTGTGTTGAAGTAGGGTCAATACTTGCAGGGTTTTTCCCAAGCCCATATCGTCTGCCAAACATCCGCCCCATTGAAATTCGTCCAAAAAATTCATCCAATTGTAGCCTTCCTTTTGGTAGTCCCGCAAATTTGCTTTCATGTTGAGTGGCATTTGCACTTTTTCGACATTTCTAAACGATTTGAGTTTTTGTTTTTTGAGAAATAATTCTTTTTGAACCTCCTCATCGTCAATCATTTCGTAGAGTTCATCTACCAATGAAAAATGGACTTTGGAGATGCGGAGTTGTTTGCCTTTGATGGTACTTAGTTTGAATAAATCGGCGTATTTTATCAGCCATTTTTCAGGCAAAACTCCCAATTTACCGTTGTTCAAGCGCACAAAATTTTCGTTTCTCAACAAGGCTCTCTGCACTTCTCTAAGTGAAACGGTTTGGTCGCCAAAAGTGATGTCGGTTCTAATGTCAAACCAGTCAATGCCCGAAGTGACTTCAAAATCCATCATTGGGCGGTGCAAATCGTAGTGAAATTTGCTGAGGCTTTTGAAGCCAAATACCTCAATGTTTTTTTGCTCCAATTTTTCAAAGGCATCCAAAAACCACTCATTTTCCATTACTTCCTCATAGTTCAGAAAGTAGTACAATCCATTCGTAATTTCGGTGGCTTGCTGTATAAAGTCGAGGTGAAGGGTTTGCATGAATGCACTGAACCATTTTTCAAAGTCGGTATCTCGTGCCATTCGGGTGATTTCGCCTTCTTTTTCGATGACCCATTCAGCCGCACCATCTAATTCTAACTGCTGACCGCTATAATCTACAATGGGTTGGAAAAGAAGAAATTCCTCGGTTTCTTTGAGGTACAATTGTGCTTTTGCAGAGGATTCAGTTTCTTTGATTTCCAAATCCAACTGTATGTCGACGGGGTGTTTGCTTTGAAGTGGGATTACCACATTTTTAATTAATTCGGATAGTTTTTCTTTGCGTACCGAAATATTGGGATGTTCTAAAAAGAGCTGCAAACTATCCAATTCTTCCACATTTTCTATCAAAAAAAGCTGTTCATTTTGGTAAAGAATTTGTGGACTCACCAATAATACTTTATCAATAGGAATGATTTTGTCATCATATTTGATGGCTGAACTAAGTTGTATCAAGTTGCCCTTATTGTAGAGGCTAAAATGTACGTGGGCAACTGTTGAAGCGATTTCTACGGTTTGAAGATCTTTCAAATTAGGAAGTCCACGGGTGGGAAGGATGTTAATGTAGGTGATTTTGTCTTTTAGCAGTCCAAAAAGTGTTCGGAGTCGTTGGGTGATGTAGGTTTGTGTGACTTGGTAAGCCGTATCTTTTAGGTTTTTTTGCTCCAATAAGGCAACCGTTCTGCCTCCAAATGTGGCAATTGTAGAAAGTTTGCACATCGAATGACTGAAGGCATAGTGGGCAACTTCTTCTCGGGCGAGTTCGTGGATTAGCTGCAAAATGCTTCGGTCTTTATCGTCTAAAATACCCAAAAAACGGCTGGGAATATTGCCTACTTCATCGGTTAGTGGGTTTAGTTTTGCCGATATTTTATTGCCTTGTGCATTGAGTTTTCCGCATACTGCCTGAATGACAAATCCAGGCATGTAGGTATTGTCATCGAAGTGGAAAATGTAGCCAATGGTTAAAACTTCTTTTTCAGGCTGCCGCAATCGCCCTTCTTGTAAAGGAACGGGAAGGGATTTATCTTTGATGGCAACTGTCTTGTATTTTTTGCCCCACTTTTCTAAGTCATTGATTTTTATGAGTGAATTATCCAATACTTTTAGTTCGGGTTTGTCTTTGTGCATGACAAACTCAAATTTTCCTGTCAGATCATCGGCAAGGCTAAAGCCATAATCTGCTAAAAGTTGGTTTTTTCGGCTGGTCCAATCACGTATTGAATCAAAAGCGTTGTCACCTCGCTCCATCCTCAATTGCAGGAAAACAACGGCTTTGTGTAAACAGATTTTGTATTTGGTTTCATTGCAGGTACAAGAAGTAATGATTTTGTCTTGCCCGATTTTTTTGATTTCGACTCCGTGGTTTGCACTTTTAAATTTCACCGTTGCAGTCACCATTCTGTCGCCTGCAAACCGAATTTCTGCTCTCGAATTTTTAGCCAATTGACGGGCTTTTGTCCAGTCACCATGCGCCATATTGTGGTGAATGATGTTTTCTTTGATGCTTTGCATATACAGTACCGTATGTGATTGGTCGTAGGCTTGAATCGCATTTGTACTCTCTAATTCTCTGATTTGCTTCTCCAAAGCCAACAATGCTGCAATTCTATGTTTGCAGATACCTCCCCAATCATATGGGCAACTACATTCGGCTTCAATGCTACCTCCCGTTTTGAAGTCGGTAATCAATACTTTGTATTTTTCAAAAGAATATTCGCTGACAACTTTATAAATAGCAATTTCTCTATCAATATCTAAGCGTTCCAATTCGTACGCATTTCTTTTGAAAATACCTTGCCCTTTGCTTCGGCTTTTGGTGGTAGAGTTGTTACCAATATATCTTTGGATGATGGTGCTTGTTGAAGACACTATATATGTGAAGTTATTTTGTATTGGACAATTCTATAAAGATACAACATTAATTGCGTATGAACAACGAGTAAATTTGCTGTTCATCTGTTTTTTAGCTAGATTCGCAGCAATATGATGGTATTCATATTTTACTTAACACCCTAATTTTTCAACCTTAAATAGTTAAATTATGTTCAGAATCAGTTCAATAGCCTTTTTTTATTTGTGTTTGTGTGTTACTTCAATGCTTGTAGCCCAAAACTGCGATGCGCTTTTTTTAGAATATTATAGAAATGGGGATGCTCCGAGAGCCATTTCCAATTTTGATGCATTTTGTGAAGGCGTGAAAGCAGGAGAGGCGGCTAAAGATTTTGCTGTAAAATGGAATGTAAATGAAAAATATGATATAAAATCCTGTATTCGTTATGGTTTTGAAGCAAATGGCGTGGATATTATTGCAGCAGGAGGAACGACTGACCCAAAGGAATTGGATGCAATTGAAGGTTTCAATTTTGTGATGAATAAAAGAATAAAGGTAAGATTGGGAGATAAATACAACGATTTAGGTGTTGTATCACCAAAGTATTTTGGGCCCGAAGATATTTTTACAGAACAATTTTATGATACTTTCAACAATCGTTTGAAAATCGAAAAAGTGGACAAAGGGAATATAAAATTAACTTTAGCAAAAGATGATTTTTTTCATGATTATATGAATGTGATTATGGTTAAAGACCGCCGTTCGGAAACGGAATTTCGATTCAGCGATTTGTATCAAGGAGTAGTCGTCCCATTGACAGGAGAAGATGAAAGTGGTAAAAATAAATTATTCAATTTTTCACTCAAGAATTTTAATCACCCTTACTACTGTGCGGCAAAGGATACTCCCGACGCATTTGTAGTATGGGTCAAGTTGAAGGAATTTTTGGGCAACTGATACAATTCCTATATTCAAGGATTAAGTTCAAAATTGCACTTGAATTGAGTACTTGCACTTTGATTTTTTCCTTCGTATATTTACCATATCATGAATTCACCCTTTCTAAACAACAACAATGATTTCCATATAGGAGGCATACAGCATATCGTTGTATTGTTAATATCTATTGTGTTGGGTGTATCAATCATACGATATGCTACAAAAAAATTATCCCCTTCACAACAGTACCGTTTAGGGTTGAATTTGGCTCTTTTTATTGCGTTTTCTCAAATTACTTGGATGTTGATTCGCTTGTATTTAGGGGTGTTTAATCCAGCAGAGGATTTCCCCTTTGTGCTTTGTCATTTCATGGCATTAATGCTGCCTTTGTTCATGTTTACCCTTCACCGTGTACTTTATGAAATTTTCTATTTTTGGATTTTAGCAGGTACTATACAAGCGATTCTCACCCCTCATCTCATCAATGGTTTCCCCAATTACACTTTTTTTGCTTTTTGGATTGTGCATTGTGGTTTGGTAATCATCATTTTGTATGCCACGATTGTTTATAGAATGCGTCCATTTGTCAGTAGTATTTTCAAATCTTTTCTAATACTACAAGTTTATGTGATCCTATCTTTTGTGATAAATTATATTTTAGATGCCAACTACAATTATATTTGTCACAAACCTCCAACGGCTTCTATATTGGATTATTTGGGCGAATGGCCTTGGTATATCATTGGAGGAGAAGGAATTGTTTTGTTGCTATTTTTTATGGTTTACAGTCCATTTTGGATTAGGGATAAATGGAAAGAGGTAAATGTTACTGAAATACCCAAAAAAACACAAATTTTGAAAGGCCATAAAAGCTAAATGAAAGGTGCGAGAATGTTTGAACTTTGAAGGCAAGAAACGAGAAATAAGCAATTATTATTCATTATCACCTACGCTAAATACTATCTTCTCGCACCACTGTTCCTTCTTCCAAAGTCTAAAAGGTGTATGTGGTCTATTCAAATTACAAAATAAGCAACTTTTCGAAATGAGAAATACGTATATAGAGGTACGAAAATTGAAACTTCCAATGAAAAATATTCTTTTTTACTGCCTCCTTATTGGATTATTCTGCATCAATGCTTGCGGAGTTAAATACTCGTTTACAGGAACTTCTATCAACCCAGATGTAAAAACGGTCAGTGTGGAACGAATACCCAACCAAGCAAGTCTGGTCTTACCTTCCTTGAGTCAAACATTGGAGGAAAAACTCAAAGACAAATTCACGACGGAAGCCCGTTTGGATTTGGTAACAGAAGAAGGACATGCTGCTTTTAGCGGAACCATCACACAATACGATATACGTCCAGCAGCTTCGGGTGCAAACGATCAAGCAGCTCTGAACCGATTGACCATTAGTGTGCGAATGGAATATACCAATAGTATCACCGAAGAAAACTGGTCGAGCAATTTCACACACTTTTCTGATTTTGACAGAGATGCAAATTTGACCGATGTAGAAAACAGTCTTATTGACGAAATAACGGATAGAATTGTGGACGATATTTTTAACAAAGCCTTTTCTAATTGGTGATAAAAAGAATTTTATGTACCTTGTAGATACATTTGCCCATTTTTTAACCTCAAATGTAGAATTGTTATAACCGCAATTATTATGGACAAGCAACCGATATTAGAAGCCATTACCCACATCAAATCTCTTCAAGACCTATCTGCATGGGATTTACAAACCATTTTGGCAGATTACCCTTTCTTTCAAACAGCACATCTTCTGTGGGCTAAAAAATCAATGGACACAGACCATTATGAACACCAAGAAATAGTGCAAAAGGCGGCAATCTATGCAGGTAATCGTGCCGTTTTATACAAATTACTCTACCAACAAGAGGAAGCATTGCAGTCTTCTCCCGATTTAGATGATGCTACCCTGCAAATGGACAAAAAGGACTTGCCTTTCATTATTACAGAAAAAGAGGCAGATGGTCAAGAAACAGAGGTTGTTTCGATTGAACATTTAGAACTAATAAGTGAAGACAAAGACAATCAAGAAACAGAGGTCGTTTCGATTGAACATTTAGATTTACCAGAGGAAGAAGAAATAATAGACAAATTAGATTTTCTGGAAAACGAGGTTAGTGATATACCAAACGATGATACCGAAGGGATTGAGATAGATAAGGTAGCAGTTGTAACTGATAAAGAAAAAACGCAAACCGAGGAACTTACTATAATAGAAAAATTGAAGGAAGAAATAGCGGCAAAACAAAAAAGCATTGAACTTCAATGGGATGAAGAAGACACATTCGTTTCAAATGAAGTTATTGAAGATCCAGAAGAACCTGCTGAAAATATACCTGCTTCACCTACTGCAATAGACGAAAAACTGGAAGATACAGCACGTTCCATCACTTCTGCATTGGATAAATCACTACTCAAAATTGCTCAAGAGGATGTTGTAGAAGTAGAAAGCCATCAACAAATGCCTATCGTTCCAGCTTCTGTTGAAGAAGTGAAAGAAGATGAGAAAGACGACAAATTTGCACTCAAGCATATTTTTGAGAAAGACACAGAGGACGAAGACAATATTTTGAATACAGAGCAAATATCGGAAGAAGCTCGCAAGCAAGTAGAGCAAGCCTTATCTTCAAAATTGAAGACATTGGACGGAGAGGAGAAGGAAGCCCCCCCCATAGTAGAAAGCGGCAATACAATGGATATGACTGATTTGATTCAAAAGGAAGTACAACAAATCATTCAAAGAGATATGGAACAACTGCAAGAAGAGGCGGATGAAGATTTGTGGGATGAGAATATGAAAGTCAATTCTTCCATTATCAGAGCCTCAATAGCTGAGGACAAAGAAGCACTCAAGCAGTCATTACTAGAAGAGAACAACGACAATGTGTTCATTGACGACGATGAAGACGAAACTGAAGAAGAAGATAATAACAACGAAACACATCCCGAAAATGAAATAGAATCGGATCTAATCATGAGCCTAAAAGCTAAAGTAGAATCCTACAAACAAAAGAAGAAAACTTTTGAGAGTTGGCTCACAGGAGATTTGGAAAAAGAGGAACTTCCAAAAGTGAAATTGAGCAAAGAAGATGAAACCGAAATTAAAAAATTTGTTGATTTCCAGTCGGAAGTAAATGCCAATGAAAATACTTCTTCAAAACTTAACGCAGAAGACATTCCATTGGAAGGTACCGAATCAATGGCAGAAATATATGCTCAACAAGGATACTACAAACGTGCCGTAAAGATTTATGAGCAATTAAGTTTGAAATATCCAGAAAAAAGCAGTTACTTTGCAGGTAAAATTGTTGAACTTCAAAAGAAATTGTAGTTATGTACGTATTTATAACCATCCTCATTATTTTCATCTGTCTGTTGATGATGTTGGTAATCTTAGTGCAGAATCCTAAAGGCGGTGGTTTAGGCGCTGGCTTTGGTGGCGGTGGCGGTGGCAATATGATGGGAGGTGTAAAACAAACAACAGACTTCCTAGATAAAGCTACTTGGACACTTATTATTGCTTTGTTTGTCTTGAGTATTTTGACCAGTGCTTTTTTGCCTGACCAAAGAAATAGTGGAGACAATGGCAATGAAACACTTATCGAAAGTATTAATGATAACGAATAATAACCTCCCGTAGAAAAATAGGGTGCATCCCAAATTGTCGCCTTATGCTTGTTTTTTATATAATTCAAGTTCCTTTGCTTGTATCAATTTTATAAGTTCATGCCATTGTTGATTCATATTCATAAGTCTCAAATCAATAATTTTCTGTGCACCATCTAAAGTCCATCTTTGTCCCGATTGTTTCAATCTTTTTTGAATAACTGTTCGGTGAGCAGATTCGATTGCTCCCGAACCTATAAATAAACCTGTGTCTCTAAAAGTTTTATACATCATGCGAAACTCATTGTTTCTCAAATAGTTTAGCAGGCTATTTCGTTCTTTTTCAGATTTTTGTGCACGTTTTTCTAACTCTTCAATCCCTTTTATAACGACACTAATTTCATCATTGAGTAAAGCATTTTTTTGTTTGTTCAACCAATTTTTTTGCTCTTCTATTGTTTTGTAATACAGTTTAGCAAATTTACTTAAATGCTCTGCTGCATGATAAAAATCAAGGATTTGTGTAGCTTTAGGATAAGACTCTTCTACCCAATTCCAAATCCAAGGTGCTCCATCTGCAACAAAAACAAGTCGTTCATTTATCGGCGATAATATATCTACTAATGGCTCAAATTTACACAGGAAATCTTTATGACTACCCAAATGTGCAGCATAGATAGATTGCTTTAGCCAACAATGATTCTTATCTAATTCATAGTGGTCAAGGTCTGTAAATATACGCCCTAACTTTACTTCTTTCCAATCATTCCCTTTTTCTCCTTCACGAGTTTGAAGCATACCCCCATCTATCATAGAATAGACAAGCCCCTCTTGTTCAACACTCTCTTTTAGAGACTCACTTAGTTTTCTTTGAGCAACTGGTAAAACAGGTTTCACACTTTGAAGTTCTGATGCGTAATACTTCGTAACTCGCTCTGTTTGACTACGATTCGTTTCTATACGTAGATATTTTTCTAAGTCACACACCGCTGCGCTATAGTTATCCGATTGACCAGCATAAGCTTGTAACTCTTGAAGATAAGGGCTTACTTGAAAGCCATTGATACCATTACTCCACATATGCGTTTTGGCGATAGCGATAGAGCCAAATCGACTTGCTATTGTTTTTTTTTACGACGGTCTTCTCCTGGTTTACTTATACTACTTTCTAATAAATCTTGTCCAAATTTCAGTATCACTCCCTCAAACCCCTTTTCATAGTCATAAAAACTTTCTTCTTTTTTCAAAGATTCAAATGATGCCCAATAAGATAAAGCCAATTCTAAATATTCTTCCTTTGTCATATTTTTATTGATTTAGTGCCTCAAAAATAGCTTTTTTTAGCTTCTGCGACAATTTGGGATGCACCCGAAAAATACATTATAGTATCATTCAAAGAAAGTGGCAACTTAAAAAATTTAAGTTGCCACTTTTTTATTAGAACTTTCTGCACCTAACTAATTTTGTAGCAAACAACTACTTTTTACATAAACGGTTCTTATATCTTTTGGATCTAAACAATTATTTTATTTCACAATGCAAAAATACAGGCAAATGGTCTGAAATATTGCGTGCTTCTTCAACTTGCTCACATTCTCCTACAAAATTTACCCGTCCTGCATCCAATAAGGTTATTAGGGATTGATTGAAGTAAATATTGTCAATGGCATGGTTAAGAAAATTACCATTGACACATTTTTGTTTCAAAGTTGTAGGACTATTTGTTAGACAAGAAGTAAATCCATTCTCATAAAGGCTGCTCCAAACAGGGTGATTTTCGTCTAAGTTAAAATCGCCTGCAATAAAAACCGTCTCTGAACCTACTCTTTGGGGATATTGGTCGAAATATTTGATTTCCCCTTCTGGATTTTTATTGTGTGGTCTGGAATGAAAATTTATAACAAAAAAGGGCTTAGCACTATTCTTCACTTTGAATTGACCAATAAAAGGCTCTCTATCACAAATACTTTGAAGTTCGGAATCTAAAAAAGCCCTACCAATTGCTTCAATTTTTGAGGTTCTCCAAATAAAGGCATAACGCTCACTGATATAGGACGATGGGCTACGTGTAGGGTCGCTTATTTGATAGTCCCATTTACTACCCATGCGATTCAAATCATCTACAATTTGGGCAACAGCTTGTGCCCCTCCGGGGTCTTTGGCAACGACTTCTTGTATGGCAATTAAATCATAGTCATTCAATACATAAGCTATGGTACGGATTTCATTATCGTCTTTGGTTTTCCCCAAATCACGAATGTTCCAAGTGAGCATTTTGAAGCTGTCGGCTGATACAGTGAAAGAGAAACAAAGGAAGAATACAAAAATGACTGACTTTGATAGAGTTGATTTTGTCATATTTTTTAATAAAATTTATACTTTTTAAATAGGGGAATTGCCAAACCTACTTGATAATATTCAGCCGTAAGGTTTGATATTGTATTTTTTGGTTTATTGTCAATTTGCAAGGTATATGAGTATCGACCTATTAGTTTAAATAGTTTTAAGTCTAAAGTAATTCCTCCATTTAGTAACGGATTTATTTCATCATACTCAAACGACTCTATCTTTCCAAAATCATTACCACCAACATTAGAATATGAATTGCGAAAATTAGCCCGTCCGCCTATTTCCAAATTCAAATCTAATCCAATATTGGGGTTACCAATGATTCTATATCCATACCCCAAGCACAAATCAATATGGTTGAAAGATAAAGCTGTTTCTGGAAAAAGAGAATTTATGAGCAAGGGAGATTGGCTATAACTCATAGGAATGTAGAAAATACTTCTTGACTTGTTGCTTTTCCATAAATGATTCATGCGAATAGAATAAGGCATTACATTCTTTTTATAATCTTCCTCTGCAACCAAATTGCCTGAAATTGGAGTATAAGTATATTCATTTTTTAAGGGTAGTGTTCCTTCTATAGACAATTCATATCTTGGGTATCTTCTTATCTTGTTTGTAAGCTTTGTTTCTCTCTTGACACCTTTTCCCAATCTTTCGATACATAAATCTGTTCGTCTGTCCAAATCTTTATATTCCTTTTCTTGCAAAAGTCCTTTAAGAGCAAAAGCAGATGTAGCAGCTGCTTTTGCAGCTCGTGTATCCATTTGGTCGACTATTTCCTTTTCAATCAAAGTAATTGCTAAATCTTCTGTCCACTCGCCCAAATCTTTTCCATTAATAGCATCAATTACCAACTTAGAAACATCAATAAAACCAAATATTTTCCCCCCAGTAAAAAACTCATCCAAACCTCTTAAAATAGATTCTCCTATGATATCATTCCTCCTTTGTCTTTCTCTACTTTCATAATTAGCTTGTATTATTTTCAAGTCCTGTTTGTAAGCATTAATATCGTAAGTCGTTATTATTGAGTACTTCTTTATATTTTTTCTTGAAAGTTTTAAATCGAATCTTCCAGAGCTATTTGGGGTTAAATAAATTTCTTTCTCTGACTTTGTTTCATTATTTAGTAAAGTAAATTTATGCGTGTAGCCTAAATCATTTCTTACTTTAATATAATTTTTGTTTTGACCATCAACATAAATTTCTTGTGCAAGGGTTTTGTCACAACAAATAGAGGAAAAAATAAATAGAATGAGGATTAATTTTTTCATTTTTGAAAATTATAGAATTGAGTGAAAATTATTTGTTTTAAGTAGCAGGACAAAAATAGTTTTACACAAAAGAACCTTCAACTCTTTTGTAATCAAAGTATTGAAGTCTGACTTCTCGCTTCTTTAATCTGTCTTCCTACTTAAAATTATATAGGACAACTAACCGAAGGTCCTTTACTTTTTCTTTTTGAACCTCCTGACTTTCCCTTTCCACCACACCCAAAAAGCCCATACTCAGAAGAAAAGGTATAACCTAATTCAAACACTCCTTGTGAACCCGTTAAACCGCTTGTCTGAACATCATAGCTAAAACTAAACTGATGTATTGCACTTGAGGTCTTCTTTCTTGCACCAATAACAGCTACAAAAGCATTGGTATGGGTTTTGAAATCTACCCAATCTCTATTTCTATATTGAAATCCAGCAAATAGATTGGTATATTTTTGTTTCTCTACAATCGCCCCTTTAGGGCGATAAATCCAATAAGCACCAAGGCTTAAAGTGTGTAGAACACTCTGTTTTTCAAACTTTCCGTTTATGAGCAATTTGTGTTTGTCTTTACTGAGTAAGTTATTGAGGAGAGGAAGGTAAGCGTAGCCATGAAGAATTTGTTTGGTAGGTCTGACGCTTGGGTTTTCTGAGTTCAATAAATTGTCCTTACTCTGCCAATTATCAATTGCAAAACCTATGTTAAAGTGTCTTTCTGTATCTCCAAAAGAAACGATTCCACCAAAACCCGAATCCATATAAGTCGTTGTAAGGTCTGATGGGAGTAGAGCAACTGTTGGTAAGGTAGCATCAGGACCATGAACAGGGTCTATTTGGTCACTAAAAATCCATCCATTGTTGTCTAAATAAACATTATTGTAGCGAATTTTTCCTCCAAAACTTGCAAAACGAAACATACTTTTTTCTAAACCACTTATAATAATCCCTCCCACTAATGCGCCTTGAAGCGTATTTAGTGCAACTTCTCCCTCCGTAGCAAAATTTCCTGTTACTCCTATTCCATAGCTAATAGGACTCTTAGATTTGCTATCGCAATACCCAAAAGTAGTACTCGCACTCAATTGGGTAATCTGAAACGTATAACCAGGTGAAATGCCTGGCCACTGTTGACGGTGTTGGACATTGAAGCGTCCACCTATCTCAGAAGCTACATAAGCAGGATTCAAATAAAGTTTATTCATGTAATATTGTGAAAAAGCAAAATCTTGTGCTTGAATATTGATACAGCAAAAAAATAAAAGTATTGTGTAAATATATATTTTGAATCTCATTGGTCTTATTTTATGGATGATGAAGGGATGAATAGCGGCAATTTATCGTCCTCTGATGAGTGTAACAGAGCCTTGTTCTGAGCGTGTTGGAATAGTAGATACCTCTCTTCCGTCAAGCATATCGCTGCTGAAAATGTAATTTACTTCCCAAGCATAAGCACCTTGTGGCAATGGTTTTCCAACATTTTGATACATTCCATTCCATGCTTCTACTGGTCGTCCTTGATTCAGTAGCGTAGATTCCCACACCAATTCCCCATTCTTTGCATATACTTTGACATGATAAAATTCTAATCCTACACCGCTTGGTCTAAACTCATTGACCTCTTTTTCAAGAACATCTGGCGTAAAAATATTTGGAAAAAACAAACCTTTGCAGAAAGGAAACTCAATTATTTTCGAAATGGTATCCGTACAACCAATGCTGTTTTCTGCAATAAGTACCACTATTTTCTCGCCATTTTCATAATAACGGTAAATAGGATGTTCCTCTGTTGAAGAACTTCCGTCTCCAAAATCCCAATACCATTTTATGGCTTCAAAAGAGCCATTTTCAAAAGTAACCGTACAATCTGCAATAGGTATATCTGTACTCGAATGATTGAATTCTGCTGTTGGTCTTTCTGCAATGTGGACAGCTTGTGATAATTGCAGGGTATCAAAGCAAATATCATCATAGCTGACCACCAACTGTAAATTATAAACTCCCGCAGAATCGTAGAGGTGATAGGGTTGAAATAGAGTAGATGTATCACCATCCCCAAAATCCCAATAGACGTGCGTGTAATCCGTTGAAGTATTTTCGAAGAATACAGCATCTTTTTCACACGCTTCAAAAACATCGCTGGCTATTGATGCCATCGGTTCGGGAATGACTCGAATAATCGTGTCCATTTCGTCAAAACATCCAAAATTATTGGTAGCAATCAACTTGATTTCGTAGTCACCTATGGCATCCAATAAAACGTCCGTATTCACAGATTCTGCAATCAATTCTCCATCTAAATACCAAGCATATACTGCATCCCCTTGTGATTCATTGAATAGATTGATAACCACAGGCTCGTCACAGTGCGTATATTCGGAAGCCGAAAAAGCTGCTATGGGTTGTGCTTTTACAGTAACAGGATGTTTAACAGAATCTTGGCAATTTGCCGCATTCGTGCTTATCAGAGTAACAATAAAAATGGTATCTGTTGTGGAGAAAAAGGTATGACTTGGATTGACTTCAATTGAAGAACTTCCATCTCCAAAATTCCACTCGTAAGCTACTGAGTTTTCCGATAAATTGACAAGTTGAACCTCTAATGGGCTGCAACCAAATGCAGGTACTGTTTCAAAGACAGGAATAGGTCTATCAATGACTTCAATGCTTGTTGTATAGGTATTTGGGCATTCATTGAGAGCAGACACAATAACCAAAGTGATTTCCTTTGTGCCAGGAGTAGTAAAAATATAGGTTGGAGCAGTTTGAAAGCTGCTATCTTCCTCTGCAAAATACCAAGTATAGCTTGAAATTGCATCATTGGTGGTAGCAGAAAAAACAACAGATTCTCCAACACAAGCTATTTCTTTGAAGACAAAACCTTCAATGGTAGGCTGAGGCAGCACTTCAATGACTTGAAAAGAGGTATCAAAAGCACAATTGTTATCTGCAATGAGCATGGTGGTGTAAGTGCCTGCTTCTTCAAAAGTATTGCTAGGCGTTTCTTCATTGGAGAAATTACCATCTCCAAAATCCCAATATAAATTCACCCCATCAGTAGAAAAGTCTTGAAAATCAACCGTCAGAGGAACGCAACCTTCAATTACACTTGTATTGAAGAAAGACTCGACTGTATTCGGTTTTACCAAAATATCCCATTGCACAGTGTCTGTTCCACATTCATTTCCCGCAATCAATTGAAGTATGTAAGTCGTATCTTCTTCGCCCGTGAAATAGGCATGAGGAGGAGGATTGACTTCTGTGCTACCTGTGCCATCTCCAAAATCCCAAATAAAATAGTCAGGGTTACCAATCGTAATATTGTTGAAGTCAAGCGGTGTACCCGAACAGACTTTGGTTACTTTTGGTCCGAATTGGACTTGTGGAGTCGGTTTTACCTTGACCGAATCTATAGAAACGGCTGTTGAACAGGCATTTTCTACTGTTAAAGTGATGTAAAAAGTAGTGTCTGAAATGATGTATTCTCCTATGTAAGTATAATTCAGTTCGTTCGTATTTTCCACTACAATAGTATCTCCATTCCCCATGTCCCATGTATAAGTGGCATCTGTTCCAAATGAATTACTTAAATTATTGAAGGTGACATCCAATGGAGTACATTGAAAATCAGTATTGTCTGCATTATGGGTGAAGTCAGATTCGGGTGGGCGTGATACAAAAATTTCTTGTGTGCGGGTTTCATTGCAGCCCAATGGAGTAGTGACGGTTAGCGAAATGGTTTTGAAACCTATGTCGGTATATGTATGTGAAGTGGTGCAATTGTTAGAAGTATTTCCATCTCCAAAATTCCACATACAAGTAGTGCCATCTCCTCCTTCCACATTGAAGTCAATGGGTATATTGATACATACCAATTCACTCGCTACAAAACTGAAGTCAGGAATTCCCTCTACATAGATGTTGAAGGATTCGGAGTGTGTGCAGTTGGTCGTGGGGTTTGTATAGGTATAAGTAATTTCAAAATTTCCTGCAGAAGTTGGTGTGAATATACCTGTTGTTGAGTTCGTGATGCCTTCTCCCGACCAAGTACCTCCTTCTGGACTTGCAGAAAGGTCGACCGCTCCTTCGTTCAAACAAATAGACATATTGTTCGGAATAGTCAAAACGGGGATAGGGTGAACCGTGATGACTTTTGTATCTTGAACCAAACAACTGCCCTCTCCAATGGAATAGGTTAGTGTGATATCCTCTGCAGTAGATAAGGAAGGGTCAAATTCGTTGCCCGATATGGCTGGACTTCCCGACCAAGTACCTCCTTCTGGACTAAAGCCACTCAATATAAGAACATTTCCATTTTTGCATATTTCTTCATCCAAACCTGCTTCTACTGTTTGTGCTTGTATGACTTCAACAATTAGGGTGTCGCTATTACCACAACCCAAACCATCCATAAAAGTATAGATAAGCGTATCAATACCAATGGCAACATCTACCAAAGAAGGATTAAAAATACCTTCACTGTCAATGCTATTTCCTTCCCAAACACCACTTCCTCCGTTTAAATTCCCAGTGACTTGACTACTAAAATTGTAGGTATTGTTTGTATTGCAGTAGGTAGTGCTGTTTTCGCTCACATCCACCAAAACTTGATATACATTGATTTGATGGATGCGGCTATTGATACAAGTTGTGGTAGGGTCTGTGAAAGTATAGGTCAATTCAGTTGTTCCCAAGCCTGCTTCAATAGGCGAAAAAGTTCCCAAGTTTCCATCCACGATACCCGTACCCGACCAAGTTCCTCCCAAAGGTGTGTAGTCGCTAAGTTCAAAATTTGCAGCATCTATGCACACATTTTGTATAGAGTTGATGGTAATTGTCGGTAGTGCATCCACTTTAAAAATCTTGGTATCTATAATTTTGCAAGTTCCTGTCCCAAACGAATATGTAATTATATTGTCACCAATATTCGCGTTTTGTGGATTGAACATTCCATCTGTCACACCGTTTCCAGACCATTCCCCATTTGCAGGTTCAATGGCTTCTAAAACCACGGGTTCATCGTTCTCGCAAAATTGCATATCTTCACCTGCATTGATGTTTTCTGCCTGTGACACTGTTACTTCGAGTGTTTTAGAATCAGTACAACCATTTGTATTCGTGAAAGTGTAGGTCAATATATGTGTACCAACTCCTGCATTGGAGGGTACAAAATTTCCATTCGCTGCCACCCCATTTCCAGACCAATCTCCTCCACTTGGAGAAGCCGTTAATTGAATAGATGAAGTACTATTACAGTAAGAAGTTTCGTTGGCACTTATATCTACTTCCACATTTTGAACTTGAATACCAACCACATCGGTATTCGTACAGGTAGTAATGGGGTCAGTATAAGTATAGGTAAAATTGTAAGAACCCGTGCCCATTGCATTGGGGTCGAAAGTAATAGGGTCGTTGCCCGACAAGCCTTCTCCTTCCCAAGTTCCTCCACTTGGGGTTCCCTTCAATTGAATAGGCGCATCTTCCAAACAAATCACACCATAATTTCCACCATTGACCGTAGGAAGTGCATTAACTGTTACTTGAAGGGTACTTTCAATGTCACAACCATTTTCAGTGTAAGTATAAATCAGAGTATGTATGCCAGAACCCGCAGAAGTAGGGTTGAACCTATCTTGACTATTTACACCAGGGCCACTCCAATCTCCTGCCAATACCTCTGTGTCCAAATTAAAAAGTCCATCATTGACACAAAAAGCTTGTGGATTTAGGTTTGAACCACTATTTGGATCTGTCAATATAAAGGAACGAGTAGCTACATTTGACCCACAGTTATTTGTAACGGTTACCTTAACTTCATGATTTCCTGGTGTATTGTAGTTTACACATCCTGGGTTTTTTCCCATAGCAGAAGAAGGGCTGCCTCCAGGAAATTCCCAAGTGACACTTTCCACATAGTCGTTAAACGTAACACTCGAAGCAGGGCAATACTGAAAAGAAGTGCTGCATTGATTGGGGATTGTGGCTAAAGAAACGGTGGGACTTGCTATTACTTCAATAACTTCTTCTTTTATTACTGTTCCACATTTATTTGTTCCTACTAGTTCAACAATATATTCTCCAGGAGAGGTAAATATCACTTCAATATGTGTAGAGTTTACAGTCTGAATAGTATCTGTAAAATTCCATCCATTACTGGGAGTAATACTCCATTCTGTAGGGGCATTTATCGTATCAGAGGAATTACTAAAAGTAAGTTTAAGAGGATTGCACTTAGTAACGTTTGATGCAGTATAAGAGAAATTTGGTTCTGGAGGAGATACTACTTTTACTATATGAGGCATTGTATGAGAAGAACAATTGTTTGTTACTGTTAGGTTAACAGTATAGATCCCTGGTGAATTGTAAGTATGACTTGGATTTTCTGATGTGGATGTACCTCCATCACCAAAGTTCCAAGCAAAAGTAGTTGCATTGCAACTTAGTTCATTAAAGCTGGCAGGTTCACCTATACATACTTCATCCGGAAAGTTAAATTCTGCAACAGGACGCAATCTCACAGTTATAAATGTAGATTGTGTACTACAGGATTCTCCTGAAGAACAACTTTTTTTCCCAACATAGCATACCTGCTGATCAAATTTCCCTTCTGATTCACAAGGATCTATATCCTCATAGTTATAAGTATGCACTACATTATTATAATTTGGTACTGTTTCAACAATGCCATCTCCCCAATCGATAACAAATTCTTGAAAGTCACTGATTGAGCTTTGATTTTCTAAAGTGACATTTCCTCCTTCACAAAAAACATTACTCCCTGAGGCTACATAATTTACAAATCCACCACCACAACCATCATCATTACATATAGATAAACTATTACAGGATTGTGCTAAAATTTGACATGTAGATAAGAAAAAGAAAATAAATACTTGAAGTAAAAACCTTACACTCATATAGTTATTCGTTTATATGATTAAAGCAAAAGTGGTCGGTTTGGTTATTCCACATTATTTTAAACATTTAAAGGTAGATTAATTCTTAAATAAAAACAAACATATTTTTTTGCCATTACATCTTCAAAAACCAAAGACAAGCTATTGTATTCTTTGATAAATTCAATATAAATTATTGACAATTAAATAATTACTGGCAAATAAATACCTCGCCAATTTACAATAAAACATCTTTAGATTAAATTTCACATATTGAGTCAAAAGTTTTTTTTAGACTAAATAGAATGGTCAGTACCGTTATTCAAGATTCTAATAAAAAAAAACAGCACAAATCCTCCATCTTACCCCAATCCCCTTAACATTTTTTCACCTACCTCTCCCCCTCGTTTTGGGAACTTTTTCTTCTTTAAAATCATTATCTTACTGTTACAGGTACTTTGCATCACCTAATAGTGATTACAATGAGTCAAATCAATTTCACAGGAAAAGTTGTTTACAAGAATATAGAAATGGGTTTTTGGGGCCTTGAAGCCAACAATGGCAAACAATGGCTGCCCGTCAATATGCCTTCTGCTCTTGAAAAAGAGGGATTGAAGGTAGAAATAAGCGGCAATACCATAGACGACTTCTTTTCAACAGTCATGTGGGGCAACCCCATGGAAATCACCAACTACAAAATAATATAAGTCATGATGTTATCCCTATATTCGATTAGCTATTTAGCCAGTCTATTCTTTGCCATTTTCTGGTCGTTTTTTGATGTACGAGGGCGGAAGTTCTGGGCATGGATTCCCAAAATTGGCTTTTTCCTTGCCACAGGGTTTTACCTCTTCAATGTGTTTTACAATGCCGAATATGCCGAAACCAACATCGTTGTATTGTTGATTAGAGATTTAGGATTGTTGCACATCTTGACTTGGCTTACCACCAAAGTAGCCATCAAAAAATCATGGTTTGGACTGTGGTTCATGGGTTTGTTGGGAGGTATGATGTGGTTGTATGCTCCTGCCGTACTCGAAAAATCGTTTAGCAAACACAAACTGGGAGGAGAAGAAACAACTGTTGTAGCCCAATTAGAAGTGCCGATTGATCAAAACGGAGAGTTGTTGTTTGACATCAAAGACGAAAACAAATTGAAGGATATCCAACAAGCTCTGGCTGGATATGAGGTGAACATTCAGCGTGCTTTCCCCGAAATGGCACATCCTGAGCGAACCAATTTGGACGAATATTATGTGGTAGATATTGCCGATCAGTATGAAAACAAAGTAGTGGAAGTTTTCAACCAACTCCAAGGAATGACTTCAATGATAGACTGGGTGGAATACAACGAAATCGTGTCGGTTGACCCATTGGAATCAAATAAGTTACCCAAAAATCAAATCAAATATGTAATTGACGATGAGCGGGTTAATGAATTGTGGGGTTTTGAATGGATGAAAATGAACGATACCTACAAGTTTTTGAATGAAGCCAAAATAAAACCTACCAAAGTCGCCAAAATAGCGATATTGGATACGGGAGTAGATGGACAACATCCCGATTTGAAGGACAATTATGTGACGACTCTCAAAAAATATGACAGCGATAAACGTGGACATGGCACACACTGTGCGGGTATTGCAGGTGCTGTTTCCAACAACAAAATTGGAGTAGCTTCCTATGCTCCCAACAATGATTTTGTGCAGATTACAAGCATCAAAGTATTAAGTGACTACGGATTTGGCTCTCAACAAGGCATCATCAATGGGATGATAAAAGCGGCGGATATTGGGGCAGATGTGCTTTCGATGTCTTTGGGAGGTCGTTCCAATGACATGGCACAAAGAGCCTACAATGATGCAGTAAAATATGCCAACAAAGCCAATGCAATCGTAGTCGTAGCGGCAGGAAACTCCAATATGAGTGCCAAAGAATTTACCCCTGCAAACTGTGAAGGTGTGATTACGGTTTCGGCAGTGGACAGCGACTTGAACCGAGCCAAGTTTTCCAATACCATTGATGATGTAAAAATGGGTATTGCAGCTCCTGGAGTTGATATTTTATCTACTTATCCTGGTGGAGATTACCAAGTATTTAGTGGTACTTCAATGGCAACTCCTTATGTAGCAGGATTGTTGGGAATGATGAAAGCAGTCAATCCAAAAATCACCACCAAAGAAGCCTATGAAATTTTGAAGGATACAGGTATTGAAACTACTGACACGCAAAAAACAGGTAATTTTATCCAACCATTGAAGGTATTGGAGCAGGTGATTGATTAATTAAAAAAAACAAATAAACAATACGATGGACGAATTAACCAGAAAAGATAGAGCAGAAGATATTGTAAACCACAATATTTTTATGGCAATGGGGGCAGGTACTTTGCCAATCCCATTTGTAGATGTGATTGCTGTCACCTCTGTTCAGATGAGTATGCTCAAAGATTTGTGTACACTCTATGATGTGCGGTTCTCCGAAAACTTGGCACGAAATGCCATTACCGCCTTGGCAGGTAGCAGTTTGGCTCGACTGGGGGCTAGTGCAGTGAAAACGCTTCCTGGTGTTGGCACATTTTTCGGAAGCGTATCTATGGCAGTGCTTTCAGGAGCTTCGACCTATGCTTTGGGGCAGGTATTTATCACCAATCTCGAAGGTGGACGCACTATTTTGGACTTTGACTTGGAGGAAGGTAAAAACTTGTTTGCCAGAGCTTTTGAAGAAGGCAAAGAATATGTGAGTAAACTGGATAAGGAACAAGGTGGTAGAAAAGCAACTATGAACGACAAACCACCTGTGAACCCAAAACCTGCTGGAGAAAAGAACAAAAAAGGAACTGCAAGCGAAGAAGATGTATTTGCGCTACTCGAAAAATTGGGCAATCTACGGGACAAAGAAGTGATCACAGAGGAAGAGTTTTTGAAGAAAAAAGAGGATTTGTTGAAACGGCTCTAGTTTTTCTATATTAGCTGTATCTCAACTTCAACTGTCCAACAATAGACGAAAGTAAACAAAACCTTCTTCTTTAGATGGCGTTTAAATCATGGTCAATACATAAACAAAACTGTTTATTACTTGCAAATCATTATTTTAAAACGTTATCATTTATGACTTTCAAAAACTGCATCGAAAAAGCGAGCTTGTTGTTGTTGAGTTTATTCCTATTAATAGGTTGCTCTCCAAAATATAAAATATCTTCAAAATCTGACCCAATTACCCACGAAACTTGGGATAGTTTGTTAAAAGTGCATGTGAACAATCAAGGTTTGGTCGATTACAAAGGATTTCAAACAGATAGAAAAAAATTGGATACCTATCTTCAAAAAGTATCCGAACACCATCCAAACGACAAAAACTGGTCGAAAGAAGAACAGATGGCTTATTGGATCAATGCCTACAATGCGTTTACCGTCCAACTGATTCTCGACAACTATCCCGTTGAAAGTATCAAAGATGTGACTTCTGGTCCCAGTATTTCCTTTGTAAATTCACCGTGGGATATCAAATTCATTGAGATTGAAGGAGCAAAATACGACCTCAATAACATCGAACACAATTTTTTACGTAAGCGTTTTGAAGACCCACGCATACACGTTGGAGTCAATTGTGCCTCTGCTTCTTGTCCTGCTTTGCCACAGTTTGCATTCACCGCAGACAAACTATATGAACAGTTAGACCAACAAGCCCGCCTATTTATCAACGATCCATCCAAAAACAAAATCACCAGCAACAACATACAAATATCCAAGATATTCAAGTGGTTTGAAGGTGACTTCACCAAAAACGGTACGCTGATTGATTTCCTCAACAAATATTCAGACACCAAGATAAACGCCAATGCTTCGGTGGATTATTTGGATTACAATTGGAGTTTGAATGAAGCGAAATAATAATGATTGGAGTTGTTAGAATTTATATTATTTTGTAAAAATTGTAGAAAAAATAGTATCTTAGAAACGTTTTAATATTGGTAATGCTTGCAAAATAAGTTCCCAACTTCAAAATTGAAGGAAAATCAACTTCCATTGTTTGTTTTGAATTTGAGCTTGAATTTGTTTTTTGAGTTTTACACAAAACCTTTTTCTCACTAAAAACAAAAATACCATGTTTATTCCTATTATCTTACTCGTTGTTATTGGCATCGTTTTGATGGGCATGTACAACAATATGGTCAAACTCCGCAACCGCTTAGAAGGCGCATGGAGCGACATCAATGTGCAACTCAAACGCCGTTATGACCTCATTCCCAATTTGGTAGAAACCGTGAAAGGCTATGCCAAACACGAAGGCGAAACTTTTGAAAAAGTAGTGCAAGCACGAAATGCTGCGGTCAATATCCCAAATAGCAGCGTTGCCGCACAAGCACAGGCCGAAAATATGCTGACCAGCGCATTGAAGCAAGTGATGTTGGTGGTAGAAAGTTATCCAGAATTGAAGGCCAACACCAGTTTCCTTCAATTGCAGGAAACGCTCAATACTGTGGAAGACGATATTCAAAATGCCCGCCGCTACTACAATGCCATTGTTCGTGACTTCAACAATGCAGTTGAAACTTTCCCTTCCATGATTGTTGCCAAAATGTTCAACTTCAACCCTTACGAATATTTTGAAGTAGAAGCACAAGAGCGTGAAAACGTTCAGGTTCACTTTTAAGACGTGAGGTAAAAGATGCAAGACAAAAGACGTGAGACGCAAGACGAAGTGCTTATGTCTTGCGTCTTTTTTTATCTTGTGTTCTTTCTCGTATCTGTTGATAAATTCTCATTTTTCCAATCACAAGCTGCTCCCTGCAATGAAAAACGCAATTTTTACCCTTCTCATAATCCTACTCTGTTCCCTATCCGCTTTTGCCGAATACTTTGACATCGAAAACTACGACGTGCGAATCGAACTACAAACAGATGGTAGTTTTTGGGTACACGAAACCATTGACGTAGTATTCAAAGAACAAAGGCGGGGCATTTTTCGCTCGATTCCCGTCAATTACAAAGTAGAACCGTTACCGCAAGGCACTCAAAAAGCGCAAAGAGAAGGACTCATTTACGACATTTATCTGGACAGCATCAGCGTTGAAAATTGGGAATATACAGAGGTGAAAAGCGAAGGATATTTGAACATTCGCATTGGCTCACCAGACAAATACATTGAAGGAAAGCAGCAATACAAGATTCACTTCAAGGTCTATAATGCCATCAATTTTTTCCCAAATCACAGCGAATTTTATTGGAATGTCATTGGTACTGAATGGGATGTGCCAATCCTTCAATCTTCTTTCCGCATTGAACTACCCCAATTTATTCCCGCCGAAAAACAAGCCTATCAAGTATTTGCAGGAAGTTTGGGTGCAAAAGAAAAAGTCTTTACCGAATCTTTTGACGGTCAGGTATTGGAAGGACAGAGCCAAAGGGCTTTAAATCCAAAAGAGGGCGTTTCGGCGGTCTTTGCTTTTCAAGAGAACTATCTTGAGAAAAAACCTTTGCCCATGTCGGTCATTGCAGATAAATACTACCTCAAAAAACTGGACACAGACATTACCTTCTCAGAAAATGGAACTGCAAAGGTCAGAGAAACGTATATCATTCATTTTTTGAAGCCGACCTATCCCATTTACCGAGATTTTGACCCCACGATTGGCTGGCAAAGTCCGCTAAGTACACCCAAAATCATTGGAGGAGAATACCGCTATGGACTTCAAAAGGTGAAAGGGGAAAACATCTCCTACAATGCTGCATACCAATCTTTTTACCTCAATACAGAGGATGTGGAAATGGGAACGGAACGGGTTTTTGAAGTGGAATACGAAACCTATGGCAATTTTTTGGCTGCAAAAAATAGTCCTGATTTTCTGCAATTTGACAACCCTTTGAGTAAATATTGGCAATGGCCTGAACCTGTCGAAAGTGCCACCGTCACCCTGCATTTTCCAGAAGGTCGAAGCGGCTCAAAAGTCGAGGCAATCGTAAAAGGAAATGGCAAAACCATATCGGTTGATAAAAAACGCACTGACTTGAATACGGTGGTTATCAACACCAAAGAGATGATGCTGATGCGTGAACGCCTTGATTACGAAATCCTTGTACCCAAAGACTTTTTCGATAGCAGTTGGTTGAACTGGCTCAATTTGGTTTGGAAAAACAATTGGATTTTGTTTTTGCCTTTCTTCATTTTTGGTGGCTTGTATTGGCTTTGGCTGCGAAAAGGAAAGGACGAAGAGTTCAGTGTCGCTACGCAATACCGTCCTCCTTCTGAGCTGACCCCTGCCGAATCGGGAATTTTGATTGACGACAAACTACACGACCGAGATTTATTGGCATTGATTCCGTATTGGGCGACCAATGGACATCTGAAAATCAAGGAAATCAGAGAGGAAAGGTTTTTGGGTTTGTCGGAGAAAATAGATTTTGAATTTCAAAAACTCAAAGAACTGCCCGTCAATGCTCATACCTACGAAAACACCCTCTTCAATGGCATCTTCAAAAGCGGCAATACGATTCTGCTAAGTAGTCTAACCAATAAGTTCCACACTACGATGCAGCAAGCAAGGGAGGAACTGGAAACGCAAATCAAAAAACGCTCGTTTTATGTGCCGAGAACAAGAGGCTGCGGTACTGCTATGTTGGTTTTTGGTACTATGGCATTGGTAGGCGGTTTGATTGCTGCTGTTTTTGGCTTTGGGGCAGGCAATCAATTTCAGTTAGGCGACATTGCGATTACCGTTCTCCTATCGGGCATTATGCTCTTGATTTTTGGGCGAATCATGCCCAAAAAAGCACCGATTGGGATGGACCTGTACAAAAAATTGGCGGGTTTTAGGGAGTTTGTCAAAAGTGCGGAAGCCCACAAACTCGAAACTTTCCTCAAAGAAGACCCCAACTATTTCGACAAAACCCTGCCTTATGCCATCGTATTTGATTTGGCGGATAAGTGGGCGGCAAAGTTTGAAGGTTTGTCCATTCAACCGCCTGAACCGAATTGGTACCAAGGCAGTTACAACAACTTCAATACGCATGTATTCATGGACAGCCTGAGCAATGGCATGAAACAAATGGGCAATACCTTTGTGTCTTATCCTTCGAGTAGTGGCGGTAGTAGCAGCTTTGGTGGTAGCGGCGGCAGCTTTTCGGGTGGCGGTGGATTTAGTGGCGGTGGCTTCGGCGGCGGCGGCGGGGGGAGTTGGTGATAGTCCAATAAAAATGATAAAAAACCAGTAAGTACAATCAAGTGCTTACTGGTTTTTTATTTTAAATAATAGTATTTTTATGTCAAATAAAACTTATCTTATTTTTTTGCTTGTAATTACAACAAATACATCTTTAGTTTTTTCTCAACCTTTTACTTTTTTCAATAAAAAAGTAACAATAGATGAATCCAATCAATCTATAAGGGCAACTATTCCTTTTGATGAAGGCTATTATATAGTTGGAATATCTGGTATAGAAGACAGGTTTCTTCATTTTGCTCAATTGGATAAAGAAGGAACTGTACTAAACCATCACCTATTGGATACTACGGATGGCTTGAGTGGAGGTAATGATTTTATCGAAACATCAGACGGTCATTTGGCAGTATTACATGGTAAATTTGTTTCAGAAACCAATACAAAAATTGTCTTGGTAAAATTTACCAAAGAGGGTGAAATCTTGTGGATAAAACACTATGGAAATGAAGGTTTTGATTCAGCAGGAGGAGTGATTACAACCAAAGATGGAGGTTTTGCCATTGTTGGAACTTTGCAGGTTGGTGAACAGGAAATAGCTATCTATACCATAAAAACGGATGCAGAGGGGGAAGTAGAGTGGGAAAATCATTATTGTTTAAAGCGTTCTTGTTTGGGCTTTACTATAGCAGAAACCATAAATGGAGGTTATATATTGGGAGGTGTGAGTGATACGGAAGATAATGCGGATGATATGTATATTGTCAAAATAGATAGTATAGGGAACCAAATTTGGGAAAAAAACATAGGTTTTGGCAGAAATGAACCTGCTTGTAGAATGTATGTCTTGGAAAATGAAAATTTCTTATTAGAAGGTGGAGTTAGAGAAAATAATATTAAGAAAAATTATTATGCTAAATTAGATACAGAAGGGGATATTATATGGGAAAAAAAGTATGTTATAGGTACTCATGATGCAACCATACAGACTCCTCTTGTTTTTAGAGAAGATGGTGGATTTATTGGAGTTTCTTTTAAACTTACAGATGATTATATTACCTATCCTTTGATAATGAACTTTGATAGTAGTGCAAATCTACTTTGGATGAAACACATTACTTCTGATTTGTTTGCAGATAACTATGTTAGGGATATAGATAAAATTGAAGGAGGCTATGTTTTAACGGGATGGAAGCACAATACTCCACAACATGGTTGGCTCGTCACCATAGACGAAGAAGGTAATTTTTGTGAGGAATTGGGTTGTGTGGAGACGGTGGTGGATATTGAGAACACAGAGGCACAGAGACACAGAGGTTTTTTGCAGATTAGTCCCAATCCTGTGAGAGGGCAGGCTACTATTGAGTATCAAATTCCGAAAGAAGGCGTATTGAAGGTGTATGATTATTTGGGGAGATTGATAGATAATAGGATATTGGATATTGGGAGTTCAAGTTTGATATTGGAGGTTGGAGAATGGTTGAGCGGAGTTTATTTGTATAGTGTTGAAATTGAAGGAGAGCGAGTTGAAGGTGGGAAGTTGGTGGTGGAATAAAAACTACACTACCATTCACTCCGTTCCCACTCCTCCAAAATCTTCGGGTTCTGCTTCTGACAAGCGTAAAGGATATTCCTGTCGCACCTCTTTTTGCTGATTTTCACCCAATTCCTTGTAATCCAATCCAAACTTTCGCTCACTGTACTCATTGCGGAGTTCGCTGTAAGCAGCCCGAATTTCGTTGTGGACTTCAACATATCTTTCATAAGAAGTGCCCCTATCGTTTTTGAGGGAAATAACCGCTTCATCAGGCGCATCCGAATACTTGGGGTTTTTACCGTAGTTGTTGATGTGTATTTTGCTGATTTCCTTCAAATCTCGAATGTGTATGGGTTCCCCTTCTACCAACAGTTCATCTTTGGCATTGACCAGTATTTGCAATACATTTCTATCATTGACGGGGGCGTTGTTTTCTCCGACTTCATAGGGCGGCAAAAGGGTTAACAAACCTTTGTCGACATCCATGGTGGTGGTCACTAAGAAGAAAATGAGCAATAAAAAAGCGATGTCTGCCATCGAACTGGCGTTGATTTCGTTTGGTTTTCTGGATGTTGTTCGTTGCATAATTATTGGATATTTTGGATGAAAGACAAAAGATGTAGGACGTAAGATATTTAGACTTTGGACGAGGGAGCAGAGATGCGAGAAGTGGGATATTAATCAATTGATAATGAACAACTTACGATTAAACGACAAAAACAAGCAAATCATTGATTACCAAATTTTTACATCTTGCTTCCCGCTTCTCACTTCTTTCGTCCAAAGTCCAAAAGATATAGGATGTAAATGTTTGATTATAATTAAACTGCATTTTTTATCAAGGATTTAAAGTCTTTCATCTTCCGTCTGTCGTCCATCGTCCATTGTCTAAATTCTAAAGACCGCCAACACACCAAAATGCACCAACGGTCTTCATAAATCCCTTTTATTCAGGAGTTGAAGGGATTCAGGTTTTTATGTGTCTTTTGACTATGAGAAAATTGCTGTATTTTAGTTCAGCTTGAAGCGAATCGGGAGGGTAAATGCCACTCTTACAGGCTTTCCACGTTGTTTGCCAGGATTCCATTTGGGCATTTCATTGACGACCCGCATCGCTTCTGCATCACAACCTGCTCCACCGCCAGCCAAACCTCTTTTGATTTGCACATTTTGGATGCTGCCATTTTCCATGACCACAAAACCGACATAAACCGTTCCTTCAATGCCATTTTCACGGGCCATTGGAGGATATTTCACATTGCTGCCAATGAAATTGAAGAGTTCGGCTTGACCGCCAGGAAATTCGGGCATGTCTTCAACGATGGTGAAAATTTCGGGTTCTTCAGGAGTTGTTACAACTTGTTCGATAACAGGCTCTTCATCTACATCATCCGTTGGCATAGGAACTTCTTCTGGAATGTTTTCTACTTCGGTATCTTCCTCCACTTCTTGCGCCAAAATTTCAGGCTCATCCTCCAACACTTCTTCATCTTCAACAACTTCCAACTGTGGTGGCGGCGGAGGTGGCGGCGGAGGTGGTGGAACTTGGGTGCTAGGAGGCGGCAATACTTCAATGTCGTCTGGAACCATCACAGTTCCCAAATCCAATCCTTTGGGTTGTTCGGGTGCGTAACTAAAGGCATACAACACAAAGGCAAGCGACAGAGCCAAGCCCGTTTTCAAAAATACGCCATTGAAGGAGTTGACATCGGCTTCTGGATATTTCTTTACAAAACTACTCACTTCTTTGTCCTTGTATTGTTCTTGAATTTTTTCGGGAGAACGGCTATTGAAGAGCAGTTTGTAGAAAAGAACTGCAAGAACTGGACTTGCAGCCAATAGTGCGAAATACATCATGGTGGTGAAATTTTATGATGAAAAAATATTTGAAAATTTTGTTAAAAACAGTATCTTACTGCAAATAAAACGATGATTATCAATTTCATTACTTCAAATATAAGCCATTACTAAGCTCAAAAAAAGGACAAATAAGTAAGTGTAGTAGATAAGCGAATAAGTGTAGAAGTAGAGGTAGTAAGTGTTTTTGGAAATAAACTTATCTTTGGTCATATCGTTATTTTTTTAGTTCATCAAAACAAACCATACCTATACCTATGAGAAACCGACAATACCTGATGATGGCTGTCTTTCTATTTTCGATAGCCGTATTGATTTATGCCTGCGGAACTGGCGCACAACAAACCCAAAAAACAGAAACGGTGGACACAACGCCGACGGGTAATCCTCCTGGTTATACAGGTCGTTGGGGACCCGATAGTCTCGAAACCATTAAGAATTATTCGCTTTACCGAGAGTTTTACAAACAAGGCGCAATTCAGGATGCGCTTCCGTACTGGCATTATGTGATTGAAAACGCACCAGAGGCCAGAAAAACGCCTTATATAGATGGCGGCAATATGTATGAAACTTTGGCGGAGCAAGCCACAGACGAAACCGTCAAAAAGGCTTACATTGATTCGATGTTAATGATGTATGATAAACGCATGGAATATTTTGGAGAAGAAGGAGAATTGTCGGCATACAAAGCATTGAAGGTAAAGAAACATTTGCCTGATAATGAAGCACTTTACAATAAATTGATTTTAGCATCGGTGGACATTGCCCAAGAAGATGCGCCCTATTATGTGCTGTTGGACTATTTGAAAATCAAACGTTCTGAGCAAATTAAAGACGGCAAAATTGACAAAGAAGGAGCTGCGAAGGTGATGGAAGAGTATGCCAAACTTTCGGACATTGTAGAATCAAATATAGAAGCAGAAAACGAAAATGCAGACAATTACGAAAAAACACAGGCAAAACTCGATGTGATTGCAGAGGAAATGGAGAAATACATTGACATCTTCAATGAACCCAAAGATTGTGCAGGCATTATTGCCAAATACGAACCTGAATATAGAAGCAATAGTAATGATTTGAAAACCATCAAAAAATTGATGTCCAGATTGGCTAAGGGCAGATGTACGACTCAGCCTTTGTATGCAGAGTTGAACAACAAATTGTTTGAGCTGCAACCTACGGCAGCAGGTGCAAGAAAATTGGCTGGTCGCTACTACAAAGAAGGAAATACTGAACTGGCAACCAAATACTTCTTGCAGGCGATTGAACTGGAAAGCAACAATTCCAACAAAGCAAAAATCTACATGAACTTGGCAACGATTGAACGCCGAAAAGTGAGCAGTCTGACGACAAGTGTGGCGGTTCAAGCACGCAAATACGCATTGCAGGCAGCAGATCTACAACCTGGATGGGGCAAACCTTATTTGTTTATCGGAGATTTGTATGCTTCAAGCGGTAAGTTGTGCGGTTCTGGTACAGGATGGGAAAGTCAGAGAGTGTCTTGGGCTGCTACGGATATGTGGTTGAAAGCCAAGGACATTGACCCTGATGTAACGAGTGAAGCGAATCAAAGCATCAATAAGTACAGCCAATACTACCCTACTGTTCAAGAGGGATTTATGAGAGGCGGTGTCAAAAATGGGGACAGAGTTCCTTTGAGTGATTGTTGGATTGGTGGTTCGACTACGGCGAGATTGAAGTAGTAGGGTAACTGGCTTTTAAAAAAAAAATGGTTATCAATATTTTGTATAAAAATTAAGTCGCCACTTACTTGATTTTGGACGAGGGAGCAGAGATGCGAGAATTAACAATATTGAAGTCTGACTTCTCGCCTCTCTATTCCGTCATCTCACTTAAATTTAGTTCACCTTCAACAACTCAACTTCAAAAATCAAAGTTGCATAAGGAGGAATAGATTGACCTGCGCCTCTATCGCCATATCCCAAATTGTAGGGAATAAACAGTTTCCATTTAGAACCTTCGGGCATCAATTGAAGGGCTTCTGTCCAACCGCTAATCACCTGTGTCACCCCAAAAGTAGCGGGTTGGCCTCGTCTTACAGAGCTATCAAACTCTTCACCATTGATAAGCGTACCTACATAATGAACTGTCACTTTGCTACTTGAAGTAGGCTTTGACCCCTCGCCCGCTTTCAATACCTCATATTGAAGTCCACTTGGAAGAGTAGTGACTTCTTTGCGCTGGGCATTTTTCGCCAAAAATTCTGCACCATCTTTTGTAAGTGCCTCATTCTGTTTGGCTTTCATTTCGACAGCATAGTTTTGATAGATTTTTTGGGCATCCTCCAAATCTATTTGGAGGCTTTTGCCCTCCAATACATCTTCCAAACCCTTTGCGATTTGCTTTACATCTAAGCCTTCAAAACCTTTGAGGTTTTGTCCCATCAAAATACCCACACTATAACTAATTGAATCCATTTTGTTCTTTTGATTTTGACCATTTAAAATTGAAGGTGCAAAGAACGCAATAAGGAATGAAAAAAAGAGAATCTTTGTCATTTTTTTGTATTGTTTTGTAAATCTAACAAACAGATTTTTGTTTTTTAATGAAATCAAATGGGGTTTGTAAAAACAATTATACCAGCAAATTACAACCTCTGATGTCGCTTTCATCCATACGCCCCGATACTTCAAAACTGCCATCTTCAAAATATTTACCTAAATCGGAAGTGGCTAAAAAAGCACAGGAGTGGATATTGGCAAGGTCAATGATATTGAGAATACCCGTTCGATTAGGCGGCAAGATATTGAAGGGATCGGTGACTTCCCTCGCCAATACTTTCATCCACGGCGGACACCGAAAAATACCCTCACCTTTGGAATAGGCTTGCGACAAAAGTTCAGTCATACCGTATTCGGAGTAAATGTTTTTTACTTCAAACGCTTGTTGGTAGATAGCGTGTAATTCTTCCCGTATCACCTCTTCACGCTTGCCTTTCATCCCGCCAGTTTCCATGATGATGGTGTGCTGCAATGGCATGGGAAACTGCTCCGCCAAATCCCAAAGTGCAAAGGATACGCCCAATAAAATGGTACTTTGTTGAGCTTCCTCTAATTGACGAATAGTGTCAGCAAGCGCACCATAATCGTATAGGTAAAAGCCACTTTTGGGGTGTTGACTTCGTTTAATCAAATGATGTGCCATGTAAACAAGCGATGAACCTTGTCGTTCTAAATAAGCGGGAAGCAATGCGAGGAAGCAATATTTTTGAGGAGAACCATAGAAATGCTCAAAACCCTTCAGAAAACTCTGCTCGTACAATGAAAGGTCCAAAAGATGGTGTCGGCTGGTTTGTAAGCCTGTAGTTCCGCTGCTACTAAACGTTTGTTGGACTTCACCTTTCCCGCTAATAATCGGATGTGTTTTGAACAGTTCGATGGGTAGATAAGGGATGGCTTCAATGGTCGTGACGGCTGCAATGTCAATGGATAGATTTTGAAGGTATTGGCGATAAACAGCGTTTGCAGTAGCTTGATAGCGAAACAATTCTAAAGCTGCAGCTTCAAAATCGGGAGATTTTAAGTCAAAAATTTTTTTCTTGAAAGAATCCGTAGCGAACATTCGGTAAATGACAGTCGTTTTTGTTAGGAGAGATAAATAAAAAACAAAATTTCTATTTGATATGCAAAAAATTTTCAGAATCATTGTTGGCCTCTGCCTCTTGGCAACTCTTGGACTTTCGTCTTGTTTGAAAGGGCCAGAATATGCCATAGAACCACGCATTACAAATGTAACAATTGACAAGACAGTAATAGATAATTTTGTGGAATCTTTTGTCGTATCTATTGACTTTGAAGATGGGGATGCTGATTTAGGAGCTATTCCAGATGCACAAGGAGATAGTGGCCAGTCTTTTGACAATGTTTTTTTGGTGGACAACCGTGTAAATATCGGGTTGGATTCTCTTTTTCTGCGTGCCTTTTCAGTTGAAACGCTGACTCCTTCAGGTGGTACTCAAGCAATTGACGGAACAATAAGGGTGACGATTAGCGAGATTTGTTGCTTCAATGAAAGTGGCTCAGCGGCTTGTTTTCCAGCAGATGTAAGAATTGACACCAATGAAGTTGTTTTTGATGTGTATTTAGTGGATAGAGCAGGCAATACAAGCAACGTGATGCAAACGCCTCCTTTGACAATTCGATGTAGGTGAGAAAGGTGTTGAGGTTTTTATGTGTTTGGAGTATTTTAAGCAACGACGAAAAAATAACTTCCTCAATTGATACGATTTTTGTAGTTTTCTGTTTGATAGAAAGTTGATTTTTCCCTTCTTATAGATTTTTAAATGAAACTACAAAAGTCTTGATGCTATTGAGGAACTTATATTATTGGAGTTGCTAAGTATAAAGTGCATGTGAACACACAGGAGGGAATTTGGTCTATTTTACGTTCTTGGATACGTCCTCACAGGGGCATTTCTCAAGATAAATTACCGATATATATTGGCTTTTTCGAGTTTGTTTTTAACACCAAACACAGAGGAAAAGCTTTGCTTGGAGACCTATTTGAGACGATTCTGAAAAAATAAATTATAAAAATAAATATTTATACATATCGAACTTATTGCTCCTAAGAGCGATTTTCAATTGTTCGTGGGTAGTAGTGTATGTAGATTGATGTTTCCATTATGCAAAGTTAATCTTTTGAAGCTTTTTAGCCACTCCACTAAAATCTTCGATGAACCAGAAAAACTAATCCCCCACAAGTGCGAAAAGCCCAATTTAATCAACTCTTCAATTGGGCTTTTTTGAATACTCATACGTTAAATTTGAAATTTCACTTATGACTGCTCATCCGCCGAAGGTCCATAAGTAGCAGGCACAGGCACATCCAACAACCGAAGATAGACCCCCAACTGCGCTCGGTGATGTGGCAATTGTCCCATTCCTCCAGTCCTTAGTGCATTGTATTTCGGTAATTCCATCAGCGTATGACCTCCATGAGTCATTTTCCACATTTTTGAATAATCCTCATCCGAAGCATTCCGCAAAGAAGCAATCGCCTTCTCCCCATTTGCCTTCAATTCTGCAATTGCATCTGCAGTAGAATTGAGAGAAGGAGCTTGATAGTTATCCAATTTGAACTCACCCGTATTCATTGTCACAGGAATCCATCCAGGAATTTCTGCAATATGTCCTACCAACTGTCGAACAGTCATAGACTTTGGATGAGGCTGCCAATCCATTTTATCCTCAGGAACACGAGCAAGAAACTTTTCAGTAACAGCCAATTCATACTGCAATTCGGAAATCAAAAAATCGCTAATAGACATAATCTTAAAAATTTTAGGTTAATTAAATTGAAAATAATTTGACAAAAATAAAATTATTTAGCTAAATAACATAGTTTTTAACTAAAAATAACATTGCCTAAATAGAAAATTTAGGGGTATATGGATTTTGCGAAAAATAGTCGAGAAATTTTTCATAATCAATGCAATACAAAGGAACTTTTTTTAAGAACAATAAGTTGTATTAATTGGATGGTAAATAAATTGGCTTCCAGTCATTTAGCTCCAAAAATAAATACGTCAACCTTTAATAAAAACGCCCATGAATAAACCATACCATTTCTCCCATTCTCTTATAGGTTTAATAAGCATAACAATGCTGATTGGCTTCATCCAATGTTCAAAAGATCAAATAGAAGAATACAGAACCCAAATCGAAGCTTTCCAAAATAGTCCCATGACTCCTCTCGAAAAATTGGAAAAAGCCTATCAATTTGATACCACTTTTGCCAAATATCAATCAATCATCGAACCCGAACAGGTAAACAAGTTGAACCTATGTCGTGATGAGCTACACAAAACCATGAATCAGTGGATATTCGACTCCTTCAACTCGTTGGAAATAGAAGGCAGATGTGACGAATTAGTAGAACAAACAAAAAAAATGCTCGTTTACAGCAGACACCTTCTCACCCATAGCAGATTTAACAATCCAAACCTCCATCAAAAAATGGAAAATTTGATGCAAGAAATTGAAGAACAAAAGAAAAAATTTGGACGATTGAAGTTATATCTTTACAATAAGCATGTAGAATTGGAAGAAAGGCTAGATTCCATTGAATCAATCCTCCAAACCACCCCCTGTTGCAACCGAGAGGACATTCTGAAAATTAGAGATGAAATCATTCTTCAAGATTGTCTGTATTACTTGTCAAAGACCTCAAGAATGAACTGTTCCGAAATAGCCCACAAACAGCAAGAATATGAAAACCTATTTACCCTATACACGCTCAAACTCGAAGCACAAGAAAAACTTAGCCAGTATATTGTAAATTGGAGTGAAAAATTAAATCAACGTATTCAGACTTCAATTGAGGAAAATGAAATCATCTTGAAACAAAGCATGAAGCACGAAGCGTGTTGCAAAATAGCAAAGGAATATGGACTCATACCCAATGGATCCATCGGATGTACATTTATTTGTATGCAAACCACTCCCGAAGAACTCAAGATTTCTATGAATTCAGATGACCACCACGAACTAATTCACTACGAACAATCCTTCCTTTTTGATAAACCATTCAGTGATAACGATTGTAGAGTCAATGTAAAGGCAACCCTGATTATCAATCACCAAACCTGTGATGTAGAAACAAAAATCGAGGTGATGAAACCACAAAAAATATAGTGTAGATTGTTGAAATACAACACCTAAAAGTCTTCGTGTCTTCATTTATACACATAACTTATTCAATAAATAACTCAAAGTTACTGACCCGCTACAAAATTGCTCTCTCAGAACATATTTCCCTTCATATATCCCCAACTTTGGCACAATTTTAGTCAAGTATATTGTCATGGCACTGTCAGTAAAGCCTTACCTATACCCTTTACGCAAGCTATTCACCTATAATCTCCAAATTACAAGCAACTTGTAAGGTATATTAATTTTTGACTAATATTAATTCTAAGCAATGAATCACACTACTTCATCACATATATTCTTTCCTAATCATCTAAGCATTCCTCAACTATTTGAAGAAATTGTCGCCAAAAACCCAAAAAAAACGGCCCTCATTTCTGAAAATGAAACACTCACCTACGCAGACTTCAATGCCAAATCCAACCAATTGGCGCAGCACCTTCAATCAAAAGGAATCGGAAAAGAAGATTTTGTAGCCTTGTGTTTAGATCGTTCCATAGACATGCTCATCGGCATTTTCGCCATCCTCAAAGCAGGTGGAGCCTATGTACCCGTAGATGTGGACTATCCCACACAGCGATTGCAGTTCATGCTCGAAGATGCCCAAGCCAAGGTCATTCTCACCGAGCAAAAACATTTAGCTCGCATCCCTTCAACCGATGCCCACATCTTTGTGATGGACACCGATTGGCAAACCGTTGAACAATATAGCACTGCAAACGACTACATCCCAATAGCCCAACCCGAGGATTTGGCATACTGCATCTACACTTCTGGCTCGACAGGCAAGCCCAAAGGTGTGATGCTGACCCACGAAAATGTGATGAACCAACTCGAAGGACAACAAGAAATTGCACCCATTCCAATAAGCAAAATGTTGCTCACTTGCTCCATATCCTTTGATGTATCCGTCCTCACCATTTTCTGGACAATCTTGCAAGGAAGCACATTGGTATTGCCCGAACAAGGCGAAGAAAAAGACATTCAGCGATTGGCAAACCTTGTTGAACGCCACCAAGTCACACACATTTTGACCTTGCCCTCACTGCACACTTTGATACTCGAACAAGCTCCGCCCCACAAATTGCGTAGCCTTCAATTGGTCAATGTATCAGGTGAAGTTTGCCCCACTGCAATGACACAAAAACATGAGCGACTCATTCCCCACTGCCAACTCTACAACCTCTACGGCCCAACAGAAGCCACTGTCAACTGCACTTTTTTCACCATTCCCAAAGGATTCAGTGACGAAAAAGTACCAATAGGTATTCCCATCAAACACTACGAAATTTTCATTCTAAACGAAGAACTACAACCCGTTGGAGATGGAGAAGTGGGCGAAATTTACATTGGAGGAACAGAAGAAATTTTGGCAAGAGGCTATTGGAACCGTCCCGAACTCAGCGCAGAAAGATTCATCCAAAATCCTTTCTACAATACAGACATGCCGCTTCACGGTAAACGGTGGACGGCAGATGGTGGACGACAGACGGTGAAAGATAACACTCCAATATCCCAACACCTTAACACGCCAACACGAACAAAAACACTATACAAAACAGGCGACCTCGCCCGTTGGATGCCCGATGGCAATGTAGAATTCTTAGGACGCATCGACTATCAAGTAAAATTCAGAGGATTTCGAATCGAATTAGGAGAAATCGAAGTCGCCATAGGACTCCATCCATCTGTCAAAGAAACCGTTGTAGTCCTTCAAAACCAACACCAAGTAAACCAACAAAAACTCGTTGCCTATCTATGCCTACACCCCAATTTATCCCTAAACGTATCTGAGATTCGTGCATTTTTGGAGGAAAAACTACCCGACTATATGCTGCCCACAGCCTTCGTATTCCTCCCACAAATGCCCCTAACCACCAACGGCAAAATTGACCGACAAGCCCTACCCGAACCCACCAAATTGCGCCCCGTTTTGGAGCAAGCATTTATTGAACCATCAGGCAATTTGGAAAAACACTTGGCAAAAATTTGGGAAAAACTCTTGGAAATCAGTCCGATTGGTCGCCACGACAAATTTTTTGAACTCGGTGGAAATTCCATACAAGCCGCACAATTCATTGGAGAATTGCAGCAACAATTGGATGCCCCAATTTTCATCACCACCATTTTTGACAACCCAACTATTGCAGAATATGCAGCGATGTTGGAGGAAAGTTACAAGGAGGAATTATCCTCATTCCAACCGTTATCAAGGTCTGCGACCGTTGACAAGGTGAGCGAAAACTTTGACAACGGTTCTCGAACCTTGTCAACAGTTGAAGCGGATACAAACAAAAAATCCGTCCACCGTCCACCGTCCACCGTCAGCCGTTCCATAAAAACCTTCCCCCAATACCTCCACACCATCCAAGAGTTCAACAATAAAACAATTCAGCAATTCAGCAATTCAGCAATAAAACAATTGAACCATCCTCCCATCTTCATCCTCGCCCCACCCCGTTCAGGCACAAGCCTATTGCGGGTCATGTTGGCAGGACATCCAGAAATATTTGGAGCAAACGAATTGCAGTTATTGCACTTCAACACATTGGAGGAAAGAAGCCAAGCATACAGCGGCAAATTCAGTTTGTGGTTAGAAGGATTGGTGCGGGCAGTCATGGAATTGAAGAACTGCGATGCCGACACCGCCAAAGGCATATTGCAGAAATTGGAGCAAAAAGGGTATGATACCACACAAGTATTCCAACAATTGCAGGAATGGGCAGGCGACTATCATTTACTCGACAAATCACCTTCCTACGCCCTCGACCACAACGCATTGAAGCGTTCCGAGCAAATTTTCGACCAAAAAGCAATTTACATACACTTGGTACGCCATCCCTATTCGATGGTCAAATCTTTCGAGAAATACCACTTCGACCAAGTATTGCACATCAAAAATCACCCCTTCAATACCCAAGAACTCGGCGAATTGGTTTGGCTGCAAAGCCACAAAAACACAGTTGATTTCCTGCAATCCATTCCGAAAAACCGTCAATTCAGGCTGCAATACGAGGAATTGGTCGCAGAACCCGAAAAAACCATGCGCCAATTGTGCGCTCAAATCGGCTTGGACTACCATCCCAGCCTCATTGCCCCCTACCAAAATCTCGACCAGAAAATGGTAGATGGCATTTACAAAGATTCTCGCTCTATGAGCGACGATAAACTATTGAAGCAAAAGGGCATCAATCCAAAATTGGCAGAAACTTGGAAAAAGGTGAAAGAGGATAATTTCTTGAGTGAAACGACTTGGGAATTGGCTACTAACTTAGGTTACCCGATGGCGGACGGTGGACGACAGACAATAGACGAAACACAACTCAGTAATGGCGAATTCATCAGCCGAAACACCATACAAACAGACGCAAATACGGATACACACGAACACCCCAACACCTTAACGCCCCAACACCTTAGCACCCCAACACAGGATATAGCCATCATCGGCATCGCCTGCCGCCTCCCAGGAGCCAACACACCCCACGAACTGTGGATGAACTTGGTCAACGGAACAGAAGTCGGCAAACAAGTCACCGCAGAAGACCTATTGAAGGCAGGCTTAGACCCCAATATGTTGGACGACCCCAATTTCGTAGGGCGGCACTACACCTTAAACTATGCCGACTGTTTCGATGCAAAATTCTTTGGCTACCATCCCAAAGAAGCCGAAATGATGGACCCTCAGCACCGAGTGTTTTTAGAAACCGCCTATTCTGCCCTCCAAAATGCGGGCTACAATCCTGAAAACTACGAAGGTAAAATTGGCATCTTTGGAGGAGTGGCACAAAATACCTACTTCAACAACAACATCGCCACACATCCCGATTTGCTGCAATCATCAGGTGAATACACCAGCACAATCGGCAGCGAAAAAAGCTTTTCCATCACCAGAGTTGCCTACAAACTCAACCTCAAAGGCCCAGCCGTCAATGTCCAAACAGCTTGTTCCAGTTCAGGTGTAGGCGTACATTTGGCTTGCCAAAGTTTGTTGAATGGCGACAGCGATATGGTCATGGTCGGCGGTGGACGCATACAGCCACCTTTGGCTTCGGGCTATGAATACACCGAAGGCGGCCCTCTTTCCCCAGACGGAACTTGCAAAGCTTTCGATGCAGATGCAAAAGGCATGGTGCGAGGAAATGGCATCAACATCATCGTCCTCAAAAAGTTGGACAAAGCCATTGAAGATGGCGACTACATTTATGCGGTCATTAAAGGAACTGCCATCAACAACGATGGCTCCGACAAAATCGGATTTACCGCTCCAAGCATCAAAGGACAAGCAGCCTGTATTGAAGCTGCACAGAAAAAAGCGGGTATCACAGCAGACGACATACAATACATTGAAACACATGGAACAGGCACTCGTTTGGGTGACCCGATAGAACTTGCAGCACTCAGCCAAGCTTTCCGCAAAACGACCGACAAAAAGCAGTTTTGCGCCATCAGTTCCATCAAAACCAATATTGGACATTTGGACACAGGGGCATGTGTAGCGGGTATCATCAAAACGGCTTTGTCGCTTTGCTATGAATTGATGCCTCCAACGATGCACTTCAAAACACCGAATCCTCAAATCCCTTTTGAAAAATCCCCATTTTATGTGAATCAACGTTTGCAGCGTTGGAAACGGAGTGACAAGCCGAGACGGGCTGGAGTAAGCTCTTTTGGATTGGGCGGAACGAATGCACATATCATATTGGAGGAAGCTCCTTTGATTGAACACAGAGGCACAGATGCACAGAAACACAACTTGTTTTTATTATCTGCAAAAACAGAAAATGCCCTTGAAGAAAGCACAAAAGACCTAAGCACTTTCCTTCAAAGGAAGCCAGAAACAGAATTGAGTCTAACCGATGCTGCTTACACTTTGGCAATTGGTCGCCAACATTTCCAACACCGCAGAGCGATTATCGCCAAAAATCACGAAGAAGCGATTGCAGCTTTGGAGAATGTGAAAAACCCAAATACGGTTTCAGGTTTGCAGCAAGGAGCAGCACCTTCCATGGTGTTTTTGTTTGCAGGAGGTGGAGCGCAATATGTGGAGATGGCGAAGGATTTGTATGAAGAAAATCCAATTTTCAGAGGATTTGTGGAGGAATGTTTGGAGATATTGGAGGCGAATCATGGATTGGAGGTAAGGAAATTTATTGCAGGTAGCCAAGCGAAAAACTCGCCAACACCCAACGGGTTCGGTGACGTTAATGAAAGCGAAGACAATTTAGCCGCCCAACTCCGCCGTCCTTCTCTCGCTCTCCCAACCCTACTCACCATCGAATATGCCTTAGCCAAATTGTGGCAATCTTGGGGAATAACGCCCTCCGAAATGATTGGACACAGCATGGGTGAATATGCAGCAGCTTGTATTGCAGGAGTTTTCACCATCGAAGAAGCCTTGGCATTGGTTTACACAAGGGGCAAATTGTTTGAAAGTTTGGAGGTAGAAGGCGGTATGTTGAGTGTGCCGATGACCGAATTGGAGGCTCGAAAGTACATGCAGGGTGATTTGAGTTTTGCAGCCATCAACAAACCGAACAACTGTGTGATTTCGGGAACAGTGGGAGCGATTGACGCTTTGCAGCAGCGATTGGTGGCAGAAAACATTGATGCCAAACGCATTCACATCAAAGTAGCCGCACATTCTCCACAAGTTGCGCCCATCATGGGACAGTTCCACGATTTCTTGCAAACCATCAACTTTCAAGAACCCCAAATTCCTTTTGTGTCCAATGTGACGGGAACTTGGGCGAATCCAGAGGAGGTGATGACCGCTGAATATTGGGTAAGTCATTTGCGGAATACCGTCCGTTTTTCGGATGGATTGGAGGCGATTTTTGCGCTCCCCAATCGGGTTTTATTGGAGGTTGGGCCTGGTCAAACACTCTCGACTTTTGCCCGTCAGCATCCCGCCAAAAATTCTAAGCAGTTGATTTTGGCTTCGCTTCGACACCCGAAAGAGCCTAAAAACGATGTGGAATTTCTGTACAAAACCGTTGCGAAACTTTGGTTGGAAGGCATGGAACTGGATTGGAAGGCTTTTTATGCAAATCAAAATGCCAAAAGAACACCATTGCCAACTTATCCATTTGAGCGCAAACGGTATTGGATTGAGCCTTTTGACGGAGGACGGCAGACGGTGGACGATAGACGGGAAACTGAACGCAGAGACGGAGAGGCGCAGAGAAATGGAGTACAGATTGAACACGGAGGCACGGAGATACAGAGGAATGGGTATCATCAGATGAATACCCAACCAACCAACATGAACACATTAACACAGCAAAACTTTAACACGCTATCAACCCAAACTAACATGAACACACAAACAACTAATCACATAAACACAAGCGCAGTGCCACGAAAAGAGCGCATTACCGAAAAAATCAAAGACGTATTGTTTGAATTGAGCGGCGTAGAACCCGAAGAAATGGAAGAACAAGCTACTTTCTTAGAATTGGGTTTTGACTCACTGTTTTTGACGCAAGCCATTACAGACATCAACCGTCAATTTGAACTCGACTTGACTTTTCGCCAATTGTTTGAGGAAGCACCAACGATTGATGCACTTTCGGAGTACATTGATGGCAATATTCCAGCAGATATGTTTCAGGAAGAGGTGAGAGTTGAGATGGAAGAAGTGGGAAGCGAGAAGCAAGATATTGGAGGAAATGGTCAAGTTGTGGAAAGTCAAGTCTTTGCCCAGCAAATTCCTCAACCACCAGTCACCAATCACCAATCACCAATCACCAATATCCAATATCCAACCTCCAACGGCTCTGCAATTGAAAACATCCTTAGCCAACAGATGGCATTGATGCAGCAACAGTTGGCATTGTTGCAGGGGCAAAATCTTCAACAAACTCCTCCAATCGTTCAGCCAATAGGCCAGCAAACTACTTCAATTGTTGAACAGAAGGCTAACCATCAGCAAAGTTTCAGTTCGAATGGTCATCATTCCAATAACGGAGTTTCTCAAAAACCAGCGAATAAATTCACCGATACAAACACTACCTCAACACCTCAACACCCCAACACTTCAACACAAAAAGAAGAAACCCCAAAAGCTTTCGGCCCTTGGAAACCTGTGAGCAAAAACACCGCAGAAATCACTCCTTTTCAAGAGCGAATGTTGAAAGAGTTTTTGGCAAACTACAATGAGCGAACCAAAAGCTCCAAAGCCTTGTCACAAGCGCAGCGCAAACGTTTGTCCGACCCTCGTTCCATTCAAGCCTTCAATAAGTTGTGGAAAGATGGCATTTACCAAATTGCTTCCTCACACTCCAAAGGCGCAAAAATTTACGATTTGGACGGCAATGAGTATGTGGATTTCATGATGAGTTTTGGGATTGCCTTGTTTGGGCATACGCCTGATTTTGTGCAAGAAGCAGTGACAGAACAGTTGGCGAAAGGAACAGAACTGACCGTTTTGACTCCTTTGGCGAAAGAAGTGGCGGATTTGGTGTGTGAAATCACAGGCAATGAACGGGCTACGATGGTGAATACAGGTTCGGAGTCGCTTTCAGCAGCAGTTCGGGCTGCAAGAACAGTAACGGGAAAAACTCGAATTGCCTACTTTGAAGGAGATTACCACGGCATTACAGACGAAATGTTGGGCCGTCCCATCACAATTAGAGGTCAATTGAAGACCTTGCCTGTTGCACCTGGTATTCCCAAAGCTTCGGTGGAAAATGTATTGATTTTGAGCAAAGATGACCCAAATTTATTGAATATCCTTAGGGAAAATGCAAAGGATTTGGCGGCTGTTTTGGTCGAACCTGTACAAACACAACAGCCACATTTGCAGCAGTTTGAGTTGATGAAAGAATTGCGGAAAGTGACGGAAGAAGAAAACATTGCCTTGATTTTTGATGAAATGGTCAATGGTTTCCGTTTGCATCAGCGTGGGGCGCAGGCTTGGTACAATATTGAAGTGGATATTTGCTGCTATGGAAAAATTGTAAGTGGCGGTTTGCCGATGGCGATTGTGGCGGGCAAAGCGAAATATTTGGATGCTTTTGATGGTGGTCAGTGGCAGTATGGAGACGATTCATTTCCAGAGGCTTTGGTGACTTTTTATGGCGGTACATTTGTGAAACACCCCTTGTGTTTGGCCTCGGCTAAGGCTGCTTTGGAACACATCAAAGCGGGCGGTCCACAATTACAGGAAGAACTGAATGAGCGTGGAGCGGCTTTTGCGAGAAGGCTTCGGGATTTGTTTTTGGAAACGAAAGCACCTTTGGCGATTAAATCAACTTCTTCGATTTTGGCGGTGAAAATCGCTGATGGAAACCCTCTTTCGGATTTGTTTTTCCATGCTTTGCGCTATCACGGAGTGCATCAAACGGAGCGTTCAGGTTTTGTTTCAACGGCACATACCGATGAAGATTTGGAGTTTGCCTTCAATGCGTATAAGGCTGCAATTCAGGAGATGTTTGACAGAGGCTTTTTTGAGCCTTATGGTGGGGAAGATTTGAATTTGATTGTGGGGAGTCCGAGGCATTTAGGTGGTAGCGAAAACTTTGGCAACGGCTCTAAGACCTTGCAAACAGTTGAAGCGACTACAAGCAACCCACTCCAACTGTTGCCAAAGTCTGCGACTGTTGGCAAAGTTTCCATTCCCCTAACCGAAGGACAAACCGAAATTTGGTTGAGCAATCAGTTGGGAAACGGGGCTTCAATGGCTTACAATTTGTCGAGTCAGATTCGATTGGAGGGTGATTTGAATCAGCCTGCTTTGGAACGTGCAATTGAGAAATTGGTGGAGCGACATGAGGCTTTGCGGACGACTTTTAGTGAAGATGGACAGACGCAGTTGATTCACGCTGCAATGGAGGTGAATGTGCCTTTGTTGGATTTGACGGGATTGAATACGGATGAATTAGGGTTGAAATTGAAGGAATTACATCAATTGGAGGCAGAAACGGCTTTTGATTTGAGTGAAGGGCCGCTTGTGAGATTTAAACTTATTAAAATTAACGAAAACAGCGAAAACTTTGGCAACGGTTTTAAGACCTTGCCAACAGTTGAAGCGAATACAAGTAGCCCACTCCAGCAGTTGCCAAAATTGGAAATTGTTGGCAAAGTCTCCGTTCAACCAGCTACCATTCACCTCCTTTTCCTAACCGTCCACCACATCGTTTCGGATGGTTGGTCACTGGGCATTCTCATCAACGATTTGGGTGAATTGTATGCTCAAAGCGTAGGGATGAACGCCAAAGATATGAAGCAACCCAAGCAGTTGAGTGGCTACGTTTTGGAGGAAGAAAAAGCGAAGGAAGGCAAGGCGTTTCAAAAATCAGAGGCGTATTGGGCGAAGCAATTTGAAGGGGAAATTCCTGTGTTGGAGTTGCCGACGGATAGGGTGCGACCACCTTTCAAGACCTTCAATTCTGCAATGGAAACCTTGCATTTGACGAAAGAAGAATACCTCCAATTGAAGAAGGCGGGAGCGAAAGAGGGAACGACTTTTTATGTATTGATGTATGCCGCTTTCCAAACTTTTTTGCACCGTTTGTCGGGACAAGATGATTTTGTGTTGGGTGTTGTGGCTGCTGGTCAGGCGATTGCAGGAAATCAAGATTTGGTGGCGCATTGTGTGAGTGTCTTACCTGTGCGGATGCAATTGCAGGAAAACAACAGTTTCAAGGCGCATTTGAAGCAGGTTCGCAGCACGATTTTGGATGCTTTTGATCACCAAAACTATACGCTTGGTGCTTTGGTCAAAAAATTGAAGGTGGCGAGGGATGTGAGTCGGCAGCCGATTGTGTCGGTTTTGTTCAACATGGACAGCGATGCGGGCAAATTGAACTATGCGAATGTGACGGCAAGTACAAGTCCGATTCCAAGAAATTACGAAACATTTGACATCTTCATCAACATCAAAGTCGTAGCAGATGGGCTTGATTTTGAGTGGATTTACAATACCGATTTATGGGATGCAAGCACGATTCAAAGCCGTTTGGCAGAATGGAAGGTCTTGCTCGAAGGCATTGTGGCGAATCCAGAACAGTCTTTGGCGACTTTGCCGATGTTGCCGCAAAGTGAGCAAACGCAATTATTGAAGTGGAATGACAATCAAGTAGCTTTTCCAATAGGTGAAACCGCACATCAATTGGTCGAAAAACAAGCTGCAAAAACGCCTGATTTGACTGCTTTGGTTTTTGAAAATGAGCAATATACGTATCGTGAACTAAACGAAAAATGCAATCAATGGGCGCATTATTTCAGAGGTGAAGGACTGCAATCAGGTGATGTCGTGGGCATTTACCTCGACCGTTCCGCCGAAATGCTGATGGCGATTTTGGCGGTATTGAAGGCGGGAGGCACGTATTTGCCGATTGACCCAACAAATCCCAAAGACCGTGTGACCTTGATGTTGGAAGATGCGGGTGCAAAATGGGTGATTTGTGAGCGAAGTTTGGAGGAGAATATTGCGGATTATCGAGGTTGTGAAAAATGGATTTTGGAGGATTTTACTTCAAAAACTAATGCAATGTCGACTGCAAATCCAACTTGGGCGATTCCTTCAAAGGGTTTAGCGTACATCATTTACACATCGGGTTCTACTGGAAAACCTAAGGGCGTTGAAATTTCGCACGATGCGGTGGTGGATTTTCTGTATGGAATGAGTGGAACGCTGCAAATCAAGGAGAAAGATGTTTTGTTGTCGGTGATTTCGATGAGTTTTGATCCTTCAATTCAGGATTATTTCTTGACCTTGATGAGTGGTGCAACTTTGGTTTTGGCGGACAAACGGACGGTGAAAGATGGCTTTTTGTTGAAGGACAAATTGGAGGTTTTGCAGCCTTCAATGATGCAAGCAACTCCTTCTACTTGGCAATTGCTGCAAGCGGCTGGCTGGGAAGGTGCTGCGAATTTGAGAGTGGTAAGTGGGGGCGAAGGTTTGCCGCATGGACTTGCTCGTTTTTTGGTGGACAATTGCAGGGAGGTATGGAATGTGTATGGCCCGACTGAGGCAATTATCTGGGTGACAACGCAAAGGGTGACGACTGAATTGTTGGACAGCCAAAAGGATGTGCCGTATGTGAGTATTGGTCATGCGATGCCGAATATTGATTTGTATGTGTTGGACAAGCATTTACAGGTTGTTCCGATTGGAGCATTTGGCGAATTGCACATTGGAGGGAGATTGGCGGAAGGCTATCACGGAAGACTTGAATTGACCGCCGAGCGTTTTATTCAACATCCTTTCAAGGCGAATGAAAAATTGTATAAAACGGGTGATTTGGTGCGCCGATTGCCGAATGGTGACATTGTGTATTTGAACCGCATGGATCATCAGGTAAAAATCAGAGGGCATCGGATCGAGTTGGGCGAGATTGAAGCGGTGATTTCGGAGGTTGAAGGTGTGCATAAAAATGTGGTGGTGGTTCGCAAGGACTCCAATGATTTTCAACAGTTGGTGGCGTATTTGGTGATGGAAGCAGGGCAAACGATGGATATTGCAATGTTTCAAGCGCATCTTGGTACGCAATTACCTGCTTATATGTTGCCGAATTTTTATGTGGAATTGGAGGCGTTTCCGTTGAGTACGGCTGGTAAGGTGAACCGAAAGGCTTTGCCTGCACCTGCGGAGAGAGCAGTTGTTTTGGATGAGGATAGACATTTTGGTAAAACGTTTCCACAGGATGCACCGAAAACGGAGACGCAGGAAATGTTGGCGGGTTTTTGGCGAAAATTGTTGAATGTGCAACAGGTGGGTATTCACGACAACTTTTTTGAGTTGGGAGGTCATTCGTTGTTGGCGGTTCAGTTGATTTATATGATTAAAAAGGCTACTGAAAAGCAACTTTCTTTGATGCAATTGCTTGAAAATGCTACGATTGCTAAGATTGAACGCTTGTTGGATGGTGGAGACAACGATGGTTCTGATGGCAGTGATGGTGGAGATTCGCCTTCACCGAGGGATGAAGAATTGATAGTTGATAATGAAAAATTGAAAATTGAAACCTCACTTGTTAATGGGACTTCAATTCAAGGTGGCGAAAACAAGTCACTCCAATTGTCGCCGAACCTTTCGGGTGTCGGCGAAATTTCCGTTCAGAGTAGCGAAAATAGCCCACTTCAACTGTTGCCAAAATTGGAAATAGCCCACGATACATCTGGACAGGTTGGCAAAGTTTCCGTCAATGGAAAAACTACCTCAAAATTGAATGGACATTCTATTTCCAAAGACGAATCAACAGTTATCAATCATCAGTTACCAATCACTAATCACCAATCACCAATCATTCTACCACTAACCGAAGGTCAACAAGAAATTTGGCTGACGCATCAATTAAGTCGAGAAGCTGCCATTTCTTACAATTTGCCGATTGAATTGCGATTGAAGGGAGTTTTTGAAGTAGAGGCGATGGGGACGGCAATGCAAAATTTAGTGGACAGACATGAGGCTTTGCGGGTGACTTTTGACGAAGATGGACAGACGCAAACAATTCACCCAAAAGAAGATGTAAGTTTGGATGTGGCTTTTGAAGATGTGAGTGAATTGGATGAAGATGAACGTATGGAGGTCTTGGCGAAAATCTATGAAGAGGCTGCTATGACTCCTTTTGATTTGGTAGAAGATGCGGTTGTGCGCTTCAAAATTGTGTGTCTGCAATCAGATGAACACTTGGTATTGATGACCGTTCACCACATTGCAGCAGATGGTTGGTCTATGGGTGTTTTGAAGCGAGATTTGGGAGAATTGTATGAATCTGCATTGACGGGAAAAAATACTTTGCCTCCAGTAAGTAAGCAGTTGAGTACATTTGTAGAGGAAGAAATTGAAGCACAAAATTCGGTGGAATACCATGCGGCAGAAGCTTATTGGAAAAAACGTTTTGCAGATGAAGTGCCTGTTTTGGAATTGCCAACAGATTATGCGTATTCAGGGGCATTGAGTTTTCGAGCTGAATCGGAGAAATTGCATTTTTCGGAGGCCGAATATGAGCAAATTCGCAGGTTTGCAGCGCAAAATGGAGCTACTTTTTATATGTTTATGCTATCTGCCTTTCAGGCATTTGTGTGTCGCTTGGCACAGCAAGAGGATTTTGTTTTGGGTATTAGTGTGGCTACGCAGAGCATTGTAGAAAACAGTGATTTGGTGGCGCATCGCCCAAGTGTTGTTCCGATTCGATTGACGGTCAATTCTGAAGAAAATTTTACGACACATTTGAAAGCTTCTAAAATGGCGATGTTGGAGGGGATTCAACATCCTTTTCCGATGGGTAAGTTGTCGAGGGTGTTGGAGTTGAACCGTGATTTGAGTAGGCAGCCGATTATTTCGGTTTTGTTCAATACGGCGAGTGAAATGGAGTTGGAAAGTTTTGGCGGATTGAAAGTCGAAAGTGGTTATCTGCAAAACGATTTTTGTGCGTTCGATACCTTCATTCACATTACTTATGGCAAAAGTGGTGTAGATTTCAAGTGGGTCTATAATCCGAGTTTATGGGAGGCAGGTTCGATTCAAAACCGTTTGCAGGAATTTGGTACTTTGTTGAAGGGTATTTTGGCGAATCCGCAGCAGTCTTTGGCGACTTTACCGCTTCTATCAGAGGCTGTTCAGCAGAAAATGTTGGTGGATTGGAACAGCAATGAGGTGGCATATCCTATCAATCAACCTGTGCATTGTTTGTTTGAGCGTCAAGTAGAAAGAACGCCTGATAATGTGGCGGCTGTTTTTGAAGGTAATTCAATGACTTACCGTGAATTGAACGAAAGTTGCAATCAGTTGGCAAATCAGCTTCGATTGGAGGGTTTGCAGACTGGGCAATTGGTGGGGATTTGTTTGGAGCGTTCGATGGAGATGTTGATGACTATCATTGCAGTGGTGAAGGCTGGAGGAATTTATATTCCGCTTGACCCTGTGAATCCGATGGATAGATTGAAGGGGATTGTGGAAGATGTGGAAGCTCCATTCTTGATAAATCAAGAAAATAAAAATGGACTTACTGGAATTGAAGGATGTAAAGTCTTGATGATTGAAGATTTATTGAAGGACTGTAAAATGGCTTCGAAGGCGAACCTTCAATTGGAGATTAGTCCTAAACAAAATGCCTACATTATTTTCACCTCTGGCTCAACGGGTCGCCCAAAAGGTGTGGGCGCAAGGCATGAATCGGTGGTGGGTTTTTTGTATGCAATGAATGAGGTGGTAAATTTGACCGAAAAAGATACGGTCTTCAATGTGGCTTCAATGGCTTTTGATCCTTCGGTGCAGGATTATTTTATGACCTTGATGGTCGGTGCAAAATTGGTGTTGGCGAGTCGTGAGGCGGTGATGGATGGATTTTTGTTGCGAGAAAAATTGGAGGAATATCAGCCTACTTCAATGCAGGCTACCCCTTCGGCATGGCGACTGTTGTTGATGGCGGGTTGGCAAGGTGGTCAGAATTTGAAGGCATGGTCGGGTGGTGAAGGTTTGACACAGGAATTGGCTTGGGAGTTGGTGAATCGGTGTAAGGAGGTTTGGAATATTTATGGACCTACTGAAACGACTATTTGGGCGACTGCAAAGCGTGTGACCAAAGAGAGTTTGCAATCTGAAAACAACATGGGCTATGTGTGTGTGGGTAAGGCGATTACTAATTATCCTTTGTATTTGTTGGACAAGAATTTGCAGCCTGTGCCTGTGGGTATTCCTGGTGAGTTGTATATTGGTGGTGTGGGTGTGTCGGATGGTTATTACAATCGAGAAGATAAGACGAAGGAGTGTTTTGTGACCTCCCCTTTGCCACTACAAAGGAGGGGTATTTATAGTGGAATGGTTTATAAAACTGGAGATATTTGTCGGTATTTGGCGAATGGGGATTTGGAGTATTTGCATCGGGCGGATTATCAGGTGAAGATTCGTGGTTTTCGGATTGAGTTGGGAGAGATTGAAGCGGCGATTGGCGTTTTTGAGGGTGTTCAGCAGAATGTGGTGATGGCGAAGGAACAGGTTGGAGGCGATAAACGTTTGGTGGCTTATGTGGTGATGAATCCAGAAAGCACATTGGATATGGGCGAATTGAAGGTGTTTTTGAAAGATAAGTTACCTGACTATATGGTGCCGAGCGTGTTTGTGGAATTGGAGGAGTTTCCGATGACGGCGAGTAGAAAGGTGAACCGAAATTTATTGCCTGAGCCTGATTATGGTGAGTTGACTTCTGAAAATGAATTTGTTGCGCCTCGAACAGAAATGGAAACAATGTTGGCAGCATTTTGGAAAGATTTACTGCAAGTCAAGGAAGTGGGTGTATATGATGATTTCTTTGAGTTGGGTGGTCATTCTTTGATTGCGGTGCAGTTGATGGCAAAAATCAGACAGGCGACGGATATCAAATTGCCTTTGGCGAGTTTATTGGAGAATGCAACGATTGCTCAGTTGGCGAAATTGTTGGGTGGAAGTGAGGAGGATTTGCAGCAGCATTGGAGTTCTTTGGTGCCGATTAAGACGAAGGGCAAGAAATTACCAATTTATTTGGTGCATGGTGCTGGTTTGCATGTGTTGTTATTTAAGACTTTGGCGAAATATTTGGATGCCGAACAGCCTGTGTATGCTTTGCAAGCGAAGGGCTTGGATGGTAAGTCTGAGCCTTTGGATACGATGGAAAGTATTGCAACACACTATGTAAGTGAGATTTTGCAGCACAATCCTGAGGGACCTTATTGTTTGGCGGGGTATTCGATGGGTGGTTTGATTGCGTATGAGATGGCAAGGATTATGAAGGAAATGGGCAAAGAGGTGCAGCTATTGGCGATGTTTGATACAGTGGCGGCTACGAATCGAATGGAATTGGATGGTGAGCAATATGAGCAAGCAGGTGGTCTGAAAAAATGGGGTAGAAAGGTGGGGTATAACCTATCGCTCTTGGTGAAAAATCCTGTGAAAACGTTGGCGTATAAGTCGAGTGTGTTGAATCGCCGTTTGAAGCGGAGTAAGGGCAAGGTGGCGAACCCAACAGCGGTGAATGGGAATGTGCAGCAGGTGGAGGAGCAGTTTACGGAGTATGGCAATCGGATTGACCAAGCGAATATGCGGGCTTATGAGAATTATGTGTTGCGTCCTTTGGAGGTGAAGATTGACTTGTTTCGGGCGAAGGAACAGTTGTTTTATGTGGAGGATTTTGAGTTTTTGGGCTGGAAGTCTTTTGCTATGGGCGGTGTTGTGGTGCATGAGGTGGAAGGCAATCACCTAAATTTGTTTGATGCGCCGAATGGGGAGATTTTTGCGAGGAAGCTGCAGGGGGTGTTGGATAGTTGATATTGGATAATCGAAATTTTGAGACTCCTTTAAAGAGATTTTGTTTTTAGGCTTTTGTGTTATAGAACTATTTACCCAGTTATTTTGTATTTTTGAAGTAATCAAATTTGTAAAACATGACACTACAACAAAGCATTATACGTGAAATTCAAACGATTGATGAGGTGAATGTGCTGCTTGAGATTCAGAATTTCCTTCAAAAATTGCGCCTTCAAAGACGTTCTCACCAATCCAATATGGCTGCTGTTCTCCAATTGGCAGGTAGCATTGATGATGAGGAAGCAAGGGAAATGAGGGTGTGTATTGACAGTGAATTCAACAAAATTGAAGGAGAATGGTAGGAGTTGCTTTGGATACGAACATTGCTATTGATATTTTGAACGAAAGAACAGAAATCATCCCAAAATTACGTTCTGTAAGTTTTGCCTATTTGCCGATTACTGTGTGTGGTGAGTTGCTTTTTGGAGCTAAAAATTCAGGTAGAAGCACTACAAATGAAATCAAATATGTTCGTTTTATCAATACTTGTATTGTGCTAAATGTTGATTTTTTGGTTGCCAACCAGTATGCTGCTATTCGCAAACAGTTGAAAAGCATTGGACGACCTATTCCTGAGAATGACATTTGGATTGCAGCTATATGTATGGTCAATAATCTTGCATTGGCTACTCATGACAAACACTTTCAGTATGTGGATGGATTGCAGTTGTTTGATTGGTTTTGATAAAAAAAAGCCCTATCTCCATTCCTTCAATGCAGATAGGGCTTTAGTCTCGTTCCGTTTCAACTGTTGCCAAAATTGGAAATTGTTGGCAAAGTTTCCACTCGTTCCCTTAAAAATTCCTTTCTGTAATCTATTCCTGTTCAAGCCTCTCCCTCCAATTCGGCTGCACCAAATACAAGGTTCCAAAAGTCATCAACAACAAGGCGAGAATGAGTAAGCCCCATTCAGAGAGGGTGGGGATGGATGCGGCTGCTGTTTGGGAATCAGCAACAATTCCTACTTGACAAATAATATTGGAGGGAATACTATGAACTATATCAAATGAGTTGCCAGTTCCTTTTATCTGACCATCGCCCCAAGTGAGTACAACGGATCCCGTAGCAGATAGAGTTCCTGTTACAGGAGATGCAGTACTAAATCCCGTAAAACCACCTCCACCATTTGCAGTAATAGTCTGTCCATTAATCTGCAAAGTGTTATCTGATGCAACAGGAACTGAGGTGGTTGGGCTTACATCAAATAAACCAGCATTACTAAAGCCGAAACCAGTTCCGTTCTGTGTAGTATTGGTTGTTGAACTGGTTGCTGTCAATCTAATAGAGGTATCACTGATTCTTTCCATTTCAAAGAAGCAGGTCTGTGCTTGGGTTTCAATATAGCATATACAACTCAAGAGTAATGCGAAGACAACTTGTTTAAGGTTAGAGAAGGTAGGATTATAAGGTAATCGTTGATTTACCTTGGGCTGTTGGGCTGAAATTCGTTGTTTTGTTGAAATTGTTCATAAGAAAATGAGATTTGAAATTTTTGCAAATAAATGAATTAGTGGGAATATTTCCTATTATATACGTTGCGTTTTTTGGGAAAACATTATTTTTTAGTATGTTTATCTGTTGATTTTTGAGATAAAATTAGAAAATAAAAGCTTTTAAAAAAACAATTTTGCGACACCTTTAAATTAATATTTTTGTTTAGGTCATGGTGTGGTCATTTTTTTGATTTATGGGGGTGTATGGGAACAGGAATTTAGATTTCGGAGGAATCTTGCTTCTCAAAATTTTGTATATTTGTAAAATCACATCAAAAGAAACAGCAAATGGAAAACAACAGCAATACGATTCCACTAACGGAGGACAATAAGGTTCTTGTCTATATGAGGCTCTTGAATCATTTGAGCATTGAAGCAAAACTAAAATTGATTGCCAAACTCACTGAAAGTCTAAGCATAGATTTCAAACAAAAATCTGCTCCAATGACTGAAAAAAAATCTTGGAAAAGCTTGGCTGGTGTATGGAAAGACATGCCTGAAGATTTGGAGGGCCAAATTCGAGCTTCTCGTGTCTCTAAAAGTGAGATTCCAAATTTTGATGCTATATGAAAGGTTATTTGTTAGATACGGATATTTGTATCTTTTTTCTCAAAGACAAGTTTCATCTGACAGAAAAAATTGATGCGGTCGGAATAGACAAATGTTTTATTTCTGCCATAACGATTGGCGAACTGCTCTATGGTGCAGAATTTAGCAGTGATTATGAAAAGCATATCAAGGAAGTGGTTTTTTTTGAAGACGAATTTACTGTTATTCCTGTATATGAAGCACTTAGAATTTATGCCAAAGAGAAAGCAAGGTTAAGAAGGTTGGGAACTATGATTGCAGACCTTGACCTTCTTATTGGAGCTACTGCTATAACGCATGATTTGATTATGGTGACTCGGAATTACAAACATTTCAGCAAAATTGATAGCATTCAATTGGAGGATTGGACGGAAAAAGAATATAATGAGTTTGTTATCTGATGTATAATAAAGACTATATTTAAGACGTTAAATTAAAATGACATAGAGCTATGTTTGTTTGATGCGCCGAATGGGGAGATTTTTGCGAGGAAGCTGCAGGGGGTGTTGGATAATGCTCACTAGCGGTGGGTTTCGAAACCCACCGCTAGTGAGCGAAAAATCCCCATCTACATTGCCTTCAATGCAGATAGGGCTTTCGTCTCGTTCCGTTTCAACTGTTGCCAAAATTGGAAATTGTTGGCAAAGTTTCCACTCGTTCCCTTAAAAATTCCTTTCTGTAATCTATTCCTGTTCCAAGCTCTCACGCACACTCGGCTGCACCAAATACAAAGTCCCCAAAGTCATCAACAACAAGGCGAGAATGAGTAAGCCCCATTCAGAGAGGGTCGGAACTTCGGGTGATGCAGAGGGTGGAGCCAATACAGCCATATTCCATACATTGCCAGCCCCTGTAACAAGGGTATTATTTGCAGCAGTACCATCCAAATTTGCTTGTCCAATATTACCAGATCCGTCACCATAATAGAGCTTCCCATAGGTGGCATCAATGGCTAATGCTTGAACAGCAGTTACTGTCATAAAGGAAGCAATATTATTAGTGCCATCTAAATTTGCACGTCCTATAGTATTGTTAAACCTATTAGAATACAGAATTTTACTATTGATGTTATCTACTACTATATCAGTAGGCTGACCACCAAGACCCGTTATAAAACTGTTATTCAGATTACTGCCGTCTAAATCTACCATACCTATTGCTCCACCATTGTATTGAGCAAAATAAATTTTTCCATTCACTACATCAACATCTATTCCACCAGGGTCGCCAGTAACACCTGTAACGAAGTCATTGTTAATCCCTGTTCCGTCTAAGTTTGCTCGCCCAATTTTATTCGCATAAAATGAAGTCCAGAATATATGCCCATTGACTACATCAATTGCCAATCCAGATACTTCAGCTACTGTCATAAAAGAATTATTCGCATTGGAACCGTCTAAATCTGCCCTGCCAATTGTAGTACCAGTGCTCTGATAGTAAATTTTGCTATTAACTGGGTCAATAACTACTCCTGCAGCAGAGGAAAGACCTGTAATAAAAGAGGTATTTACATTCGTACCATCAATGTCTGCTTTACCAACAGAAGAACCAAAGGTTACCCAATAAATTTGTGCTTGAGCTTCCATACAGCACATAAAACTAAAAAGAATTACAAATAGAATTTGTACAGAGTTAGTAGGAAATATTAAGTGACTTTTGGGCTGTTGGGCTGTTGGGCTGAAATTCGTTGTTTTGTTGAAATTGTTCATAAGAAAATAAAATTTAAAGTTCAAAAAATAAATGAATTAGTGGGAATGTCCCCTATTATATACAGTTGCGTTTTTTGGGAAAACATTAACAGTAGGGTTGGGGAAAAGTGACATTTTATTGAGCTTATGTGTATTGGTTGATTTTTTGCTTAAATGTAGGGAGTTTTAGAGTAAAAAAAAAACCAATTTTGAGACATTCGTTTTTAAGTGGTTTGTTTAGTCTCAGAGTTTGGTCATTTTCTCGTTCTAATGTCGCCGAATCTAAAGGTCTCGGTGAATTTTCACTGGGGTTTGAACAAGAACTGTTAGATGGAAAGGAACTTTCTTGTGGAACGTATGGGAACAAGAATTTTAATTTCCTAAGGAATCCACTCACCGCTTTTCAAAACCATCCCCATGATTTTTGTATTGAAGTTGAGTTTAACAAAATTGGAGGAGAATGGTCAATTTATTTAAACATACAAACCCACATCAACCCATTCCAAATCAATAAAAACACCATTCAAATGATTGAAGTCCTTATCTGATGTTAGCAGTCTGGTATTGGTTACAGCAGCAGTTGCAGCTATCCATAAGTCATTTTTGCCCATATTTCGTGCGCTCATTCCCCTTGGCAGCGGTTGGGTTTTCAATTTTCCCTAACTGTAATTCATGCGCTTCTAAGTGAGGGAGTTGAGTAAGTCTTCAAGGTTTTGGTCTTCAAACAGTGGATAATCCCAAGATTGGAGGGTGGTTTTTAATGCTTGGTGAGAATAATTCTGTTCTCTTACCAAAATATCCAAATCAATTGTCTTAGGCATGGGTTCATTGGAAAGTGTTACCCAATCAAGTTCTGCTAGATAAGGAGTAGTTGATTTTCCAGTGATGGATTGCAGCAAATTTTTCACCTGTCTAATAATGGCGGCATCTTCAATGGCGGCAATCGTGTGGAGAAGTGCTTGTTTTTCTGCTTGTAGGTTCATTTTATACTCTTTTCTTTGACAACTATCTTATTTAGCATAATGAAAACGACATTGAATTACTTGAAGATATGAAACTGTGTGCCAATTACTTAAGGTGTATTGCTAAAAAAAGTACCTTAGATAAAGGACATGGTCGCATTGAATTTAGACAGTATGAACACTATGATGTTAGTGGAGAGTATTTTGATGCTCGTTGGAAAAAGTCGAACTTTCAAAGCTTATTTAAAGTCCAAAGGCAAAGATTGGTTCTTAAAAACAACAAGTTAAGTGATGAAACTACTTATTACTTATCAAATGGAAAATACCAACAAAATGAAAGTTATTTTGAAGCAATTAGAAATCATTGGAGTGTAGAAACCAACAATCATCTTAGGGATGTAACTTTGAAAGAAGATAAACTAAAAACAAAAAAGGGAGCAGTCACAAAAGTGCTTTGTGGAATTAGAACATTGGTGATTAATTTATTACAAAAGAAAAATGTCAAAAATCGTATCGCCCAATTAGAGTTCTTCCAAGACAATTTTGAGGAACTACTCAAATGGCTCAGAAGCATAAAATTTTTATAAGAATGCCCTTTATTCGTAGAAAAATGCTAAAAATTAATCCAATAGGAGCTTAGCTTCGGCGCAACTTAGCTCTTATATTACAGTGTATTTAGTCTCTATTATTCTGGTTAAGGAACACTTCAAAAATAACTTTACAAAGTTCATTTCATAAATAACTGAGTGCAAAGTGTATTTTCATTTGCTCCTAAGAATTGCAAAAGAAAGTGAAAATTAAAGTTTTCTAGGCAATACCGCAGATTGAGGCACCTTAGATACTTCTTCTTTTTTGACAACAGTTCCTCTCACAAATGCCTGTTCCTCAGCATAGAAACCATTAGAGTAAATATTTAGAGAACTTGCCACTCTTCCAGATTTCCCTATGGTTTTGAACATCAGTTTGATTGTACCTTTTTCATTCGGAAGAATGGGGGTTTTCGTCCAATCCGCAGCAGTACAATGACAAGTCCCTCTCACATCATTGATAATCAAGGGTGTTTTACCTGTATTGATGATTGTAAAATCGTGTTCTACCACTGTTCCTTCTTCTACTGTTCCAAACTCATAAGAACTACTCGGAAGAAATGCCAAAACAGGTCGGTAGGTTTCCACCATTTCACCTTGCTCATTGACGATGTAGGCAACATCTTTCCTAAACTCTCCTTGTGCAGAACAATTCATTGCAGCAAAAAAAGTAACCCAAATGAGTAAACTGTATATTGATTTCATGTTTGTAAAATTTATTAAAATAAAATATTTTATGATTTTTCAGTCCTATATATAGACTTAGACTCAACAATTGGGTCACTGACAATATCTACAAAAAAATATATTCTTTTGAAGTTGAAAAAACCTAAATTGCAGTCTTTCTGATAACGCTAAAAACCAAGTATTAAATATGTCTGCCATTTTTCAAACCATCTCCCCAATAGACAATTCTGTTTACATAGAAAGACCTTTCGCTGCTGCAAAGGACGTGGAAAATACCTTAGCAAAAGCGAAAAAGGCACAAAAACTTTGGCGAGCTACTTCAATAGGTGAACGGGCTGCAATATGCAGCAAGGCGGTGCAATATTTTTTGGATCATGCACAGGTCATTGGAGAAGAATTGACTTGGCAAATGGGGCGACCGATTCGCTATACTCCGTCCGAAATTACCCGAGGTTTTGAGGAGCGGGCCAACTACATGATAGACATTGCAGAAGAAGCTTTGGCGGACATTACGGTTGCAGAAAAAGCAGGTTTTCACCGTTTTATTCGGCGAGAAGCTTTGGGAACGGTTTTGGTTTTAGCTCCGTGGAATTATCCCTACCTCACTTCGGTCAATGTGATTATTCCTGCAATTATGGCAGGCAATACGGTGATTTTGAAGCACGCCCAACAAACGCCTCTTTGCGCCGAACGGTATGCTGCCGCTTTTGAGTTTGCAGGTTTGCCAGAAGGCGTTTTTCAGTATTTGCACATTTCGCACGAACAAGTAGCGGAAGTGATTGGCGATTCTCGCATTGATTATGTAGCATTTACAGGTTCGGTGAATGGGGGAAAAGCGGTACAAAAAGCGATTGGTGAGCGATTCATTGTGGCGGGTTTGGAATTGGGCGGAAAAGATCCTGCTTATGTGCGGGCGGATGCCAACTTGGAAAATGCCATCGAAAATTTGGTGGATGGTGCTTACTTCAATTCGGGGCAGTCCTGTTGTGGGATTGAGCGAATATATGTACATGGAAACCTATACAGCGATTTTGTAGAGGGTTTTGTCGCACTTACCAAACAGTATCAATTGGGCAATCCTCTGCTCACCAAAACAACTCTCGGTCCAATGGTTCGCACTTCGGCAGCACAATTTGCTCAAAGTCAAATTGATGCTGCGCTGCAAAAAGGGGCAAAAGCCTTGATTGACCCCAAACTTTTCCCTGCTCACCAAATCAACTCACCTTATATGGCTCCACAAGTGTTGGTGCATGTCGATCATTCTATGCAAATCATGACGGAGGAAACTTTTGCGCCTGTGGTAGGAATCATGGCAGTAAAAGATGATGCACAAGCGATTGAATTGATGAACGATAGTCAATATGGTTTGACGGCTTCAATTTGGACTTCGGATAGAGATGCGGCGATTTTCCTTGGCAATCAACTCGAAACGGGTACGTGTTTTATGAATCGCTGCGACTACCTCGACCCTGCTTTGGCTTGGACGGGTGTGAAAAATTCGGGTAGAGGCTGTACGCTTTCTGCTTTGGGCTATGAGGGTTTGACGAGAGTGAAGTCGTTTCATTTGAAGGGGTAGGGGATTCTCAATAATTGTTCGTTTCACCACCCCAAAGTCAATAAAATCCGCTACTTACTGCTGCAATTCTTTAGGAAGCTGTTGGTATTTTTCGATAGGCGACAAAGGAGAAATCGAAACCTTAGATAGCATTTTCACTTGATTGATTTCCAACAACAAGGAACGCAATTCTTCTTCAATCTGAAACGGAAACCTTGCCAACAATTTCCAATTTTGGCAACGGTTGAAGCGACCCATAATCCAAAACCACCATCATAGCCGCTTGTTTTTCAATCTCAAATGCTGATACAACTCCATAGCCTTATCCTCCTCTTTAGCTCTTTCGGCTAAAAATGCTTCATCTGCAATTGTCATTGCTTGTTCGTGTAAGTTATTGACTTTTTTGGTTTTGTTCATCGTATGGCGTATTTTACAAATAGGTTTACTAAACTCTACAACAACTACATAGGCAGGTAAGTTCAACGCATCACTTTTCTTGGTTTGTTCCAACTTCTCTTTTAATCGTTGATTAATTTGTGCATTTGTACCTTTTAAAATCCCTAAAATTGCCAATCTTGCTTTTCTTGAAAACTAGCAATTTTATAGAGGTTTGTTATACTTCCCTCTCATGTCAATTGTTTTAATTTTTTCTCCTAAAAATAAAAAATCATCTATTTTAGGTGGCTCAACTAAAACTATTTCATCTCTTGATTTTTCGAAGTAATTATGTCTCAGTTCCATTAATAATCTACCAAGCACATTCATACCTTGAAATTCTAAATCATTTATCCTTTTAGCTCCCCAAAACAAGTCTCTATCAGAGTTTTCTACAATATTTTTACCTTTGGTTTGTTCTAATAACTTTCCAAAAGAATAATAATTTTGCGCTAACTTTAGTTGTATAACCCATCTCATTACATTCACTCTAATTTGCATCCAATCTATTCTAGAAGAATTTCCCTTTGAAATCATTTTTGCAATAAAAGGACTTTTTTCACTAATAATTCTGCTCTGTAAATCTTTATCAAAAGGAAATTTGCAAGCTTGATAGAGTGCTTCAGATGATTTGACTTTCAAATTATTAACTTCTAATGGATAGAAAACGGACATATTGGATAACCCACCAAATTTTTCTTTATTTTTTTTAAAAATACAAGAATATTTAATTGAGTAAATTCTATATCCGCTTTCTAACTTTTTATATTTCAATTGTATGGTTTTAAATGTTTAGTATATTTTCTTTTAAATAATGGTATCCATGTACCCTTCTTTTCATACCAAAAAATCATTGGTGTATTAAAAGGAACGTTACGCCATGTAAAAAATAAAGTACCAAATCCAAAACTCTTATCAATTTTCGTACTATACCCTAATGGACGTGCTTTTTCATCAGAAGAATCCATTTCACAAAATAATTGAATGCTTTTTTCAGCAATGATTTTTTCAAACTTAATCCAATTCTCAGGATTTTCAGAAAAAAAAGAATTTTTCTCAGGTTTGTCTATATTATATCTATAAAAGTGAGAATTTTCTCTAGAATTATTTTTAGCTACTATTTCTTCGATTTTGTTTTGGACTTTTTTAATTTCAGAGAATTTTTCTGTATTTTTTTCAATTGCTGTAGGCAATGGACACATTAGCATTGATGAAGATTTTTTTGTATAATTATCTATTTTAAAGTTTTTTTCACATATAAAAGTAAAATTAATATTAGGATTTTCTTTTTTAATTTTTTTAAAATCATTTTCAGCCTTTAAGTGACTACAATATGTAATTATCAATAAGTGAATATTGTCTCTTTCCATAAAATCTTTATTCGATAATATATGGTCAAAGTCATTTTGATGTAACCAGCCGCTTTTTTTATCTCTTAAACATTTATATAGCGAAGTTCCAGAGCAAATAACATCATCCAAATATATGCAATATTTTGGATTGCTATTATTATTGTGAACACTTGAATCAAATTTACATAATAATTCATCCAGTATTTTTAATACTGCTGCTTGGCTTTTTTCTTTTGACCTTTGACTTCTTATAAAATAACTGTTTTGAAAAAAATCTTCGAAATTGTCTCCTTCTTTGAGAAATTCAGATTCAATTTTTTCAAAAAGAGTTACTTTAAAGAAATTCCTAAAAGCAGATTTATTAATATAGTATCTTTTTAAAATCATTTTAGTCATCTTAAGCATAAAAATTCTATCTTTCTTATCAAATTGATATACCCACCTTTTAATATGGACTTTATTCATATCTTTCCCATCAAAAACTAAATCGCCCTTCCTGTATTCCTTAATTATTTCGTAAATCTCTCTAATTAATTTTTTTTCTGACTTAAACGTTTGGTCTAAGTTTTTACGTTCAATGTGTATTTTTTTTAATATCATTCAGTATGTTTTAATTGTTAAAAATATTTACAATTATTACATATCAAACGATGTTCCTTTTTTTGGCAAATTCAAAAAGCTATAAAATAGCTAACGAAACAAGTCATTATGTCAGTATCCTTAGATTTGTTCTGACAAAAAGGCATAACAGAGAGACTGCTATTCTGTCATAAAATTTATGAAAAATAATTTGAAGTAGAAACAAAAAAAGCCCTCAAAAGAAAATTTTCCTTCAAGGGCTTCAATATCAATCATATAATATCCCGAAATCTATTTAGCCGTCACCGTCACCATTCCACCTCCATGATAACTATGATACTCCCCATCATACATCGCATCCGCCGAAGCAGGTCCCATCACAAACTCACCAGGACTCACCGCACGCACCATATAGTAGAAATCCTTAGGCTTTGAAGTGGCAGTAACAAAAAAGTTCACACGGTCGTCACGAAAATCTTGATGGTCAGGTGTAGCAGCATCTTTAATCCATTCCATGTTCGGCATGGTATTCAAGCGAGGATTTTCGATTTCAAAACCAGCGGGCAGAATATCCGTCACCACCACATTTTCGACCGAAGCAGCACCCGTCGAAGTCAGCGACAATTTTACTACAACCAAATCGTTTTGTTTGACTGTCAAATCATTGATGACCCGCCCCGCACGGTCATAGAAAGTTTTTCGGACTTTCAAGAAACTGTCCTCCTCCTTATAGCTGCCATCAGCCGTTAAGCCTTCAATGCCCCAGAAATAGTACAATTGACCATCGCCTTTCGCATCAATGCTGACCTTATCGCCCTTCAAATCGGCATAAGACAAGACCAAATCCTCCTTGCCCGAATACGTACCTACTGTTTTGCCGCCAACTTGCACCGTTGCAGACACTGAACCCTTATTAGCCGCTTTCGCCACCTTGCCGAGAGCCAAAAGCGTCCAAACACGTTCCTGCGTATTCAACCAACGGGTTTTCCTAAAATCATCCGCCAACTGTTTCGCCAAAATACCAATCTGCGGATGATCGGGGTCGCTCTCCACCAAAGCATTCAGCGCAATCGCACGGTCACGAAGCGGAGAATAAAAGCTGCGGTCAAACACCTTTTTGGAGGTCTCGCCTGTAAAGTTAGCGGGCAAAACTTGACTCGATTTCGCACGGTCGCCCGCCAGCATATACGCCGAAGCCAACAAGTAGCGTCCGTCAATCGCCAAAAGGTTTTGATTCGCTTTGTAGTAGTTCATCGTAGCCACATCAGGTTCGCCAATCATCGCCAAGATATAGAGCGCATAAGGGATATCCTTGGGCGCAATCTCACGGGTTTGCGTCTGTCCATTCGAGTCGTAATAATAGTAGGTCATCGTTTCTTTCGAGCGAAGCATCTGTTTCATGTACTTATTGAGGCTCGTCAAAGCCTTTTCGTTCACATCAAAACCCGCTTTTTTGGCCTCATACAAGAAATGCGCTGCAAACACACTTCCAAACGTATTCGCTTCCTCTCCTCCTGGCCAATAGCTCATTCCACCATTTGACAACTGCATAGACTGCAATTTTTTGATGGCCTCCTGCACATTGTAGTTTGGATTGTTGCTCGTTGGGCCCGTTGCCGTTCTCATTTTCTGACCGATGTTTTTGGTCAATTCCGAAAGGTACAATTGAGGAAAAGCCTTTGAAATCGTTTGTTCTACACATCCATGCGGATAACCCACCAAATACTCCAATGAACCTGCAAACTCCGCCAAAGGTGAATTACTCACCAACAGTTTCCCTTCAATGGATTCAGGCACAAAATCACTGCCCATGCTCAGATTTTCCGCTTTGCCACCTTTCACCATACCCGAACCAGAGCGTTTTTGAAGCGAAGCAGGAGGGCGCACCGTCATTTCGGTAACACTCGTAAACGTTTCCCCCAAAGCATTGACCGTCACAATCACTTTACCCGCACCCACCGATTCTTTGGCACGTACTTTAAATTCTACTCGGTTCTCGGCGTTCGGCTTCAAATCCGCCGAATTGTCCGATACGCCCAAAACTTCAATCGGCCCTTCGGTTGTCACCGTCACCTTTGCCGAACCCGTTTTGTCCGTTGTATTGGCAAGCGTCACAGGCATTGTCACCTCATCATTGGGGCTAAAAAATCTTGGCAATCCAGCCGTCACCACCACAGGATCCGCCACTTTCATATTGGTCGCATCCGAAGCAAATTTTTCGTCTTTATAGGCAACCGCCATCACTCGAAGGTCGCCCGAAAACTGCGGAATATCAATCGTATAGTCAACCGTTCCCTTGCTGTTTGCAGTCAAAATCCCACTCCAATAACGCACCAATTTGACTCGTTTATTGGTCACAGGATTCGTGCGTTTGCTGAGGTCAAAATCCCCTCCACCCGTCAAAGGGCTCGATGCCATCATTTCGGGAAAGAGGTAGGGATAAATGTCGTAAGAGTTGACTTGAAGTCCACGTTTTTGGTAGAAAAAACCATACGGATCAGGCGTTTGGTAGTTTTTAATCTGCAAAATTCCTTCATCCACAATTGCCAAAGTCACTTCTGCATTTGGAACCGTTTCAACCAAGATTTTTTGTTTTCCATTAGAACGACTACTTTCGTTGGCGATTACCTTCAATGGCAGCTTGTTGCGAGAATTTTCGACCATCAAAGGAGCATAACCATGTGCCACTGTCAAAGGAACACTCAATTCCTGCATCGGACGTATCAAAGTTGCCGATACAAACACATTCGGCACATAATCTTTGGTCACTTCAAAGGTCATTTCTTTTGCTTTGTTGGTGGTATTGAAGTACAAATGTCGAATCACCCGATCTCGCTCCAATGTCACCAACAAACGCCCATCAAACGGTGTGGTAAACAAGATTTTAGCCGATTCACCCACTTCATATTTTTCTTTGTCAAACTTGATGGTGACTTCACCCTCTTGATTCACTTCAAACGAATTGTTGTCCGTATCGCCATAACTATAGGCATAAAAATTTTGTTTGACGTAGGCTTTTGTATTGGCAGTGCTACTCAACCGCACTTCAAAACTTCCCGAACGACTTGGCGTATAAGTGTATGCCGTATTTTCACCACTCAAATTCACCTGTTTGTTCACTTCCACTACTTCCTCTTTCTGCGATTTGTAGCGATAGCGACCACGACCAGTGCTTTCCAAAACGGTTCGCCAATTGTAGCGAATGATTTGAAGTTGAGCCGTTTCACTCTGTACTTTTCCTTCTTTCGTCACTGCCACCAAAGGAATGTCCATACTTGTGCGGGTCGAAACATAATTGCTAAACCGTCCGATACCCAAAAATACATCTTGGGTGTTCACCTCAAAATTGGCCGCACGATTGACAGGTCTGCCCGATTCATCAAAAACTGTGGCGTAAAACCGTCCCTGCAAAATGCCCATGTCGGCATAAGCGGCAGGAATCTCAAAGGTTTGCGAAAATTTTCCGTTTTCGTCGGTTTTGCCTTCTTGATTGCTGTTGCCAAAAGTTTTGTCGTTTTCGATGTAGAAATTGTAGTCTTCAAATCCTTTGGGAGTGAAATATTTGCGCTTCAAGCTCATTTCGACTTGGTAATTTCGATTGGTAGCAGGAGGGCCGAATAAGTTGAGAGCCGTTCCATCTATGGTGATTTTCCCACCTACTTTCACTTCTTCGGGTGCGCTGATGTCGACTTTGATGCGGTCGGGCATAAATTCCTCTACACTAATGGGCTGTGAACCCAACAACACATCATCACCCGTATAAAGTTCGAGGTGATAGGTTCCTGTCACCGTTCCGTCAGGTAAACCGAAAGATGCTTCTGTTGCGCCTTGTTCATTGAGATTTTTGCGAGCAGTTCTAAACTCCTTGCCATTGGGCAATAAGAGGGTCATTTTCACAGGAATATCTTGGGGCATTTCCCAGTTGTTGGTTCTCACAATTGCACTTGCATGAATCGTTTCGCCAGGGCGGTATAGATTGCGCTCGCCATAAATAAAGGCATCATAGCCAGAAGGATTTGGCAACTTACCGCCTACTTCAAAACGAGAAGTATTCACATTTGTTTTTTGCAGCAAAAGGTAGTTGTAGTCGTTGCCTTTTTGGGCGGTAATCATGGACACATCAAAATCGAAATCTTTTGCTATGTCGTCTATGTTTTTGAAGGTTGCCAAACCATTTTCGTCTGTGGTTGTGCCGAATAGCCGTTGATTGGTTTTGCTGATAAACGAAATATTTGTTCCTGATAATGGCTGTGCTGTTTGAAGTGAGTTGGCGAAAACATAAATCATGTTGTCTTCTTGTTTTACTATCAATCCGATATCAGAGTATGCCATGACGGTTGAAGCTGTTACAAAATTGCGTTCCATGTCTTCAATCTTGACGACATAAATTCCTTCAAATTGGGGCAATTTGTCGGTAAAGTCAATGTTCAGCAGTCTGGTTTTGCCAACTTTATCAAGGTCTTGGGTATCATGTTCGACCTCATAAATCATCTTACCATATTTTTCGGTATTGTAGTATTTGTAGTCGTAATATTGCCAGTCGCCATTTTCTTCAAAACTTTCCCAACCCCAGCTGTAGCCTTGTTCCATAAATGCCATGATGTTGTTCTCAAAAATTTTGATGATTTTGACTTTCACCTTTGGCACATTCACGATGCGTACTGCCATGTTTTTCTGTCCTCTCGATCCCATATACATTGCTTCTCCTGCTAAAATATCAATATTCGGTTCGAGGTCGCCAAAGGTGATTTGTTGCCGAACATCTTCCCCCAAATTGCCTTTGAAAACACCTGCAATGTCTTTGGAAAGGGTCATGTCGTAAGCTGTTGCAGAATCGAAGTTTTCGCTGGTGATGACAAAACCCGCTGCATTGGCTTCAACATTGAAGGCTATGGAAGGATTGAAGAAAATCATTTTTTTGAGGTTGTCGGCCGTTACTTGCTGAGAAGTGGTCACAACTACTCGCCCTTCAACGCCATCGTGTTCGGCTTCAACGCCTGTGATGCTTACGCTGGTTGGTGCAGCCAACACATTGCTCATTTCGAGGGGTTTGTTGGTTGCTCGGCTGTTATCAGAGAGTTTGAAGCCACTTGCCAAAATAAATTGGATATTACTTTCTTCATTGAAGTCCACATTCGGCAGTTCAAGGCGCACATTCGAGCTTGTGCCTGTATTGAGCAGGTTGTAAGTAGTGTTTTTACCATCTACTTCTACGCTCAAATTTTTGGCTAAATCTTCTGCTTTGACCGCATAATTGAAGCCCAAAGTAGCTCCAATAACGGCATCCTTGCCATTGTCCCCCAATTTCCAATAGGTATTGCTGTTGGTGAATTGAAGATAGGGCGTGTGGAATGTAACGATTTTATCACCGCCCAATGACAGTTTTTTGTCCGCATGTTTCAAGAGTTCATTGGTTAGTGTTGCCGTAAAATCGGTGTTGGGTGGAAACGGTGCATTGGGTGAAAAAATGAGTTCACTGCTGCTTTTCCACTTGAATCGCCCAGGAATGGGGGGAGAAAACTGTATGTACTCGGTTGTTTGCCAGTCTTGTGAGATTGAATCGGGTACGAGATTTTGATTGAAGGAGAAGGTGAGATTTTCTTTTTGTTGGATGACCTCATCAAAACTTTTGGAGTTGAGTGTTACTTCTGTTCCTCCGCCGAATTTGCAGGATTGAAGGGCAAATAAGAGGCAGAGCGAAACGACTAAAGATAATTTTTTCATAGGGTTATGTTGGTTTTAATTGAATTTACTTAAAAAAGAATATGAATTGACGTTTTTGGTTTACGTTTGAACGCAATTTTTTAACGTTTGGTACAACATGAATTGAAGGTAAATAATTCCAAAAATCGCCACCCAATATACTATTTTTGAGCGATATTCGCAATACATTAGCCTAAGTATTTCATAAAAAAGAAAATTGAAAAATGAAAGTTGGACTTCTACTTTGTGACCATATTGCTCCTGCTTATCAACATATTGCAGCAGATTATCCCGACATGTTTGCCGCAACGTTTCCGAACTTCGATTTTGAAGTATTTGCGGTTTGTGATGGGCATTTTCCAGAATCAGTAAATGATTGTGAAGCATATATGTGTACGGGTTCACACGCATCTGTGTATGATGAGTTGGATTGGATTGTGCGGTTGAAGGAGTTTATAAGGGATATTTATGAGCATGAAAAAAAGTACATTGGGCTTTGTTTTGGACATCAATTGATTGGGGAATCACTGGGTGGAAAAGTACAAAAAGCGGCAGTTGGTTGGTGTGTGGGAGTGCACACTTTTGAGGTCGTGAAACAGGAAAAATGGATGTTGCCTTTTCAACCGACCTACAATTTGCTGATGATGTGTCAAGATCAGATTCACCAACTTCCTCCAAACAGTACGGTTTTGGCGAGTAGCGAGGACTGTCCTATTGCCATGATTCGAGTGGGCGAAAAAATACTGGGAATCCAGGGGCATCCCGAATTTACGAAGGGTTATGACCTGGAATTTATGGAGAACCGAAGGGAGCGGATTGGTACAGAAAAAGTGGAGAAAGGAATTGATAGTTTGGGAATGAACATTGATAGGGGCTTAATCGTTGGTTGGATAGAAAACTTTTTGGGAGACTGATGAAAATTCAAAATACAGAATTTGTGGATGGTACTGATAAGGATTGCCAATAAAATCCCGATTTAGACTTTTGAAGTTTATGCCGAAAGAGAATAATTATTTGAAAGTTAGGTTTTTACAAAAAGAAAACTTCGAAATTCTTTATACCATCAATACACCAAAAAATTCAACACTTTAACACACAAAAAACATGAAATTAGACGGTAAAACAGCCTTGATTACGGGCGGAACGAAGGGTATTGGTTATGGCGTTGCGGAAGCGATGATTCACCAAGGTATGAAGGTGGCAATTACGGGTCGAACACAAGCAACGGTGAATGATGCGGTTAATGCGCTCAACAACATAAAAAGCGGATATTGTATTGGCATTGCAGCAGATGTACGAAATTTTGAGGAGCAACAACAGGCGGTAGATGCGGTGATGGATGAATGGGGGCAATTGGATGTATTGATTGCCAATGCAGGTTTGGGGCATTTTGCCAAGATTGGAGATCTGACCCCTGATCAATGGAACGAAACAATTGATGTGAACTTAACTGGCGTTTTTTATAGCATCAAAGCATCTTTGGAGGCATTGAAGGCTTCAAAAGGCTACATCATCACGATTGCAAGTTTGGCAGGCACGAATTTCTTTGCAGGTGGAGCGGCTTATAATGCGAGTAAATTTGGATTGGTGGGTTTCACACAAGCGGTAATGTTGGATGTTCGACAAGACGACATCAAAGTGAGCACCATCATGCCTGGTTCGGTGGCGACTTACTTCAATGACCATGTACCGAATGAAAAGGATGCTTGGAAAATTCAGTCGGAAGATATTGGTCAAATCGTGGTGGACTTGCTGAAAATGCCTGCCCGAACATTGCCGAGTAAGGTGGAGGTGAGACCTTCAAAGCCGCCAACGAGATAAAGTCTCAGATTTTTGGGGTGACGCAGATTTCGTAGATTTTTTTGTTGTTGACTAATTCCCAACGACTGAATCATAATCCTCTGGCGTATCTATATCCTTCAAAACGTGGTTACTGGACATTTCTACAGTGACGACACAATCGGAATTTGTGTCAATGATACCTTTGCAGCCGTTCATATCGGAATGTTGTAAAATGGCTTCTCGAAAATGGTGGTGAAAAAGGATAGGATTACCTCGTTTTCCTTCAAAAACGGGAACGACAATTGGTGTTGAGTCGTTTTCCTCTTCAAGAATGTTTTGAAAGGTGTGCATGAGTAAATCGAGTTCTTTGGCTTGAATGTGTACCAAATCTCCCAATACAATCATGTATCCTTGTGAATCTTTTGAGGCTGATCGAACACCTGCCTGTATGGAGGTCGTCATTCCGAGTGAATACAGGGGATTTTTTATCATTTTGACGGGTTTTTCCTTCAAAATATGCAGCAATTTAACTGATTCATGTCCTACAACAACTATGATTTCCTCGGCATTGGACTGTAAAATTGTATTGACTGTTTTTTCAATCAAGGTTTGCCCACCAATAGGAAGCAGCAATTTATTTCGTTCTCCCATTCTTCGAGAAAGTCCTGCCGCTAGAATGATGGCGGTGATTGGATATTGAGGTTTGAAGATTTGTGCTTCGGTTTGTGATTCTTGTAAGCTCATGAAAGAATATTTTGAAGGAAAGAAACTTTGAGTTAGTTTCCGATTTCACAACGCTGTTTTTTCATTTTCATTTCAATTTTCATTTTTATTCAAAAAGTGGGAACTTTATTTCCCCAAAAAACATTTAGTTTTTGACAAAAAGCTGTATCTTTGCACTCGCTATTTTATAGCTGATGGCTGGCCCTATAGCTCAGCTGGATAGAGCAACAGTTTTCTAAACTGTAGGTTCCAGGTTCGAGTCCTGGTGGGGTCACTAAAAAATCAATATAAACGCCTGTAAATTAAATAATTTACAGGCGTTTTTTTTGTTAACGGACACATTACATTTCATTTATCCAATTGGTAAACTCTATCACACGTTCTTTTCCATTTGCCTCTATGTTTTGGTTTCTTATTTTGTCGTAGTATCCAAGTTCGTGAATTAGGATTGGTTTTGTTGTGATTTCATTATTATGGGTTTTCTGAACTATTCAAATTGTTCAACCAAATTTCTTGAATGTATTCTGATATGTTTTTCATAAGTGTACAGCCCATATTTTTTTTCGCCGATACTAAAAGCCAAATTAAATCAAACCTCATATTAAAATTGCGACGATTATTCCTTTATCCATGTTACACCTCCGTGTTTTTTCTCTTTTTCTTTTCCGTTTATTGGTTGGTCAAATACTCCTGTTGAAATTATTGATTTGATAAACATATCAATTACTGGGATAGAAACGCTATTTCCAATCAGTTTCATCCACCTTGCCCTTGACTTAGGCAATATGAAATCTTTTGGAAACCCTTGAATTAAACAGGCTTCTTCTTTGGTTATCTTACGGAATTTATTGGCGAAATAAACTTCTTCTAAGAACTTATCCTTGTATTCTTGGTGAGTTGTAGTTTGGATATTTTTAAGTGAAATATAATCATTTGTATCACTTGCTACTAAGGTTGGAAAAACATCTGAGGAAGGCATGAAAACCCTATTTACTCCATTTAGACCACTACTAATTTTTGTGTTCTTAAAGTCAAATCTTTCTTCAACACACTTTATTACATTTTTTTCAACAAGTGAATTTATGGTATCCGCAATGGAAATACGCTTAATTTTTAAAGAGCGTTCTGTTTTGAGTTCGTCGATTACTAAAAAATTGTCAGATGAAAGTCTGAGCAGTTCTAATTCTTCATTAGACAAGTCAGAATCTTGAAAATCTAAAATTTCAAATCTATATTCAACCTTTTTCAAAATTGCCATTTCTATCAAATCGTCTATCTCTTTTTGCAAAATAGTTGAATCTAATAATTGAAACTGAGTTAATGAAAGAGGATTGCCGTCAAGTGGTCCAAAATAGCTTTTCCTTCTATTTTTGAGTAGTAATAAACAAATAGCTTTTTGCCTTTCTGTGGTTTCTTCTATATCCCAAGAATGGATTGTTGTATGACCATTTCTTAAATCGTTGAAAAGAAAATAATCATTAAAACCATTCTTACTTGAAAGGCTCATTTGTTTAGACTGAACAGGATTTCCAAATAGGTCTTTTTGTAAAGGCTTTTTATTGAATCTTAGACTTGTTTCTAATCCTAAAACATCAGCTAATGTTATTTTTTTATCTATTGGCTTTGGCAATGAAAATTTAGCAAAATACTTCTTGTCTTTAAACCCAACAATATAAATTCTAATTCTATTTTGGGCTACTCCATAATCATGGGAATTAATCACAAAATGCCTCGAATAATAACCCACCTTATTTATTCTATCTAAAATGTAAGACAATGCTTTTTTATTCCGTGGGTCAACTAACCCCTTTACATTCTCAAAGATAAAAGCCTTTGGCTTTGACTGGTTAAGAAGATAAATAGTATCATTCCAAAGTTGCCCTCTATCATCATCAAAGCCTAAATTTTTTCCAGCGATAGACCAACTTTGGCATGGAACTCCTGCGGTTAAAACATCATGGTCTGGCAATGAATCAATTTTTGTAATGTCCCCAAAATTCATTGAAGGCTCTACTCCATAATTTTCGCAATAAGTATTTATGGCATCTTTATTTACTTCGCTAAAACCTAAACAAGAACCTCCATTTTGGGTCAATGCCATTTTAAAGCCGCCGATTCCTGCAAATAAGTCAATAAATGTGAATTGTTTCTTCATAGTATATTATTGCAAAACAGTTTCATCGAAACCTTCTGGTGGTTCGATTCCTAAAAACTCCCTGTAAATTCTTTCTCTGTACTCCTTACCCAAAGAATTGATTTCAGAAATGAAATTTTTATATGTACCCTTCCCACCAATCAGTTCCCAAAATTCATTGCCAATCAAAACGGATTCATCGCTGCGCATATCAAACCACCTCATTGGAAAACTCCAATTGTAATCCTCTTTCTTACCATAAGGGTTATACGCTAAGGCATAATAAGCTGAATCCACCTTTTTAGGATTCATTGCAAGTAGTTTAAACATTTTTTCCTTGCTTACTTTTGTTTGGTCGCTATTAGGAAGAGGTGCCTTCACTTCAAAGGCATAAGCCTGTTTCGTTCTTTTGCTTTCGATATAAATATCACAAATAACACTTGTCGGGATTGGTCTGCCTTGTCCTTCCAAAATATATTTTAGTTCAACATCCCAATCTGGGGTGCCCCTATCTTTTCCTTTCTTTTTATGTTCGAGTTTGTTCAGCACCTCTTGGATTCTTCTAAGTCGTTCAGCTCCTACTTCTCCCGTAATAGTCTTACCCATTTCGCAATGTCCGTGATATTCTTGGGCAACTACATGAGCCAATTTCTCCCATACCCCTCCAAATGGAGTTACAAATCTTCTTTCAAAGTGTGAACCTTTGAAAATCTCATCAGGTACTAAAGCCGCATACAGAGGTTTGCTCGAATGATGCTTTTCCTTTATAAAAGGGTCTGTTATCAAAACCTTGTCCATTACTCTGTCCATGAGCTCTGAAACAACCCTTTTTATTCCATTATTTACCTTTTTCTTGCTCAATTTTTACTTGTTTTTAAAAACTCGAAAGGTACGGATTTTTTCTCCCTTAGTCAATTTCGATTGTACGTCGTCTTCTTTTTATTCATTTATAGTCATTTCCAGTCATTTCAATATTTCTTTTAGCTCAGAATTTTTATATGAACCCATTTTTATGGCGTTTAATAAACAATTTTTCCAAAATTTAGCCCATTCTTCAGGTAAATCTTTTGAACTTCCATTTGGATATTCATATTCTGAACTGGCATAATCATAGGGATTTAGTTCGATTGTGTTTCTTAGTTCCAATTTCGCTGTTTTGTTTCTTTTTGATGACACACAACTCAAAGTAATATCTTCTAAAAAAATCAATCTATAGATTCCTGTAAAATTGAAGGCAAGTAAATAAACGGGTGATTTTTTAAACTAATTGGAGGCATAAACAAAAAAAGCACCGCCAATACAATCATTCTATGATATTGACGGTGCTTATGGATAAAAAAATACTTCCTAAGACTTGCTTATGTGCTTTAAAAGACTCACCTACTAAGACGAAACTCCTTTCAAAAGTGCTGCCTCAAAAAGTCTTTTTTTGTATTTTTCTTTAATTTTTTTTCAATTAAAAATCAAATGCATTGGAAGTCAAAAAGATATAAACTACACACCCGCCAATTTTTCTTCCAATTTTTCTGCAAACTCTGTTTGACCCCGTTCACGAGCCGCACTGATAAACAACATAATAAAATCTTGATTCATCTTTTGGTCTTGTTGGAATGCACGCAATTGAGAAGGAGAAAGTTTATTATAGTATTTCAATTCTGAAATCAGCCTATCCGATACTTCATCTACGAGAGCATTTGCCTTGTCATTTGCTCCAGCATCATAGTAGTTTTGGATGGTTGAATACATGTAGATATTGAATTCAGCAGCATGGTCGGGCATCATCTCTATTGAACGATCCAACACTTCAATGGCTTTTTCTTTATACCCTCGCTCTATCAAAGCTTCTGCCAAACGAGAATAGTTACCTCTAAAGTTGAAAATCATGCGTCGAAGATCTGTATCAACATGTACATTGGGGTCGTTGATATTGCCAAATTTGAAGCGGTTCATCAAGTTGTCATACATGATGCTTGGATTCACCCGACCCATATAAGGCCCATCTGATTTAGAAGGAACTGGCACAATACGGTATGCCAAACCTTCTAACTGAAAGTATTTTTCCAAGCCTAAATAACTACCATTGCTCACCGAAATCGCAAAGTAAATAGGACGTTTCCAGCCACCTTTGGCGATTGCAGCTACAATGTCGTACACCATCAAGTCATTTTTGTACAAGCTCGTTTTACTCTGAGGCAATTCCCAGCGCATTGGACTGTCTATCAATGGAACATCCTCAGGTGCAATAGCCCCTTGTTGTATCAATTCTTCAGCATTGACAGGCAACTCCAAATAGCGAGTAGGAACATAGTCGCTGCTTTCTTCACCCACTTTGGATTGTTTGGAATCATTCGCCACAAAATCCATTACATCCAACAAAGAAATATACTTGCCTTCGGGCGCAATATTTGGATTCGGATAAACAGGCACCAAATCTCGATTTGTACCCCGTATTTTGTCTGCCGTCAAGGTCATCGGCACAGCTTCGGCATCATTCACCTTCCTTTGCAGTTGGTTAATGTACCAATCCACTCCCAACAAACTCAGATTGACGACCCGCACATCCGTTCTGATACCCTCCACTTCTTGGGCATACCAAAGCGGATAAGTATCGTTGTCACCTTGCGTAAAAATAATTGCATTGGGCGCACAGGAATTGAGATAATTTGCGGCAAAATCTCTCGCTGCAAATCTACCCGAACGGTCGCTATCATCCCAGTTTTGTGTTCCCATCAAAAGCGGTGCAAGCATGGCGACGGCCACAGCTGCTGCTGCTGCAGGTACACCCTTTCGTTTGAACATATCGTAGAGTGCTACCACACCCAAACCCAGCCACACACAGAAAGTCCAGAATGAAGCTGCAAAAATATAATCTCTTTCACGTGGTTCAATAGGTGGTGAATTTCCTTGTACAATAATGGCTACTCCAGAAAACAAGAACAACAACAGCACCACAAAGGCATGTTTTCTTCTTTCGGTGAAATGAAAAACCATTCCCAACAAACCGAGCAAAAACGGAATAAAAAAGTAGGTATTGCGTGTAGGGTTGTTGCTAATGTGTTCGGGCAAATCTCCTTGAGGTGCGCCCAACCACATACTGTCAATAAAAGAAATACCGCTAACCCAGTTTCCATCCTTCAAACTGCCCCAAGTGCCCTGGTCGTCGTTTTGTCGTCCCACAAAGTTCCACATGAAATAACGAACATACATATGTCCTATCTGATAGCGGAGAAAGAAATTGATGTTGTCTGCAAAAGAAGGATTTTCGTTTTTCTTCAACCCCAAGCCCCTTTCGTAGCGTTCTTTGTGAGAAGGGTCGTAGATTCTGGGGAAAAACTTGGAAGTACCTCTACGAACATAGTCAATCTTATCACCGACTACATCGTATCCCTTTTCTCCTCTTTCATATTTTGTTCCTACTTTTTTGTAGTTCACAATCTGGTCATTGTAGTAGTAGCCCGTCAAAAATGGACGAGAACCGTATTGCTCTCTTTTCAGATAAGTATCCAAAGCGATGATGTCATCGGGATTGTTCATGTCAATATTGGGGTCAGAATTGGAGCGAATCACCGTCACTGTCACCGTAGAATAGCCCATCAAAATGAAGAGTAGCGCCAACAAAATGTTGTGTGCTACTGCTTTTTGGTTCTTGTAGGTGTACCACAAACCCCAAGCCATGCCACCAACAAGCAACAATAAGAAGAAAATCAAACCACTATTGAAGGGCAAGCCAAAATCATTGACAAACATCAACTCAAAAAAGGCTGCAATATCCACAATACCTGTGATGATTCCTGCCAATATAAAACCCAAAATACCAATGGCAGCCAACATTGCAAAAAACACTCCTTTGCGAGAATAAGGGAATCGTTTGAAGTAATACACAAACACGACCGCAGGAATGGCCAAAAGGTTGAGCCAGTGAATGAAAATGGTAAAACCCACTAAAAAGGCAATGAACAGCAGCCATCTATCTCCATAAGGTTCGTCTGCTTTTGATTCCCATTTGAAAATAGCCCAAAACACCAAAGCAGTAAACATCAAAGACATAGAGTAAACTTCTCCTTCAACTGCCGAAAACCATACGCTCGTTAGGAAAGTGCCTGACAATGCTGCCACTGCTCCTGCACCCAAAACGGTAATGGCTTGTCCCATGTCAATATTTTCGGCATCTTTTGGAATGTCAAAGATTCTACCCGCTAGATAGGTCGTTATCCAAAACAAAAACATCATCGCAAATCCCGAGCAAATGGCCGACATAAAATTGAGTGCTACCGATACCAATTCAGTATCTCCCATTGCCAACAGGCTAAACAAACGCCCAATCATCAAGAAAGTAGGTGCACCAGGGGGGTGAACTACTTGAATCTTGTAAGCCGAAGCGATGAACTCACCACAGTCCCACAAACTTGCGGTGGACTCCATAGTGAGCGTATAAACCGAGGTGGCTATCAAAAACAATACCCAACCACCGATGTTGTTGATTAGTTTAAATCGTTTAAACTCCATAGTGAATTTTTATTGGTTGCCTGATTAATCGTGCTATTTGGTTTCCTTTTACATCAGATTTTTTATCTGTTTTTGCATGATTAACCGACATTTATTATCTCAGAAAATATTTTTCGGAAAATTGGAACAAAAATAGTAAAAATCGCTGCTATTTGAGGATAAATACGCTTTTTACGAACAATTCCTGCAAAACTGTCGTTGCCCTATTCCGTACACTTCAAGAAAGTAGGGGTTCAATTTTGTTTTTGCATTTCGATAGCCTCTTACCCAAACTTGCAAAATAGGGTAGGTTCAATTAATTTTGATTTCTATTTTCAATTTCATTTATTCTTAACACGATATGGCATTACAGACAGCAGAACGAGTATCTTCGCATGAAGCATCCGACAATGTGATTTTTCAAAGACACTTAGTAGCTTACAATGAAGCTGCCAACTTGATATATGGAAATGTATTGGAAGTAGGAAGTGGAGAAGGTTATGGCATAGAATTGTTGGCTTCAAAAGTGGAACGCTACCAAGCGATTGACAAATACAATACAAGCGTTGAAGCCTACGCTGCAAAATATCCACATGTTTACTTTCAGCAAATGAACATTCCCCCTATTGAATTTCCCGAAAACACCTTTGATTGCATCGTTACTTTTCAAGTCATCGAACACATTGAAGACGACTCAGGGATGGTCAGTGAAATGGCAAGGGTCTTGAAGCCAGGTGGCTTGATGGTGATGACGACTCCAAACATCAAAATGTCGCTTACCCGAAATCCTTGGCATGTAAGAGAATACACCGTCGGCCAATTGAAGGGTTTGCTACAACGCTATTTTTCGGAGGTGGACATGAAAGGTGTTTATGGAAATCAAAAGGTAATGGATTATTACCACGCCAATAGAAAATCAGTTGAAAAAATCACCCGCTTCGATTTCCTCAACCTTCAATACCGCCTACCTCGCAGCTTGCTGCAAATTCCCTATGACCTCCTCAATCGATTGAATCGCCGCAAATTGATGAAAGGCAATAATCAGTTGGTCAACGACATTACAGTGGACGACTATTACACTTCAAAAGCCAATGATTTGTGTTTTGATTTGTTAGCGGTAGCGGTGAAGTAGAATGGAATTCCAAATGGAAATACTGAATTGTTTCACTTTCCCATCATTGTCTTCAGTCCATGTTTTGAAGTATAAGTCATGAACCCAATTATGATAATCAATCCCAAAACAGAAGGCAAATATTGGCTGTGAGGTTGGTATTGTTCAAGCACTGTTCCCGAAAATGCCGACAAAAGTGCAGCAAAAGCACTCGTCATTTTGTAGATATGCTCATAGGCCCAAATGTGGTGGTGTTCGTAAAATGCTTTTGGAATGAAGTATCGAAAAAAATCATAAACGATTACGAAAATCAATGCGCCAACAGTGCTGTAAATAACAATTGGTGACCAAATCATACCAATGGATTTGAAGTAATAGAGAAAATAAGCCAGTGTAGTCAGCGTGAGTATTGCAATACAAATGTCTAAGGCTGTCGGTTTATTCCGTTTTGACTTCAATATCCTATATCCCGAAAACGAAACATAAGCACTTAACACAGTGATGATTAATAAAAATGTATTTCGACCGAAAACAAATACCCCGATAAGTCCTGTAAAAATCACCACTGAAATAATCATTAAAAACAACCTACCACTCCTCTTATGAATTCTCCCACCTTTAGCACTCAACAATGCAGTCAATCCGAGTAAAAGACCAATCGTACCTGTCAATACATGAATGAAAATGTTTGTGTTGTGTAGTGTTTCCATCTATCTTCTGTTTATTTCATCTGATAACATGCGACTTTACAATAATATTATTTTATACACTACGAAAATAACTAAATCTTTATTAATCACCGATAACTGCAAACTACGAAGCCATTCTCTGCCCTTGCTTCTCCAACAGCTTTTTAAAATAATCAGGATGCAAACCACATTCCGATTTCTCCTGACCTTGCCAACGCCCCTCTCTACCACAACCTTTTGAAGTACAATGACTACAGCCAATCGAGTCATAACCCTCAGCCTTCAATGGGTGCTGCGGCAATCGGAAAAAATTGACATAGCGGTGAAACTGTTCTTCGCTCACATCAATCAAAGGGTGACACTTCAATAGTCCATCTTTCCACTGAAAAATCGGCAAATCCGCTCGGTACTCCGTTTGGTGCGCCATCAATCCCGACAACCAAACCTTGTGCTGCGCCTTCACCTTCTCCAAAGGCTCAACCTTGTTGATGTTGCAGCATTTGTTCGTATCCGTTTCCCAAAGCCGAACATCTTGCGTATATTCATTGTCCACTTTATCAGGCACAATGTCAACGACCTTCAAACCAAACTCTTTTACAATCTGATTTTTGTAAGCAATTGTTTCCTCAAAATGGTAGGAAGTATCTATGAAATGAACAGTTTGTTCAGGTCGAATTCGACTCAACAAATGTAACAAGCCCACTGAATTTGCGCCAAAAGAAGAAGTAAACAAAACATCTTTCTCTTCAAAATAAGCATACAACTTTTTTACCCGTTGAATCGGGGATAACAAGGCGAACTCACGATTGAGTTCATCAACATTAACTGGTATCATAATAGGTGCAATTTTAATTAATGCAAACTTGGTATATGTGGTGTTTGACCAAGTTTGACTTTATAAAGATAAAATAGATAAACAGTTTGAGGTAATTGGAGTTTACTCATTTTTCTGGGTCAAATCTCCTTTTTCTGCAATAGACCTTCAGTTATCTTGTTCATTTTATTGACTTTATATTCAAAATCCCCATGTAGTCGGTTTCGTACCGCATGTAAATTGTGGAGCAGACTGTTCACATTCTGTGGTAGAATGTCCTCTAGAAGCTGCCGAAAACGTTTCGCAAAAGTGGGTGATTTCCCATTCGTAGATATAGCTACCTTCAAATCTCCCCTCGTCACAATGCTCCCCAAATAAAAATCACATAGGTCAGGTGTATCTGCCACATTCACCAAAACACCTTGCTTTTTGGCAATCTTTTGAACACCCTCATTCAAACTCCGAATATTCGTAGCCGCAATCACCAAATCCTTTCCTACCACATCTTCCGCTTCAAAATCTCGCTTCAAAATTTTCACTTGATGCCCCTTTTTTTCCTTCAATAAATCGGCTACTTTGGGTGAAATCCACGGCGCAACCATCGTAATATTCGCATCAGGGCTGCTCTTCAAAATAAACGACAACTTCTCATGCCCGACTTCTCCCGCCCCTACAATCAGCATCTCCAATTGATGGAGTTTCAAGAAAATAGGATAGAGTTTGTTAGTGTTAGGGTGTTTGTGTGTTAAGGTGTTCATGTTTTTGTGTGTTAAAGTGTTTGTGTTTTTCTGTGTTCGTGTATTGCTTCAAAAAACCTCTGTGTCTTTGTGTTTTATTTTATTATTCCAACTTACCCTCTGACAGCCACTTTTGCAGCTTGTGTATCAAAGTTGTTTCGTTGAGCATCCATCCAAAAATCACTGTGCAGCCTCACTACTTCCCCAATCACAATAATCCCAGGCGCACCAATCCCCGCCTCTCTCACCCGACCTACAATCGTCCGAACCGTTCCCAAAACCATTTTCTCCTCATTCCGAGAGCCATTCTGAACCACCATCACAGGCATATCCTCTTTCCCTGCTTTTCCGAAAATGCGGGTAATCTCAAACAACTTTCCCATCCCCATCAAAATCACTATCGTTGCCGAAGACTGCGCTGCAACCGCAATATCATCAGACAATTGCCCCTCACGAGTCGTTCCCGTCATCACCCAAAAACTCTCATTCACGCCCCTTCTCGTCAAAGGCACTTTCTGCAATTCAGGTACAGCAATGCAGCTCGAAATACCAGGCACAACCACCGTTTCCACGCCAAAAGCTTCTGCATATTCTATTTCCTCATGCCCCCGTCCAAACACAAAGGCATCTCCTCCTTTCAAGCGCACCACATGACCATGACTGGAAGCGTATTGCACAATCAACTGATTGATTTCTTCTTGCGAATAGCGGTGATGCCCTGCCCGCTTGCCTACAAAAACCTTCAAGGCGGATGCAGATGCCAAATCCAATATTTCGGGATTTGCCAAAGCATCGTATAAAATGACATCGGCTTCCTGCAATGCCCGAAGCCCTTTGAGTGTCAGCAACTCAGGGTCGCCAGGCCCTGCGCCAACGAGGGTTAGTTTCTTCTGTGTGTTCATGTTTTTTGTGTTAGAGTGTTAATGTTTGATTTTGTGTTAGTGTATTTGTCTTGTGTTGGGGTTTTAGTGTGTTAATGTATCGGTGTTGGAGTCTTTGTTTTCTAAAATTAACTACCCATATTCAGTACCTTAACACATTAAAACCTTAATACCTTAACACAATTCCTAAGCAAGATAATGATGTTCCAAAACCAGACTATCTTCCCCTGTTTCCTGCAATTGCCGCTTGCGGATATGGCGAACAGCCAATAAAAAGTCAGTCGCCAATTGAAGGTAATATGCGGCAAAACCTTCAGATGGTTCATTTTGATTGATTTGTAATACGCTTGAAGCAAAACTCGTTTCAAAGAAAATTTCCCCCGTTTCCACATAGTATTTGTCAAAATCTGCAATGATACCCGTTTGCGTATTGCACTGAATTTCTTTGGCCAAAAGCAAAGCCTTTGCACCCACTACAAAAGAACTGTAACTGTGGTAAATGCTATCTGCAAAAGCCTTTTGCTCAAGCGTTTCTTGTGCCAAACCCACTTTCTCAATCGCATCACCGATAATCGCTCCAATGACATCATAACTCACTCCTGCACATTCTCCTACGCCAATCGCCTGTTCATATTCATGGTTTTGTCCCCAATCAAAATAATCCAATTTTTCAAGCGTTTCAACCTCTGCCAAAGACTTCAACAATGCATAGAAATACCGTTTACCCAATCGCTGGAAATAGGTATTGAAGTACTCGCCCTCTTGTCCATTATCTTCGAAATCATTGAGCAAATACCGAAGCGCATCGGGTATACGTTTGGTAGGTAGTTTGATGATTTTCTCGGCAATCAAACCATTGCCATCAGGCGCAACACCTCCACCCAAAACGATTTGCATGGCAGGAATGACCAAAGCCTGTTTTTTGATAGAACTACCGTGAAAGCCAATGTTTGCAGCCATGTGCTGACCACAAGAATTCATACAACCACTGATTTTGATGTGAATGTTGCGCTCGTCAATCAATTCAGGATATTCCGTTTTGATGACATCCTCCAATTTGGTCGCCAATCCCGTGCTGTTCGTCACGCCCAAATTGCAGGTGTCCGTGCCAGGACAAGCTGTAATGTCTGCAATCGTATCAAAACCAGGCTCTGCCAAACCCAATTTGTCCAATTCATTGAAAAGATGCGGCAAAGCTTCGAGGCGCACAAATCGCAGTAAAAAACCTTGGTTGACCGTAATCCGAATATCATCTGCCGCCCATTCTTTCACCAAGGCCGCCAATTGACGAGCTGTTTCTGCATCTATATCGCCGAGGTGAATTTTCAACTGAACGGCATACCAGCCTTTTTGCTTTTGTTCAAATACATTGATTTTGAACCAACTCTCGTATTTTATCGCATCGTTTGGAGTACTGCTTGGAGGTATTTTTTGCAGAGGGAAAACGGGCTTAGGCACAGCATTTCGGTTAATCTCGTAGGTTTTGTTTTTAAGGGCTGTCCATTCTTCTTCTACCAAATTCATGAAACCATTCAGACCCAATTCTTTGACCAAAAATTTCATGCGGGCTTTGAAGCGTTTGTTGCGTTCACCATAGCGGTCGAACACACGAATCGAAGCTTCCATAAAGGGAATAATTTGGTTTTCGGGCAAAAACTCATAGGCTGTTGGAGCGATGATTGATTGTGCGCCCAAACCTCCTGCAATGACGACTTTGAAGCCTCGCTGTTCTTCACCAAATTCATCTGTTTGGATGCGTGGAATGAAACCAAAATCGTGGAAATAGGTGTAGGCTGAATCTTTTTCGCTGGAAGAAAAAGCGGGTTTGATTTTGCGTCCCATTTCTTGACAAATTGGATTCCGCAGGAAATACTCAAAGGTTTCCTGTACATAAGGCGTTACGTCAAAGGGTTCGTCGGGGTCAATACCTGCGTGTGCCGAAGCGGTCAAATTTCGGACGGTATTGCCGCAAGCTTCTCTTGCAGTGACTCCTGCTTCTGCCAAATCTGTCCAAACATTTGTGGCATCATCCAACTTAATATAATGATATTGAATGTTTTGGCGAGTGGTTAAATGCAAATTGCCATTGGTGTATTTTTCGGAAACATCGGCAATGCGAGTCAATTGGTCGGTGGTCAATTTACCGTAAGGAATTTTGGTACGAAACATGTGTACGCCTGTTTGACGCTGACCGTACAAGCCCCTCGTGAGGCGGTAATGCTTGAATTTGTCTTCAATCATTTTGCTGTTTTTGAAGTCGGCTATTTTTTGCTGCAATTCGATGATGTCGTTTTTTGCAGCTTCTTCTTTTACATTTTCTAAATGGAGATTGGTACTCATTATACTGGGATTATTTGTGTTAATGTTTGCTTGTGTTGGTTTTGAGGTTGTAATTTGAATTTGAGATTTCTGAAAATAAAAAAAGCCCCTCCGTTGTATGTGGTGTTCTACTACGGAGGGGCTTTGTGCTTGTGGGTATTGCCTATGTTATTTTATGTATTGCAAACCTTAGCCATCTCGGTAGTGAAAACTACAAGTACAGCAACAGCAGCAACAGCTATTGAAGCCAAGATGTAAAGCATGATATATTGAAAAATTATTAATCATTTTGATTTTTTCCTCTGGGGACATCGGAAGTTTTGAAAACTTCCGATGTCTAAGTTTCTACAATAAAAAAAGCCTTTCCAAATGTACTTTGGAAAGGCTTTTGCTTTATTCGTGTCTGATTACCAAGACTCAACAAATAAACAATATCTCACCAAAGCGATGCTTCAATGCACAACAACAGCAGCAAATTGCAGTAAAACTGATGTTGATATGTGTAAGAATATGGGTCATTTGTTGATGATTTTTTAACAAAACGTGAATTTCATTAGAATAGCTGCAATACTAAACCATTTTTTTGGAAGTTGCAAATTTTTTTTTTAAAACTAAAACAAACCTGCTTTCCTAAATCTGTCTAATAGAACTTTTGACCGACCATATTCTTCCCGAATCTCCATCATTTTTTCTTTGAACTCCTCGACTTTGTCTTGGAAGATTGCCAAATCTTGGAGGTCTTTTAGGGTTTCTGTTGCTAAATCATAAGACTTCCCCGTTTTGCGGTCGAGGTTGTAGGCCACTGTTCCCCAATGCGCCCTTACCTCTCGACCCAAGGTGAGCATTTTTTGACGGTGTGCTTCTTTTGCAGCTTTGATTTCTGCTTCCTTTCGCTTTTTCTTTTCAATTTCTTGTTGTTGCTTCAACTCTTGAATCGAAAGTTGTTTACTCGATTTTGAAGTTGTTTGTGTAGCAGATTTGTATAGGTCTTGTAGGCGTTTTTGAAGTTGCAAATCCACTCGAATTTCTCCTTTTGCCAATCGAACCAAAAAGTCAATGCGTTCTTTTTCAGATAATTGTTTGACCAGTTTTTCGTAGTCCATTTCAGGGGCTTTCACCTCTTGACTAGCCTGTTTTGCAGCAGCTATCAAATCTTTGTTTATTTCAAAAAATTCGGTAAAAGCGGTAAGTGAACCACTTAGTTTGTTTAAATTGGGCGGTATTGGTGGGATTGCTGCCTCCTCGTCCTCATCATAGTACTCGCTTCCAATTTCCTCTTTTGAAGCTGCCAACTTCAACCAAAACAGATACAAACTTCGATAATCTCCTTGAATGATGTCGTTTCGGAGGGCAATCATATCTCCTAATTGGTAGTCGTCTGGTTCAAACCATCCTCCACCGCCTTCATCATCTGACCAATTGAAGTCCAATAAGAAATACTTTTTCGTCGAAAAAATGGCAAAGTGACAATCATAACTTGAACTTGCATCAATTTGATAGGTACGAATGGATTTTTCGTCCAATAGGTTTTTGGGAATCCGAAACATCAAGCGTTTTGTTCCCCAATTGGCAAAATACAGGAAGGCATCAAAGTATTCTGCTACAGCTTCTTCCTCTCTTTTAGGAAAATCACCATAGGAATAGGTGAATGTAGCAGAAGTCGCTGTTGGAGAGGTTCTACTTGACCAAGAGCCGATTTTTTTTCGCTCTTTATCGGTTAGGGGGCGGTCAATGGATTGAAATTGATAAACTTGGTATTCGCTCATGGTTGTTGTGCTAATTTGTTTGGTTCTTTGACAAAATCTGTGATTTGAGACTTCGGAAGTTTGCCGCTTACAAAATCAAAAAACTATTTCGCTAAAAATTAACTTCTTATAAAATGAAACTTCCGAAGTCTTTATTGCTTCCACAAAAATTGTCACAGAACCATTTGTTTATTAGAATTTCCACTTCCAAATATACACATAAAATGCTGTATGGCGGTTATTTTTCAAGTATATGCAAGGGGTATTTCAATCTGACTTCCCTCATTTGTTCGGGAGATAAATCATCATAAGTCTCTCCAAACTGAGTCATTGCATCTTCATTGCGTACCTGTTTGTATGCTCCCAACATAATATCCATTAACTGCACATAATAGTCATATTTCGCTCGTTCATTCACTCTCAAAATAAGCACCAATTTTTCCTTGTGAATTGAAATTAGAGAGTGTAACATAGAGAAAATTGCAGCAAGATTCGCTTCTTGTTCTCCAATAAATAATTGATTTTGAGCATTGATTTCGAGCAAGATAATGATTTCTTCATCCTTATTGGGTTGAGGTAAACAAGGTGGTGGCGGAATTAGTAACAAACGAGTTGAATCTTTCAATACTACCTTTTCAGATCCTTTTTCCCACTCCTCCTCACACAAAGGATTTAACAAAAGCAGCAAACCCATATTGTTTTTTCTATATCCTTTTTCGGCAGTCATATAAGCCACCTTTAAGCAGTCTTGAACCCGAAGTCTTTGCTTCAATTGTTTGACAACAGAATAAGGGGTTTCTTTGTCAATGAAAAGTCGGTGTGTTATTCGGGAAGCCATAGCAGGGTGAACTTTGAGTTTTTGTAGCTCTAATTCCATTCCCAAATCTTCAAAACTTGTTTGCTTATCTTCAATCCAGATATGGGGTTGATTTTGCTTCAAAGAATCCGATTTGGGATAGAGTAAGAAAATATCAAGGTCTTTGTTTTGTTTTCGAAGATGTTGATAACTATCAACTTGTGGCAAATCCAATTGATAAGTGGTAATCCTTTTGTAATCCCTGTGAGTGGTGTCCATTTTTTGATGGTCTGCCATATTGACCATCGAAAGCAGAGTTGCAATAGCGACATAACCAATGCCTAAACCCAAAATATACTTCAATGGAAATCGAAATTGTCGGCGAATGGTGAGCCACTGATGCAAAAAAATCACCACGACAAAACCTATAAAAAGTAGTTGGTAATCTGGATAAAAACTAAAAACATAATGGTGGTTGTCGTAACCAAAATAGGTGGCATATAGCCTTGCGTTGTTCAAAAGAAACAGCAGAACTGCCCACAAAATTACCTGATGATCATTCAGAATATCTCTTCTATGGTTTCTAAAACGATGTTTTGTGATAGAATGATTCGTGCCTGTAAACCAAATAAATACACAGGTGCTTTGCGCCCAAACCAAGCTGATTAACGCAAAAAAGAAATTGTAGAATTGACGCTCCTCTTCCGAAAATAACCACGGGTCGCCTATCGTTATGCTGAGACCCCATCGAAGTGTTTCTCGAATGTAAGTCGCTAAAAAATAAATCACAATTATCTGTAAAGCTCCTATCACAATCCCCAACCAAAATTTGTACTTTGGGATTGCAGTAAACGGGAAAAATGGCCTTATAAATCCTTTCTTTAGAGGCATTTGAAAATAAGTTGTTAACTAAAATACTTGTTTTTCGCAATTTTAGTTCCCAAACCATACCGAAAAACAAAGCTATGTTACAAATCTCTTATGCTTTATGGATTGAATTATTTTCGTTATCTTTATCTTCACACTACAACCGAGTTTTAACCCATGTTTTCAAAAGACAGCACCTCTACCGATTCCCTTTCTTCCAAACTTCATACACTGATATTGAAGGCGGTGCGACAATTTGCTCAAAAAAAACATTTTCAACTTTCTGCTACCGAAGAACAACTTTTTACCAAAATAATCAGTGAAAATATTCTGCCTCAATGGAAAATATTGGCAACCCAAAAACAAGATGCCAACCCTTTAACCCTATTTTTGGTGCTGACCAAACGGACTTTGAAGGAAATAGGCGACTCGACCAACAACCGTTTCGACCAACAATTACTTCAATCAAAATCAACGCATCTTGCGGTAAAATATCAACCACTCATAAGTTATTTAGCTGCCACAACTACAAGCGGCAATATAGATTATAAAGAAGTAAATCAGGAAGTTAGTGAGAAGTTTTTGAAGAAAATACATGCTGGAAAACTGCAAGAACAGTATTATGGAGAAGCTTCTGTACGCACTTTTTTGAACAAGGTCATCCGCAATCTGGTAATTGATTGTTTGCGCTCAATGAAAAGTAAAAACAGAAAAACTACTACTGTTGAAATCAATGCCGAAATCACGCCTGAAAGAGGTTTTGACATGGCCTTATTGGTACACAATCCTGTTTTTCAGCAACATTTGAAACAATTGGAGAATGCTTTGAAGTTGTTCAAAAAACGCAATCGCTTTGAGTTTTGCCTACAAATCTTATATCGGCATTTATTGACCGCCGCCATTGTACGCCAACATTATCCCAATTGTTCGGATGATTTGCTGATAGAGGTATTGAGTTGTTTTGTAAAAGACTACACCGATTTACCACGGGGAGAATTGTACGTTATTTTGTATAATTTTGTGTGCCAATTAGAAGAAATAGCTTCAAAAGGTACGCCCGACTCGCTCCGAAAATGGTTTGAACGCCATAGAACAGTCGTTTGGAACAGTATTTTTGACACTGATTTGCAGAACCTGGGTAAAGAAGAGCAAAAAATGAAAGATTGGTATTTTGAAGTTTTGGTGTATCATTATTATGAAATTTAACCATCAAAAAAACATATGTCCCTATTTCAGCCTTTAGCAGAACGCATGAGACCCAAAACTTTAGACGAGTTTGTGGGACAAGAACACTTGGTCGGCAAAGACAAAGTTCTCCGCAAAGTGTTGGAGAGTGGTCATTGTCCTTCCATGATATTTTGGGGACCGCCAGGTGTGGGTAAGACTACGATGGCGATGCTGATAGCCAACTATTTGGATGTGCCATTTTATACCTTGAGTGCCATTAGTTCGGGAGTGAAACAGGTGCGTGAGGTAATTGCTAAGGCGAGATTGAAGGGAGGGCGAGCGATTTTGTTTATTGACGAAATCCACCGTTTCAGCAAATCGCAACAAGATTCACTTTTGGGTGCAGTCGAAAAAGGCACGATTACCCTCATTGGCGCAACGACCGAAAACCCATCCTTTGAAGTCATTGCAGCTTTACTCTCTCGCAGTCAAGTGTATGTATTGGAGGAATTGGGAAAAGAGGACTTACTGAAGATTTTGCAACAGGCAATGGAAACAGACAGCACATTGCAGAAAAGAGAAATCGAACTGCAAGAATATGAGGCATTGCTGCAATTATCGGGAGGTGATGCTCGAAGGTTGTTGAACTTGTTTGAACTTTTACTGCAGAGCATCCAAACGCCCAAAGCGTTGATTACCAATCAAGTTGTCGAACATTTTGCCCACAACCAAATGCTGCGGTACGACAAGGGGGGGGAACAACACTACGACATTATTTCGGCATTCATCAAGTCCATGCGGGGCAGCGACCCAAATGCGGCGGTTTATTGGTTGGCGAGAATGTTGGAGGGTGGCGAAGATCCAAAGTTTATTGCCCGTCGTTTGTTGATTTTGGCATCGGAAGACATCGGCAATGCCAACCCCAATGCGCTACTATTGGCAAATGCGTGTTTTGAAGCGGTGGCTAAGATTGGTTATCCCGAATGTGGCTTGATTCTCTCACAAACAGCCATTTACCTCGCTACTTCCGCCAAAAGCAATGCCTCCTACAAGGCTCTCAAACTAGCGCAAGCCAAAGCCAAACAAACAGGTAATCTCCCCGTTCCGCTTCCCCTTCGCAATGCTCCTACCAAACTGATGAAAGAACTCAACTATGGCAAAAACTATCAATATTCACATGATTATGAGGGCAATTTTGCTGCCCAAGAATTTTTACCTGATGCCATCAAAGACACTAAATTTTATGAACCTGGCAACAATGCCCGTGAGCAGCAAATGCGGAAACAGTTGAGGGAATGGTGGGGGAAGAAGTATGGATATTAGTGACTGGTGGAATGGTAACTGGTTGATTGGCAAATACGCAACCGTCTTTAGATTAAAAAATTATCAAAAAAACAAACAGAACAGTGGCTTACAAAGATTACTTCATTTGATGAAAAATACATATCCTCTGAATTATTGAAGGAAGGAAAAATCCAGCAAGAAGAATGTTTGAAGTTTTTGAATGGCTATATTAAATATCTTAGGTCTTCAAAGATTGGGGAAGCAGACAATGGTGATTAGTTGATTAGCAAATAATTGCCCATTACCCATTTACCAAACAACTAATCACAAGTCACCAATTACTAATAACCATTTACCAAGCAACTAATCACCAGTCACCAAATTCTCCACCACAAAATTTCCTACCTCCTTTCCCTGAGCTACTCCATATTCAATCGCAGGCATGTAGTGAATTCCTCCATACAATCGGCTAATAGCAGCCTCACTTGAAGCCTCCAAAAAAGAATTGAAGGAGCGAGGTGGAAGTCCATACGCTACTTCGGTCGTATCCAAAAAAACAAAGTTATCACCCATCAAATGTGTCAACATTGTGGCAGCAGCAGTCGAAATCACACTGTGTCCACTCGTATGTTCGGGAAATGGAGGAGTCTGTAAAACGGGCAACCAACTTTCGTCAATGTACTCATTGATAACCGTTTCGGGGCGAATCAAATTGCTGCGGTATTTTTCATCCCAACAACTGATAAAGGCATCGGCAAGTGTCACCGCAACAGATGTATAGATTTGGCTCGTTCGCATGATGTCTGCGCTGTCTTGTTGGGTTGCAATAGCAGTAATGCCCATCCAATGACCTCCTGGCGTGATTTTTTTAGTGGCATACATCACATGGCCCGTTTGGTGCGAAACATAGGGATTGCAGTCCCAAAAACTGGCAATGCTTTTTTGATCATCAGTAATATTTTTGACCGTTTCATAGACATTCATGGTTTCTTTGTAAAAATCGCTGCCTTCGGTCATATCAAATTTTGGAGGAGGCATCGGTATGAATTGCTGCGCTGAATCTATCACAAAAGGACGAATTTCCTTCCAATGAGGTTCAATACCGTCCATATAAGCAGGTGGAGTAGGTTTCCATTTGTCCGCATCCTCGGTGATGCTGTATTTAGAAAAAGTCCTCGTTTGCTTGTAGTTGTCACCATCTGACCAAGCCAAAATGTGTTTGGCAACGGCATCTCCATAGTTTATAGAACGCTCATAAACAGATTGAGGAATGCCCATGTCTTTGTAAGTTTGATAAACGGCTGCTTCATGAGCTTCAATTTTATCTTCCGAAAAGATCATGGCTTTTCCAACGGTTAAAAAAGCGTGAATAGCTGCCAAAGGATAACAATAATCCACATCTTTTTCGGGTTGTGGCCCTTCCTCCAATTCATTCAATTGTCCTGCAAGACTCTTGTATTCAGGATGTTCTTGTCGAAGCACTTGGTAAGCTGCAATGTTGGGATAGGCATAAATACGGCTTGCTACGGGAGGTGAAAAAATATCGTGGACAATCACATCGGTCAATTTTTTCACCGCATTGTGGTAGTGTATCGGATTGTTTGCCTCCACTTTGTAGTCGGTATTCCTGCTTTCTTGACAAGCAGTAATGCCTAACAAACAAACGATTAGTAGCGAAAGGATTGAATAATTTTTAAAACTCATTTTGTTCTTTTTTAAGTCGGATTTCAAATAAAAACCCATCATCAACAATCACACTCTGTTGTAATATGTCCTACCTCATAGGTCACTGTGGCATCAGCAGGTAGTTTGGGAACGGTGATGAAATTGAAGGAAAAATTGAAGCAAGAAGCCGTTATACATCGGTTGTCTTGGACAATTTTCACCAAATAACGGTAATTTTTTTCATCTATTTTCACCAATTTACGCACATAAATCGCCAAACAGGGTTCGGTCAAATACAGACCAATCAAAGTGTGTGTATCAAAATTGATAGACGGCAATCGGCAATCGGGGCAATTGGCAGTCGGCAAAAGAGCGTCATAAGTATAGGCATCATCAATTCTATAGGTTTGATTGACCATTACGGATGTATCCAATGTATGCGGTAATAGAAAAATACTGTCGTAAATAGCCGCATCTGCCATTCCCTGCAATGTTTCAAATTCAGCTAAATCGTCCTCTGTTGTACAATCGGGTGTGATGTCGCAACTGCAAACAATGCTTATTGCAATGAATAAGAGGAAGATGGTAAAATATTTTGTGCAATTCATCTATGGTTATTTTGTGTTCTTACTTCTAAAACGTTTTGTGGTGTTGAAGTATTGGCAGCGGCAAAGATAAGGAATTTGGTAGAAGGTGGTTTGGCTTCTTACTTCAAGTTAAGTTTGCAGTCATGATATTTCGGAAAATAAGAAGTATTTTCGGAACTAAATCCTTACCTTCCTTGTAAATAACAAAAAAGGTCATTCCATAAAAATCAAATCTCCAACCGCCAATGCCCACAAAAAACACTTCAAACTCCAATTCAATAAAACTTCTCACCTACTCGGCAGCAACCTTTGCAGCCGCAATGGCAGAAAACCTGCTCTCTCCTCCCATTCTGACCGCTGCAATAAAAACCGCAGGAGGAATCGCTGGAAATATTGCAGCCGAACACTACAACAAAGTCGAATTTGACCAAATCCGCAACTACTTTTTTCAGCAACCCAAAGGCACCGACATCACCAATCACCACCTCCTCAAAGCCTATCGAGATGCCGTCAGCGCTACTTTGGGCGCACTCTACGCCAACTATGCCGACAATTTGGAGCAAATTTATGAATCACACAATCAACCATTTCCTTCCCAACATAAAATGCACCTACAGGCAGTCGAAAGGAAAATAAAAGCACTTCAACAGCAGGTACAAGACCAAATGCTGCAAAGCATGATAGCCGAAAACATCACCGAATCTGACCTACAAGCTTTTGCCGAAAAACAATCCGATGCGCTGACCGCTTTCGCTGAAAACGAATTGACGACCGAAACCTTGAAGGGGCATGGAAAGGTATTTCCCGACTACTTCAAAGCCAACTTTGGCAATTCCCTGCAATTGTATTTTGGCGAAGAACTCAAAAACAATCCACAGGCATGGATTGCTTTTCAGCGTTTGTGGATGCGAGATGTGTTGGAAAGTTTGAGCAAATTGGAGGATTTGGAGGAAAGCATCAGAGGGGCATTGGGCTACGAAGCCTTCAAAATCAAACAGGCATTTGAAGAACACACTGCCGAACAGCAAAACTTTCAAACTGCCCTACTGAACACCCTCGACAGTCACCTCAGCGAACTCGAACAAAACCGTCAAGCGGCTATTGTTTTTCTGAAAGAACAACTGACCGAAAGCATTGAAGCAGCACACCGACAAACCCGAAAAACCGTCACCGATGAACACGACATAACCCGCCAAATATTCAAGCAAGAACTCAAAGGCATTGTCTCCAACAAATTCCTCACCGCTCCACCCTCTACGCCTCCCAAAAATTTCTTGGGGCGAGAAAAAGACCTCAAAGACATCCGCCAAAAGCTGCAAAACAGCGGCAATGTGGTCTTGGTGAATGGCATTGGCGGCATCGGCAAAACGACCTTGGCACAAGCCTATTGGCGAGAACATCAAACCGACTACGATTACATGGCGTGGTTCACTGTCGTTTCCGACATTCAATCCGCCGTATTGGACAGCGGCATAGAAACAAGTCTGGGCATTGAAGTCGGCGAAGGACAAACGACCGAAACGAGATTCAGAGAAGTGTGGCGAAAATTAGCCAACCTACAAGGCACAAAACTCTTGGTCATCGACAATGCCAACGATGCCGACGACTTGGCGCAACAATCCTTCCCCTTTTCCCAAACGAGCGTACTGCTGACTTCTCGAAGCAATCTTCCACAGTTCACACAACACGCCATCGGTGTCTTGTCGCTCACCAAAGCCAAAGAACTGTTTTGTGACTACTATCCTGCGGCAAAAAACCAAACACCGCTGCTCGAAAAACTGCTGCAATACATCGGGCGACACACCCTCAGCATCGAACTGCTCGCCAAAAACCTTCAACAACTCCGAGGCAAAGGCTACGAACTGCAAAACCTCTACGACAACCTGCAAGCCAAAGGTCTATTGAAGCCCGACAAAAGCAGAAAAATTCGCTCCGATTATGCCCAACACCAACAAAAGAAATACGAAGAAATCATTGCCGCCATGTTTGAAATCCATCCTTTGGACGACTACGCTCAGTGGCTGTTGCTGCAATTTGCGGTTTTGCCAGCGATTCCGATTGAATACAGTTTGATGGCTGATTTTCTGCAAATTAAGGATTCCCCCTTTGAAGGGGGCAAGGGGGATGTTACGGAAGATGAATTTGATGAAACCTTAGGCGAATTGGTCGAAAAAGGTTGGCTGGAATTTGAAGAGGAAAGCAATGAATACAAAATGCACCAAGTCGTGCAGGAGGTGATACGAGAAAAAATGGAGCCAAATGGGGAGAATTGTGGGGTCTTGGTGGAAGGGTTAGCATGGAAACTGAGGGTCTATGCAGGCGACAATTCCCTAAAAAAAGCACCCTATTTGGTCTATACCGATACGCTCTTGGAAAGGCTGCAAAATGCCCAAACACAAGACATCGCTGCACTGTATGGAAATGCTGCAAACATCCATCGTTCCTTAGGGGATGCGAGAAAAGCCCTCGATTTTCAGCTAAAATCCATCGCTATTCTCGAAGAAATCTTAGACCACAAGCATCCTGATTTAGCCACCTCTTACGGAAATATTGCCCTCACCTATAGCGACTTAGGGGATGCGAGCAAAGCCCTCGAGTTTCAGCTAAAAGACATCGCTATTCTCGAAGAAATCTTAGACCACAAGCATCCTTCTTTAGCCACCTCTTACAACAATATTGCCCTCACCTATAGCGACTTAGGGGATGCGAGAAAAGCCCTCGAGTTTCAGCTAAAATCCATCGCTATTCGAGAAGAAATCTTAGACCACAAGCATCCTTCTTTAGCCACCTCTTACAACAATATTGCCCTCACCTATAGCGACTTAGGGGATGCGAGCAAAGCCCTCGAGTTTCAGCTAAAATCCATCGCTATAGAAGAAGAAATCTTAGACCACAAGCATCCTTATTTAGCCACCTCTTACAACAATATTGCCCTCACCTATAGCGACTTAGGGGATGCGAGAAAAGCCCTCGAGTTTCAGCTAAAATCCATCGCTATTCGAGAAGAAATCTTAGACCACAAGCATCCTGATTTAGCCACCTCTTACGGAAATATTGCCCTCACCTATAGCTCCTTAGGGGATGCGAGAAAAGCCCTCGAGTTTCAGCTAAAATCCATCGCTATTTTCGAAGAAATCTTAGACCACAAGCATCCTGATTTAGCCACCTCTTACGGAAATATTGCCCTCACCTATCGCTCCTTAGGGGATGCGAGCAAAGCCCTCGAGTTTCAGCTAAAATCCATCGCTATTCGAGAAGAAATCTTAGACCACAAGCATCCTCTTTAGCCACCTCTTACGGAAATATTGCCCTCACCTATAGCGACTTAGGGGATGCGAGCAAAGCCCTCGAGTTTCAGCTAAAATCCATCGCTATAGAAGAAGAAATCTTAGACCACAAGCATCCTTCTTTAGCCACCTCTTACAACAATATTGCCCTCACCTATAGCGACTTAGGGGATGCGAGAAAAGCCCTCGAGTTTCAGCTAAAATCCATCGCTATTCGAGAAGAAATCTTAGACCACAAGCATCCTTCTTTAGCCACCTCTTACAACAATATTGCCCTCACCTATAGCGACTTAGGGGATGCGAGAAAAGCCCTCGAGTTTCAGCTAAAATCCATCGCTATTCTCGAAGAAATCTTAGACCACAAGCATCCTTCTTTAGCCACCTCTTACAACAATATTGCCCTCACCTATAGCGACTTAGGGGATGCGAGAAAAGCCCTCGAGTTTCAGCTAAAATCCATCGCTATTCGAGAAGAAATCTTAGACCACAAGCATCCTGATTTAGCCACCTCTTACGGAAATATTGCCCTCACCTATAGCGACTTAGGGGATGCGAGAAAAGCCCTCGAGTTTCAGCTAAAATCCATCGCTATTCGAGAAGAAATCTTAGACCACAAGCATCCGAGTTTGGCGGTTTCTTATCTGAACATTGCAGGTACTTATTATGAGTTGCAGAATTTTTTGGAGGCGAAGCGGTTTATTGACCAATCGGTGGCGATTTTGCAGGAGCGTTTTCCAGAGGGGCATCCACATTTGGATGTGGCTTTGAGTTGGCAAAAAGGGATTGAAGAGAGTTTGAACAAGAACGGCTAGATGGAAAGGAACTTTTTTGCTTGGTTTTGTTTGGGTTGTACGAGGTTTTTTTTTTGTTTGTGAGTTTTTGGAATAGGTTATGTTCAAACCAAAGCCAAGAGAAACTTTAACGGCTTTGCAAACTTCGTCAACAGTTGAACGACTTGTTGCTTCAACCGTTGCCAAAGTTTTCAACTGTTGGCAAGGTTTACGCTATCCAAAGAAAAATCTCACCGTCTCTCCACCTCTGCGTTCAATTTTTGCGTCATACAAGCACTAAAGTCCTCTGTGTCTCAGTGCCTCTGTGTTCAATTCCCACTTCAATTGTTGGCAAAGTTTACATACCCTTAGTTGTCATGCTGTGAGCATCCCGTTACTCATTTTCACACTTTTGATTCCCTTCAACAAGATTCCTTCGGAATGACAAATCAAAAAAGAAAAAATCTCTCCGTCTTTCCACCTCTGCGTTCAATTTTTGCGTCATACAAGCACTAAAGTCCTCTGTGTCTCAGTGCCTCTGTGTTCAATTCCCACTTCAATTGTTGGCAAAGTTTTCAACTGTTGGCAAGGTTTACGCTATCCAAAGAAAAATCTCACCGTCTCTCCACCTCTGCGTTCAATTTTTGCGTCATACAAGCACTAAAGTCCTCTGTGTCTCAGTGCCTCTGTGTTCAATTCCCACTTCAATTGTTGCCAAAATTAGAAATTGTTGGCAAAGTTTACATACCCTTAGTTGTCATGCTGTAAGCATCCCGTTACTCATTTTCACACTTTTGATTCCCTTCAACAAGATTCCTTCGGAATGACAAATCAAAAAAAAAAAATCTCTTCATCTCTCCACCTCTGCGTTCAATTTTTGCGTCATACAAGCACTAAAGTCCTCTGTGTCTCAGTGCCTCTGTGTTCAATTCCCACTTCAACTGTTGCCAAAATTTACATACCCTTAGTTGTCATGCTGTAAGCATCCCGTTACTCATTTTCACACTTTTGATTCCCTTCAACAAGATTCCTTCGGAATGACAAATCAAAAAAGAAAAAATCTCTCCATCTCTCCACCTCTGCGTTCAATTTTTGCGTCATACAAGCACTAAAGTCCTCTGTGTCTCAGTGCCTCTGTGTTCAATTCCCGCTTCAATTGTTGGCAAAGTTTTCAACTGTTGGCAAGGTTTACGCTATCCAAAGAAAAATCTCTCCGTCTCTCCACCTCTGCGTTCAATTTTTGCGTCATACAAGCACTAAAGTCCTCTGTGTCTCAGTGCCTCTGTGTTCAATTCCCACTTCAACTGTTGCCAAAATTAGAAATTGTTGGCAAAGTTTACATACCCTTAGTTGTCATGCTGTAAGCATCTCGTTACTCATTTTCACACTTTTGATTCCCTTCAACAAGATTCCTTCGGAATGACAAATCAAAAAAGAAAAAATCTCTCCGTCTCTCCACCTCTGCGTTCAATTTTTGCGTCATACAAGCACTAAAATCCTCTGTGTCTCAGTGCCTCTGTGTTCAATTCCCACTTCAATTGTTGGCAAAGTTTACATACCCTTAGTTGTCATGCTGTGAGCATCCCGTTACTCATTTTCACACTTTTGATTCCCTTCAACAAGATTCCTTCGGAATGACAAATCAAAAAAGAAAAAATCTCTCCGTCTCTCCACCTCTGCGTTCAATTTTTGCGTCATACAAGCACTAAAGTCCTCTGTGTCTCAGTGCCTCTGTGTTCAATTCCCACTTCAATTGTTGGCAAAGTTTTCAACTGTTGGCAAGGTTTACGCTATCCAAAGAAAAATCTCTCCGTCTCTCCACCTCTGCGTTCAATTTTTGCGTCATACAAGCACTAAAGTCCTCTGTGTCTCAGTGCCTCTGTGTTCAATTCCCACTTCAATTGTTGGCAAAGTTTTCAACTGTTGGCAAGGTTTACGCTATCCAAAGAAAAATCTCTCCGTCTCTCCACCTCTGCGTTCAATTTTTGCGTCATACAAGCACTAAAGTCCTCTGTGTCTCAGTGCCTCTGTGTTCAATTCCCACTTCAATTGTTGCCAAAATTAGAAATTGTTGGCAAAGTTTACATACCCTTAGTTGTCATGCTGTAAGCATCCCGTTACTCATTTTCACACTTTTGATTCCCTTCAACAAGATTCCTTCGGAATGACAAATCAAAAAAGAAAAAATCTCTCTATCTCACCACCTCTGCGTTCAATTTTTGCGTCATACAAGCACTAAAGTCCTCTGTGTCTCAGTGCCTCTGTGTTCAATTCCCACTTCAACTGTTGCCAAAATTTACATACCCTTAGTTGTCATGCTGTAAGCATCCCGTTACTCATTTTCACACTTTTGATTCCCTTCAACAAGATTCCTTCGGAATGACAAATCAAAAAAGAAAAAATCTCTCCATCTCTCCACCTCTGCGTTCAATTTTTGCGTCATACAAGCACTAAAGTCCTCTGTGTCTCAGTGCCTCTGTGTTCAATTCCCACTTCAATTGTTGGCAAAGTTTTCAACTGTTGGCAAGGTTTACGCTATCCAAAGAAAAATCTCACCGTCTCACCACCTCTGCGTTCAATTTTTGCGTCATACAAGCACTAAAGTCCTCTGTGTCTCAGTGCCTCTGTGTTCAATTCCCACTTCAACTGTTGCCAAAATTTACATACCCTTAGTTGTCATGCTGTAAGCATCTCGTTACTCATTTTCACACTTTTGATTCCCTTCAACAAGATTCCTTCGGAATGACAAATCAAAAAAGAAAAAATCTCTCCATCTCTCCACCTCTGCGTTCAATTTTTGCGTCATACAAGCACTAAAGTCCTCTGTGTCTCAGTGCCTCTGTGTTCAATTCCCACTTCAATTGTTGGCAAAGTTTTCAACTGTTGGCAAGGTTTACGCTATCCAAAAAAATCTCTCCGTCTCTCCACCTCTGCGTTCAATTTTTGCGTCATACAAGCACTAAAGTCCTCTGTGTCTCAGTGCCTCTGTGTTCAATTCCCACTTCAACTGTTGGCAAAGTTTTGTTAATACCGTATCTCCTCCACTCCAATCACACTCGAATGACCCCGATACAAATTATAATCCCGAACATTCACCATCCCGTCCAAATTACAATCCCCATCCACATAAAAATTCAGTAAAGCCAATTGAGCGTGGAAAAAATTGAAGTCCTCGACCGACACGATACCATCGCTATTGAAGTCACCCGACAATAAAGCAAATTGCCCATTCTCCAATTCTGCCAATTGCGAAGCACCGCCACTCACATTGTTCGGATTCGTCAAGTCAAAAGGTGCGGTAGTAGGCAGCGTGACCGTTTGAGCAGAAAGGACAGCAAGGTGGTTTCGGGTTTTGATAGACACAAAAACAGCAGATATATCTTCCAATTTGGAGTCAAAGCGCAAACCATTCATATCCATCGGGTCACGAGGATCGGCAATACTGCCATCTTGTAGGAGGAGAGCTGCTTTTTGTTCGAGGATTGACGATGCATCGTTGGCATCACGAATCTCCACCAAAACCCAATCCACCACATTTTCGGGCAGCAAATCAGCGTTCACCAAGACCTCCATACCCGCATAGTTCCACGGCATACGGTTGAAGGGTTGAGCAAGAGGAACGAGGTTTTTTTGCCGCAAATCGGTGGACATACCGCCCGTTTCAGCATCGTAAACACCTTCGAGCATGACCTTCAATTGCAGTCGAGCCTCTGTCGAACGCAAACGAACCGTGTATTCCTCCACTTCCCCATCACCAAAAATTTGGCAAGCAGTCGCAGCACCTCCATACCTCATAGCAATCCGCATTTTTGTATAAGTATTTGTCACCGATTCAGGTATGGTGATTTCACCATTGACTGCCTCCGTACTCACATCCCCCGCATCAAAAACCAATTCCGTTTCCTCAAACTCCCCATTCGCATTGAAGTCAATCCACATCCGCCAATATTCCTCATACGCCCCATTGCTAAACCCAGGCGTGAGCATCAAAGGATAACTTTCACCAGCCGTCAATTCAATGATTTCATCACTGTAATCTCCAAAACCATTATCTGCTTCGCTTTCATGCAGATAATCACCAATTGCTACCCCTGCAATCCATTCCCAAGACGTATTGCTGCCCGTAGCTGTACAGTATTTTTTGATAGTAAGCGTATAATCCTCTACTTCGCCATAAGTAAAAGCACTGCAAGCATCTGCAATCGGTTCATCGAACTGCATCGCAATCCGCAAAACTACCGTCCCTTCACTTATTTCCTGCGAAAGCTGCAAATCTACCGTCAATGCCTCCTCAGATGCATTTTCGCTGGCAAACAACAATTCACTTTCTTCATCAAAATCGCCATCCCCATTCCAGTCCGCCCACACCTTCCAGTATTGCGAAGCGGCAAAAGTTGGGAAGGCAGGAATCAACTGCAATTGGTAGGGAATACCGACCAAAAGAAGGGTGTTTTGGGTCAAATATTCGCCATATCCACCATCGTTGCCGCTTAGGTTGTCGAGTTCATTGAGGCGAATTTGGTCAATCCAACCAAACTCCGTATTGCTTGCCATTGCAGCACAATAGGTCGTAAAAGTACCTGTTTCAGAAGTCATTGTATTGTTGGAGCCACAAGTTGCCTTGACGGTAAATTCGTATTCTGTTCCGCCTTCCAGATTTTCGAGGGTAAGCGTATTGTCGGCTGTAAAAAGTGTCGTCCATTCATTGCCGCCAAGAGGTCGGTAATCCACCTGATAGGCATTTGCGCCAATGGTGTTTTTCCACTGCAATGTGGCGGCATGGGTGCTGACCGAAAGCGTACTCAATTGGGTCGGTGCGGCATAACACGCCAAAGCAAAATCCCAAATTCCACGCCCATAAGTCGCAAAACGAACCGTTCCTGTCGCTGGCACAAAATCCACCGTTCGGTAATCTTGATCAGGTGCGCTGATGCCTCCAATGTCATACCATTGTGCATCTGCAAACACATACACAAACGCCCCCACATTGGTCGCTGCAAAGAGCAAATCTTCGTCAGGAGTCAAAGCCAGTTGATTGACATTGGTAGAAGGCAAACCTTCAATCATCGGCTCAAAAGTGTCGCCATAGTCGGTGCTGACCATTACCCCAGCATTGGAGTAGCCGCTCCCTGCAATGTAAACCGTACCAGCATTGAGCTTTGAAGGAATGATGTCGTTTCCACGCATCGAATTGGGACCATCCCACACCATCATCCAACTATTGCCGCTGTTGTTGGTGCGGAAAAGGTCGCCATTGTTGGTCATCACATAGCGAATTTCAGACATTTCAGAATCGTATTCCAAAGCGGTAATCGAACCGCTGCTGCTAAAATCGAAAGGCAATTCGGTTGGAATCATTGCGGTTCCACCATTGGTGTTCAAATGCCACAAGTGTTGCCCACTACTTGCGCCACTTCCTCCAATGAACACCTTGTCTGCACCATTGGGGTCAGCCATCAAAGGCGACATCCACTGAAAACCATCTCCATCATTCGCAAAATCCCATGAACGGTTTGAATTGCTGTTGATGGCATCGGGATAATACATCGCAAAGCCTGGATACACCGTCCAAAAACTTGCGCCTTCGTCCAATGAGGTAATGTTGCCATAATCACCACTAATCGTTTGCTCAAAATCCACCAATCCTTCGCCAGTGAAATCCAAGCGTGTACGCTGAAAACCTTGATCTTGACTACCGATGTAAATTACTTTTGGGTCAAATTTGCAGGTGTAAACCGAATAGTATTGACCAACGCCTATACCACTCAAAGTACGGTTGTCGACGGTCAATAAATCGTTGTCAGAACGGTACAAACCACCATCTGTCGACACCATCACAAAGTCGCTACCGTCAGTGTCTTTGAAGGTGTCTATGCCGTCAATGTCGGCATGTAGTTTTCCTTGTGGGTCGCCGTAGTATTCACTCCAAACATTTACCTGCGACCAAAACGCTCCACTATTGTAGCTGCGAAAAGCGTTTACGCCACCGATATAGACTCGGTTGGGATTGGAGGTCGAGCAGCCCAAACTGTTTCTTCCAAAGGGATTTTCGGGAGCATCACTTTTGAAGCTCCAAGTCGAGCCGCCGTTTTTTGAAGCATAAATTTTGCCATCAATGTAGCTGTATAGAAAAACGCCATCTTCGCTTTCGCCACCCACCAAAAGCGTGTAGCCCGTACTCGAAGGATTGACCGAACCGACTACAACGGGCGTATCTGTTCCTGCAATCAAGCGGTAGGTTTCCTCGCCATTGACTGCATACAAGTCACCCGAACCATAGCGAGAAGCCCATATATCACCGTTGTTGGTCGGAAAAGTGTAGAGAAAATGGAAGTTTGCGCCTTGATTGGTAGAACGGTAGAGGTGTTTGAGTCCGCCGCTTGTGGTCAATACGTAGATGGTTTCGTTGGCATCATTTGCAGTCACCATCCTATCTACTGTACCCATCAAACCTGCCGAAGTGTTCCATGTTGCGCCTTCATTGTCGGTGTATAAAACGCCATTTCCAGCCACTATGATTCGTTTGACCAAACCACAATCCTCGCCATCATTTTGGTACTGAACACATTTGAAGTTGGGCGTTTGGTTTCCGTCTTGACATTCGCCATTGCTGATTGCACCAAAAAATTCGGAATCAAAACAGTTGCCATCGCAGTCCATGATTTGACCATTCGGGCAAGCACCTTGAGCCTGTTGACTATTGGAAAATGCGCCACAAGCTGCAATGGGAACGCTGCAAGTACCTCCTCCAATGTTGTATTCGCCCCCTGCTGCAAGGCAAAGTTGGTACTTCAACCATGCAGCACTGCAACCCGAACTTGGTGTTCCGCAATCCTCTCCATCGTTGTCGAATTGGTCGCAAGTAAATACTGCCCCATACGTACCATCATCGCAGTAACCATCCCCAATCCAGTTATTGAATTGGTCAACGGGAATACAATTTCCTGCACAGTCCATCACTTGACCCTCTCCACAAGGCCCTTGTGCTTCTTCTGCCGTTTCAAAAGCTACACATCCTTCGCATTGTTTGGTTTCGGGATTGTAGGTTCCGCCATTGGCAGCGCAAAGTTGGTAGAGTTCCCAAGTCGGGCTGCACCCCATGTTGCCGTCCGTATAAACGACTCGAACGGAATGAATGTAAAAGGAACGGTAGTCGTTGAGACTCGTCCAATCGGTGCCGTCCATGTTTCCCCGCCAAAGGATTCCACCTGAAGATGCGGCATAAATGAGGTTGTTGTCAAAATCTATGTCGCAAGTATGCAAACGCCCTGCTTGGTTTTTGCTGCCCCGTTCTCGCCATTCGCCTGTTAAATGTCCATTGGCAACTTCTTCAAAACCATTGGTTTTCAATAAACCTTGCTGCCATAATCGTTGGCGTTGGGCTTCAATGCGGGCGTGTTTTTTTTGTCGGTATTGGGCATCTATTTCCCGCCAATTGTCACCTTCTGCGGTTTTGTTTCGGTCTTCTTCCCACTGTTTTCTTCGCTTTTTGAAGGATTTGTCGTCTTTGTCTTTTTGGACGATTTCGGTGGGTTTGGGCATTGTTGCGGAGTCACTTGAAGTGATTGAATTGTAGTTTTTTTTGAAGGTGTCGGAGTTGATGAAAAGGAAGATTAGGACTGTAAGGGAGAGGGTGAGTAGCGTTTTTTGCTGCATGATGGAACGGATTTGTGTTTTTGTATTGAGCTTTGAACATGAAGGTTAATAGAAAGGAAGCACATTTTACGTGGATTTTTTTTTTCACGCAATACAAGCTTCTTTTTCATTATTTTTTCTTGTTCGAGGCTGTAAACAATAAAAATCAGCTACGAAAATAGGGAATGTAAAAGTGTTCGTTGTACGATGTAGTAATAATCTTTGATACTTGATGGATGGGTGACAAATAAGGACATTGAACCAATTGGCTGCAAATAGTGTTTTTTATGAAAAACTAAATAAATTGTATTTATTTTGAGAAGGCTGAAGAATTTGATTTTAAAGCGAATAGGAGCAAACCCGTTCCCCAATACATCCAACCAATTGCAGGTTGAAAATCCCATGCAATAAAAGTCAGTGGCATCTCTCCTATTGATACACAAGTGAGAGGAACAAGAAAAAATAAAGCCATGATTCCAAACTGCTCTCTGTTGGTAAATATCGAATAGGTTGTGAATGCCAAAAAGATTGCTATTCCTGCTAAAAAAAGAGCCATCTTTGGAAAATCTTGGAGGAAGACAAAAGTAAGGGGCGTTTTTTCTTCTTGTATCGAAAATTGAAAACTCAATGGAAGAACGGTTAAAAGTATGATTGCAGCAAAAAGAAAAAATCGGTTTTTAAAAAGTAAATTTTTCATTGGAGATATTTTAGATTCTGTTATTTGATTTCGCTGCAATATGCCTCAAAGAATCCAATAGTCTCCAATAAAATGGGATGCAAAAAAGGTGGAGAAAGGGGTTGAAAAAGGGTGGAGAAGATATTTAAATCTTTGTCTGTTTGAGATTTACCTCCAATTGTTTCGCCAACTGAATCGCTTGCTTGCGATTGGAGATTTCAAGATTTTTGTAGATTTGATTGATGTGAGATTTGAGCGTACTTTGCTCAATGAAGAGTTCAGAGGCGATTTCTTTGTTGCTTTTGCCTGCTGCAATGAGTAAAAAAATCTCCAATTGGCGTTTGGTGAGGGTTTCGATTTTGTTTTGTAGTGCTGATTTTTGGGTTTGAATTTTTGCCTCAAAAGATTCCTCCAATTTTTGTTCGTGAATCCTGACCCATAAAATTGCTCCATAAGTACCTATTGCAGTTAAAATTAAAGGAACATAAGGATGCTTTTCCCACATCCAATACACTCGCTCGCCTCCTCTATAAAAATGTGCTGCTCCAAATGCAAAACAACTAATGACGATTCCTAACAACCAACTTTGTTTGGTATAGAAAAACTGGAAGAGTTTATGGTAGAAAGACATAGAAATAGGGTTTAAATAAGGCTGAAAAAATAGACTTCAAAATTATAGGAAAAATGATTACATTTGAAATAAAATTTTATTTATGCATACTTTAACATTGAAAACCGATATGTTGCCTGATAGAATGGGAGATAATTTGTTCTTTCAGTTTTGTGTGCAACATCGTGATTTGAGAATTGAACGCAACCAGAATAAAGAAATTATCATTATGGCACCAACAGGTTCTGAAACAGGACACTATAACAGTGAGGTTCTAATAGATTTAGGGATATGGAATCGGAAGTATAAACTGGGATATGTCTTTGATTCTTCAACAGGTTTTACACTGCCAAATGGTGCGGTTCGTTCACCCGATGTTTCTTGGATTGAAAAAGAAAAATGGGAAGCTATTGCAGAAGTTGACAAAAAAGTATTTGCGCCTGTTTGCCCTGATTTTGTGATTGAAATTCGCTCCAAAACAGATTCACTCAAAACATTGAAGGAGAAGATGAAAGAGTATGTCTTGAATGGAACTCGTTTGGCTTGGCTCTTGGATATGAAGGATAAAAAGACGTATGTTTATTCGCCCAAATTGAAGGAAGAAAGTAGTGATGAAATAGTTGTTTTGGAGAAAGTTCAGGGATTTGATGAAAAGCTTTTGGGAGAGGATGTGTTGCCTGAATTTGAATTGGATGCCGATTCATTGTAGTATCTAAAAAACCCCTTTTGTCCATTTCCAACCTTCTCAATTGACTTTTTTGTTTAATTTCACGCTTACTTTTTCTCAAAACCCTTAATAACAAACAAAGCACTATGTCTTCAACGATTTCCTTCAATGACCTCATTTCCCCCACTTCAATTGCAAAAACCACCGACTTAGAAGACCGTAAACCTGCCTATGCTTTAGTAGAAAACACCGATTTGGTCATCATCAAATTTGACGAGCAAGTTTCGGTATTGTATGGGCGTTGTCACCATAGAGGGGCGTTGTTGGCAGATGGTTTCATTGAGGGACAAAATTTGATTTGTGGCGTTCACAATTGGGACTACCGAATGGATACAGGAGTGAGCGAATACAACAATTCGGAAGCTTTGCACAAATTCAAGGCGGTGGTCAAAGACGGAAATTTGTATGTGGACAAAGCCGATGTGATTGCCTTTGAAGAACTGCATCCGCAACCCTTCAATCGAGACGAATATTTGGGAATGTATGCGGATACGCATCCCGAAAACACTGAACCGCATACAGGTTATATCCAAAACTTAGCGAAAAATGGCTTGTCCAAAACAGGACATCATGGCCCAAGTGCTTCAATGGGTGTCGATAGAAATACCCTGCCGAAATGGGACGATATTCAGTTTCTACCTGCTCAATTGGCAACACGTCCTTTATTGGATGATGCAGAGGTGTCGACCAAAGTGGTAATCGGCAAAAAAGCAAAGAAACCTTTGGTGTTGGAGATTCCTCTATTTGTGTCGGATATGTCTTTTGGTGCGCTTTCGAGGGAGGCAAAAATTGCTTTATCGAAGGGGGCAGAAATGGCGGGTACGGGTATTTGTTCGGGTGAAGGTGGAATGTTGCCTGCCGAACAGGAAAGCAATTCACGCTATTTTTATGAGTATGCTTCGGGGCGTTTTGGATTCAGTTGGGAGAAGGTAAAAAAAGCACAGGCGTTTCACTTCAAAGGTGGACAGGGTGCAAAAACGGGTACAGGTGGGCATTTGCCTGCCGAAAAAGTATCTGCCGAAATTGCAGAAGTGCGGGGATTGAAGGAAGGGGAAGCTGCTATCAGTCCTGCAACGTTTACCGACCTTAAAACCCTCGAAGACTTCCAAGATTTCGCTGCAAAGGTGCGAGATTTGACAGGTGGTATTCCTGTGGGCTTCAAAATTGCGGCAAGCCATATTGAAGCGGATATTGATTTTGCGCTGGCAGTGGGTGTGGATTACATCATCCTTGATGGTCGAGGCGGTGGAACGGGTGCTGCACCAACGGTTTTGCGGAACAACATCAATGTCCCTACAATTCCCGCTTTGGCTCGTGCAAGACGGCATTTGGATAAAGTTGGAGCAACGGATGTGACGCTTGTGATTACGGGTGGTTTGCGGATTGTGGATGATTTTGTGAAGGCTTTGATGTTGGGAGCGGATGCAATTGCAGTGTCGAATGCTGCGATTCAAGCGATTGGCTGTTTGGGAATGAGGGCTTGTCATACCAACAATTGTCCTGTCGGAATTGCAACTCAAAAAGGCCATTTGCGTGCTCGTTTGGAGATTGACAAGTCTGCCAAACGTTTGCAGAATTTCTTTTTGGCTACCAATGGTTTGATTGAAGTAGTGGCGAGGTCTTGTGGTTATGATGATGTGGCGAAGTTCAACCTCAATGACCTTTCGACTTTTAGTTATGATATGCACCGATTGAGTGGGATTGGGTATGCTGGGGTAAATTTTGAGTGAATAATTGGGTTTGAAATTTCTGATTTGATGACATTCTGAAAAAATCTTATCGTGACCAAAATTAGCAAGACTCTTTTGATACAGGCCATTGAAGAGTACCGAATAGCAGGAAAAGACCTTATGTATAGGCTTGGCAGAAAATTCGATTTAGACATTTCCATTCCATCGGAATACGAAGAATTGATTTCGAGAGGAAATAAGTTGATTCCAAGAAAGGGGCAGATTTCAAAAAGATGGAATTACAACTTTCATGGAGGACAATGTGGTTTTTACAACAAGAAGTACCAACAATCTGTGGAGGTCAACCTCTCTAATTCCCCACATTTTGGAGACTTAGATGCGTGGTTCGTTATGATGTATCTTGAATCAACAGAAAAATACAAAGAGTTTGTCGAAAATATAGATTGGCTCGAAATCAAGGAAATGATACATGAGTTAATAGAATTGGGTGAAATTGAAGGAGAGTGGAAAGGATAAATTGAAGAAATTAGAAAGTGCTTCAACGGAATACATTCCATTCTATTTTTCGACTCAAAAATTGTATCTTCGAGAAAAGAAAAGCAATGAATCAGGGAATAAAACTACCACATAGCATCAGCAATTTTGAGGATTTGGTCACACAGGATTATTACTATGTGGACAAGACTCATTATATTGAACTATTGGAGAACACAGATAAAAAATATCTTTTTTATCTCCGACCCCGCCGTTTTGGAAAAAGCCTGTTCATTTCTATTCTGCAACATTATTACGGTTTAGAGTACAAAGATAAATTCCAACAACTTTTTGGAAACTACTACATTGGGCAGCATCCTACTTCAACGGCTAACCAATATATGGTGATAGATTTTGAGTTTACCAAAATCACCGTCAAAACAACTGAAAATACGGAAAAGGGATTTTTGGAACGGGTCAAAGCTGGAGTCGAGCGGTTCTTCAATACCTATTCTTCTTTTTTTAGTGTCACGGAAATCAAGGAAACACTCAGGAAAAATGTAGCATCTGATGTGATGGAAAAGGTGGTTACTTTGATGTTGAAGAACGCACCTGACAAGAAATTGTATGTTCTGATTGATGAATACGACCATTTTGCCAATGAATTGATTGCTTTTCAATTGGAAGAATTCAAGAAGGTAGTGAGTGAAGATGGTTATGTCCGAAAATTTTATGAAGCCATAAAAGAAGGTACAAAACAGGGAGTCGTTGACCGTTTTTTTGCAACAGGAATTACCCCTATCACTTTGGACAGCATGACAAGTGGCTTCAATATTGCTACCGACCTTTCACTGGATTTGAATATGGCGGAAATGATGGGCTTCAAAGAAGAAGTCGTGAAGGAGTTGTTTGAATTGTCAAATCCAAGTAGGAAGGAAGATACGGACAAGGTTTTGCCACTTATGAAAGAGTGGTACAATGGTTATTTATTCAATGAGGATGCTCCAAACAAACTCTACAATCCCAATATGGTTTTGTATTATCTTTCTGCTTATCAGACCTATGGGAAATCTCCCGATGAAATGTTGGACACCAATATTTCTAGTGATTACAGCAAGGTAAGGCGTTTATTGACGGTCGAAACGCCTGATGAAAATTATGAATCATTGAAGGAAATCGTTAGAGAAAAAAAAGTCAGAGGCAGCATTACCGCTCAATTCACCTTCGCTCGAAAGTTTACACAAGATGATTTTTTGAGTTTGTTGTTTTACCAAGGCTTTCTCACAATCGAGAGCAAATGGGCCAAAGAAGTGACTTTTCGAGTACCTAATTATGTGGTTCAGGAACTGTATATCAAGTATTTTTGGGAGTTATTGGAGGAGAGAGATGGAATCAAAATGAAGGTGGGTAAAATCAGGGATGCGGTTCGAGAAATGGCATTGAAGGGAAATCCACATCCTTTTTTTCAGTTGGTACATGAAGTATTGCATCAATTGGCGAATCGAGATTACCAAAATTTTGATGAAAAATATGTGAAACTCATCATCATGGCACAAATGATGATGACCGATGCCTATTACATCGAAAGTGAAAGAGAAACGCCCGCAGGTTATTTGGATGTATCTTTGCTGCAACGCCCAAATGTCCCAATCAACCACCAATACATTTTTGAGTTGAAGTACCTCAAAAAAGAAAACGCCAAACGTTGCAACGCTGAACAAAAGGCTGCTAAAAAACAGTTATTGGACTACATTGCAGATTCTGAAAAATTGCAGGATTTGAGCAATTTGCAAGCATGGACGGTGGTGGTGATTAAGGATGAATTGAAGGTAGAAAGGGTAAATTGAAAAAATCAGAATGTGCTTGAAAGGAATAAATTCCATTCTACTTTTGTACCTTTGGCGAATGAAAACCCTCTTCGACACAGAACAGACAGACGAGCCAAAAGGCAATGACAATCAAGCAGTCAATGAGTTTGCTTATCTCGATGAACTCAATCCTGTACAGCGACAAGCCGTAGAACAAATGGAAGGCCCTGTGATGGTGATTGCAGGGCCTGGTTCGGGTAAGACACGGGTATTGACCTACCGCATTGCACACATCATCAAAAAAGGAACTGCCCCTTATCGCATTCTTTCTCTGACCTTTACGAACAAGTCGGCAAGGGAAATGAAGGAGCGTATCGAAAAAATAGTGGGGCAAGATGCTGCTCGGCAATTGTGGATGGGAACGTTTCACTCCATTTTTGCGAGGATATTGAGGGTTGAAGCCGAAAAGCTAGGTTATCCTGCCAATTTTACGATTTACGACACACAGGACAGCAAAAACCTCCTCAAAAACATCGTCAAAGAACAAAACCTCAATCCCGATATCTATAAACCCAATGTGGTCTATAACCGCATTTCCAACGCCAAAAACAACCTGATTAGTCCACAAGCCTACAAAGCTCATGCAGGTTTGATGGAAAACGACCGACACAACAATGTGCCACAAATTGCGGAATTGTATGAACGGTATTTGCGGCGTTGCAGGCAGGCAGGAGCGATGGATTTTGATGATTTGTTGGTGAATATGTATGGCTTGTTGAAGCGATTACCCGAAGTGTTGGAAAAGTACCAAAACAAGTTTCAGTTTTTGATGGTGGACGAGTTTCAGGATACGAATTTGGCGCAGTACCTGATTATTCGGACTTTGGCGGGCAAGCACAAAAACATCTGTGTGGTGGGCGACGATGCCCAAAGCATTTATGCGTTTCGGGGCGCAACGATTGAAAATATTTTGAGTTTTGAGAAAGACTACAAAAATGTCAAAACCTTCCGATTGGAACAAAACTACCGTTCTACCAAAGCGATTGTGCGAACTGCAAATGAGGTAATCAATCACAACAAAAATCAGATTACCAAAGAGATATGGACTTCAAATGACGATGGTGACAAAATCAAACTGATTGAAGCGGCAAATGATACGGACGAAGCCAAAATGGTGGCAGGATCTATTTTTGAGACAAGGCTGCGGAACCATTTTAGGAATGAGGATTTTGCGATTTTGTACCGCACCAATGCACAATCTCGCTTGTTTGAGGAGGCACTGCGAAAGCAAAACATCCCGTATCGGGTGTATGGCGGTCTGTCGTTTTTCCAGCGAAAAGAAATCAAGGACATGATGGCCTATTTGCGTTTGACCGTCAATAACAACGATGAGGAAGCATTGCGAAGGGTTATCAACTATCCGAAACGGGGCATCGGCAAAACAACGACGGATAAAATGGCGGCTTTTGCGGCTGCCGAACAGAAGCCACTTTGGGAAATCGCTTCTAACATTCACCTTTATCAGTTTTCGCCGAGGGTGAAAACGGGTGTTGGGGCTTTTGTGAACATGATTCGGCTGTTTATGAAGCATGTGCAGAAAGAGGATGCTTTTGCATTGGCACAACGCATCGGACGCATGAGTGGTCTGAACAAGGAATTACATTCGGATAAATCAGTAGAAGGCATTAGTCGTCAAGAGAATATACAAGAATTATTCAACAGCATCAAAGAGTTTACAGATTCCAAAAAGGAGGAAGCAGTTGAGCAACCTGATGGCAGTTTTGCAGCAGCTGATAGCAGCCTTGGAGCATATCTGCAAGAGGTGAGTTTGCTGACAGACATGGATGAAAACGAGGAAGATAGTGACAATAAGGTAAAAATGATGACGGTGCATTCGGCAAAGGGTTTGGAATTTCCTGCGGTGTATATTGTGGGTTTGGAGGAGGAGTTGTTTCCTTCAAAGCGGAGCAAAACGCAGAGTGATATTGAAGAAGAACGCCGTCTGTTTTATGTGGCGATTACCCGCGCTGAAAAACAGTTGTCGCTATCCTATGCCAACTGTCGCTACAAATTCGGCAACTTGGTCTATTCTGAAAAAAGCCGATTTGTGGAAGAAATATCCCCTCTGCATCTGGAAATGTTGGGCGGCAAACCGTCTGTGCAAGAAAGAAGTTTTGGGTCTTCAAATGCTTACGATAGCTTCAAAGACAGTATTGGTAACAATGTCAGAAGTGCGGAAAAACGCCGCCGTGAGCAACAACTGAAACAATATCAGCCTCCTGCTGAATTGATCAAGAACTTCAAAGCGAGTCCTATTCCCTTGATTAAAGAGGGTTCTACGATTTTGCACCTGCGCTTTGGGATGGGTGAGGTTCTAAAAGTAGAAGGGGCGGCAGATAAGCCGATTGCATTGATTGAGTTTGAACACCATGGGGAGAAGAAGATTATGTTGAAGTTTGCGAAGTTGATGGTGGTGGGATAACGCAGTGTTGGTTTCAATTTAAGCAGGCTAAAGTACTAAGATTTAACTGTACCAAATTTTACATTATATATCTGCACATTGCAGAAATACATGCAACAAAGTCTTATTTTGGACATAGACTCAATCTAAATCCTCAAAAACTCCCAAAAATAAAACGATGCCCTACCCAATTTTTTGAAGCGATATTTGTGCTTTTTTCCTTAGATTTGGATTATAAAAACCCATCATTTTTTTTTAGCCGCTAAAAAAGATTCAAATTGTTAGATAGCCAAAAAATCATAATAAACTCATTGTTAATTTTTTACGTTCCGCCACTCACTTCTTTCGCCCAAAGTCCAAAACACATTATGACCTCAAAATTTTAATACCTAAAGACCCAGACACATCAAAACACCCAAACACAAAATCAAAACTTCAAGAGATTTTTTTTATATTTACAAACGTTTCTTAAAAAAAACCTTTGGCTCTAAAAACATCTATGAAATTGCTCAAAAATTCGCTAATCTTCAGTCTTCTCATAGCCTTCAATGCGCTATCCCTCAATGCTCAAGACAGAGCCGTAGCCATTGTGTATGACAATTCGGGCAGCATGACACAAGCAGGTCAATGCGAAGGAATTAACTACGCATTGCAGGTAATGATGGGCTTGTTGCATCCCGAAGATGAATTGTCCGTCTATCGAATGTTGCCTGCCCGAGAGGACAAAATAGATTTGAACAATAAAAAAAATGCCATGCAAGCAGCCCGCAAAAGCTACGACTGCAATGCTGGTAACACGCCCTTTGAAGCAGCAATTTATGCCAAAGAACAGTTGAACAAAAGCAGCAAATCCTCCAAAACATTGATTATACTTTCGGATGGAGGGATTACCGACATAGACTTTGCCCTCAAATATCCTGATGATTTGCGGACCCTTGTGGAACAAACAGGCACACGTATCTTTTTCCTCAATGTCAGCACCATTCAAAGTGTCTTGGACGCTTACCTCGAAAACAGCCAAACCCCCAATAAAACACTTCGCACACAAGGTAGTTTTGAGCAGATTATCAAGCAGATGGAAGAAATTGCAGCGGGAATTATGACCCTTTCTGGAAGCGGTATCACGATTCAGCCCAAAGACAAAACCATCGAATGGGAATCACCTGTGCCTTTGAAGCGGGTAATCGTTTTGCAGCAAGATGCAGAAACGAATGCACAGTTGCCCCGCTTGATATCCGCCAAATCAGAAAGCAGCAATTTGCGCTTGGGTGAACCTTTTGAAGCCCAAAAAGCGAGGGGTGTTTACACCATGACAGGCCTAATCAACCATATTGAAGCGGCGCAAAAGGGTCAGGTGATTCCAAAAGGAAAAATAGAATTGGGCTTCAATACTTCAATTGATGCCAGCAAAATCAAGATTCTACCAGAAGTAGCTGCAAAACTCGAAATCATGCTCAATAGCCCTACTCGTTCACAACGGGGCAATCAATATGTGGTTTGTGATACGGTGCAAACATTGGAGATTGGCGCAAAACTGGTGGATTTCAACAACAAGCTACTCGATATAGAGGTACTGAAGAAAAGCAATGTGGTGTTTATTGACGAAACAACGCAGCAAAAGATTCGCATGAAGTTGGATGAAAAAACAGGTGCGTTTTTTGCGGATGTACCCTTCAAAGGTGAGCGATTGGTAGTGTCCGTTGCAGCGGAGTTTTCGGGTTACTTCAATTTCCAAAGCCGGGTTTTGATTGTTACCAAAGACAATTGCCCTCGCCCAAAAGCGTTTATACAAGCAGACCAACAGGCATTGAAGGCAAAGGTAACGGCAATGGATAAGGGGAATCAAATCGTGATTACGCCTCAAATCATTGTGGAAAATGATGCTCCGAGAGAGCCTACTGCAAAGGAATTGGAGGATATGTATATGGAAGTAGTCAATGATGTGAATATTGGCATTGAAGTGGAAAAACGAGATGGAAAAATGTATTTGCGCCCAACAACTTTTATTTGTGCGTGTTTTACTAAGACAGGAAAAGACCAATTGCAGATACAATTGAAGTCCACCAATCCAAATTTAATCATTACCGAACGGGGCAAATTGACCATTGAGGTAGAGATTGAAGATGTTTCGTTTTGGGAAAAATGTGGGTGGTTGGTGATAGCAACCATTATTGGTTTGTTGTTGTTAATTTACATCATTGGAATTATACGCAAACCGAGATTTTGCAGTGGTACGGAAATAATTGTGAGTAAACAAAACCGAGTGATGACCCGAAAGCCCAAGAGTTATCCACTTCCAACAAGCTTTTTCAACCGTTATTTTGTGCCGTATATTCCCGAAAAACGCACAGTTGGCAGTGTCACCTTCAAAGCGGGTGCACGTTGTAGCCATATTTTGATTGCAGCCAACTCTCAAAACGATAAAATGTATATTTCTGGTTTTCCCTTGGACAACCCTGGAAAGAAGGATATGCGTTTGAGCAATGCGGAAAAATTGGAGATTAGCCGACAGAACGGCAAGGAAATTTATGAATACCATCGTCTAACCTAAAAAAAGACCTTTAAACTTATGGCAGAAGATAGCAACAAATCGTTTTTTCAAACTCTCCCTGGCATCATGACGGCTACTGCCACGCTGATTACAGCTGCGGTAGGTTTGATAACCGTCTTGCACCAAGTAGGATTGATTGGCGACAAAAACAAGGAGAAAGCAGAAACTGAACAAGTCGAACCAGTAGGCCAAAATCTGACTGGCAGTTCGCAAACAGCGGATGTGGAAGAAATGGTGCGAAAGGTATTGAAGGAGGAAAGTGCTGGAAATAACAGTGACCCAAAAAAGGTAGAGGCTACAGTGCGCGAAATTGTGAAGGATGTGAAAAAGGAGAAAGGTAAAAGTACGCCCTCCAAACAAAACATCGAAAAAATGGTGCGTGATGCAGTGGATGACTTCGAAGAAGATGAATACCACGGCGAGCCTTACGATGATTATGGTGGCAGTTATGGGGGTTCAGGCGTCAACGTATCTGGCACTTGGCGAGACAGCAATACGGGTGCATCTTACGTTTTCAATCAAAATGGAAGCAGTATTTCGTTTCAAGAACACAGTGTCAATGCGTATGGTCAATTGATTGTGTCGGCAGAAGGTTCAGGAACGCTCTCTAACCGAAAAATTCAGGTGAACTATGTCACTATGTTTGGTACAAATGGCGTAGCAAGTATGACCATTTCACCAGATGGCAGCAACATTACAGGCGCATTTCGAGACAATGTTTCTGGCGCAAGTATGAGTATGAATTTGTGGAGGTAATAGAGATAAAGCTGATTAGCGAGTCTTTAATCAGCTTTTAAGTATAAAAATTGATATGAACCTCAACTTCATAGACTAAGTAGTAGTTCTAAATCAATTGTTTGGGTAAACAGTTTCAAGTCTGCATCGTTTTGATTATATTCACGAAAAAGAACCAAACTTTGTGCCAATGCTTGGACACCTAAAACCTTCTCTTTGCAGCCTCGAAACCGCCAATAAAGTAGCCTATCGCACCCTTTACTGTTCGATTTGCGCTAGTTTGCGACAGCAGTACAGTTTGCCGTATAGTCTGTTTATCAACAATGAATTAACGCTCGTATTGCTCGCTTTACAGCCTTATTATGAAGCAACTGCTGAAGAAACACCTTGCCCAGCAGCAGCTTTCACCCAAAAAAATTCCGCCGCCAGCCATCCCGCCATTGATGTTGCTGCAAAACTATCCGTCCTATTGGGATGGATAAAAGTGGTAGATTGGGAAACCGATCAACCTAAGCTCTACAAAAAATATCTCCGCAAAATGCTTCATCGAAAGGTGGAACAAACACTCCCGCAAATCAGCGAAGATTTCCGACAAGTCATTGAAGAATATCTTTTTCTGACCAAAACTAACAGCAAAGACGAAGAAAAAGTACGGGAATATTCGGGTTTACTTTCTCGCCACGTAGTATTGGAAGTAGGCACACAAACAGTTCTGGACGATGTTCAATTGAAAGAAATCTCTGTCTTGTTTGAACTTAGTGGTCAGTTGATCGCCATTGCAGACCATTTGATTGACTTAGACGATGATATGCTGCAAAATCAACACAATCCCATTGTATTTCGCTCAGAACAAGAAAAAATTAGCCTTGCAGAAGCCTATTACCACTATCTGCAAATTTGCAATCGATTGAAAATAGATTGTTTAGAACAATTATCTACTCTTTCAAAAGAAGGCATCATTGCAGATTCCTTCAAGGTGGCTATGCAACAATCTTTCCGAAACATAGACCGCCAAATCCAACAAAAACGTCCTGCTTTTTTAGCCGAAACTACCAGATTTATTGGCGGACTGCAAGTTGCCCATCAAGATTGTGGCAATGCAGCAGTCGATGGCTGCAACTGTGTAGCAGATCAAAGTGACAATTTATCCTATATGGCGGGGAAATGCCCTTGTGATGCATGTGGCAGCTGTTGCAAAAGTGGAGGCGGTTGCTGCGACGGTTGTGGAAAAGGCTGCAATGGTTGTTGTGGAAACTGCAATGAATGTTGTAGTGGCTGCAATAATTCTTGTGGAAGTTGTGGTAAAAATTGCGATGGCTGCTGTGGAGGCTGCAATAGTTGCTGCGATGGCTGCAATGATTGTTGTGGCAATTGCAACGGCTGCAAATGTGGAAAGTGCTGTGAACCCAATTCTCCTCCTCCAAACGACTTCAAAGAACCATCAGACACACTCAAAACCAGCTATTTACATTTTTTCAGAAAGTAGCTTTTAGAAAGTAGCTCACAAATGAATTCATGGGCTACTTAATGGAAAGCTATTTTATTGGAATTACTAAAAGGTATAAATTCTCGCTTCCCAAGGCCGCAAATCCAATGTATTACCTTCTTCACCTTTGATTTCGCCAATATAGTTTCCCTTCAAAAATTGAAGGTCGGCAACGGCATAAGGCACTTCAAAAGCAACATGTTCACTTGTGAAATTCAATACTACCATCATGACTTTTCCTTCAATAGAACGCTGGTAAGCATACACTTGTTGGTTGGGTTCATCAATCACCTCATAATCACCATATACCAACACATTGCTATTTATTTTGCGAAATTGAAGCATCTGCTGGTAGTAGTGCCATATCGAATTTTCGTCTTCCAAGACTGCTTTGGCGTTGATGTGGGTATAATTTGGATTTGCTTTTATCCACGGTTTGCCTATCGTAAAACCTGCATGTGCTTTGTCCGACCATTGCACGGGAGTTCGCACATTGTCACGACCTTGAATGTGAACGGCTTTCAAAAAAGCATCCATATCCTCCCCTCTTTCCTTTGCTTCTTGGTAAAAATTGAGGGTTTCGACATCTCGATAGTCTTCAATGGAAGGAAACGCCACATTGGTCATACCGATTTCCGAACCTTGATAGATACAAGGCGTACCTCGAAGGGTCAATAGCAAGGTTGCGAGCAGTTTTGCAGATTCTTTGTGGTATTTGCCATCATTTCCAAAACGAGACACCATGCGTGGAAAGTCATGGTTGTCAAGATATACATTGACCCAGCCTTTTTCTCCCAAAGCTTCGTCCCACACCGAAAATCCCCGCTTCAAATCCGTCAATTGAAAATCAACGATATCGAATTTACCACCTTTGCCGTGGTCAATTAGCATATGTTCAAAGTGAAAAACCATATTCAGTTCCTTCCTATCTTCACCCACATAGAGCAAACCATTTTCGGGAGTCACTCCAATGCCTTCTCCAACGGTCATTACATCGTAATGGCTGATACTCTCACGCACCATTTCTTGCAAAAACTCATGCAATCGAGGGCCATTTGCATAGGTGTTGATGGCTACATCATTGAAGGTTTTGCGAGTGTCCACTTCTTCAAATGGCAATCGTTTGGAAATAAACGGAATAACATCCATGCGGAAACCGTCCACACCTTTATCGAGCCAATAGCGCATGATGGAATAGACTTCTTGACGTACTTTGGGATTTTCCCAATTGAGGTCGGGTTGTTTTTTGGTGAAAAGGTGAAGGTAGTATTCGCCTGTTTGCTCATCGTATTCCCATGCATCACCTCCAAAAAAAGATTTCCAGTTGTTGGGCTTGCTGCCGTCTGCCTTTGCAGGTTGCCAATAGTAGTAATCTCGGTAAGGATTGTCTTTGGATTTGCGGGATTCGGTGAACCATTGGTGTTCGTCCGAACTGTGATTGACGACCAAATCCATCAATAGTTTCATGCCTCTTTGGTGAATGCCTTCGAGCATTTCGTTGAAGTCGTCCATGTTTCCGAAGTCGGTCATGATATTGTAGTAGTCACTGATATCGTAGCCATTGTCATCGTTGGGAGATTGGTAAATAGGACTCAACCATAGTACATCTACGCCTAAGTTTTTGAGGTAGTCCAGTTTGTTGATGATGCCTCTGAGGTCACCGATGCCGTCGCCATTGCTGTCTTTGAAGCTGCGTGGATAGATTTGGTATATAACTGCTTCTTTCCACCATTTTTTTGTGATTGCCATAGTTTTAGTATTTTGAGTTTTTAGAATGTAAGTGCTTTAGGGTGGGAAATTGGTTACACAAATGTAGGCAATCTGTTTTGTGAATTTGATATTGATAGACATAAAAAAACCTTGCTTGTATTCATACAAATGAACACAGGCAAGGTTAAATAATTGATATCGAGTTGTTTTATTTATTTTCTAACAATATTTTTCCTTTTAATATTGACCTGCAAACAAAGGAGGAAGTCCCTGAATAGCCCGTCGATTGTCCAAATCTCTTTTTTGATCGGGAGTCATGTCGTCCTCTACTGGAGGGCCTACTGTCGTGGTCTCGTTATCATCACATCCTAGAAGCCAACACAACCAGCCTGGAAGAAAACTACTACCATGTCTTAGAGAAGCTGTTTGTGAAGAACTATCGTGAAGTTTCGTCAATAATTCAATTCCTTTCATAGCCTGTTCTTTTCCCTTAGCATTCTTTACAGTTGCACTTATCAGACCGGTGCTACGATCTATATGTACTTCGGATATGCTAATTTCCTTATTGTTTGTAGAAGCCTCTATAAGGTCTTTTTCAAAATTCCCCAAAAATTCTTCTTTGTCCCATCCTTCTTTTTCAATGGTTTGTATCATTTGGGCCGCTCGGCTTTTGTCTTGAGCAAAGATTGATGTACAGCATAGCAAACAAAGAATCAATAAATTAAAAATCCTCATGGTTTTAATTGAAGTTTAATGAATGATAAAAATGATTTAAAGAGTGAATATGTGGTGCTGCCTACAAATATCACCTATTCGTCAAAAAACTGCAAACAAAAAAAATGAAAATTGTAGAAGTTCATAGGTTTGGCGCACTATTCAGTGATTATACGAATGGAGTTGCGATTCTTGGTCTCGCTAATATATATCCTACATTTCGATAACTTTTTTATAATAAAATAAAAATCAAATTACTAAGAAATTATTTTTATATCAATTGATAGATTTTTAATTAGTATTAAATTTGATTTTCAATGTCCTGTGAAATATGAACGAAACGTAGAATATATACTATCAGTTATGGACTTTGGACGAAAGAAGTAGGAGTCCTATCTGCATTGGAGGAATGTAGGTAGGGCTTTATTTATTTAAGATTCCAAGCAAGATTTCTACGAAATCCCAAACTCCAGTTCACCTCCCACAAGAAAAAAACTCCGCCTTTAACCAAATATTGGCTTCTGTTTTGACTGTTCATAGTACACAAAAGGGCATTCTTATAAAAAAAAATGTGAGTATCAAAAAAGGCTTATATTTGAAATTCGACAATCAAAAAGCCAAGAATGATGACTCACATAGTAGCACAAGAAAAGACATTTTATGAAGAATTACAAACTTGTAAAGGATTAGATTTACGTGATAATCGTGGCAAGAGTCATGACTTAGCGTATATCTTACTAGGCTTGACACTAAGTTTACTGAGTAATCGTGATGGGAATTTATCGAGTATTCATCGTAGTATGAAGAATAAAAACGAGTCTTTATGTTTGTTTTTAGGCGTTGGCTATCAGGGGGTTATTTCTCACTCTCATTTGCCAGTAGTTTTACAAAAAGTAAATGTAACAGCCTTTGAGGATTTGCTTTTTAGCTACTATGGAATGGTATTGACTCACTGCGAGAAAGTTTGGTTTTCAGGTGATGGAAAAGAATTACAAGGGAGTATTTTGGAGGGAGAAAAACGAGGAGAGGCACTTGTTCAAATTGTGAGCCATCAACAACTCACTACTGTATGTCAATCTCGGTATAATGGTACAAAAGAAAGCGATTGCTTCTTTGCGGAATGCTTCGGATACCGATTATTCAAAAATGTGGAAAATGACTCATGGAGGCCATACACTGATGGAATTACCGAAATACAATGCGCTGAGAACGGGTGGAATGGGACAGTTGCCGCATCACCGAGCACAGTTGGGGGTGTATCTTCGGTTGTTGGATGTGCCTGTTCCTGCTACTTATGGACCTTCGGCGGACGAACAATCATAAAATGCTATTTACCATATAAATAAACATAAATTCAAACGCCCAATTGATTTTTTTTTCAATTGGACGTTTTTGTATAGTAAGACTTATTTTTCCTTGTGCCTTAGATTCCGATATCACTGTATTTTCGAGTGATTTTTTCGGGCTTTTTTATATCCTGAACGTAGGGTTCTATTTCGTCGGCAAATATTTGGGTGAAGATTTTTTGTCCTTCTTTGTTGAGGTGAACATTGTCATTGAAGTGGGAGAGAGAAAGCTGTGTGTTTTTAGAAAAATCCAATAATAAGATATTTTGTTCTTCACAATATTTTTGTAGGTCTGAAATGTACTGTATCATTTCAATAGACTCGGGTATTCCTTCCAAATCGCTTCTTTTTGGGGCACGCACAAAAATTAGCTGAATTTCATTTTGGTTTGCATATCTAACAATCTCGGGTAAATAGCTATTTGGAAGTTTCTCGTCAAAATTGAGTGCCTTCTTCTCTAAATCAGATTCAGTGTCTATTTCTATTTGAAAACGATTGTTAAACAATGATTTGTCCATTTTGTCATAATCAAATACATTGTCAATAGCTATATCTATTTCTTCTTTTTCCATTCCCAAAAGGGTTTTACCTAAAATCTCTTTTGTTTGTATTTCAAATCCTGTTTTAAACTTATTTCGTTTTTGAAAAGTACTCCAATGCGAGTTCATAAAATATTCTTCCTTTGTCATTCCTTCTAAAAAAGAGAGCCAATCCAATAGAGGCTCTTCCGCTACTGTCATCATGTCTGCAACAAGTTGGTGTCGTCCTTTTACGCCTCTTTCTGTATCGGTCAGCATATTATCAGAAAAAAATATTGCTATTTTTTTAGGTTTATGCTTTGCCTTATCTATTACATTTTTCATCACTAAATACCACCAAGCAGGTCCCGACCCCCCAAAGAAAATCCTAATAGTGGGAACATTCGTCAATTCTATAAACTTTTTTGAATCAATACTGTGTCTTAATTGTGAATTGCCTAACAATATTAAATCTGGCTTTTGCTTAGTGATATTTTTTTTCAGTGGTTCAACTGCCAAACCATAGGTCTTGGGGTCCCAAGTGTAATGGTGTTCAACGATATTTGGATTTAAAGGCCCCGAAAATAGATTAACAAGAAACATCACTCCTACAACAATAGATAGATAAATGATTGTCTGTACGATATCATTTTTTAATGCGAATTTTTGTTCTGCTTCTTTTGTGTCTAAATTCTTCATTTGTACCTCTATTTTGATTTAATAATTGAAGATAATCCCTACATTATTCTTGTGAACAATCAAAATTGGAAATAAATAAAATCACCTGATGCTTCTCGAAACATCAATGCTATTAAGACTACTGAAAGCCCGTCAACGATGGCATGTACCCATTTCTTTGTTGGTGCAATTTTTTCTAAAAAAGCATACACATAAAATGGGAGAGCATAGATGAGGGTAAAACATACAATGACCAGTGCGACAATGAAAGAATCACCGTTGAAATCAAACGAAATAGTGCTAAAAGCACTGGCTAACCATGTCATATTGGGTGTTCGGAACAACAAAGCACTAAAAACATTGAGCGAAAACATTACGCTCCATGCCGTAAAAGTTTGAAGCACTCCTATCGGTTTCCACCTTCCTCCCATTCCCAAGTAAGCATACAAAACAATCAACAAACCATGAAAAATTCCCCACCATATAAAATTCCATGCGGCACCATGCCATAGACCGCATATTCCCATAGTAAGAATGGAAATCACTCCAAACTTGATTCTTCTGCGTATAGGCAGCCACCGAACGAAGGTGAAGAAAACATAATCGTTGATCCAAGAGGTGAGAGAAATATGCCAACGCTTCCAAAAATCAGTGGGAGATATGGCGAGGGATGGCGCATTGAAGTTTTTGACCAATTCAAAACCAAGCAGTCTAGCAGACCCTCTTGCGATGTCTGTGTAGGCAGCAAAATCAGCATAAATTTGGATGCTAAAAGCCAATCCTCCTGCCATCATCAACATAAAAGTAGGTTCTTCGAGCATAAACACTTTATCTACATAGACGGCTATATTATCGGCAATGACCATTTTTTTTACATAACCTCTAATTAGCAAAGGAAATGCAGATGTAAAAAATGTCCAATTGAATACCCGCTCATTCTCTATTTTCGGCAAAAAACGCTTGGCTCGTTCAATAGGGCCTGCGACAAGTTGCGGAAAAAAGGATACGAAAACAGCGAAATCCAAAAGGTTTTTGCGAGGCTTGAGTTGTCCTCGATAGATGTCAATGGTATAGCTTAACGTTTGAAAGGTATAGAAAGAAATACCTATGGGCAGGAATATTTGAAGCAAAAACGGGTCAAGTTGTAAACCCAATTGGGTGAGAATAATATGAATATTTTCGGCAAAAAAATTGAAATACTTGAAAAAGCCCAACAATCCCAAATTAAACCATAAACTGGCGTACAGATACAGTTTCTTTTTTTTAGGATGTTTTTGCATTTGTAGGCCACAGAAATAATCTACTAGCGTAGAACTTGCAATCAAAATACAAAACCAAGGATGTATCCATCCATAGAATAGGTAACTGCCTACTAAGGTTAGGATATTTTGAGCCGTTTTATTCCTTATTGTCCAATAGAGTATAAAAAAACCAGTGAGAAAATAGATATAAGTGAAAGAGGTGAAAATCATATAAAAATATTGATACACAAAATATGGAATTATGGAGGAGTATCATATTTCTATGGTGGAAAATTCAGACGGGAATGTATTTAAATTGGTTCAAAAAATCTAAATTTTTAGATTCTAATGTCAGTATATTTTCGGGTGATTTTTTTTATGTGAAAAAAAGAAAAACAATGCATAATTAGCAAGAATGTTGCAATAAAAATTACTCTCGTAAAGATATGAAATTATTTTACTAGCCGATAATAGTACTAAACTGAAGAGAAAAGAAGTCAATTATTTTGGAGGTCAATTATTTATAATTATTGAAATTTTTTATACATTTTCTTACTGCAAAAACACTACTCTAGTTTATGCGCTGAACGAATTATTTTAAAAAAGGGTTCGTTTGTGGCATATTATTTGAACCTTATGAAAATTGTAAGACATACTCAAACTATTCCCATGAAAACTGAAAAGGCATGAAAAACGTAACGGATGGGAGGTCAAATTTTACCCATCCACATCAAAACTAATTGAAAATTAAAAAGATATGCGCATTTTGAAGTAAGTAAAAGTAGCTTAATGGAAATATTGAGTGCCATGAATTTATGCAAATTTAGAGGTCAAAAACAGTTGTTATTTGTAAATGGCAACTGTTTTTTTATTTAACCAAATCGTCACCTACATTTTTCTTATCGTAAACTACTTTTGCGGCTTGTTTTTGAGCGGACTTTTTGTTGCGCCCCTCTCCTACACCTTGCATTGTACCTTCTACAAATGCTCCTACAACAAATATTCTAATATTCCCTTTTTTCTTTTCCTCCAATACTTTGAACTCCAATTCATAATCATACTTTTGAGCCCATTCAAAAAGTCGACTCTTGTAATTGATGTCTGCATTTTGAAGGTCATCTAGATTGATAAAAGCAGACAACATTTTTTTGAAGACAAATTGCTTGGTTTTTTTATAGCCTGCATCAAGGTATATAGCCCCAATAAGAGCCTCTAATGCGTTTCCGAGAATTGTGCCATTGACTCGAACGTAGCCTTTGTCGTAATCCAAAAAATCTTGTAGAGAGAGTTGATCTCCTATTTCTCCGAGTCGTTGTCGGTTCACAATTTTGGAACGCATTTCTGTCAAGAAGCCTTCTCCTCGCTTGGGATATTTTTTGAAGAGGTAATCTGAAATAACAGAATCTAAAATGGCATCCCCCAAATATTCGAGACGTTCATTACTGGTATAGGCATCTGAAGAACGAGAACTGTGCTTAAAAGCCAATCGAAATACCGATAAATTAGCAGGTGTAAACCCTAATAAACCTCGTAGTTGTTTGGTTAACTTTCTATGAGGAGACACGTATAGATTAATAAACTTTCTAATTTTTTTCACAAACCTTTCACTCGTTTGATACTTGTAATAGCAACACATCAAGAATAGTAAAAAATCTGTGATATGTTACTTAATTCATCGTTGTCTTTCCTTGTCTTTTGCCGTGCCTTATTTAGTATTGTATGAGTAGAGTTGTATGGGGTAAGGTATATTTTTTGGGAGAAAAATAAAATCCCTTTATTCTTATTGGCTTACATCATTTTTTTGAAGATAATGGAAGCATTGTGACCACCAAAACCAAAAGTATTGCTCAAAGCTGCTCTAACAGTACGTTTTTGAGCTTTGTTGAATGTAAAATTCAACTTAGGGTCAAATGCTGGGTCATCTGTAAAATGATTGATTGTAGGAGGTATAGTATCATGGTAAACAGATAAAATACATGCCAATGCTTCTGCTGCTCCTGCTGCTCCGAGCAGATGCCCTGTCATAGATTTGGTAGAACTAATATTGAGGTTGTAAGCATGTTCGCCAAAAAGCACTTGTATCGCCTTCGCTTCGCTGACATCTCCAAGAGGAGTAGAAGTACCATGAACATTGATATAGTCAATGTCTGTTACATCCATTCCTGCATCGTCCAAGGCATTTTTCATTACATTTTTTGCCCCCAAACCCTCGGGATGAGGAGCAGTAACGTGATAGGCATCTGCTGACATTCCACCTCCAGCAACCTCTGCATATATTTTTGCACCACGATTTTTGGCATGTTCGTATTCCTCCAAAACAATAGCTGCAGCTCCTTCACCCAATACAAATCCATCTCTATCCAAGTCGAAAGGACGTGAAGCTGTTTTTGGATCATCATTTCTTTGTGACATTGCTTTCATGGCATTGAAACCTCCAATACCCGCTTCGGTCACAGCAGCTTCCGAGCCACCTACTACGATTGCATCAGCCTTGCCCAATTGAATACAATTGTAGGCACTAATAAGTCCATTTGTAGAAGAAGCACAAGCAGATACCACAGCATAGTTCGGACCTCTATAGCCGTGCTTTATGGAAATATGTCCTGCTGCAATGTCCAGAATCATTTTTGGAATGAAAAATGGATTAAAGCGAGGATTGTTGCCTCCTCCTTCAGCATATTCCATTACCGACTCTTGAAAGGTTAGCAAACCACCAATACCCGAACACCATACCACTCCAACCCTATCTTTGTCAATTCCTTCATCATTAAGGTTGGCATCTACAACTGCTTCATCAGAAGCGATGAGTGCATATTGTGTGAATGGGTCTAAGCGCCGAGCTGCTCTTCTATCCATATAATCTTGGATATCGAAATTCTTGATTTCACAGGCAAACTTGGTTTTAAAATTCGTTGTATCAAAACGGGTGATAAAATCGCTACCACTAACTCCATTTACCAGTCCTTGCCAAAATATTTCAGCAGTATTGCCAATTGGAGTTAATGCTCCTATACCTGTGACTACAACTCGCTTTAATTGCATAATAGGAATTTATTTTATGTGGTTCATTAGGGGAGGTAAGTAGTAAATATAAGTTGGTAATACACTAATAAACAAAAAATTGTGAATTTTTATTACTAAAAATAACGATTGCTTATCACTTAATCTTGCAAAAAACGTATTTCAAGACAACCATTATATCTGTTATGATTGTAAACTTTGGAAGTTGAATACTAATTATTTTTTGACAATTAATGCTTATTTAATTTCGAACCAAACAACCAAGGTCTTCGTCACTTTTCTGCAATGCTTTTCAGAGAATATTGTTTTTTTGATAAAAAAGATTCTCTGAAAATATACAAACTACAAGTTACAATATGATTGATAATGATGAAAAAATAACTTTACATTTTTTTAGATTCCTTCCCCTTTCAATGTAAAGTTATTTTTCCTTTTTCATTAGGTTTGTTGAACCAGCTAATGACTTAATCTTTTTTTCTTCCACGTTCTCTTATCTTACTCTTCTGCATTAGCTTGTAGGTAATCAATGGCCTCTTTAACAGTTGTGATTTTTTCTGCATCTTCATCAGGAATAGAGATATCGAATTCTTTTTCAAATTCCATAATCAACTCTACTGTATCCAAGGAATCTGCACCTAAATCGTTGATAAAGTTCGCCTCAGGTGTAACGTCAACTTCCTCTACCCCCAACTTTTCAACGATAATAGCAGTTACTTTTGATTTAATATCAGACATAATTCAACTTTTTTTAATGTGAAGATTTGTATTAAATTTTTGTAGCTGCAAAGGTAGAAATTTTCTTGAAAAAAATATTAATTCCTTCTTTACTTATCTTAGAGCTTATGAATGTAGCTTAATTACACTAAATTTGCATTCCAATGATATTTCAATTTCTTATTTGACACAAAATTTATATGTTAAAATTTAACAGAACTAAAATAGTAGCTACAGTAGGTCCTGCTTCCAATAATAAGGAGACATTGATAGCCCTTGTGAAAGCAGGCGTAGATGTTTTTAGATTGAATTTTTCGCATGGCACACATGACGGCCATGCAGACGTAATTAAATTGATTCAGGAAATAAATGCAGAATTGAACACCCATGTAGGAATTTTGGCCGACTTACAAGGCCCCAAAATTCGATTAGGAGAGGTTGAAAATGGGGAAGTATTTATTGAAGATGGCCAAACATTGACTCTGACCACCAATGAAATGGTGTCTACCAGTCAAGAACTGTATCTCACTTATGAGGATTTTGCAAGGGATGCCAAAGTAGGTGATAGGGTTTTGATAGATGATGGAAAAATCGAGCTAAAGGTACTCAATACCAATGGTGAAGATAAGGTCACAGCCAAAGTCATTTATGGAGGTCCCATCAAACCCAAAAAAGGGGTGAACCTGCCTGATACCAGCATTAGTATTCCATCCATCACTCCAAAAGATATTCGTGACCTTGAATTTATTCTTACCCAACCTGTGAATTGGATTGCCTTATCTTTTGTAAGAACAGCAGATGAAATTACTCAGCTTCAAGGGATTATTAAGTTTGGAAAACATCCTGCAAAAATCATCTCAAAGATTGAAAAACCAGAAGCCCTTCAAAACATTGATAGCATCATTGAAGTATCGGATGCAGTCATGGTAGCTCGTGGTGACTTGGGAGTAGAGATTCCATTGGAGCAAGTGCCGATTGCCCAAAAGTCTATTGTAAAAAAATGCAATGAAGCGGCAAAACCTGTTATCATTGCTACACAGATTTTGGAGAGTATGATTTTCAATCCCACTCCAACAAGGGCAGAAACGGCAGATGCAGCAAATGCTATTTTTGACGGTGCAGATGCCATCATGCTCAGCGGTGAAACGGCATCAGGTAAATACCCTGTGCGAGCAATTGAAGTGTTTGGTAAAATCATTGAAGAAGTTGAAAAACAAGATGTCATTTACAATAGGGGACATTTGCCAAGTAAAAAATCTAAATTTTACTACACCGATGTTATTTGCTACAATGCTTGTATCATCTCAGAACAAACCAATGCAAAGGCAATTGTAGGCTTGACCCACTCTGGATATACTGCTTTGTTATTGTCCAGTTTTCGCCCCAAAGCCAATATTTACGCCTTTACAGACAACGAAACACTAATCAACACACTCAGCCTGGTATGGGGAGTTAGGACTTTTTTCGCCCCCGTATTTAAAAATACAGATAAAGGAACCATTGAAGTGAGGCGAAGACTAAAAGAAGCAGGTTATGTGAAACGGGGAGATGTGGTCGTGAACACCAGCAGTATGCCTATGAATCTCAAAGGAAAGACAAACATGGTGAAATTGGGCAAAATTGAGTAGTAATCACCGAATAACTTGAATAGTGCATGGCAGACAATCATGATTTGGGAAAAAAAGGGGAGCAAATGGCTGCAAAACATCTGCTCGATAAAGGCTACAAAATACTAGCGACTAACTGGCGACATAAGCGTTCTGAAATTGACATTGTATGTCAGGATGAAGTACTTGAAATTACCATTTTTGTAGAAGTCAAAACCCGAAGCAGCGATTATTTTGGATATCCCGAAGAGTTTGTAACGCTTGCCCAACAAAAGCAACTAGCAAAGGCGGCGGAAGCGTATATGTATGAAAACGAACTGAATGGTGAAATGAGATTTGATATTGTGGCCATTAGTATTGCACCTCAAAAGACAGCATTGAAGCACATTGAAGATGCGTTCTTTTTTTATGATTCTTAAAAAAAAATAAAACAGATTAAAGATGTTTAACGGACTAGGAATGTTTGATGATCTTCAAAAGAATCTGGACAAGATTATTGTTGAAGCAGAAGCTGGTGACGGCTTGGTAAAAGTTGAAGCAACTGCCAGTAAGAAATTATATAATATCTCCATAAATCCTTCATTAGTGGAAAAGGAGAATTTTGATTTGGAAGAATTGGAAGATTTGATTGTGGTGGCGGTGAATCGGGCGATGAAAGTAGCTGACCATCATTCACAAGCAGAAATGCAAAAAATGGCTACAGGTTTTTTACCTCCCAATTTTGACATTGGAGAATTGTTAGGCGGTTTGGGCGGCGATAGCGAAGATGAGGACTATGATGACGAGGAAGAAGACGAAAAATAAAAACTATTCAAAAATTAACTTCCTGATTTGAAATTTTAATATTCAGTGGATAAATTAACTATCAGCAAATGGTTTGAAGACCTTCAAAATCAAATCTGTGCAGGATTGGAGGCATTGGATGGCAAGGCTACTTTTCACCAAGATAAATGGGAAAGAGCAGAAGGTGGTGGAGGTAAGTCAAGGGTAATCGAAAATGGAAATTTACTCGAAAAAGGAGGGGTTAATTTTTCGGCAGTACATGGTGAACTCAGCTCAAATATGCTGAAAGCCTTGGAGATCAAAGAGGGGAAACAGTTTTTTGCCACAGGAGTATCCATTGTTTTGCACCCTATCAGTCCGATGATGCCGATTATTCACATGAATGTACGCTACTTTGAATTGGATAGCGGTGTGTATTGGTTTGGAGGAGGAATAGACGTAACACCTCACTATATCACCCCCAAAGATGCTCAGTTTTTCCACCAACATTTGAAGGGAATATGCGACCAATTTGATGAAAACTATTACCCTGACTTCAAAAAATGGGCTGATGACTACTTCTTTATTCCTCACCGAAACGAAACGAGGGGCATTGGAGGAATTTTCTTTGATAGATTGAAGGAAGACGAAACACACAGCAAAGAACAATTATTTGAATTTGTGAAGCAAGTAGGGCAGTGTTTTGTACCTGTTTACACTTATTTTGCAGAAAAGTACCGCAATGTGAAATACGGTGAAGCCGAGCAAAATTGGCAACTTTTGCGGCGAAGTAGGTACGTGGAATTTAACTTGGTTTACGATAGAGGCACCAAGTTTGGTCTTTATACCAACGGCCGCACCGAATCCATTTTGATGAGTTTGCCGCCTCTTGCCAAATGGGTGTATGATTACCAACCCGTTCCCAATAGCCGAGAAGCCGACACTTTGCAGTGCTTGAAGAAGGAGATAGATTGGCTGAACGCAAAATAAATATGGAAAAGGCTCTTCTCATTCGATTCAGTTCTATTGGCGACATCGTATTGACAACGCCTGTCATTCGCTGTCTCAAAAAACAACGCCCAGACATTGAACTGCATTTTTTGACCAAAAAAAGTTTTGCCAACTTACTGCAATCCAACCCCTATATTGACCGACTTCACACTTTGGATAATGAATTGAAGCCTATCATTGAAGCCTTGAAAGCAGAAAATTTTCACTATGTGATTGATTTACATAACAACCAACGTACTTGGCTCATCAAAAAGGCTCTGAAAACCCGCACCTTTTCCTTCAATAAAATCAACCTCGAAAAATGGCTAATGGTCAATTTGAAGTGGAATCGTTTGCCAAAAAGCCACATCGTGGACCGATACCTGGAAACAGTGGCAGATTTGGGCGTGAAAAACGATGGAGAAGGCCTAGATTATTTTATTCCTGCAAAAGAGGAGGTAAATATTGAAGCACATTTTCCCGAAGTAAAAACGGGTACTTATATTGCAGCAGTAATCGGTGCAAAACACGCTACTAAGCAAATGCCGAAACATAAATGGATGAACTTGTGTGAGTTAATCGAAAAACCCGTTATTGTCTTAGGCGGCCCAGAAGATGCCGAAATAGGGGAAGAAATTGCATCCAAATCTGGAAACCACGTCTTCAATGCTTGTGGAAAATTCACCCTACACCAGTCTGCTTCAATCGTTCGACAAGCCGAAAAAGTCATTTCCCACGATACAGGTTTAATGCACATTGCAGCAGCTTTCAACCAAAACATTGCTTCTATTTGGGGCAATACCATTCCTGAACTGGGAATGTATCCTTACCTTTCTGAATCCAGTAATCAGGCATATAAAATTTTTGAAATGAAGGATTTGAACTGCCGCCCTTGTTCCAAAATTGGCTACCCTAAATGCCCAAAAAAACATTTTGCTTGTATGGAATTGATTGACGAAACGCTGATTGCAGATTGGGCAAATGAAACAGTGTACTGATATTTCGGTTTTGGAGCTTGCGTCTTTTCAATTATCTTAATCAAATCTTGAAAACTGCCATTTAATTTTTAGAAGAACCTCAAATTAGCTATTTTGCAGTGACGAAAGGTATTTCCTGCGGTCTTTAAGGTGTGTGGATGTTTTAATATCTTCAATTTTTAGACTAGTGGAATTACATAAACACCCCAACACTTTTAACACAAAAAAAAGACGACTATGCGTTGGCAAGGAAAAGAAAAAAGTAAAAATGTAGAAGACCGTAGAGGTCAGACTATGCGACGAGTTGGTGGAGGCATCGGGATTTCTACCATCATCATGATTGGTCTTGCCTTGCTATCGGGGCAAGATTTGGGAAGTGTTTTGATGCAAGTTTTTCAACAGCAAGCGCAAACACAGACTCAAACGCAAACCACAAACGAACCCAGAAGTGCAGAGGAAGACGAGTTGGCCGAATTTGTATCAGTGGTTTTGAAGCAAACAGAGGATGTTTGGCAACGTTTGTTCAAAGAACAAATTGGGAAACAGTATCAAGAACCCAATTTGGTGCTTTTTACAGGAGCAGTGCAATCCGCATGCGGAAATGCGAGTGCTGCAACGGGGCCTTTTTATTGCCCTGCCGATTACAAACTCTACATTGATTTGGGCTTTTATCAGCAATTGAAGCAGCAGTTCAAGGTTTCGGGCGATTTTGCGATGGCTTATGTGGTAGCGCATGAAGTGGCTCACCACGTTCAAAATCTGCTGGGTATCAGCGATCAAGTGAGTGCTCAACGAGGGCGTATCAGCCAAACGGAGTACAATGAATTGTCTGTAAAATTGGAACTGCAAGCCGATTTTTTGGCGGGTGTGTGGGCGCATTATGCACAGGAAATGAACAATATTTTGGAGGAAGGAGATATTGAAGAAGCCTTGAATGCGGCCCATGCGATTGGGGATGACAATATCCAAAAGAAAACACAAGGATATGTAGTTCCTGATGCTTTTACACACGGTACTTCTGAGCAGCGTGTGAGATGGTTTAAAAAAGGATTTGATACAGGAGATTTGAACCAAGGAGATACTTTTGGGGCGAGGTCTTTGTAGAAATCCGTTGATTTTTCTTCAAAGATAAATCACATAAAAGGCGCAACACTCAATGAGTTACTCATTTGGTGTTGCGCCTTTTTTGATGCAATAACTCTTTTATCTCACGCTTTTTCTCAAAACTAACTTGATTTTTTCACAAACTTCGTCAAAATCACAATCTGCTGTCCGTCCACACGACCTTCAATCTGCTCAGGATTATCTGCCACCAGCGAGATTTTTCGCACTGCTGTACCACGTTTGGCAGTCAGGCTTGAACCTTTCACATTGAGGGTTTTGATAAGCACGACTGTATCACCTGCTTGCAAAACTGCACCATTGCTATCCACGTGCTGAACTACCGCCTCTTGATTTCCAGCCTCTCCAGTAGCTTTCGCCCAAGCCAGCGTTTCGTCATCCAAATAAAGCATATCCAGCAACTCCAAAGGCCAACCTTCTGAGCGCAAACGATTTAACATTCGCCAAACGACTACTTGTACTGCGGGAATGGCACTCCACATACTATCATTTAGACATCGCCAGTGATTTACATCCACATTCTCTGGATTCTCAATTTGATCTGCACAAGTGCTGCACACCAAAATACACTCCTCAGCAGTACCATTTGAAGTTGGAGGTACTTCATATACGCTCAGTTCATTTATTACACCGCACAATTCACACTTCGACTCACTTCGTGCCTGTAATTCTGTTTCTGTACTCATTTATTACGATTGATTTTGCGTTTTAGAGCCGCAAAATTACACCTTAAATTGGATTGTTCTTTTACTCAAGCTCAATTTCAATCCTCTCATTCTGACTCCCTACGATTCTCTTTTTAAAAAATGCCCTTATAGCCTCTTCTCCTTCAATGATTTGTTTTGATTTTGAAGTGCTTATTTCTATACGTTTGGTCATCAACACCAAACTATCAAAACTACTTTCTACCCTCCATGTTCCAATCCCAAAATCGTATTCTTTGACCCTGTTGTTTTCAGTTGCATCCAAATTGACCCTCAAAGTATCCGAAATCGCAAATTCATCCGTCTTGAGATATTCACTGCCTTTTTTGAAAACAAACTTAATGCTGGCATTCTCATTCGTTTTGTTTTCAATCACAATGCTTTGCATAGGATCGCAAGAGGTTAATACAGAAACAATTAGGTGCATCAAAAACAAGCCTAATTTTTTGTTTGAAGGAATTAATGTGTGTAGTGTTGCCATTTATTTATTGAATTAATGATGATGAAAAATTGAAGGCAGGGTGATTTGTGAAAGGTTTGATTGTAAGATATGCCTTTAATTTCTATTTTCACTTTTAATTTTCATTCACAAATTAGCTCACTTCAATATCATATTTGTCCAACAAACCCGCAATTCCAACAGCCGAAAATTTTGCCTTTTTGATGCGGTTGTTTTCGGGGTCAATCGAATAGTTGAAGGCCGTCCGAAAATCTGTTTTTTCCAATACTGTTTGGTCAAATATCGCTCCCAAAAAATCACAATCATCAAACGTTGAACCACTTAAATTCGCCTCTGAAAAATCCACTTCTCGTAGTCTGCAATCTTTGAAGACGGTTTGCTTCAAATTCAGTTTGTAAAAAGAGGACAAATTCAATTGACAAGCTTCAAAACCCATCGCCAACAAAAACGGGTTGCAGCTTTCAAAATGTATGCCCAACATTTTGCAATCTTTGAAGCGTACATCTCTGAGTGTCGTATTCGCCATATTGCACATACTGAAATCGCAATGCTCAAACACACATTCTGCAAAGGTAATCTGCGATAAATACACATTGGAGAAATTACACCTCACGAAATGGCAATTTTCATATTCGCCCTTCGCCAACGTCTGTTCTGTAAAGTTTTTTCCTTCAATGTGTTCGTCTTCAATCAATACTGGACTCATAATCAATAGATTTTGCTTCAAAAATTCACCCTAAGAAAACCAAATGCCACTTCAAAAAACTCGGAAGGGCAGGATAGCAGTAAATAGATAGAATTTAGAAACCAATCATAAGAATAGAAAATAAAACTTTTTCGGGAAACTCCTTGAATTCATGTATTGAGTGAACCACCCTATTAATTACTCCAAAAGGAATGCGTAAAAAAAGAAAATACATTCCAATATAAACCAACCACTTGGCGATATAGTGTTCAGTTAGACTCGAAGCGATTTTACCTATCGTAACCACCATAAATACCCAAACCAAGCACCCTACAATGATGAATACCGCCTTATTAACATATTTCATGACATTCTTTTGAGATGCACTCATCTGTTCAATCTTTCTACCTGATTGGTTTATCTCACCTACTGTTTCATCCCAATCTTTATCTGAAAACTCTGATAGTTCTTTGAAAGTCGCTAGCCAAGTATAGAAGTATGCACTGATTCCTATGGTGATAATGATGTGAGCGACATTTATAAATATGGTCATATTGATGGTCAATTGTGGGTTGTTAATATTTTACTTCAATTTATGCCATCAACCCTCCATCCACAGGCATCGCATGACCCGTCACAAAACTCGCCCTATCCGAACACAGCCACAACATTGTATTGGCCATTTCAATTGGTTCTGCAAAACGTTTCATCGGAAGATTGGCCTTCAGTTTGTCGGTCAAGCCTGCCGAAAACTGTTCCATCATTTCGGGATTGAACATGGGGGTAATCGTGAAAACGGGACATATAGCGTTGATGCGGATGTTGTATCGAGCATATTCCATCGCTGCGGTTTTGGTCATCCCGACTACTGCATGTTTGCTGGCGACATAGGGCAAATTGTTGGGCAATCCTCTCAGACCTGCAATGGAAGCCGTATTGACAATCACGCCGCTACCTTGTTTCATCATTTGATGCAGTTCCAATTTCATACAGTAAAAAACGCCTGTTGCATTGACTCCCATTACTTTGTCCCAAGTATCCAAAGGCGTTTCTGCTGTTTTGGCGGGCAATCCTCCAATGCCTGCATTGTTGATGGCAATGTCCAATTTTCCGAATTGGGCAATGGTGCTATTGATGAGGTTTTCGACTTCTTCAAATTTGACTACATTGGCTTTGATGAAAATAGCCTTTCCTCCTGCTGCGGTAATTTGTTCTACGGTTTCATTTCCGCCTGTTTCGTTGATATCTGAAACGACTACGGTTCCGCCTTCTTTGGCAAAGGCATGTGCTGTAACTCTTCCAATGCCTGAACCTGCACCTGTGATTAGGATAGTTTTATTGCTGAATTCCATTTTTGAAACTGATTGAGGGGTGATGAAGAATAAAGGTACAAATGAAAGTGAAAAATTTAAACTTTGCGACATTCATTAAAGGAATAATAGGAATTGACCTACTTCAAAAAAAATGTCCAATATGCTTCCTACAGACATATTGGACATTTCAAAAACTAATTGAAGGTAAAAAATAAGGTGTATAAAATCACCCCATCAATTCCTCCAACCGTTCTTTATTCCTGATAAGTAATCGTTTATGATTGCAGTAAATAAGATTTTCCACACGAAGTTCGTTTAAGATACTTGTCACCGTTTGACGGGAAGTACCTGTGATATTGGCGATTTCTTGGTGGGTAAAAAACTCCCTTACGGCAATTTCGTAGCCTACTCTAACGCCTCTTTCCTCTGCCAAATCCAGCATAAACTGAATGACTCTTGATTTGGTGTCTTTAAACAATTGAAGTTCTAGCCTTCTCTGAGTATCGTTTAGTCTATCTGCAATGATTTCCATTACTTTGAAAGAAAAATCCAAGTTTCGGTGCATCAAATCTCGCATTCGAACCAAAGGAATCACATACACTTCCACATTGTCAATTGCCTGAGCAAATTCATTGTTTTGGTGTTTGTTGATCAATCGCAGTTCACCAAAAATCTCTCCTTTTCTGAGGATGGCTTTCACCATTTCTTTCCCCCTTCCAGAGTAAGTGCCTACTTTTATACGCCCTGATTTGACTACATAGACTTTATTGCTGATGTCGTTGGGCAGGTACACAAAATCACCTTTACGTACTTTCCTAGGAGGAGGCGTATAACCTCCGTCGTTGGTCAGCAGTGGCAACATTGATTCTATAGTCACTTCTTGCAACTCTAAAACTTCTCCATCTGTAGCTGTTGGTGTGTTCATATTTGAATCATTTTGATTAAAGTATAAAATATAGGTGCCACATTGGATTGAATCTCTAATAGCTTGTGATATTCCCAATAGGACACTTATTTGATTGTCTTTTCAATAAATAAGGCCAATCTTATTTTTGATTAGTTTTTTGAATATTGCTAAATCAGGCGGTGAGTAGAGTTGAAACAGAGTATAGTATTTAATGCTTTACTATTAAGAAGGTTGGGTTGTTTCATACACTATTACAAATATCCGTCAGATTTTTGACAAAAAAAAGGACATTTTTGTAGTTTTTCCGACAATTTATTTGCTTTCTTTTTAAGGCAAGAATGGTATTGGATGTGTGTTTTGTGTTGAATATCAGTATTCTCTAAAACTTGTTTTTTATGAAAAAACCAGACAAGTTCCTTAGTTTTTGATTTTAACACGGCTGCTAATATTCTATAGACACATTTTGAAGCCAAAACGCTGCACCTTCAAAAAAAATCTTTACCACAAAATCATTTTTTTAGGTCAAAGAACTATATTTGCCAGCAGTTCTTATAATTAAGATTTCCAACTTATCAAGAAAGGTAGAGAGATTAGGCTCGACGAAACCTTAGCAACCTGTCATGTTTAGTTTAGATAAGGTGCTAATTCCTGCTCTTTTGCGCTATTTAAAGCCATGAGGAGATAGATGAGTAAGTATAAAGAATCCTATTTATTATTAGCCCACTATCTGGGTTCAACACCGCTTCATGCCTACCTATTCTATTCTCCTTTGTTTTGGAAATCACAAACAACTATTTAGTCCATGAAAGTTATCGAACAGTTTAACCAAACTGATAAAGCACTGATTTCCTTTGAAATACTACCCCCATTGAAGGGAAAAAGTATCCAAAGTATGTACCGCATTTTGGATTTGTTGATGGAATTTCAACCACCTTTTATCAATGTTACTTATCACCGTGCGGAATACAAATTTAAACTATTGGAAAATGGGCTTTACGAAAAAGTATATACCCGAAAACGACCTGGTACTGTCGGTATTTGCGCTGCAATTCAATACAAATATGGCGTAGATGCAGTACCGCATTTGGTGTGTGGAGGCTTCAATAAAAACGAAACGGAAGATGCCTTGGTGGATCTCAATTATTTGGGAGTCAATAATGTATTATTGCTACGTGGTGATGCGGTGAAAGGTGAGCGCAGTTTTATGCCCGAAACCAATGGGAATAAAAATGCGGTTGAATTGGTGGAGCAAGTCGTGAATATGAACAACGGCATTTACCTAGAAGAAGATCTCCGCAATCCTGTAAAAACAGATTTTTGTATTGGCGTAGCAGGGTATCCCGAAAAACACCAGGAAGCTCCCAACACAGCTTCCGATTTGAAGTATTTGAAGCAAAAAATAGATGCAGGAGCAGATTACATCGTGACACAAATGTTTTTCGACAATCAAAAATACTTTGATTTTGTAAGAAATTGCCGAGCAGTAGGAATCAACGTTCCCATCATCCCTGGACTCAAACCTATTACCAGTCAATCACAAGTGGATAGATTACCGGGTATCTTCAATATTTCGCTGCCCGAAGATTTGGTGACAGAAATTCAGAAATACGATGACAGAGAAAAAGTGAGAGAAATTGGCATTGAGTGGACGGTACAACAATGCAGAGAACTCCTTGATTTTGGTGTGCCGTGTCTTCACTTCTACACCATGAGTGAGGCAGGCCCGTTTCAAAAAATCATGAAAACGTTGATATAAACCGCAATAAACTAATCAATTATCAAATGCAAATCGCCAAATTCGTGCCATTGATAGGTTTCTTCAATAGCTGCTTGGTAGGCTACTTCAATGTGTTCACGACCTGCCAAGGTTTCCAGCATCAGTAAATGTGATGCTTTGGGCTCGTGAAAACCTGTCAACAACCCATTTACTGCAAAAATACCCCGTTCGGGTGTAATGAATTCGTCTGTCCAGCCTGTGCCACCTTGCGTAAATCCTTGGCAGTCTGTCACCGTTTCCAATGCTCGTACAACAGTCGTTCCCACTGCTATGATTCGCCTATTTTGTTGGCGAGCTAAGTTGAGAGCAGATGCAGTGGGCTGCGGTACTTGATAATATTCTTGATAGGGTCGCTCGTTGATTTCCAAACTTGCCACGCCTGTATGCAAAACAATGGGTAAAATTTGAACACCATTGATAATCAATTGAGTGAGCAATTGAGCAGTGAATCCCCGACCTGCTGAGGGCATTTCAGTACTGCCCATTTGTTTGGCAAAGATGGTTTGGTAATAAGATTGAGGATACTGGTCTTTCACATAGTTGTAGCGAATCGGCATTCCATAACTATCCAAATAATTTTCTACACTGTCGTTTATTTGAATGTCCACTTCCCACAACTGCAAATGTTCCTGTTGAAGCAATTCCGAAGAATAATAAGGTGTTTTCAAGAACATCGTTCCGCCATTTGTCAATTGCAGTGTTTCTCCTTGTAGTCCATTTCTGAAACGCTCTGTATGGTTTCCAACAACCTGCCTTAACTCTACAATCCACTGTTTTTCTGACAGTTTAGTAGAAAAATGCACCCGTAGCAAAGTTCCATCCGAACGATAAGCCTCCAATGCTGCCTTCAATGTGCCACTCGTATTGACTACCAATACATCTCCTTCCTGCAAATAATGGTGAATGTTTCGGAAAATGGTATGTTCAATGTTGTTGGTCGTTTTGTTAGAAACCATCAAGCGCACCTGATCTCTTGCTATGCCACGTACTTCAGTGGGTTTGGCACATTGCAGTTGGTCAGGTAGGTTAAAATTGAAGGAGAACGAGTTTACTTTTGAAGTCGGGAGTTCAATCATTTGATTGGTCATAAGAATATTTTTTATTTATTTGATAATCAATAATTTAACAGTTCCGTCATCAATTGCTGGCTAACATAACGCCCACTTGGTAAATTTCCTTCAATGAGTTGCAGGAAACCCTGAACACTTTCTTGGGGCAAGGGGCGGTCGCTGATGTCTTCTCCAGGAAATGCTGCTTGATGCATATCCGTGCGCATATCTCCAGGATCTACCCAGTACACATTCCATTGAGAGTTTTCCACAGCAAGTATGTGGGAAAGGTGTTCTAAGGCCGCTTTACTCGCACCATAAGCTCCCCAACCTGCATAAGCCTCTACACCTGCATCACTACTGATATTGATTATCTTAGCGTTAGATTTTAGGTATTTTTTCACTTTTTGAAGCAATGACAAAGGTGCGATAACGTTGGTGTGGAAAACTGTGTGGATAACTTCAATGGGGTAGTCCAATAAATGAGGTTGCGGAGACATTCCGAGCGTACTTGCATTGTTGATTACCAAATCCAAATTACCCCATTTGGCGATTCTATCGGGAAATTGAAGTAGATGAATTTCGTCTATTACATCTCCTGCAATAGCCTCTACTTCGGTGTATTGCCGCAATGTTTTTTGTACTTCAAAAAGTTTGTCCGCATGCCGGGCATTGATGATCAATCGCCAACCTCTTTGAGCCAATGAATGTGCCAACTCATAACCCAAACCTTTTGAAGCACCTGTGATGAGTGCTGTTTTTTTGTGGGAAGTATTCATATTTGCTTATTTTTTGAGTTATCATAATTGAAAAGCTTTGTGTAAGATTTTCAATCATTTAATACTGCAAAAATAAGGTAGAATAAGCCCCTATGCATCAGGCATTGGAACGGTTTTGAGAGGGAGAAAAGGGCAGGTAAAAAACTGTACAAAAGGACAGGTGAAGGGTATTTGCGTCTACTTCAACAATTGATAATTTCGATATTCAAACAAACGTTTTCCCGTTTTTTGCTCCCACCAATACAACAAACGGTCTGTCCATTTGAAGGATTTATGATTGGTATTTAAGTCCAAATTCCAATTCATTTTTTCGACAAAAGGCAGAATGGCTTTGGGATGTGTGCCATTGAAGTGTTGGAGCGAGTCAATTTTACTGTAATCAAATTGTTCGGTTTGTTCGATGTTTTGTTGAATCCATTCATCCGAATGCCAAAGTTTGTGAAAGTTTTTTTCTTTGGCTTTCATTGTTGTAGGATGTTTGACCCAGCCGTAGTGATAGATGTAGGCATCTACTTCTTTCACTCTCAAACTCCTCTCCTCTTTCTTAAAACCCTGTGCATCTTTGTAAGAATATATCGCCTTGTCATTGCGAATTACCCGCACTTCTCGGCGGTACCATCGGCGAGAATCCCCCACATAACCGTATGTTCCATAAAAGTGTAAGTATTTGAACAACAACCCTTCTACTTCTGGGTTATCCAAGTTTTGACGCATGGCAGTTTGAATAGTATCTAAATACTTTTCATGTACAACTTCATCGCCTTGAATATAAAAAGCCCAATCACTCTCCTCTGCTACTGCGGCAAAAGCCTTATCGGTTTCGGCTGCCAGTACCCGTCCTCCTTCTCTCAGGCTGTCATCCCACACACTATGCACAATTTTGATTTTGTCGGAAGGAATATTTTGAATTAAAGAAAGTGTACCGTCTTCGGATTTGCCCACGCACACTACTACCTCATCGCAAATAGGTAGAATGGACTGAATGGCAGCTTCAATGGGATAACCATATAGGATAGCATTTCGGACAAAGGTAAAGCCACTTACTTTCATGGAATTAAATAAAAATTAAAATGAGCATAAAAATTAAACTCGCACTTGAAGTTGATCACTCACCCCTTGTTATACATTTGCAGACCAGTGTAGAGAATGACGCTTTGGAGGTAAAAAAATAGAATCCAATATGCAGAGTCGGTTCTTGTAGAATAGGCTTTGTGAACAAAATACTCTTCAGTACTTAACTTCTTCAATATACCTTCTTTGCCTGACAACACATATTCTCCTTCTGCAATGCAAACTTGTCCTCCCTGATTGAGTACCATAAAATTGTAGAAAAAATTGAAGAGTGCATACGCCAACAATGCAACTGCCAACCATTGCAACATTTTTGGAACTTTTTGCTGCAAGCTTTTCCACATCAGCCGCCAATTATCGGTTTGATTGATGCGATCCAATGCGCCAATTGCAGGAATAACCATCAACAATGCAAAGAAATGTAAGACATAAGAAAAGGAAAAATTTCCGATACTTTGAGGAGAAAAATAGCTAATTATATGAATCGTTAGACTCACTCCTAACCCAAAGAGGGCGGCAAATAGAAATATAGAGGGTTGTTTATTTTGCATGGTCTCCAAAGATACTCATTGCAGAGAGTTTTTCAAATAATATGAACTATTACCACTCCACCACCACTCCAATACTCGGCAACAGATTCCCCAATTCATTTTGAATAAATTTGGTTTGGTAACGACTTGAGTCATTGGGATCCACTAAAGGCACATCGTTTTCGTCAGTTTGTACGGTCAAGTTGGGAATTCCTTCAATCGAATAACTATAGATGTTTTCGATATCCAAATAGAGGTTGAGGGCAAACTTGTTGTAAAACCACTTTTTATCCAGACGCACATCCAGTTGATGGTAAGCAGGTAGGCGTTCGGTGTTGATGCGATTGAAGTCAAAGATGCCTGTATTCGACACATCCCAAACGCTTTGAAGCGAGGAGGTTGCTACATCATAAGGCGTGTAGGGCGTTCCTCCGATGTATCTCCATCGCAGACCCAACTCCCAGTTCTTCTTGAATTTTTTACCTGCTGTCATACTCACCAAATGCCGGTTGTCCCAACTTGCAGGAGCGTAGTCAGTGGGGTTTTTGTTCGTAAATTCTGACCGCACAAAAGTATAGGCGGCAATCCCGTAAAAACCTTTGAACAGTTTTTGTTGAAACAAAAATTCCAAACCAAAAGCTTTTCCTTGTGAATCAGGCGAAACAGGCGCATCTCCAATCACTCCAAAATCTGCTCCCAAATTGGCGAGTGAAATGGAATCACGCAAAAGGAAAGGATAGTCGTTGTATTTTTTGTAGAATCCTTCTACACTAAACTTGGAGTTTTGATCCGTTTGGTAGGACACTCCGCCTACGAGATGTGTGTTTTGAATATAACGAACTCCGTTGTCCGCATTGACCAAGTTGCCCGTATTGTCTCGATAGCCCAAGACAGTGTAGGCTGGTAATTGGTAGAAAATTCCTGTATTGAAGTTGAGGCTAAATTTGGGAGAGAGTGCGTAAGACAAAGACAATCTGGGTGAAAATTGCTCCAAAGGATTGTTCATATCGTCCGAATAGCTATTTGCATCCATCCGAAAGCCCAATGAAGCGGTCAATTTATCCTTCAAAAGTGTTTTACTCGCTTGAGCAAAAAGACTGTATTTATTGAAGTTCAACTCCGAATCATAATCTACGATTTGCACCTCCCCATTCACTTCTACCCGATTGAAGGTACTATTGGTATATTGGGCAGTTTCAAAGCCCAATCCATAGTTTAATTTCCAGCCATTCATGCGATTGGTGTTTTCCAAACGAAGTTTATTTTCGATTTCTTCCGACACATAATCCAGAATCAAACCATCTGCGACTTCAATGTTGTCTTGGTATTTAATACTTGAGTTGCTTAGGTGATTGCGGCTGATAACCAAAGTAGTGTAGCCATTCTTGCGGAAATTTTTGTAATTTGCCCCAACCGTATAACTCCATTGGTCTTGTTCAGGCAAATTGCCCAATAGAAACTTTTGATCTTCGGTTTCATTGGCAGACAAGTTGAGTACAGCATTGTCGATTGCCCCCAAACCTATCACCGTCAATTGATTGTTTTCATTGAGTTGAAATTTGGTTTTGAATTGAAAATCATTGTAGGTTGGTAAGAAAGGTAGTTCTAAGGCTTCAAACAATAGCTGCAAATACGACCGCCGAAAAGAGGCAATGAAAGTTCCTTTTTTGCCCAAAGGCCCCTCGGCAGTCAAACCTGCATCACTCGATCCAAGTGTAAAATTGAAGCCCAAACGGTCAGTCCGTCCTTCTCGCTGTTGGATTTCCATGACCGAACTCAGGGCATTGCCCCGATTTGCAGGAAACGCACCAGTATAAAAATCCACGTTTTTGATAAAATTGACATTCAATAAACCTACTGGCCCACCTGTTGAGCCTTGTGTAGCAAAGTGATTGATATTTGGTACTTCAATCCCGTCTATGTAAAAGCGGTTTTCATTCGGCCCACCTCCACGGATGATGATGTCGTTGCGGAAAGAAACCGATGAAGCCACGCCAGGAAGGGACTGAATGGCTTTGGAGATGTCTCGGTTTCCACCAGGATTTCGTTGGATTTCGTTCACGCCAATGCTTTGCAGTGAAAGCGGACTTTCTTCCTTTTGAACAAAAGGGTCGGCTTTCACCACTACTTCATCCAATTCTTCTGTTGCAGGTTCGAGTGGAATGTCTATTTCTGCGGGTTTGGAGTTAAACACCTGAATTTCATACACTACTTTGCTTTTGTAACCCACAAAACTCGCCTCAATATTGTAAAGGTCAGGCTTCAAGTTGGTGATTTCATAGCGTCCGTCTATATCAGTTGTTGTGCCTGTTGTTGTACCCTGAATCACCACATTCGCAAAGGGAATCGCTTCGTTATTGATGGGGTCGAATACTTTTCCTTGAATGATTCCTGTTTGGGCAAAAATCATTGAAGGAGTGCCTAATAAGACAACGATTAGCAGCCATTGCAGGCGCAAATTGTAATTGAAGGTCATTTTATTGTTGTTGTTTTACTTGATTGAGGTTTAGAAGCTAGGTAAACCGTTTTGATAGGGGATTGTTTGCAATCTGTAATAATTATACCTCAAAAAATCCAATCCTTAGTAAACATCTCCTACTTATTGTCGTTTAAATCGGATAAATCAAAATATTCGCTAACAAACTAAAAATTCAGTGAAATGAAACTAATCCTCAATTTTATATTCGGCTTATACTGCCTAGGCAGATTAGTGAGTATGATTCCTTTGGATCGTACGCCAATGGAAGAAGATGCTCCAAATGTAGTAATCAATCGTGCCTCTGCTCTAGGAACGATTGCACCACCCTCACCTACTACTTCTGGCAAAGAAGCTTTTAATCTGTTCAATTATTTGGAACTCATAGGTGTAGTGATGTTATTTTTTAGCATGGCCATGCGTAAAAAAAGAAGTAATATAGTGGTGCAAGATCCTACAAACCCAATGGTTGTAGATACAACTCCGATTTGATGCGAACAAAAATGTGTGATTTAAAAAAATAGAACAGGTTTCAAAATAGGTTGTTAGACTGCCGTATTTGTATCTGTTTTTGATTGGCTCAATTAGAGTGAACTTTGAAGTTCGCTTTAATTGAGCTTTTTTTATGCAGTATATCAGCATTTTACACTATATTACCGTCAAATTATCTATCCATAAAACCAGTATTCATGAAAGCCTTTTTTCAAATAAAACACATATTTTTTGTTTTTTTATGTTTTGTTTTCGTTTCCAATGTTTTTGCTCAAAGAATTGATAAGAAACATCAGTTATTGTGGGAAATATCTGGCAATAGTTTGGAAGAACCTTCTTACCTCTATGGCACGATTCATTTGGCTGACAAAAGGGCGTTTGAGTTCAGTGACTCTGTTTTGTTGAAGTTAGAAAGTGTAGATGCTTTTGCGATGGAGGTACTTCCAAATGACATTATGCGATTTATGTTTGAAGAAATAATGAATTATAGTCCTGAAAATGAACAAAATTGGAAAGAGGCGATTGGAGAGGAAAGATACAACAACTTGAATACGTTGGTAACGTCTGAAATAGGTTTTTCTTTGGCAGATATTAGCATGGATTATTCATGGGCACTTTCTTTTCTACTGAAATCTCCCAATCATTCGACACCTGAAAAGGGAGTCAAAGCTACTTTTTTGGATGCGTATCTTTATCAACTTGCCAAGGTGCAGGCAAAAAAGGTCTTGGGATTAGAAGATATTGAAGATCAATTAATGATACAAAAGGATGTGAGTGTTGAGCAGCATGTAGCAGAGATAGAGCGTTATATGGAAATGGAGAGTGGAGAAAAAACGGCTTCGAAGAAAAAAACAAATACGCTATTGGATATTTACCTCAGTGGGGATTTGGAAAAAATAGATGATTACATCCAAAAATACGATTCGGATGACTTCAATTTGGCAAAGACACATTTGTTAGAGCGCAATGTCAAGATGACCAATCAAATGGAAGTGTATCTAAAATCTTATACCCTTTTCACTGCTGTTGGAGCAGCGCATTTGGCGGGTAAAGGGAGTATGATTGATTTATTGCGGCAAAAGGGTTATACCCTTCGCCCTGTTACTGCTGTTTTCAGCGGTTTGGCGAAAGAATACGAAGTAAAAAAATCTACGAAGGAAATGCCGTGGGAAACATTTGAGATACCAGATGTTGCTGCCCAAATTGACTTGCCTACTATGCCTTATCACCTAAAACTGTCAGGTATGCCTGATTTTTTTCAGAGTTATGCGTATCCAGATTTGGGAGAGGGACTCAATTATGCAGTTGTAACCCTTGCTTTTCCAATCCATACGGATTCGGAGGCGGTTGAGCAGACATTTGTGGGCTATCCTGAAAATATGGTAAAAGGAAAAAATGCCAAGATAATAAGCCAAAAGGAAATTACATTGAATGACTATCGAGGATATGATATAACTATTCTTGAAAACAACACACAATATGGGCGTTATCAGATGTTTATTCGTGATAAAACCATATACATCAATGGATTGACAAGTACTCAAAAGGAATTAATTGAAGGAGAAAATGCAGAGCGTTTTTTGAGTTCCTTCAAAATCAACGCTTTTACTGCTTCCGAATGGAAAACCATCACTTCAAAAAAAGGGGCATTCAAAATAGAGCTACCTAAGGAAGTGAAAGAGGTGGTCAATCCTTTGGCGGATGAACAAGGAAATCTTCAAGCTGAAATGCACATTTTTGAGTGTGCAGAATCTACTACAAAAACAAAAACCACTTACTTGATTAGCTATCAAGATTATGCGCCAGAATGGAGGATTGAAGATGAAAACGAAATATTTGAATCGGTATTTGAGCGAATTTCCAAGCAAATAGGGATGGAAACTCCTGTAAAAGATACAATTGTGCAGGGGCATCCGAGTAGGTTTTCGATAATCAGTGATGCAACAGGAAAAGTACGTCTGCAATTGATTATCCGAGGTAATCGGGTATATATGTTGATGGCTGTGGTAGAGGGAGAACAAAATGGTAAAGAGAATCAATTCTTCGAATCTTTTGAGTTATTGAAGGAAGAAGTTTCTGAGCAGCAACTATACAAAAGCCCTTCTTACCCTGTTTCTTTTTTGGTTTTTCACGAACCTAAAATTGAAGATGAGGAAATTTCTGTTTACCAAAGAGCAAGTTCCAATATAGATTCGGTCAAATTCTATTATTCGCTGGATAAAAATACGGGGACCAACTATACAACAACAGTCTATCAATTTACTCCTTACACACAATATCAAAACATGGATTCACTCATGGAGAGTATGTTGCAGCTTTCGGTGGGTGCAGATAGTTTGGTTAGCTCTAAAAGAGAGGATATCTCTGGATATTCGTCACTGGAGGTCGTTACCAAATCTCCAAAAGCACATACCTTTAAGCGTGAAAAAACGGTGGTAAAGGATGGTTACATGTATGAATTTCAGACATTTTTACCTCAAGAACAGCTCTATTCACCTATCAACAATCGCTTTTTTGAAGAAATCAGTTTTGAAAAACACCCCAAACCCTTTGATTTGTTTAGTGATAAGAGCGAATTATTGTTGAGTGATTTATTATCGGAGGATGAGAAGATCCAAGAATTGGCCTTAGAAACTTTGGACTACTATGATTTTGAAGATACTTCCTTTGAGCGTTTAGAAAAGGCATTTCAAAAAAACTACCCCGATGAAAAGGAGAACGAATATGCAGCGAAAAAAACACTGCTTTGGCAAATGTATGATGTGGATAGTTTGGCTACATTTGACTTTATCAAAAACCATTACAGTGAATGGGCGGACACCAATAGCTGCCAAATATCAGCAGCTGCAATATTGTTGGAAATGCAACAACCCGCTACCATTGACTACCTCAAAGAAATATTGATTGAGCAGACACCTTTGGTAAGCGAGGCAGAATATTATGTAGATGGTATGTTGGCTAATTTTGTATTTGAAGGTGATACCCTGCAACTTGCAGAAAGACTGTTTCCAGACATCTTACAATTGATTTCCAACAAAGATTATGAAAACAGCGTCTTGCGATTGATATACGCAATGGTCGTCAAAGAACGCCTACAACCCCAACATTTAGCCCCTTATGAAGAAATGCTACTCACCCATATTGAAGCTACTATTGACAATGCAAGTGTGGTAGCAGAAGAAGACGAAGGGGCTTACCTAGTTTGGGAAAAAACACCATATTACATCACTTTATTGGAGCAATTGGAGAACAAGGAAAAAACGCTTTCTCTTTTCCAGAAAATATTGCAGTTGCCTTCTGAAAGTTTGCAATTGGAAGTCGTAGAAGTTTTGTGGAAGAGGAATGAATCAGTTTCTACTAAAATTTTGGAGCAATTGGCTGAAAATGTGCGTACGAGGGAAAGGTTGTATTCCCTTATGGAGGAAACGAAAAAGACGGATTTGTTTCCTGCAAACTACAAAAATCAAGCTGCTTTAGCAGAGAGTAACATCACTACTTACCTTAACTATGAATGGGACACAGATGAAAGTACGATTCTCCCTCTAAAACCAAGAAGCTACACCTACAAGGGCAGCAAGTATTGGGTATATCCGTACAAAATCCAACTGGAAAAACCTGAGCATGGTGAAAGCGCAACGTGGTATTTGGGTATCAGTGGATTGTTTCCGTGGGACAAAAAGGAACTGAGTGTTACTTCATTGGATTTCACAGAGATAAATTATAACGAATTGACCGATGATAACTTGGAGGCTTTGTATGCTGAATTATTGGAAAAGGGAGAGGTGTATGAAGAACGCCGTTTGGAGGAAGAAAAGAAGGAATAGATATTCTGATTTTTTTTATTTAAAAATTGTTATTCAATGAAATACCAATACTTAAAACAGAAAATCCAAAATCCTTGCCCTCAAGATTGGGAGCAAATGGATATAGTAGGTACTTGTGGAACAGTAAAGTTCTGTCAAATTTGTCAAAAAAATGTGACCGATGTTTCGGCAATGGACTTCAAAGCCATCAAACAATTGGCTACTGCAAATGAAGGGGAAATCTGCATCAAAGTCTCTCAGCCTTCAATGTATCAGCATTGGTCAAAGATACTGGCTAAAGCTGCTACAATGGGGTTCATTTTTTGGGGACTTTTGGGAGGGCAGCAGGTAGTTGCTCAAAACACCAAAACAGATGAATCTTACCAAATCACACAAGTTGTGACCAAATCTTCAACAATAATCATCAGTGGAGTAGTGAAGGGTAAGAATAAAATTGGTTGGAGAAAATTGGAGGAAGCAAATATAACATTGTATTCCGAAGAAGGGCTGAAGATAGGAGAGTATATTACGGATGAAAAAGGAGATTTCATCATTGAGGTAGAGAAGAAATTATTGGGCAATAAGTTTGGAATTTCTTTTGGTAAATATCGTTATGAATGGACAAAAATTGAAGAAATCGAAACCAAAAATACTAATATTGCAGTGTTTATGGACAAACGACAAGGACGCTATATTACGGGTTGTCCCAGATTCTAAGTCTATTTATTCACCACAAGCCCCACTTTCAACAACATGAACAAACGCATTGCAATAGATATGGACGAGGTAATGGCTGACCCCATTTCCAGATTTGAAGAATGGTATTTTCGAGATTTTGGTGAGCGAATTTCCTACCCAAGATTGGCAAGTAAAATGTTTACCGATATGATACCCAACGAGCATAGAGAAACGGTCAAACGGTATTTGTACACCAAAGGTTTTTTTGCCGATTTACCCATTATTGAAGGAAGTCAAGAAGTAGTCAAAGAATTGATGGACAATGGATATGAGATTTTTATTGCCACAGCAGCCATGCAGTTTCGATCTTCTTTTGAAGACAAATACGATTGGCTAATGCAGTATTTTCCGTTCATTCCGTGGAAAAACATCGTGTTTTGTGGTAACAAAAGTATTATTCACGCCGATTATTTGATTGATGACAGTCCTTACCAATTGAAAGCTTTTTCAGGCACAGGATTGTTGTTTGATGCCCATCACAATCAAGATGAAACAGGTTTTCACAGAGTTCACACTTGGCAGGAAGTGAGGGCGTATTTTTTGGAGCAATGAATTTTTTTAGACTTTGGACGAAAAATTTGAACCTCCTTAAATCTCCCCTCTCCTCAATTCATTGACCATCAAATGCGCTTGCCGGGTAGGTTCGGGAATTCGATAATTCAAAGCACAGTTTTTCATCACTTCAATGGCCTCTGCTAAGGTGATTTTATGTCCTGCCGAAATATAAACAGGCTTCACATTTTTGCGGGTTCGCAATGCAGCTCCAACAATTTCGCCTTTGTAGTGAATATCCGCCACACTGCCCTGTTCTTCCCCCAAATCTTCGTGCGTTCCCACAAATATTTTTTTGGCACACCCAATAGTTGGCGTATCGGTAAGCAAACCCAAATGACAGGCAATCCCAAAACGCCTAACATGTGCAATCCCATGTCCATCTGCCACAATCAAGTTGGGTTTTATGGTGAGTTTTTGCCATGCCTTTATCAGCAAAGGAGATTCTCTAAATGACAACAAGCCAGGAATGTATGGAAAGGTAGCCTCGTCTGTCAATACCTCTCTATCGACTTCAATAAGTCCAGGATAGGTCAAAACCACCATCCCTACATACACGGTATCTTCACCTCTATTGAAGGAAATATCTGCTCCTGCAATGTATTCCAGCGGCTTTGACATTGGTTCAATTCTTACTTTCCCTCTCAATTCTTGTTGAACTTCAATGGCTTCTTTTGGCGTTAAGTTCCAGTCGTGCAATACTCTTGAGGTCATATTTTTTAGGAAATGTGGTAAGTAAAAAAATATCTACACTTAAATTGGCATTTTTCAAAATGCCGCAACGATTTGAAAAAAAATCAGTTGCGGCATAAATAAACTGCAAAATGTTATCGACTTTTGCAGTAAAAAAAGACTATTAATACATAATTGAATTATATCATGAATAAAAAGTTAGAACCACGTTATTAGACTGCTTGAAACTTTACCTCAAAGGACATTTAGAGCCTGCCATGAATTTAGTGGCGGAGTTGCAAGATACTGAATTGACAGCAGATGAAGCATATAAGTTACGTAAAATATTGCTGATTTTTTTAGTTGGAGAACTTTATGGCTTACACAATCTTCATCAAATACTTCAAGCACAAGGCATAAATAGTACAAAATTATACAAAGTATGGGAAAAGTTTACCTACTCAAAGCTAATTGAATTAATCAACAAGTTATTGGTTAAATATTTTTTAGATGCATTTATTCCTTTGGGTAAGGGAAGTAATAGCCAACAATCTCGTTCTCGTCTGACCATTGTGATAGACCATAGTGTTTTCAAACAATGGTTAAAGAATTTTCCGATTGGGGATAAATTCGCTAAATTTTTCAGTGGCCAATTCAACACAAGTGTCTATGGCTTTTAACTTACTTTGTTGGGAATCAGCATAAAAGATGTATTTTATCCTATTTATTTTGACTTGTCAGGAAAAAAAGACGATGCCATAGAGGTTAGTAATAATTCATTTTATATGTGTACCCAAAGAGACACATATTTTTTATGTAGGTAAAAAGAAGTTCAATGCCAAACAGTATATTAGAGACGTTTTTCTTCCTAAAGAAGCTGAATATATGGCTTCGCAACAGAAACAAAATCAAGCAATTGGAAATCCTAAAAAGAGATTGAGCCTTTTTGCCTCAGAGTTAGAGCACACTATCATGCCCAAGATAAAGAGGTTACGCTTCTATTCTTTAGACTCAACGGAAGTCAAAAAGTGAGTGTAATTTATACTACACATACTGAAATGAAAGCCAAAACACTAAGACGTAGATGGTTTCAAAGAACTTATATCGAACAATTTTTTAGATTGATTAAAAACACACTCAAAATACAATTATCTATTTCGAGTGATGTACAAGGGTTTCTAAAAAAAGCATTATTGTTTTTTCTAAAAGGCATTAGTGTCCAATTGTACCGTAAGTTCTGTAATCGAAAAAGGAAACTAAAAAATTGGAGTTTTCACAAGCTCCAATTTCAGACCAAAGCCCTGAATATTGAAAGAACCCTCTTACAAGAACTGATAGAATCTGTTTGATTTATTGCTAATACATACTAAAAAAATGAACGACAGGCTTTTTGCACACGCAAATCCTAACTAAATACTGAATATCCAATTGTTATGACCCAAATAAAAATGCCAAATTAAATTGAGTCACTAATTTGGGAATTCTGCAAAATTTTGGAAGGAATTTCCAAAATACTTTTTGTAATACAGGTCAGAATCAGACGAATTTTCTTCAAACTTCAAAAGTTTTAAGAACTCCAATTTTTTGTCTGTATATTTAGGGAAAAATCATTCAATATGAAAGCAATCACTTTTTCCCTACTTCTCACCTTGATTTTATTCAGTTGTAAGCAATCTGCAACAAAAGAGAAACCCATTTTAGACACACAAATAAAGGAATCAAAACCTTCTTCCAATACCTACAAAACCATTGGAGAACTGCAATCACTTGACCCTCGATTTGCAGAAATTGTGAAAGCAGATGCTAAAATTGAAGTTTTGGCGGAAGGCTATGAATGGTCGGAAGGACCGCTTTGGCTCGAAAGTGAGCAAATGTTGATATGGTCAGATGTACCTAAAAACACCATTTACAGTTGGAAAGAAGGAGAAGCAGCGAAAGTTTATTTGCAGCCTTCGGGTTATACAAGTGATAAAGAAAGAGGAGGGGAACCTGGCTCCAATGGTTTGCTACTCAACAGTAAAAACGAATTGGTGCTTTGTCAACATGGGGATAGGCAAATGGCAAAAATGAATGCTCCACTTTCTGCACCAAAAGCTGATTTTGAAACCATTGCAACCCAATACGATGGACAGCGATTCAATAGCCCCAATGATGCAGCTTATGGTCAAGACGGAAATTTGTATTTCACAGACCCGCCTTATGGTTTAGAAAAACAACACGAAGATCCCGCTAAAGAAACTCCTTTTCAAGGAGTGTACAGAGTTGCTCCTGACGGAAAAGTGTTTTTGATGACCAAAGAACTGACTCGTCCCAATGGTATTGCATTAAGTCCCGACTTCAAGAAATGTTATGTTGCCAATTCTGATCATGGAAAAGCCCTTTGGATGGTGTATGAAATAGATGCAAACAAAAACTTTACAAACGGTAAGGTTTTCTTCGATGCTACGACAATGGTTCCTAATAATAAAGGTTTGCCAGATGGATTGAAAGTCAATAAAAAAGGTATTGTATTCGCAACTGGTCCTGGTGGCGTATATGTTTTTTCTCCCGAAGGCAAACATTTAGGTACAATTTCGACAGGTCAAGCGACTTCAAACTGTGCGCTCAATACGGATGAATCGGTATTGTATATGACCTCTGATATGCTTGTGACCCGCATTCAATTGCAGTAAACACTACTGTATTTCAATATCAAAAATCACTTCAATATCTGTTTCTCCACCCGCATTAGTGATGTCGCCGAGTGAGACGTTTGATGCACTTTTGTTCAGTTCATGGCGAAGTATCACCTGAAACTGCCCCGAACTTGCATCCCCTGTTTGAAAAAGCACTTTTAGACCAATTGGATTATCGTCTGCATCCATGTCATCGTAAGCAAAACTCAAATTCACCCCCGCTGTTGTAGCAAAGAAAAACTGATGATCTTGCCCTTCTGTCCTAACTTCGTTGGTGATGTTTGTGGCAGGTGAAACAGATTCATTTAGCAGTTCAAGTGTGGCATTGTAAGTGGTGTTTGCTGCCAATGTTCCGCTGGTAATGACAGGGTCGTTTCCGCCATCTCCGTCTGTGTCTCGAAACCGAAATACAACAGCATTACCACCACCTTCTGGAGTCATGGTAAGCGTCAAAGTGGTAATCAATTCTTCCTCGTTTGGAGGCGTTGGATCGTCTTTGTCGCAACTCGAAAAAGAAAACATGGCTAAAGTAAGTCCTAAAAAAATAAATAAATGTTTCATGTCTTTTAATGTGTTAATGTTTTGATGTTTTAGCTAGGCAGGCTAAAATATTAAATTGGTTAGTTAATAAAGTTAATTGGCTTGTTTACAAACAATTATTTGAATCTTGATTGGTGTTCTGCGAAATCTGCGATTCAAAAACCATACTTCAATCTAATCACCACATTCCTCCCAGTTTCATCCGCATAATAGCGCAACCGATTCAAATAATCTCGATAACTTGTATTCAAAACGTTTTGAACTTCAAAATGGATTCCTAAATCATTTTTATTGTTCTTCAATGGCAAATTTCCCCCCACTTCAAAATGAACCAATTGATACCCATTAGGCGGTACTACCCATTCCACACTTGCAGGAAAGCGGCTTTGTTTGGCTACAAAAACGTGGGTTAATTTTACTTCAATATCATGTATGTTTCCCCATTTTTTCTTCAAAAATACCCCACTATTTTCCCAACGATTGGCAGGTATCGAAATTAGAAAGTCGTCATTCGTTACATCTTTCGCCCACAAAACAGACGCTTTGGTTTGCCAAGAAAAATGGGGTGAAAATGTCCACTGACCGACCGCATCTACTCCCAACAAACATGCATCGGTCTGTGTGTATCGAAATACGGGAAACGCCCCACGAATGGTCAAAACGGGTTCACCTGTTGGTTCTAAGTAAATGAAATCTTGGATAAAATGAGCGTAAGCACTGACCTCCCATTGCAGTTGATTTTCTTTTTGAAATTGCAACGTATTCACCCATTTCCACGATTTTTCGGTCTGCAAAGTCGCATCCCCCTCTTCAATCGCTGCCGCCCCGTGATGCAAGCCTTCACTGAACAACTCATTTACGCTCGGCGGGCGAAAAGCCGTTCCCAAATTGCTGCGAAACGATAGCCGTTCATTGAAGTAAAAAGCACCGCCTACGCTTGCCGAAAAATTGTGAAAGTCGAAAGTAGTTTTGAGCAGTTCGTTGTTTGAAGTAAACTTTTTGACCAACAAATGTTGAAAATCGTAGCGGATTCCTACCTCCGATTCCCATTTTTCCTGCTTCCATTGTTCTATCCAAAAAATACCAGTACCGTACTGATCGTAGTAAGGAATTAGTGGGCGTACACCTGTATCGGGTTGATTTCGATTGCGTTTGTAAATGCCATTCAGCCCCAAACGTCCTTCTAATTTCCCCCATTTTCTATGCTCCAAGTTCAAGTCCAATTGATGAGATTGAAGGTTCAAGTGCAGTGAAGGTATTTCGGAGCGGTTGCCTCTACGGATATCAAATTCTTGTCTATTATCCAATTGAAAGGCATATTGCAGATGAAGTTTCCCCAATTTTTCACTACGCCAATAGGTCTGTAGTTTGGCTAAATGGTGGCCGACTTTTTGTTTGGGGTTGAGAATATCGTAGCTGAATTCTTCGGTAAAAAGAGGGATTTCTCGCTGCAATGCCTCCTCCAAATCAGTTAAATTTCCAATGTGTGAACCTCTCAAAATTCCCAATTCGGTATGGAAGTAGCTGTAAAAAACTTCCAGTCCATAGCGGTATTTTTTGAAGCCCAAAGCAGCCGAAGCATTGTTCTCATGCATGGCAGTATTGGTGAGGCTGTAATTGGGGGTGTGAAAATCACCCGCTTTTTTGAGCGTCCCCTGCAATCGCCACCCAAACCCTTTCCGCTTTGAATGACCACCTTCCAACTGCGCTGATGCAATACCTTGTCGCCCATTGCTCATGCCGACCAAGTTGATTTTGCCTTTGAAGCTGTTGGTAATTGGTAAAGGAGCAGGTTCGACCAAAACAACACCCCCAATAGCATCTGAACCATACTGAACGCTTGCTGCACCTTTGACCACCGATAATTCAGCTGCAATAAAAGGATCCATTTCGGGAGCGTGTTCTGCGCCCCATTGTTGCCCTTCTTGCCGAACACCGTTATTGAGCATCAAAATCCGATTACTGTGTAAACCGTGAATAATTGGTTTTGAAATCGTTGGACCTGTTTGAAGAGAATTCACCCCTGCAATTTTCATCAAGGCTTCCCCTAATGATTTACCCGCTACTTGCTCTAACTCCCTGTCTTTGAGATGACTTTGGGTCATGGTTGCTGCATGTTGATTCTTTTTGCCTGTCACCTTTATAGTTTCAAGAATTTCTTCGTGGTGTTCAGTGACAAAATTTTGGACGGTGTGGTTTTGGAGATTGATTTTTTTGGTGACGGATTCGCAGCCGATGTGACTTGCAGTGACGGTGTAAATGCCTTCACAAAGTCCTTCCATGCGGTAATTGCCCAAACTATCACTGACAACACCTGTTTGGAGTTCTTCCACATAAATCGCTGCAAAAGGAAGCGGTTGGCGGTCGTGTTCATCGCTAACATTGCCTGAAAGGGAATAATTGCAGGGAATCTTTTGTACTTGCCCATCCATATTATTAGAGTGGGCGAATAGCAGAAAGGTTAGAAAATAGGGTAAAAAAAGGTGTTTTTTCATGGGTTTACTTTATGCAACAGTGTTGCAAATATAAACCATCCTTTTCATTTCTGCAACAGTGTTGCAAAATTAGGTGTAGCAATAGGCCCAGAAAACCAACAGGGCTTGAATCGGCAATCGAATCAAAGTAGCGGTAACGTGTTTGCCCTTGGCTCGGGCTTTTTGGTGGTGGTAAATATTGGCGGGAAAAACGGCAATCAGTAAGGCGATGACTCCCCAAGCAGCGAGAGAAGTAGTCGCTGGAATGAGCAGCATAACTCCCAAAATCACTTCAATGGCTCCGACCAACAAATTCACCTTTTCGGGTGAGGGGATGTAAGGAGGCATGATTCGGAGGAAAAACTTGGGATGCCGAAAGTGACTGACTCCTGCATAAATGTAGAAGGCTGCCATTAGTAGTAGGAGAATGAATGAGAAAGAGATGGTCATAGGAGTTGAATAATAAGTTACTTAATATCGTATTTTTCTAACAATGTTTTGAACATCAAGGAAAAAGAATGGTCATTTTGGGCGAATCGTTTAAGAAGGTTTATTTCTGCTTCTGTCATTGACTCTCTACCTTCAATTATCTGCTGCTTCAAGATGTGAATCAAAACGTTGGAAAACTTTTGTAGTTCTTTGGCTCGCAATAAATCCAATCTTTCTGCACTCAATCGGTATTTTTGAATAGTTTTATTGCCTTTGGTAGAATTATTTTTAGCTAAAATAATTTCATCCTCAAAACCAAGATGTTTCTGTATCACCTCATCCAAATCACCACATGGATTCAATGTTTCTATCGCAGAAATACTTTTGTTTGGTATTTTTCCATTGCAGTGATCACAAGTCAAATACAAATTTTCCCAGTTAAATGCCAAGTCTTTTCTTTCTACCACCTCAATATAGTGGTCAACTTCTTTTCTGCGACCCTTCAATTTTTGCTCACAGTAAAAACATTTTGAGTGACTCATTGCTAGCAAAATATCCCTTATTTTTCGATGCGCATATTTTGAACTATCGGGACGATCCTTTCCACTTACTATAAATTTATCTGTCCACTCTTTTTCCTTCTTCTCCAAATTATCTGGCTTTTTAAGTCGTTTGATGTATCTCATTTCTTAGTTTTTGGTAGTTAATTGCTCCAATAAATTATCCACATCAAAATAGGCAAAGTATTGAGGATTGATGCTTTGCAATTGGCTTTCAATTTTTTTCCTTAATGAGTGGTTTCCCGCTCCAATCGCTTTTTTGCGCTTATCTAAAAGTTCAGAAATGGTTTCATTGAAGGGTAAAGTTTCACCAAATAGTGCTGACAAAAGAATTTCTTCAACAGGTTTGTTGGCATATTCTTCTGTTGCATCTTCGATTACACAATGGTCGTGCCTTGCCTCACACACAAAGACTTTGGCATTTTCGACCGAAGAAACAATAAAAGGAGAGTGTGTTGTTAGGATGATTTGAAGGTTTGGGAAAATTTCTAAGATATTGCGGATAAAGGTTTTTTGCCATTTGGGGTGAAGGTGGTTTTCAGCTTCGTCAATGAGTAAAAGACCTGGTGTTTCACAAAGTGTTTCGATTGGTAAGTTGCTTAATCTATTGACAGCGTGCATTTGCCCCAAAAGTGCAACCATTCGTTGGATGAGATATAAATTGCCACTGCTTAGTTTGTCTAAAGCAACTTCTTTTCCATTTTGTTCAATAATGGGCATTAAATCAGAGCGAGAGACATACGCCAACTTGCCGTTGTTCAAGCTAAGTCTTATGATTTCCTTCAATTTTTGGTACAAAAATTCGCCTAATCTTTTTTCCGTTTTTGCTTCACTTCCTCTCAAATAGTCGAAATAGCAAATCAATTGAGTGACGGAAATATTTTTATGATGACCACTTAAAGCACCTGTCAAATACGTTTTGATATCAGGTGCAACAATATTTTTTATGTCAAAACTATCTGTTGCCAAATTTGAAAGCCAATAGTTCACTACTACATTTACAAATGGAGCTTGATTATCTGCAAAACTTTTATTTAGCGTTTGTGCATTAGTAAAAAATCGATTATCCCTGTTATGAGAATGTATTCCGGTGAAACTAACTTGTTCTTCTTGATTATCAATAGCAATTTTGGAAGATAGTATAATTTCTACTCCATTAAAAATATCTCTGCCCACATATTGATAAGCTCCAAACAAAAGCCCTCGAATCGCATCCAAAACAATCGTTTTTCCTGTTCCGTTTTCTCCCGTAATAATCACTACAGGAGGTTTCTCTGGATTGTCTTGTTCACCAATAAATTGTAGGTACTCTTCCTTAAAAGGACCAACACCTTTCATTTTCAAATCAAATATTCGCATCCTTCAAAATATTTAGCTTCTTCCAAAGATACATTCTTTTGAAGAAACACCCAACCCAAAACAAACAATAAGCCTTTAATCAGAAAGTAAAATGAGGTCTGTTCACCATCAAAGCTACAACCTCACTGCAATCCCCCTCTCCTTCAAATATTCCTTCAATCCTACAATCGGAATCTCTCTAAAGTGAAAAATACTTGCCGCTAAAGCTGCATCGGCTTTTCCTTCGGTGAAGGTATCATAAAAATGCTCCATCGTGCCTGCGCCACCAGATGCAATGATGGGAATGGATAGATTTTCGGACAACATTCGCAGGGCATCATTGGCAAAACCCTGCTTCGTGCCATCGTGATTCATGGAGGTAAATAGGATTTCACCCGCTCCTCGACTCTCCGCTTCCTTCGCCCAGTCCAAGAGTTTTTTATCCGTAGCGACCCGTCCACCACTCAAATACACCATCCATTCATCTTCCACTTCTTTTGCGTCAATGGCCACCACAATGCACTGATTTCCAAAGTTTTTTGCCAAATCGTCAATCAAATCAGGACGGCGAAAGGCTGCTGAATTGACCGAAATTTTGTCAGCTCCAACGGCTAATAGTGCATCCACATCTTCGACTGAGCCTATTCCTCCACCTATTGTAAAAGGAATGTTGAGGTGTTGGGCAATAGATTTGGCCAAAGCTGCAAGGGTTTTGCGCTTTTCGTGGGTAGCGGTGATGTCCAAAAACACCAACTCGTCCGCCCCTTCTTCGCTGTATCGTTGCCCCAACTCTACGGGGTCGCCCGCATCTCGCAGGTTTACAAAATTGATTCCTTTGACGGTACGTCCGTCTTTGATGTCGAGGCAGGGGATGATTCTTTTTGCGAGCATGTTTTTGGTTGTGTTAAGTTTTTGGTTGTCATTACTTTTTATGCATTACCCAAGCTCCACTTTCCCTTCATAAATAGCTTTTCCTACAATAATTCCATACAAATTCATTTTCTCCAATCGGTCAATATCTTCTTGATTCGATACCCCACCACTTGCAATCAACTTCAATTGAGGGAATTGCGCCAAAATTTGTTGGTACAATTTGAAGGCAGGCCCTTCCATCATTCCGTCTTTGCTGATGTCGGTACAAATTACATATTGAATCCCTTTGTCTGTAAAAAATTGAAGAAAATCAAACAAGTCTAAATTCGTTTGTTCTTGCCAGCCACCTACTGCAATTTGGGCATTGCGAACATCTGCACCCAAAATGATTTTTTCGCTGCCATATTCTTCCAACCACTCCAAAAATATCGATTGGTTTTTGACCGCAATCGTTCCTCCTGTGATTTGTGAAGCACCCGATTCAAAGGCAATTCGCACATCTTCATGGCTTTTCAGTCCGCCGCCAAAGTCAATTTGCAGCTTGGTGTGGGTAGCAATTTGCTCCAAAACTTTGTGATTGACAATATGTTGGGCTTTTGCACCATCTAAGTCGACCAAGTGCAGACGGGTAATTCCCGCAGCTTCAAATTGTTCGGCTACCTCTAAGGGATTGGCGTTGTAAACCTTTTTTTGTTCATAATCGCCTTGTGTCAGTCTAACGCATTGACCATTGATGATGTCTATTGCAGGAATAATCATGCAGAAATAAAAGTTATATAATGAAAATTAAAAATCAAGCCACTTCAACTGTCACAGTCCCATCACCGCCATCTCATTTGCCAAATTAAAGCCCTTTTCTACTACCGTTTTATAGGCTTCGCTACTTTCATCCAATACAGGGTTGGTGTGGTTGAAGTGAATGAAATACACTTTAGCCTTGTCTTTTGCAGACAAAGCCTTAAACAAAGTTAGGCTTTCCTCCATAAAAGGGTGGGGAATTTGGCTCATGTCTCGCCCTACAATTTCACCATTGGCATAAAAGGTGGCATCCAAAAAGGCATAATCCACCGCTTCGATTTCCTTCAAAATGTTCCGATTCCATTGATGCCATTTGTCAATGTCGGGGATAAACAAAGCAGATTTTGAAGCCCCTTCAATCTTAAAGCAAACTGTTTCAGAAAATTCATCTCGATGCGGAACTCGATAGGGTGTTACCTTCAATCGCTCATTTAATACAACGGTTTGTTCATTTTCCAGATGCTCGAAGGCAATGTTCTCAAATTTAACTAACTGACTCCAAGGTGCATTTTCTGCCAAAAAACTTCTCATTCGAGGCATGGCATAAATTTTCGCATTTTTCGTTCCCATGACCTCTTTTCCCAAGTGCATCAAGCCTGTGTAATGCCCTATGTGTGCGTGGGTGAGAAAAATACCTGATAGGTAATCCTCTTTTGCACCGACCTGCAAGCTATCCAATCGCTGCAATTGCTCTCTAAAATCGGGAGTTGCGTCAAACAACCAACGCTGTTGACTAATTGGATCTATCAATGCCAAACAAGATACCAAACGTTTATTTTCGGGTTGTTCGACGGCTTTTTTGCAGCAGGCTTTTTGGCATCCAGCCTGTGGATAACCCGCATCTTGGGCAATGCCTAAAACAGCAATGTAAGGTGTTGAAGGAGTATTGGGTATATTGAAAATCATTGTATTACAAGGCTTTGGTTTTGAAATAGAATGAGCTACTGTTTCTTTTGAAGTGGAATTGCAGGAGCTTAACAAAGCTAAGCAACTGGCCAAGAAAAATAGAGTTTTCATGAATCAAATATTGAAGAGATTTGACAGATTTATTTCTCATTCAAAAGTAAACAAAAAAAAGGAGGCTATCTCCCGACAGCCTCCCAATGTTTATACCATCAATATAAACGTTCCATCAATAATTCCTTATAAAAAATGAATTGTATCTCAATCCTCTGAACCATCATCCCACCATACGCCATCATTGACCGTTGCACCCGGCACATTGTCTAAATTATAGTCATATTCTGAAGTCGGATATGGGAAACGCACAGGAATAGGGCCTGCGGGATTGGTTAGGGTCATCACATCTGTTCTACGCCAGTCATTGTAGGCTTCCATAGATTCCATCACAAATTGTGAAATGTACTTTTGGGTGATGATATCCTTCAATGTCAAAGTTGCAGGCGACACACTTGCTTGAGCAATGTAAGTAGCAATATTCTCTTCACTTACACCTACTTTTCTCATCGCTTCACCTATTGCAGTTTCGTAAGCCACTTTTGCATTTGAAGCATTACCCAAGCGCAATTCTGCTTCTGCTTCAATGAATTTTTGCTCCACGAAAGTCATCATTGGCAATGGTTTGGCTGCTGTTACTAAGCTACTACCCCATTTAGAGTACAAAATACCTCCTTGATCGGTTGATTGAGCATTGGGGCCACCTACAATTGTACCTAACCCTGGTACAGGTAGCGCATAAATCGGCAAACGTGGGTCGTTCAAACTTTTTAATAAGGCTACAAATGACTCACTCACACAGTGTTGATCTCTATCATTCTGAAACTGATACCAAGGGTTTTCTCCTGTTGCATTGGTATTGAAGGCTGCATAAGAGAAATCATCACTGCTGCTATCAAAGGCGTTTTGAAGAGCAGTCAAGGCATTTTGAGCAGAGCCGTTTGCATCTCTATTGCTGAGATGATTGTAGTAACGTGCCTTCAATGCGTAAGCCGCTTTTATCCATGCGCTTAAATCTCCGCCATAAATGACATCATCAGACGAAGGAGCATCTGTGGCAGATTGCAGTGTGCTGATTCCTTCATCCAAAAGGGTTTGAATGTTTTGGTAAATACTTTCTTGTGAATCAAAAACAGGTTTAATATTGGCTGTTCCCTGCAATGCGTCTGAATAAGGAATTCGTCCCCATGCGTCGGTCGCAAGGCCTAAATTGTATGCCATCAATATTTTAGAAATCCCTACATAAGAGTCTGCACCTTGCTCGGTAGCTTGGTCAATCAACTGTTTCAAGTCCATCATCGAACCACTGTATAGTTGAAACCGCCATACATTGTTGGCTAATTGACTGTTGATATCCGTCAATTTATCGGCATTTTCCATTTGATTCCAAACACCTGCCGTATGTTGTACCCAAACCGAAGTGTACCAAGCCAAATCTGCCCCCGCTACACCAAAAGCGGTAAAGGTTTCGGCACTTGGTAACAAAAGCTTGTTGGGTACTACTACTGGATTATCTGGATCTGTATTGAGTTCCTCGAAAGTTTCTTCGCAAGAATAGGTGCTGAAAATCAGCAGCGAAAAAAGGAAAATAAATAATTTATTTATATGTCTCATTATTATATATTTTTATGTGTTATTAGAATGATATTTTCAGGCCTCCGCCCAAGCTTCTCGCATTCGGCATGCTTAGGTATTCAAAGCCCTGCAAATTGGATGCTCCCCCCAAACTGGTTTCGGGATCGAAGTTGGGATAGTCGGTAAACAATGCTAAATTCTGCCCACTGAAATAGATTTCCAAACCAGAGAAAGGAGTCTTTTTGAGTAGTTGAGAACCCAGACGATAGGCCAAAGTAACTTCTCTCAACCTTACAAAACTTCCGTCAAATACATTTGACTCGTCAATGGCATCTTGATAAACTCTCCAATAGGCTTCGCCCGTAGTAATTTCAATATCATTCACACCGCCCACTATCAAATTACCGCTTTGATCTAAGTGTCCTTTCACACCAGGTAATACAGTTCTATCTCCACGATTTTCGGTTTCTTTGGTCATACCATACAAACGGAGTAATCGGGTATTTCCTGCATAAATTTGCCCTCCTTGTCTGGTGTCAAATTGAATAGTTAGGCTAAAATTTTTATACATAAAAGTATTAATCATGCCTCCAATCCAATTGGGCTGCGTATTACCGATAATACCTGTATTTGGATCCTGCAATGGCATACCATAACTGGCACTATTGGGGTTGGCATCGTCATAGACAATATTTCCATTATCATCACGCAAATATCTTGACCCCCACAGTGTTGCATAAGGCTGTCCTTGTACCAAACGAACTTGTGGGGCAGTGAATCCACCAATGGTGATAGCATCCACACCTTCCGCCAATTTCACCACTTTACTTTCATTTTTGGAGTAGTTAAACGTGATGTCCCACGAAAAAACTTTGGTTTCTATAGGTGTAGCTGTCAGTACCAATTCCACTCCTTTATTGGTAATTTCTCCTGCATTGAGAATCAGACTCCTTGCGCCAGAAGTCGCCGAAACAGGCACAGAAAAAATTTGATCTTTTGCAACTGCATCATAATAAGTGATGTCTAAACCCAAGCGATTTCTAAAGAAACGTAAGTCTGCTCCCAGTTCGTAGGAAGTTTCGTTTTGAGGCTTGATTTCAGGATTTCCAATCACATTGCCAAACTCAAAAGCATTGACTCCATTTTGCGGAAAAACAATGCCATCAGAAGTAAAACCACTTCCTGGAGCAGAACTTACATAGGTTGTTTGAGTAGAATAAATGGGTGCGTCTTGCCCAACTTGCGCCCAACTTGCCCGCAGTTTTCCATAAGGCAAAACGGCATTATCAGTCAAACCTAACGTTTCGGTGAATACCCATCCCAAATTGACGGCTGGATAGAAAAAAGAAGGATTGGAGGCTGGCAATGTTGAGGACCAGTCATTTCTACCTGTAAGCCCTAAATACAAGGTACGGTTGTAGGCCAACTGAACATCTCCGAATAAACCAATGATTCTTTTTCTGTTGGTTTGTTCGGTTGTGGCTACGGTGCTGGTATTTGAGATGTTGTGAAATCCGCCAATACTAAAACCATTTCCTTCTGTGTAAACACGGTTGTAGTATTGATCGTTGATGTTGTTTCCTATCACCACGCTTACATCCAATTTTTCACCAAATGTTCTATTGGCTTTTATCAATAAATCGGAGTTCACTTCTCGGTTGATGTGTGTGTCCTCGTAGATTTGTCCACCACTTGGAGGGTTTGTACCTCGTCCCCCTGTTTCACCAGAGCCCAATTCCAACACACTTTTTCGACGATCAGTATAAACGTCTGTTCCCAATTTGTAGGAAATAGTCAACCAATCCAATGGCAGAAAATCAACACTCATATTGCCAAATATCCTATCCACCCGGTCGGTAAATGAATTGTTTTCTGTAGCCCAAAGCGGATTGTCGAAGGCAGAGCGATAGTGCAATTGTGCATAAGGATCGTCTTCTCTGGCATAAGGAAGTCCATGTAAATCGTAGGTAATGGGAGCAGGATAAACAGTGAATAGCGGATTACTTAAGTTGCTACCTTTTTGTATTCGGTCTCCTCCTGAACTAACATAATTGACGCTACTGCCAAAACTCAGTTTTTCATTGATTTTCAACTTACCTGACATTTTGATTGTATTTCGATCAAATGAAGAATTGGGCAAAATACCATCTTGATTTAGATTGGAGTAAGAAAGATAATAATCTGCAATATCACTGTTTCCAGAAATACTCACTGAATTTTTAATGGTATGCCCTGTTTGGAAGAAAGGGGTTATATTGTCAAAAATGGGGACAGGAATACTGGTTGCAGTAGGGTTGCTTTGTCCCACAATTCTACCTTCACTATCTAATCGAAGTGTATCGACCAATGCTCCCCAAGAAAGCGAACTTCCTGGACCATAATTTCCATTCGATCCTTGCGAGAATTTTTGTTGAACATCAGGTAGTATATTTGCCTCTTGAAAAGAAACCCCTGTATTGATATCAATTCTGAATCGTTTACCAGATTCTTTACCACTTTTGGTGGTAATAATTACTGCACCATTTGAAGCCCGCAAACCATAGAGTGCCGCAGCCGCAGGCCCTTTTAATACAGACATAGAAGCTATGTCAGCGGGATTGATGTCAATTGCTCGATTGGAAACATCTACGCCATCCAAGAAATTGTTTTGCAAATTACCAGGATTTCCAGCTTCTTTGTAGTCGTTGCTCATTGGCACACCATCAATCACAAAAAGAGGTTGATTGTTACTGCTCCAAGTAAAGGAGTTCGAGCCACGTATGCGGATGTGAGAAGAGGCTCCTGGTAAGCCACTTGACTGGGTAATCTGTACACCCGCAACTTTACCCGAAAGCGCACTTACGAGGTTCACATCACCTCCTCGTGTCAAGTCATCTCCTTGTACTTCTTGCACCGAATAACCCAGTGCTTTTTTGTCCTTCGCAATACCAATAGCTGTAACTACAACTTGCTCCAATCCAATCACATCTTCTTCTAATTCAACATCAATGACAGTTGTCGCCCCCAACTCCACCTTAAAGGGCTTGTAACCTATAAAGCTGATAAGGATGGCTTTGTAACTTTGTGGAACTTTCAAACTGTATTTTCCATCTAAATCGGTGACAGTACCAATGGTAGAACCTGGCACCACAACAGTTGCTCCAATAATAGGCTGACTATCAATGGCATCCACAACAGTACCTGTGATGACTCTGTCTTGAGCAGAGGCATACTGCCCCCACAGAGCCATGATCAACACGGCAATTACATAAAATTTTTTCATACTTCTACTTTTTGGATAAACTAAATATATTATAATATACAGATTTTATTTTCCTGTATTTTTAGACATAAACCTTCTATTGAGAAGGCAATCATTGCATGAAACAATATACACCTATCCCTATTAGTCAATTTTGACTATTCAAAAAATTGATGATTAGTATGTTGATGGAAATTAGACTATAGTTAGTCTGTTATAATATATTGATGGAAGACAAAAAAATGATGGAGTAACAATAAAAAATATTATTTTTAGAATTTAATTTAAAAACGCATACTATACTTCAAAGATGAATAACTGTAAATTTTCGTTGCATTATTTTTAATGGTTTTTAAATTTTTGAGAAATAGTTTTAAACAACTATTCTTTAAGTTGCTGATTATCATTTTTTATTGCAATTATGAATCGTTGCAGAATTTCAAAAATTAAGAAATTTTAACTTTCATACCCACAAAAAAGCATGAATAAACAAAGTTAGACGTTTCTTATGCGGATAAACACTACACAAATAAGTAGGGAGAGCAAGACCATTAAACTTTAGACAAGGGAATCGAGAACAAAGAGGTGAGACATTGGAAAATCTATGGCCAAATTTTATTACACTGCATGACTGAACTAAAAAGAGGTTTTCGGTGTACTTAAATTTAGTAATCCAGAAGAAAGCGGGAAAAGAGTAATCAAATTTATTAATACCACAAAATGTATGTGTATGAAAATTCAGATGTATCAAGTTGATGCTTTTAGCAATCAATTGTTTGGTGGAAATCCTGCTGCAATATGTCCTTTAGAACGATGGTTGGATAAGGCTACAATGCAGGCAATTGCCGCAGAAAATAACCTATCCGAAACCGCTTTTTTTATTCCTTATGGTAATGGTTTTGATTTGAAGTGGTTCACCCCTACAACAGAGGTGGACTTGTGTGGGCACGCTACTTTGGCGGCAGCTCATGTCATTTTCAACCATTTGAATTATCCTAAATCGGTTATTTCCTTCAATTCCAATAGTGGCTTGCTAATGGTTAGCAAAACGGACGATATGTTAACCCTCAATTTTCCTGCAAATCCTCCAAAACCCTCCATAGTTACGGCTGAAATCATTGAAGCCTTGGGTAAGAAACCCATTGAAGTCTATGAGTCCTTTTATCAAATGGCGGTCTTTGAATCAGAGGAAGATGTTCTACAATTGAAGCCAGATTTTGTGAAATTGGCAAAAATGAACTGCATGATTGTTACTGCTCCGAGTGAAAGGGCCGACTTTGTTTCCCGCTTTTTTGCGCCTGACAAGGGCATCAATGAAGACCCTGTCACAGGTTCAGCACATACCATTTTGACTCCTTTTTGGGCAGAACGCTTGAATAGAAATCCTCTCCATGCGCTGCAAATTTCGGAACGTGGCGGAGAATTGTGGTGTGAGTTGTTGGAAAATGATAGAGTGGCGATTAGTGGGAAGGCGGTGACTTATTTTGAGGGGACAATCAATATCTAATAAAATCAAATTCAAGAAGCAAAGTCAACTTTCACAAGGCATTCAAAACCTCAATTTAATTGTGTTGAAAAACCCATTAGCCAGTTAGTAAATTAGCTACTCACTGAACTACCCAGAATTTGCTTTTTGTTTTTAAGTTTTCTCCTAAAATCATGGCATCAAATTTGATTTATAATGAGGTAATCCCATCGCCCATTCCCACCATTTTTCACTGAAGAACAAGTCAAGCCATGACCATAACATTAACTTGGAGAGAACTCCATACGCAAAAAACCAATACACAAACTTTTGATTTAGATGCCACTTTGACCATTGGGCGCAGTTTAAACAACACTATTGTATTGAATGACAAAGGTGTTTCACGCCGACATGCTTTTATTCATTTAGAAAATGATGTCCCTTTATTGATAGATAGCAGTACAAACGGTACATGGATGCACGCACAGGCAATCAAACAGTGCGAATTGAAGCGAAACATGCGTTTTCAAATCATGTCACATAGCTTCACAGTAGTTGCCATTGAAGCACCTGCTCCTTCTAAACCTGCCGCAGAATCTAAAAAGCCCAATGCGGTTAAACCTGCAATGGATTTAGCAGAGCTGATTAAAAAACAACCCTTTATCGAAAATTTGATTGATTTAATGCCCGACAAAGAAACAATCTAATACAGTGATTAGTAAATTATTGACTGGGTTTTCAAAGAATCATTTATCGAATAGTTCTGCTGAGAATAATTTTCATTCTCAAGCATACCTTTTTCTGCTAAGAGGTATTAAACAGCGAAATGACCTTATTTCGTTACGTTTAAAACCTCATTATCATGAAAACGTTCAAAAGATTTTTCTCTTTTTTGGCATGTACTGTACTCATAAGCAGTAGTTTTACTCTATCTGCTCAAATCTTTCAGCCCAATCCTCAGCCGAGTATCAACGAGCGACATTCTTCTCGTACTACCATCGAAAAAATTCAATTGCCTGATAGTCAAAACTTATTAAAAAACAGCAGTTTCAATGAAATCGGAGATTATGGAGAAAGCACCAACCTAACAACTGGTCCAAGCATCAATGGTGGTAGCAAAGGATGGTATTCTGCTGCAAGGCACTGGACGGTTTGGACAAATACCTACGGCAATCTCACTACGCAACTTCTTCCTTCAACGCTTAATAGGCGTAGCAAAATGATGAAAGTGACTACAAATGGTGCCGGGAATGGTTTGGTGCAAGTTTTTGGGAAACTCCACGAAGGACCTCAATTGGTTGAGGCTTGTGTATGGATTCTGGTAGAGAGTGGCAAAGTAGGTGTTGGCGTAGGTGACGGTGGCAATACGCACATAAGTATGGTGCTTGAAAACACGGGAAGATGGGAAAGAATCATGGTGACAAATGCGGTTTCTCCTGCAAACGAAATCATCATTTACACTACTACTCCCAATGCTGTTTTTTATGTGGAAAGTGCGACTGTCAGAATTCGGGGTGAAATTATGGATTACAATTGCTGTTCGCCTGAGTGACAAACTTTTCAAGTCTATTGACTCATTGAAGAAGTAAAAAAGAGCGTTTCATTTGACATGAAACGCTCTTTTTATTTGAGCAAAAATTTAGTGGATTTGCATTTTGGTTTTCGTCAAAACCCTTATGCTACTTTCATTTCTTTCTCGACTTCCATTTCTACCTCTTGGTCTAATTTGCCCAACTCTCTCAAGTGTACAAAATGCGACTTCAATGCGGCCACAAAGGTAGGATATTGATGGTAAGGCAGATTGAATTCGGCAGCCGTTTTTGCTACAATCGGTACAAGATTTGGATAGTGAATGTGGCAAATATTAGGAAACAGATGGTGTTCTACTTGCGTATTCAACCCTCCACAAAGGAAGTTTGCCATCCAATTATGTGAAGCAAAGTTGGCAGTTGTAAGCATCTGATGAACGGACCAAGCGTGTGTTAAATGCCCCGTTTCGTCTGGTGCGGGAAAATCCACTTTTTCGACAATGTGTGCCATCTGAAAGATAACTCCCAAAAACAAACCTTCTATAAACATGCTAACAATGAACAAGCCAAATACTTGCCACCAAGGTAACGACAGCAACCATATAGGGAGGAACAAGAAAACCACATAAAAGAAAGAACGCCAAAAGAAAAGATGGAAATATTCAGATTTTGGTGGCGGTGGAGGTGTTATATGATCTCCAAAATCTCTACTAAAGAAGTTTTTGTATTCCTGTTTGTAACCGCGAATCAAAGCCGATAAGCCATACAAAAAGAAGGCGTAATACTGCTGAAAACGCATCTGAGGCGCATGTGGCCCTTGAGGAGAAAGCCGCAATAGTTTTGGTGAGACTTCAATATCAAAATCGTGTTCGGGAATGTTGGTGTAAGTGTGGTGTACGACATTGTGGGTGATGTGCCAAGCATAGGCATTCAGTCCCAAAAAGTCAAACACACGTCCCAACACACCATTCATTGTTTTGGAAGTGCTATAAGCACCATGTATGGCATCGTGACCGATATTTACCCCAGTTAGTGCTTTGAACAAGCCAAGTAATGCAGCAATTGGAATCAACTGCCAAAAAGTGAACCAATCGGAAATGAACAAGCCATAAAGGATGACCATTCCGCTGATAAAAAAGATAGATTTGAAAACCATGAAAGCGTTTGCATGCTTACTCTTTTGATTCTCTTTAAAATAATCGTTTACCCTTCTATTTAGTGTCTTGTAAAAACCTGCATCTTGTTGCTGGTCAAATTTGATTCCGCTCATTTATATTTCTATTTTCCCCAAATGTAGGATTTTTTTGTGCTGTATTCATGAACAATGGGTGTTATTTTTCACAAAACGCCTGTTTAATGCAATATAAAATACATTGTTGGAGCAACATAGCACTGATTTTAAGTTTAAAATGAGCAATTGAAGGAAATTTGTCAAATCTTCACAATACCAAAAAAATCTCTTCAAACAACTGTATATTTGAAAGCATAACCCTGTTCTTGAGTTTCACTTCAACATTGGAAAATTTTACAGAATGCGATTTTTACTCTTACTACTTTTTGGATTACCTTCTTTCTGTTCGACTTTTGGCTCAGAGGCAAACTTTACCTTCACCTACCTAAAACCTACAGATAAAGTTATTTCCTTTGCGGATTCGCTCTCTGTATTGTATGACCATGAAGGAAAATACAACATTGATGAAATCCTACAAATGCCCCCTTCGGCATTTACCAAGCCCGATTTTGAAGACGAAAATACCTTTCCCCTTATTCTATGGTCGTCCTTCCAACTACAAAATAAAAGCTCAAAAACGTGGAATGCCTATCTCGATTTTTGCAACAATGCGGATTCTGTCTGGGTTTACACATTTGAAAGTGGACACATCATCGATGAAGATTTTACAGGCGCAGTCTTAAAGCCTTATGCAAAAGAACTACCCTCCCCCAAAAACTACCTCTTCATCAGTTTGGACAAAGGCAAGACAAAAACCTATTACTGCAAAATACGCTTCAATAAATGGATAGCCCCCGTACACCAAACCCATGTTTTCATTCACCCTACAAAAGAAACCTTACACATCATCACAGAACGCTATACATGGCATTCTTTTTATGCAGGTATTATGTTGCTTTTTTGTCTGGTAAGCACCTTTCTATTTTTCATTTTTCGTGAAAGCATTTTTCTCTATTTTGCTATGTTGATGTTTTCGTTTGGAGTATATTTTCCTCGAATGAATGATGTAGTAGAAGTATTTTTAAGCCATCCTTTGCTGAATGACTTTGTTTTACACAAACACATCATTATTTCGAGCATTGTACTATCTCTATTTTTGTTCATTACTCATTTCATTGATTTAAAAAAACGTTGGACAAGCTACCACACTTTATTCGCTATCTATACGGGTCTAACTGTGGTCTGTCCTCACATTTGTAGATGGCTCATTGCGGACTCTCTTTTGGCTGTGCAAATCACAAACCTCACAATACTTATTTGGTCTATTTTAGGCATCATTCCCATTATTCGTTTCAGTTTGAAACAATATCCACAGGCACGTATTTTACTGATTTCCATAGCTATTCTCTTTTTGGGTAGTATCATCAGCCTCTTAGGAGCAATGAGAATACTACCAGATATATGGATTGTCAGGTATGGCATTCAAATCGGACTTATTTTGTTTTCAGGTATCTTATTCTATGCTTTGTTTGATAGAATCACCACTATCAAATCCGAGAAAATGCATTTTGAAGAACTTGACCATTTGAAATCTCGCTTTTTTGCCAATATCAGCCACGAATTCAGAACGCCACTTACTCTGGTCATGGGACCGATTCAGCAAGTACTTGACAAGCAACAAAATGAAACAGACAAAAACTTACTGAATGTAGCACACCACAATGCCCAACGCCTATTGCAGCTCATCAATCAACTCCTTGATTTGTCCAAATTAGAGGCAGGAAAGATGGAATTGAAGGCAAAACCCTTGAACTTTGTAAAATTATTGAAAGGAATCACCATGTCTTTTGAGTCTTTGGCCGTCCGAAAAAACATCCAACTTCATTTTATCAACCAAGGAGCAACATCCTTTTTATATTTGGACAAAGACAAGGTAGAAAAAATCTTTTACAACCTCTTATCCAATGCCTTCAAATTCACGCCAGAACAAGGAGAAATAACAGTAGCGATTGCAGAACAAAAAAATCATTTAGAAATCTCAATAAAAGACAATGGCATTGGTATTTCAGCTTCAAGATTGCCTTTTATTTTCAACCGTTTTTTTCAAGTAGATAGCTCCGAAACCCGTGAACAAGAAGGAACAGGAATTGGCTTGGCACTCGTCAAAGAATTGGTTCAATTGCACAAGGGTAAAATTGAAGTCCAAAGCGAAGAAGGCGAAGGAACTACTTTCACCCTTCAATTTCCCAAAGGAAAAGCCCACTTAAAAGAAAGTGATATAGATGAAGCTGGCTCTACTTCAATGGAAGCCAATGTTTTGACTTCCATTGAAATACTTCAAGACTCTAATATCACGCTTCAACCATATTCAAAAGACAGCAACAAAAAGTCAAAAAAATTGCCTATTGTATTGGTGATTGAAGACAATCCCGATGTCAGAGCCTACATTAGACAATACTTGGTGGCATCTTTTCAGGTTTTAGAAGCCGTCAATGGACAAGAGGGAATTGACAAAGCCTTAGAACATCTGCCCGATTTGGTCATCAGTGATGTGATGATGCCCAAAAAAAATGGCTACGAAGTGTGTCGCACCTTGAAAACCAATGAACGCACCAGTCACATTCCAGTGATTTTATTAACTGCAAAAGCTGCTCAGGAAGAAAAATTGCAGGGATTGGAAACAGGGGCAGACGATTATCTAGTCAAGCCATTTGACACCAAAGAACTCGAAGTAAGGGTTCGCAACCTAATAGAATTGCGACATATACTGCGAAAGCGTTTTTCGGAAGCTCCTACCATCGAACCAGAAGCCATACAAACCAACTCGGTCGATAAAGCATTCCTCGAAAAAGTATGTTCAATTGTTGAAGCCCATTTGGGCGATGAACAATTTGGGGCGGAAGTGCTTGCCTCCTCTGTCAACATGAGCCGAGTACACCTCAACCGCAAACTAAAAGCACTTACCGACGAAACTGCCAACAAATTTATTCGTTCTTTTCGCCTTCAAAAAGCAATGAAAATGCTCCAACAGCAAGAGGGTAATGTATCTGAGGTTGCCTTCGAAACAGGCTTTGGTAGTACCGCTTATTTTGTGAAATGTTTTAGAGAAAAATATGGACAAACACCTGGGACGCTTTTGAATGAATAGAACATATGGAAAATCAGTTCTTTATGGAAATAATTTTGTAGAGTTATCTTTGAAGTCTTCCTAATTGTGCTGAGAAACCAATCTCCTATTCCCTTTTTGGTGATAAAACACTATTTTTAAAAGCAGAATAACCGCTTGATTATAAACCCCATTCGTAGCGAAATATCATCATAAAAGGAATAGCCAACCTATTCTTCCTACCAAAACTGCCACCACTTCTTTTTAGGCATCCCCATAAAAATCCCATTTTCTCGCACTTCAACAGGATAGGTCTGCACATAAAAACCTTCTCCATCAGTATTTTTACCTGTCTCCAAGTCAAAACAAAATCGGTGGTAAGGACACACAATATCTCCATCCCCATTGAGCCAACCTTGCGTGAGCAATGCCCCCGCATGAGGACATCTTTGCTCTCCTGCATAATAACTGCCTTTGAAGTAGGTCAAATACAAACGTTTGCCATCAATGCTTATTTCTGCAATGCTATTTTCTGCAACAAAGGGCTTGTTATCCTTCGGGATTCCTGCAATTTTGATCCATTCTACATCCATCTTCAATAAAAATATATTTACTTATAAACTTTGGATAGAAACCAAATGTTTTAAGGGCATGTTTAATTTCATACAGCAGTTATTTAAAAAACAGGAAACTTCCAATGTTCCTTTCGTCCAAGAAATCATTGTGCGAAGCGATGAAGAGCAAGCCGCTTATCAATATTGGAAGCTCGAAGATCAAAAGGATCACCTATTAGATTTTTTGGCGACACAAATGAAATCTTCAGACCAAAGTATTTTGTTGAAACTGAATAGTCCTAAAAGTCAAGGGTTTATTTTGAAGTACAAAACTGTGGAAGACCATACGAGTTTTGAAGCCTTCCGCCATTTGTTCGATTATTTGAAAGAGCAAACCCTACAACTCAACTATGTGAAATATATGTCGGATGTGAAAAACTTCGTACGAAAAACACACGTAGAAACAATCGAAAGACATTATTTGAAGCCTCGATTTTCGTTTGATGAACAAACTGGATTGGCCGACCAACAGTATGGAAATGTTTTGATTGAGCATTTATTACACAATGAAAAATCTATCCAAATTAAATTTGTATGCAATGTGTATAATGACAGAAAATGGACAAAGGTTTTAAGTTTTGAAGACCTAATGAAAAAAATCTTACTCTAAATAGTCTTACATTTATAAAAACAGGCGCACTTTTTGATATTATAATAGAATGTGCAAGAGACAATTAATACAATCTCCTAAAAAACAATTGATTACATTATTTTTAGGTTCTTTGTTTTTTCTTCAACTTATTCTTTTTTTTATTGAGAAAAAACATTAACTTGCATTTAAACAACATTTTTGTTGTATTTTCATTCATTTTTTTTCAAAGATGCTATAAATATAAAAATTCTCTACCCCTATGTTAAAACAGAAACTAAACCAATCGCTGCAACAAAAATTGTCGCCTCAACAAATTCAATTGATGAAATTGTTGCAGGTTCCTACTGCATCTTTGGAGCAACGTATCAAAGAAGAGTTGGAAATCAATCCAGCGTTGGAAGAAAACGACTTTGAAGAAGAAGATGACATGGATAAGCTGATGGGGGGCGAATCTGCAAAGGACGAAAAAAAGGAAGAGGAGGAAGATTACGATCCAATGGAAGACGTGGATTTGAGTGATTATTTGACCGACGATGATGTAGCATCCTACAAACTGCGAGATGAAAGCTATGGTTCGGATCTCGATGAAGAAAATAAAAGTATCCCCATTCCTGTAATCAGCACCTTTCACGAACACTTGACAAAGCAATTGGGAATGGTGACACTAGACGAGAGGGGATTTACAATTGCGAATCAAATCATTGGAAGCATAGATGATGACGGGTATCTGCGTCGTGAATTGGAAGCGATTGTTGACGATTTATCTTTTTCTCAGAACATTGAAGCACAGGAAGATGAGGTAGAAAAAATTATTAAGGTTATCCAAAATTTTGAGCCAGCAGGTGTGTGTGCGAGAGATTTACAGGAGTGTCTATTGATTCAAATTCGTCGAAAAAGTAAACAGAATGATAATAAATACTTAGAAATTGCAGAGGATGTATTAGAAAATCACTTTGAGGAATTTGCTAAAAAACATTATCCAAAATTGATTAAAAGTCTTTCTATTACCAACAACGATTTGAAAGAGGCAGTAGAAGAAATATTGAAGCTCAATCCCAAACCAGGAGGGACATACTCTAATAGTGCAAAACCTGAAAACTACATTATTCCAGATTTTATCATCAACAATGACAATGGCGATCTTTTACTACGCCTTAATTCTCGGAATGCACCCGATTTGAGAATCAGCGATAGCTACAAAGATATGCTAAAATCTTATTCTAAAACAAAGAAAAAAAGCAAGAAACAGAAAGATGCAGTTTTGTTCATCAAGCAAAAAATAGATGCTGCAAAATGGTTCATTGATGCCATCCGACAACGACAACAAACGATGCTCAAAACCATGCAAACCATCTTGGATTACCAATATGAGTATTTCTTAACAGGTGATGAAACAAAGCTTCGCCCAATGATTTTGAAAGACATAGCTGAAATTACAGCCTTGGATATTTCGACCATTTCTAGGGTGTCAAACAGCAAATATGTCCAAACAGAATTTGGTACGTTCAAACTTAAATCTTTCTTTTCGGAATCTCTGCAGACAGATAGCGGAGAGGAGGTATCAACTAGAGAGGTAAAGAAAATCCTCCAAGATTTCATTGACAACGAAAACAAACGCAAGCCACTTTCTGACCAAAAACTAACCGAAGAGCTAGTTTTGTTAGGATACAATATTGCACGTAGAACTGTTGCCAAATACCGAGAACAACTGAATATCCCAGTTGCTCGATTGCGAAGGCAGTTGTAAGACATCTATGGTGAACTATCCATCAACCGTACTAAAAAACGGGCATCGGGAATTTGCTGAAAAATTACCTTTATCAATACCAACAGCGGAACTGACAAAATCATGCCCGTAATTCCCCAAAGATAGCCCCAAAACACCAAGCCCAAGATGATAACCACAGTATTGATAGATAGACTATTGCCCATCAAAAGTGGGTCTACCACATTGCCTAATACAAACTGAATGGCGATGAGCAGAAATCCAAATAAAATCAATGCTTCATATGCTTCAATCTGAATCCAGCCCAACAATAAAGGTGGAGCAGTCGCAACAATTGAACCGACCGTTGGAACAAAATTGAGAATGAACGCCAAAAATCCCCAGAAAATGGCAAAGTCAACCCCAAAAATCAAGCAAAGCAGCCAATAACCCAAACCCGTTCCAAGACTTACCCAAAATTTGACCTTCATATAAGTAGTGATAGATGCCTGAACATCTTCGTAAGCTCTCAACAAAGTACCCTCAAACTGACTGTCTTTTTCGAGGTAAAGAATGTAGGGCTTGTAATTGAGAATCCCACCCAATATCATCAACAAATACAACAAAGTCATGAACAACAGGCTGGTAAAATCACCAATAATGGTCGCAAAAGTACCAGAAGAACGAATCAACCAATCTAAAGAAATGAATTTTTGAAGTGCCACCACAACGCCACCCGAATGTATCCCCGTTTCAAAACCAGTCATTTCTTCAATATCATGAAGAATCGGATGTAGTTTTACCTCCAACTGCACCAACAACCTATCTTGTTCTGCAATAATCGCCCAACCTGTTTGGTAAATAATCTGACCAACCATAGTAAAAAGAAACCCCAAAAACAACATCACCACAACAACACTCAGGCTAAAAGGAATCCTTCTTTCCTGTAGCCACACCAAAGAAGGACGCAGTAAAATGCCAAGAAATAAAGCCAACACCAAGGGAATCAACAAACTTGCCAACTCTTTCACGATGTAAACACCAATGATAGCTACTAGGATAAACAACGCATTTCTAATAAGTCGCACATCTCTTTCCATGGTCAATCTCAATAGTGAATTTTGAAAGAAAATAGATTCTTTGAAAAATCTACGACTTGAGGCTTCGGAAGTTTGTCGCTTAAAAAATCAAGAAATAATTACGCCAAAAATTAATCCCTTATAAAATGAAACTTCCAAGTCGTACATTACCTGAATGCAAGAAGTACAATACTCCAACTTCAGTGTATCTCATTTTGAATTTGAAATTTGAACTTGCTCAATATGCTCCACAATATTCCTAAAAATCTGCAATCCTTCTCCATCCTCCGACACATCAGGATTCTCTCGCTTCAATCTGCCCCAATCAGGATGATTGTAAAAACTCAAAAACGCTTCGGGATGCGGCATCAAGCCAAAAACTTGCCCACTTGAATCGGTCAAACCCGCACAATTCAAGGCAGCACCATTGGGATTCAAAGGATATTCGTTGGTAGGATTCCCTTCTGCGTCACAGTAGGTCAAACAATTCAAACCTTGCTCCAAAATCTGCTTTTCAACAGCTTTGTCCTTCAAAATCAACTTACCTTCCCCATGTCGCACAGGTACTGCAAACTGCTTGATGCCCTTCAAAAAAGGCGTATGTGTGTTCTCGCTAACCCTGCAATGCACCCATCGGTCTTCGTATTTACCCGAATTGTTGTGCGTCAAAGTCACTTCCTGCTCGACCTCCCCTGCAATGTTGGGCAACAAACCCATTTTGACCAAGACCTGAAACCCATTGCAGATACCCATGACATACTTACCATTCGCCAAAAAACGTTTCAATTCATCCAACAACGTATTGCCAGAATCCAACTTTTTATACTTAATTTTGTTAGCCAAGACTTTGCCAGAAGAAATGTCGTCACCAAACGAAAAACCTCCAGGGAAATTCACAATGTCAAAATCATGAATATTGAAGCCCTTGATTAAAATATCATTGAGATGAACAATAGTCGCTTCGGCACCCGCCAACTTATAAGCGGCAGCCAACTCTTCTTCGCAGTTGATGCCAAAGCCTGTAATGATGAGAGATTGAACTGTTTTCATACATGCAAAGTTAAGTAAAAAGACAAGTACATCTGTTAGATTTCTGAAAATCTAACGCATCTAAATAAATCCCCCAATATGAAAAAAATCAGCTTCCACCTGTTCAAGTCTCCAGACTTGAACAACACCCTTACTGAGAGTGTCCACACTCTCCACGTAACAGTAGCAAAAGTCTGGAGACTTTCTACAAGGTTTTCGCTCAAGTTTGGAAACTTGAACGGGCATTTGGGTCTTTATTTGTGGATAATTCTTTTTTATACTCTATTCCTATTCAAAACTACCCCACTCTCCGCCCAAACCGAATGGACAGCCTTCACCGACTCCACCAACAATTTTTCGTCTCCAAGAGCCACCGACCTAAATAAAGACGGGGTATTGGACATTGTAGTAGGTGGAGGATTAGAGGATTTTGCACGCAGCCAAAGCGTCAGCGCATTTGATGGCAAAACAGGTAATGTTCTTTGGCGGGTCAGCGCACGCAATCAAATGTTTGGAAGTGCTTTGTTTGGCGACATCACAGGCGATGAAGTCGATGATGTATTCATTGCAGGACGAGATGCAGAACTCATTGCAGTCAATGGCGCAACGGGCGAGGTGATTTGGGAGTTCTTTCCTCAAGGCGACACCGAAAGTGCAGCCGAAGCAGGACTCTACAATTTTTACACCTGTCAATGGATTCCCGACCAAAACAACGATGGCATTCGTGACCTGCTCACCGCCAATGGAGGCGACAAATTTGCCACACCTTTGGATTTAGACCGTCCAACTGGAAACATCATGGTCGTCAGTGGATTAGATGGCTCACAAATAGCCAAAGTTCCCGTTCCAGATGGCAAAGAAACCTACCTCTCCCCTTTAGTGCATGACTTTCTCGGCAATGGCAATTTGGAGGTGATTTTTGGTTCGGGAGGCGAAACCATTGAAGGTTCACTTTGGCGGGTGTCTTTGGCGGATGTGCTGAATGAAGATTTGAGCAATGCCGTAGCCTTGGTCAGCAACAACCGCAAAGGCTACATTCCGCCGCCAAGTTTAGCAGATATGAATGGCGACGGTGTTCACGACATTATCGTGGCAGGTTATGGCGAAAAAATAACCGCAATCAGTGGCAAAGACAACAGCATTTTGTGGGAAAATGGCATTGACAAAACCGAAACCGTTGCCTCCCCTGCAATGGGTCAATTCACCAACGATACCATTCCCGATATTTTTACCATTGTAGGAGAAGGAATTGCGCCCGTATTTTTGCGCTTCATTGCCTTAATGATAGACGGCAAAACGGGTGAAATTTTGGAGCAAGATACGCTGGCGGGTTGGAGCATCATTTCACCTTTGGCGGTGGACTTCAATGGTGACGGCAAAGACGAAGCGGTGTTTTGTGTCAACAAAAACTTTGCACAAGGCGCACCTTTTCAAAGTCAATGGAAAATGTGGGATTTCCAAACTTCAACGGTCAGCGACCTCACTTCCCTTCAATCTGGTACCAACCTCGGCTCTACGGCTTGGATAGGTGACTTGGAAAACGATGGTTTACTGGATTTTGTGTATTCACAACACAGCAACAGCAGTGCGGTCAAACCCGACAAAGGTTTTTTCCTCCGCCGCAAAAACCTCTCTGCAACGACTCCCGAACACATCGCATGGGGTGCCTATATGGGTACGGACTTCAATGGAGTTTATACGCAACCCATCAAAACCGACATTGAAGCACCCCCTACTTGGGCCGAAAATATCCACATTTTTCCCAACCCCAACCGCCAATTTTTTCGAGTGGAGGCGGAATTGCCCAAAAACCTGAGTGCCATGATTCGATTGTACAATTTGAAGGGGGAACTGCTCTATGAGCGAAAAATGAAGAAAGGCAAGTTTCAAGAAGTGATTGATACCAAGGATTTTGCCGTTGGGGTGTATTTGTTGGAGGTGAAAACGGAGAATGGAACTTGGACGGAGAAAGTGGTGGTGAAATAAGGCAGGGATTTTATGGACAAAGGAACAAGTAAGAAGCATTGATTGTTAAGAAAACAATAAATAGTACCTACATGGCTATCAAAAAACATGAAAACGAACTTCAAATATTGATTGAAAAAATTTCACATATCGTCCAATCTGCCAAGAAAAATATTGTTAGCAACATCAATGAAGAAATGTTGACAAGTTATTGGGAAATAGGCAATCTGATTCACAAAAAAGAAAAAGATGATTCCAACCAAACGATTGATGTGATTACCGAACTCGCCCAAAAACTAACCATATTTCTCGGGAAGGGTTTCACGAGAAGTAGCTTGACCTATATGCGGCAATTGTATCTCAAATATCCCGATGGAATCAGTGCTTCCAGTTATTTGAGTTGGTCGCACTACATTGAGTTGTTGAAGATTGACGATGAATTGGAAAGGGGATTTTATGAAAATCAGACCATCAATGATAAATGGTCAGTGAGAGAATTGAGGCGACAAAGAAACAGTGCATTGTTTCAAAGATTGGCTCTCAGTCGAGATAAGGAAGGTATTTTGGCTTTGGCAAGAGAGGGGCAGATATTGCGAAACGAGGAAGACATCAAAAAAGACCCTTTGATTTTGGAGTTTTTGAACATTCCAGAAAAAACTCGTTACAGCGAAAGGGAACTTGAAGCAAGAATTATTGACAACCTTCAACACTTTCTTTTGGAGTTGGGAAAGGGATTTGCGTTCATTGCCAATCAATACAGAATTACCCTAAACAACAATCATTTTTATGTAGATTTGGTATTTTACCACCGAATCTTGAAATGCTTTGTGTTGATTGATTTGAAAATTGGTGAAGCCAAACACCAAGATGTAGGGCAAATGAATATGTATCTCAACTACTTCAAAAAGGAAGAAAACATGACCGATGACAATCCTCCTATCGGCATTATATTGGCAGCCGCCAAAGACGAAATTATGATTGAATACGCCACTGGAGGGCTTTCCAACAAGGTTTTTGTCTCAAAATACCAAACTTATCTACCCGATAAAGCACTGCTTCAAGAAAGGGTGCAAGAGATTTTAGATATGGAGGAAAATGAGGAAAAATAGGTGGTGTTTGAGTTTGTGCAACGCGTCACACAAACATAAATAACATAAATTGAACTAAATATACTGTTTTTTTTTCAAAATATAAACTTTCATTTTGTTCTACAAAACATATTATTTTAGGCAGTTTCAAACGAGTAGAAAACTGAACTTTCTAAAATCTTGGTTTGAAATGAACTATGTAAAGTTATTTTTGAAGCATTCCTAAGCTATTTTCTCATTCCCAATCACACGATTTACTTATTTCTTTCGTTACTAAGCCAATAACCCCACAATTGTCATTTTCCCGAAAAACCGCTTATCCCGAAAAGCATTATATTTGTAACTGGTTTTCAACTATAAAATAGTTCACCCCAAAAAATATTTTCCAATGAAAAGACTCCTCCTATTGCTATTGGTGTGCTTTGCTTGCACCTCTGCAAATGCTCAGATTTTAGACCCTGTATCGTGGTCTTTTGAGCAAACAAAATTAGACAATGGCGACTACCAACTCAACTTTACCGCACAGATGGAAGTAGGTTGGGTGATTTATTCGCAGTTCATTGAAGAAGGCGGCCCAGTGCCGACCTCTTTTCACTTTGAGTCCATGGATGGCATCGAATTGATTGACGCACAGCCGAGAGAGATTGGCGATTACAAAAAAGAAGGTTTTGATCCGTTTTTTGAAATGGACTTGGTGAAATACGGCAATGAAGTGGTTTTCCAGCAAAACATTCGATTGGACGCACCGAATACGCCTGTGGTGGGGCATGTGCGGTTTATGACCTGCAACGACGAATCTTGCTTGCCGCCCAAAGATGTGGAATTTGCCTTCAATGCTGCACCAAATAGCGGTGATGAAGACCGTGGAGCAACGCCGTGGGGCATTTTCATTGCAGGATTTTTGGGTGGATTGTTGGCTTTGTTGACTCCATGTGTGTTTCCGATGATTCCGCTGACGGTGAGTTTTTTCACCAAACAAAGCAAAACCCGTGCAAAGGGCATCATCAATGCGCTGATTTATGCCTTGTCCATCATCGTTATTTACGTGGGTTTGGGGTTTTTGGTGACGATTTTGTTTGGGCCCGCCATTTTGCACAGCCTTTCGACCGACCCGTGGGTGAACATTGGTTTTTTTGTCATTTTTGTACTGTTTGCCTTCTCCTTTTTTGGTTTTTATGAGTTGCGCCTACCGAGTTGGCTCATCAATCAATCGGATCAAGCAAGCGACAAAGGTGGATTGTTGGGCATTTTTTTCATGGCTTTCACACTTTCTTTGGTGTCTTTTTCTTGCACAGGGCCGATTATCGGCACTTTGCTTGTTGAAGCCGCTATAGGAGGCAGTACGATTGGACCCGTGTTGGGCATGACGGGTTTTGCAGTCGCTTTGGCTCTGCCTTTTGCTTTGTTTGCCGCTTTTCCTGGATGGCTCAATTCTTTGCCCCGTTCGGGCGGATGGCTGAATACGGTGAAGGTGTTGTTGGGTTTTTTGGAGATTGCTTTGGCATTCAAATTCTTGTCGAATGCAGATTTGGTAGAGCAATGGGGCTTATTGAAGCGGGAAACTTTTTTGTTGGTTTGGATTGTGACCGCTGTTTTGATGGGGTTTTACCTACTCGGCAAAATCAAATTTCCACACGATAGCCCGCTTCAAAAACTGTCTTTTCGTAGAATCGGAACGGCAATAGCCTGTTTTGCTTTTGCAGCTTATTTGGTGCCAGGTATGTTTTGTCAGCCTTTGGACTTGGTCAGCGGATTTCCGCCACCGATTACGTACAGTTATGCTTGTGGCAATCAAGGGAGTCACTGCCCGCATGAGTTGGCTTGTGAACACAGTTATGAGGAGGCTCTGGAGATTGCGAAACAAGAGAACAAACCACTTTTGCTGGACTTTACAGGTTGGGCGTGTGCTAGTTGCAGAAGAATGGAGGAAACGGTTTGGAACCAAACGGGGGTAATCGAAAAACTGCAAAATGATTTTGTGATTGCATCACTATATGTAGATGAAAATTTGCCTTTACCTTTGTCTGAACAATTTGAATATGAAAACAGCAAAGGACAAATAGTGAAAGTGACCAGTGTGGGTGAAAAATGGCAGCACTTTCAGGAAAGTTGCTTCGATAGAAATTCTCAACCTTATTATGTGTTGATGGATGCCGATGCTCAACTATTGAAGGCTGAGGGCAGGGGTTATACTTCAAAAGAAGATTTTCAGGAGTTTTTGGAATCGGGTTTGGATAATTTTGAGAACGGTGTGATTGAAGGAGAAATGAAATGCCGTGAGAAAGTCGGAGATGCTGCTATGGGCGTTTCGTCTTCTAAAAGTTTCTAATTTTTTTGTACTGTTCACCACTATATTTTTAGCTATGTCGAAAAAAATGGGTATATTGCTACTCTTTTTAATTCCTTTAAACACTAAAATTTAAGCATTATGAGTGATGTAAATGATGGCAAACAATACTATGCGATTGTTGAAGATTGTATCAAAAAACTGGGTATAGAGGCTGAAAGCACTAGAGGGCAGAAAGAAGGACAGTGGAATTTGACGAAAGGTTCGGTGAAGGTATATATTGATGTCATGTATATTGAGAAAGAAGCGAGGCATTATTTTCAAGTATTAGCTCCTATTATGCAGCTTCCTGTTTCTAACCGTGATAATTTAGCTTTGGAATTACTGGCTATTAACCATCAATTGTATGGCGCAGCTTTTACGGTTTACAACGAACACGTTTGCCTCAAAGCCATTCGTGAATGTGAAGGATTGGATGCAAATGAAGCATTTGCAACGATTACCCGTATTGGCAATTATGGCGATTATTACGATGATATTTTGAAGCAAAAGTACCCAAACAATCGTCCGATTGGGTTCCATGCAGGATGATATAATCATCATTTGAAGGGTAGTTAGTGGTTGATTTTCAAGTTTAATTATAGCAAATCAATTACAAAATTATCTTTTGGTATAAAAAGGCTATTGAAGTTTTTGGCTTTACGCAAAGAACTTCAATAGCCTTTTTTTTGTCAACTTTTAAACATTCATAGCAGCTTGCCTATCTAATCATTATATTTTGGCACAAAATTCGCAGCCACCTTGACTATTACACACACCCTAAAAAATAGTGCAAATGTTCCCTACACAATTCAAAACCAGCCGTTTTTTCACAGCATTTTGCTTCTCATTATTATTGGTTTCCAACCTTGTTTTTTCTTCCAACGACCAAGGAATTGAGTTTTTTGAAGGAAGTCTATCGGAAGCACAAGCGATTGCAGCACAAGAACAAAAACCTGTATTTGTACAACTTTCTGCTGACTGGTGTTTGCCATGCCGTCAAATGGAAGAATATGTTTTTCCATTGTCTTCTGTGGGTAATTTTTACAACCAGAATTTTATCAACATCAAGTTGGATGCAGAGTCGTTTGATGGCATTGAATTGAAAAGAACTTATGATGCGATGACCGTTCCCGAATCTTTCTTTTTTGACTCCAATGGTCGTTTGATGCTGCGAGAAGGTGGCTTCAAAAGCGAACAAGAAATATTGACGCTCGGCAACAAAATCCTTAAAAAACATCCCAAACCTCGCAAGGGAAATGTCCTTATTGAGCCAAATGTTCCTGTAATAACAGACAACAATTCAAGGAATTTATACGAGCAAAAATCAGGTTTCAAACTCTTTTTGATGCGTTTGACGGGCAGTATCAAGAAACCCGAAAATATGGAATGGGTGTACCACAATGCCGAAAATTTTGACAGCAAGGCGATGAACATTTTGTTACGCCAAAAAGAACATTATATCAACCGCTACGGTGAAACAACTGTGAATCAACACATCAAAAACATATTGTACACCAAATTGGCGATTGCTACGGGCGACCAAAACGAAGACTTATACAAAGAAATATTGAAGGTAGTGAAGAAATCGGATTTGCCTGAATCAGACTTTTTGAAGATAGAATTGCAGTCAAGGTACTTTGAAGGAATTGGTGACGACAAGAATTTTGTGAAGGTAAACCGTCAATTTATGAAACGTTACAAGGGCAAAGATCCTGCAATTTACCACCGAAAAGCGTATGAAATCACCGATCATTCTGACGACAAAAACGACTTATTGAAAGCCATTGATTGGCTCGAAACATCGGTGGACCTCAACCCTCAATTCTACAACCTCGAATCATTGGCGAAGTTCTACGACAAAGCGGGAAAAAACCGCAAAGCACGAAAAACCGCCGAAAGGGCGATTGAATATGCGAAATTGGAAGGAAGGAGTTATGGACATTTGTTGGCGATAGCGGATTAGTTGTATCAGCTTCAATAGCCGTCTTATTTTTGCAATGCGCTCAAAAACAAATCTGTTTTTGAGCGCATTTTTTATAATTATTTAAAAATAGAAAGTTTAAGTCCCAAAAAATTGAATTTTGAATATAATGGGCTAAATGTGTACTTTTAAGCTTCAAATGACAGCTTTTTCTTTTATGAAAAACTCCAAAAAATCACACAATATACCATCCAAAAAGAAAACCATTGCCCAACATTCTAAAGAAAGAAAATGGGCGGTGGGTATTTTGTTACTCATTACTTTTTTGGTGTATTTGCCATCGCTGCAAAATGGTTTTGTGACCTGGGACGACAACACCTACGTCTATGAAAACGAACATCTCATCAATATGGATGTCGCTACCATGCTTACCGAACCCATGGCGCACAATTACCATCCTTTGACCATGCTTTCATTGGCAGCCAATTATGCGGTTTCGGGATTTGAACCATTTGGGTATCATTTCACCAATCTACTGCTACACCTACTAAATACTTTGCTGGTTTTTTGGCTATTATACACACTGACCAAACGAAATGTCTTCATTGCTTTCATTGCAGCCCTACTGTTTGGGATTCACCCGATGCACATTGAATCCGTAGCATGGGTTTCGGAGCGCAAAGACTTGCTTTACACCCTATTTTTTCTGCCCGCACTGCTGACCTATATCCGCTATATCAAGACCCGACAAATGGGTTTTTATGTAGCTACTTTGGTTTTGTTCGTTTTGTCCTTGTTGTCAAAACCCGCTGCGGTCATTTTTCCGATAGTGTTGTTTGCCTTTGATTTTTGGTACAAGCGCAGATGGTCGGTGAAGTTGTTGGTAGAAAAACTTCCTTTTTTGATCTTGGCTTTTGGCATCGGACTTTATACCGTAAAGATTCAAAACAACTTGGATGCTGTTGCTTCTATCTCACAATACAGTTTCATAGAACGCATTCTTTTTGCAGCTTATGGCTTCAATTTTTACCTCCTCAAGTTTTTTGTTCCCTATCCTTTGCTGCCTTTTTATGCACATCCTACTCCCAATATGGGGCTGCCCATTGTTTATTGGCTTTCTCCTTTGGTGCTGCTCGGTATATGGGCCACGATTTTTGTGGTGTGGAGGCGGAGCAAGGTGATGGTATTTGGCATGGCGTTTTATTTGCTCAACTTGTTGTTGGTTTTGCAGTTGGTGACAATTGGAGGAGCAGTTGTTGCAGAGCGATATACCTACATGCCTTACATTGGTTTGGGTTTGATATTGGCGTATTGGTGGAAACGGTGGATCAGTTGTTATCCTTCTCACAAACAAATTATCAATGGTGTGTTGGGGGTATGGCTGTTGCTGTTGGGAGTGTATAGTTTTCAGCACCTAAAAGTCTGGAAAAGTGGGGAAACACTTTGGGGCTATCAGGTGCAGCAAAAACCAAAGGGTGAAAAGGGATTGGTCAATATGGGCGTTTATTATATTGAGGAGTACAAAAAAAGTCGAACAAATAGGCAATTGATAGACAAAGCACTTCAATACTTCAATGAGGCATTGAAGTACCATCCCAATGATCCCCATGCTTTGAACGAAAGGGCGGGAGTTTACTTTGAATTGCAGGACATAGAAAGGGGCTTTAATGATGTCAATTTGTTGATTGAAGTAGATCCTTCGTATTATCAGGCTTACCTCAATCGGGCTATTTTGTACAGCATTTCCAACAATCATGCGGCGGCGGTAAAAGATTATACGCAGTATTTGAAGAAAAAAACGGAGGATGATAGGGCCTACAATTGGCGAGGCATTTCTTATCTGCAGCTTCAAAATTTTGACAAAGCATTGACGGACTTCAATAAGGCGATAAAACTCAAACCTACAGTTGGTGAATATTTCTTCAATCGTGGAAAGGCAAATGCTGCCTTGGGAAAGGATGGACAAGCCCAACAGGATATGCAAAGGGCAAAGGCATTGGGTTTTGTAGTGCCGAATTGAAGCTGGACGGTGGACGTTGAAAACTATGTAATTACATGGTAGCTTATGACGATATTTTGCTAAGAATGGAGTTTATAATCAAGCGGTTATTCTACTTTTAAAAATAGTATTTTATCACCCCAAAAGGACTAATAGTTTTGAAAAATAGTCACAATTCAATACTCAAAAATTGCTAAAATTTTAAACATCACGAAATGACTTTCAAAATAACTGAACTGTATGTTTATCCCATTAAATCACTTGGAGGCATTAGCCTGCAAACTTCTAAGTTGACTCCTAAAGGTTTGGAATACGACCGACGATGGCTGTTGACGGACTCCAATGGTCAGTTTATCACCCAAAGAAATATGCCCAGTTTGGTGTTTTTCAAAACTGCTCTTGCCCAAAATGGTATTGTGGTTTCTCACAAAAACTCGGATAAGGATTTGTTTGTACCCGCACGTTCTGCCGATGCCAAAGACCGACGAATGAAAGTCGTTATTTGGGATGATGTGGTCAATGCGGTGGTCGAAAGTGAGGAAATCAATGATTGGTTTTCAAAATTGATGGGTTTTGAGGTATATTTGGTATTCATTCCCGATGGGGAACGTAGAGTGGTTCATAATCATCCTGATGCGGAAATTAACTTTCCCGATGCAGCACCTTATTTGTTTTTGAGCCAGACGGCTTTGGATTATCTCAATGGTCAGTTGGAGCAAAAAATTCCTATCAATCGGTTTCGAGCCAATGTTATTTTTGAAGGGGGAAGTCCACATATTGAAGACAATTGGCAGACCTTCAAAATTGGAGAAGCTGAATTTGAGGCCATTAAGAATTGCGGTCGCTGTCAAGTGATAACAACTAACCAAGAAACCGCAGAGGTCGGAAAAGAACCTTTGCGTACTTTGGCAACTTACCGAAAAGAAGGGCAAAGAATTTTGTTTGGGCGGTATTTCAAATTGAAGGGAAAACAGCACTTTGAAGTGAAAATAGGGGACGAAGTAGAAGTTTTGGGGTCTTAAACTAAGGAATTTCCCTAGAAAAGTAAGAATAAAAAAAGATATAGTGAACAAAATTTGTAAATTCACTATCTTTGCCCTCCAAAAAAAGAGAGCCGATTTTTTGAGGCTTCAATCTTCACCTTTTTACATTAAACGTTTTAGAATAAAAAGATGGCAACGTACAACAAGGGAAAAAAAGTAAAAGATACCCAACTTAAAGGAGACATACTTGAGCAGGAAATACAATTGCAGGAAACGTATGGTAAAGCTGAAAAGTTTATTGAAGACAATAGCAAAATCGTATTGGGTATTGTGGCAGGTATTGCGTTATTGATTTTGGCCTTCTTAGCATTTAACAATCTTTATTTACCAGGTCAAGAACAAGAAGCTCAGTCAGAAATGTATGTTGCGGAGCGTTATTTTAAGCAAGATTCGTTTCAGTTGGCATTGAATGGAGATGGTAATTCTCTTGGATTCCTCGATATCATTGACAAATATAGTGGCATGACAGATGCTACAAATTTGGCAAACTACTATGCTGGTATCAGTTACTTGAACTTGGGCGACTTCAACAATGCTGTTACTTACCTCAAAAAATTTGACGGTGATGATGAGGTTGTTAGTACCATGGCTTTGGGAGCATTGGGTGATGCCTATTCTGAATTGGGCGATATGTCCAATGCTATCAGTTACTACAAAAAAGCGGCTGCTAATAGCGACAATGAATTTACGGCTACTACTTATTGGTTGCGTGCAGGTCAAGCAATGGAACATGAAGGCGACAATAGTGGAGCAAAAGCTGCTTACGAAGTTATCAAAAAAGAATATCCGACTTCATTAGTAGGTCAAAGCATTGACAAATACATCGCTCGCGTAGATGCGAAGATGTAATTCCATTCTAAAATAAGTGATAGGAAATAAGTAGAAATAATGGCGAGTAATTACTTGGCTGCACTTCTATTTATTTCCTATTTTTTTGTATTTCTGCGTAGTTAAAGAATTAATTCCCTCCTATTATGGCAAGTGAACTCAAAGGTCTTTCCGAATATGACTACAATGCTGTCCCGAATGCAAAAGGGTATCGTTTTGGCATTATAGTCACTGATTATCACACCGATATTACCTTTGCTCTACTCGAAGGTGCTCAAAATGCGCTATTGGAACACGGAGTGCTTGCCGAAGACATTGAAGTGCATCATGTTCCTGGTACGTATGAGTTACCTTACGCTGCCCGTTTGATGCAAGAGGTTCAATATCCTGGTGTTCAGGCGATTATTTGTTTGGGTTGTGTGATTACAGGCGAAACCCGTCACGATGAATACATCAATCAAGCAGTTGCACAGGGAATTATGCAGCTCAACCTTCGTGAACACGATGAGGGTAGCAATGCTGATTGCCCCGTAATTTTTGGCGTACTTACTCCTCAAACACATCAACAAGCCAAAGATAGGGCTGGTGGAAAACACGGTAACAAAGGTGTAGAAACTGCCATTGCAGCTATCAAAATGGCGGCTTTGAGGCGCAAAATACACCATGATTCAAAAGAGGCATGGGAAAAAAGACTTTGGGAAATCAATGAGGAAATGAGCAAGGAATATGAAGATGAACATACTGCAAATAGCGATGATAACGATAGCACCCCTTTGCCTTTTTAAAAAAATGAATCCTATGACAATTTTACTTGGTCAGAGGAAAAGACGGTTCATCGAAGATTTTAGTTAGTGGAATGAGACTTTTGAAGTTTAGAGCTAAAGAATTGAAAAACTATGAAATAAGTACTTACTTTTTAAAAGGAAAACTTCAAAAGTCCACACCAGAATTTTATTTTATTGGTAATCCACCGTGAGATGCTGTTGTAGTTGAATAAAATTTTGAACTGCTTCAAAACAGCAAATTGAGGTGTCTGCTATCCAAACTTGCGTTCCATCTCTTGCATCACCGATACCAAAGTTTGCACTCCTTCAATCGGCATAGTATTGTAAATAGAGGCTCTAAATCCGCCAACCGAGCGATGCCCTTGAATTGTCAGACAATTGGCTTGAGTTGCCATATCCAAAAAAGAGGACTCCAATTCAGCGTTTTTGAGGACAAAAGTAGCGTTCATCATCGAACGGTCTTCTACCACCGAATGTCCTTCAAAAAGAGAGTTGCGGTCAATTTCGTCATACATCAACCTTGCCTTCAATCGGTTGTCTTTTTCTATTTGTGCTATTCCTTTCTCTTTGATCCATTGCAGTCCTAAATAGCAGCAGTAAATCGGGAAAACAGGCGGCGTATTGAAGGACGAATTTTTGGCGATGTGCACTTGATAATCCAACATACTTGGAATGGCTCTATTGGTTTTTCCCAATAAGCTTTTGCGGACAATTATCAAAGTCGTACCTGCTGGACCTAAGTTTTTTTGCGCTCCTGCATACACCAACCCAAATTGATTCATGTCTATTTGTTTGGAGAAAATATCGGACGACATATCCGCTACAATGGGTACTTCACTCTTAGGAATCTCGTGAATTTGGGTGCCGTAAATGGTATTGTTGGTGGTAATGTGAAAATAATCCGCTTGATTAGGGATAGTATAGCTTTTGGGAATATGGTTGAAGGTGCTTGACTTAGAAGAGGCTACAACTTCGATATTTCCGAACAATTTCGCTTCTTTGATTGCATTTTCCGACCAAGTGCCTGTATCTAAGTAAGCCGCCAAGCCATTTGAAGGCAACAAATTGAAAGGAACTTGGCAAAACTGCATACTAGCTCCACCTGATAGAAACAATACTTCAAAATCGTCGTCTAAATCCAAAAGCTCTATAACCAAACGTTGCGATCCTTCAAGGATTTCAACAAAAGCATCACTGCGATGAGAAATCTCAAGAATGGATAAACCAGAATCTTGATAGTCTAATGTTGCCTTTGCAGCTTGTTCAAACAGAGATTGAGGCAATACCGCAGGGCCAGAACTAAAGTTGTATTTTTTCATGAAAGATGTTTGTGTAATCATTTTAGTAATGGAGAAAAAACAAAAAGCGATGCTATACAGAAAGCACAGCATCGCCGAAAGGTTCTGAAAGAAAGGTAAGCAATGAATGAAAATTAAAATAAGAATTAAAATGAAAACCACTTCTTAATCAGATGGTTTGGAATTTTAAATCGGAGAATTAATTTTGAGCCATTACTAAGGAAAGTTACCAACGATTGTTGTTGTCGCTGTTGTCAGATTTGTTTTCAGAACGGTAGCCACCTCTATTACCCCCCCTTCTATTGCCGCCACGTCCGCCGCCGCCTCTTTTTTCCGTTCGTTCACGGGCAATGTTCACACGCATGGTTCGACCTTCCAACTCTGCGCCTTCGAGCTCGTCAATTGCTTTTTGTCCTTCTTCTTGATTTTGCATTTCAACAAAGCCAAAACCTTTTGACCGATTCGTTTCTCTATCTATCACGAGTTTTACGGATGTAACTGCGCCGTACTCTTCAAATATATCGCGCAAATCATCCTCAGTAATTTGGTAATCAAGATTACCGACATAAATGTTCATAAGGAAAAATAAATTGAAAAAATGATAAAAAACTGTCACAAAAATAGCCTATATTTTAGCTTGCAGCAAGTTTTTTAGTTGCAAGACTTCAAAAAATCACTATTTATCCTTCAAATTAGGCTGCAATCTGTTAGCTTTGCATCTGCCTTGCAGTTCTATTTTAACTAAAGTGACTCTCATGCGAATTTTGGTAACAGGCACAGCAGGCTTCATCGGTTTTCATTTGGCAAAACAATTGATTGACCGTGGAGACGAAGTGATTGGTTTAGACAGCATTAACGATTATTACGATGTTAATTTGAAATATAATCGGTTGGCAGAAACGGGAATAACCCGTGAAGCTATTGCGTATAACCGCTTAGTGCAAAGTGAAATACACCCCAATTATCAGTTCATCCAACTCCAACTGGAAGACAAAGAAAATGTTGCACAACTTTTTGAAGAACAACAGTTTGATAAAGTTTGCCATTTGGCTGCCCAAGCAGGGGTTAGATACAGTTTGGAGAATCCCCATGCCTATATAGATAGCAACATTGTTGGCTTTGTGAATGTATTGGAAGGCTGTCGTCATCAAAAAATAAAACACTTTGTATATGCAAGTAGTTCAAGTGTTTATGGACTGAATGAAAAAATGCCTTTTTCTACTTCCGACAATATTGACCATCCCATCAGCCTGTATGCTGCAACCAAAAAATCCAATGAATTGATGGCTCATTCTTATAGCCATTTGTTCAACCTTCCAACGACTGGACTCCGATTCTTTACGGTGTATGGTCCTTGGGGAAGACCCGACATGGCTTTGTTCTTGTTTACAAAAGCTATTTTGGAAGACAAACCTATCAATATTTTCAACCATGGCAATATGCAGCGTGATTTCACCTATATTGACGATATTGTAGAAGGAGTCATGCGGGTGATAGACAATCCTCCAAAAGGAAATCCCGATTGGTCTGCAATGAATCCTGACCCAAGTACGGCTAAATCTCCTTATAAAATTTACAATATTGGAAATAGTGATCCTGTGTTATTAATGGATTTTATCAAGGCTATTGAAAAAGCTTTGGGAATGGACGCAAAAAAGAATTTTATGGAAATGCAGCCAGGAGATGTTCCCATGAACTGGGCAGATGTAAATGATTTAATCAGAGATTTAGACTATCTACCTAAAACATCTGTAGATTATGGGATTGGGAAATTTATTGATTGGTATAAAGAATATTATAAGTTGGCTGAATTTGTCTAATGCTTATGAAATAGATAAATAGTAGTAAATAGGTTTGATGGTGAAAAAGCATTGATTTGGTACAAGAAGTTCTTCAAACCGAAAAAACGACTTTTTATCCTCCCTCACCTTATCTATGCTATTGCAAAAATCAAGATATACTTAGATTCAATAAAAAATCTACAATTCGGTACTTCAAAACCAAACGAAGCTCCTCATAAGTTAATGGATCTGACTATTACTACAGAATCAGAATTTAAAAAACTCATGGGAAAGGGCAACACCTCAATGTACAAAAAAACTTATTTAATCTATGCACCAACTATCGATAGTCATACCACTTTACAATGAAGAAGGCAATGTTGCAGCATTGCATGAAGAAATTGTAGCAGTATGCGAAAATAATAACTATACTTATGAAATTATTTTAGTAGATGATGGCTCTAATGACGACACAGTAAAAATTGCTAAAACACTCGCTCCTCTAAAAATCATTGAATTCCGAAAGAATTTCGGACAAACAGCTGCAATGGATGCCGGAATTAAGGCAGCTCAATATGATTATGTCATTACCATGGATGGGGATAGACAAAACGATCCTACGGATATTCCAAAATTGATTGACTATATCATAATGAATGAGTTAGATGTGGTTTCTGGTTGGCGAAAAAACCGAAAAGATACATTCATGAAGCGATTTGTGTCGAGAGGAGCCAATTTTTTGCGGAAAGTGTTGATCAATGATGGAATTCACGATAGCGGTTGTTCTTTAAAAATTTATAAGAGAGAATGTTTTGAAGGGGTTTCATTGTATGGAGAAATGCACCGTTTCATCCCAGCATTGTTGAAGATAAAAGGCTTCAAAATAGGAGAAGTAGTGGTAAACCATCGTGCAAGAACAGCAGGTGTGACCAAATACAATTGGCGGCGCACTGTCAAAGGGTTTATTGACATGATTGCCGTTTGGTTTTGGAATAAATATGCTATGCGGCCACTTCACTTACTGGGAGGGATTGGCCTCATTCTTTTGTTAATGAGTATTGTCTGTATGGGAGTTACTACAGTCTTGTTTTTCAAAGGACAGGACATATCTGATACTTCTTGGCCTATTCTGACCATTTTATTATTTTTGAGTGGTTTGAACATGTTTGTTGGAGGAATTTTGGCGGATATTATGGTAAAGAACTATTACAAGGATAATAAGAATAGCTATTATAGTATAAAAAATATAACTATTAAATAAGTTTATTTACAATGATAAAGTATTCTTTTGTGGTACCTGCCTATAATGAGGAAAAAAACATTCCGATGCTTTATCAGAAAGTGCTGTCATTGATGGATTCCCTCAATGATCAAAATTGGGAACTCATTTTCGTCAATGATGGTAGTCGAGATGGAACATGGGATGTATTGCTGAATCATTCAAAGTTGGATGCACGAGTGAAATGTATCAATCTCAGTCGAAATTTTGGACATCAGGCAGCTTTGGGTGCTGGACTAAGTTATGCCGGTGGAGAAGCGATTATTTCGATGGATTGCGACCTACAAGACCCTCCTGAAGTGGTGGCAGAAATGATTGACAAATGGAAACAAGGTTTTGCGATTGTGTATGCAAGACGGTTGAACTATCGAAAGGATAACTTTATAAAACGATATGCTTCAAAGTTTTACTACAGTCTGTTGGACAAATTCTCGGAAGTGAGTATTCCCCGAAATGTGGGAGATTTCCGATTGGTGGACATGAAAGTACAACGAGAACTCAACAAAATGCGGGGTAAATCTCCCTATTTTAGAGGCATGGTAGCTTGGACGGGCTTCAAACATGCCTATGTCGACTATTACCGCCCTGACCGAGAGGAAGGAGAATCGGGTTATACCCTTACCAAACTGGTTCAATTGGGAATGAGTGGCTTGATGGGGTTTTCTTTTTTGCCTTTGAAGATAGGTTTTGTGTTGGGAATCATCACTATTTTGATGGGGTGCGGGTTTTTGACTTATATGATATTTGATGCTCTTATCAATGATGTCTATTATCACTTGTACAAATTTTTGGTAGTTATTTTGTTTATGTTTATGGGTGCTTTTTTTATATTACTCTGGATATTAGGGGAATATGTCGGCAGGATTTATGATGAAGTGCGAAATCGTCCGCTTTATATTGTTCATGAAAAGGTAAATATTGATGAATATTCTCATATTGAATAATGAATATCCTCCATTGGGAGGAGGTGCGGGAGTGATTAGCCGCTATCAAGCAGAAGGTTTGGCAAAACTTGGGCATAAAGTGACCGTAGTGACAGCATGGATTGAAGGAGAAGCAGAAAGATTGGAAACAGAGAATTTGACGGTGATTAAATTGAAGTCAAAACGAAAAGTAGTATATGAATCGAATCCTGTAGAAATGTTGTCGTGGATGTTTAAGGCGATGTCTTTTTTGAAACAATATTGCCAAGAACATTCTTTTGATGTTTCTATAGCCCATTATCTGCTACCTGCGGGGAATGTGAGTTGGTACTTAAAGCGAAAATTTAACATCCCCTATACCGTTGTTTCTCATGGACATGATGTTCCTTTTGCCTTCCCTAAGCAAATGCTAAAGTTTCACGCATTGACCTATTTTTGGTTGAAGCAAATCCTCAAAAATGCCACTACATTTTTTGTTCAATCCCAAGAAATGAAAGATCGGTCGGATAAGTTTATTGGCGAAAAATTAGCTTCTAAAAATTATAGAGTACCCAATGGCTGCAATAGCGACTATTTTCAACCCAATTATGCCATTAAGTCCAAAAAGTTTAAAATAGTTTGGGTAGGTAGATTGGTGGACCAAAAAGATCCATTTACTTTTTTGAAGGCCATAAAAATATTTAGTGCTAAGGGAATTGAATTTACCGTACACATATTGGGAGATGGGCCGCTTAGGAAAAAAATGGAGGCTTTTATTCAGCAAAACGACCTTGACAAATGGGTGAAAATGAAAGGATGGGTCAGTAAAACGGAAATATTGGAAGAGTATCAATCTGCAAATTTACAGGTGATTTCTTCTTTGTTTGAAGGGATGAGTATTGCAGCTCTGGAGTCTTTGTCTGCTGGATTGTATGTGCTGACAACTCCTGTAAGTGGAAATCCTGATGTGGTGGTGGAAGGAGAGAATGGAGGATTTTTTGATTATGGTGACGTAGAGGGGCTGGCAGAACGACTCGAAGACTATTACAAAAATAAGTTTTTGAAGGGGCATTTGCCGAATCAAGAGAAGGTGAATGGCTTTCGGAAAGAGTATAAGTGGGATAATATTGTTGCTTTATACAATCAAGCACTAAAAAACCTTTTGCAAAAGAACAACTAACTATATTCAGTTTTTTTGGAGTAAAAATAAATGAATGAAAATTGCATATTTATATTTAACAAAATTAATAGGTAGTAGGGTTCCTGCTGATGCCAATCAAACACTAAATATGGTGAATGCTTTTGCCCAACATGCAGAGATTACCTATTTTTCGCATTGGGGTTCTAAAAAGAAATTTCAGGAGATATTTGAATTCTATTTCTTACAGCCCAATTTTCATTTGGTTCGGATTCCTGTACAATTGGTTACCAGCACGCTTTTTTTAGAAAAATTAGCCAGAGGGTTTTACTGCCTTTTTGCCCTTCTATACATCCGACTACATAGGTATGATATCATCTATACGAGAGATTTTTCTTTTGTGTATTTTTTATCTATGATTCCGAAATTTATGAGACCCAAGCAAAAAGTGGTCTATGAACCTCATAATATACTTCATGTTGTCTCGCCTAAAATCAATATTCAACAAGAAAAGGCTGGAATTGCGATGGCGGATATTTTCATTCCAACTACCAATGGCTCAAAAGAAGACTTAATTCATGTTTTCAATATAGATGAAAGTAAAATGTTTGTGCAGCCCAATGCTGTGAATATCCATAATTTTAGTTTACAGAAAGACACTGAAGCAGAAGGGTTTTTGGAAAAATATCCAAGTCTTCGAGGCTATAAAATTGTTGCCTATACGGGTACTTTTGGAGATTGGAAAGGAGTAGATACGCTTGTGAAATCCTATAAGTTTTTGAAGTCCTCCAATGTTAAGTTTTTATTAGTAGGAGGAATAGGAGAAGATAGAAAAGTGATTGAAGAACTGATACAAAAAGAAGGGCTTAAGAACGAAATTTTGATTGAAGGTTTTTTACCACAAAAAGAATTGATTGGTGTCTTGAATAATGTGACTATAGCTACTATTCCAAATAACGAAATGGGTGAAGGTAAAAAATATACTTCTCCGTTGAAGACTTATGAATACATGGCGATGGGCTTGCCAATCATTGCCTCAAATTTGTATTCAATGCGTCAATTGTTAAAAAACGGAGAAAATTGTCTGTTTTTTGAGCCTGAAAATGAAAAAGATCTCGCTAAGAAGATAGATCAACTTTTGGAGGATGAAACTTTGAGACAGCAACTAATAAATAATAATTATTCTCAAGCACAATTGTATAGTTGGGAAAAAAGAGCTGAGAATATACTGGGATTTATTGAATCTTCTTCCAAATTGAAGGCAAAATAGAGGTGAAAACTATGCTTAAATTGGTAAAAGCCAAATTGAGATTGCCTTACCTTAAAATATTCCATCTTGAATTATCATTTTTCCCTTAAAATCACAATCTATTGAATGGTAAAACATTGAGAAATAGGACTATCTCAGGTGTCTTTTGGAGTGGGGCAAATCAGTTTGGGATGTTTACTTCTGCTATAATCACTAGTATAATCTTGGCACGATTGCTTGAGCCAGAAGATTTTGGTTTAATTGCAATGGTAAACATTATCATAGAATTTGCTCGGATAATAGTGAGTTTTGGTTTTGGACAAGCACTTATTCAGAAACAGGGGATTACTGAAAAAGATCTATCTACGGTTTTTTGGTTTAACGCAGGCTTGGGACTTATTACTACCTTCATCGTGGCGTTTTCGGCTTCTTATGTGGCATCGTTTTATAATGAGCCTGAATTACAGTTTATTACAATTGTACTTTCATTTAATTTTCTTATCTATTCACTGAATGTTGTACAACGAATTATTTTCATTAAGGCAATTGATTTTAAGTCTATTGCAAAGGTTGAAATAATGGCTACAATTGTTTCAGGTTTCAGTTCTGTTTTGTTAGCTTATTGGGGGTATGGTGTTTGGAGTTTGGTGTTTCAGACCTTGACAATGGCTATTATTTCATGTGTTTTATTGTGGTATCTAAGTGAGTGGAAACCTAAAATGATATTTGATTGGCAGTCTATTCGAGATATTTGGGGCTTTAGTATCAACTTATTTGGTAGTCAATCATTAAAATATTGGACGGGAAATATTGACAAAGTTTTGATAGGCAAATATTTATCTGGAAGTGCTTTAGGTTTATATAGGCAAGCGTATGTTGTAGTGTTGAACCCAATTAATAGAATTGGTCAGGTTATTATGCAAGTATTGTTTCCAACCTTTGCAAAAATTCAGGAGGATAGAAATTTAGTCAGAAATATTTTTTTGAAACTTAACAGAATAACAGCTCTTGTAACTTTTCCTTTAATGGTTGGTATGTTTGTGTGCTCAGATACTTTTGTAAGGTCATTATTGGGTCCCAAATGGATTTCGATTATTCCGATACTCAAAATATTTTCCTGTATTGGTTTGGTGTCATCCATCAATGAATTATTTAAAAGTATTTTCTTAGGATTGGGTTATAGTAATCTATTATTCAAGGTTGGTTTGTTTGAGCGTTTTACCTTGATTGGAGGCGTTGTCATTGGCCTAAACTGGGGCATAGAAGGAGTTGCTTTAGGTTTATTGGCAGCAGCATTGGTCAATCTACCTGTTGTTATGTATTATGGGGGGGGGATAATTAATCTTAGTGTAGTAAAACAACTAACCAACTTATTTCCAATACTATTTACCGCTCTGATAATGGGAGCATTGGTTTGGTGCGTAAATTTACAACTATCACAATTTAATGAACTAAAAAAAATAGTTATTTTAGCTATTGATGTTTTTGCTGGAGTATTTTCCTATGGTCTATTAGCATATATTTTTAAATTGAAGGCTTTCTATAACTTTTTAGAACTTATAGCCCCGTATGCTAAAGCTTTTCAAAAATGAAATTAGTAACTTGCAACATCAATTGTATCCGTAAATTTTCTCAGAAATGATTAATGTTACTCAATCATATTTGCCTCCATTATCAGAATATGTCCAATATTTAGAAAAAATTTGGGATAACTGTTGGCTAACCAATAATGGACCACTTGTTATAGAGCTTGAGGAGAACTTATCTAATTTTCTTGGAGTTGAGCATTTATTGTTTTTAAACAATGGTACAATTGCTCTGCAAATTGCGATTAAAGCATTGCAGTTGAAGGGGGAAGTTATCACAACGCCCTTTTCTTATGTTGCTACTACGACTGCTATACTATGGGAAAATTGCAAACCTGTTTTTGTGGATATTGACCCTGATACCTATTGTATTGATGCTTCAAAAATCGAAGCTGCCATTACTTCGGATACTTCTGCAATATTGGCTACCCATGTATATGGTTTGCCTTGTGATGTCGAGGCGATTGAAGTAATTGCCAAAAAATACAATTTAAAAGTTATATATGATGGAGCACACGCTTTTGGAGTTGAGTATAAAAATCAATCTTTGTTGAATTATGGAGATATAAGTACCTTGAGTTTCCATGCTACCAAACTTTTTCATACTGTAGAAGGAGGTGCTGTTGTTACCAATAATGAGGAAATTGCAAAGCAGATGAGTTTGTACCGCAGCTTTGGACACATTCGAGATGATTATTATACGATAGGTGTAAATGGTAAAAATTCTGAATTTCATGCGGCAATGGGTTTGTGTAATCTACCAAAAGTTCCCGAACTAATTCAAAAGAGAAAAATAATTTGTGATTATTATGATGAGCAATTGGTTGTAAATACGCACTTAGAACGCCCTAAGATTCCCCAAAAAACTATTTACAATTATTCTTACTATCCTATATTGTTCGGGTCTGAGGAGGAGTTAGTATCTATAATGAAGGAATTGCTTAGAAATAATATCAATCCCAGACGTTATTTTTATCCTTCTTTAAATACCTTATCCTATTTGTCGAAGCAAGTGGCATGTCCTGTATCTGAATCTATTGCACCACGTATATTGTGCCTTCCTTTGTATCCTGACTTGGAAATGAAGGATGCTGAAAGAATTTGTCAAATTATTAAAGAATTTCATTCAATATATGAATTGTAAAGAATAAAATTTATTAAATCTAAAATTTATATTCAAATGATTGGAAAAAATGTAAGTATTCATCCTTTAGCTTATATAGAAGATGGAGTGACTATAGGGGACAATACTAAAATAGGCCCTTTTTGTATAGTAAGAACAGGAGCAGTAATAGGTAAAAACTGCAAATTTACAGCATACTGCGAAATTAGAGAAAATGTAGTTATTGGGGACAATACTAAGTTTGGAAGTAGATGCACAATATCTGCCAATGCTATTGTAGGTTCTAATACAATAATAAAATATAGTTTTGTATTAACAGATACTCCTAACTTAGAGGAGGATAATGTTAAGGTAGTCAAAGGTATAGGCGACAATGTCCTTATAGGTGCAAATGTAACTTTGATGCCTGGTTTTAGTATAGGTAATAATTCTATTATTGGTGCGTGCTCTCAGGTAAGAAGCAATGTTGGCGATAATGAAATTTGGTTTGGATCACCTGCAAAATTCTACAAAAAGAATGAAGGGTAATTATCTTTCTGTATTAAAAAATGCAAAAGAAGGAGCGATTACCTATTATTCGGGTAACGACCCTTCTCACATATCACACTTGAAAAATTGTACGTTGATATGCCAAATTGGTTTTACACCATCTCTTCCTCACTCTGATACCATTGAATTTATACACGTTGAAAATCCGCAGTTGGAATTTTATCAACTATCTAAGCAGTTCAAAAAGGATTATTTAGAAACGGATAAAATGGTTTATGTCGAGAGGTATAAGTCATATATCCATGTTGAATGTAAGATAGGACAAAATGTAGAAATTGGGCCTGGATGTGTAATTGGCAATTGTACTATTGCAGATAATGTAGAAATACATGCGAACATTACGATACATTCTGAAACGATTATAGGCAAGAATACGATTATTGAATCGGGAACTGTTATTGGTTCAACTGGTGTAATGTGGGTATGGAATAAAGGGGAAAAGGTTTATCTTGAACAATTGGGTAATGTAGTCATTGCAGAAGATTGTAGGATAGGATCGCTGATAGAAATTGTTAGAGGTTCTGCAAACGAGTCCACTGTTATTGATAAAGGAACTTGTATTGCACATGGAACGCTTATTGGACATGGTTGTTATATTGGTAAGCATTGCCATTTTGCTAATGGTATTAAGCTAGGTGGGTCTGTTTATATAGCAGACTATACTTTTTTAGGCTGTGGCGTTATTCTATCTCCTGGTGCTAAAATAAAAGGAACTGATATTATCATTGGTGCAGGAAGTACTGTTATTGGGACATTGGAGAAATCAGGCGTTTATGTTGGTACACCTGCAAGGTGGCTGAAAAATTCTACTGAGAAATTGTCGGGAGTTCCAAAATGGAAATCAAAATCTCTTTAACTTAAATTAAGTTACTGTTTTGTCTTACAAAGCCACATAAATCCTATTTAAGTATGATAGTACGAAAAACAGAAAATTTAATATACAAAGGGATTTCTCGATTAAATTTGATTCAAAATCAAAATGCAGCATTTCTTATTATTGGAGCGCAAAAAGCAGGAACTTCCACGCTTTTTGATAGCCTATGCTGTCACCCCCAATTAACAAGATCTTTTGAAAAGGAAATTGGGTTTTTCCATAGAGATAAAATGTATGCAAAAGGAAGGAATTGGTATAATAAGCAATTCATACCAAGTTTTAGCAAACAAAGCCTAAGCTATGAAGCTACTCCTGAATATTTGTTCTTTCCAAATGTAGCAAAAAGGATTTACGAGTACTCTCCCTCTATTAAATTAATCATCGTATTGCGAGATCCTGTAAGTAGGGCTTATTCTGCTTGGAATATGTTTAAACAGAAAGTAGAAAATGATGCTTCACGGAAAAGATTATTGGAGGTAAATGCTGTTTTTGCGAATGATAAGCAGCGAGAAATGATTTTAAATATTGTCGAGCATCACCCATTCCCATCTTTTGAATATTTTGTTGAAACAGAGTTAAACTATTCTAAATTTGATGATTTTTCTGAAGGGCATAATTTTTTGAGAAGGGGATTGTATGCAAAACAGATAAGAGAATATTTGAAGTTTTTTCATTCGTCTCAATTGCTTATAATAGAGATGAATGAACTAAAAAACAATATGGTGGAAGTATTTAAAAAAATAGAGGTATTTTTAGATGTGAAAGGATTTAGGGGATGGGATACAAAAATTCTTAAACCTTCTCACCAGAGAAGCTATGGAGAAAAAATCAGTGAAACTACTAAAAAACAATTGAAAACTTTTTATGCACCTTACAATGAGGATTTATACGAGCTAATACAAACAAGATTTGATTGGTAATTAATATGACATTCAATCTTTTTTCCAATGTTTTAATTTCATTGCTGATTCATTGTATGAAAAAAATAAATATAATTAAATGAATGTTCACTTAGTTTTAGATGAAAAGTTTACAGATGATTTTATAAAAACTATTGACTTATTTGGAGATATTAATAATAATATATTTTTATGTAGAAGCTCTAAACCATTTAAGTATGTAAAAGAACCTATGGTAGTGGAAGCAAAGTTATGGAGTAAGACTTTAAAGGAAAATATTGAAAGTTTATCAGCAGAAGACACCCTTATTATCCACAATATGCGAAGAGACGTTACCAAATGGCTCATTAAGACTAAAACACATTGTAAAGTTGCATGGATTTTTTGGGGAATAGATTTTTATACCGACTCAGGAATTGTTTTCCCATTATATGATTCCGAGTCAGAGAGAATTGTTTTACTACATCCTGGCTATAAGAAAAAATTATTGAATAAATTTCCATTTAGAAACTTGCTAGAAATAGCAAAACCTTTTCTAATAAAGAGGGATAAACGGCTAAGGCAAGAATCTCTGAGGAAAGTAGATTTTATATATCATTATAATATATATGATTACGAGTTGCTGAAATCGTATTTTCAGACTGGAGCTAAATTTAAAAAATTCTTTTACTCAAGATTTTACTGGAATTTAAAACACAACACTACAGTTGGTAAAAGTCCCTTTTCGATAAACCCCAATAACACCCATATTCTTATTGGTAATTCTGGAGATCCAACTAATAATCACTTAGATCTGTTTAAAAAGATACCTAATAGGGATGATTTGGAGGTATGGGTTCCTCTTTCTTATGGGAACTCAAAATATATAGACCTTGTCATAGAAAATGGAACATCATTGTACAAAGAAAATTTTCATGGAATAACAAAATATTATAACTACCCTGATTATTTCACATTTTTAGAACAAATAGATGTTTGTGTGATGGGGCATTTGCGGTCACAAGGCATGGGAAACATTATTATATTTTTGTATTTGGGAAAAACGGTGTTCATGTACCCTGAAATAACTACTTTCCGTTTTTTAGAAAAAATTGGAGTTAAGGTTTTTTCTATTGAAGGTAATAGTATAAACCTCGATTTGAAGATAACCAAAGAAGATCAAATTAAAAATAGACAAATTATAGAAGATTTTTTTTTAAAGGAAGGCATAGAGGAGGTCTATAAAACACTTTTTTCATGATTTTTAGTCTGGTAACATCACAATGAAACCCTATTTTTCAGTTGTAAGTAAAAATTATAAAATAATCGTGTAGGTGACATACCATGCGTAGTGTATTTAGATTAATTATACTAAATTTGTAGAAATTTAAAAGCTCAAAATAAAAGTATCATGAAACATCTTTTCTCATTTCTATTATTGTTAAGTATTTCGCAGTTGCTATCCTCTCAAAATTTTGATTTTATTTGGACAAATACTGTTGGGTGTAATGCAAGTGGTAATACCCTAACTAAAACAGGTAGTAATGGTTGGAATGGTGGCGCAGGATCAGAAAACGAATTGGCTGCAAATACCGATGGTTGGATTGAAATGACAGTACAAGAGAATACCAAAGGCAAGGGTTTTGGATTGGATATTTCAAGTAGTCATACCAATTATAATACTATTGATTTTGCGATGTTTTTTACAGGAAGCGGTGTTTTGCGTGTGTATGAAAATGGGTCGTTGAAAAGTGGTTCTAATCTTTCTTCCTATAATGTAGGTGACGTAATAAGGGTGCAAAGAAGTGGAACAACTATCTCTTATCAAAAAAATGGAAATGAATTGTTTTCTACAACAGGAATTAATGCCAATACTATTCTTTATGGAGTAGCATCAATGAATCAAGTGGGTGCAACTATTGGAAGTGCAAAAGCATCTTTTAATGTTCCAAGTACAGGCCCTACCTGTACCGATGGCATCCAAAACGGTGACGAAACAGGCATAGACTGTGGCGGTTCTTGCCCGAATGCTTGTGCTACTTGTAGTGATGGTATTCAAAATGGTGATGAAACAGGTATAGACTGTGGAGGTTCTTGTCCGAATGCTTGTGCAACCTGTAGTGATGGCATCCAAAATGGTGACGAAACAGGCATAGACTGTGGCGGTTCCTGCCCGAATGCTTGTGGTGGCAGTGGCGGTTCTACTGTTTGGACACAATCAGGCAATGATATTCATTACAGCGATGGCAAAGTTTGGATTGGAGATGTGAGTTTAGATGTTGCAAGTACCGATTACAATCTTTTTGTCGAAAAAGGCATCATGACCGAACGATTGAAAGTAGCGATTGAAGGATCGGGAGATTGGGCGGATTACGTTTTCAAAAACGGTTATCAACTAATGAGTTTAGAGGAAGTGAGAACACACATTGCTCAATATGGACACCTTCCCAATGTGCCTTCTGCTGAACAAGTAGCGAATCAAGGTATTGATGTTTCTAAGATGTTCCCCATTTTATTGCGTCAAATTGAAGAAAACAAACTGTATTTGATCCAAATGAACGAACAAATAAAAGCCTTGAAAGAAGAAAATACTCAGCTAAAAAAACAAATTTCTAAAAAGGTAAAATAAAATACTAATTCGCTGATTTAGAAAATATTGAGGTGATGACTTTTTATAAAGTCATCACCTTTTTGTTTTTATTAACTGAAACTACTAATATTGCACAAAATATTTAGACTGAATGAAAAAGATAGACTTAATATACATACTTGGCGTGAGTTACAGTGGTTCTACTCTCTTAAGCTATCTAATAGGCTCCTCCAAACAAGTATGCAATCTCGGTGAATTGAAACAGATAAAAGAAAAGAGAGAAAAAAATCCCAATCGTTTGTGTACTTGTGGACAGGAAATACCCAATTGTTCCTTTTGGTCTAAATATGAAAATGTATATACTCCTTACATTGAAGAAAGTCTGCTGAGAAAAATCAAAATAGCATTGAAAATATTGTTGAAAAGAGATTTGATAGCCAATCAATTGTCTGATACACAAGACCATAAAATACTCCACCACATGCAGAAAGACCAAAAACAAGAAGAAGGTATGTATATGTTGGATGCCTCCAAAAGTCTATGGAGGTTGGCTTATTTGATGAATTGCAAAAACATAAATTTAAAGGTAATTTATATTGATATGAATATAGAATCCAATGTTGCATCATTTGCCAAAAGAAACTACCGAGGTTTTTGGGAAGGATTGCTTATCTATAAATTGCAGCATTTTTTGGTAAAAAGGTTTTTATCCTACCATTCCAACATGGATTATTTAGTGGTTGATTATGCAGAACTAAGCCAAAACACTTCTTCTACCATGAATCAAATAGGAGATTTTTTGGGAGTGAGTTATGACAACTATGTAGAACAATTGAAAAAAAGAACTTATCATGTGACCACTGGGAATACAGGAGTGACAACCCAATTTAGAAATGGATTCAAGATGCAAAAAAATGATGATAAGTGGAAAAGCATCTTGTCTCCTTTTCAAAAGACAGTATTGAAGATAGTAAAATAAACCATACAGTATTCATGACCACTAAAAAAAAGATTTACCTACAAAACATCGTCATTTTTACAATGGCATTGTTTACTGCGGGTATTTTATTGCAACAAAGAGTAAGCTCATTGTCACACCTAATCCCTGTTTCTGATGAACTTTGGGTAGTCAATGCAACTATTGCAACTGCCGAAACAGGAGAGCCTCAGTTAAAACCCTCCAATCATCAAGTCGCCTACAATGCCAATTACCCAGAAGAAGGATATACCAAGGTAAGGCAGTATGCAGTAGAGTATTACCTTCGAGCTTTTGTCTATAAAGTGGCTAAAACATTGGGAGTCGAATGGAAATATCTATCCAATTTATTTTACTTTTTTCTATTTGCCTCTCTACCGCTTTTTTTATACGTTTTCTTCAAACGAACCCTATTGCCGCTCCCTACTTTTGCCTTCTTGTTTATTCTTATTGGTGCGTCAGTTTGGGCAAGCAGTGCATTTCACTATGTTAGATACTACAGCTTCACGCTGATTTTCGTATTGGTTTGCCATATACTGGCCAGTTATTGCTACTTCAGGTGGCAACAACCTTTGTGGAAAAAAATTCCCCTTGTTTTACTCATCGCATGGATACCAGGAGGATTGATTCACACCGCCAACTATGTATTGCCTGCCTTTTGGACGATGTTCAGCGTCGCAGTCATTTTGCAGCGCATCTTCCTCGCCCCAAATGTCAGTCAAAAAAACAAAATAAGAAGCCTAATCGTATTGGCAGGTTTGTTTATCATTGGAGTATTGTTGGCATCAGGGATTATAAACAGTGTACTGCCTTTTGGAAACAGAAACCCTATTCAAGCATTTTTAAGTAGAATTCAAAAAGTGGATTTCTCCTTTACTGCAATTGAAGCCTTTGGCGTACTCAACTTCAATACTTCTATATTCGGAATAATAACGACCGTATTCATTGTAGGTTTTGCAACTTGGCAACTGCCGATTTTAAAAAAATCAGGCATATTTTTTTGGAAAATCACTTTGGCTTCAACCCTATTTAGTTTCGTACTGCTGCTGTTTTTATTGGATAGCAATTATGCAGGTTATTCAGGTTACAACCGCTACTTTTTCGTCGTTCATGTTCAGTATTTACTCTTTTTAGCCTTGTGTCTTACAGCAATCTATCGTTTTTTGGTCAAAAATGTGAGAAAGCAATTTTCAGGAAAGCGTGTACTGATTTTTAGCATGATAGCAAGTCCTTTTGTGTTTTCCATATTGCCATTAACCGACTTACCTGACATGCACTACAATTTCAGTATAGTACCCAGATTAACCACTAACTATCAAGAGCAAGTGCATGATATTGCTAAACGAGAAAACACCTTGGTCATCAGCAATCATGCTTTGTTTTCTTTGAGTTTATTGGACAACAACCTCATTTTTTTACTCTCACAATACCCCGATACACTCAATACCATGCCCGTTAATAGTACAGTATCGTTAGGAGAAAGAACAAGGCATGGAGGAGAACAGATTTACCAAAAACAGGCAGATGGCACAATAGTAGGCCCACTGGGGCTTCCCTTGATTGGCACGAAAAAAGATTTCTGCCGTACATTGGCTGCTTATCCTGGCTGGAATGTTCTTTTATTGATGCACGAATACCGTCTTACTGCTAAAATGGAACCCGCCTTAGAAAAAGAAATGATACAAGGAGACTACCTAAATCAAACATTGATGAAACCTGCAAGGGCCTTTTATTACGAAATATGCGAAACACCCAAATAATCCAATTACAACAAAGATGAAATCTTCGCTTTAGGTAGCAACATCAACATTCCTACAAAAACAATCCCAATCAGAAGGTTTGACAAAGGAATCGGCAGAAGAACCAACCCAAAAATGACTCCCAAACCTGCATATAGCCATGAAGGACGGATAACCTTATGGCGATACTGCCACCCAATTGCAAACAAAAACAAAGCGAAAGCCAACAACATCACCACTATTCCCAAAGTGCGGTTGGGTAAGTTGTATTGTAGCACAACTTCATGCGTACCAGCAGGAAGCATCACCCCCATCAAACCAACATCCACAATTTCTAAGTCTCCCTTCTGACCATCTACTGATAGCTCCCAACCGCTATCATAGGGAATCGAAAAAAACAACATTTTTGGTTGGCTGAGTGAAATCGTTCCTTTTATTTCACTTGCTTTTTTATCTACTGCAATGATTTGCATATAATCAGACTTCAGTAAATTAATATCAGCCTCATATTGCAGGTTGCTGTAGTTTTCATTAATCCCATCGGGCGAAAGCTGTTGCAGTTGTGGATATTTTGCAGCTTGTTCTTTCGTCAAAACGACCGCTTTTAGCAAACTAATTTCCCTCTCGAGTGGTTTGAGTTTTTGGAAATCTTCGTAGAGCAAATAGTGATTGTACCCCACTCCAAGTGGCAGGTAAAAACTATTGTGTAAAATATTTACATCCCCCACCTTATGAAGTTTCGTATAACCTCGATCCACAAAATTCTTCCCGCCACTTTTGGTAAAAGCATATTTGGTTCCCACCAAACTCAACAAAATCGGATGGTCACGAACCCCCATGGACCACCTTGTATCAAAGTCATGGGTACCGATTGTACCTGTTGCAGTCAAAAAATCAATATAGTGTTTAGGATTGTGTGACTGATAAGAAGGAGTGCTGTAATAGCCTTGTGCCAGTGCATCGTTGATACTACTGTGTTGCGCCAAACCAGAGGAATAATCTTTGGTGACTCGGTAGAATGTAGTGTCTGTTTCTCTCAAATAGTCGGCTGCGTCAATAGTGAAATCGTTGTAGCCCATTTTGTTGTTCATCTCCTCTTGCGTGATGACAGGTCGTTTGTTGAGAGTGGAATAGTTGAAAACAATGACCTCACCAATAACGGCAAGCAATATGCCTGCAAATGCAAAACGGCGGTACTTTTTGTGCGATAACAGCAGCAATAACAGAGCATAAACCATCATAAACCCCGTTACCGTTAGACGAATAGATTGTGTAATGGCATTTTGAGCAATGGGATAAGGAAAATACAACACTCCCAACAAAGCTAAGAGAGAACCTCCTACCCACCACCATTTCAATTGCCTTCCTTTTGTAATGACATGAAGTGCTTGCATTCCGACAAGCCACAAACTAATGGGAATGAAGGTAGAAAGTGCTTTTTTGTAGTACGTCCCTGCAAATTTATAGAACCCATATCGGAAAAAAGGAAAAGTAATAATCAAAGTCCAAAATAACAACAAACTCCCATAGACTATTTTTTGTCGGCGATTGAAGTAGGGAAAAGCCAGAGGAACCAACAACAAGGTAAGCATACCAATATAAAAAGTAGGTGCTTCGAGGTAGTTGTGCCATCCCTGAAAATTACTTCCAATGCCCATGATATCATTGTGAAACGTCCGCAAAATAGCTGTTGCATAGTTGATCGCCTTGTCAAAACCGAAAATGGGTGTATCCATCAGTTGTCCTGCATAAGAAGATGGGCCACTTACCCGAGGTGAATCCAACACTTTCTGAACACTCCTTAAAAAGTTGGGCGCACGAAAAACAATGGATAGCAAGCCCAACCCTGCGGTTTGCAGACCAACAATTCCAATCTTTTTCCAATTCCAGCCAAATTTTGCTACAATTCGCACAAGTCCATAAACCGCCAAAAATTCGGTATAGAAATACAAGTCTGGAATAGACAAAGTAAATAAGGCAATCGGTAACAACCACCATATACGGCGAGACAACAGCAGTTCGAAGGACAAAAGGATAATTAGACACCGATGGATATGGAAGATTTCGGAATGCCAAGTACTCGATGCCACATTTTGACCACAAAAAGCTACCAAAAGTCCACCTACAACAGCCGTAAAACGATTCAATCCCAATACCCTCAAATACAGAAAACCCAAAATAGCACAGATACCCCAGTTCAGCCACAATTTGTAAGACACAGCATATACCGCTGAATTTCCCTGAAAAAACTGAGAAATGTCACTAAGAATATTTACAGAATTTGGAATCCGAAAATTATTGCTACCACCGGAATGAGGCATACCCATGGCATGGTAAAAGCTCCAATTGGATAAGTCAAAATGTCCAATACCATACAGTGCCTTGTTGAGAATATCCGCCAAGTTCTGATTCACCGAATCACTACCGATATCCTTGAAATAAAAGATTTTATGCAATGACAGGTAGTCCCAAAAAATAACAAACCCCAAAACCATTGTCAGCCCCAATAACAGCCAAATACTGTATTGCCCCACCAATTTATCAAAAGGTGTAGTCACCTGTTTCTTTCGCTTTTTACGAAGGGGTTTTTGTTGCGTATTTTCTTGAGAATTCACTTGGTTACTTTTTGGTGAAAAGAGCAGCCAAAATTAAGCATAAGCCGTTAGAGTTCCTAACAGAACCACTATTTACCAGTTATTCCGTAATTTTACTCCAAAACCAATCTCAAATGACCAACCACATCCCCTTCAACCGCCCCTTCATCATCGGCAACGAACTCCAATACATTCAAGAAGCCATCCAAACAGGAAAAATCTCAGGAAATGGGCATTTTACCAAAAAATGTCAGCAATTCTTTGAAAACCAATACCACTTCAAAAAAACACTCCTCACCACCTCCTGCACCGATGCCCTCGAAATGTCTGCAATCTTATTGGACATACAGCCAGAAGATGAGGTCATCATACCTGCCTACACCTTTGTTTCCACCGCCAATGCCTTCGTATTGCGGGGCGCAAAAATCGTGTTTGCAGACAGTTTGCCGAACCATCCCAACATAGACCCCTCTAAAATTGAAGCCTTGATTACCTCCAAAACCAAAGCCATTGTCGTAGTACATTATGCAGGAATTGCCTGTGATATGAATGCCATACAAGCCATTGCAGACAAGCATGGTTTGTATGTTATTGAAGATGCAGCGCAAGCCATAGATGCTTTTTACAAAGGAAAACCATTGGGCGGCATTGGAGATTTGGCAGCTTTTTCGTTTCATGAGACCAAAAACATCATTGCAGGAGAGGGCGGAATGTTGGCGGTGAACGATGCTCGATTTGCGAAGCGAGCAGAAGTTATTGCGGGAAAAAGGTACGAATCGTTCGGCATTTTTGGGGAGAAGTCGATAAATACGGATGGATGGATGTCGAGGTCTTCTTTTTTGCCCTCCGAAATTGTCGCTGCTTTTTTGTATGCTCAAATTGAAGAACTGCCTCAAATTCAAGCGAAAGAAAATCTATTTGGAAAAGGTATTTTGACGGAGTGCAGCCCCTTCAACAAGAAGGAAAACTTCAATTACTATATTCCCAATTTCGCCACCAACAATGGACACCTTTTTTACCTCACCTGCAACAGCTTATCGGAAGCGCCCTGCCTTGATTCAACATCTCCGCAAAAACGACATTCGCTGTTTTCCTACCTCTCTCTCCACCTAAGTCCCTTTTATGCCTCCAAACACGATGGTCGAGAATTGCCCAATTGTGGCGCTTGCAGATTGTTTGGTGCGATTGCCACTGTTTTTGAATTGAAGGAATCAGAGCAGATGAGGGTCTTGGAGTGTGTGAGAAGTTTTTACACAGAGTAGAAAATACGTGTTTTAGGCTTCAAACAAAACATCCATTGTCAAAATATTGTCTATCAAGCCTAAACTGTGCTGATTGTGTTGCAAATCAAAAGTAGTGATGAGTGTCCAAAAAATTTGCTTTTGGTGTTTGTATATCTTTTAAAGACACTTTTTTCGTTTTCAATTCATCTGCCATCATTTTAGTCGGAACTCCATTCATCGTTGTAAAACTTAATTTCAAATAAATTGATTACGTGGTCATTTCGATCCAATGTCATTCAATTAAGGTAAAAAAAGCAAGAGGAGATAATATAGTAATTTTACAGATTCATACAATTACTTGAAAATCACTAAAAATCCTCTAATGCGAGCAGTAAATTTACAGATTATCTCTGAGTTAAAAAGTTTATGGAAGAGCAGAACATGAAAAATCAAAATACTGTGTTCACAATAGTGCATTTACTCGTAAATGCAAGCTGACTTTCAGAAGTTACACTATTGATACTAAATTGTTTAAAGAGAAGTTTGTCTGTGGAACTAATAGATTTCTTTTCACAAATCGGAGCATTAGACGAACTGGTGGCAAAGTACTTTTAGTATGGCTCGTAAGAAACTCAAAAGGAGTTCTTCGAAGATTGGAACAAGGTATTGTTTGCAATCTTATTGGACATACAGCCAGAAGATGAGGTCATCATACCTGCCTACACCTTCGTTTCGACCGCCAATGCCTTCGTATTGCGGGGCGCAAAAATCGTGTTTACAGATAGTTTGCCGAATCATCCCAATATAGACCCCTCTAAAATTGAAGCCTTGATTACCTCCAAAACCAAAGCCATTGTCGTAGTGCATTATGCAGGAATTGCCTGTGATATGAATGCCATACAAGCGATTGCAGACAAGCATGGTTTGGCTATTATTGAAGATGCAGCGCAAGCCATAGATGCTTTTTACAAAGGAAAACCATTGGGAGGCATTGGAGATTTGGCAGCTTTTTCGTTTCATGAGACCAAAAACATCATTGCAGGAGAGGGCGGAATGTTGGCGGTGAACGATGCTCGATTTGCGAAGCGAGCAGAAGTTATTTGGGAAAAAGGTACGAATCGTTCGGCATTTTTTAGGGGAGAAGTCGATAAATACGGATGGATGGATGTCGGGTCTTCTTTTTTGCCCTCCGAAATTGTCGCTGCTTTTTTGTATGCTCAAATTGAAGAACTGCCTCAAATTCAAGCGAAAAGAAAATCTATTTGGAAAAGGTATTTTGACGAATTGCAGCCCCTTCAACAAGAAGGAAAACTTCAATTACCCTATATTCCCAATTTCGCCACCAACAATGGACACCTTTTTTACCTCACCTGCAACAGCTTATCAGAGCGCACTGCCTTGATTCAACATCTCCGCAAAAACGACATTCACGCTGTTTTCCACTACCTCTCTCTCCACCTAAGTCCCTTTTATGCCTCCAAACACGATGGTCGAGAATTGCCCAATTGTGAGCGCTTTGCAGATTGTTTGGTGCGATTGCCACTGTTTTTTGAATTGAAGGAATCAGAGCAGATGAGGGTCTTGGAGTGTGTGAGAAGTTTTTACACAGAGTAGAAAATACGTGTTTTAGGCTTCAAACAAAACATCCATTGTCAAAATATTGTCTATCAAGCCTAAACTGTGCTGATTGTGTTGCAAATCAAAAGTAGTGATGAGTGTCCAAAAAATTTGCTTTTTGGTGTTTGTATATCTTTTAAAGACACTTTTTTTCGTTTTCAATTCATCTGCCATCATTTTAGTCAGACTCCATTCATCGTTGTAAAACTTAATTTCAAATAAGTTGATTACGTGGTCATTTCGATCCAACAACAAGTCAATTTGTGCCCCTTTTTCCGCAGAATTTCCCTTTTTGTAAAAGGTCGAAGACAAAGCATATACCCCCGAAATGCCCAAAGCCTTCTTGATTTGTGCCAAATGTTTGAGGCAGATGCTTTCAAAAGCATATCCACTCCACGATTTGTAGGTCTGTGTCTGACTAAGGTGTTTCCAGGTTCCTTGTCCACCTTGCACCCTTGTTTCCATAAATTTTAGATAAAATAAGGAATATTCGTCTGTCAAACGGTACAATTTCGCTCTTTTCTTTTTCCCAAACGGAAAGTAACTTGCTATGAAACCAGATTGTTCGAGTTCATTCAAGATAGTTGTCAAGCCCCCTCCACTTTGAAGTTTGAGTTGTTCGCCAATTTCCAATCTGGTCATTCCGCTCCTGATGCCTGCCAATGCTCTGATCACTTCTGTATGCTTGTCTGCATTTTTAAAAAGAGCCGCATACAGATTCACAAACTCATTTTTCAGCAATCCTGTATCCGAAAAACAAATTTCGTCAATGTTTTGAATAGCACTTTTGCCAGGCCTGATTTCCTTCAAATAATGGGGAACTCCTCCCAAAACCATATAGATTTGTAGAATCTGATAATGATCAAAAAATATGTTTCGAGATTGCAGATATTGTTTGGTTTCGCTTAAATTAAAAGGCTTCAATTCAATCCTTTGCGTGATTCTATTGTGAAGCCCTCCTTTATTGTTGACCACCTTTTGAATCATCCAAGAAGCTGCCGAACCGCAAATGACCACTACCAAGTTTTGACGCGAAGCCCAACTATTCCAAAAGTACCCAAATGCCTGTAAAAAGCCCGACTTGTGACTTGCGAGCCAAGGCAATTCATCAAAAAAAATCACTTTTTTGTAGTCGCCCAACTTTGGCTTCAAATAAGTTTTTAGCAATCGAAAAGCAGTTGTCCAATCACTAGGAACTTCCATAGGAAAGGGTATATCCATAGATTCCTCCAGTACATCCCGAAAATTGGTAAGCTGTGTTTTTAAGGACGCATTTTGAATTCCAGTTAGTTCAAACACAATTTTATCTTGATAAGTAGAAGTCACCAAGAACGTTTTGCCGATACGCCTTCTACCAATCACCGAAACCATCTCTGCTTCGTGAGAATCTAAAGCCTGTTTTAAGATTTCGCTTTCCTTTTTTCGACCGATGATTCTATTCTCCATACACTGAAAATGTTTTCTCCTTAAACACTTACGGCGACCAATAGTTTTTTATTATTCGCCATAAGTATGTTTTTTGAGCTACTTATGGCGAGCAATCATTTTTCATTATCCGCCGCTGTGTCGGTATGTCAATGAAGGAGAAGGTGTAAGGGGAATTTGAAGGGAAATTAAATATAGAACTCATCATACAAGTAGTTCATTTCCATCTAGCGTTCTTATTCAAAAATGGGTCGTTCAACTGTTGGCAAAGTTGGAAACTGTTGCCAAAGTTTCACTTAGCAAAGTTCCTTTGCATCTGCCAGTTCTTGTTCAAAAACTCAACTCTCATCCTCCACCCGATACAACTCCTTCTCCACTTCAATCAAAAACCGAGAAGGCATCGTATAAGTCTGATCCCAAGAAAAAACATAAGAAGGCAAAGTCAAATACAACTGTTCCTTCGCCCGACTGCAAGCCACATAAAACAAGCGCCGTTCTTCCTCCATATCGTCAATATTGCTCAATGAACGAGAAGACGGGAATACGCCATCAATCAAATGTGGCACAAAAACAGCGTACCACTCCAAACCTTTTGCAGAGTGAATCGTGGAAAGCGTCACAGGTTTGTCCTCACTTTCGTCAATCAGTGGACGCACTTGGTCTTGAAACTTGGCAGAAGGCGGGTCAAGCGCAAAATCGGACAAAAACTTTTCGAGGTTTTCGTAGCGGCAAGCAAGCGTATAAAGCACTTCCACATCCTTCAGTCGGGTTTCGTAATCGTCCTCTTTTAGCTTCAACAAAGGCGTGTAGTATTTTCGCAAAATATCTATTTTCGACGCAATCGGAATATTCGGATTTGCAGCCTTGTTGAGGGCATCTTGCAGGTCGGTAAGCGCAGAACCGTATTTGCGTTTTTCAAAATTGGTAAAGTCAATTTTGCCCTTGTTTTTGGCGATTTCGTCAACGATTTTACTCGCTGTCACCTTGCCAATGCCTGAAATCATCTTCAATATTCGATTCCACGACACCGCATCCAATGGATTGAGTATCAACCGAAGGTAAGCAATGATGTCTTTGACATGTCGCCGCTCCACAAACTTGATTCCACCCACTACCACATAGGGGATATTACGTTGAAGCAAAGCCGCTTGTATAAAATTTCCATGAAAAGTATTGCGGTACAAAACGGCTACTTGGTCGAGTGAAATGTCTTTTTCACGCAGTTCCATGATTTTATCTGCAATGAAATCCGCCTCTTCTTCTTGATCATAAAATTTGCAGATAATGGGCTTCCATTGATTGGCATTGGTCGAAAACAGCTTTTTGGGATAGCCAATTTTGGCATTTTTGACGATGTTATTCGTAAAGTTCAGAATATCTTGCGTACTTCGATAATTTTGCTCCAATTTGATGACCTTACATTCGGGATAGGTAGCAGGGAAGGTCAAAATATTTTCAAAATTCGCCCCACGAAAAGCGTAAATACTTTGAGAATCATCGCCTACAATCATCAAATTTCGGTTCTTTTTCGCAATCAAATCCACAATTTCTTTCTGTACCACATTGGTATCTTGAAACTCGTCGACCATAATGTACTGAAAATCCGCCTGAACCTTGCGCCTAAATTGAAGGTTGTCCCTCAAAGCATCCCGCAAAATCTCCATCAAATCATCGTAGTCCAAAATCTGGTTTCCCCGTTTGTACTTTTTATACACATTCGCAATAGATACCAATTCTTCTTCAAACTCCAACAAAGCGGTGTATTCTCGCTCCAAAACACTTTTGATAGGGATATTGCAGTTGCGGGATTTCGAGATGATGTTTTGCACCCGATTCTTGCGGGGGAAGGCTCGGCTCTTTTTGGTGAAGTTCAACTCATTGCGAATCAAGTCTATAATATCCTGCGAATCCACAGTATCAATGATGGTGAAATTGGCAGAAAGTCCGATGATTTTGGCGTATTTGCGGAGGATGTGATTCGAAAAAGCATGGTAAGTTCCCCGCATTACCCTATCAACCGCCTTGTTCTGCAAAAGCTGCGAACTCCGTTTGACCATTTCGTGTGCCGCTTTTCGGGTGAAAGTCAGCAGCAAAATGCTTTCGGGCGGAATTCCACTTTCTATCATATAACTCAATCGGTAGGTAATCGTGCGGGTCTTGCCACTGCCTGCCCCTGCAATGACCAAAATGCTGCCTTTCAATGTCGTTGCCGCCAAAAATTGACTCGGATTCAAACTGTTTTTGTAGTCAATCGAAAATTCTTTATCCGTTGGAAGTTGGTGGTTTTCAACATCCGTAATTACCTTTCCTTCAATTGAAGCCGCTATTTGCTGCAATCGCTGAATCCTCTCCGCCACATTTTCGGGCATATACGGCTCTACATAGTCTTCAATGGTCAAGCGTTCAAACTCACTTTGTTCTCCTTCATACTCATCGTATTCAGCCGTATTATCCGACTCAAAATACGCCGCAAATTTGCCGAGAAAGGAGCTAATTTGTTCTTCTTGTTCGTTTTTGTCTTTTTTAGGGTCGGGCATAGTTGGATATTAGAGATTGGATAATTAGATAAAGATAACGAGTTTTCACCAAACTTCAATCCAAAGCCGCTAAACAACTCCCCGTTTAGCGGCTTTTTCTTTTCCGTTTTAGGAAAAAAGGTGTTCTATCTACTTCCTTTCACCTCCTTAACAGTATAGGGATTAACCAAGAAACGCTTCAAAAATAACTTTACAAAGTTCATTTCATAAATAATTGATTACAACGTGTATTTTTAATTTTCATTTGTCCCCAAGGACATTTCATGTTAAATTTTTTTTTTAAAAAAATAAAACAAAATCTTCAAAACGATACACTCAATTCGTCTATTGGAATAAAGCAACTGAAAACAAGTCAATTTTCAGTACAAGCATTTTTTTTAAAACCAAATTCATTCATCAACAAAATCAAAACAACATGACCGCACAAGAATTATTGGCAGCTTATGCCACAGGACAAAGAGATTTTAAAGGAGCTGACCTAAGAGAAGCCAAGCTACTTCAAGTCAACCTAAGTGGAGCCGACCTAAGAGGCATCAACCTAAGTGGAGTCAACCTATGTGGAGCCGACCTAAGTGGAGCCGACCTAAGTGGAGCCGACCTAAGTGATGCCTACCTAAGAAGAGCCGGACTAGGTAGAGTCAATCTTACAGATGCTGACCTAAGAGAAGCCGACCTAAGAGGAGCCTACCTAATTGGAGCCAACCTAAGTGGAGCCGACCTAAGTGGAGCCAACCTAATTGGAGCCAACCTAAGTAGAACCGACCTAAGAGGCATCAACCTAAGAGGCATCAAGCTAGTAGAAGCCGAACTAATAAAAGCCGACCTAAGAGAAGCCGACCTAAGTAAAGCCTACCTATTTCGAGCCTACCTAATAGAAGCCGACCTAACTTTTGCCAACCTAAGTGGAGCCGACTTAAGTGGAGCAGACCTAAGAAAAGCCGACCTAAGTAATGCCGACCTAAGTGGAACAATCCTATGTGGAGCCGACCTAGGTGGAGCCAACTTAAGTGGAGCCGACCTAACTAATGCGAACCTAACTAGAGCCTACCTAAGTGGTGCCAACTTAACTGGAGCCAACCTAACTGGTGCCAACCTAACTAAAGCCAACCTAACTAACGTAATAGGCTACACCCCTGAATAAAAACAATAAACCCTAACCAAAGCCGCTAAACACCTACCCGTTTAGCGGCGATTTATCAACACCTTATTTTCCTAAACCAAATTCATTCATCAACAAAATCAAAACAACATGACCGAACAAGAATTATTTGTAGCTTATGTCCAAGGACGAAGAGATTTTTCGAAACTCTATCTGATGTATGCCGAGCTAAAAGGAGTTAGCCTAAGTGGTATCAACCTAAGTGGGGCTTCCCTAGCTGAAGGTGACCTAAATGAGAGTAACTTTAGTAACGCCAATCTAAGTAACGCCAATCTAAAGGATTCCAATCTATCTGATACCAACCTAAGTGGCGCAGACCTAAGTGGTGCCAACCTAGAGAGTGCCGAGCTAGAGAGTGCCAACCTAAGTGGTGCCAACCTAAGTAAGGCATCCCTATATAATGCTAACCTAGAGGATGCTAACCTAAGTGGTGCCAACCTAAGTTACGCCGACCTGTATAATGCCGATTTAACTAATGTGGACCTAACTGGTGCCGACCTAACTTGCACTAACTTTACTAAAGCGATAGGATTAAAATTTACTTGGAGAATGTCTCGAGACGAATTAGTGAGCGCATGTGCCGCAGGGCAAACATTATTTGAGACAGTCGAGCTAGAGGGTGTTGACCTAAGTGGTATCAACCTAACTGATATCTGGCTAACTAATGCCAATCTAAGTGGCACCAACCTAAGTGGTGCCAACCTAACTAATGTTAACCTAAAAGAAGCCAATCTAAGTGGTGCCAATCTAACCGATGCCAATCTAACGGATGCTTGTATAGGTAATGCCAACTTAAGTGGAGCTAACCTAACGGGTGCCAACTTAACTAAAGTTGACCTAAGCGATGCCATCCTAACTAACGTAATAGGCTACACCCCTTAATAAAAACACTAAACCCTAACCAAAGCCGCTAAACACCTACCCGTTGAGCGGCGATTATTCAACACTCTATTTTCCTAAACCAAATTCATTCATCAACAAAATCAAAACAACATGACCGTACAAAAATTATTGGCAGCTTATGCCGCAGGACAAAGAGATTTTAGAGAAGCCGACCTAAGTGGTGCCTACCTAAGAGGAGCCGACCTAAGAGGATCTGACCTAAGTGAAGCCTCCCTAAGTGGAGCCGACCTAAGTGAAGCCAACCTAAGTGAAGCCTACCTAACGGGAGCCTACCTAAAGGGAGCCAACCTAAGTGGTGTCAACCTAAGTAGAGCCGACCTAAGAGGAGCCAACCTAAGTAGAGCCAATCTAAGTGGTGCCGACCTAAGAGGAGCTAACCTAAGAGGAGCCGAACTAAGTGGTGCCTACCTAATGGAAGCCAACCTAACTGATGTAATAGGCTACACCCCTCAATAAAAACACTAAACCCTAACCAAAGCCGCTAAACACCTACCCGTTTAGCGGCGATTATTCAACACCTTATTTTCCTAAACCAAATTCATTCATCAACAAAATCAAAACAACATGACCGTACAAGAATTATTGGCAGCCTATGCCACAGGACAAAGAGATTTTATAGGCGTAGAGCTAAATGGTGTCGACCTAAGTGATGCTGACTTAAGTGATGTTGACCTAAGTGATGCTTTCTTAAATGGTGTTAACCTAACTAACGCTAAGTTAACTAACGCTAACTTAAGTTATGCTAACTTAACTAGCACTAACCTAACTAACGCTAACTTAGCTAACGCCAACCTAAGTGGTGCTAACCTAAACAGAACCAATCTAACTAACACTAACTTAGCTAACGCCAACCTAGTGGATACCTTCGTAGAAGATACCGATCTAAGTAGTATAATAGGATATAGTATTAGTATCACAGTAGAAGAATTATTGAATGCTTACAGAGGATATAAACGATGTTTTACTAAAGCCGAAGTAGTTAGTAGCGAAGAAGATGACTATGTAAACCTGAGTGAAGCCGACCTAAGTGGCATCGACCTAAGTGGAGCTAACCTACGTGGAGCCGACCTAAATGGGAGCAACCTAAGTGAAGCCAATCTAAGTGGAGCCGACTTAAGTGGAGCCGACTTAATTGGAGCCGACCTAAGTAGAGCCAACCTAAGTGGCGCTGACCTAAGTAGAGCCAACCTAAGTGATGCCAACCTAAGTGGAGCTGACCTAAGTGGTGCTGACCTAAGTGAAGCCAACCTAAGTGGAATCAACCTAATTGCCGTTAACCTAAATGGTGTAATCGGCTTTTATCGTAAGATGACAACAGAACAATTATTGGTAGCCTATGCCGCAGGAGTACGAGATTTTACAAAAGTCGACTTAAAGGGGGCTAAACTAAGAAATGCCGACCTAAGTGGTGCCAATCTAAGCAAATCAAACCTAAGCGACGCCGACCTAAGTCACGCCAGCCTAAGAAACGCCAACCTAAGAAACGCCAACCTAAGAGGAGCCAACCTAACTTTTGCCAACCTAAGTGGAGCCGACTTAACTGGTGCCAACCTAACTAAAGCCAACCTAACGGATGCCATCCTAACTGACGTAATAGGCTACACCCCTTAATAAAAACACTAAACCCTAACCAAAGCCGCTAAACACCTACCCGTTTAGCGGCGATTATTCAACACCCTATTTTCCTAAACCAAATTCATTCATCAAACAAAAAACAAAACAACATGACCGCACAAGAATTATTGGCAGCCTATGCCGCAGGACAAAGAGATTTTAAAGGAGCCGACCTACATGGAGTCAAGCTATTTCGAGCCGAACTAATTGGAGTTGACCTAACGGGGGCTGACCTAAGTGGGGCTGACCTAAAGCAAACCGAGTTGAATAAAGCCAACCTAAGTGGGGCTGACCTAAGTGGGGCTGACCTAAAGCAAACCGGTTTGAATAAAGCCAACCTAAGTGGAGCTAATCTAAGTGGAGCTAATCTACATTATACTTTCTTCAATGAAGCCAACCTAAGTGGAGCTAATCTAAGTGGAGCTAACCTAACATTAGCCCACCTAAAAGATGCCAATCTAACTAAAGCTGGGCTAAGTCACGCTAACCTGGCTAATACCTACCTATATGGTACCAACCTACTAGAAGCCGACTTAAGTGGTGCCGACCTAAGTAATGCCGATCTAAGTAATGCCGACCTATATGAAGTCGAACTAAGTGATGCCAAATTTTTCTTAATGACCGCAGAAGAATTATTGGCTGCCTATGCCGCGAGACAAATAGGTTTTCAAGGAGCCGACCTAAGAGGAGCCGACCTAAGAGGAGCCAAGCTAAGAGAAGCCGACCTAAGTGGAGCGCTCCTATTTCGAGCCAACCTAAAAGGAGCCAACCTAAGAGAAGCCAATCTAAGTTCTGCCAACCTAAGAAGAGCCGACCTAAGTCAAACCGACCTAAGAGGAGCCAACCTAAGAAGAGCCGGACTAGGTAGAGTCAATCTTACAGATGCTGACCTAAGAGAAGCCGACCTAAGTCAAACCGACCTACGTGATGCCCACCTAAGTAATGCCGACCTACGTGAAGCCAACCTAAGTAGAGCCAACCTAAGTAGAACCGACCTAAGAGGCATCAACCTAAGTGGAGTCAACCTAAGTGGAGCCGACCTAAGTGGAGCCAACCTAACGGAAGCTGACCTAAGTAGAGCCAACCTAACGGAAGCCGACCTAAGTGGAGCCGACCTAAGTGGAGCCAACCTATTTCGAGCCGACCTAAGAAATGCCTTCCTAAGCGAAGCCAACCTAACTAACGTAATAGGCTACACCCCTCAATAAAAACACTAAACCCTAACCAAAGCCGCTAAAGACCTACCCGTTTAGCGGCGATTATTCAACACTCTATTTTCCTAAACCAAATTCATTCATCAACAAAATCAAAACAACATGACCGCACAAGAATTATTGGCAGCTTATGCCGCAGGACAAAGAGATTTTAAAGGAGCTGACCTAAGAGGAGCCAAGCTATTTCGAGCCGAACTAATTGGAGTTGACCTAAGTGGGGCTGACCTAAGTGGGGCTGACCTAAAGCAAACCCAATTGGATAAAGCCAACCTAAGTGGAGCTAATCTAAGTGGAGCTAATCTACATTGTACTTTCTTCAATGAAGCCAACCTAAGTGGAGCTAATCTAAGTGGAGCTAACCTAACTGATGCCCACCTAAAAGATGCCAATCTAACTAAAGCTGGGCTAAGTCAGACTAACCTGGCTTATACCTACCTATATGGTACCAACCTACTAGAAGCCGACTTAAGTGGTGCCGACCTAAGTAATGCCGATCTAAGTAATGCCGACCTATATGAAGTCGAACTAAGTGATGCCAAATTTTTCTTAATGACCGCAGAAGAATTATTGGCTGCCTATGCCGCAGGACAAATAGGTTTTCAAGGAGCCGACCTAAGAGGAGCCGACCTAAGTGGAGCCATCCTAATTAGGGTCAACCTAAGTGGAGCGCTCCTATTTCGAGCCAACCTAAAAGGAGCCGACCTAAGAGAAGCCAATCTAAGTTCTGCCAACCTAAGAGAAGCCGACCTAAGTGATGCCTACCTAAGTTATGCCGACCTAAGTGAAGCCGGACTAGGTAGAGTCAATCTTACAGATGCCATCCTACGTGATGTCAACCTAAGAGGAGCCGACCTACGTGATGCCAACCTACGTGATGCCAGCCTAAATCATGCCGACCTAAGTGGAGCTAACCTAAGTTCTGCCAACCTAAGAGAAGCCTACCTAAGTGATGCCAACCTAAGTTACGCCGACCTAAGTGGAGCCGACCTAACGGGAGCCTTCCTAAAAGCCGACCTAACGGATGCCATCCTAACTAACGTAATAGGCTACACCCCTCAATAAAAACAATAAACCCTAACCAAAGCCGCTAAACACCTACCCGTTGAGCGGCGATTATTCAACACTCTATTTTCCTAAACCAAATTCATTCATCAACAAAATCAAAACAACATGACCGCACAAGAATTATTGGCAGCCTATGCCGCAGGACAAAGAGATTTTAAAGAAGTTGACCTAAGTGGTGCCAACCTAAGTAAAGCCAACCTAATGTGGGCAGACCTAAGAGAAGCCAACCTAATGTGGGCAGACCTAAGAGAAACCAACCTAAGAGAAGCCAACCTAATGAAAACCGACCTAAGTGGTGCCAACCTAAGTGATGCCGACCTAAGAGAAGCCAACCTAAGAGAAGCCAACCTAATGAAAGCCATGCTAATTGAAGCCAACCTAAGTAAAGCCAACCTAAGTTTCGCCAACCTAATTGGAGCCGACCTATTTAGAGCCGACCTAAGTTTCGCCAACCTAAGTTTCGCCAGCCTAAGAGGAGTCGCCCCAAGTGATGTCAACCTAAGAGGAGCCGACCTAACAGGAGTCCGCCTCGACAACTGAGTAGACATTTCCTAAATAAAAACACTAAACCCTAACCAAAGCCGCTAAACACCTACCCGTTTAGCGGCTTTTTCTTTTTCGTTTTAGGAAATAATGAGATTGCTACCTATATTCTTTAAAGCCCTTCAATGGTGCATCAAAAACATCATCAACCTGCATCTTCAATTTGAGCGATTTTTTGATGAAGCACTGCTTTTAAGCTTAGAGTTTTCCTACTTTTGTGTTTTAGTGCAGAAACAGATGGTTTCTTTTAAAGCTTGCATTTGTGACTTGAATGTAAGACTCTTTTAAAACAAATAAACAAATGACAGCTCACATACTTCTAATCGACTGCCCCGACGAAAAAGGATTGGTGTATCGCATCACCAAAACACTCTACGAAAGCGACTTCAATGTATTGAAGAACGATGAATATGTCGACAATTCCAGTAATCACTTCTTTATGCGAACAGAGTTTGCAGGAGAAGGCAACTCCCATGAGGTTTTGGAGAAACTGCAAAAGGAATTGCCCGATACGGCAAACATTCGCCTCAATCCCCAAAAGAAAAAGGACATCGTGCTTTTAGTCACCAAAGAACACCATTGCTTGGGAGATTTGTTGATTCGATATGCTTATGACGAATTGGATGCCAATATTTTAGCGGTTATTAGCAACCACAACATTTTACAGCCTTTGGTCGCTAAGTTTGGGATTCCGTTTCACTACATTGACCACCTCCACAAAACACGAGAAGAACACGAGGAGATGATTTTGAAGGCATTGAAGATTTACAACCCCGAATATTTGGTTTTGGCGAAGTATATGCGAATCCTCAATGGGAGTTTTGTCCAACATTATTCCAACCGCATCATCAACATTCACCACTCTTTCCTTCCTGCTTTCATTGGCGCAAATCCCTACAAACAAGCCTTCAATCGAGGCGTGAAAATCATTGGTGCAACGGCGCATTTTGTGAACGACGATTTGGACGAGGGACCGATTATTGAGCAGAATGTCATTGAAGTGAATCACCGCTTGACGTGGCAAGACATGGCGAAAGCAGGGAGAGATGTAGAGAAAATCGTTTTGTCAAGGGCATTGAAGTTGGTCTTTCAGGATAGGGTGTTTATCCATGGGAATAAGACGGTTATATTTTAATTCGTCTGAAACAAACCTTCTAAGGGAATCAGATTGTAAAGTGTTTTTTAGAATTTGTTTGGAAACCATTTCCCTCTCCTATTTGTAGAATAGGCATTAAGTGTTTACTTTTATTGTAAAATCAAGATGCATGCAAAACTTAGTAGCGAATCGAATTACAGTGAATCAGTCAATTTGTAATGGTAAACCCATTATCAGAGAGATGCGAATTACGGTACGAACCATTTTGGAGTATTTGGCGGCAGGAGATAGCCATCAGGATATTTTGGAAGCCTATCCTTTTTTGGAGGAGGCAGATATATTAGCATGTTTGGGATTTGCTGCTCAACCAGTTTTTTAGAAACTATTGGGAAGATATTACAGCTAAATTGGAGGAAGCGAGATTGATAGTCGTTACTAAAACGGGAATTACTTTGATGATTTTGGAGGGTTGAATAGATTTTTCCAATCTACAAAAATCTCCATTGAAGTAAATCACCGCTTAACGTGGCAAGACATGGTAAAGGTGGGTAGGGATATAGAGAAAATCGTTTTGTCAAGGGCATTGAAGTTGGTCTTTCAGGATAGGGTGTTTATCCATGGGAATAAGACGGTTATATTTTAATAAAAATCGTATCAGTGGCTAAATCTATGTAAAATCAACACTTTTAGCCAGCGATAAGTCTTATGTGCAAAAATAAAGAAGAAAACTTCGGTAGTTACAGCACTCAAAATATTGTACTTTTATCATAACCCACCCATGTTTTAATCAGAAACTACCGAAGTTTAAACACCTACTACAACTTCAATTCCATCCGCACATTCGCCCTCGCCTGTGCTTCAAAGCGTTCAAAAAATTCAGGCGTATAGTACAAAGGCGCTTTTTGAAGTAGGTGTTGCAGCACTTTTCGGCGACCACGTTTATAAAGGATTGAAGGAACGTGTCGGTATTCTTGGCGAATCGCCTTGGAATAGGCTTCATATTTTTCCCAATCTGCTCCCAAAATCGCCAAATCCGCATCCAAAAAATAGTGAAAATCATTGGAGGGCAAGAGGGCATGATGGTCTTTGGTGGCTAAAATGAGGCTGTAAGCCAATTGAATCGTTGTGGTATCGACCTTCAATAGAGGCAGTACTTTGTCCGCATATTCGGCGCTTTTTAGTTCGTTGTCTTTTCGGAGTGAACTGTAAATGATGTCGTGGTAAAAAATAGCAAAATAGACCGCTTTGGGATGCTCCAATTTTTGTTTGAAGGGAAGTAGTAATTCAAACAATTCTTGAAGGTGTGTTAAATTGTGGTAGTATCGGGAGGATTCTTGGTAATGTTTCAGTATATTTTGCCATTGTTCTTTCACAACAGGTTCGTTTACTGTGTTTTCGTCAAATAATTGAAGCCACTGGTGGTGTAAAAAATCTATTGTGCTGCTTATTTTATTAGGCATAAGATGGAAGTTTTGTTTTATATTTGACAATTGAAACAACATTTATTCTGCATTTTGTTCCGTTTATGCACTATGAAAACCAAATTTTTATATCAAATGACACCAACTAAGGTTGCAATAGCACTACTCGAAGATGCAAAAATATATTTGAATCAAATTTCAGCTGCCGCCTATTGTCAAACAATTCCCTTATTGTTCAATTCAAATATTGGTCAACATAGCCGCCATTTAATTGAATTTTTTCAGTGTTTGTTACAGCAAGCACAAAGCGAGCAAGGAATTATTGATTATGACAAAAGACAGAGAAACAAAGAAATAGAACAAGAGCCTCCATCTGCAATTCAGGCCATTGATGCTATCATTGAAGCCCTACCAACTTGTCAACCGAATCCTAATTTGCAGCTTCATGTAGCCTACAACCCCAACACGGATGATGTATTGACCGTAAGGACTTGTTTTGACAGAGAACTTTTGTACAACATCGAACATACCATTCACCACCTTGCCATCATCAAAATTGGACTACAATTGGTAACTCCAGACATTCAATTACCTTTACATTTCGGTATTGCTCCTTCTACGGTGAAATACCGCAGCGAAATTCAACATTCATCACCAAACTAAACGATATATTTATGCTTCCTATTCTCGTTCCTGCTGCATTGGCCACTGTTGGCACATGGTTCTATGTCAATGCGGGCATCAAAATTCCACCCGAAACTGACCAAATCATAGATGAAGTGTTGAAAGAAAAGGGATTACCCAAGTTTGTGGCGGGTAAAACGGGGATTGCAAAATCTGGAGACATCAACATTTGGTACGAATCCATGGTGCCTGAAGGCACTCCCAAAGGTGCGGTTTTGCTGGTGATGGGATATGGCACAACGGCGTTGGGATGGCCTGCTCACTTTTACCAGCCCTTGGTAGATGCTGGTTATCATGTCATTCGATACGACAACCGAGGTTTGGGAATGTCGGATTGGATGAAAAATTGGGATAAGAAAAACCCCTACACCTTAGAGGATATGGCAAAAGATGGCATTGCCATTTTGGACACTTTGGGAATCGAAAAAGCACACATCATTGGGGCTTCAATGGGCGGAATGATTGCCCAGAGAATGGCGATTAGTCATTCCGAAAGGGTTTTGACACTTACTTCCATCATGTCATCGGGTTATATGAACGACCCTGAATTGCCGCCTGTACCCAAATCTTTTCGACACAATTTAGTGAGATTGACCCTCAAATACCTTATCCGCCCCAACAGTCGAAAAGCAGCCAAATTCAGCGTTGGGATACGATTGGCATTGAGAGGTGATGGGCCGTATGAGATTGATCTCAAAAATGCCGTCCAAAAAGCATTCTATGAAAGACACAAAAGACGGGGTTCTAACGCCAAAGTAAGAGACCAACATGGCGCAGCTATTGCAGCATCAGGTTCTCGCCTTCAAGAATTAAAATACCTAAAAATACCGATTTTGGTGGTTCACGGAAAATCCGATCCTTTGGTAATTTTTCCACATGGCGAAAAATCCGCTTCTATGATGCCCAATGCCAAAACACTTTGGATTGAAGGTATGGGACATGATTTGCCCAAAATGTACGCATCACAAATCGTAGAAGCTGTATTGAAGAATTTGGAGGAGGTAACTGTATAAAATACTGAAAACGGAAATTTCTAAAATTTCCGTTTTCTCTTGTTGGCATAAAAAACTATTCAAAGTGAATCGGCTGCAACAAAATTTTCCATGCTTCCTCCACCTTACCTTGCTCCAAATAGGTATGAGCCAAATGATGCAATTGAAGGAAAAATTCCGATTTTTTCAAACTTTTTCCTCTCAATAATTGAAGCTCATGGTTTTGTACTGCAAAAGCTGCAATGGATTCCTTTGAAGGAAGATTTTCTACATTTCCCAATTGCCCCAAATCATTGCCCGTCAAGATGTGGCTGTTGCGGATAACATCGGGGAGTTGGTCAATACCCATCCCCGTGGTCATCAGAGGTTTAGCTACTTCAAAAACCATCTCACCATTCGCTCTGCAATACCAATTACTGCCCATTCGAGCCACAGCATCCAATTTGAAGGGATCTACCTGTCCTGTTTCGTCAAAAATTTCGGGTTTGAAGTGTGCCAAAACGACCTCACAAATCACCAAATTTCCAGCTCCTCCCCCATCGCCCGTAGCAATGACCTCTTTCACAATACACTCAAAAGCAGCAGGAGATTCGCCCACTCTCGGCGGTTTCACTTTCTCGGAAACGACTTCCGTAAAACCAGCTTTCACAAACTCGTTCACCCCTTTTGGATATTCCGTGCTACTCAAGGACATCTGCTGTACCATGCTGTAATTCACAATGTTAATCACCACTTCTGGCACTGCCAATACATTGTCGAGCGTATCCTTGGTCGTATTTCCCCGCACACGCCTTGAAGGAGAAAAAACCATTGTAGGCGGATTCGCTCCAAAAACATTGAAGAAACTAAACGGGCTGAGGTTCACTTTTCCCTCCTTATCCACCGTACTCGCAAAGGCAATCGGACGAGGCGCAACGGTTCCTGTTAGGTAGCCAAAAAGCTGTGCCGTTGGGATTTCTTTGGGATTTATTGTTAAATAGTTAGTCATTGAACTTGTTATTTGATGGCTGCAAAAGTAGGCAAAATCAAGATGCCTTCAAATGACAAAGGGTAAAAGACAAAAGTAATAGAGAGCATTTATACATACAACTTTCAATGGTTTTTAAATTTTCATAAAGGCAACCAAAACAACGAAAACAAACGTTGTTTATAACATACAAAAATCATTGTTTATGAGAATCATTACCTACTTCTTCTTCCTTTTAGCACTTTTTTCCTTCAATGGGATTTTTGCCCAAACAAGTGGAGCGTCTCTAAGTCTATCGGCAGAAAATCGCAATATCCCTTATTTCAATCAACCCAGTTATATAGATGCCTTCAATCTCGACATTGGCATAGATAAATGTCTGGAAAATAGTTTTGTTTGGTATATGGGTTTTCGATATACCCATAGTTCGGGCAAACATATATGTCAGCAGTGTGGGGTTTACAATTTAATTGAGGGCGAAATCGCAACCAAGTTACCAACCAAATCCTACTATTCGTACAATCAAGTACAAAATGAAGTTGGTATTGCTTCGGGTATAAAGTATTATTTTGCGACCCACAAATACAGTTCTATCCAATTTTTTGCAGAACTGGGTTTTATTTACAACGTATTTGTTAACAAGAAATGGGAAGGTGCATATTGGCAAAACGACCCTCAGACTAAATCGGTTATTGAAGGCCCTTTTGGGGAGAACAAACGGCGCAACGACATGAAATGGTTAGACATAAAAGGCATGGCGAGTTTTGGAGCAGAATTAACGTTTGCAGATGGCTGGGCATTGATAATGAAACCGTATGCTCAACACCACAGACATTGGGAGTTTGGGGCAATATTGGGCGTAAAACGTGTGGTGGACAATGGTTACTAACGAAAAATTAGAAAATGGATTTTCTTCAACAAGCATGGAATACCTTGCTCAATTCTTCATGGATTGACTTGGGCGCACTCATCAGCGGCATTTTTTACGTCACCTTGGCGGCAAAAGAAAACGTATGGTGTTGGTTGGCGGGGCTGGTGAATGTGGTCTTGTTTTTTGTGATTGCCTTCAATGCACAGATGTATTCTGATGTGGGTTTGCAGGTTGTTTATTTCGGTTTGACCCTTTACGGTTGGTGGCAGTGGGTCTATGGCAGCAAAAACAACAAGCAACAAAACACCTTGACCATCACCACAACCTCTCCAAAACTTTGGCTTGCGCTCATTCCCTTTACCCTTTTCGCCACGATTTTATTGTACTTTGTTTTGGACAAATGGACGGATACCGATGTTGCTTTTTGGGATGCGCTGACTACCGCCCTCAGCCTCACCGCTACGTGGATGACCGCCCGCAAAAAACTGGAAAACTGGCTGGTATGGATAATTGCAGACCCGATTTATGTGGGTTTGTTGTACTACAAAGGTTGGTACTTATCGGGTTTGTTGTTTGGGATTTATACGGTCATTGCAGTATTGGGCTATTTGGAGTGGCGAAAGAAAATGAGCAAACAGTAACAAAAAGTGGAAACCTTGTTAACGGCGGCAAGCCTTGACAATAGTTTGAACACAAGGGAAGATATTTTTACTGGCTTTCACTCCAATAATCCGTACCTTTGCAGCAGAATCAAAACGAACCAAACACGCCTTTTTTTGTTTGGTTCTTAAATAGTTGAAACATGAACAAGTCAATTAAATATTTGCTTTTGCTGCTTTTCATTGGTGTATTTCTGTTTGTAGGTTTAGACGACGCTACGGCTCAGTGTGCGATGTGCAAGGGCGTGGGAGAAAGCAACTTGGAAGGTGGTGGCGATGCGGGTATTGGACTGAATACGGGCATTATGTACCTTTTTCTGACTCCTTATACCATTGCGATGATTTTGGGCGGTTATTGGTGGTGGAACAACCGTCAGGCGGAGCGGGAGCAAGCGATGGAAGGATAGAAGAATCTGCCAAATCTTTTTATATTTGTCATGTTATGACAATACAAACTACTCCCATCAAAATATTCATCGCCTATTCACGGCTCGATGCAGACTACCTGAAGGAACTGCAAAAATATCTCCGTCCACTCAATCGCAAGAGAACCATCGAAATATGGTACGATGGTGAAATCCAACCTGGCACCAAATGGGCTGCCGAAATCAACCAACGTCTCCATGCTGCCGATATCATCTTACTGCTGATTACCGCCAATTTGCTCAGTTCCGACTACTTCTACAATGAAGAAATGCAAAAAGCCCTGCACCGCCACGAAAAGGGAGAGGCAAAAGTAATTCCTGTGATTTTGCGGCATTGTACTTGGCGTTTGTTTGACGAATTGAGTGAACTGCAAGCCCTTCCCAAAGATGGTGTGCCTTTGAGTCATTGGAGTGATGATGCGGAGGCTTATACCAATGTGGTGGAAGAATTGCATCGGGTGGTGATTTCGGTGAGGACGGCGAAAACTAAAGAGGAACAAGAGCGTTTTGCCAAACTTCCTTTGCCCCTTCAAAAACTCCTCAAAGACATGGTATTGGTAGAAGGAGGGAATTTTATGATGGGTTCAGATAAGGAAAAACGAGAACAGCCTATCCACAAAGTAAGCGTTCCCACTTTTCAAATAGGAAAATACCCCGTCACACAAGCACAATGGCAGGCCGTGATGGGAAAGAATCCAAGTTACTTCAAAGGATGCGATGAATGTCCTGTAGAACAGGTGAGTTGGAACGATATAAAAAAGTTTATCGAAACGCTGAACCAACTGACAGGGAAAAAATTTCGACTGCCGAGTGAAGCGGAATGGGAATTTGCGGCGAGAGGAGGGAAGAAAAGCAAAGGCTTTGAATTTTCGGGGAGCAAAAATATAGAGGAATTAGCTTGGTACTGGAAAAACAGTGGAGATACCATTTTGTCGGGAGATTGGGATTGGGATACAATCCGAAAAAATAATGGGAGGACACATCCCGTTGGAGAAAAGAAGGCAAATGAATTGGGTTTGTACGATATGAGTGGCAATGTTTTTGAATGGTGTGAAGACGATTGGCATGACACTTACGAAAAGGCACCTGAAGATGGAAGTGCATGGATAAACCAGCCGAGAGGTAGTCATCATGTGGTTCGTGGCGGTTCGTGGTACGACGATCCCTACTATTGCCGTGTCGCTGATCGCGGCTACGATCTGGGCGATGATGAAGGGATCGGCTTGCGTCTTGCGTTGCCACAGTTCTAAAGGCAGTCCCTCTGGCTTCTTCCAATTTTGAGTTGTCCATTTGTGAGCGTTGGCAAGCGGTAGCAGCCAACAGCGAGCAAGCAAAAGCATCAGAAATGGTTTACGTCAAGTGCACATTTCTCGCCGAGCGAAGCGAGGCTCGATTTTTTATTTTTAGTCCGTGGATTGTTGGTTGAGATCACTCCGTAGGGGTACAATATTTGTAGAAACGCTCCAAAGAAAATCCAAATATGAGTATATTTGTAGGAAAAGCAACACAAATGAAAAAATCCTTCAACATCACAGGCGTATGTTACCCACACATTCACTACTTGATGGATACAAGCGAAAAGCTGCGTCAAATCATGGAAATAGTGGAAAAGGGGGATTATTTTGTCATCAATCGTCCGAGGCAATACGGCAAATCGACGATGTTGCATTTTATTGGAGGAGTATCTCCAAATCTCCATGAATTTTCAAGGAGTAGATAGCAAATGGCATGAATCGGATGCGGCTTTTTCACAAATGTTTGTTCACCAAATTAGCCGTTTTTTTGAGTTTCAAAATTCTGATTTGCATCAATTTATTGAAGCCAAAAAGGAAGAGGTAGAGGATATGGATAGCTTGTCACGATTCATTACACGCCTTGTGCACCAATCCAAAAAGAAACTGGTTTTATTGATTGACGAAGTAGATGCTTGCAGCAATTTTGAACCGTTTTTGAGTTTTTTGGGAATGTTGCGAACCAAATATTTGGCTCGTTTCTCACCCCAACATGCTACTTTTCACAGCATCGTCTTGGCAGGAGTACACGACATCAAAACATTGAAGTACAAAATCCGAAATCCAGAAGATGTCAAATATGAAAGTCCGTGGAACATTGCAGCAGATTTTGAAGTAGAGTTGAGTTTCAACCCCAAAGAAATTGCTCCCATGTTGGAGGCATACAGCAAGGCTGAAAAGGTAAAAATGGATGTTTCTGTGATTGCCAAGCGCTTGTATTACCACACTTCGGGCTATCCTTTTTTGGTGAGCAAACTGTGTAAAACCATTGCAGAAAAAATCGTTCCGCAAAAAGAGGAACGAACTTGGCTCGTAAGAGATATGGAAGAGTCTGTTAAGATGCTTTTGCAGGAGAACAATACCAATTTTGAGAGTCTGATTAAAAATTTGGAGCAACATCCAGACTTATACGATTTGGTTTATCAATTGTTGGTTAACAGCATTGAAGTAAGTTATAATATCAGTAACCCTTTGATTCACAAGGGATTTTTGTATGGAATATTCAAACAAAATACCCATAAACTGCAAATCCACAATAGAATTTATGAACAGCGCATTTACAACTATTTGATTTCCAAAACAGAAACAGAATATCTGACGAAGCGAAATTTTTACTTGGGAACGGCTTTTGTGAATGAGGACAAATCTTTGAATCTTGAAGGGGTTTTGGTGAAGTTTCAGCAGTTTATGAAGGAGCAATACAGCCAAAAACTCGAACACTATTTGGAGAAAGAATGGCGGGTATTGTTCATGGCATTTTTGAAGCCCATCATCAACGGCAAAGGCTATGATTTTAAAGAGCCTCAAATATCAGAAGAACGCCGTTTGGATATTGTCGTCACCTTTTTTGAGTACAAATATGTGTTGGAATTGAAGATTTGGCGAGGGGCAAAGGCGCACAAAGAGGGCTTAAATCAATTGGCAGATTATTTGGACAAGGAAGGTTTGGAGAAAGGATATTTGTTGATTTTCGATGAAAGAAAGAAAAAAACTTGGCAGAAAAAAGCTGTTGTCCACAACGGCAAAAATATTTTTGCCGTTTGGGTCTAAAAAAATATATGGTCTAAGTTTTGCGTTTTACCCAAAAGAATCCTACATTTCCCCAAATCAACCTTCACCAAACTTTCAACAATCACATTTTCATGATGAAAAACATCCTCGCATCGGTGGGCTTACTAGCTGTTTTAGGCTGCATTTATTTGGCATTTAGCAGCAGCAGCGATTCGATTACCAGCGTACATTCTAAGTTGGGTATCAACACCACGGCTTCACAAAATATTCAGCAAGTGCACATTCCCGAAGCGATTACCTTTGCAGGAGAGGCTGTTCCATTGGAGGAAGAAGATGCCCGTGAGCGATTGGATAGAGAATTGACCAACATCACCTTTCGCCATTCGAGTACGGTTCGCATTCTCAAACTCGCCAATCGTTGGTTTCCAATCTTAGAACCCATCTTGCAAAGAAATGGGATTCCCGACGACTTCAAATATTTGGCAGTGGCAGAAAGTAGCTTGGAAAATGTGGTTTCACCTGCGGGTGCAAAGGGTTTTTGGCAGTTCATGTCGGCTACCGCCAAATCCTACAACATGGAGGTAAGCGACGATGTAGAAGAACGCTACAACATCGAAAAATCTACCGAAGCAGCGTGTAAATATTTGCAGGAAGCTCGCCGCAAATTCAATGGTTGGACAACAGCCGCTGCCTCTTACAATCGGGGTATGGCGGGTATGAACGGACACATTGAAGATCAGCAAACGAGTGATTACTACGATTTGTATCTCAATGAAGAAACGGCGCGCTATATTTACCGAATCGTTGCCTACAAACAACTGATGACCAATCCAAGTGTATATGGCTTCAATTTAACTCCAGAAGATATGTATCCGCCTTATGAATACACAACGGTCAACATCGAGAGTATTCCAGACATAGCGACTTTCGCCAAGAACTTTGGCACGAATTACAAAGGTATCAAGATGTTGAATCCATGGCTGCAAAAGACTTTTTTGCGAGCCAAATCGGGTAAGACCTATGATATTAAGATTCCTAAAAAATAAATCGCAGATTTTGGGGATTGCGCAGATGGCGCAGATTTAGCTGATTTTTGAAGTTTTACTTCAAAAGAAATGTTGGCTACACGGCTAACGCTGGACGGTAAACGGCAGACGGTTTTGAAATCGCATGAAACGCTATAGATTGCAAACTGTTGTTTAGCAGCATTGTCCAATCTTAGAAGGTAGCCGAAATGTTTTATTACCTTTTGGATGATCAAACATTTTCTTAACAAAAACACAACTACTTGATGCCATCCTATTCGTAGCCCATGAATTAATTCATGGGCTACGAATAGGGAAAACAAACCTCAATCAAATCAGAATCCGTTAATTCAGTCGAAGTGAACGACCTACATTCAACGTAGTACGAGTAGAAATACCATTTAATTTGCAAATCCTACTGATGGAAGTACCATATCTCTGAGCAATTTTTCCCAAAGTGTCGCCCTTGCGAATCTTGTAATATTTAGCACTGCTTGCACTGACCACGCCATCATCGTCCACATCTTTATCCGCATGTGCGCTTTCATAAGGATCTGTTGAAGTAAAATAACTTCTATCAACAGTAAAGGTGTGGTGTTTCAAGGTTTTGGCATTGAAGTCAATCAATTCGTTGGGGTCAATCGGATGCCCTTTGTAGCGGACTTCAAAATGTAGGTGATTTCCTGTCGAACGTCCTGTACTTCCTCCCAACCCTACTATTCCGCCAGCCGCTACATTGTCGCCCGATTTCACCTTCAATTTGGAGAGGTGAGCATACAAGGTTTCCAAACCATTGAAGTGTCGAACAACGACCACATAACCATAAGAACGAGAATACTGTGCAATCCGAACTTTTCCTTCAAACATACTTTGAACAGGGTCGCCATTCTCCAATTTGAGGTCTATTCCATTGTGGTATCTTCTGCGTCTTGGGCCAAAATTAGAGGTAACATAGCCCATAGTTGGCATGATGAAATCGTCCCCTAATCCGTGTGACAGAAAAAACTCCACTGTGTCTTTCATTTGCGAAAGGTCGTACTTGTAGTTATGGATTTTTTGGGTATCCCAAGCACCGTGGTAATGATTGAAGGCAGGAATGTCTTCTCCATAGACATCACTCAACAGAATCTTTTTTCCTTCGGCTAAAATAGCAGGATTGACCGGCACAATATCCGTTGTCTTGCTATACGTATTGGCAGAAATTCCGACAGCTACTTCTTTTGCTGTCTCTGCCTCTCTCACCGATTCTAAAGTGTGGTTTACCCAAGCATGAGGGTCTGCAATTTGGGTAGCACCTACTGCATCAGCAGTTGTATTGATATGGTTAGCAGCCTCCAATGCTCTAACATGATTTTCCACATCACTAAGGCTTACTTCATATTGTCGAGCTAAGTTGTTCAATTGATTTTCGGTCAGTTCTCCGTCCATCATGTTCCAAACAGCATCATCTAAACTAAGCCCTGCTTGTGCATTAAAATTATTTTTTACTGCCCTCACACGCCATTGATCTTCAATTAATTTACCGACTTCCTGTTCGGACAAAAAACCACCATCTTTTTCTTCAAAAGATTTAGGGGTCAGGTCGAGCAAATCTCCCATGGTTGTATTGATTCGCAAAACCTCATCCCATTGTGATTCAGGAACAACAACTCCGTCTTTGTAAAGAATTCCATCTATCATTTTGATATCACAACCTTGCGAATTGGCAGACAGGTCTTTTTCACAATCTCCTTGTATCTTAAAATCAAGCAAATTTAAACCTATCAAACCGTCCAAATCCCCTGACGCATCACCATTGTTGGAAGACTGCAAAGAAATGCTTTTATTTGTACCCATATACTTTGCAATCACCTGTGGATCTTTTACTTCTTGCCCATCAATCCACAATTTACCATCTACTATCCTAATGTCTTTCGTATCAGTTGTTGAAGTTGGAGTATTATCTTTAGAAGGTTGTTCGTTTTTATCATTATTGTTTGTATTCGATTCGGTTGATTGTTCTGTCTTTTTATTTTTATCCTTATCCTCTTTTTCTGCATACAATGAGTTTCCAAAACAGAAACTTACCGTTAATAAAGCATAAATAAGATAAGCACGATATATATTGAACATTATTTTCTACTATTTAATTCAGTGATTATAAAAAATGAAATAAAAACTCTTTGCTTTTTCAATCACAAAATAAACACAGTGGATTGTGCTGAAAATGGGTGTAGTAAAAGAAGTTGGTTATTTGTTTTTAGGAGGGTGCGCAAATATAATAATTATTCAATCAGAAAAACAAACACTCTAATTAAAATCTTGACTATTTGCTTGACTTTATTAAGGTTAAAAACACTTTCATAATATACTGACATTCTTGTATTTAAAATTTTCATACTATTATTATTTGACTTTACTATGACAATATAAATAACAAGGTATATTCCCTGATAATCAAACCCTAAGATATGGATCAAAAATCAACTTTCACTGTGTAAGCACTATACTATGTAACATTTAAAAAAAGTAGTTGCAACATAAAATTTAAAGTTTGACGCAAATATTCTTGGGTTCGGTAAAAAACCGAAGGGCTTCCCATCCTCCTTCTCGTCCGACTCCCGAATTTTTCACTCCCCCAAAAGGAGTTCGTAAATCTCGTATCATCCAACAATTTACCCACACAATACCACTCTGCAAACGATCTGCCACCCGATGCGCCTTCTGCAAATTGGAAGTCCAAACCGTTGCCGCCAAACCATATTCCGTACTATTTGCATATCGAATCACTTCATCTTCTGTATCAAAAGGCATAATAGTCACCACAGGGCCAAAAATTTCTTCTTGATTCGTGCGGCAATCATGCGCCAAACCTTCAATCACCGTTGGTTCTACAAACCAGCCCTCACTACAACGGCCTTTAGGGTGAGCCTGCTTACCTCCCACCAAAATCGTACCACCTTCTTTTTCTGCTAAATCTATATAATACAGTATCTTATCCATATGACCCTTCGATACCAATGCGCCAATATGCGTGTTTTCTTCCATCGGATCACCTACCTTCAATAAGTAGGTCTTGGCAGTAAACTCAGTTTTGAAGCGTTCGTATATAGGTCTTTGCACAAAAATGCGAGAACCGCACAAACAAATCTGTCCTTGATTGCTGAAAGAAGAACGAATAGTAGTTGTGAGCATCTGCTGAAAATCACAATCTGCAAAGATGATATTTGGGTTTTTCCCCCCCAGCTCCAAAGACAACTTTTTGAACATCGGTGCTGCAGTTTGAGCAATTTCCTTACCTGCCCTTGTGCTGCCCGTAAACGAAATCGCTTTAATGTCTGGGTGCATCACAATCGCCCGACCTGCCTTTTGTCCTGCCCCATGTACAATATTCAAAACCCCTTCTGGTAGGCCTGCTTCTTGACAAATCTCAGAAAACAAAAAAGCAGTGCGAGGAGTCACTTCCGAGGGTTTAGCGACTACTGTATTCCCAGCAGCCAACGCAGGCGCAATTTTCCAAGTGAACAAATACAATGGCAAATTCCACGGCGAAATACAACCCACAACTCCCAGAGGCTTCCGCAAAGTATAGTTGATGGCTTCCGAACCCATAGCATGAGATTCAGATGCAAAATGCAAAATGGCAGTCGCAAAAAACCGAAAATTAGACGCTGCTCTCGGTATATCCACCGTTGAAGAAAGCGACAAAGGTTTGCCATTGTCCTCTGTTTCAGCCAAAGCCAGACCTTCAATATTTTGTTCAATCAAATCCGCTACCCGCAACAATATCCGTGAGCGTGTTTCCAAGGTTGTATTGGACCACATCGGAAACGCCTTTTGTGCTGCCTCCACTGCCAAATCCACATCCCTTTCATCGGAATCGGGAATATAGGAATAGACTTGTCCAATTGCAGGACTATAATTGTCTAAGTAATTTTGAGAAATTGGAGCATGAAAATCACCGTCTATGTAATTTTTGAGGTATTTGTCTTCTTTTTTAGGTTTGAGCATCCTGCAAAATTGTTTTGGGATTTTGGAACAGTGTAACGATGGCAAAATTAGTAGATATTTTTGGAATATTCCTTGTCAAAGAAATCTCGTTTGTATTGGCCTCAATTTTTAACTAACTTTGCAGTCATCAATTTGTCATTTCTTAGAAGCCTACCTTTTTACCACCACAATCCAAAGTCCACCAAGCCCGTCATTTTTTAATTCACCAAAAAAGAATTTTCCACCGTGCGAAAACTTTTTACAAAATGGTCGAGGCTATTTCTATGCCTTTTGCTACCTCATTTCATACATTCCCAAACCCCTAATTACACCGCCAATGATTTCATCACCCCCTACAATGGCGCATTTCGTTATGGCGTAAATACAGGAGCTTACCCAGGATGGCTTGACACGCAATTAGCCGATATTTCGAGTGGCAATCCAGACTTAGATATTGAAGGAATAGGTGTAAATGCCTTTCGCCCAACGCTTCCTGAACATTTTCTCGAATATTGGGGCTACCACATTCGAGAAGATGTTTTTGAATATTACCAATCCATCGGTATTGACGACAACACTGTTTTCGTAGGTTTTCCGACCGAAGAACACCGAGACACAACGCTTTACTGCCCCGATGCACCCACCGATTTGTTCGCCAATCTGTATGAGCCAATTTGGGACAATGGCGAGCATGGAACGCCTATAAATGAGGACAATTATTACGCACTCTATCTCTACAAAATGGTGCCTCGCTACAAAAATCAGGTGAAGTTTTGGGAGATATGGAACGAGCCAGATGTCAATTGGGGCTACGATGCCATTAAGCCTGCAAACGAAGAAGGGAGTTGGTGGGTGAACGATCCGCCTCCTTGCGATTTTGTGCTTCATGCACCTGTGTATAATTACATTCGGATGCTGAGAATCAGCTATGAAGTCATCAAATCTATTGACCCAACGGCTTATGTGGCGATTGGAGGAATAGGAACATATAGTTTTTTAGATGTTATTTTGCGGAATACCGACAATCCTGATGAGGGCAATGTGCATTCCGATTTTCCGAACAAAGGGGGAGCGTATTTTGATGTGTTGAGCTACCACAGCTATCCACATCACGATGGAAGTTTGGATTATTGGGACAATTCCATTATGAATTTTCGCTACACCCGACATTCTGACGCTGCTGCAAAATCGGTGATAGACCGCAAAAAACGCTTTGAAGAAACGCTGCTGCAACACGGCTACAATGGCACGACTTTTCCCGAAAAACTGTGGATCATCACCGAATCCAACATCCCTCGTGAGTCCTTCAATGGCTCACTTGGTTCGATGGAGGCACAGCGAAATTTTTTGATGAAAACCCCCATCCTCTGCCAACAAAACAACATTCTGCAATACCATATTTACGCCCTCAGTGAAGGCGGTCCATGGATGGCTACCGATGCAGGCTTCAATGCCATGGGTCTCTACGAACCTTTGTCGAATCTGCCAGTATCGCAAGCCAAAATGTACCCTTCTGCGATTGGTTACAAAACGACTTCTGAATTGTTGTTTGGCAGTCAATACGATGCTGCAAAAACTACTGATATGAAACTGCCCGAAAACGTGAAAGGTGGAGCTTTCGAGGCTGCAAATGGCGACTATATCTATGCGCTTTGGGCTGCAACAGAAACCGACCAAAGCGAGGCGGCAAGCGCCACTTACACTTTTCCTGAATCATGGAAATTGCTCAATTTGAAGCAGATGGAATGGGATTTTGGTTTGACAGAGGCTTATTCAGTGGTATCGAGTCAAAAGGTGGAATTGACAGCTACACCCATTTTTTTGACAACAACGGGAGAGGATATGACGACTTCAATTGAAGAACATCTATCTTCAATTTTTGATACAAAATTGTTCCCCAATATTCTCAGAAACAAGACTTTACTGCAATTGCAGTTGAAGAAAAATACAACAGTGAGTATTGACGTTTTTGACCTTCAAGGCAAACGGGTTCAAGTTTTGCAGCAAAAAACCCCCTTCAATCGAGGTTTTTACCAGTTGGAGATAGATGGAAAGGATTGGAAAAACGGGGTGTATTTTTTGGGGATTGAAGTGGAGGGCAAAAGGAAGGTTTTGAAAGTAGTGAAACTTTAGATTTCATCTTCAATCAAAAACAGATACACTTCTTTTGGTCCATGCGCTCCTAAGACCAACGTTTTTTCGATATCTGCCGTTCTACTCGGCCCTGTTGCCAAGCTAATCATAGAAGGCATATTGAGACCATATTTTTGCTGAATCAAGGTCAAACCTTCGCCAATGTCATACCACAATTGTGAAGTGTAGGCTACCACTAAATGAATGGGCGGAAAAATGCTCAATTGACGGCCGCTTGCTTGAGCGGATGAAAGAATAATCGTGCCTGTGCGGGCAATCAAACATTCACAAAGCGTTAGTCCTGCATGGGATTTTTCGAGATTTCGCCCGATTCTGCAATTGCGAAAGTCCATTTCTTCAAAAATTTCCTGAAGGTTTTCTTCCCAACAATACAAATACGTCCACCCTTCTGTATGAGCCAATTCGGTGATGGTGTTCAAAAAAATGCCTTCACTTTCGCAATAAACAAACTTCCCTGATACTTTGGTGAATTCTTCTGCAAACATGACAGCTAAGGGTATATCCCCTTCGGGTGTTTGGTAAAAAGACGCAGGACGTTGAAAATCAGGATACGGTTTGGAGGTAGATTGTTTCAATGCAGCTTGGATTCGGTGCAAGATTTTCATTTTGGATAATTCACTCATGTATAAAATTGATAATTGATTTTAAAAATATAGTTCATTGATAATCAAAAAATTAATTGGTTTTCAATCGCATTTTCAGTTTGATTTATTTTCAATGGTGTATCTTTGTAATTATGATAGTAAAAATAGTCAATAAATCCAATAATCCATTGCCGAAATACGAAACGTCGGGTTCGGCAGGTATGGATGTTCGGGCATTTTTGGAGGAAGATATGACAATTGCTCCACATGAACGAAAGCTGATTCCTACGGGTTTGTATGTATCGCTGCCAGTAGGTTACGAAATGCAGATTCGTGCGAGAAGTGGATTGGCCTACAAAAAAGGCTTGATTTTGCCTAATGCGCCAGGTACGGTAGATTCTGATTATCGAGGTCATGTTCATGTTATTTTGGCAAATATTTCAACAGAAACGCACACGATTCAAAATGGCGACCGTATTGCACAATTGGTGTTTGCCAAATACGAACAGGTTACTTGGAAAGAAGTAGAAATTTTGGATGAAACGGAAAGAGGAGAAGGAGGATTTGGCAGTACAGGCGTTTAGGAAAAACAGACGGATCTCGATAGACGGCAAACGAATATAACCTTCAATATAAAATACATACTCCGTTTATCATCAGCCGTAAAAAAACAACTCAACTACAAAAAATAGAAAGTGAATGAATTTAATTATACCCATGGCTGAACGAGGTGCAATGCTTCGTCCACATACATTGACAACTCCGAAGCCTTTTATACACATTGCAGGCAAGCCCATTATTCAACGTTTGGTAGAGAATATTGTGGAAATGTGTGAAGAACCTATCGAAAGAATTGGTTTTGTGATAGATAATTTCGGCAAAGAAGTAGAAACACAATTGCAGAATATCGCTCGAAGTGTTGAAGCAGAAGGGCATATTTTTTACCAAGAGGAAAAAATGGGGACGGCCCATGCCATTCTTTGCGCTCAAGGTTTGATGAACCAGCCTGTGCTGATTGCCTTTGCCGATACCCTCTTCAAAGGAAAGCTGAACATAGAAGGAGAATGGGACGGCATTATCTGGACTTGTAAAGTAGAAAATCCTAGTGAATATGGTGTCGTGAAATTGGATGGAGACAATGTCATTACACAATTTGCCGAAAAACCCGATGAGTATGTATCGGATATGGCAATGATTGGCGTTTATTACTTCAAAGATGGGATGTTTTTGAAAAATGAACTGCAATACCTTTTGGACAATGAATTGTCTGACAGTGGACAGTACTTTCTAACTGATGCGCTGGAGATGATGAACCAAAAAGGCGCACAATTTGGCGTAGCAATTGCAGAAGAATGGTTGGACTGTGGAAATAAAGCAGCACTTCTACATACGAATGAGCGTATTTTGGAGTTAAACAAAGAGGTAGAAGAACTGATTGCGCCTTCAACTGTTATAGAAAATACGACTATTATTGAACCCTGCTACATTGGACTTGGTGTATCCCTCAAAAATTCGGTGATTGGGCCATTTGTATCCATTGAAGCAGAAACGACAATTGAAGATTCCATAGTACGGAACAGCATTATTCAATCTCTTTCCTACATTCGCCATCAGGTTTTGAGTGATTCTATGATTGGCAATTCGGTGCGCCTTGATGGACACCCCAGAATACTCAATGTAGGTGACTTTTCAACACAATCGTAATGAAAAATAAGCATATAAATCTTCTCACTTTTTGCTTCTTGGCAACATTCATTTTTTGCACGATGGCTAACCCCGTCTTTGCTCAATCAAAAAAGAACAAGGGAAAAAAAGATTCGCAGACTGCATCCAAAATAAGTGATACACAAAATGTACAGGCACAGCAGTTGTTTTTTGAAGGCATGACTGCAATTTTGAAGGATGATGTCAAGGCAGCTAAAGCAGCTTTTTCGGAGGTATTGAAGGTAGATCCTAAAAATGATGCGGCGATTTATGAACTTGCCAAAATTTATTTTGATGCTCAGGACAAAGACCAGGCCTTGAATTATGCAAAACAGGCTGCAAATTTGGATGCAAGCAACAAATGGTACCAGTTTTTGCATGCCGAAACCTTGGCAATGAATCAACAGTTTGATGAGGCTGCAAAGGTGTATGAAGAAATGGTGAAGAAGGACAATAGCAACTATGAGTATTATTTTGATTGGGGATATATGCTGATTAAGGCCAATAAAATGGAGGAAGCGATTAAGGTGTATGACCAGATTGAAGCCAAGATTGGTGTGACTGAAAATGTGAGTTTGCAGAAACAACGACTGTATATTCAAACAGCGAATATAGAAGGAGCTATTGGTGAACTTAATAAACTGATTACTGAATTTCCGAAAGAGGCTCGCTATTATCAGCTATTGGCAGAACTGTATGAACAAACTGGAAATGGAGATAAAGCGATTGAAGTTTATAAAAAATTGGGAGAAGTCTCGCCTGACAATCCTTTGTCACAGTTGGCAATGGCAGATTATTACAAGAAAGAAGGAGATGAAAAACGCTATCTCGAAACTTTAGAATTGGCGTTTGGAAATCCTGAATTACCGATTGACTTGAAAGCCAAAATCTTCTATCCCTACATTGAAGAAATAAAAGGGGATGCCAAAAACGAATCGAAAGCGGAGGCGTTTAGGCTTATGGAAATCATCAAGGAAGCTCATGCAAAAGAACCCATGACGTATGCCTTGTATGGAGATTTGTATTATGCGGACAAGCAAATGGAGAAAGCGTTAGAAGCATTTCGTCAATCGGCAGAATTGGATAAAAAACGCTTAGAAGTTTGGCAGCAGGTGATGTTACTTCAATTTGAAATGCACAAATACAAAGATCTCACCGAAGACAGCAAATTCGTCATGGAATTGTTTCCCAATCAACCGATGCCTTATTATTTTAATGGCTTGGCACATACCGAATTGAAGGATTATGAGCAAGCTATCAAGGTATTGAAGAAAGGTGCGATGATCAGTGTCGGAAACCCGCAAATGCGTGCCCAGATGTACGCAATTCTGGGAGAAAATTACAATACGCTGAAAGACTACGAAAATTCAGACAAATACTATGAAAAAGGGCTGGAAATGAGTCCAAGCAATGCTACATTGATGAATAATTACGCTTACTTTTTGTCCGTGCGAAACGAAAAATTGGATGAGGCAGAGGTGATGTCCAAAAAATCAAACGAACTAGAACCCAATAACTCCTCTTTTCTGGATACCTATGGCTGGATAATGTATCAAAAAGGGAATTATGAGGAGGCTAAAAAATGGTTGGAGAAATCACTTTCAGCTTCTGGTGGTCAAAGTGCTACAACCTTTGAGCATTTAGGCGATACACTTTATCAACTCGGCAATATTGATGCCGCAGTGACTAATTGGGAAAAGGCCAAAGCCTTGGGTGGAGGCTCTGATTTGTTGCAGAAAAAAATTGCAGACAAGAAGTTGTACGAATAGTTCACTATTTTATCGAAATCCCTCCATCCAAAGGAATAATGACCCCATTCAAATAACTACTGGCCTTTGAAGCCAAATAAATCGCCAAACCTGCCATGTCTGTCGGATTGCCAATGCGCTTGAGAGGGCATTTTGCTTCAATCATAGGGCGCATATTGTTGAGCATCCATTCTGTCATTTTGCTTTCAAAAGGGCCTGGGGCAATCGCATTGACGGTAATGCCTTTTTCTGCCAAACGAACTGCCAAAACTTTGGTGAGGTGATGCACTGCCGCTTTGCTCGGACCATAGGCGAAGTTATCCACTTCTGGAACACGGATTCCGTCAATCGAGCCAATGTTGATAACCCTTGCAGGTTCGGTCGTTGAAGCGTTTTTTTCGAGTAGAGGAAGCAAATCACGGGTCAATAGAAAAATTGCTTTCACATTGATATCCATCGTCCTATCATAACCATCTTCGGGAAATTCTCCAAACGGAGCCGCCCACAATGCCCCAGCATTGTTTACCAATACATCCAATGATTCTTCTCTTTCCTTGATTCCATTCACCAAGGTTGTACGCCCTTCTTCGGTAGTTAGGTCGGCAGGAATGGAAATACAGATACCGATTTTGGACAATTCTGCTGCAACAGAATCACATACTTCGGCTTTGCGAGAAGAGATATAGACCTTCATTCCATTGCTGACATAAGCATGGGCAATCATCAATCCGATGCCGCGAGAACCGCCTGTCACCAAGGCTACTTTTCCTTCAACGGAGAATAAGTCATTGATTTTGTATGTTGAATCGTTCATTGTTGTATGATTTGTATTTGTTGTTTGAAATCGTCCGCAAATTAACAATAATACGGAGAGGAAGTAGTGAGCGGAAGCCAAAAAGTCTCTTTGACCAAATTTTAATCTTCAAATTGGATGGAGGAAGAAATAAAGTAGCGTAATATTTTTTTTACTGCAATGATAGTGTTATCATTAGCAAATTCATAAATCAAAATAATTATCAATGACATTACTTACAGTTGGCGTTTTTGGAACTTCAAGAAAAAAACAAGAAAGAAGAGTACCTATTCACCCCCAACAATTGGAATGGATAGACGAAGAAGTCAGAAAACACCTCATTTTTGAAGAAGGATATGGCCTAAGGTTTGGAATGGACGATGAGGAGTTGGCATCATTAAGTGGAGGAGTGGCAAGTCGTTCCGCACTTTTTGAAGAATCGGATATTGTTTTATTGGCAAAACCAATACAAGCAGACTTTGATGAAATGAGGGAAGGAACGATTCACTGGGGCTGGCCTCATTGTGTTCAGCAAAAAGAGATTACCCAAACTGCTATTGATAAAAAACTAACCCTCATTGCATGGGAGGCCATGCACCGTTGGTCCCGAAATGGAGATTGGCAAATGCACATTTTTCATAAGAACAATGAGATTGCAGGGTATGCAGGGGTTTACCATGCCATGAATTTGGTGGGAATTGATGGAAATTATGGGCCCAACCTCAAGGCGGTGGTTATCAGTTTTGGCTCAGTTAGTCGTGGTGCTATACGTGCATTGCAGGCAAGAGGAGTACAAGACATTACGGTGTTTACCCAAAGACATTATTTTTTGGTGGCCGACCAAATGGCGGGAGTCAATTATTACCAATTTGAAGAGGATGAAACGGGTGATTTGGTATCTATACGCCCTGACCAACAATCGCACCCATTTTATGAAGAATTGGCAGATGCGGATATTATTGTGAACGGCATTTTACAGGATACCGACAATCCTTTGATGTTTGTGCCAAAAGACAAAAATGAAACACTCAAGCCAGGTTGTTTGATTGTGGATGTGAGTTGTGATGAGGGTATGGGCTTTTCATTTGCCAAACCAACCAACTTCGACAACCCGATGTTTAAGGCTGGTAAAGTGGATTATTATGCCGTAGATCATACGCCTTCATACCTTTGGAATGGGGCTTCATGGGAAATCTCCAATAGTCTCTTGCCATACTTGCCACTCATTATGGGAGGAGAAGAAAGTTGGGAAACGAGCGAAACCATTAGAAGGGCTATTGAAATTAAAGAGGGGGTTATCCAAAATGTCAAAATTTTGTCTTTTCAGGATAGATCAGAGGAATACCCTCACCCCGTAATTTCTTAATGTATTATCTATTGAATTCTTATGTTTTCTCAAAAAATCCAATAACAAACTTCAAATTTCATACACCCCAAAAGTGGATTTATGATAAACGATATTTGATTTGCGATTTATATTATGGTACTCGCTCGACGAGTTTAGGAACAGGAATAAAAATTTATCGAATGATTGCACCAATACTTGATTGATGCAATCATTCACTTTTATGGTCATTATTTATCAAAACAGTCATTTTTATTTTTTCACAAAAAAAAATATTACTTACTGACTATCATTTAATAAAAACCAATTATTAGAATAAATTTTCGTACAAATCACTTTCAATGTACTTTTTTTTTCATTTTTATTGTGGCACATTTGTATCATATAAAAATATCAAATCGAAAACAATAAATTTTTAAAAATGAAAAATATACATGCCATGTCTTTAAAACACTTTTCTTCCGTACTTCTCAAGACTTTACTACTCGTGGCAACTTTTCATATTGCCCAAGCGCAACCCTATATTACAACCAGTCACGACTACTATCAAATGTTCACTAGCGACCAATCCCTTGAAATGGAGCTGTTGGTGAACGATACTTTATGGACAAATGATACCATTATCTGGGCTTTGGTAACGGAGCCAAGTTTTGGAACAGTGACTCCAAGCGAATCGATGATTATTCCTCCTGCTCTGCCTCCATTTTTACCCACCACTCCTGTTTGGATTCCCAATGATCCCCACTTAATATTCACATATGAGTTGGATGTCAATCTTGGAGAATTTCCCGAGAGTTTCACCTATATGGTATGCGACCAGATGATGTTTGAATGTGATACTGCTACGGTAATGATTGACCTCGTGCTTGTTGGAGTAGATCCTGTAGGGCCTGATGCGATGCCAGATGCAGCCGTCACGATGATGGGTGTACCTGTTGAAATTGCCGCATTGATCAATGATTTGGACATGAATGTACCGCCTTCTATGTTAACCTTGGTGAGTGTTGACCAACCTGCAAATGGCACAGTGAGTATTCAAAACAACAAAATTCTGTATATCCCTGCTGATGATTATGTAGGAACAGAACAATTCTCCTATACGATTGAAAATGAATTTGAATTGGCTTCAACTACTTGGGTGACAGTCGTTGTGGCGGAAGGAAGTGCTAATCCTATCAATGCGGTCAATGATGTATATGATCTCGAAATCAGTAATAGCAACCCACATCCAAGTCTTTCACTCTACAGCATTGGAGATTTTGTACTCAGCAATAGTGGAATTATGCAAAATGATACCTTTAATCCAACAACAACCATCAGCTTCTGCTCTGAACCTCAGTTTGGAGACATCCAAATAGGCGGCACAGATGATATTCCTCAATCTGCCTTTTTTGCAGAATATGTTGCGACTACACCAGGAACTGAAAATTTGTGCTATGAAATCTGTGACGAATTGGTGGGAACTTGCGACCAAGCTTTTATCACCATCAATACCACCATCAATCCCCTTGACCCTGTTCTACCGCTTGCCATTGATGACTACTATTATACGCCTGTTCCTGCACCCATTGTTATGAATGTCACCCAAAATGATTTCTCGATTACCAATTCAGCCCTGTATGTCAATATTGTAGAAGCCCCCAGCCAAGGAACAGCAAAATTAGCTGTTTCATCTAGTTTGATTATTTATACACCCCATGAAGATTTTGTGATGGGAGAAGACAACTTTGTCTATCAACTCTGCGATGCTACGACAGGTAATTGCAGTCAAGCAACTGTTACCATTTCGATTTTAGATTTGCCACCTCCTAATGATATATTTGCCGTAGATGATTTGGTAGATTATCCCTTCAATGCTTCCATAACCATTGACGTTTTGGCAAACGACTTTGGCCAACAATTGGATGTAGTAGAAATCAGCAATGCTGTTCATGGCAGCGTAGTACTCAATTTGGACAATACAATTACTTATAATTTACTAACGACCAATGCCCCTCCCGAAGATTACTTCAATTACATCATCTGTGGCGGACCGAATCCAGAAGCTCCTGTTTGTGATACAGCAACAGTATTTGTAAACCTATTTGTTGCCCAAAATACACCTCCTGTTGCAGAAGTGGACTTGACTTATACAAAGCAAGGTATTCCTGTAGCCATTGACGTTTTGGCAAATGACCATGACCCTGATGGGTCTAATTCAGAATTGATGATTCAACCTATGATAAGCGAATATCCTGAAGGAATGGTGAATGTGCTGTCCAACAATACAATTGTTTTTGCACCCAATCCCACCTTTACTGGGGAGTTTGTATTCAGCTATATGATTTGCGACAGCGGTGTACCAGAGGCTTGTGACGAAGCAGATGTAGTGGTCTATGTGATAGACAATAACGAAGGGCCTTTACAGGCAGTGGATGACTTTTTTGTGACAGACGACAGTACGATTGCTGGATTGCCTTTGACGGTTTTGGCGAATGACATTATTACCGAAAATACAGAGGCGTTTTATTTTGGGCAACCGAAACATGGACAGATTTTTTGGGGCTTCAATCCCGAAGAGCCGCCTTTCTACACACCCAATGACCCAAATTTTGTAGGACAAGATAGCTTCTTTTACATCATCTGTGACAATACGATTGATGACTGTGATGCTGCTATGATTTACATCAATGTAGGCGGCAATCCTACCATTAATGCGGTGGACGACCATGTTTCAACAGCCGTTAATACGAACATTACCATTCAAATATTTAGCAATGATTTTTTTAATATCAACACCTACACACTTGCCAATGTAAGCGAGCCTACTCATGGCACAGTTGCTATTGCAGAAAGTTTGCCTGAGCAAATATCATATATGCCTAATGAGGGTTTTGAAGGGCAAGACCAATTCACCTATACTTTATGTGATATTGTGACAGGTGATTGTGATTTGGCAACGGTCTATATTGAAGTAGGGAGTAGCCTACAAGCTGTAGATGACTACATTGCAGTCGAAGACTACGGCCCACAGTTTCTTGTTTTACAGGAAAATGACCTACATGCAGAGCAATCCATAATTATCCAATTTAGCGAACCCGAACATGGAACAGTTGGCTGTGATCCTGCTGCAATCCCTTGCTTTGCATTGTATCAGGCCAATCCTGGCTTCATCGGAACAGACAGTTTTGACTACATCATCTGCGACAACTTTGCGAGTGTGTGTGATACGGCAACGGTTTATTTAACCATAGGTGTAGATTGCAGCATGGGCTGTGTATGGCCAGGTGATGCCAATAATGACGGCACAGCCAACAATTTCGATATTTTGGCAGTTGGTTTGGGCTTTGGAAATACAGGGCTTTCTCGCTTCAATGCGTCCAACAATTGGTATCCACAACCTGCTGCTAATTGGCTGCAAGACATTAGCACCTTCACTACCAACGATGGCAGTATTACTTTCGATTCGATTACGGTCAATTCAAAATACGCTGACTGCAATGGCAATGGAGTCATAGAAGGTTCAGATATTGAAGCTATTAGCCAAAATTATGGATTGACGCACGCCAAAAATGCAGAAACTCAAGCGGCAGAAGATGCTCCTGCCATTACCTTCTCTTTGCCACAGCAAATTCCCGCCAATACTTGGATTGCGGTAGATGTATTGTTGGGGAGTGATGAGCAGCCTGCTGAAGATGTATATGGTTTGGCATTCACCATCAACTATGATTCTGACGTGGTGGAATTGGGTTCGGTTAGCATTGATTTTGAAGAAAATGGATGGTTTGATGGAGGCGACAATATTGGATTGTTTAAAGATTTTGGTGAAGAGGGTAAAATAGATATTGGATATAGCCGAACAAATGGTCAGAGTATTTCGGGCCATGGTAAAATCGCTACGTTCAGCATTTTTGTGATTGACAATGTGGCGGGCAAAAAATCGTCTGCTGATATCCCCTTCAATATTTCGGCAAGTAATGCGCTGATGGTCAGCAATGAGGGATTTGTTCAAGCCTTGAATACAGAACCTGCCGAAAGTGTGGTGACGGCTATTGAAGAAATTGACTTGTCGGTGGTGAATTTTTATCCCAACCCAAGCAGCGACCAAGTTCATTTTAATTTTGGTGGTCTGAATGTCCAATCTTTGCAGATTTTCAATGCGATGGGGCAATTGATGTACGACCAGTCTTTTGAAGTGAATACGCTCAAAACCACTTTGGAGGTTAGCAATTGGAGTACAGGGGTGTATTTTGTGCATTTCCAGACACCTGATGGTGTAGGAACAAGGAGGTTGCAGGTAGTAAAATAATAGTCGTAATCAGTCTTATCATTTTAGTTTGGTCTTATTTTTTTTACAAAAGCGTTCAACGGCTGCAAAGTATGTTGGACGCTTTTTTTGTTGGAGTTTATCAAGTCAAAAACTTTGGGTGCATCCCAAATTATCGCATTTATGGGTTGAATCCAATATGTTTAAATTACTTTCTTCAAAATATCTTAGACTTCAATAATAACAATATAAGGAATTTCGTTCAGTTTTCAGAAAATCAAAAAAGGCTCCCAAGCAAACCGCCCAGAAGCCTTCTAAAAAACTTAAATACATCAACTAACAATCATTTTATTTTATCAAGTATTGAAGAGAGGGATTCGGGCGACCCACAAAACAAGATTGGGTGAAGCCGTATTTTTTGATGATTAAAAAAGCTTGTTTTGCTTCGGCATAATTGCCTCCAAAATCAAACATCCAATGGCTTCCATCTACAATTTTCCAACTTCCGTTGATTTCCTTCAATTCAATCGTGTTGGGATTGAAAGAGGTACAATCGTCACCGCTTACATTACCACTCGGTGCTTTTCCGTTTACGAGTAGATAAGTGAAAGAAGGATTGGGGCGACCTACAAAACAAGATTGATTGATGCCGTAGTATTGAATGATTTTCATGGCTTGGTAAGCCTCTGCTTTAGTCGGGAAAGCCTTCAAAGAATGGCTACCATCTACCAAAAGAAATTGGTTTCCAGAAGGTTTTACGCTCAAGTTTTTAGGATTGAAGCTCACACAATCTTCTTTGAGAGTGGGTTGAGGGGCAGGTTTCTTTTCCATGAAAATATTCCCAGTTTGTATTCCTTGACAAGTGACTACAAAGAATCCTTGACCAGTTGTATATGTTTCGTAGTTTCTATGTGTGGTGGTTACTTTATAGCGACCTTGTGGCAATTCAATTTTGTAAGTTCCTGAATTTGTTGAAGTAACCGTTTGAGAAAGACTGCCATCTTCGCTGGTAAATTGGATGGCTACCCCTGCAATTTTATTGCTGTAATTGTCTTTTTCTGCCACCATTCCTTGAAATCCACCACAGGTTTTTCTCACAAAATATTCGCTACTTTTTTGGGCAGGTCGGCCATCTGTATAAGTTGAAGCCATTTGCAAGTACAATTTTCCTGAAGGTTGCTCATAGACGGTCAATGTTCGTTTTGCGAAACCTTGGTCATACGATGCGGTGTATTGTTTGCCTATGCGGGTATTGCTTCTGTATTGAAGGGCAGTTGTTCCCCAATCACAATCTGTTGGACTACAAGAGCCAAAAAGCTGAATGGTATTGCCGCCTGTCACGATTATTTTCGTAATGCTTCGAGTGTTGGGGTCTTCATTTTCCCAAGTTCCATTGATGGCTGCGTTTGCAGGGATTGCGAACGCAAATAGGGAAAAAATGCTTAAAGTGATGATTGCTTTTACTGTTGAAAAAATGGAAGTTTTCATGTTAATTAAAGGTTTAAAAGTTTGAGGTTTAATGTTTTTTAAATAAATTGAGTGCAGTGATTACAGGTTTTGAAGATTAAATAACCAGAATTGATTTTTTACTTCAATGTGTTTATTTGATTTTGCGAATGTTAGAAAAATCTTTCACCTTCAAAGGTGTTTTCATGGGAGTTTTGATCATGTTGGGAGCAAAGGTAACTGCTTGACGTACAAAGAAATTTCCGTATTCTTTGCCATTCCAAACATCGTATCCACTGATGTAATTGGTGTTCCAAGTGTGCAAGTACAAGCCGCCAATGGTTTTGGTATGACGACCATCTTCACTGCGAAGCGTAAGGCTTCTCATCACGTGAGGACGTGCATCATCTACCGAAATGGAGTTGGTCAAAGCTTTGAAAGTCACATTTCTATCTACATCCACTAAAGTATAGGCTACCTTTCCTTCGGGTGTACGTGCAATGTTTAAGCGTGCATTTCGTCCATCAATCCGTCCTTCATAGTTACCGAAAAACTGACTGACATTGTTGAATCCGTGAACCGCTGCTGGACTGGGCGTAGGTAGGTTATTGGCGTTTCCTTTGGCAAATACTGAGCCGTATCCATCCTCGGTAAAAGTGGTCATATAAGTAGTATTCCAAGTGTGGAGCAACATTTTGGCGAATTTCTTTTTAATTTTTTTGTCTGCAGTTTGAAGCGAAACATTGTGAATGATGTGATCACCGCCTTGTGAAATGCGGAGTTCAGTCGCATAACCTGTCATGACCACATTTCTATCTAAGTCCTTCAATGTCACTGTCCATTCTGCAAAAGCTTGGTTGTAAGCCAAATATTCAAATTTTAATTCAGCATTGCGTCCGTCCAATTTTCCATAATAAGTGCCTCCAAATTGGCTAACGCTTGTAAAGTTTTGCGCTTGTGCTGCAAAAGTGAATACAAGGGTGAAAAGGATTGTTGTGATGATGTTACTTAAAGTTCTCATTGTTATTATTTTTTGGGTTTTAATGTTTATCGCAACCATTTCTGATTGATTACACCACAAAGATAAGGGTGATAGCAATGGTCTGAAAGCCATGTTTTTGTTAAAAATAGTAGTCTGAATTTACATTTAGCATAAAAATAATTCACAATCAATGCTTTAAAATTAAAAACACTGGCAATTTTAATTACCTTTAAGATTTTCAAGATTACTATTTTGAAGGATTAAGATTACAACAAGTACTTTTGTCGTACTTGCTGCTTATGTTGAAGCTCTTGATAAACTTCAATGAGAGATTTGGAAAAATATATTTTTTTTGGGGGCGAAGTGAACATTTATTTTATTTGCTCGTTTTAATATCAAATACATTACTTAATAGCAAATGTAAACAATGACTAAATAAATTACTTGGTTATTGTTTATTAAAAATGGATGTGAGATTACTATAAATTTCACAATCAGTCTTATGTGAATTGGTGTAAAACCATACGCAATGTCGTGTCTTTAATAAATCAAATTCAGTATTTATGTATGCTGAAAATATAATTATTTTTTAACTAAAAACAATAAAATCATGAGTGCATTTTCTGATAAAATAAAAGGTAACTGGAACGAAATCAAAGGTAAATTAAAGCAAGAATATGCTGATTTGACTGATGATGATCTACTATATGTAGAAGGGCAAGAAGATGAAATGTTGGGTAAAATCCAGCAAAAAGTAGGAAAAACGAAGCAAGAGGTAAAGGACTTCATCAATAGTAATTTGTAGAGAATTTTCTTATAACAAAACCATTTAATCCTAACAACCTAAAACCATTTTTTTAACTCTAAATAAATCATTATGTTACGTTTAGCAATTTCATTTTTTATTATCGCATTGATAGCGGCAGTCCTCGGTTTTGGAGGTATTGCAGCAGGAGCCGCAGGAATAGCTAAGATTGTGTTTTACATTTTCTTGATACTGTTTGCATTTTCCTTGATTAGCAGCTTATTGAGCAAAGCTTAGAATATAACGCAGAATAAAAATTAAGCAAAAATAGCCTATAAATGGCTATTAAATGGCAAGGTGAACACCTTCATAAGATGTTACACCTTGCTTTTTCTTTTTAGTATGCCTTTTGTTTCTTCCTAATTATTCACCAATTCAGGATTACCCATCAACCCCATCTGGTAGTTTCGCATACACTGACGGATTTGTTGTTCGGTATTCATCACAAAAGGCCCATAAGAATACACCACTTCATCCAAAGGCTGACCGCCTAAAAGCATAAATTCTGCCCCTTCTTTTGCATAAAGATTGATATAACTTTCTCCTCTTTCGTAGAGAGCCACTTGATTTTTCTTCAATGACTTTGCATCCTCCAATTCCAATTCTCCTTTGATCATATACACAAAGGCATTATCGGTTGGATTAGTCGGAATGTCTAAGCGGGCGTTTTCGTTCATTTTGATGTGGTAATAAAAAGCGGGGGTCAAGGTTTCTACCTGTGATTTAGTATCGAACAATTCTCCCAAAACCACACGTATGGTATAGTCTTTGTGTTCAATTAAACCCATGTCATTCAGGTTATTGACTGTTGTAGATGGATCCATAAACTTGTATTTGGAGGGCGTATTGAGCCATACTTGAAAACCATGAACCAAACCGCCATTTTCCACTACTTGTTTCCCCGATTCTTCCATGTGTATCGCTCCCCGACCAGAATTAAACATCATAAAATCCCCCTTTCCAATCTGAAAATCATAGTTGAGGCTGTCTTTGTGGTGTCCGCTTCCCTCCAAAAAATAGGAAGTCGGTGTCACACCTGCATGAGGATGGGCTTCTACTTTCAAGGCATCTGCTCCTGGATTGATGCTAACAGGACCAAATTCGTCGAACAATACATAGGGAGAAACAAAATCGTTTTGATCTCCTGCAAAAGCTCTCATAACGGGTAATGTGCCGACATTGACCCGATGTGAACTTAAAATTCTATACACTTTTCTCTTGGATTTGACATCGTACATACCTGACCCGATGACCAATGAACCGCCAACTGCCGTAAGTCCTACAATTGCAGAACTTTTTTTGATAAATTTACGTCTTTCCATTTTTTATTGGATTTTTTGTGTTTGGTCTTTGGTTAACAGAGATAATCAAATTTGGTTGCAAAGCTAATTCAGCTCAGGCATCATCAATAATTCTCGGATTTTCCCCTTCAATCCTATCGGACGATTCTTGTTCATATCCACTGCCACAAAACTTACATCTGCCTCTGCAATCACCTTCCCATTGCTTTTTTGTACCAATTTTTGGAAAACTGTCAATTTTACATTGCCCAGTTCTTTGAGGCTTGTGTGTATCACAATGGTATCGCCAACGATTGCTGGAGAACGGTAAGTGATGTTGATATTGTGGATAATAAAAGCGATATTTTCCTTCCGAAGCCATTCATCCTCATATACCTTAGCATAATAGTTCCAACGCGCTTCCTCCAAAAATTCGAGGTAGCGGGCATTATTGACGTGTTGGTACAAATCAAGATGAAAACTTCGGACTACGATTTCAGTTATTTTATGTTTCATTTTTTAGGCACTTTTTTTGATATATTGATGAAAAAAAATAAACTAAGTGCTATCTTAGTGGTCTAAGGAATTATGCCGAAAAGTAATTCTGTAGGCAGCTATCCAACCAAATCTAATCTATCCCCAATTCTTGTTGAAGTAAATTCAATTAGATTATTTATTCTTGAATTTACCACTTTTTTTTTGAATCATCCAAGCTATACAGTCCATCCAAAGATTTTGTTAAAGATTGCTTTTACACACAAATTATTGTTATTATGAAAACGAATACACTATTGATGATTGTTTTTTGCTTGGTTAGCTGGACTTTATGCTCTTTTACCCATTCTGACAAACAACAGCCTCTCAGCCCTGATTATGTGGCTTCTATCCAAAACTTGATGGCTTCAATTGAAGATGCGAGCAATATTGAAGAACTGCAAAATGCTGCTCAGGAATTTGCCCAATTGACCACCACACACAAAAGCAATTGGGAAGCAATGTACTACACTGCTTATTGCTACATTTCGATGTGCGCCCAAGAACGTGTCCCTGCTCAAAAAGCCATTTACCTCGACCAAGCACAATCGTATATTGAAGCAGCCAAACAATTGACCAACAATGCCGAGTTGCACATCCTTCAGGCTTACTTGTATCAATGTCGAGCCAATGCAAATATCAATATGTCGGCTGCAAATGCTGCCTCTTTGGTGAAGGCAAGTCTTGCAGAAGCCCAAAAAATGGATGCCAACAATCCTCGCATCTATTTCCTCAAGGCTCAAAACCTTTATTTTTCGTCATCAGCATTAGGCGGATTGAATACTGCCTGTCCTGTCATTCAAGAAGCGATTCAAAAATACGAAACCTATCAACCTGCTACTCCTATTTCTCCAAATTGGGGCAAAAATATGACACAAGAAATGTATGCGGTTTGTCAGAGTGCGGCGGGGCAGTGAATGGAAATACAAAACCAAGTTACAAATGCTAACTTGAAGTAATAAAAAAGCTCATTCCAATGAAGGAATGAGCTTTTTGTGTGCTTCAAAATGAAAATCCAAATCATCTTTGTATCAACAAAGACTGTGTTGTCATTGTCTTATCTGCATCTTCCCATTGCACAAAATACAAGCCGTCAGTCAAATCACCAATTGACACCGATTTTGTTTGTTCCTTGCGAATCGCTACTGATTTCAACAACTGCCCTTGTGTATTGTAAAACCGCACTACTCCCTCTACCGTTTGAGGAAAGGATAACTGCACAAAGTCACTACTCGGATTTGGGGAAAGCTGTAATACTGTGTCGTATTCCTGTACTCCTTCAATGTCGGTAGTTAAGTCGTCTTTTTCGATTAAGGCAATGTAGTTTTTGCCAATGTCACTTGTTATAGTTCCCCCAAAGGGCGATGCAATGTTAATAATGGTATCTCTATAAACATACATAAATGCCATAAGGTCTCCATTTTGAAGTTCTATGGCACGTTCAAACCGCATTTTTTGTTCGTCACCCTCTCCACTTACTTTCCAATTAGCTACTTCGTTAATATTGCCTTCCTCATCACATTTCAATAAGAAGGCTTCTTGTTTATCTCTGATTCCTCCCAATAAATACCCTTCTTCAGTGATTAATGCAGTTCCATAGCGCAGCCTATTTTCAGTACCTATTGTTTTTATCCACAAGATATTGCCATTCTCATCAAATTTACTGATATAAGAATCGGAAGGATTTGTTCCTGCATTTAAGTTACCATAAATCATATAACCTGAGCTATTAGAAGGTACTAAAAACCCTTCTGTTCCTATATCTTCTACAATATTTTTTTTCCATTGCACTTCCTTTTCTTCATTTAACTTTACCAGTTCTACGTAGTTCGTATCTTCTCCAGAATCGTTCAGTTCTCTCAGTAATAGCATATATCCATCATCTTCGGTGCGAGACAACCCTAGTGCTTGATATTGATACGCATCATTTGAGGTGTTTGTGGCAGTTAAATATTCTGGTGGGCTAAGTTGCAAACAATTTGAATCTGCTTCTACTAGTTTCCACATACCTGTAGGCGTGATGGAATAATTTGCTGAATGTTCTGCTAAGAAAAAAGAATCATTCTCTGGGCGGTGAACCATTTTTGCAGGCACTCCATTTGCATTCAATAAAAACGTTCCGCCATCTTCTTCTTTGGGGCGGTCGGTTTCCAAAATACTCCCATCTATTAGAGAAATTTTACTGCGAAAAAGATAGCCTATTTCTCCAAAAGAGTTGGGGGTGTCCAAGGTCATTTCATAACCTATTAAGTCTATTGTAGTCGAACTACTTTGGTATAAGTAGGTAGGCAAAGAACGAATACCATCTGTGGTTTTAGTAACTACACTTTTCCAATTGATTTCACCCGTTGAAGTTTTGATACTTGTTAATACCCACCCATCATTAAGATTCTGAATATGTGCTACAATAACTTGTTCTCCTAAGTTTAAAGTAAAAGCAGAAATAATATTATTGGCATATACCGTAGCAGTCAATTCATTGGGTTCAGAAGACTCCGCTTCATTCTGTATGAGGGTTGTCCATTTGATGGGAGTTCCTAAAAAGGATTGTGCATAAGATGAAGTAGAAAATATATAAAATAATATAAACAATGTTATTTTTTTCATTTTTGTTATTTTTTTAAAAAATGAGTAATTACATAGATGCTTTTAATGTTGAAAACTAAATACATATTTTATAAAATAATTATTCTCCACATATAAAAACACACTCAGACTGTGCAATCAAGTCATGATTAACAGGTAAATTGCAAACTGGGCGTGGACTTTGACAAGGAGGATTCCCAGTAACAGTAGCAGTTTCTTGGATTTCTACCTGACCAGTTTGTACGTTGAAGCAGTATGAATATTCAATAACACAGCAATTTTCTGTTATACATTCAGTATGAACAAATACAAGTCCACTTGTCGTTTGATTGAACCTATCTAAACCAACACAAAGAGAAAGACAACTTCTAACCTCAAAATCTCTTTGAGCTACTTGGTCAAATCTTGGGCACTCAAATTGCGCTCGAATCATTGGGTCATTAGGTAGACTGTTATAAAAATTTAAAAATGCTTGTTGCCCTGTTGCCCTGATAACATCACGAAAAACATTGGCTAAAACCCCTTGGTCAACAATAAAAGGTGGATTAGGCCAAGAGGGTACAATATTAGCAACAAAAGCATCACAATTGCCTGCAATAGGTCCCCATTGTACAATGTCAATTAATTCGCTACCTGCACAATTTCTAGTTCGATATATTATTAATAAATCACAGCCGGGAAAATTAGGAGCAGATATAGTGATTTGTACATCAGGACTCCATGGAGTATTGTCGCAATCATCGTTACAACCTTCCTGTGCATATATGGATAAGAAAGAGAAACATAAAAATGAAAAGAAGATAAAAAGAACCTTAGTTACGAATTTGAAGGTTTGAAGGTTTGAAGGTTTGAAGGTTTGAAGGTTTGAAGGTTTGAAGAAGATAAAATTTTAGATTTCATAATACTAAATATTTAATGGTGAAAAAAAATAAAGTTATTTCTAGTAATAAAAAGCTAACACAGCATAGATTCTTATTGTTCAAGTAAAAATACTTTTTTCTTAGAAAAAGAATATACTTTCTCCAATCTTTTTATCAGACAAATAATTTTTTTCTGAATATTCAAAAATAGCATTCAAATAAAAAATCATTTGCCATTCAGATATAATTTATATTAAAAATGAATATAAAAATGTTTTTTAATAAAAAAACAATCCCTCCCAAATCCACGTTTCCCAATTATTTACCAAAAACATCCGCTCCCATGCAAACACCTACAACTCAAGCAAGGCACCTTACGATGACCGAACTGCAAGCAGGATTGGACCATATCCGTCAATCTCCCAAAGACAAAGGCATTTTGGAAATGATTGTAGCTCGACCCGATGTCGACAAACGAAAAGTATTGGAAGAAGCTACACTTGATATAGAAAACGCATTAGTTGGCGACAATTGGCATGTACGCCCAAGTTCCCGAACAGTTGACGGTTCACCACATCCCGACAAGCAACTAAATATCATGAATGTACGAGCCATTGCACTGATGGCAGACGATAAAGACAGATGGCAGTGGGCTGGTGATCAATTGCTGATAGACATCGACCTAAGCGACAAAAATTTGCCCGCAGGAACACAACTCTCTATCGGTGATGCCATCATTGAAGTAACTGCCCTTCCCCACAATGGCTGCAAAAAATTTGCTGAACGTTTTGGAGTAGATGCGGTGAAGTTTGTCAATTCACCAGTGGGAAAACAGCTTCATTTGAGGGGAATCAATGCGAAGGTAATCCAAGGTGGAATGATTCGGAAAGGGGATTTGGTGCGAAAGTTGTGAACTTTAAAATGATGGCAGGGTCAAATGACTTCATTTTACCACATAAATCGGTAAATCTCCCAAATCATTTCGCACCATTTTGGGGTTTTGGCGTTGTTTGGTGTGTATGCCCACCATTGCAGGTACTCGCTGCTGAACAAAAGTGAACAGTTCGGTTAAGCTCACAAGGTCGTTTTTGTTGTAGTCTGCATGACCTTTCAATCCTTCCAACAAGGCTTTGGTGAAAAATCCATTTTTCGCAATGCGGTCCTCATACGATTGTTCTTCAACATCACTTGAGGTAATGACTGCCAAGCCACGCTTGGACATAGAGATTTTTTGGATGGCATCGTTCACCACACTCACGCTTGCTTTTGCAGCATAACCAGCATTGGAACTTGCACTATGACAAGCATCTATCAATAAGATTTTTTTGCAGTCAATCAGATCCAAATCTTTTAACAATTCGTCGTAGTCAATAGATGTGGTGCGAGGACTTCGGTAATCATAGTCGCTTGCCTGAATCCGCAACCTATTTTGGTACAAAAAACCATGTGCCGAAATGAATACAATCAACACATCATTTGGTTTGATATATCCCTCCAATGCTTTGCGATGCAGGGCTTCAATGGCCGCTTCAATATTTTTGATGCCCGCTCGCTGACCCGTTAATTTTTCGGCTTGCACCATGTTGAAGAGCTTGTTGCCAGCCCCCAATTGATTGCCTTGATTTTTAAACGCATTTGCAAAATCCATCGCATCTTTTTCGGTGTATTCCAAGTCAGGCGGATTGGTACCGATAGAAAGAATGTGTAAATCGGGAACTCTAAAGGTAAGAGCAGGACTCGATGGAACGGGAAGTGGCGATGAAACCGTCGCATTATAAACCGAAGCAGCAGTCGGAAAACTGGGGGTCACAGTTTTGGTCAAGGGAGGAGAAGGGTCAGCTATTTTTTTGAAGTCAGTGCTAGTAGGCGCATACATAGCCGCCAAAGGTTCTTGTGTGCTGAGGTTCTCTTGTACTCCATTTATGCCAAATTTCATTTTGTAGCTGGCAATAAACGGTTCATGGTAATAGGTAGTTTTTGAAGTAGAATAGCCCACCATTACCAATTCATCTTTTCCCATCGTCAAAAGGTCATATGCGCCATCATTGCCACTACCGCCATACATTTGTTCCCCCATCTTCTCTCCTTCTTCATCTACCCACACCATCCATGCATCGAAATTGTTGTTGAAAGAACCTTGAGCAGAACCGATAAACACAAAGTTTTGATTACTCAATTGTACCATTCGTTGAGCAAATTCATTCGCATAACTACCATAGGTTTTTTCCCATTGAAGTTCACCTTTATCATCTGTTTTCACCAACCAAGCATCTTTTTGGCCTTGCCCCGTTGAAGTTGTATAACCACAAAAAGCATACCCTCCATCTCTAGTTGCAATGACCTGATGTGCTTCATCCTTGCCAAAATCACCAAAAGTTTTCTCCCAAATAGGCTCACCTCCATGGGTTACTTTCACCAACCAAGCATCCGTATTGTTCATTTTGTTTTGGACTGCAATGTTTCCCTGCAATACAAAACCGTCTTTCACTTCAATCACCGATTCAAAACTCGCCATATCAAATAGGTCAAAGGGCGTGTTCCATTGCATGATGCCTTTTTCGTCCAATTTGGCTATCCAAGCATAATAAAAAGGGGAATTGGGATTGGATTTGACATAACCGACCATCAAGAAACCGCCATCTGTGGTCACAATCATATCCATTGCTTCTACCCACGGATGAGTCGCATGGTTTTTGTCCCACAATAAGCGTCCTGATTGATCCACCTTGAAGATATAAGACTGACAACTCTCCTTTTCTTGCCCATAAACAGACACCAAAATGGCATAATTGCCATCCGTGGTTTGAACAATTTTATTCACCACAAAGTCGTTATCATCCCTAAAAGTTTTGTGCCACTGCAATCGAGGCTTATCGGATATTTTACCCATCCAAATATCAGGGCCTTTCATGGCCAGTGACTGCGTAGTACCTACAACTACAAAATTGTTATCTGCCGTTTTGAGCATACTTTTTATATCGCTATGCACATAATTGCTAAACGTTGCAGACCACTGTTCTTCTGCAAATCGCTGTGCAGAAAGTGAACTACTCATGAGTAATATACAATAACAGACAGTTAGGAGTTGTTTCATAAATTTTGAACCAGATGGATGTATTCGAGCTTCAATAATTGTGCTGAGTTCAGAAAAATACAACTTCTGTTGCAGAAGAAGTATCATAGTTTTGTAAAAAAACCATTTAGGCTTGGATTCAATGGAAATTGAGGTGGATGGAATTGAAAAAATACCGAACTTTTGTTCTTGATTACTTATAAAACCATGATGAAAACGCTTTTTGTTTCTATTTTATTTTTTATTACAACCCTCTCCCTTGTTTTTGCTCAAAATACCGAGGAGTCCTCACCTTCCATTTCGGCTGATCAAACTGCTTATTTTGAACAGTTTGAAGACCTCGATAGCGTAAATCAAGTATTGTTTGGTGAACCTGAAGTAAACATTGCCAAAGGTGTACGCACAGAAGGCTGTCAATTGAAAAAACAGGTTTACGGCTATCATCCTTATTGGATGGACAAATACTACAAATCTTATGACTACTCTTTGCTCTCTACGTTTATTTATTTCTGTTATGATTTGAATCCAAAAACAGGTGATTATACAAGTATTCACCAATGGAAAACAAACCCTTCCATCACTTTGGCGCAAAAAGCGGGGGCGAGAGTAGAACTTTGTGTAAAAAACTTTAGCAACCACAGTCTTTTTCTCTCCAATCCAAGGGCATGGGAAAAACTCGCTAACAACTTGATTGAACTCCTTCAATGGAGAAATGCAGATGGGGTGAACATTGATTTTGAAGCTGTTCCGAAAAACCAATCAAAGAATTTGGTCAAATTTTGCAGCTATCTCTCCAGTCGATTAAAAAGCTCCATCAAAGGAGCAAGCATTTCAATGGCGATTCCAGCAGTGGATTGGAATGGTGCGTTTTTATTGGCAGAGTTAGACCCTTACATTGATGCCTTTATCATTATGGGCTACGATTACCACTACAAATCGGCAGCGATTGCAGGGCCTGTTGCTCCTTTAGATCATGATGCCCGATGGTACACGACTTCTATCAATCGGAGTGTTGCGAATTATTTGCGAAAAAACATTGCTGCCTCCAAATTAATTTTGGCTATTCCTTATTATGGTTATGAATGGAAAACGTATAGTAGTGAAATCCCATCCAAACGTCAAACGAATACCAAAGGTACTGCAAGGGTTTATACTCAGATCAAAAAGATGCTGGAAAAAAAGGTGAAACGCACTTGGCATTACCAGAGCAAAACACCATATTTTACCTTCACCAAAGGCAAGACGACCCGACAACTTTGGTACGATGATGAAGAGAGTTTGGAAAAGAAATACGACTTTGTCAACGCACAGCAATTGGGCGGTGTAGGAATCTGGGCATTAGGTTATGACAATGGGTACAAGGAATTATGGAACTTGCTCGAAAAAAAATTCATGGATTGTCAAGACCACAATCCAGCATTGTTTGACTACTACAGCAGCACTTCAAAAACGATGAATCAAGATTGCCAACCTACAACGCATATTTTTGATGTAGAAAATACGTATGAAGGTGATTTTACCATTCGATTTGAAGACAATGACAAATGTGAGGCAGGTTGGTCGGGTATGTACTATCAAGTATTGGAGAAAAATGGAGACAGTTGGGAGGGAAATTTTTACAACGGCTTCTTCAATGATGAATTTGAAGGAGCTAAATTAGCCTCACATTGGACTCCCGCAGAAGGGCTTTGGTCGGCAAATGGAAATCGTTTGTACCAAGGGCTACAAGACCATAACAATACAAACCTGTACGCTTCTTTGATGCAGCGAGATTACCACAGTTACTTGTACCATTGGTGGGGGAAAATTGGAGGAGATGGCAATAATAGGCGGGTCGGCTTGCATTTTTTTGCAGATGACCCGAGCGCAGTTAATCGAGGTAATTCTTATTTTGTGTATTATCGAGTGGATTCTAAACAAATAGAAATCTACAAAGTAACGAACAACCGCTTTAGCCGAAAAGCAGTGCAGCCCTGCAATATGGATGCCGATACGGACTATGATTTCAAAATTGTATATGATCCTAAATCTGGTTTGATTGAAGCCTATCTTGACAATAAATTGCTGATTCAATGGCAAGATTCTCAGCCGCTTACTTATGGCGAGTACATTTCTTTCCGAACGGGTGAGTGCTTTTTTAGTTGTGACTTCCTAAAAGTATATAAATCAAGAACAAACTCAGAAATGGTGAGGGTGGGAACTACTCAACAGGATGATGTGCGTCTCAAAAATCGAAATGACATAACTCCGAGCTGCCGCATTGTTTCGATTGCGAAAAATGGATACCATCAATGGAGCGCACCCGAAGTAAAAGAAACAAAAATAGAGTAAGGCAACCGACAAAATCTGAATACTACGATTGTAATAATGGTTGGTCTATCCACATTTCAGTCATTCCCAAATACGTGTATCATCAGAGTCTGCGCCTTTGCTGGTTTTGATGTTCAAAAGATGAAGTATAAACAAGATGGCTGATAGTAATAATATTTCCATGGCTCTTGTGGCTTAAAAAGGTTGATAAAATAATTTGGCTTTGTGTATGAATAGTAGATGCTTTCTTTTTGAGTTTGTTTAAGACATAAGGAGAATATTAATATTTTATATAATGAATTAAAAAATATTATCCACTCTATTTAAAGACGCATCACCATGCAAAAAGGTTGCATAATAACCCCGATAAAGTTTAGAAAACCAAAAATAAAGACGTATTGAAAAAATGTGAAGTATAAGATAAAGGTGGGAAATATAGTCTATTGTTTTTTATACACAAGAACTATACCGCCTTTACTCAAAAAGTAGGAAAATTGAATCTTTCGATTGTGATGTGGAATCTGTGTTGTTTAACGAGAACTTGAATAAAAAAGTTTCTTAAAAAAGCTTAATGTGCTACTTTTTTGTGTTAATGAACTGTTAATTCTATTTTATCATAAAGTATTTGATAGTAAATACTCTTGGACTGTTTTCGATTGGACAAAACAATCAAAATCGTTGTGTGTTAAAATCAATGTAAAGGCAAAAATTATGACACCAAAAAAGACAGTAATTTTAGGCGCAAGTACACACGAATGGAGATATGCCTATCTAGCTGCGTATAAACTGGCAACTTATGGACATGAAATAGTACCTATCGGCATCGAAAATGGAATAGTGGCAGGAAAAGAAATCCTTATCGGACAACCTGCAATGGAGAACGTGCATACCGTAACCATGTATTTGAATCCTAAAAATCAGGTAGAATACTACGAATATATCTTAGAAAATCTACAACCCGAACGCATTGTTTTCAATCCTGGTAGTGAAAATCCAGAACTGATGGAAATGGCAGGAGCACATCAAATTGAAGTCGTTGAAGGTTGTACATTGGTGATGTTGTCGGTAGGACAATACTAAGGAACAAATGAAAATACTACTTCTTAATCAAGCGATTCGGAATTTTAAATTGAGATTCCATTTTTGACCATTGCTAAATAAAACTTCAAAATCTGATTCTGATAAATGTTATTTTTAGAATCTTTCTATAAAAAATAGCAATATTCTAAAAAACTATCTTTGTATCGTAGAAAAAAAGCTAACTTTGTAGGGTTTTATTGAGTTGCAGTAACAACAACTTATTATTTTATGTTGCAGAAACTATTCATCAAAAACTACGCCCTCATTGAAGAAGTGGAGTTGGCTTTCTCGGACAAACTCACCATCATCACTGGAGAAACGGGCGCAGGTAAGTCCATTTTATTGGGCGCATTATCGCTCATTTTGGGACATCGAGTCAATACGGCTGCTTTATCCAATACACAAAAAAAGTGTGTGGTTGAAGGTACATTCAATATACGTGCATACCAATTACAGTCTTTTTTTGAAAAGAATGAGTTGGATTATGAAGATGTTACCATCGTCCGACGAGAAGTAATGCCGTCTGGGAAATCCAGGGCTTTTATCAACGATACGCCTGTCAACCTGCAAGTGTTGAAGTTGATTGGCGAAAAACTGGTGAATCTCCATGCCCAGCACCAAACTCTCCATCTTTTTGATGCGCATTACCAATTGTCTATCATAGATACTTTGGCAAGCCACAATGGCGTGTTGGAAAACTATCAAGGAATTTTTAAAGACTACCAACGCAATCAGAACCGACTCAAAAAACGAAAGGCAGAGTTTGCCCAATTGCAGCGAGATTTGGACTACATACAGTTTCAACTGACTGAATTGCAGGAGGCAAATTTGTTTAATGTAGGCGAACAGGAAGATTTGGAGCAGGAATTGGATCAACTCAACAATACAGAACATATCCAACAATCACTTGCCGAAAGTATCAATGTATTAGATGATGGAGAAATGGCTATTTTAGAGCAACTTGCTGCAGTAAAATCGCATCTTTCCAGCATTGCCCGATTTCACCCACTTTTTGAAGAATTGAATGACCGATTGGAGAGTGTGAATATCGAATTGAGAGATATTCATAATGAATTGACCAGAATGGGGGAAGATGATAGCATGGATCCCGAAAGGCTGCAATTTGTGTCAGACCGCTTAAACATCATTTACCGTCTTCAAAAAAAGCATCAGGTATCTGAATTATCCGATTTGATGGCAATTCGAGATGATTTGGCTTCTCAAAATCAATCGGCAGACGATTTGGAGGGTGAAATTGCCCATCTCGAAAAAACAATTGCGGCACAACACAAACAACTTCTTGCTTTTGCTGCAAACATTACAAAAGACCGAAAGAAACAAATTCCTGTTTTTGAACAACGCATCAACGATATGTTGACCTCCGTAGGAATGAAGGACGCAACGGTCAAAGCGGTTCACGAAATTTTACCCGAACACCAATTAACGGCTCATGGTCGAGATGAAATCGAAATTCTATTTTCTGCCAACCGAGGCAGCAGTCATGCTGAACTCCGAAAAGTGGCTTCAGGTGGAGAATTGTCTCGTTTGATGCTTTGTATTCAATCACTTATTGCAGCCAATACTGCGCTGCCAACCCTTATTTTTGATGAGATTGACACGGGAATTTCGGGTGAGGTGGCATTGAAGGTAGGGAAAGTTTTGCAGGACTTGGCTACGCACCATCAATTGATTTCAATTACCCACCTTCCTCAAATCGCCAGCAAAGGTGATGCTCATCTTTTTGTGTATAAATACAATACGCCTGAACGCACTTTGTCGAAAATCAAAAAACTGAGTGATAGCGAGCGTGTGACGGAAATTGCAAAAATGCTGAGTGGAGATGATCCGGGGGAAATGGCATTGGCGAACGCAAAGGAATTGTTGGCGTATTTTTGATTTTCGGTACATCATCTATCCACACTAAATCCACATGCTTTTCACATTAGAATGTGAATAAACCTTCAAAACAACCCACTTATCCACAATGTTATTAACAATAAGCCTTTAAACAGTGGATAAGTGTGGATAAAAATAAAACGATGTTGATTTTTTTTTGATAAAAAATGGTTAAGTTTGCTAAAATAATTAGATGCGTGTAAATACAATTTGTTAAAAGCATAAAAGGATTTTACAGAATTATGGAAAATCACAAAAAAAGCATTAGAGTGGTAGAGCTTTTTGCAGGGGTTGGAGGATTTCGACTTGGACTTGAAAGAAGTAATTACAAAGTTATTTGGAGTAATCAATGGGAACCTTCTACTAAAAAACAACACGCTTCAATGGTGTATGAGGCTCGATTTGGAAAAGAAAACCACTCAAACCAAGACATTGCAAAGGTGGATACATCAGAAATTCCCGACCACGATTTATTGGTTGGCGGCTTCCCCTGTCAAGATTATTCTGTAGCTACTACCCTCCAAAATTCCAAAGGCTTGATAGGCAAAAAAGGGGTTCTTTGGTGGTCGATTCACCGAATCCTCCAAGAGAAAGAAAATAAACCGTCTTACCTTTTTTTAGAGAATGTAGATCGTCTTCTGAAATCTCCTGCCAAACAAAGAGGGCGTGATTTTGCGGTGATGCTTCAAAGTCTTAATCAGTTAGGCTATGCTGTTGAATGGCGAGTAATCAATGCAGCAGAATACGGAATGCCACAAAGAAGAAGGAGGGTTTTCTTTTTGGGCTATCATCAATCGACTGCTATTTACCAAAGAATAAAAGATTCAAAAAAAGAAGAATGGATTATGAGAGAGGGAACGCTTGCAAATGCTTTTCCTATTGAAAGTCAGAATGAAATGTTTTTAAGCGAACTTGAACTGCAAAAAAATTTAGTAGAAATTACCAAAAATTTCAATAAAAATGGCGGGGCATCACCTTTTCTGAATACAGGCTTAGCTATAGAGGGAAAGGTTTATACAAAAAAAACAAATCCTTTATGCGATGGAAAAAAAACAATTTTGGGCGAGGTACTTCAGAATGGCGAAGTAACAGAAGACTTTTTTATTGACGAAAAAGACTTACCTAGATGGGAATATTTAAAAGGATCAAAAAAGGAAGTTCGTAAAACCAAAGAAGGATTTGAATACAATTACAGCGAAGGAGGTATGGTATTTCCCGATTCTTTGGACAATGCTTCAAGGACAATCATTACTGGTGAAGGAGGAAAATCCCCTTCAAGATTTAAACACGTTGTCCAGTCAGATAGAGGATTAAGACGTTTAACACCCATAGAATTAGAGCGACTCAATATGTTTCCAGATAATCATACTGAACTTGAAGGGATCACTGACTCCAAAAGGGCTTTTTTTATGGGTAATGCTTTGGTAGTAGGAGTTGTAGAAAGAATAGGGAAGGAACTTTACAATCAAATAAACCGATAAAATGAAGTTTGATATTAATTCGCCTAATGCTATCGTTAATTTTGCGAAAAAATTGAAGGGAGAAACTTTAAGAAAAATCTGTGGGGAAGAAATTGAGACACATGACTATAAAGGAAAAGGGAATTTTGGTCAGATACTTGAAAAATTTTACTTTGGTTATGAGCCTAATTCAAATTCTGAACCTGATTTTAAGGAAGCGGGCTTAGAACTGAAAACTACTCCATTAAAAACATTAAATAAAGGTGCTTTTCGTTCCAAGGAACGTCTTGTATTGAATATTATTAACTATTTAGAAGTACATAAAGAACGATTTGAGGAAAGTTCTTTTTTGAAAAAAAATGCTCACCTATTGTTAGTTTTTTATCTATATGAGCAGGAAAAAGACTTATTGGATTATTTAATCAAATTAGTAGATGACTGGACATACCCAGAAGAAGATTTAAAGATTATCAAAAAAGATTGGGAAACCATTACCAACAAAATAAAAGAAGGAAAAGCCCATGAACTATCTGAAGGAGATACATTCTATTTAGGTGCTTGTACCAAAGGTGGTAAAGGGGGAAATTTGAGAAGTCAACCTTTTAGTGCACTCAAGGCCAAACAAAGAGCTTATTCGCTCAAACAAGGGTATGTAAATCATATAATTGCAATACTTTCAGGAAAAACAGATGGGTCTTATGGAAAGATTATTATTCAACCCAAAATTTTAGACGAGATTCCCTCTTTAGAAGATATTGTAATCAGTAAGTTTCGACCTTATTATGGAAAGTCCTTAAGTGAAATTATAGCTGATTTCAAGCCAAAATTGAATAAAAGAGCAAAAAATTCTTTAGCTGATTTAACAAAAGTCATGTTAGGAATTGAGTTGGAAAATAAAATTGAAGAATTTGAAAAGGCAGAAATAATAGTACGAACCATAAGAATCAAAGAAGGTGGTTTACCTATAGAGAATATTTCTTTTCCCCCGTTCAAATATAAAAGTTTGATAAAAACTAATTGGGATAATTCGGCTTTGAAAAAAAAATTGGAGCAAAAATTTTTCTTTGTTTTTTACGAGTATAAAGGAAGTGAGCTTTTTCTTAAAAAAGTAAAGTTTTGGAATATGTCTTATGCCGATATTCAAGAAACAAAAGCAGTTTGGCAAAGTATGATTGAGAAAATCAAACGAGGAATGATTGTTAGGGAAGTTACAGATAAAGGAATTAGACGAACCTATTTTCCTAAAAAAACAGAACATCGAATTTGTCATGTAAGACCTCATGCAAGAAATGTAATGGATACTTATCCGCTGCCAGTAAAAGATAAGTTAACTGGTTGGGATACCTATACAAAACATAGTTTTTGGCTAAATGCCAGTTATGTAAAAAATGAGATATTTTTGAAGTAAAAAAACGAATAGAGGCTCGTTCCGCATTTTTGATTTCCCCCTCTCAAACCCTTACCTTGCAGTACGTATGAAAAAACCACTAAATATACTCAAAGAATACTTCGGCTATCCTGCCTTTCGCAATCAACAAGAGGAGATTATACAAACCGTATTAGAAGGAAAAGATACTCTGGTACTGATGCCAACGGGAGGGGGAAAGTCCATTTGTTACCAAATTCCTGCAATGGTCAAAGAAGGTTTGTGTTTGGTCGTGTCGCCTTTGATTTCACTGATGCAAGATCAAGTCGAGGCATTGAAGCAAAATGGGATTTCGGCCGCTTTTATCAATAGCACGCAAACAGTAGCAGAACAGCGGTATATTGCCGAACAATGTTTGCGGCAGGCAGTGAAACTACTGTATATTTCCCCCGAAAAAGTAACCACTGAACGTTTTCAGAATTTTTTGAGAAGTCTGCATATCAACTTGATAGCGATTGACGAAGCACACTGTATTTCTTCATGGGGACACGATTTTCGCCCTGAATATGGGCAGTTAGGAGAATTGCGTTTGCGATTTCCCGATATTCCGATGATTGCACTTACTGCAACGGCAGACGAATTGACCCGCAAAGACATTTTGGAACAACTCAAGCTACAAAACCCACAATCTTTTGTAAGTTCATTTGACCGCCCAAATCTTCGATTGGAGGTAAGACCGGGGCAAGATAGAATCAAACAAATTCTATCGTTTTTGGAAGACCACAAAGAAGAATCGGGCATCATTTATTGTTTGAGCCGAAAGAGTACGGAGTCACTTGCCGAAAAATTGCGGAAGAAAGGTTTTAATACCGCTCCTTATCACGCCAAACTTCCAGACAACCAGCGAGCTCAAGTTTTGCGGGATTTTTTGCGAGATGATGTGCGGATTGTCTGCGCTACGATTGCGTTTGGAATGGGCATTGACAAATCAAATGTGCGTTTTGTGATTCACTACAATTTGCCCAAAAACATCGAAAGTTACTACCAAGAGATTGGTCGAGCAGGTCGGGACGGTGTGGACAGCGAGACAATTTTGTTTTATACCTATGCCGATGTGATGATGCACCGCAAAATCATTGAAGGAGAGGCATCCAAAAAGCAGGCATTGAAGGTTGCGAAATTGGAGCGATTGCAGCAATTTGCAGAGTCGAATACCTGCCGTAGAAAAGTATTGTTGTCTTATTTTTCGGAGTCATCGAATAAGGATTGTGGGAATTGTGATGTATGCAGCAATCCTCGTGAAACCTTTGATGCTACAATCATTGCCCAGAAGGCTTTTTCTGCAGTTTACCGTTTGCAGCAAAAGGTGGGCATTAAAACCGCAGTGGATGTATTAAGAGGTTCTCATGCTCAACACATTACTTCAAAGGGCTACCATACCATCAAAACGTTTGGCGTGGGTAGAGATATTTCTTATTTTGATTGGCAAGAATATTTTCACCAACTCATCAATCAGAATTACCTCACGATTGCGTATGACCAACACAATGCACTCAAACTGACTCCTAAAGCCAACGAGGTGTTGTATAAAAAAGAAAAAGTCTATTTGGTACAGGCAGATAGCAAAGTAGCAGCTACACCGATTCCTACCAAAACGAAAACAGAACAGGCCTCGGATGCTTTGTTTCAACGCCTTAGAAAACTTCGCAAAATTTTGGCAGACGAACAACAAGTGCCACCTTATGTGGTCTTCAATGACGAAACACTCAAACAGATGGCTGCAAAAAAACCTACGAATCGGGAGGCGATGCTAGAAATCTCGGGTGTGGGTTTGCGAAAAATGGCGTTTTATGGAGAGGATTTTATGAAGGAAATCACAGAGTTCGTGGCATCCGAAAAGCAAAATCTCAGCGAGACCTATCTCACCACCTTTGAACTTTTTGAAGCGGGCAAAACACCTGAGGAGATTGCCAAAGAACGAGATATAAGCCAAGCAACTGTTTTGAATCACTTGATTAAACTCTATAAACACGATTATAAAGTGGATCTCAGTCGCTTAATTGGTGAGGAGGAATTGGAGGAAATTATAAACATGGCAAAAAGCATCGAAAAACAAAATGAAGAAGGGCGTTTGAAGCCTGTTTTTGAAGCATTGGAGGGAAAATACAACTACGACAAAATAAGGATTGGGATGCAACTGATGTAGTTTTGTCACACTTTTTTCATTTCTTCACCTTGACTATCAAAATGCAAAAACTGGCACAGATTTCGCCATTTTTGAAATAGTTCACTTTTAAACCACACCATAAATGTATAGTCCAAATGTCCATAGATTAAAGCCTATAACAATTGGGAATACTTTACCTTAAAACTCCAAAACAGTAGTACGATGAAAAAATCGCTCGCAGCCTATATATTTCTATTTGCTTTTCTTCTCAGCTCTTGTAGCAGTCAGAAGGTGGCAACTTCAAGCAGTTCTGTCTATCCTACGGCCAATACTGGACACAAAAAATTTGTAGCAGGTCAAACAAATGAAGAATCTGGCTCTGAAACCATGCGCTTGGATAGCTTGAAAGCACGTATGGCGATATTGGAAGCACAATTAGAAGCCATCAAAGCAGGTGAATCTAGCAAAAGCAAAAAAGCTGCTCAAAAAGAAGCAGCTGCCATAAACAAAGAAATCGAAAAGGTAGAGGAAGAAGTAGCTGCAACAGCAACAACAGATGCTCCTAAAAATGGGCAGAAAAAATTTGTAGCAAAACCTAAAACAAAAGAGGAAATCGCTGCTGCAAAAGAAGAGAAATCTGCAACGAAAACACCTTCAAGCCCTGCAAAAAAAGATACCGAAACGGCTGCAAATACCAACAAATCAAAAGATAAAGATAACAAAACGGTAGAAACACCTAAAACACCTTCAAATCCTGCAAAAAAAGATACCAAAACAGCTGCAAACACGGCTAAAAAACCTACGCCAAAACCAACTCCCAAGCCAGTTGCTCCTCCAAAACCACAAGTGGTTTACAAAACCATCACCGAAAAGGTATTGGGTAACTTCTTTATGGATGGTTCTACTTCCAGCCAAAACATGTTTTGTCTGCACAAAACAGCACCTGTCGGTACACAAATAACAGTAACTAATCCAATGAACGGAAAGCAACTGACGTTAAAAGTTCTTGGAAAACTACCTGATTTGGCAGAAGATATGGGCGTTGCCATCAAAATCACTTATAGTGCAGCACGCCAACTCAATTTGCGAGACAATCGTTTTGAATTGAAGTGTAGCTACAAAATGGCTTTCACCGTTGATCCAATTACAGGAGCAAGTGTAAGTGCTAACTAGCATAATAAGAGTTTTTAAAAAAGAACAGACACCTCAGGCTATATGCCTCTAAAACCTCCAAAATTTGTATAAATCTTGGGGGTTTTATTATTTTTGAAATTTGAACTCGAACTTTCACTTATGTCCCGAACCGTAAAATTTCTGATTGCCCTTTCCATTGCGTTTTCTCTTTTTTTGGTAAGTGGTTTTTTGCTGCCCAATCACTATGAGGTACAAAGAGATATAATAATAGACGCTTCCTTTGAAAATATTTACCCTTACTTGTCCGACTTGAAGAAATGGGAGGATTGGACAGCTTGGAGCAAAAAAGAAGATCCAAGTTTGCAGATGCGCTATGAGGGCAGTGAAACTGGTCAAGGGGCAAAACAAATATGGAAGGGCGACAAAATGGGCGATGGCGAATTGATGCTAACCGAAAGCAATATAGGAGATGGCGTGTATTATGTGATGAAAATGAACGAAGGAAATATAGAAATGAAAGGGAGTATCGTATTTCGTGCTGCCGAACCTACCCAGACCAAAGTGTTGTGGACGGTAAGCGGACAATTGGGGAACAATCCCATTTTTAGGTATTTCGGGCTGTTGATGGACAACATGATTGCCAGCGATTTAGAGCAAGGATTGACCAATTTGAAGACAATGGTAGAAAGTCAAAAAATACAAGAATGAAATGCGGTGAAAGGAAACTTCGGAAGTTTTATTTTTCAAAAAAATCATCCGCTATTTTATCAATAGTCAAATCTTTTGAGATAAAACTTCCGAAGTTCTTAAAAGTCATTCCTTTAGTCATTATCAATTACAACACCATATCATCCACCATTTCCAAATATTCCTTGATTGGCACCATTGCATCTTTGATACAGCCATCTTCAAAAGGAGAATTGAGGTTGGCATAGTCGACCAATTTCAAAAACGATTGACTGCCACCCGCTTTACAGAGTTTCACATAATCCGCAAAAGCATCCTCACGGTTTTCATTCGCTCGCTTCCAAAACTGAAAAGCACAAACTTGAGCAAGCGTATAGTCAATGTAGTAGAAAGGCGTAAAGAAAAGGTGCGCTTGTTTCTGCCAAAAGCTCCCTTCCTCCAAAAAATCATTGTCTGAATAATCCATCCACGGCAAATATTTCTTTTCGACGCTACGCCAAGCCGCTTTTCGCTCTTTAGGACTCGCTTCAGGATTTTCATACACGAAGTGCTGAAACTCGTCAATTGATACACCATAAGGCAAAAAAAGCACCGAGTCATTCAAATGCTCAAATTTAAACTTTTCGGTATCGTTTTTGAAGAAACTCTCCATCCAGGGCCATGCAAAAAATTCCATGCTCATCGAATGAATCTCACATGCCTCATACGTTGGCCAATTGTATTCAGGCACTTGATAATTGCGGCTCATATACACCTGAAAAGCATGTCCCGCTTCATGTGTCAATACATTGATGTCGTGCGAAGTACCATTGAAATTGGAGAAAATAAAAGGAGATTTTTGGTTGCTGATATAATTGCAGTAACCGCCCGTAGCCTTGCCTTTTCTGCTCACCAAATCCATCAAATCGTTGTCCAACATGAAGTTGAAAAACTCATTTGTTTCAGGCGAAAGATCCGCATACATTTTTTTTCCATTTTCTACAATCCAATCGGGATTGCCCTTAGGAGTAGGATTTCCAGTGTTGAAAGTCAATGAAGTATCGTAATACTTCAATTTATCCAAGCCCAAACGTTTGGCCTGTCTTTCACGCAGTTCGGCAGCCACAGGCACCACCTCCTCCAATACCTGCTGACGGTAATTTGCCACCATTTTGGCATCGTAATCGGTTCGCATCAAACGATTGTAGGCAAGCGGCACATAGTTTTCATAACCCAATTTAGTCGCAATTTGGTGGCGAACCTTCACCAACTCATCAAAAATGCGGTCAATTTCCGCCCCGTTTTTTTCAAAGAAGCCCCATTTAGCCTCACTCGCACGCTTGCGAACATCCCTATCCAAGTCTTGCTCAAAAGGAGTTAACTCCTGCAAATTGCGCTCTTTTCCTTCAAACAAAATCTTTGCAGAAGCTAGCAATTTGGTATAGGAACTCGCCAAATGATTCTCTCGCTTCAAATCTTCTACCACTTCGGGTGAAATCGTTTTGATTTTAGCTGCTGCAATGTCAAACAACTGCTTACCCCATTTTTCTTGCAATGCTTCTCTGAATTGAGAATCAATCAATGCTTGGTAAAACTTGGATTCCAGTTCTTGAAAAACAGGTGATTGTTCGTCAAAGAACTGCTGCTCCGCAACATACTGCTCATTGGCTGTATCTTGCGTATAACGAATTGCAGCAATTTGATTCATGCTGTCAAAAGACGAACGCAATTTGTTGATTTGTATCATTGCCTCACTTTGGGCATCCAATTCGCTCGCTGCACTAAAAGTTTGTATCGCCGCTTCAAAACTCGCCTTGAAAGTAGGCATATCTGGACGGCTGTACTCAAAATCGTTGAATTTCATAAGGGTATTTATTTTTTGTTTGGCAGCGAAATTAGGGAAAAATTCCTTTTTTTTTACACAACATTAACGCTATCCATTTCCCTCCACTCTTCTATCACACAATCTATCTCCAACTTAGTATGCGCCATTCCCTTCTCCTTTTTCTCCAAAAAACCAACGCCCAACAAATAAACCGTTTTGTTTTTTGCTGCATACCCATCCGCATATCCTTTCTCCTTGATTTGCAGCATCGCTCGTTTCATCAATTTTTCCATCGTTCCCTTTCGAGCAAACTTAAATTCAACGATATACAATTTATCATCAAACTCTATCACTCCATCAATTCGACCGTCAATTGTAGAACGCTCCGACAACATTTCTATGCCAATCAAGGTGAAAACCATCTGAAAAAGAGAATGATAGTATGCCTCATTCGCACTTTCTCGTAGTTGATAAGGAATCACTGCAAAATAAGACCGCAATAGCTTCAAAAACATCGCTTTGTCAAACATTCGCAATGCCCTGTGCATCATCAAAGCACCTGTTTGAATTTGGTGACGAGGCATCTTTGCATACTCCTGTATGATGTGGGCTGCAAAAGACCAACGCACCTCGTGATTGGGATAATTAAGCCTATAATAGGATGTCAAATCTTCGTAACCTATATCGGTAATAGTCAGATAACCCGTTTGAAACAACAAACCCTCAACACTTAAATTCTCCAATTCAGCCGCATCAAATATTTCCTCCGTTACCTTTACATTCTCATAAGCAGTAGGTTCTTTTTTGAGTGCATTGTCCTCCATTCTTGCCCTTTGAATAATCAAATCAATCAACAAAGTAGGTGTTCCAGATTTGTACCAATAATTCTTGAATTCCAAACGATTGCAGAGATGCACAATCGAATAAGGATTATAGACCTTATTGATTCCATCCCAAGAATAACCATTGTACCAATGTTTGACCGCTTTCATCAAGTCTTCGTGAGAAGAAAAATTGAATTTTTGTTGCAATGCTCCCAAATAATCTGCAAAACTGTTTTCCACATCTTCTTGTGTCAAACCCACCACATCGTTCAACTCAGGCATCAAACTCAAATCATCCACATTGTTCATACCAGAAAAAACCGAAACCTTTGCCAGTTTAGAAACACCTGTGATGAATACTTTCTCCAAAAAATTGTGTTCAGCCTTCAAAGAAGTATAAAACTCCTTCAATACTCTCCGATTTTCTTCTGCTTTGATGGGGTTGTTGATAAAATCGGTTATGGGCTTGTCGTATTCATCTACCAATACAACTACTTTTTGCCCTATTTTCCCATACAATAGTTGTAGCAATTCACTTAAAGCGTCTTTATAATTCTTCTTACTAAGTTCTATGTCGTATTTTTTAGCACTCCATTCTAATCGTGTATTAATACTATCTTCAAAAGTTTGTTGGTCATTGCTATAGTGCATCCCCGAAAAATCCAACCGAATCACAGGATATTCTTTCCACTCCCATTTGTCATACACATACAAACCTTCAAATAAGTGCTTTTTGCCTTGATACAAAGCCTCCAAGGTGTTCACCAACATTGACTTACCAAATCTTCGAGGGCGAGATAAAAACAAATACCTACCCGTATTCAGTAAAGTCAGCATTTGTTTCGTTTTATCTACATACAACAATCCATCTTCTCGAATTGCTTCAAAACCAGATTCAGTAGTTGGTAATTTTTGAAATTTGCTCATGCTACAAATTTAATCAAACGTGTCAAGCTTTCAAAGCATTATAAAAACGGCTAAAATTATCGTCAATTAAATCATACTTATACATTCTTCTATCACACAATCTATCTCCAACTTAGTATGCGCCATTCCCTTCTCTTTTTTCTCCAAAAAACCAACGCCCAACAAATAAACCGTTTTGTTTTTTGCTGCATACCCATCAGCGTATCCTTTTTCCTTAATTTGCTGCATAGCTCGTTTCACCAATTTTTCCATCGTTCCCTTTCGAGCAAACTTAAATTCAACTATATACAATTTATCATCAAACTCTATTACTCCATCAATTCGACCGTCAATTGTAGAACGCTCCGACAACATTTCGATGCCAATCAAGGTAAAAACCATCTGAAAAAGGGAATGATAATACGCCTCATTTGCACTTTCTCTTAGTTGATAAGGAATCACTGCAAAATAAGACCGCAATAGCTTCAAAAACATCGCTTTGTCAAACATTTGTAAGGCATCCCACATCTGCAATGCGCCTGTTTGAATTTGATGTCTCGGCATTTTTGCATATTTCTCCAAAATATTTGCGGCAAACGACCAACGAACTTCGTGATTCGGATAGTTGAGGGTATAGTAAGGGGTGAGGTTTTTATACTGAATACCCGTAATGGTCAAATAGCCTGTTTGAAACAACAAACCCTCTACACTTAAATTTTGCAACTCCGCAGCATCAAATACATTTTCTGTCACCTGCACATTTTCATATTCTGTCGGCTCTTTTTTGAGTGCTTCGTCAGAAATCCTTGCTTTTTGAATGATCAGGTCAATCAGTAAAGTAGGCGTTCCCGATTTGAACCAAAAATTATTGAATTGCAGCCGATTGCAGAGGTGAACAATCGAATAGGGATTGTAAATCTTACCAACGCCATCCCAAGAATACCCATTGTACCAATGTTTTACCGCTTTCATCAAGTCTTCGTGAGATGCAAAATCGAATTTTTTCTCCAATGCCGTCAAATAATCCGCAAAATTGGATTCTACGTCTTCTTGTGTCAAGCCTACAACATCATTCAAATCAGATATCAAACTCACATCATCCACATTGTTCATCCCCGAAAAAACCGAAACTTTCGCCAATTTAGAAACCCCCGTAATAAATACTTTTTCCAACAAACGGTGTTCTGCTTTCAGGTCGGTGTAAAACTCCTTCAATACTCTCCGATTTTCACCTGCTTTGGTGGGATTGTTGATAAAGTCGGTTATAGGCTTATCGTATTCGTCAATCAGGACTATTACTTTTTCCCCTATTTTCTCATGTAATAGATAAAGTAATTCACTTAAAGCGTCTTTGTAATTCTTCTTATTGAGTTGTAGCTTGTATTTTTTAGCAATCCATTCTAAACGGGTATAGATACTCCTTTCAAAATTCTCTTGATTATCGCTATAGTGCATCCCCGAAAAATCCAACCGAATCACAGGATATTCCTTCCACTCCCATTTATCATACACATACAGCCCCTCAAACAAGTGTTTTTTGCCTTGATACAACGCTTCTAAAGTATTCACCAACATAGACTTGCCAAAACGCCGAGGACGAGACAAAAACAAATAACTGCCTTCATCCAGCAACCGCAACATTTGTTTGGTTTTGTCGACATACAGTAATCCCTGCTCTCGAATTGCTTCAAATCCCGACTCCGTAGTTGGTAATTTTTGAAATTTGCTCATGCTACAAATTTAATCAATTGCCTTCAATTCGCTGCCATCGAAGCAAACAAAACGACCTTTGCAAAAACAAGAAAACGGAAGTTTTCAAAACTTCCGTTTTCTATGTACAAACATTTAGCGAACCACCGCCAATTTGTTTTGCAAAATGATTCTGCCCTTCAAAGACAAAGTAGCCAAATACATCCCCTCCTTCAATTTCAAATCCAAACCTCCCAAAGACACCTCTTTTGTGTTGGCTGCAATGGGATAAGTCGCCAACAACCTGCCTGTTACATCGTGGATTTGGAGCAAATCGGCAAGGTGATTCCCCAAATATAGTTTGCTGTCGGCTGAAATAGGATTGGGATAAATGATCCTATTTTGAGGAGGGAGGAGTGAAACTTCTTCAATGTCGGTGTACACATAATTCGGCGTAACTCGAATCAACTCACTTCCACAACCTGGCTCCAAACAGCCCATGTTATCTACTTTTAATATCCATACATCGGGATTGTTTTCCATATTATGAATATTTCGATAAGCACCTGCCAAAGCAAAGCCTCCATCTAAAGTCAAACACATATCTTGAATACGCCAAGAATAATCTCCTTCTTCTCCTTGATAATTTCGTTCCCAAAGAATTTCCCCTTGTGGAGAGACTTTTGCCAACCAAGCTGTATTGTAAATCTCTGATTCGGGATGGTTTTTATTGATGCCTTGCACCATGATATGCCCGTCTTCTAATTCGTAAATGCTCGCCACATATTTCTCACGGTCTTCATTGAAGTAGGTCATCCATTCTACATTGGCTTCCTCGTCTAACCTACCTACATAGTAGGGGTATTCAGCATTTCCTTCGTTGATGATTGTATCCATGCAGCCATTTATAATATACCCTTTTTTGATAGAGGGTATGATATATGCTCCACAATTGTCTTGATTAGGGCTGTATAATATTATTTTTTTTAATAATTCATTTCCCATATCATCTAACTTCAAAAAAATGGTAGCAAAATGTCCCGTTGGTGTATCAGAAGTGAGTCCACTTATTAAGATCTGTCCAGAACCTTCTATTCTTATATTTGCAGAAACATCTCGACCAGGTCCCCCGAAAGTCCTTTGCCATTGAAAATTGCCCTGAGCATCTGTTTTGACCACATAAATATCCTCCCCTCCATTTCCAAAACTTTCTGTAGAACCAACAACTACCAAACTACCATCGGGCAATTCTGCAGTGTCCCAACCAATATCCCTTCCCTCTCCTCCAAATTGTCGGGTCCAAAGGGTATCGCCTTCGCTGTCAAACTTCAATAAAAAAACATCGGGAACGCCATTGTCGGCATACCACCATGTTCCCAAAGTAAATCCACCATCTTGTGTGGGATTCAAGGTGCCTCGATAGCCTGGTTTTCGATGGTCGTATTGTTTGTTCCAAATCACATTGCCCAAAGAATCGGTTTTGAGTAACTGCATACAGTCTTGCCAACTTGGATTGATTAAACACAAACTCGCAATGACAAAACTACCATCGGCTAATTGAATAATAGACCAAGCCTCTTCGCTGTTCTGATTATTATCAATAGTGACAGAAAAGGTGGTTTGGGAAAAAATGTGGAAGGGAATGAGCATCCATACAAACAATGAATAGAATTGGTACATCATAAAAAGGTTGTTTTATAAAGACATCGAAAGTTTTCAAAACTTCCAATGTCTCCAGAATGAACTAAGTATTGGCAGGAGGTATTTTTCGGCATGATAGAAGTATTGATAATTGCTAATATACACAAAAAATGAAGTATTGAAGCGTTATTTTTTGAAAAAACTGAAAACAAAAACCATCATTTTGAAGACAAGATTTTATAAAAAACTCAACAAAAACACTATTTCAATACAAAATTCACAAAATAATCTCCAAAAATTCTGTTTTTATCAAAAAATACACTTTCTTTGAATAAAGAAACAATATTTTCATATCAAAATCAATCATACAATGCAAAACTCCATTCACGACGACCCACCTTATCAGCGTGGCTGTGTGCAACAAGCCTACGATAGAACCTCAGAAGTAGAAGGGCTGTATATCCCCGAAATGGAGAAAGATGCCTGTGGAATAGGCATGATAGCCAACCTCAAAAACCAAAAATCACATCTATTGATTGAGCAGGCGATTACGATGCTCGAAAACATGGAGCATCGTGGAGCGTGTGGTTGTGAACCCAATACAGGAGATGGATCGGGTATTATGATTCAAATGCCACACGATTTTTTGAAAGAAGAATGTGGTCAATGGGGTTTTGAACTGCCCGAATTTGGACACTATGGTGCAGGAATCGTATTTTTCCCAAGAGAAGAACATTTGAGAAACCGCTCCAAAGAGTTGATTGCGATGTATGCCAAACAACTCCATTTGCAGGTCTTGGGCTACCGTGAGCTACCAACTTCTAATGAAGGAGTAGGAGATTCTGCTTTGGCAGTAGAACCACATAGCGAACACATTTTCATTACTTCCGACAAATATACTTTTTTGGATTTGGAGCGACGGCTGTTCATTTTCCGCAACTACATCACCCGTGAAGTACGCAATATATTACTCGAAGCCAAAGATTTTTACATGCCTTCTTTGTCCTACAAAACCATGGTTTACAAAGGACAATTGACCACTTACCAACTGCGTCCCTACTTTGCAGACTTGCGAGATACGAGAGTAGTATCAGCCATTGCAGTGGTTCACTCCCGTTTTTCGACCAACACTTTCCCAAAATGGCGATTGGCACAACCGTTTCGATACATTGCCCACAATGGCGAAATCAACACCATCAAAGGAAATTATAATTGGTGGCAGACCAAAGAAATTATGCTCAAATCGGACTTGTTCACCCAAGAAGAGTTCGCCATGTTGTTTCCGATTTGTGACCCAACCCAATCCGATTCCGCCATTTTCGACGATGTGGTGGAATTGTTGACACTTTGTGGTCGCTCCTTGCCGCATGTCATGATGATGATGATTCCAGAAGCATGGCAAGAAAACACCTTGATGGACGACGACAAACGAGCTTTCTACGAATACCACAAATCGCTGATGGAACCGTGGGACGGTCCTGCTTCTATCTGTTTTACAGACGGTAAAATCGTGGGCGCAACGCTTGACCGCAATGGTCTCCGCCCTTCCCGCTACTGCGTCACCAAAAACGGACACTTGGTATTGGCTTCCGAAGTAGGCGTATTGCCAATTCCGCCTGAAGACATTGTATATAAAGGGCGTTTGCAGCCAGGCAAAATGTTGGTGGCAGACCTCGAACAAGGGCGCATTATCAGCGATGAAGAATTGAAGAAAGACATCTGCACCCGTCAGCCCTACCGAGAGTGGTTGAAGAAAGAAAAACACACCATTGCAGATTTACCGCAGTCTATTGATGCTTCGCACAAACTCTATAAAGCCTACGATTCCAAAGAGTTGTTTCTTCGTCAGCAAGCATTTGGTTATACCAAAGAAGACTTGACGTTTATTTTGGCACCGATGGTAAAACAGGGAGATGCACCGCTTGGCTCAATGGGTTCTGATACACCTTTGGCGATTTTGTCAGACCAAAGTCAACATTTGAGTCACTACTTCAAACAGTTGTTTGCCCAAGTGACCAACCCTCCAATTGATTCAATTAGAGAACGTTCGGTGATGTCGCTTTTCACACAAGTCGGCACACACCTCAATGTTTTAGAGGAAACACCTGCCCATTGCCGCCAAATTCACATTCCTCAGCCTGTGTTAACCAACGAAGAATTGGCACAACTACTCTATGTACAACATACGTACTTCAAAGCACGAAAAATCAACATTTTCTTTAGAGCCGATGGACGCAAAGATAGATTGGAGTATGCAATAGACCGAATTTGTATTGAAGCGGAGGAAGCTATCAAGCTGGGTGCCAATATTTTGATTCTCTCAGATAGGGTTGTTACCGAACTTTATGCACCCATTCCTTCGCTCTTAGCTACGGGTGCGATTCACCACCACCTCATCAAAAAAGGCTTGCGTGCTAAGGCTTCAATTGTAGTAGAAGCAGGTGATGTACGTGAAACCCATCATTTTGCGACTTTGATTGGTTTTGGAGCAAGTGCGGTGAATCCTTACCTTGCCTTGGAAACACTGACAACATTGAAGGAATACAAATTTGTACCAGAAGATTTTCCGCAAGAAAAAATGATGAAAAACTACATCAAAGCGGTCAACAAGGAACTGTTGAAGATTTTCTCCAAAATTGGCATTTCTACTTTACATTCTTATTGCGGTGCACAAATTTTTGAAGCCTTGGGGCTTTCCAAAAAAGTGATAGAAAAATGCTTCAAAGGCACGATTTCACGCATTGGCGGTTTGGACTTTGATGGCATTGCTAAAGAAGTATTGATTCGCCACAAGCTGGCTTTCCCTGAGTTTCCGATTCCTGCTCCTCGACTCGAAGTAGGTGGTCTGTATCAATGGAAAAGACGTGGAGAATTTCACCTTTTCAATCCGCAATCCATTCATTTACTGCAATATTCGACTCGCCTCAACGACTATACCGCCTATCAAAAATACGCCAAAATCATCAATGACCAATTGAAGAAAGCCTGTACACTTCGGGGCTTGATGGACTTCAATAAAAATCGCCCATCTATTCCAATTGAAGAAGTAGAGCCTATTGAAAACATCTTCAAACGTTTTGCAACAGGTGCAATGTCTTTTGGTTCCATTTCTTATGAAGCGCATACAACGCTGGCGATTGCAATGAACCGCATTGGAGGCAAAAGCAATAGTGGAGAAGGGGGTGAAGATGCGAGCCGTTATCAACCTTTGGAGAATGGAGATTCGATGCGTTCTGCCATCAAACAAGTGGCTTCGGGGCGTTTTGGTGTGACGACTGAATATTTGACCAATGCCGATGAACTGCAAATCAAAATGGCTCAGGGTGCGAAACCTGGAGAAGGTGGACAATTGCCTGGTCATAAGGTCAATGAGTGGATTGGTGAGGTGCGACACTCTACGCCAGGTGTTGGCTTGATTTCTCCACCGCCTCACCACGATATTTACTCCATTGAAGATTTGGCGCAGTTGATTTACGACCTCAAAAATGCGAATCGTGCCGCAAGAATCAATGTAAAACTGGTGTCTGAAGCAGGTGTTGGAGTCGTTGCAGCAGGAGTAGCAAAGGCTCATGCAGATGTGATTTTGATTGCAGGACACGATGGCGGAACGGGGGCATCTCCTTTGAGTTCTATTCGCCATGCAGGTTTGCCGTGGGAATTGGGTTTGTCGGAAGCACACCAAACTTTGGTGAAAAACAAATTGCGGAATCGGGTGACGCTTCAAACGGATGGTCAAATTCGCACAGGTCGAGATTTGGCGGTGGCAACTCTTTTGGGTGCAGAAGAATGGGGTGTTGCAACGGCTGCTTTGGTGGTAGAAGGCTGCATTATGATGCGAAAATGCCATTTGAATACCTGTCCTGTGGGCGTAGCTACTCAAGATGAAAACCTGAGGGCTCGCTTCAATGGCAAAGTGGAATATCTTATCAATTTCTTCACTTTCTTGGCGCAAGACCTTCGTGAGATTATGGCAGAATTGGGTTTTAGAACCATCAATGAAATGGTGGGTCAGGTGGACACATTGAAGGTGCGTGAAAATTTACCGAATTGGAAAGCGGAATATCTTGACCTTTCCCCCATTTTACACCATCAAAAAGAAGGAGAAGAAGCGGGTCTTTACAAACAAATCGAACAAGACCACGGTATTGAGGAGGTGATAGATTGGAAGTTGTTGGAACTCGCAAAACCTGCTTTGGAGAAAGGCGAAAAGGTGTATGCGGAATTGAAGGTAATCAACACGGATAGAACGGTTGGGACAATGCTCTCCAATGAAATTGCCAAAAAATACGGCGGTGAATATTTGCCTGACGATACGATTCATCTAAAATTCAAGGGTTCGGCTGGACAAAGTTTTGCAGCTTTTAGTGCCAAAGGTATTACGTTTGAATTGGAGGGAGAAGCGAATGATTATTTTGGTAAGGGTTTGTCGGGCGCAAAATTGAGGATTTATCCAGATAAAAAAGCGGTTTTGAAGGCTTCTGAAAACATGATTATCGGCAATGTGGCTTTTTATGGAGCGACTTCTGGTGAGGCGTATATTAGCGGCAAGGCTGGTGAGCGTTTTTGTGTGCGAAATTCGGGTGTAACTGCTGTTGTTGAAGGTATTGGCGATCATGGCTGTGAGTATATGACTGGCGGACGAGTAGTGATTTTGGGTGAAACTGGGCGCAATTTTGCTGCTGGAATGAGTGGTGGTATTGCTTATGTTTACAATCCAAACAATACCTTTAAGGCTCACTGCAATGATGATGCGGATTTTGATGAAATGGGTGAGGATGACTTTCAAGTTTTGAAGGGAATGGTGAGTAGTCACTTGGAATATACGGATAGTGAGGTGGCGAAAGAGCTTTTGGAGGATTGGAGTGAGGCTGTGAAGAGTTTTGTGAAGGTGATGCCTGGTGATTATAAGCGGGCATTGGAGGAGCAGAGGGAGAAGGCGAATATTGAAGAAGTAGAACCCAAAAGAGTTATTTCTGTAAATAAGAGGAAAGAGGGGCTGGTTTCTGTTTCTTAAATTCTACTTCATTAGATTTCAATAGAACAAAAAAAGCCCGACCTGTATATTCTAATACAGGTCGGGCTTGCATTATTTTTGGGTGCATCTCAAATTGTCGCAAGGTGGAACTGAACGGTATCGGTACGCTGTACTTTCTATTTACTTCTCCAATAATGTCCTACAAACATGGTCAGAGCTACGCTCCTGATAAGCAATTCCTTAGGAGCATAGCTCCGACTCTGTTTGTAGAGCATGGAAGATAAAAAGTTTTTAAGGTGCGTAGCACCGTCACCAGTTGCCAAATAATTTTTCAAAGCATGACAATTTGGGATGCACCCTTATTTTTTGAACATAGCCTGTCCCGAGAATCGGGAAACTTATAGATGGAAAAGAACTCATTTGTGGTTTTAGTTCCTTTTCATCTAGCGTTTTTGTTCAAAACCTCCTCTAAACTTCGGCTGCAATAAATACAATGTCCCTGCGGTCATCAGCAATAAGGCAAGAACAATCAAACCCCATTGGGAAAGGGTGGGAACATCTGCACCACCAGCTACGGTAAGTGTTGTAGCAGGGTCACATGCACTAGTTGTAGCCGTTGTAATATCACAATCGGTATATCCATATACTGCCAATACGGCAGCAAAGGTGGCACAAGGATTTATACTATAAGCCCATTCATTCGCAATCGAGTAATAACCGATAGCTCTATTATCCGTGATTCTTTCATAACAAGGGCATCCCTCAAGATCTGTAGCAGACCGAGTATAAGTTCCATCCATGTTAGCACCAGAATTTGTACATCCTGTGATTGTAAAAGAATCTGGCTGGGCAATAATAGGAGCATTGCCAAGACACAAAGCCAATACTATAAGACAAGTTTTGAAAAATAGACTAAGGATTGGGCTGTTGGGTTGTTGGGTTGTTGGGTTGTTGGGTTGTTGGGCTGAAAATCGCCATTTTGTTGAAATTGTTCATTGAAAATGTTTTAAAAAATTATGAAATTTGGATTAATCAAGAACTCGTATTTCCCTTAACAAAGGTTTGGGAAGTACTTCTATATATACAGTTGCGTTTTTTTGGAAAACATTAACAGTAGGAGAGAAAAAAATAAACTTTATTTTAAATAAAAAAAAAATAATGCAACAGAAGTAGATGAAAGCGAATATGAATATTGAAGGAATTGAAATCGCAACGGAGAAAATTCCTTTTTCTGTAAATCGCAAGGAGACAGTGCCTGTTCATTGACGGAAGAACAATAATACGCAGTATAATGAAGCTTTGTAACCTTTTGGTTGCAGGGCTTTTCTTTTGTTCATAGAAAATGCCCCATATTTATGCTCTGTGCCTAAGCCGCTTGTAGTGTAATTTGAAAAGATTGAAGAATGATATGGAGTTCTTGGGTAAACTCGCTTTTCATGTATTCGTATTGAGACAACATGGAAGAACTGCCCAATTTTCCTTTGTGTAATGCTATCATTTTATTGAGTTCCTCGATTTGTTCGGGTATATCAGAGACTCTTGCAATTCTGCCGTCTTCTATTTTAGGATTTTCCATTTTGATTTTTTGATGATGGATTTCAAATTTACGGAAAATAGATGGTTAAATGAAAGTTCACTAAAAAGGCTATATTTGTAGAACTTTAAAAGAAATTTTAGATATATACATTTGAAAATACTCAATAACAATATGTCTGTTAAAAATAAAAATCAAGAACGCATAAAAGTTCCTCTTAATAAATTATTGTTACATTCTCATGATTCTCCATCTACTGATACCTCTCAATCCATGAAGGTAAACTATGAACTGATTGAAGGAGACGTTATTCAAAATAGTATATTTCGCTATCTTTGTGGAGATAAAAATCAGTATATTGAGAATTTATTGCAAAGTTTCAAAGTTAATGGCTACGTTGAATTTCACCAAATTCAAGTTAAGGAAACGCATAATGGATATTATTTTACCTTGAAAGGAAATAGGAATGTTGCAGCACTGAAATTCATGGAAAGAAAATTTAAAGATGAAGATTATGATATAGGAGAATTAAATCCAAAAATATTTGAAAACGTTCCAGTTACATTAGTGAAGCAAAAGGCGAAAGATATAAAATTGGAGTTTGAAGATAGAGGGGTGAACTCTAATTATAATGTGTTTTTGAAAAAAATTACAGATGTAATAAAAGATTTAAATAAAACGCAAATTGTTAATTACAGTAACCGTTTACTTACAGAAACTTCAATGCCCATTGATGTTATTTATGATTTCCCTTCTAGTCAATTAGAATCTATATCACTAAAACAATACAAACACTTTGCTCCCAATTTAGAAGTCGGTTCTTTTAATAAAGTGAACATCATTGCAGGAGAAAATAATACAGGTAAAACTTCTTTTTTGGAAGCAATCAATTTATTGTGTCATTTGAATGATGTGAATGGATTATATGATGTTTATCAACGAAGAGGTAAATTCTTACAAGGCATTCCTACCGAATGGTTTAGTAAAATTCTTCCTTCAAAATTAAACTTATCAGGTGTATTTGACAACAAAAATTGTGCGATAGAAATAAAGAAATTCATAGATAATGATGCTACTCTTGATAGAACGGATTATTTAAGTTCTGTGAAATTATCTGCTACCTTCAATGAGGAAGTTTTAACTACGACTACACATCTATATGATAGAAAAGAAGCTGTTTTATATTATGAAAAAACTAAAAGCATTTGTAGAATAGTAATGTCAAACCCTTTTTCATTAATGGACCGTCAAATAATTCAACATTACCATGAAATTGCAGTCGAAAAAGGTGTTTTTAACGAAATTATAGCATTTATTAGAAACAATATTGATGATAATATACAAGATATTGATAAAGTAGGAGAAGGCTCACAATTTAGATTTTTGGTGACACACTCAAATAGCAGTCGGGCAGATAGAACAATGGATTTAACGGAATTTGGAGATGGGGTACAGCGTATTTTTTATATTTCAATGATGGTAGCCGCAGCGGAAAATGGTGTTCTTTGTATAGATGAAATTGAAAATGCTATCCACCATACTTTGCTCGTTAAATTCACTAAATTCCTACAAATATTGGCAGAACGCTTTAATGTTCAATTGTTTGTCTCTACACATAGTAATGAGTGCATAAAAGCATTTTTTGAGAACGATTATAAAAATGAGCAAATAACTGGCTTTAGATTAGAGCGAAAAAATGGAGAGGTTACCTACAAAAAAGCAGTAGGCAGAAAGCTGCAGTTGCAAATTGAGAATTTTTCACTGGATTTAAGAGGCTAATCAATTATGGCAAAGACATTGAGTTTACTCTTTTGTGAGGGCAAAGATGAACCGCCTTACATTTATAGGTTGTTGAAAGCAGATGGTTGGAGCAATAAAACAGACCAAACCTTAGATAACTACCCCGATGTTTTACGAAAATATATTGTGTCAGAATTGGCAAAGACTTCTGCTTTATCCGATACAGACCCTTGGAACAGGGGAATAGGCGTTTTGCCTTGGTATATCCTGCAAAAAAAATTACCTCCAACGAATCCGAATAAACATTTCATCGTGATATGGCAATTAGGAGGCGAAAGCCGTTATGATTTAGCCCGTCCCTGTATCGAATCTTTTTTAGTTGCTATTGATTCAGAATTTGAAGAAACTGAAGAATTTAGCTTGCAGATTGTGTTTTTCTATGATGCAGACGAGGCAATTTCCAATCGAATTGAAGCCATCCAAAAACATTACAAAGAATTACTTCCTGATTTTTGTACCAAACTTCAAATTGACCAAGCAATTCAAACGTACAAAAATGTGGATGAATGCACAAGTATTGGTGTCTTTGTATTTGCAAATGAAGAAGGTTCTGGAGCTTTAGAAGACCATTTGATTCCGCTTATGCGGAAGGATAATGAAGCAGTTTTTTCAGCAGCAGAAGAATACATGGATAAATTTGAAGGAAATAGACCTAAGAAATTTAGCCGTCAAAAGGCACTGATTGGTATAACTGGACAACTTCAAAAACCAGGAAAGAGTAATAGTGTGATGATTACAGACTGTAAATATATTACGAATACAAAAATAAATGCTGACGAGAATGTGCAAAAACTGATTCATTTTATTAGAGGGATAATAGAGTTGGAATAAAAAGACCTTTATTTTTTTGTAGAATTTAGCAGACCAACTTTAAAAATCAAAAAACGATGATTGCAGCAGAACCTCAAAAAACAAGCACAATAAACCCTATTGATGAATTGCACAACAAGGCAATGCACTTAGCCGATGAAGCCTTTCATGCCAAAAGAAAGGAAGATTTTGAAGCGGCTCAATCAAAATACAAAGCTGCTTTTGAGTACGAAAAAGCGGCAGCTATGTTGTTGATAAACAGCTATGAAACAGAACCAAGTCGTTCTGTCTTGTTTCGCAGTGCTGCTTGTTTGTTGTTGAATCTCCCTACTCCTAATCCGAGTGACTACAGAGAAGCAGAACGCATGATTGCTTTTGGTTTGTCGGGTTATCCTCCTGCTGAAATTGCAGTGGAGTTGAGAGAGGTATTTGAGGAAGTGAAAGAGAAGTGGAATAGTGATTTAGAGGTGGTTGATTGCACAAAGGAAGAGTAGCAACCTCAATAAATTTGCTGTTTAATTCTGACACTCAACCAAAAAACACCTCCATCCCAAAATCAGCATTCACCAAACCCAAACTATGTTTGTTGTGCTTCAAGCCAAAGGTGGTAATCAGCACCAATTGTATTTGTTTTTTGGTTTTGGTAGTTTCTTGAAAAACACGAATTTTCTCTCTTAATTTTTGGGCATACTCTTTCGTGACGGTGAATTCAACATTGTAGAATTTGACCTCACAAAGATTGATAATGTGGTCGTTGCGGTCAATCACCAAATCAATTTGAGTACCTTGTGTGTTTTCATCACCTTGTTTTAAAAAAGAGGAAGTAGTGGAATAAATGCCATTGACCTCCAATGCTTTCTTAATGTAAGCAATGTGTTTCAGGCAAACATTTTCATAGGCATAGCCACACCAAATTTTGTAGGGCTGTGTTTGACTAAGGCTTGTCCAATTTGGAGGATTGTGGAGGTTTTTTTCGATAAACCGCAAATAGAACAGCGAATACTCATCAATCAAACGATAGACTTGCCCTTTTTTCTTCTTTCCAAAAGGAGGGTACATGGTAATAAAACCTGATTGATACAATTCATCCAGAACTTGACTGACTCGACCGCCATCAGGTAACTTTGCTGCCCCCAGTATTTCACCTCTGTTCATACCACTTTGTTTGGTAGCCAATGCCCGAATGATGGCTACATGGTAATCAGAACGGTGAAAAAGAGCTGGGTAAAGGCTTAGAAACTCATCACTTAATAAACCATCCTCACTAAAGCAAATTTGATTGATGTTTTGAATGGCACTTTTACCGCTTTTGAGTTCCTTCAAATAGTGAGGAATCCCACCCATCACCATATAGAGTTGGAGCAATTGGTAATGGTCGAAATAGACAGCACGACTTTCGAGGTAGGCTTCGGTTTCGGAAAGCGTAAAAGGTTGTAGTCGAATGCGGTGGGTGACTCGATTGTGTAAGCCTCCTTTGTCTCTCAAAATCTTCTTAATCATCCAAGAAGCTGCTGACCCACAGAGTACGACAACGATATTTTGACGAACCGCCCAAGAATTCCAAAAGTAGCTTAGTCCTTTCAGAAAGTCCGATTTTTGAGTGGCTATCCACGGTACTTCATCAAAAAATACGACCCTTTTTTTATTTGCCTTTTGCGCTCGTAGCAAACGTACCAATACAAAAAAAGCATCTAACCAGTCTTTGGGTTGTTGAACCTCGGTATCTGGAAAAAACTCAATCAGTCGTTCTATAAAGTTTCGGAGTTGTTGGTTTTTGTCTGCATTTTGGATGCCCGATATTTCAAATACAATGTGTTCTTTGTAAACCTCTTGTATCAAAAAAGTCTTACCTACTCTTCGCCGACCAATAACAGAAATCATCTCGGCTTCATCAGATGCCAATGCTTCCTGTAAACGTGCAATTTCTTTGGTTCGCCCAATTAATTTTGTTGCCATTTTATATGGTATTGAATTATTTTGGTTCGGAATGTGGTAAATATACAAAGATTCCGAACCAAAATAATAAAAATCACTGCTCTAAAAACGAAATCAACTCCCCAAAAGCCTTTTGAGTTGTAGGGAAAATGATGTCATTACTGAATTTTTGGACTATAAGGATTTTAATCCAAATCCCCTTGTGCTTGGCTTTGAGGTTATTGTTTAATTGGTTAAGACAGTATCTATTCAGAGTAGAGGGATAACCAACAAAAAAATGCCCCACAAATTGTGAGGCATTTTTTTATTAAACTGAACTGAAACTGTTATTAGGGTTCAATAAGCGATAGGGTATTATTAGGTTTAGGATAAAAACAAGGGTTTTGGCGAATTTCTTTATTTCAAAAATTAGTTGTTTTTAGGGGTTATTTAGGTTTTCTTATGCTACAAATATAAGGGGGGGCATGGACTTTGAAAAATGAAATGGGATGAAAGGGAGTTTTTGGGGAGTGAATGAATCTTTGGTATAGTTCAATAAAGGAAAATAAAAAAGCCCCACAAATTGTGAGGCATTTTTTATAGGGTACAATAAAAGGGTATTAGGGGTAATGAGAGTTATTAGGGTATTATTAGGTTTAGGATAAAAACAAGGGTTTTGGCGATTTCATTGCTTTCAAAAAATTAGTTGTTTTTAGGGGTTATTAGGTTTTCTTATGACACAAAGATAGACTAAGAAATGGGTACTGAAAAATGAGACGGGATGAAAGGGAATTATTTGGGAGTGAATGGTGAGGATTGAGTGATGACCAATAAAAATGCCCCACAAATTGTGAGGCATTTTTTATAGGGTACAATAAAAGGGTATTAGGGGTAATGAGAGTTATTAGGGTATTATCAGGTTTAGGATAAAAACAAGGGTTTTGGCGATTTCATTGCTTCCAAAAAATTAGTTGTTTTTAGGGGTTATTAGGTTTTCTTATGATACAAATATAGAGAAGGTTATGAACTCTGAAAAATGAAATGGGATGAAAGGGAATTTTTTAAGCATAAATGGGAATATAGGTGTTATTTCGTGCGATCGGTGGTGAACCAAAGTAACTGTTCTAAGCCTCTACGCCCTTCATTATCAGGAAATTTTTTAAGGAGTTCCATTGCTTCCGCACGGTATTGTTGCATGGCTTCGGTAGCATATTCTATTCCACCACTTTCCCAAACATAGTCTATTACTTCCTTGACTTTCTTTTTGTTGTCATGGTGTTTTTTGATGGTATTGATAAGGTATTTTTTGTCTTTTTTAGAGGCATGGTGAATGGCATAAATAAGCGGAAGGGTCAGCTTTTTTTCTTTGATGTCAATGCCTGTCGGTTTCCCAATTTTTGTGTCTGCTCCAAAATCAAACAAATCATCTCGAATCTGAAAAGCGATACCAATTTTTTCACCAATATCCCACACCAATTTTTGAGTCTCCTTGTCTTCTGTGACAGATGCACAACCAATCGAACAAGAAGAGGCAATCAAAGAAGCTGTTTTTTGGCGGATAATTTCGTAATATACTTCTTCGTCCAAGTTCAATCTTCGGCTTCTTTCGATTTGCAGTAACTCCCCCTCGCTCATTTCCTTGACAGCCCTCGAAACAATTCTAAGTAATTCAAAATCATTATTTTCTACAGAAAGCAACATTCCTCTCGAAAACAAATAATCACCCACCAAAACGGCAATTTTGTTTTTCCAAAGCGCATTGACCGAAAAAAACCCACGTCGCTCATAAGCGTCATCTACTACATCATCGTGAATCAGCGTAGCAGTGTGCAACAGTTCGACCAAAGCTGCTCCACGATGGGTTGCTTCGGTGATTCCTCCCATCAATTTTGCTGCAAAAAATACGAACATCGGACGTATTTGCTTACCTTTACGTTGGACGATGTAATACATAATCTTGTCCAATAGCGGTACTTTGGTCTGCATGGATGCTCTAAACTTTTTTTCAAAAGCATCTAATTCTGCTGCAATGGGTTGCCTTATATCCTTGATGGTAAGGGACATAGTTGCTTTTTTTAGATTAGCTTCAAGTAGCATGATCTTATTGTGTTGGTTTGATAGAGATTTAACCAATAAGAAAGCATTAAAGTTTCTTTGTTTTCAGAATTTTCAATAAAAAATGAAAATTCACTTGCTAATTGAAATCTCAAAGCTACAATAACTTTGAACGAAAGACACAAGTAGCTAACCAAAAGAGAGAGTTATTTCCAAACAAATTCAGGATGCCATTGAACTTGTATCGTGTTTTTGTAGTTTTCATATTGAAATGTTAAACCATTTAACCAAACAATATCATGAAAGAAGGCGAAATTAAAATTGTGGTGAACAATAAAAAAGCGAGTTATGAATATTTTTTTCTTAACAAATACAAAGCTGGCGTTGTGCTAACAGGTACGGAGGTAAAGTCTATTCGCTTAGGGAAAGTCAGTATGAGCGATGCCTACTGCTACTTCAAAGATGGTGAACTTTGGCTGAAAAATGTCCACATTGCAGAATATGGCAATGCGGGTAACTTCAATCACTTCCCCAAACGTGATCGAAAGTTGTTGCTGAAAAAACGTGAGTTGAAGAAATTGTTGGCAAAATTGAAGGAAAAAGGACTAACGGTCATTCCTACCATGATTTTCTTCAATGACCGCCAGTTGATAAAAGTGGAAGTAGCTTTAGCGAAGGGTAAAAAATCGTATGACAAAAAAGATACGATTCGTGAGAAGGATGCGAAGCGAGATTTGGCGAGGACGATGAGTGAGCGGTATTAAATTGGAAATGAAGTAATGAAAATTGGGGGCTATACACTATCCATTTTTGCTAACCACGCCCTAAAATCAAAATAAGTAAATGCCTTTCGCTCAAAATTATCTGCCGATAATTCAGTGAGTTTGATTTGAAGTTCTTGAAAATGAGCCTTCAATTCCGCTTCTGTTTGGATAGTCGTCAGTCCACGCAAAAATTGAAGAACATGGTTTTCAAATTGATAGGTGCGGGTTTTGCGATAGAGAAAAGCATAGACCCTGCGAATCGTTTTTTTGAGATAGAGTGGATTTTGCAGTTCATAAGCCACCAACAAAGACAAGATTTTGGAGAAAGTATAGATGTCTTCTCGAAGGTTTTCGGCGGGATTGAGAGTAATTTTTTCGAGCCATTTTCGGGCATTTTTATACGATTTTGCGCCAAAAGCGATGTGAAAACTGTAAAAACACAACATTTCTTCTCCAATTTTATTCACCTTCCCTTTGAATTGCTGCAATCCTTCCTCCACTTTTTGCAGCAATGGCAGCCCCTCTTGATAGGTTTCTTGGGCAATGCAATGGAGGATGCTTTGGTAGTAATAGGCTTCAAAAAGTTTGATTTGTAGGCTTTCGGGTTTTTTCCATTTTTTATGGTGAATCATTTCTTCGAGCTTCAATAAGTAGCTGCTTCGTTCGGCTTCTTTACCCAATATACTGCTCATGTTCAGTAGATTGTTTATAGAAGTCACATATTGCATCGAATCCAATTGCAGCAGTTCGGGGCGGGACTCTAGGAGTTCAATCAGTTTTTTGCTGTAATCGTAGCAGTTGGCAAAATCTCGGATCATAAAGTAATAGGTCGAATAGGCTTTGTAGCGCAACAGTTTGGATTCGAGAGGAGTATCTGCTTCCTCTTTTTGCATCAAAGGCGATTGCAGCACTTCCGAAATTTTGGCTAAATCGTTGGGATTCGTAATCGCACCTTTGCGGTTTTGATGAAAATAAAGGCGTGCTTGCAGCAGCCAATAGTCGTTGATGTTTTGAAGCTGTTGAAGCGTGGTTCGTTCATTTTCAAATAGTTGGTGAATATCTTCAATGCTTACCTCCTCAAAAAGTTGGGCTTCCGCTATTTTTTTCTGCCAGCGAATGATTTCAGGTAGCAAAGCTCTTTTTTCGTAGTCCTCCGCCAATTTTTGAGCTTTCAGTACTTGACCTTGTGCTTGATAGAGCAATCGTTTATCGTACAAAAAGGCAATATTTCCCAAAAGCTCTCTAAGTTGCGCTTCAATAGAATTTTGGGCATGATAGATATTCATGCTTTTGAGGATGAGGTCGTAGAGGTAAGCTTTGGCAACCGCCAATCGTTTCACAAATTTCTCTCCTTCAAACTTTTTCAATATGGCTTCTTCTTGGTAACTTCGCTGCCCGTCAATGGCATCGAATAGCTGGACATAGTTGTTTTGATTGCCAATAACATGTCTGGAAGAATAGATTTTGAAGAATCTTTTCTCCGACTTGCTGAGGCTTTTAATCAATCGAAACAAGCTGTCTTTCCGCTTCATGTGGTTAAGATAAGGAAGAAATTAAAATGAAAACGAAAAATTTTATTAGCAATGTAGCGTTTCTCATTTTTTTGAATGTCATTGTCAAGCCATTTTGGGTATTTGGCATTGACCGAACGGTGCAAAATACGGTGGGAGCAGAGGATTACGGTACTTACTTTGCCTTGCTCAACTTCACCTTGCTGTTTCAAATTTTGCTCGACTTTGGTATCAACCAATTCAACAATCGGGCGGTAGCTCAAAACCACGAGAGACTCAATAGATATCTCCCCAACATTCTCCTTATAAAAATTGGATTGTCAGCAATTTACTTGATACTTTGCGTGTCGGGAGCTTATTGGCTGCAATACGATTCCTTTCAAATACACTTGTTGTTTTGGCTGTGCTTCAATCAAATAATGGCTTCTTTTGTCTTGTATTTTCGCTCCAACTTGTCGGGTCTTCATTTCTTCAAAAAAGACAGCATTGTGTCGGTCATGGACAAAGGGCTGATGATTGTAATTTGTGGAATCTTACTTTGGGCGAGTTTTTCGCCGAGTCCTTTTCGCATCGAATGGTTTGTTTATGCCCAAACCCTTGCCTATTTTCTGGCTGCTTTGGGGAGTTTTTGGATGGTATTTGGCGTAGCGACTAATCTGCAATTTAAGTTAGATATTTCATTGATTCGCAGCATTTTCAAAGAAAGTTATCCCTATGCACTTGCTGTATTGTTGATGAGTATTTATTACCGAGTTGATGGGGTGATGTTGGAATTCATGTTGAAAGAAAATGGGGCAAAAGAAACGGGGATTTATGCGGCAGCTTTTCGGTTGTTGGATGTCGTCAATATGTTTGCACTCATGTTTGCCAATGTTTTGCTGCCGATGTTTGCACGAATGTTGGCACAAAAAGAAGATGTGAACAGTTTAGTAGGTTTGAGCAGTGCCGTGTTGTATACTTTTGGATCAGCAGGTGCAATACATTGTTTTGTGTTTAGTGATTGGGTTATGCAGTGGTTGTATGTGGAATACACACCCTATTACGGACAAATTTTTGCTTACCTAATACTTTCCTTCATCCCGATTTCAATAACCTACACTTTCGGTACATTGCTAACCGCCAATGGTAGTATGAAGGTATTCAATGGAATTGCATTGTCGGGAATGTTGTTGAATATTGGCTTAAATAGTTGGCTGATTCCTACACAACAAGCCTTTGGTGCAACCATTGCTACTTTAGTTACGCAGGGCTTGGTTGGATTTCTGTGCCTCGTTTTTGCCATCCGAATTGTGGAATTGAAGGTGAAGTGGCAGGCGGTTTTGAAAGTTATATGTTACTTTCTCATCTGTTGGTCCATCGCTTACATTGCTTCAAATTTAGGTTTGGATTGGCGCATCAATATGGTGATAGGTATATTTAGCTGTTTGGTGGCCGCATTAGGAATTGGATTGTTGAAGTGGAAAAACATTGCAGGGATTATTTCTTAGGAGTGTCTGATAGCATTGCCTAAAAAATAATTTGCCACATTTGAGGTGAAGACTTTTGAAGTTTACTCTATTGAAGAATATTGATTTTCAGTACAAACTTCAAAAGTCCAACCTGAACTACTTGACTAAAAAGTAGTTTTTGATTAATAACTTCCTTTCAACAAAACGTCTTTGAGTATATTCTTGTTATCTCTTTTTATCAAAAGTGAGACATGTGCCCCTGGTCGGTGCAAACTGATCCGTTCTTGCAGTTCAGGCGCACTGTTTACCTTCACTCCTTCTACTTCCAAAATAATATCTCCTTCTTTGATATCTGCATTGGCTGCTGCACTGTTGATGTTCACATTCGCCACATATACACCCTCGACTTCATCCAATTTGTACCTCTTCGCCAATTTACCGTCAATACCTCGAATAGAAACGCCTAAAAATCCACGCTTTACTTCGCCAAATTCAATGATATCCGTCACCACTTTTCTAACAATATTGACAGGAACGGCAAATGCATAACCTGCATAATAGCCTGTGGGAGTAGCAATTGCAGTATTTACTCCAATCAATTGTCCGCTTAGATTGACCAATGCGCCACCGCTATTGCCAGGATTGACCGCAGCATCTGTTTGAATAAACGATTCAATCGCAAGGTTGTCCTCCAAAATATTGATATTCCGTGCTTTAGCACTTACAATACCTGTGGTCACGGTTGAAGCCAAATTGAAGGGATTTCCCACAGCCATCACCCATTCACCTACCTGCAATTTGTCCGAATCGCCAAAGTCAATACTCTGTAAATTGGAATCGCTTACCCTAATGACTGCCAAATCAGTAGAAGGATCTGTTCCAATTACTTGAGCATCTAAATTTCGCCTGTTGTTTAGAATCACTTCAATTGCACCTGCTCCTTCAATGACATGGTAATTGGTGACGATATAACCATCTTTTGAAATGATTACACCTGAACCTGACGAACCGCCACTGCCATTGCTACCTCCCCACATTTCACCCAGCGAAGAATTGTTGTTATTGGAAGTAGTTTTGATGTGGACAACGCAAGGGGTTGTATGAGCTGCAACGGCAGTGAAATCCACCATTGGCCCAGCAACTGTTGTAGTCGTATTTGGATAAGTAGTAATAGAACTATTGGTCGTTGTTTCAGCCACTAATGGAGTAGAAACAAATTGATTGCCAACCGAAGAGTCCCAATTGGTAGCGGTAAGTTTTTTATCAACAAGAGGCGTTGAATCTGTTTCAGGCTTCAATTGTAGGTAAATAATACCCGAGAGCAAAAACAGGGTGAATATCAAAAAAGATAGAATAGAATTACGCATAATCTTAAGAATTTTAGAAAAGAGACAAACTTCAAGGGCGGTGGTCAATGGTTAAACGACAAAGTAATAGGTAATGATACATCAAAAATGAGATATAATTGAGATATTAACAAATGTTAACGAGTTTTTGTCACATCCTGAACTGCAATAAAGTCATCCAAATTGCGGCGATCCAGTACACCCACTAACTGCGAAGATTGATCTACAACAGGTAATATATGTATTCTGCTCCTTTGCATGAATTGAAAAACTTCCTGAATATCTTGTTCTGCTTGCAAAAAAGGAATTTTACGAACGGTAATATCTGCAATAGTTGTCGTTTCTTCGTTTTTGATAGCCTCCATCAAATTTTTACGGTATAAAACGCCAATGGGTTTGTTCTCCTGCAAAACAATGAAACTATCTTCAGCACTTGCCAACAATACTCTTACTGCTTCGTTCAAGGAATCAGTGCCATTGAGGGTGATAAATTTTGTTCGCATTGCATCTCGGACTTTGAAACCTGAAAGTTTTGATTCGGTGTAAACCATGCGGTTTTCACCCATTGCTGCAATATATACAAATATGCCAATCAGGACTATGAAGGGTTGAAAAGGCGTTGTTAAAAACCCATAGGCTACAAACAAAATAGCAAATACTTGTCCAATAACACTGGCAATTTGAGTGGCTTTGACCCTTCCAATTTTCATTGCCAACAACGCACGTAACACCCTTCCTCCATCCATCGGAAAGGCGGGAATAGCATTGAAGCCAACCAAGCCTATATTGATCCACATAAGAGTAAATATAAATTTGTCGAAAGTATCTAATAGAGTAACCAATGTAGCAGAGCCACTTTCTTCGAAAGAAGTAGGCCCTGCAAATAAATAGAGGTAAAGTCCAAGTCCCATTGCAATACCTACATTGACCATTGGGCCTGCGATGGCTACCACAAATTCTTCAAAAGGTTTCTCAGGAATTCGCTCCAAAGAAGCTATTCCACCAATAGGATACAATACAATATGCAAAGTACGGACACCATATTTTCGAGCAGCAAGAGCATGCCCCATTTCGTGAAGGACAACACAAACGTACAAAAGCAACAAAAATATTTCCCCTCTCAAAATTGCCCATATATCTCCACCTGCTTTCGTCACATTATAGGCAATGTAAAGCAAGATAAATATAAATGTCCAATGAATAAATACCCCAATTCCCGATAGTTTGCCTATTCTTAAAGCTCCTTTCATTGAGCAACGTAGTTTAAAATATTTACAATCAGTAGATAAAATGTTTGCTGTTAAACAGAACAACAAATCAATTTGTTTTTGATATTAAAGTGAAAGAAAATAAAATCGTATCTTGCAAATTATTCTCTTTATTAAACATATATCTTAATGAATCCTCCTCCAAAAAATAAAAAAAATCAAATAAATATAGAACTAACAGAAGATATTGCGGATGGATTGTACTCAAATCTTGCCATTATCACACATTCTAATTCAGAGTTCGTTATAGATTTTGTAAAAGTAATGCCGGGAGTTCCAAAGGCAAAGGTAAAAGCGAGGATTGTATTGACTCCACAACACGCTAAAAAATTATTGCGTGCATTGAACGATAACATTATGAAATATGAAGCAACACATGGAGGGATTGTTGAACCGAAAACAAACAACGATTTGCCACCCATAAATTTCGGAGGACCACCATCACAAGCTTAATAAATTTAATGAATTGATTTTTTTGAAAGACAATAGCAAGCAGCGATTAAATGAAGTATGCGATTATAGACATTGAAGCTACTGGGGGAAGTCCTAAGAGAGATAAAATCACCGAGATAGCTATCTATTTATACGATGGGCAGGAGGTTGTAGATTCTTTTATTTCGCTTATCAACCCCGAAACAGAAATTCCGCCCTTTATCCGTAAGCTAACAGGAATCTCTAATGATATGGTATCTGATGCGCCAACTTTTGAAGATGTAGCCCCACGTATTCAAACGATTACAGAAGATGCCGTTTTTGTTGCCCACAATGTACAGTTTGATTATGCCTATGTTAAGGCAGAATTCAAACGATTGGGCTATGAATTTAGGCGAGAGAAACTTTGTACGGTAAAGTTGAGTCGAAAGATTTTTCCCGATCTCCCTTCCTATAGTTTGGGAAAATTGTGTGCTCAACTTGAGATTCCTCTCTCTAATCGGCACAGAGCTTCAGGGGACGCTTTTGCAACGGTCAAACTTTTTAATCTCTTGCGCCAAAATGATTCAGAGGAACATATCCAACATTCACTGAGTCGGAAAACCATTGAAGACCTACTGCCCAATGGGATGACCTTGGATTTTTTGGAGGATTTACCTGAGGAAACTGGAGTGTACTATTTTCACGATGACAAAGGAAACGTCATTTATATAGGCAGAACCAACGATATTCGCAGAAGGGTTATCCAGCATTTTGTGAACAAAACGCCTAATAGTAAACTCTGGTCAATGATACAAAACACTTTTGATATTAGTTCAGAAGTGACGGGTAGTGAGTTAATTGCAGAAATTTTAGAGTCCTATGAAATTGTGCGACTAAAACCCAGATACAACCGTTATATGCGTGCATCTGTGTATCAATATGGCGTTTTTAAAGCCTATGATAAACAAGGATATTTGAATCTAAGCATTCGAAAAATCCAAAAAGAGGAAAAAGTAACCATTGCATTTAGCAAACAAATACATGCACAGAGTGCTTTGGAAAAGGTGGCAAAGCAGTATAGATTGTGTGCAAAACTGTGTGGGCTAGAACCCCTTAAACTCAAAAAAGACCATCCTTGTGTGTATGTTAAGCAGCGATTGTGTAAAGGAGCATGTGTTGGCAAAGAAGATGCAAAGAGTTACAACTATCGTGTTCACAGGGCTTTATCCTTATTTGAATACCAACACGCTAATTTTATGATTATAGGAGAAGGGCGGACAATTCAAGAAAAATCAGTTGTGTGTATTGAAAATAACCAATTTATAGGTTTTGGTTATTTTGAACCAGAAGTAGAGCCCACAATTGACGTGGTCAAAGATGGATTGGTTTATTATCCTCCAAATCCATACATTGATAAAATCATACAGAAATACCTCACCAAAAACATTGGTGAAACGATAATAACTTTTTGATTTAAAATAAATTATCAGTATTTCTAAAAAATATGAAGTTGAATAGAACAGATATCCTACACGAAACCAAAATATGGGTAAACTAAAAAAATCGATAAATTGCAAAACATTTTCAGGGTTTAGGGCGTTATAGGTATGTAAGTAGTTGATAAGGCACAGAAATTATCGAGTAACAAGTTTTATCCCACGTTTTGTATTTTCAACTTCATTTCCCTCAATTAAAAGGGACAGGTTTTGTGAGATTCTTACCTAATTGCAGTGTGTATCATTTTTTTATCTCTCCGTGAGTATGCTTACCTATTTTTTAACTTATTTTTTTTAAAAAACTTCATTTTTTATGCAAGAAGGAACAGTAAAATGGTTCGATGAGGACCGAGGATTTGGATTTATTAAATTGTCAAACACACCTAGACAAAAAGACATTTTTGTACATATCAGAGACATTCACAATTCAGGCTATGATACCGTCGAAAAAGGCGATTTTGTAGAATTTGAACTACGAGAAGGAGAAAAGGGAGAAAGAGCAACTAATCTCACAGTTTATGAATACGTGTAATTTTTGATAAACTATAAGACATTAACAATCTTATGACAGCTAAATTTTGTGTATATAATTGTTTGCAACTAAATACACAAAATTACTTCATACAGAAACCAACGCAAGGTATTGAGTTTGATAATTAATCACTCAATACCTTGTTTTTTGTTGTATAGAATTAGACAAATCTTTGGATAAGCAAAAGCAAATACCTACCTTTGCGGAACTTTAAAAAAAAGGAACATATTATGCCAAAAATGAAGACACATTCCAGGGCTAAGAAAACTTTCAAAGTCACTGGTTCGGGCAAGATAAAGAGGGCAAAAGCTTACAAAGCTCACATTTTGACCAAGAAATCGCCTAAGCGTAAAAGACATCTTGGTAAATCTGGTTTGGTACACAAAAGTGATACCCCTCGCATCAAATTGCTACTCAACATATAAGATGTTAGTAAGCTAATATTTAATTTTTATTTTCTTATTATTTAAATAGTATCGAATTATGCCACGGTCAGTGAACTCGGTTGCTTCAAAAGCAAGAAGGAAGAAGATACTCAAAATGGCGAAAGGCTATTTTGGCAGAAGGAAAAACGTATTTACTGTCGCCAAAAATGCTGTTGAGAAAGGCTTAGTATATGCTTATAGAGATAGGAGAGCCAAAAAACGCGCTTTTAGAAGACTTTGGATTACACGTATCAATGCAGGTGTGCGTCAAGAAGGAATGAGCTATTCCACTTTTATACACGCTGCTCAAGAAAAAGGTATTGACCTCAATAGAAAAGTCCTCGCTGACTTAGCGATGAACCATCCTACTGCTTTCAAAGCAATAGTGGATTCCGTAAAATAAAAACGGATACTTTTCTACTGTGATGTAATCATTTATAGGTTTTCATAGTAATCTACGATTTAAGCCAGCATTGAAAAAATGCTGGCTTTTTTAGGTTAAGGTAATTGCTAATTATTAACAAAACAAACAATAAACTACATGAAGCATACCAAATTAAGTCTTTCCAGAATCGTAGCAGGCTGCATGAAGTGGGGCGTTTGGGGCGCAAATCTTTCTACACAAGGCTTTTTATCATTGATAAACGAATCCATAGAAGCAGGAGTTACGACCTTTGACCATGCCGACATTTATGGACACAATACCACAGAAGGGGCATTTGGCAAAGCCCTGAAATTGCAACCTTCTCTTAGGAAAAGTATGCAAATCGTAACAAAATGTGGCATCAAACTCGTCAATGAAAATCGCCCGCAACACAAAATCAAATCCTACGATACAAGTAAGCAGCATATTTTGTGGTCGGCAGAAAACTCTTTGAAGGAACTGCAAACCGATTTTATTGATTTATTCCTCATACACCGCCCTTCCCCTCTAATGAACCCCTACGAAATTGCAGAAGCTTTTCATCAATTGCAGCAATCGGGTAAGGTACTGCATTTTGGAGTGTCTAACTTCAATACAGAACAGTTTGAAATACTGAATCAATGTTTTCCATTAGAAAGCAATCAAATAGAAGCATCAGTATTACATTTACAACCCTTTTTAGACGGCACACTTCATCAGTGTTTACAGCACAAAATTACTCCAATGGCATGGTCGCCATTGGGTAGCGGAAAAGTATTTACAGATGTCCAACAAGGTCAAGCAAGTAGGGTGAGAAAAGTTGCCAATGATTTGGCATTGAAGTATGAAGCAGATGGCTTAGACCAAATTTTATTGGCATTTTTATTAAAACATCCCGCTAAAATAATCCCTGTTTTAGGCACTTCAAAAGCACACCGAATTCAAAGAGCTGTTGATGCACTTCAAATAGAATTGACACAGGAAGAATGGTTTGAACTTTGGGAAGCATCTATGGGACATGAAGTTCCTTGAGAAATTTCAAATACAAATCTGCCCTGAGGTTGAAACCCAAATTTGAGATTGAGTTTTAAATTGGAATTTCCTTACGCCCAAGCTCCTCCATATTCTTTCTTGCATTTCGCAATGTGTCGGTGCATCACTGCAAACCACAAAGGTGGAATTGTTGCCAACAACATCATTCCTGGATAACCCGTAGGCATTTGAGGAGCATCATCAAAGTGTCGGAGAATCTGATACTTACGGCTTGCCTTGAAGTGATGGTCGCTGTGTCTAGTGAGTTCAAATAACAACAATCGTCCAAGAATATGATTAGAGTTCCAAGAATGAATGGGAAGCACTTTTTCATAATTCCCATTATCCCTTTGTCGGCGTTGCAATCCATAGTGTTCAATATAATTGACAGTTTCCAATTGCAGAAAACCCATCGCTGCTGCTGCAATGAATGCCAACATCGGCAATAATCCAAAGGCAAAGTAAATGCCCACCAACAAAGCAAGTTGGATAAATTGAAAACGAAGCATTTCGTTGTGAATAGACCAAAAAGCAAGCTGTTTTTGCTGCAATTTTTTGGCCTCCAATTTCCAAGCAGAGACATAACTGAATACCACCGAACGTACATAAAAAAAGTAAATATTTTCACCATATCGAGCCGAAGCAGGGTCATCAGGCGTAGCTACTCGCTTGTGATGCCCTCGGTTGTGCTCGATGAAAAAGTGCATGTACAGGGAAGTGAGCAGTAGGGATTTTGACATCCATTGCTCGTATTTTTTGGTGCGATGCCCCAACTCATGCGCCACATTGATGCCCAAACTACCACACAAAATTCCCATTGCAGTGATGCGCCCCCACATCTCAAAGGTTGTCAGCGTTGGATCGTCAATAATAACCAAGAACCAAACTAAAAATCCGTATTGAATTGGCAACATGAGATAGACCATCCAATCATACAAAGGATCTTTGAGTGCCAATTCTTCTTCCATTGCCGTCATATTTTTTTCGGGTGCAGGCATCAACATATCTAAAATAGGAATCAGAAAAAAGGTGTAAATCAATGCCGTATAAGTCCACCAACCTTCGGAGGAAAACGAAATAACTGTTGCTGCTAAACCTGTATAAACAGGGAGGTATTTTAAGGGTCGTAGTTTCATTACTCAATATGTTTATTTCAGAAAATGAAGCGTTTTTTAACCTTGTAGGTTGCCTTCAAATATAAGCAATTGAAATCTGAAAATCAAACGTAATTGCTTCAATATACACTTAATGGGTACATAAAATTTGGCAAGTTATTAAATTTTAGATATTTTGAACACTTTAAATCGGTTCTTTGACAATTTTTGTGGGAGCACTAAAGACTTCAGAAGTTTCATTTTTAGCGAAATAGTTTGCTGCTTAAAAAATCAGCAAACTTCCGAAGTCTCAAATCACAGATTTTGTCAAAGAACCTTTAAATCATTAGAATAAAATGCTGTAATCCATGAAAACCTATTTCCTATTTTTGGTAATGATTATCCTCATAGGTTGCAATGGAAGCCCTATTTCCATTCAAAATTCAGCTGCCTCAAACTTTTCCGACCTGTATCATATTACATCGCCTAAAATTTCACTATTTGATAATCACGAAACACTCCCAATAGAAACAAATGTAAGCAGCGATGTAAGAAACTACAATTCAATCCTTCACCTCACTGAAAGTACCAATGTCATTTCAATAGAAAGGGAAAGCCTTCAAAAAATACTCCCAAAAGAAGAATTCAAAGATTTACTCCATAACTATTGTGAACCAGGTTTGGATAATTTGATTTGTCAGAAGGAATATTTCACTTATGGTCGAATTGTAACCGAAAATTTTGTACTACTCGAACTGAATATCAGGGAGTATGGCAATTGGAACAGGCATTATATATTTGAGTGGAGAACACATAAACTGAATGGAGAGTTGATTTCAAAGGTAACATTTGCCAAGTGGAGCAACCGAGATAGCGAATTTTTTGGAGGTAAATTGATCAAATATTTAGAGGTTGAAATAGTTGATACTGAACACAAAAGTTTGAGGAATTACTGGATTGATAATGTAGGAGAAATTCATTTGAAGGAAAAGGCTGAAGGCTTTTGAAGGTCTTTTTTAATAAAACATTAATTATCAGATAATTGATTTTCTAAGAATCGCTTCAAAAGCCTAATACATCCAAATTCCAAATCATTCTTCTTTTTTATTCAACCCGCTCAAAACTAAAAATATTACGCATAAAATAATCCTTCATTCCCACATATCGTGCCTCCTTTTTCCAACTTGCCTTTTGCCCATTTTGAAGTCGAACCGTCAATCGGAGGTCTGCTTTTTTAAGGTTGTCTTTTCCTTTTCTTTCGCCTACAATCAACAATTCACCTTCCGTTTTTTCGATTTTTACAATATTCCATTCACCATTCAATTGCAATACCTTACCACCTTTTTTGATGCCAAAAACATTCTCTGCTATCATCGGTTTACCTTCCTTATCCAATTCATCATAAGTAATAAGGGTATTGAATTTGCCATTCACCTTTTCTACCTCAAAAGTACCGGGAACATCCACCACAGTTTTATCATCACCGAAGTTGAGGTAGGTCAGTTTACCAGTCCATTTTCCCTCTAAAACATCCAATTCATCTCCATTTAATTTGTATTGAGTAGTAGTTTTAGACTTAAGCTCCGTTTCAGAACCATTTGTTACAATGAGTTTTTTCACTACCTCCAATTCCGTATCCACACCGTTTACCACATCCTCCACATTTGGCCGCACCAATACATCAGGTTGTATTCCTTCATTGGGTTGCTCACCTAAGGGATAATCACCAATCAAAGGAATGTCTATCTCAATTTTGGAGTGTGGCAACTGCAAAAAGAACATATTTCCGCCCGTTGTTCCTTTTCGATTACCGCCCGTTTCTTGACCAACCAAGGTTGCCAAACCGTGCTGTTTGAAGTATTTAGCCATAAAAAAAGTCGCAGAGCTATTGGCAGCATTGACGATGAGGTAGGTTTTTCCACCATAAGCATTTTTATTGGCTTTTATGGTTTCAGGTTCACCTGTTGCCTTTTTGAAAGTATAAAAACCTCCTTCTACTGACTTCAACTTACCCGTTCTATCTCGAAATTTATCATCCCAAGTAGAAAGATAACCATTAAGGTTTTCAGGCACTTTTTCGTATGTCAGTAGAGAACGACTCGCTGATAGGGTAATGTCTTTGGTCAGCAAAAAATCTGCTACCATACGGGTCACATCGTCCATTCCTCCCGCATTTCCACGAATGTCAATTACCAAATTCGGTATATTTTTGGCATGAATCTCTACAAAAGCATCCTTCAAAAACTGCTTCCAGTTCATTTCCATTTTCCACGTCACAAACGTACCCAACTGTAAATAAGCAGTTTGTTTATTCCATATTTCAAAACTCCACATATCATCATAGCTACTTGCCTGTTTGCCATATCGTTTCTCCAAAACTTCAAAACGCTGCCCTCGACTCACCGCATTTAAGCTTAATTCAAATGCCTTGTTTGCCTGCAAATCCATTGCTTTTACTTCAAATTTGCCGTTTTGGGGTGGGAAAAATAGCGAAAAAAACACATCAAAGTCTTCAAATTCGCCAGTACCCGACAATTGCATATTTTCCAATTGACTGCCCACATTGTCGCCATCCGTTTTCACGACTGTCAAAAGACTATCCACGATTGTAGCTACTTCAATATTATTGATTTTCAAAATTTCTGTACCCATCGGCAGTTGTTCGGTTTTTGTTGCATCTTTCACCACTATCATTCTCCTATCAATCAATCGGAAAGTAAACGGCACTTTGTCAGCTTTCATAAAAATTGCCTCATTGACCTCTTTCGGTTGGTTCCAAAAATTGCAAAAAGTATGTCCACATTGAATTTTGGCCAAAAATTGTGAGAAAATCAAGTACGATTCCTGCAATGTTTTATCCGTTTGCAGTTCTTTTTGGAGATCATTGAAGTAGCCTTCAATGGTCGATTTGTCATTGTAGCGGTACAATCCAGGGTGCAATTCCTTCAAGGCTTGCTCAAGAATTTGGAAATCTTTTTGAAGGTCATTGGCTGCAATTTTTGTTTGGCTTTGCAGCGAAAAAGGAGAAAATAGAAGTAAAAAAACGAAAGACAAAAGAATAGAAATTTTCATTTGATAAAGGATTTTATTGATTTGAAAAATATAATTTGCATTCAAAAATGGAAATAGGCTTGTTTCCATTCATGCTGCAAATCTGCTGCAAATCTGTCCTTCAATCGCTGCAAAACGAGGTAATACGTATCAAAACGATGTTTTGAGCCTCATTATAGGAGATGATTCTGGTATTTTTGGGGTAATATGGAGTCAAAATGTTTTTTTTCGTTCACCTGACAATATTTAACTGCTCGTGTTTTCCAAATACTGACTTGGAGTAACATCCGTAAATTTCTTAAATGTCCGATTGAAAGTCGCCTTGCTGTTGAAGCCAGAATCAAACGCAATTGCCAAAAGAGTGAACTGTTCGGTATCTCCATTTTTCAATCTTTCTTTGACCGCTTCGACTCGGTATTCATTGATAAAATCTTTGAAGTTTTTGTCGAAACCTGTATTGATGACTTTCGATAAATTGGAGGTAGTTGTTTTCATTTTACGTGCCAATTCTGCCAACGTCAATTCAGGATTGAGGTATGGTTTTTCGGTTTCGAGATATTCCAACAGTTCAGTTTTTTGCTGTTCCAATTTCTGAAAGTCTGCGTCTGTTTCGATGATTTCCTCCTTTTTAATGCCAAAAGTGAGTTGGTAAAGTTTGGATAGGTCCGTGAAATATCCTTTGGTACCAACATACAACATCACCAAAGCTCCTGCCAAATGTCCCCACCAATTTTGTTTCCAATGCAAAGCGACAATCTGATGGTCAATGACATTAATGATAAACTGGAAAGCAAATAATACAATATAGGCGGTTAAAAAATTCCGAATCCAATTGAGTTCTACTTGATAGGTATTGGAAAAATGCTGCTTAATGCGCTCTCGATAGTGCCAATAGGCTTGCACTGCAAAGGCATAGTAGAGCAATTGAGAAGCAAAACCCAACAAAACTGCAAAAGGGGCAACATATACCGAATCTATATTTTCCACCCAATAACCGTTTTGAGAGAGATGAAAATCGGGCTGCATGGCATCATATATCCACATACAAATTTCATAACAAACATACAAGATGACAGGTACAAAATGAATCCAATCTACACGCCGAAAACTAAAACGGACTTTGGTGAGACTTTTGACATAGAAAAAAATCAGTGGCCCAAGGATAAAGGTGACATCAAAAAGCAGGTAATTGATTTTGGTGTTGCGAAAAGTATCGTACCACTCCATGAATCCAATGATGTAAGAAGTTCGCCTATAACCTGTGATTATCAACAACAAAGCCAAGAATAAATCTGCCAAATGTCGTTTTTGAACGTACCGTCTGAGTAGCAAAAAAGCAAATAGGAATCCCTGCAATACCAAAAAAAGCAGAGAGGTGCTGTATATATTGAAGTTAGGGAAAGTCAGTAATAGCATTAATAGCACATTGATTGTATCATTGCTACAATAAAAATAAGCGATTTGTGTTTAAAAAATATAGAAATAATTTTACCTACCATACATATTTCCTTTTACTAAACTTGTGTAACCATGACTCAAAAACAGCGAATTTTGGCTGTAATGGCATTTTTATGCCTCGGTGGAATTACAATGTTCAAGTTTTACTAAGGCAAATTAGAGGCTTGGATGTGGGCAACTAAACTTTTGTTTGAATTGTTGTATTTTTGACCTAATCAACAGTATTCAATGAAACACCTCCAATATATAACCCTACTCCTATTTTCTGCCATTTGGCTCAATGCCCAAACACCAACTTTTGACCCTCCATTGAGTCCACGCATTGCCAACTACGACATAGACGTTACACTCGATACCGAAACCAAAATGCTACACGGTATCGAAAAACTCACTTGGAAAAATACCTCTAAGGATACAATTAGAGAACTGCAAATGCACACCTATCTCAATGCCTTCAAAAATACAGCTTCCACTTTTATGGTTGAAGCAGGCGGCAATGTACTGGGAAACAACATCAAAGATGTGAAAGAAGAATACTGGGGATGGGTGGACGTACCCTCTTTTTTGATGGGTGACAGCCTCGAACTTGCTCCCAAAATGGACTACATACAACTCGATGATGGGAACAAAAACGACCAAACCGTTTTGCGGATTCCCCTACCCTATCCCATTTTGCCCGACAGCACCATTGAAGCGACCTTGAAGTTTGAAGCCAAGCTGCCAAAAATCATGGCACGAGTGGGTTATTGCAAAGACGGCTATTTGTTGGCAGTTCAGTGGTTTCCAAAATTTGGCGTGTATGAACCCACAGGGATGCGCTATGCCACAGAAGGAAAATGGAATTGTCATCAATTTCACGCACGGTCTGAATTTTACGCCGATTTTGGAGTCTATGATGTCAAGATTACCACACCACAAGATCTGGTGGTAGGGGCATCAGGTGTTTTGCAGGAAGAAAAAATGAATGATGATGGCACTCGAACTGTCTATTACCGAGCCGAAGATGTGATAGATTTTGCATGGACAGCCTCCCCCTGTTTCACCGAAACGAGCGAAACATGGGAAGGTGTCGACATTCGCTTAATGCTTCAACCCGAACACCTTATCAACAAAGACCGCTTTTTGAAAGCTGCAAAAGCGGCAATTACCTACATGAATGACAACGTAGGATTGTACCCCTATCCCAATCTCACCATCGTTTGCCCACCTGTTGAAGGTTTGCGTTCTTCTGCAATGGAATACCCCACCTTGATTACCGTTCCTTCGGTTTACGGTTTACCCGAAGGCATCCGCACCCCCGAAATTTTGACCGTACATGAATATGTTCATCAATATTTTATGCAGATGGTGGCATCACACGAAGCAGAAGAAGCATGGTTGGATGAAGGTTTGGTATCGTACTACGAAAGCCGAATCATGGATGCAACTTACGGTGACAAAACCTCTGTGGTAAACCTATTTGGCTATCGAAGTGGCGACTTGGAAATGAGCCGAGCGAGGTATCTAAACATGGACAATCCAAAAATCTCGAAAACAGCAGTCAAACCGTGGCAGTTTCCGCCTGTGGATGAAGTGAAAGAATTGAGCTACTCCAAACCCGTCACTTGGCTGCAAACATTAGAGGGAATGGTGGGAGAACAGACGATGACTGAAATCATGAAAACCTACTTCAACCGTTGGAAATTTAGACATCCATCCGGAAAAGATTTTATTGCAGTAGTCAATGAAATTGTGTGTGAAAACCATCCCAACGATTTTCCGAATGGCATGGATTGGTTTTTCGAGCAGGTATTGTACGGTTCCGATATGTGTGATTACAAAGTAGCTGCAATCCATAATAATTTGGTCAAACCTCCAATTGGTTTGTTTGATAGCGAAAATGGCCAGAAAAACTACTTCGATGAAGCCGACCAACAACAAATGCTACAAAATGAACCTCTTCAATATTATAGCACAGTCAATTTGTACCGTTTGGGAGAGATTCGCCTTCCTACCGAAATTTTGGTGCGCTTTGACGATGGCAGCGAAATTTTGGAGCAGTGGGATGGAGAAGCCCGTTTTCACCAACTCACTTACACCAGTCCAAAGCAAATCATATCCGCACATATTGACCCCAAATACAAGACTGCAATGGATGCGAACTACCTCAACAATAGTCTAACTTTGCAGCAAGATACCTCTCCCCTATTGAAATGGTCAACTAAGGCATTATTTTGGATGCAAAATATCATGCAACTTTTGGTGAGTTTGGTATAAAAGCTGATTAAAATCCTCAATACCATTCACTTCAATAACCTACCACCTTTTCAAATTTTAAATCGTTGGCTGTAAAACGATACCTAACATTTCTCAATTCCTTTATTGAAGATGCAGTATGACCCATATACCAAATTTCCGTTTTATTGAATTCAGTGTATCTTTGCGGCTTCAATTTTAACCTACATGAAAAAAAACGAGAACATTCACCCAATATTCGATCAACTGCTTCAACGCAGTGATAAAGAAAATCTATTGAAGCAAAAAGCAATAGTGCTGTGGATGACAGGACTTTCGGGTTCTGGTAAAAGTACGATTGCTCAAGGTTTAGAGCAGCTTTTGCACCAAAAAGGCTATTTGACCAAAGTACTGGATGGCGACAATATTCGCATGGGTATCAACAACAATTTGGGGTTTTCGGAGGAAGACAGAACCGAAAATATTCGCCGAATTGGGGAGGTTGCGAAGTTGTTTTTGGAGTGTGGGGTCATTACGATTTGCAGTTTTGTAAGCCCTACCAAAGCGATTCGTCAACAGGCAAAAGACATTGTTGGATCAACCGATTTTTTGGAGGTTTACATCAATGCTCCTTTGGCAGTCTGTGAGGAAAGAGATGTCAAAGGGCTTTACAAAAAAGCAAGAGCAGGGCAAATTAAAAACTTCACAGGAATTGATGCCCCATTTGAAGCCCCCGAAAACGGGCTCGAAATAAGAACAGACCAAACAACCATTGAAGAAGCGGTTACGCAAGTTTTTGATTACATTCAAGATAAAATATCTATTAATGGTTGAATTGATGCGTGGTTACATGATTGTGCTGTAATAAACATGCCAACAGTTCAACAATATAGCTATTCAACAATTTAACAATCCAACAATAAATCAATGATTTCCTATAATTTAAGTCACTTAAAAGAATTAGAAGCAGAAGGGATTTATGTCATTCGAGAAGTAGCAGCACAGTTTGAGAATCCTGTATTGATGTTTTCAGGCGGTAAAGATTCGATTACGATGCTACACCTCGCTCGCAAAGCCTTCTATCCTGCAAAATTACCTTTCCCTTTATTACACGTTGATACAGGACACAATTTTCCTGAAACCATTGCTTTTCGAGATGAATTAATCGAAAAATTGGGACTGAGGTTAATCGTTGGTCACGTACAAGACTCGATTAATGAAGGAACAGCAGTAGAGGAAAAAGGGGTGAATGCCAGCCGTATTCGCCTGCAAACCACAACTTTACTGGAAGCACTCGAAAAACACCAGTTTGATGCAGCTTTGGGCGGTGCAAGACGTGACGAGGAAAAAGCAAGAGCAAAAGAGCGTTTTTTCTCTCACCGAGATGATTTTGGACAATGGGACCCCAAAAATCAACGCCCTGAACTCTGGAATATTTTCAATGGCAGAAAACGTATGGGCGAACATTTCCGTGTGTTTCCGTTAAGCAACTGGACAGAAATGGATATTTGGCAGTACATTCTCCACGAAAACATTGACATTCCTTCTTTGTACTTTTCGCATACCCGTTCTTGTGTGGTCAGAAATGGCATTATCCTCTACAAATCAGATGTTTTGCCTGAAATTGAAGGAGAAGAAGTGAAGGATATGAGGGTGCGTTTTAGAACAATTGGCGATATGACGAGTACAGGTGCAAGTCTTTCGGATGCAGATACATTGGAGAAAATCATTGACGAAGTAGCTGCTACCCGTATGACTGAACGTGGTGGACGTGCAGACGATAAACGCTCGGAAACTTCAATGGAGGATAGGAAGAAAGAAGGGTATTTTTAGTGACACTTTGAAGATAATCAGGCGGTAATGAGAACCTTTTCATCTGATGTACCGACAAAATTGAGCGTATCAATAGCATCAAAAAAATAATAACCAAAGAATCAATAGAAAATGAATTCCAAAGGATACTTAGATATGGACTTGCTGCGGTTCAGCACAGCAGGCAGCGTAGATGACGGAAAAAGTACACTGATTGGGCGATTGCTCTATGATAGCAAATCCATCTTTGAAGACCAAATGGAAGCCGTTGCCCAAGCAAGTCAAAGACGTGGAGAAGAAGGGGTAAATTTGGCATTGTTAACTGACGGATTGAAGGCAGAACGGGAACAAGGGATTACCATTGATGTCGCCTATCGCTATTTTTCTACACCAAAGCGAAAATTCATCATTGCCGATACGCCTGGTCACATTCAATATACCCGAAATATGGTGACAGGTGCTTCTACCTCTCATTTGGCAATCGTGTTGGTGGATGCTCGAAAAGGCATGATTGAGCAAAGCCGCCGCCATCTGTTTATTGCTTCTTTGTTGCGAATCCCACACATTGTAGTGTGTATCAACAAAATGGATTTAGTGGATTTTGAGCAAGGGAAATTTGAAGAAATCAAAGAACAGTTTGAAGACTTTACCTCTAAGTTGCAAACTTCTGATGTAAGCTACTTACCCATTAGTGCTTTATTGGGAGACAATGTGGTAACACGCTCCAAAAATATGCCGTGGTACGAGGGTCCTACCTTGATGTATTTGCTGGAGAATGTGCATATTTCGAGTGACTGGAATCGGATAGATGTTCGTTTCCCAGTGCAGTATGTGATTCGCCCCAATACTGACGATTTTCACGATTACCGAGGATATGCAGGACGAGTTGCAGGAGGCGTATTGAAGCCAGGTGATGAGGTGATGGTTTTGCCTTCGGGTTTCACCTCTACCATTACCTCGATTGATACACTTGACGGCTCGATAGAGGAAGCCTATGCGCCCATGTCTGTGGCTATTCAGATTGCAGACGATATAGATATTAGCCGTGGCGATATGATTATTCGCCCCAACAATATTCCGAAAGTGGGGCAGGATATAGAACTGATGATTTGTTGGTTGGGCCGACAAAAATTGACGCTAAACGGTAAATATGCCGTCAAACACACCACAAGAGATGTCCGATGTATTGTAAAAGATATTCGCTACAAATTAAATATCAATAACTTGCACCGAATGGAAGAAATCAAAGACATTGGCATGAACGATATTGCCCGCATCCAAATTCGCACCACCAAACCACTTTTCTACGATACGTATCGCCGAAATCGCATGACAGGTAGTTTGATTTTAATTGATGAAGGTACGAATGAAACCGTAGCTGCGGGGATGATTATTTGATGATTTCAACGCTTTTGAGTGTCAAAATTATTGAGAAAAGCCCCCAAATAATCTGATTTGGGGGCTTTTTTATTTTCACTTGTTCTACTTGACCACAAAAGTCTTTGAAACCATCTCTCCTCCAACCTTCAATCGACAAACATACATTCCCGCAGGCAAGTCACCCACTTCAACTCTTTGCTGATGCTTGCCCAATTGTAGCGTCTCATTCACAACCGTTTGCAGTTTTTTACCCGCAAGGTCGTAAATCGCCAATTTGGTCAGAGCCGATTGTTGCAGTTCAAACTGGATAGTTAGGAAATCACTGGTAGGATTTGGATAGGTTTGAAGGTTGGCCAAGGCTTCAAAAGGCGTTTCTTCAATGTTCACCCCACCTTTGGGCGTATTGGCGGTAAACATTCCATTGCCGTGCGTAGCAACTGCCACCATGTTGTCCAATTCTCGGCTTTCCACCATTTCAATCACCACATTGCCAACCCCTTCCACAAAATCCCATTGAGTCGCCACACCATTGATTTCGGAAGTATGAAACAAGCCAACACTTGTTCCTAAAAAGTAGGCTGTGCTATCTGCTTGTCCGTCAACAGGCAAAATACTCAACCATCGAAGCGATGGCCCACTGCCCGAACCATTGTTGTTTTCCTCCAAATTGCCCGCTACGGTTGTCCAACTTGTGCCGCCATTGATGGAATAATACAGACTGTAAATCTCATAGTTGGAAAAAACCACAAATACTTTGTCTGCATCTCTTGGGTCGACTGCAATGCAACTCGCATAACCCGCTGCATTCGGAAAATTAGCACCTGTGATGTTTACCATTGCAGGATTACCCGTATTTGCATCATCCAAACGATAGACATTTCGCTGGTTTGTACCAATATACAATCGGTGAGCAGGGTTTTCTGTACTGGTGGCAAGTGCTGTAATGATTAAATTTTCATCTACCAAATCATCCGAAAATTTTGTCCACCCTACGTTTGTCGGAAAAAACACGTTCAAGGAAGGGTCGAAAAGCGGAAGGCTTGAAAGGGCATCGTTTCGCCACAAAAACGAGCCTTCTGGCATATACAAAATATCATTGTTGGCCAAGTCCATTGTGAAGGGGTTGATGAACAAATAATTATCTCTATCTGCGCCTATGGGGTCAATGCGTGAATAGCTTGTCATATTCCCCACTTCGTCGACCGTCAATTTGACAATCATACCACCATTCGTTGCCATATAATAGACATCCTCATTGTCTGGAATGGCACAAAAACTACCGTCATAATTGAAGGAAATCTTCCAAGGATATTCGGGGTCTGCGCTGGGTGTAAAGTGTGTTCCATTATCCTGCAAACCTCCAATCAAAATCGGGCTAGTGTTGTGTCGAGGAAAAGCTACCGTATAAAATTGGGTTGCTAAATAACCATTGTTCAATGAATTCCACACCACGGTTTCTGCCATCACATCATCAGTGCGGTGAAGGCCTCCATCTGAACCCGTGAAAGCAATGTTGGGATTAGAGGGCAAGAAAAACATTTCGTGTTGGTCTGGATGGTGTCCTTTGTAGAGTTCAAAGAGAGGCAGTTCGGTATCTTCTTTGTAGCCTGCCACGAAAGTTGTATTGTCGGGCGAAGTGAAGGCATCATTGGAGCGGTAAATGTTGGTTCCTCCAATGAACACAACATTTGGATCGTCTGGTTTCACCCGCACATATAAGTCATAGCCATTTTGAGAAATGAAATCATCGAAAGGATGCGGGCCAATCGGCAAATTGGCAGAACGGTCTTCCCATTGTGCACCGATTCCTGTTCCATTGCCGCTGATATAGGTATATTTCCACAAACTACTCCACTCTGCATCGTTGCGAAAGTTGAAGCCTTGATGCCCAAATCCATCGGTATCGGCTGCCAAAAAATACACTTCGTTTTCATTGGAGGGGTTGATACCAATGGCGATTCGTGAATAGTTGGTGGGGAAATTAGCTGGAGTGATTCTCGTCCAATTGTCGCCATCTTCTGACCGCCAAATCCCACGGTCGCCGTCGTTTTGATGCAACGTAGCATAGGCAACACCTGTTGTGGTCATGGCAATTTCTGCATCAGGCGCATTGCCTACATTGTGTCCGATTTCACTGCGCCAAGTTGCGCCACCATCTGTACTGCGATAGATACCACCAAAAGTGGCGACCAATATGTCTCCATTCATGGGATTGACGACAATTCGCCAAGTAATGTCCCAGTAGTCTTCAAAAACCTGGGGAGATTCGCTCGCTGTTGATTCCACTGATTGCCAAGTCATTCCGTTATCTTGAGATTTATACAAACCATTGCCTGTATAAAATGCACCTCCATCAGAAGGGGATTGTCCTGCTCCTTCTCCAGTGCCAAAATACCATACATGTTCTTGTCCTTCTCGTGGGTCCTGAATAATGCAGCTTACATTGGGCGGTGCGTTGCCAATGTCTATCTGTGTCCATGTCAAACCTTGGTCGGTACTGCGCCAAAGTCCTCCCGATACGCTTCCTGCAAAAAGAATGTTTTCATCAGTCACATCCATCGCAAAGGCCCTTGTGCGTCCACTGATATTGAAGGGCCCTCTCGCCACCCACTCCAAATCTTCTACGGAGCTTTTTTGTGTTTTTGCAGCTTGTTTCGCCTTCAATTGCTTCAAAAAACCTTGTTCTCTCCCCCGCATATCTGAGGGAATTGTACCAGAAATAGGGCTTTTCAAACGATTCAATTCCCATTCTGCCCGTGCATTTGGGCGGTCGGGTAGGCTGTTTGCCAAACCTGCTGCAAACAATTCTTCAATGCTTTGTGTAGGTTTTTCTTTTTGAAGAATGGGGTTTGTGAGGGCGTAATAAATGATTGCAGTTAGGGAAAGGAATGAAATACTGAGAAGTGTATATTTTGATTTCATAGGAAGTAATTGAAGGTTGATGTTTAATTTATTGCCAATTTACAAAAATATGATTTACTGTGAAAAGACGAAGAAAAATATCTTTGACAAATACCAATTAGATGACCTTTTGGGGGATAAAAAAAGCCTTCAAGAATTTGTATGATTCTTGAAGGCTCTTCAAAATTTAGTTATATTAGATAAGGACTAGTTTTTCTTTGCAGGAGCACGTTTTACACCTTTTTGTGCACCTCCTTTGCGTGATTGCATACGTTCTTGACGTTTTGCTTCCATTTCAGCTAATTTTGCAGCTTGCTCTTCGGTCAGTTGTGCGGTGATTTCTTCTTTTTCTTGTTTTTTAAGAGCCTTCACCGCTTCCATTTTTTTCGTACGATCTTCAGATTGTTCTGCACGAAGTGCATCCATTTCATTGATGTACTTTAAACTGATGGCAGAGATGGCTGTAGATTGTTCTTCATTCAACCCCAATTTTTCAGTCAGCATCTTTGTTTTTTTAGCCGCCTTTTGTTCTGGAGTCAATTGTTCCTGAGAAACTTTTGCTGCTTTTGGTTTTTGTGATACAGCATTTTGAGCAGATACCGTAGTTGCAGAGAATAGAAGAGTTGCTGCAAACAGCATCATTAATTTCAAAAGATTGATTTTCATCGATTTAATTGTTTAAATGTATAAAATAAGATTAAAATGTTTGGTATAGGATAAAGTAGAAACTTCATGCCTTTACAATATACGACCTTTAGACTCTTTATTAATCACTTTTATTCCTTTGAAAGCTATTTTTTTTTTAAAAAATTTAAAATTTTATTCAAGATTTTTTTTGCTAATCCTGATTTTCAGGCACTTACCAATAACCCTTCGCTCTTGTTTTGAATAAGCAATAGGAATCTAATTTATTTCTTATCAATAAGCTATGGACATTTTTGTATTAAACCAATTCTGTACGATAATTTTTGTGGTAGGTTTCATTTTTGATTCCCCAAAAGTGTTTTTACTTTTTCTTGGCATCATATTTGAAATTACATTATTGTCTTAAGAATACAAAAAATGAATTGTGAAACAGACAATATTTATTTCCCATAGAAACTTTGAGCCATTTGAAGGAAATTTATTTTCATGAAAGAGTTTGAAATAAATATTTTTTTTTATCCAATAAAAATCTATTAATATTTTCAAGCATTACAACAAAACACTAAAAACTATCTGAGAAAAATGAAATTGTGAAATTAACAAGCCATGAAAAAATTTCTGGTTTCGAGAGAAACCCGAGAGAGTGCCAAATTGTGTATAAAAGATCATTTTCTGTTTTGAGGAAAATGGTCTTTTTTTTTATTTTATATGAGTCAAATCTACATACTCTACTTTTTCATCTACTACTTCATAAGTTTCATACCCTTCGCCACTACCTTCTCTTCCTGTTTCATATACACTGGCAATTTTTCGCAAACGTTTTGGAAAGGTTTTGACTTCTCCTTCTACAAAAACAAAGTTGTTGTAAATAGGCATTTCACTCGGATAAGGACTAGGGGATTCGTACCAGTAGCTATTTTCAGTGTCTTGATACAATTCTTCTATCCCTGATGGTGTAATTTGCCAAATATAAAAATTGATGTCATTTCCACGAGTAACTCCCGCACAATAACCACCATAAGTTCGCCCGACGACTACAAATTCGTTGGGGGCGAGTGCTTCTTCAAAAAAGAAGTGAAAATAATCATTACCAGGTTTGTCCCATGCACAGGGCTCTTCGGCAGTAGCAGATTTCGCAAAATGCACATACCCAGGCAGTTTTTGCCAACGTTTGTCCTTCAAAAAATAGGTGGTGAGGTAATACACCCAATCATCAAAGCGAATCTGAACAACGGCTTCCTCTGTGGTACTACCAAACAAATTTTTGTAATAGACATCCACATTAATAGCTTCTCTGCTCAATTCACTTGCAGAAGTCATCACATCATCACCATAATACAGATTCTCCCAATCCAAAAAATCAAGGTGTTCAAATAGAAAAAACTGAAGTTCGATATTGGAATCAAAAGACAAAAGCTTTTTTTTCAAATCTATCGGACTGTATTGGATTTTACTGCGGCGCTGTAAAGAGAAAGGATAAGATTTTGAGCCATCCTTAAATTGATTTCCAACCTTGATTCGGTTTCGCCAAGTACCTACCAGTCTCGTACTTCCAACATATCTTCCTGAAAAAATGCCCGACTGCTTCCATTCGTCAAATACATACCCTGCCTCTCCCGACATGTCTTCATTGATAGATTCCAGCAACTCAAAACTACCATCTTTCCGTACAGTTCCTTGAAGTCCAACAAGTTTTTTATATTTATTGTAGTAATAATTGCCAAAAATCTCCTCTCCACTCCTTTCCAAAATCATGGTAATAGGGATGTCCTTATTTATCACACCTTCAAAAACCCATACCGAAGGAGTTGTAGCATCTTGGGCATACAACCCAAATGAACAAACGAACAATGCAGCGGTAAATAACAATTTATTTTTCATGGTTGCTGATTTGAAGTGTAGCAAAGTAGGGGAATTTGTAAAAAAAAACATTTTTTTAGGGAATAAAATATAAAATTAATTTGTCTAAAAACTATGTTAGGGTAAACATATATAATAACCCTATAAAACTTAGAAAGTTTTTTTTGTATTTTGACTATAAAAAAAAGGAAAAGTTACGCTACCTACCCAATAGTCAACAAGTACACTCCCGATTTGAAACTTCAAGTCACCTGATTAGAAAGCAGTTTCTTCGGTTTAATTTTATTCATAACATAACTTTGCCTTCAATCAAATTGAATTTACATTACCTACAAAGAGCATTTCATTATGGACAGACGAAACTTACTCACAAAACCTTTTGCTACAATAAAGGAGCGTTTTCACTCCGAAAAAATACCCACTTCCCAAAGTACAGAAGTTGTAGCACCTCCTGACAACAAATACTTCAATAGCCAACTTCCCAATACTGCTCGATCTATGGCAGGTTTGGAGGCGTATAGCGGGGAATTTGGGAATGAGCAAGCAGCACATTTACTGCGAAGATGTCTTTTTGGTACCAACAAGACAGAGATTGAAGCCGCTGTAAATAGAGGTTTGCAGAAAACCATCGAAATGTTGTTTGCAGAACAAGAAAAACCTCCTCCTCCTATCAATTACCAATTCCCTGACGATCCCAATGTGCCTATCGGAGAAACTTGGGTGACAGCTCCCATCACTGCAAATGTCAACAACTACCGCCGCCGCTCGCTGCAAAACTGGTGGTTTGGGCTGATGATGAATCAAGGTGTCAGTCTACGTGAGAAAATGACCCTTTTTTGGCACAACCATTTGGTCACAGAACTATCGGTAGTTTTGGATGCTAAATATGGGTACTATTACCTCGATTTGTTGCGAACCCATGCACTCGGCAACTTCAAAACCCTTGCCGAAGAAATCACCGTTACTCCAGCCATGTTGCAGTACCTCAATGGCAGGGAGAATGTAAAAGCCGCACCCAATGAAAACTATGCCAGAGAATTATTCGAATTGTTTACCATCGGCAAAGGCCCATTAGTCGGTAATGGAGATTATACCTACTATACCGAAGAAGATGTCATTGCAGCAGCTAAAGTGCTGACTGGCTGGAGAGATAGAGCCGTTACCGACAACGGAATCCCTGGTGTTAACTTCATTCCAAATCGCCATACCCAAGGCAACAAACAATTTTCACACCGTTTTGAGAGCTACATCATTGAAGAAAATGGCGCAGAAGAATACAAGGATTTAATTACTATGATTTTCAACAAACGACAAACGGCACGCTATCTCAGCGAAAAATTGTATCGTTGGTTTGTGTATTATGTCATTGACGAAGCAGCGTATGCCAATATCATTGATCCAATGGCAGATATGTTGATTGAAAATAGTTTTGAAGTAGCTCCCGTATTGGAAGCATTGCTGTCAAGCGAACACTTTTTTGACAGCATCAACTATGGAGTCGTCATCAAAAATCCCCTTGATTTTTTGATTGGCATCTTTAAAAACTTCAACATTGGGCTTCCTCCTTTGGAAGCGGGCGGTTTGATTGCCAACTATCGTATCTGGACAACTCTCGCAGCCGCTTCCGAAAACCTCCAAATGACCATCCTAAATCCTCCAAGTGTGGCAGGTTGGATTGCTTACTACCAAACACCACAATACTACCAATCTTGGATTACTTCCGTTACGCTTCCTGACAGAATCAGCTATACCGATTTGTTGGTACAAACAGGACTTGGAGCAGGTGACAATAGAATCATCATCAATCCCTTCAATTTTATCGCTCAGTTTGAATCGGCAGGAGACCCCAACGAATTAATAAAGGATGCCGCCCGTATTTTATTCCCCAAAGAATTGACCAATGACCAATATGATTACCTGAAAGAAGTATTGATTCCAGGGCTTCCTGATTATGAATGGACGGTTGAATACAATGAATATTTGGCGAATCCTGACGATGAAGCATTGCGTTTGGGGGTTTTGACCAAACTACGCAATCTATTGCAAACCATGCTGTCCTTGGCTGAGTATCAGCTTTCTTAAATTTCAAAATCTCAATTCTATCTATACAATGAAACGCAGACAATTCCTTAAAAATACCATAACTACTGCTGTTGCTACGCCTCTATTCCTCAACGGACAGGCAGTAAGTGCATTGAGCAGTCCTATTTTAGAGGCCATTCTAAAAAATGCAGATAACGATAAAATTCTCATTCTCATACAACTCAATGGCGGAAATGACGGATTGAACATGGTCATTCCCCTCGACCAATACAGCAATCTCATGGCAGCTCGTGGAAACATTGCGCTACCCGAAAACGAAGTCTATAAACTCACCAACGAAACTGGTTTGCATCCCATTATGGAAGGTTTCCATCAACTCTATGAAGAAGAAAAGTTGGCAGTTGTGCAAAGTGTAGGCTACCCCAACCCCAACTTTTCGCACTTTCGGGCAACCGATATCTGGACAACTGGGTCTGCTGCCGATCAATTTTTGGCGACAGGTTGGTTGGGTCGCTACTTCAATCTAAACCATCCCAACTATCCTAGCGATTATCCCAACGAAACCACACCTGATCCATTGGCGATTAGCATTGGTTCGATTGTATCGAATACGTGCCAAGGTCCAGTTGCCAATTTCAGTATGGCAATCAAAACTTTAGAAGAATTCAATCAACTATTGACAGAAGGTGGAGGCGAAATACCTGACACACCTTATGGCCACGAATTGGAATTCCTTCGATTGACCATGCTTCAAACCAATCAATACCTCGAAACCATCCAACAAGCTGCCGAAAATGGCTCCAACCTTTCGCCTTTGTATTTAGACGAAAACCGACTGGCACAGCAATTGAAGATTGTGGCTCAGTTGATTTCGGGCGGTTTGCAGACCAAAGTGTATGTGGTCAATTTGGGAGGTTTTGATACACACGCTTCGCAAGTTGAAGAAGAAGATACAACTGTTGGCGTTCATGCAGATTTGCTGTGGTTATTGTCGGATGCCATTGCAGCTTTTCAAGATGATTTGAAGCGCATGGACTTGGAGGATAGGGTTGTCGGGATGACTTTTTCGGAATTTGGTCGCCGTATTCAATCCAATGGCAGTTTTGGAACAGATCACGGGGCGGCAGCTCCCATGATGGTGTTTGGTACGCAGGTCAACTCGCAGGTTTTTGGTGACAATCCCGAAATTCCTGCTGAAATAGATGTGAAAGACAGTGTGCCGATGCAGTTTGATTTTCGCTCGGTCTATGGTTCGATTCTCATGGATTGGTTTGGCATTACCGAAGATGAGGTGAAAAGTATTTTGTTTGAAGATTTTCAATACATTCCCATCCTCAAATCTACTGCAACAGCGATTGACAACCCTGATTATGTCAGTGGCACTTCTACGATTCAATTCCATAACAACTATCCCAATCCTTTTACTTCAAATACAACGATTGTGTTCAGCACTGCAAAGGCAGGCGTTGTGACTGTCAGCCTCTTCAATGCAATGGGGCAACTGGAAAAAGTGCTTACCAGTGAGTTTTTTGCAGCAGGCGACCATGAGCTAACTTTGTCTTCAAAGGGTTTGCATAATGGTACGTACTATTGCAGATTGCAGGGAAATGGTGAGCAGAGGGTGAAGATGATTTATTGTGTGAAGTAGTATTATTAGACTTTAGACAAAAGATTAAAGACGAAAGATTTTAGATTATTAAGTGTTAATGATTTAACCAAAACAGTATCGAACATACAATGTTTTCGCAACCAAATGTTTATTTATTTTATATGTTTATTTTTATTCAAATACCTGTAGCATTTTTTCAAAAAAAAACAACGGATGCTTTTTATTCAAAAAAGCATCCGTTGTTTACTATAAACCAGTTTTGATTATAAGTTGCCTTTAGTTTGCGCTACTTCGGCAAGGTAAATGAAAAGGTAGAGCCTTCTCCAAATTGAGAAGTAGCCTATATTTTGCCACCGTGTTGTTGTACGATTTTCTTGCAAGTAGCCAAACCAATACCAGAACCTTCATATTCTTGTTTGGAGTGCAATCGGGTAAATACTTCAAAAATGCGGTTCAAATCATCTTGTGCAATGCCAATACCATTGTCCGAAATATCAAAGAGATAAACATCTCCTACCTCTTTGGCCTTTATGGTAATGTCACAAGGTGTGTCCTTTGCCCGAAATTTCATCGCATTGGTTATGAGATTTTGAAACAACTGGGTGATTTTTGCAGGAATGCCTGTAACCGTTGCAGGTAAATCTTCAAAATGGATTTTAGCTTGACTTTCTTCAACTTGTGATTTAAGATTGTGGAAGACAATCAGCTCCAATGCGTTTTTAACGTCAATAGACTTAAAATTTCCTTCTTGAGAAGCAGTGGATTTACTATAATCCAATAAATCCTGAATGAGTTGGGTCATCGTAGCAACTCCTTTTGTGATAAAATCCATGTATTCTTTTGAAGCATCATCCATTTTATCACGGTATTGTCTCTCCAACAAACTGGTGAAACTTCCAATGCTGCGTAGAGGTTCTTTTAGATCATGTGCAGCAGCGAGGGCGAACTGCTTGAGTTCGTTGTTAGAAGCCATGTACCGCTCCAATTCTTTTACTTGTTTATCCAGCGTTTCTTTGGTACGTCTAAGTTCAGTAGTATCTCTGACAATGATTTGCAAATAAATATCTTCATCAATATTAAAACGACATACGGTTACATCAGTATCAAAAAGTTCGCCTTTGTTATTCTTATGTTTCCAATAAAATTCTTGCACTTCACCTGCCATTGCAGCTTGAATTTTTGCACCAATGCCATCTAAGGATTTTTTACCAGATGGCTGATATTCTGGCGATAAATCAAGAGGAGTGTTTTGCAGGAATTGTTCTTTTGGATAACCGAACATTTCACAAATCCGAAGATTGCAGTCTGTAAATACACCTTCTCTAACAATGATAATTCCATCATTGGATTGGTCAAAAATAGCTTTGAACTCTTTCTGTGTCCTTTTAAGCGTTTTAGATATAGGATTTATTTCCAATGTGTGTGCATTTGAATTTTCCATGAAACGTATTTTTGTATAATAGTAATGTCATGTCAAAAAACATACCAAATCTTGTCGCATTAAAAAATTTAAACTATGCTCTGTTTATAAAAACAGGATAGAAAATGCTGAATGTCTTTCGGAGTTGGAATCAAGGAATAAACAATCTATTTTTAATGTAAAAAATACATTTTGAAGCCGTAAGATTTTCACCTACTTTGGTTGGCAACTGAATGTTATTTCTGATACCTTTGTCACAAACAAAGACGATACCGAGTGAATACATTCAAGCTGATAACTATCACACACAAGACTGCCAATATCAACCATATTGGTCAATACATTCCTACTGCAAACCATGATAAGGATGCTTTGGCGAAGATATTGAAGGAGGTCAAAACTGCTTTGAATATAGACGAATTGTTGTATTTGGCTACCTGCAATCGCCTGACCTTCCTTTTTGTCACCGAACAAGAGGTGGACGACCTTTTTATCATAGATTTTTTCTCCCGCTTACACCCCGATATACCCGAAGTATGTTTGGGAGGCTTATTGGATGTCATTGCTCGCTATGAGGGCATTGCAGGTATTCAGCATTTGTTTTCGATTGCAGCTTCTTTGGATTCACTTGTGGTGGGAGAACGAGAAATCACCCGACAATTGAGAGAAGCCTACGATTTTTGCAAAAAACACCAACTCACAGACGACCATATTCGCTTAGCGATAAAAATGGCTATTCCTGTGGCCAAAGAGATATATACAAATACGAAAATTGGCGAAAATTCTGTGTCGGTAGTGGCTTTGGCAATGAAAGCCTTATTGAAAAATCACCTCCCCAAAAATACTCGCTTTTTGATTGTTGGAGCAGGAACAACAAATAGCACTGCCCTGAAAATCCTTCGCAAATACGGCTATCACAACTTCCATATCTTCAACCGCACCTTCAAAAATGCCCAAGCATTGGCGCATAAAGTAGGAGGACAAGCCTATTCTTTGGAGCAATTGAAGGAGTACCGAGAGGGTTTTGATGTGCTGATTAGTTGTACTGGCTCAACAGATGCAATCATTACACCCAATCTGTACCAATCTTTACTTGCAGGAGATGGGCAGCCTAAAATAGTAATTGATTTGGCAGTGCCTAATGACATTCATCCTGATGTTGTTCGACAGTTTCCTTTGCAGTATATTGAAGTAGAAAAACTGCGTTTTTTGGCTGGTCAAAACCTTGAATTGAGAAAAAATGAAGTCGCTAAGGCTGAAATGATTGTATCTAAACGAGCAGAGGAATTTACTGCAATGCTTCAAAATCGAAAGATTGAAAAAGCAATGGCTTCCATCATTCCGCATAAGGTCAAAGCCATTAAAAAGCGAGCAATGGAGTCTGTATTTCAGAAAGAAATTGAGCAAATGGATGAAGCTTCTCGCACTACTTTAGACTTGATTGTGAACTATTTGGAAAAAAAATATATCAGTATTCCGATAATCGCTGCTAAGGAAATTTTCTTGCAGCGTGAAAATTAATGTCAACGATTGTAGTCTTTAAATATCGCCGAATCTTTCAGATGTCGGCGAATTTGCGTATAAACTAACCCCCGTATTCCCAATGAACAATTTCCCCGCTAAACTAAAAAAGATACTTTCTCCGCTTTTCAATACCCGAGCAGCAGGCTTGTACATGCTGCTATTTGCGGCTGCAATAGGCATTGCGACTTTTGTGGAAAACGATTTTGGAACAAGCTCAGCCCAAAAAGTCATCTTCAAATCTCGATGGTTTGAGTTGCTATTGGTCTTGTTTGGGATTTCGATAGTCGTCAATATTTTCCGCTTTAGGATGATACAGCAAAAAAAGTGGACAATCCTGATGTTTCACCTTTCGATGATTGTCATATTGTTGGGAGCAGGAGTGACAAGGTATTTTGGTTTTGAAGGAATTATGCACATTCGAGAAAACGATGCTTCTAATACCTTTCTTTCGGCGGATACCTACCTCAAATTTGAAGTGCTGCAAAAAGGCAACAAATACGAGTTTGACGAACCTGTGTTGTTTGCGACTTTGGGCAACAACAATTGGAAGGAATCCTATTTGATAGGCAGTGATTTGATTGAAGCGGAGGTAAAGGACTTTCTTCCAAATCCCAAACAGGTATTGAAGGAAAATACGGAAGGAAAGCCTACTTTGAAGATTGTTATAGCGGGACTATCGGGTAGAGAGGAGTATTTTGTGCGTCAAGGTGAAGTTAAAAAAATACGAAATGTGCTGTACAACTTCAATGAGCCTCCTATAACCGATGCTATCAATTTGGCTTATCGAAATGACTCCTTGCTGATTCAGGCGGATCGTGTATTGCAGCAAACGGTGATGGCAACGCAAAAAAAGGACACAATTTACCCTTCTGGAAATTACAATATATTGATGTTGCGTTCTTTGTATTCAGATGGTGTAAACAATTTTGTATTTGGAGATTTTCACCCACAAGCTACGGTAGAACTTATTTCGGAAAGCCCGAAGGTGAAAGGGGAAAGCATGACCGCCTTGTTGATGGAAGTGAAGGTGAATGGAAAGCCAGATGAAATCTATGTGTATGGCAAAAAAGGGCTGCCTGGAAATCCTACGGTGACGAGCATCAATGGGGTAAGCATGGCGGTTTCGTATGGAGCGAAAGAGGTAAAACTGCCTTTTGCAATCAAACTATACGACTTTATTTTAGAGAAATACCCAGGAACAGAGAGTGCCGCGTCCTATGCAAGCGAGGTGCAGTTGATAGATGACCGAACTAATTTGAAGGAAAATCACCGCATTTATATGAACCACATTTTAGACCATGATGGCTACCGATTTTTTCAGTCTTCTTTTGACAAGGACGAACAAGGCACTTATTTGAGTGTAAACCACGATTTTTGGGGAACTTGGATTTCCTATTTGGGCTATTTTTTATTGACCTTGGGCATGGTAATGTCTTTTTTTAGCAAGAAAACGAGGCTGTATCAAGTGCGTCAGAAGCTGCAAAAAATGCACCCACAAAATGCTGCTGCTGCAATGGTATTGCTCTCTTTGTTGTTTGTTTCCAATGGTTTATCGGCTCAAAAAAATATTGACCCTGCTGCAATTCAGCAAACAGTGGCTGCGGCCCATGCCCAACAATTCAGCAAATTGGTGGTACAAGACCACAAGGGAAGGATGAAACCTGTGCATACCTTGTCGAGGGAGGTGATGCGAAAATTGACGGGGAAAGAGAGTTTGTATGGATTGTCGGCCGATCAGATTGTATTGGGAATGTTGTCGAATAATAAGGATTGGTACAAAGTGCCGATGATAAAGTTGGGGAAACACGAAAAAATCCAAGAACAACTCGGCGTGATGGGCAAAACGGCTGCATACAGTGATTTTTTTGAAGAAACAGGAGGCTACAAATTCAAGGACGAGATTCGAAGGGCCTATAATTTGCAGCCCATAGATAGGGGGGTGTATGAAAAGGAGTTGATGAAATTGGACGAAAGGGTAAACATTGCAGGGATGGTTTTTTCGGGTCGTTTGCTGAAAATTATTCCTGTGCCAAATGACCCAAACAATACATGGGTTTCTGCAATGGTGGATCATGGGCAACAAACAATGGACTCTCCTGTGGCAAAGAAATTTTTTGCTGCCTATATTCCCGGTCTTCAAGAAGCGGCTGCAAATAATGACTACGGTTTTGTGAATCAACTGATAACAGAACTGGATAGCTACCAAAAGTCGAAAGGGGCGGAGGTGATGCCTTCTGCGCTTCAAATCAAATCTGAAATCTTACTGAACCAAATGAATCCTTTTGACCGCTTGGCAGTGTATGATTTGCTGTTGGGTTTGGCGTTTTTGTTCTTCTTATTTTTGTCTGTTTTCAAGCCCGAAATCGACATGGACAAGGTCTATAAGGTCTTGTTTGGGTTGGTAGTTGTGGGTTTTGCATTCCACACATTGGGTTTGGCGATTCGTTGGTATGTGTCGGAGCGTGCGCCGTGGAGCAATGGTTATGAGTCGATGATTTACATAGCTTGGACTTCTACTTTGGCGGGTTTGATATTCGCCCGAAAGTCTTTTGGGGCTTTGGCGGCTACGATGATTTTGGCCTCGGTGATTTTGTTGGTGGCGATGTTGAGTTACCTCGATCCCGAAATCACCCCACTAGTGCCTGTATTGAAGTCGTATTGGCTGACGATTCACGTGTCTTTGGAGGCTGGGAGTTATGGCTTTTTGATGTTGGGGGCGATTATTGGACTAATCAACTTGATTCTGATGATTTTCTTGACCGAAACCAACAAAAAGAACATTCTCCGCATCGTGAGGGAAATGTCTTATATCAGCGAAATGACCTTGATTGGCGGATTGTTTATGGTCAGTATTGGTACGTATTTGGGGGGTGTTTGGGCGAATGAATCTTGGGGTAGATATTGGGGTTGGGATGCAAAAGAAACTTGGGCTTTGGTGGTGATTTTGGTTTATGCCTTTATTCTGCACATGCGTATCATCCCGAAAATGACGGGCTTGTATGCCTACAATTTGGCAACGATTTTTGGTTGGGCTTCGGTGATTATGACCTACTACGGGGTGAATTATTACCTTTCTGGTTTGCACTCTTATGCGGCAGGCGACCCTGTTCCGATTCCGCAATGGGTGTATTGGGTGGTTGTTGGGGTGATGATAGTGAGTGGATTGGCTTTTTGGAGGAAGAGGAAGGTTGGGGGGATTGGGTGATTTTTGAAGCCGAATTCCAATATCTCAATCATTGACCTCTTCTGCGCCCAACTCCCAAGCGGATGCTCTAAACCCCTCTTTCCAAGTCGTGCCATATCCATGAATAAGGTGATTCACATTGTGCAATAAATAGCCTTATGAACTAAGGTTGGGAAACTTGAAGTCAATCCCAAGTGCGGTAAATTTGTCAAATTTATTGTTCGTACCTCCATCTTCTTCAAATCCATTTTCTTTCCAGAATTGCCTTAAAACCTCCTTAACTTTCATTGTTGTCGATTTTATAGTGATATTCCCTTTTGGGTGATAAAACACTATTTTTAAAAGCAGAATAACTGCTTGATTATAAACCCCATTCGTAGCCCATGAATTAATTCATGGGCTACGAATGGGGATAATTTTTAGCGAAATATCGCCATAAAAGGAATAAGATGATATTTTTCAAATCAATGAATGGACGTGCGATTCATTTTTCTTACTTGCTTGTCTGTCACTCCATCTATGCCACTCAATATTCCAGATATAGCTTTGGTCCCCAGCCATTTGAAAGGTTCTGGAGGAACGGGAAGCACACGCCTTTTCAAAACTTTCGCCAAGGGGTGTTCTTTTCCTTGAATTTGTTCGGTGAGCAACTCTCCCATCAAGCAGGTATGCGGAATGCCATGTCCTGAAAAACCGAGACCATAGTGAATGTTTTGATGCTTGCCGACTTTCCCCAAATCAGGCATAAAATCCATGGCAATACCAATCCAACCTCCCCAAAAAGTTTTGACTTTCAAACCCACCAATTCTGGAAAACGCTCTCTGAACATCCCTTCAATCGCTGTAAATACTTCTGGAATGTAGGTATTGGTCAAATGATTGCCAAAGGGAATTTTAATGTGTTTACCTCCTACAATAAGCGAGTTATTAGCAGTCAATCGGTAATTCTCCAATTGTTCGTGTGCTGTGTAAATGCCTTCACGACCTTCCCATCCTCCAATGGCTGCCATTTGTTCATCAGAGAGCGGTTCTGTTTCAAACATACCTGCACAAACAGGGGACATCAATCGTTTTTTCCAACCCAAAGCATGGGTATAGACGTTGGTTGCCAATACTGCTTGGTCTGCCGTGACGGTTCCTCCTTTGCAGCGAGCCACCACAGGGCTGGAGTCTCTCAATTCCAATACTGCTGTTTTTTCATACAATTGTACTCCCTTTTCCAAGGCAATTCTCCGCAAATGGCTGACCAACAATCCAGGATTCAAAAAACCGCCCACAGGATCGAACAAACCTGCTATAAAGGCTTGAGGCATTCCTCTTTCCTCCATTTCTTCCTGACTCAGAAAGGTAAAATCCAATCCCAAACCTTCTCCTGCTGCCACAACAGTTTTTAGCTTTTTGATTTGCTTGGGATGTACGGCAGCCATGATGTTTCCATTGGGTTCATAATCACAGGGAATCTTGTGTTTTTTGATAAAATCCTCTACCTTCAATACCCCTTCTTTTGCAAAATTGCAGAGTTCTCTCGCTCTTTCCTTTTTGTAGATTTTCAACAAGGAAGGGTAATCTTTTCCTATCAAACCATCTACATAGCCCGAATTGCGGCCACTGCCTCCTGCGCCCACAAAATCTTGCTCCAATACGACAACATTAATGCCTGCTTCACGAAGCCCGATAGCTGTGTAAAGTCCAGTATAGCCTCCTCCCACAATGACCACATCGGTTCTGATATCCGATTGAAGGGAAGGACATAAATCTTTAGGTTCTGATAGCCAAGTGCTGATTTCACTAAAGGGAAATTGTTCCATATTATTGATTTTAGAGTTGACTTTTAAGAAAGATTCAATTGTTGCTTCCAATTATCTACTTGTGACAAACCATATTGATAGCCTTCCTCGTATAATTGGACGCTAGCATCCAGTGTCATAGAATCCGCCTCGCTTATTGGAGGAACAATAAACAAATCTATATTGGAGTCTGCATACACCCTGTCTTGCAAGTGATTAGAAGCCATATACATAGACTGTGTGATATTGGTGAGGATAGTCGGTCCGATTTTCTTTTTATTGAAAGGATTTAGTTTTCTTGCTAACAAACTCCATCCCGATATAGTGGGAGGGAATTCATTATCTACCTTGATGCCACTCTGGGTAGAAGCATTGATAACAATGACCTTGCCTGCTCCTTTTTGTACCAAGATATTGGTAGGACAAGAGTTAATTAAGCCTCCATCTACCAAACACTCGCCATTTTCAATCACAGGAGGGAGAATACCCATAACTGAGGTGCTTGCTCTAACGGTTTTCCATAAGGGCCCTTCTTCATGAATTATTAGTTTCCCTGAAACGAGACTCAATGAGATGCAGAAATAATCAATCCAAAGATCTTCTATCCTAAAATCCTTGAAAAAACCCTTCATACCATTCGTAAAATGCTTGCCCGAAAACAAGGAAACAATTGGGAAAGTAAGCACTTTTGAATCCTTAAATAGGGCATCTCCTTTTTGGATTATTTGGGGAATATCTTCAGGCTTATCCACACAAGCATATCCTCCTCCAATAAAAGCACCGCCCGAACTTCCTCCAATAATGTCGATGGGTATGCCCGATTCCATGATTGCATGGAGAATGCCTGCTTGTGAAACTGCCCGAAAACCCCCTCCGCTCAGGGCAACTCCAATGGTGTTTCCTGTTAAAAACCTAGACAATCTTTGAATGTCTTTTAAGTCATTGGGTACAATGTGGTAATGCCGTGCTATATTTCGTTTTTCTAACCAAAACCGTGTATCCTTGGGTTTTTGTGCTTTAGAGTCGTGCAATAAAATCAATTCCCAACTGGCTTGATTCGTTTTTTGGAGTGTTTGCAAGAGTTCTGCTTCGAATTCACCTATTTCTGGAGATTGTTTGCTATTTGCGACAATGAGTATCTTATCTGCCCGAGAAACGCAGTGTTTCGTCCAATCATTCCAAGTGCTATCTGTTTGATAAAGCAAAAAATCATATTCATCTTCATATTTCGCCAGCAAAGAGGAAACCCTATTTTCATCTTTGAAAATATCAGGATGCGTCTTCTGCAAACTGGCATCTGATACAAGTTTGGTTGAGGCATATTTTTGTAGTTCTTGGGTCAGTTGAGGTAGAAAATGCTCCAAATTTAGATTATCTGCTAGAGGTACGACTGCAACAGAAATGATTTTTTGTTTGGGAACAAATGTTTTTTTGGTACGATCTACCACTGTGCGAATCAGCTGATTAATAGATGTTTGTTGTTGTTGGAGTAAGGCAGTAAAATCCGCCCCCTTCAGTTTTAGTAATACCGAATTTCGAATAGCAATAATCGTAGCGTTTCGTTTTTCTCCCAACAATGTCGCCATTTCTCCTACAATTTCACCCCTGCTAATTTCTCCCAATATGACCTTACTTCCTTTGCTTTCCCTAATGGCTCTAAGTCTTCCATCTAATAATACATAGATGTCGTCTCCTGTATCTCCTTGACTGAGCAGGGATTTCCCACATTGAAGGTTGATAATGTCTGCTTTTTGATGTAATTCCTCAAAGGCTTCCAAAGATAAATTTTTGAAATAAGGAATGTTTCTAAGTACTTCTAAAGTATTCATATTTTATGAAAATAATAGCTAAATGGTAGAATGCTGTGAGGTGAATAGAAAATACATCACAATAAATACACCAGTTAATATCTTTTGCAAGGTTTTTGTAAACAATAATACAACCTTTGTTTACAAAGATCGATTCTGAGGCATTAATGATTATATTGCTTTTTTGAAAAAAAATAAATAATCACTTATGACAATTTTAATGTGGCTATTGGTTTTAACTGCACTATTTGTTGGATTAGCACATTTATTGCGAGTGCTTCCTCCCAAAATAGGGCTTTTGTTCTTTTTTGTTGCTTTGTCAAGCATAATTATTTATGGTCTTTGTTATTCTTTCCAGTCAATGAGTACATTTGTTGCGCTCAAACTCGTATCCGTATGTATTGGTTTACTTTGCCTCCAATGGTTTAAGCTAACCACACCCAAGTGGTATCCTTTGGTCCAAAAACTTGCGTATATCATTTTGTTCGTCAATATTTTTGAAGCCGTATTTTTCGATTTTATTGATGCCGATTACTTCAATGCGATATTAGGAGCGGGCGTAATGTTGAGCTTAAAAAGACCCAGTGCTTTTATTATCAATGAAGATTCCAAGTATAGAGACCTTGAGTATGATATATCTTTTGCATGGATGTTGGCATATTGTTTTTGGAATTGCTCTTTTGTCTATAATTTTGATGGAGGAGTGGCACTTCCTACAGCTTTTCTACACTTGGGACTACCGCTAATTGTGTCTTTTTTTCACCCCAAATTATTTATCCAAAATAGAATTTATTTTCTATTGTTCACCGTAGCTTATTTTGCGATAATTCCTCCCCAGAATCTTTATTTTAAATCGTCTATCTATGTTCCTTGGATTGCACATACATTGACTATCATAGGTTTTATATTTCTGGTCTTGGATATTTTTGGTAGGTATAAAAAAAGAGAAGTTGTCATTCACACATAGAATATTGTGTAATTTTCTTCAAACCAGTATTTACAAAACTACACACTGCTGCAATTAACACAAGTACGTTTAATTAATATTGAAGGTAATTGAACCACCTTTTTATATTTTTTTCATTCTAAAAAAATACCTACAACAGATGAAATCAAGCAATTCAATTATTAGTGAAAATGGGAAGCACCTACCTCTAAATGGAAAGAATATCGAAGGAATGAAGGCTTTAAATGGGCAACATAAATGCGAATGTGCTCATTCCTCCAATGAAGACGACGAATCTGATTTGATAGGAGATAGCCATTTTTTCACTTCTTTAAACACTCCATTACGCATCGATGCCTTTGAATTAGACGATACCAATAAAATTGCTCAAATAGCGGAGCACTTTGAAAGTATCATGAATATCCTCGGCTTAGATTTGACAGATGACAGCTTGAAGGGGACACCAAGAAGAGTAGCCAAAATGTATGTCAAGGAAATATTTAGTGGTTTGAATCCTGCGAATAAACCTGCTTATACACTTTTTGAAAACAAGTACGAATACGATGAAATGTTGGTAGAAAGAAACATTACTTTTCACTCCAACTGTGAACATCATTTTGTACCCATTATCGGAAAAGCCCACGTTGCCTACATCCCTGGTAATAAAGTAATAGGCTTGTCCAAAATCAACCGAATTGTCCAGTATTTCGCCAAACGCCCTCAGGTTCAAGAACGATTGACCATACAAATCGCCAATGAACTACGCACAGCCTTGGAAACTGACGATGTAGCAGTAATGTTAGAAGCAGACCACGCCTGCGTTATCACAAGAGGGATTGGAGATGTGAACAGTAGCACTGTAAGTTCTAAATATTATGGAAAATTTAACGATCCCGCTATCCGTAGAGAATTTTTGCTGTCTATTCACAACAAATAATCACACAAAAGCATAAGCCTGCTTTTGCAAAGGCAATGCACGAATCTGCTGACATGTTGTGGCAAAAATCGCATTGGTAAGGACAGGTGTAGCAGAGTGGTGCTAGGTTCTCCCATAACACTCAACAAAATATTTTAATTCATAATTTATTGATATTTAAATATAGATTCATTCGAATCATTTCATATTGTGGGAAATTATACTGCTCTACTTCCCTTTCTTTGAAGGTGATTTCGCCATACAAAGCAGCTATTATAATCCATAAATAATGGAACTCTCCAGTGGTCATCTTTGGGAGCATTGCAGAGGAAGGTCTAACCCGAAGTCTTGCAATATGACATCCGAAAAGGCTGTGGTTCGATTCCTCACAAAGTTATTGAACCACAGCGATAAGGCAGAAAAGCAACAACTCATCTCCAATTTTAAAAACGAATTGGATGAACTCTTTCAGAATCCTACCGAAAAAAGGGTTTTTAGTTATTTGGATTTGAGGTTGTGGATTGACAAAGAGGATTCTTAGCATCAACAAAAATGACTGCAAATCTGGTTGAGGACTTGTCATAACCATTTCCCCTCTCCCTTACTCCACTACCGTTCCATCCTCCACTATCAAGTCATACCGATACCCTGCTCCAAAATCCCTATTCAAGTTCAGCGTGCCCTTCATCGTTACCACTTGTCCCTCTTGTACTTGCAGAATCGAAGTCACCACAAAATCGTACTCATCCTTGCTGCCATCCTTGAGGTGAATCCAATTGCGGCCCATAATGTTGGGGTTAACCTTCACACATTCACCACTGATTTGCACCATTTTCCCGTCGTATTTTGCAGGGTTCGCCACGATTTCCGCAATTTTGGTTGAACCTTCTTTGGTGATGTTCCGATTGGAGTTTTCAATTGCAGCGTTTTTGGTACTTGGATTTTCATTTGGTAAAGACTCTTCAACGCTATGTGTTTCAATCGTTCCTTTTTCCATATTGCTTTGACCACCTCCATGATTTGCAGGCACAATCTTCGATACCAAATACACCTTGTCAAAGATTCGGTTGTATTCTTTACTTTCAAAATTGGTTTTCAGCAAACCACCTCGGTAAAAATAGGTTTCGCCCACTTGCACCTCTTGTTTTAGCGTTGCAATCCAAAATTTTTCTTCTCCCTCTCTCACATTTAGATACACATATTTGGAGGTTGGCAACACTTCTTCCACAAATACCGTGTGCATGTCATTACCAATAGAAGATGAAGGTGTGGTATTATCGGCAGAAGTAGTGAGTGTTTCTGTGTTCGCTTCATTTTCTTCTTCCGAAAAAATACCTGTGCTTTGTTGTCCGCTCATCTCTGTGGCATTATTGGCTGGAGCGATTACTTTTGGTTGGTTCTGGCAGCCTATTGCAGTTCCTACAATCACTGTAACCATTAATATTAATCTCAAACTATTGTATTTCATCTGTTTATTGTTTCTTTTTTTTGCTATCAAATCTTTTTACAATCTTGGCATTCACCCTATAATTATCTCTTGAAGTAGAGGAAGCCAACTCGCCCAAAATACTGAAAGTTAATTTCTTGCTCAACCGATAAGACAAATTTGCGCCATAATATTGCTGAGTACTCGTAAGCTCGCTGTTCAAATAATTGTATTGAGCAGTTCTAACATAAAAATCTCCATCTAATTTTTTCTTTATCAAAGCGCAAGAGTACCTGAATGACAAAATATTGCTATTCAGATAATTAGACTGGTTGTTATTGAAGTTGACAGACAACCTACCTCCAATAGAAGGAACTCTAGACAAACTCATAAAACCATTGATATTATTGGACTTATTTTGTTGATCGCTTTGAAACCTCATGCTGTAACTAGCTCCTAAATTGATGTACTTCAATGGCTTCACATTTGCCCTCAATCGAATCCCTTGGCGTGAAATATCATCTTCAAGCATTTGCTCAATTTCGGTTTTGAAGGTTTCGTAGTACAATATCCGCTTTCGGGCATCATAAGAAAGATTCACATCAAATTTTCGACTAAATCTATACCGAGCAGATACATACAAATTACTCAATCGAATATTTTGAACTGCCTGACCATTGATACTTTGATACAAATCCGCTTCAAAAGAACCAAACAAATTGAGTTTCTGATGAATCGTACTCGAATGTTGAAGGTAAGCATATCGCCTATCTATTCCTCCTCCATTTCTTTGTTCAAAAAAACCCAAGGTCGTCTTTGCCCTGATATTTTGGTTGTTTATTTGATTCCCAAAATACGCTCCATACTGCAAAAGGTTTGTATTCAAGCCATAATCAAATATGTCAGGGCGAAAACCTGCAAGAATTCCCGCATAATAATTTCCAAAATGTTTTTCCACCTGCAATCCATCTATCGCACCAATCGAAGAAGCATTGCTGTTGATTTTCCTTCCAATCGTCAAAGACGTGGTAGGATTCATATCATATCGAACAGCCAAATTATACACCCTAAAAAACTTTGTCTGACGACCACTCACATCTCCTTGCGGCAGAAAATTTTGGCGGTAATTTATATAAGACTCCAATGAAAACTTTGAATTGTTGATATTAGCTGCGTTCAAAGAAAAACGGTACATCATTCGATGCCTATTTTCACTCGTTGGAGAAATATTGCTATAACTTGCCGCCGAAATCCGCCCCCTAATTTTTTCTTCAAAAAGTGTTTTTTTGTCACTCGGCACTTCTTCAATAGGAGCTTCCTGTTCTTCAATATCTGCAATAGCAACTTCTTCCTCCACTTCTTTCACCGTCTCTACCTTCAAAAAATAATTAAACACAACCGCATCTTCTTTGCTCACCTCACATTCATTCACAGGCTCACAAACACATGAAGTAGAAGACTTTTGTTTGACAAGTAAACACGGCATATTCGCTCCATTCTTCAATAATTGCAGCGTATCCCCCACTGCAATTTGTTGTGTATCTTTAAATTTGACATAAATACTGTTGGAGGTAACAAAAGAAACTTTACCCGATAATTGTTCCGCCTTATCCTGAGCCATTAATCCCAAAGATAAGAACGAAACCAATAATGTAACAAATATCTTGAATTTCATTGTGTTGTGTTTTAAATTTGACTGCTAAAGACAGCCCATTTTCCTAATCATCTCCATCAGGATGGCAAGCCAAACAAGCATTGCTTTGATACTGATATCCATTGACCTCATCATGATCATTGTTCGTTTGGTTCGGCAAATGACAACCCAAACAACTGAATATCGCATAATTGCTAGGGTTCGTGTGACAATCCACACAGGCATCCCACTCATCTTCATGCTCACCTGAATAGATAGGGAAATATTGTGCATCATGGTTAAAAGTTGCTGGTTCCCATGCCGTTTGACTATGACAATCCGTACAATTGGTAGGAAATCCTGCTGCCGAGTGGTCAGGATCATTCGCACCATCATAATCCGCCTGATGACAACCCACACAAGTATTGGGCGTATTGTTGTAGTCTCCATTGTGGCAATCCACACAATCGTTGGCAATCACCGCATGCGCTCCATTCAAGGCATAAAAATCATCGTGTACTGCAAAACTCGCTGGCATCCAATCTGCATCTGTGGTATGACAAGTCGCACAATCCGTTGAAAGTCCCAATGTCGTGTGGTTCGGATTCATTGCCCCATCAAAATCCATTTGGTGACAATCCACACATGCCGTGGAAGTTCCTGCAAATCCATCTGCATGACAGTCCAAACACGCCACGCCAATGTGTTAATGGGAAAATTGGTGTTGTCGTGGTCAAATGCCGTGTCGGAATCCCCTGTCGGGTGACACGCCAAACAGGCTGTAATTGTAACCTCCCACGCCTGTATGTTCGTTGTCCGTTTCGGGGTTCGTGTGGCAAGAAGTACAAGTAAACTCTGCAAAATTATTGGGGTTGGTGTGGCAATGCACAGTCCGACCACTCGCCATCGTGTTCGCCTGAATAAATCGGGAAGTACAAATTATCGTGGTCAAATGTGGAAGGCTCCTGCCGTTTCACTGGCATGTCGCACAATCCGTTGAGAATCCTGCTGCCGAGTGGTCAGGGTGTGGTGCTGTCAAAGTCTGTTTGGTCACAAATTTGGTGTATTGTTGTAATATCGTTGTGACATGTTGCACAATCATTCGCAATTGTCGCCCATTCAAGGCATAAAAATCAATTGCAAAAGTCGCTGGCATCCAATCTGCATCTGTGGTATGACAAGTCGCACAATCCGTTGAAAGTCCCAATGTCGTGTGGTTCGGATTCATTGCCCCATCAAAATCCATTTGGTGACAATCCACACATGCCGTGGAAGTTCCTGCAAATCCATCTGCATGACAGTCCAAACACGCCACGCCAATGTGTTCACCCGCCAATGGGAAATTGGTGTTGTCGTGGTCAAATGTCGGAACTTGTCGGGTGACACGCCAAACAGGCTGTACTTTCGTGGTAATCCCACGCCTGTATGTTCGTTGTCGTTTCGGGGTTCGTGTGGCAATGTCCGTTTCGGGGTTCGTGTGGCAAGAAGTACAAGTAAACTCTGCAAAATTATTGGGGTTGGTGTGGCAATCCACACAGTCCGACCACTCGCCATCGTGTTCGCCTGAATAAATCGGGAAGTACAAATTATCGTGGTCAAATGTGCTTGAAGCCGTTTCACTGTGGCATGTCGCACAATCCGTTGAGAATCCTGCTGCCGAGTGGTCAGGGTCGGTGGTGCTGTCAAAGTCTGTTTGGTGACAACCCACACAAGTATTTGGTGTATTGTTGTAATCGCCGTTGTGACATGTTGCACAATCATTCGCAATTGCAGCATGCGCTCCATTCAAGGCATAAAAATCATCGTGTATTGCAAAAGTCGCTGGCATCCAATCTGCATCTGTGGTATGACAAGTCGCACAATCCGTTGAAAGTCCCAATGTCGTGTGGTTCGGATTCATTGCCCCATCAAAATCCATTTGGTGACAATCCACACATGCCGTGGAAGTTCCTGCAAATCCATCTGCATGACAGTCCAAACACGCCACGCCAATGTGTTCGTCAATGGGAAATTGGTGTTGTCGTGGTCAAATGCCGTGTCGGAATCCCCTGTCGGGTGACACGCCAAACAGGCTGTACTTTCGTAAGTGTAACCTCCCACGCCTGTATGTTCGTTGTCCGTTTCGGGGTTCGTGTGGCAAGAAGTACAAGTAAACTCTGCAAAATTATTGGGGTTGGTGTGGCAATCCACACAGTCCGACCACTCGCCATCGTGTTCGCCTGAATAAATCGGGAAGTACAAATTATCGTGGTCAAATGTGTCCCAAGCCGTTTCACTGTGGCATGTCGCACAATCCGTTGAGAATCCTGCTGCCGAGTGGTCAGGATCATTGGCACCATCATAATCCGTTTGATGACAACCCACACATTGGGCGTATTGTTGTAGTCCCATTGTGGCATGTTGCACAATCATTCGCAATTGCAGCATGCGCTCCATTCAAGGCATAAAAATCATCATGCACTGCAAAACTCGCTGGCATCCAATCTGCATCTGTGGTGTGACAAGTCGCACAATCCGTTGAAAGTCCCAATGTCGTGTGGTTCGGATTGACTGTTCCATCAAAATCCATTTGGTGACAATCCACACATGCCGTGGAAGTTCCTGCAAATCCATCTGCATGACAAGTCCAAACAAGCCACTCCAATGTGTTCACCCGTCAATGGAAAATTCGTGTTGTCGTGGTCAAAATTACCTGTTCCCCAACTATTTTCATTGTGACATGTTGCACAATCTGTTGAAAATCCTACCTGACTGTGGTTCGGATTGGTCGTGTTGTCAAAATCTGTTTGATGACAACCGACACAGGTATTGGGCATCTCCATTGTGGCAATCCACACAATCATTGGCGATAGCAGCATGCGCCCTGCCAAAACATAAAAATCATCGTGTATTGCAAAAGTCGCTGGCATCCAATCTGCATCTGTGGTATGACAAGTCGCACAATCCGTTGAAAGTCCCAATGTCGTGTGGTTCGGATTCATTGCCCCATCAAAATCCATTTGGTGACAATCCACACATGCCGTGGAAGTTCCTGCAAATCCATCTGCATGACAGTCCAAACAAGCCACGCCAATGTGTTCACCCGTCAATGGGAAATTGGTGTTGTCGTGGTCAAATGCCGTGTCGGAATCCCCTGTCGGGTGACACGCCAAACAGGCTGTACTTTCGTAAGTGTAACCTCCCACGCCTGTATGTTCGTTGTCCGTTTCGGGGTTCGTGTGGCAAGAAGTACAAGTAAACTCTGCAAAATTATTGGGGTTGGTGTGGCAATCCACACAGTCCGACCACTCGCCATCGTGTTCGCCTGAATAAATCGGGAAGTACAAATTATCGTGGTCAAATGTGGAAGGTTAAGCCGTTTCACTGTGGCATGTCGCACAATCCGTTGAGAATCCTGCTGCCGAGTGGTCAGGGTCGGTGGTGCTGTCAAAGTCTGTTTGGTGACAACCCACACAAGTATTTGGTGTATTGTTGTAATCGCCGTTGTGACATGTTGCACAATCATTCGCAATTGCAGCATGCGCTCCATTCAAGGCATAAAAATCATCATGCACTGCAAAACTCGCTGGCATCCAATCTGCATCTGTGGTGTGACAAGTCGCACAATCCGTTGAAAGTCCCAATGTCGTGTGGTTCGGATTGACTGTTCCATCAAAATCCATTTGGTGACAATCCACACATGCCGTGGAAGTTCCTGCAAATCCATCTGCATGACAGTCCAAACAAGCCACGCCAATGTGTTCACCCGTCAATGGAAAATTCGTGTTGTCGTGGTCAAATGCCGTATCGGAATCAACTATTTTCATTGTGACATGCCAAACAAGCCGTGCTTTGAAAATACCCATTCACTCCATTGTGTTCGGATTGGTCGTTTCGGGATTGGCGTGACAAGGTCACAGGTAAACTTGCAAAATTATTGGGGTTCGTGTGGCAGTCCACACAATCCGACCATTAGCAGCATGCGCCCCTGAATAAACATAAAATTGATTGTCGTGGTGCAAAAGTTTGCTCTGACCAATCTGCATCTTTTCATTGTGACACGAAGCGCAATCGGTTGAAAATCCTAATGACTGTGGTTCGGATTGGTCGTGTTGTCAAAATCTGTTTGATGACAACCCACAGGTATGGGGAAGTTGTTGTAATCTCCATTGTGACAGTCGCACAGCCACGCCAATGTGTTCACCATTTAATGGATTAGTATTCGTTGTGAATGTCAAAACTTGCGTCGGTTTCCAATTGGCATCTGTCGTATGACATGCCAAACACAATTTGGAAGTGTTCCCACGCCTGTATGTTGTTGTCCGTTTGGGTTCGTGTGGCAAGAAGTCAAGTGAAACTCTGCAAAATTATTGGGGTGGTGTGGCAATCCATCCATGTCCGACCACTCGCCATCGTGTTCGCCTGAATAAATCGGGAAATTCAAATTATCGTGGTCAAATACCTGAAGGGCCGTTTCATTGTGACATGTCGCACAATCCGTTGAGAATCCTGCTGCCGAGTGGTCAGGATCGGTGGTGCTGTCAAAATCTGTTTGGTGACAACCCACACAAGTATTTGGTGTATTGTTGTAATCGCCGTTGTGGCACAATCATTGGCAATTGCAGCATGCGCTCCATTCATGGATAAAAATCATCATGCACTGCAAAACTTGCTGGCATCCAATCTGCATCTGTGGTGTGACAAGTCGCACAATCCGTTGAAAGTCCCAATGTGTGGTTCGGATTCTGTTCCATCAAAATCCATTTGGTGACAATCCACAATGCCGTGGAAGTTCCTGCAAATCCATCTGCATGACAGTCCAAACAAGCCACGCCAATGTGTTCACCCGTCAATGGGAAATTGGTGTTGTCGTGGTCAAATGCCGTATTTGAATCCCCTGTCGGATGGCAAGCCAAACAAGCCGTGCTTTCATACACATACCCATTCACTCCATTGTGTTCGTTGTTCGTTTCGGGATTGGCGTGACAGGTCGTACAGGTAAACTCTGCAAAATTATTGGGGTTCGTGTGGCAGTCCACACAATCCGACCATTCCCCATCATGTTCGCCCGAATAAATCGGGAAGTATTGATTGTCGTGGTCGAAGTTTGCCTCTGACCAGTTCTGTTCATTGTGACACGAAGCGCAATCGGTTGAAAATCCTACTTGACTGTGGTTCGGATTGGTCGTGTTGTCAAAATCTGTTTGATGACAACCTACACAGGTATTGGGGGTGTTGTTGTAATCTCCATTGTGGCACGTTGCACAGTCATTGGCAATTGCAGCATGTGCGCCATTTAATGGATAGTATTCGTTGTGAATGTCAAAACTTGCGGGTTTCCAATCGGCATCTGTCGTATGACATGAAACACAATCGGTTGGAAGGTTCAACTCGGTGTGGTTGGGATTTACCGAACCATTGAAGTCCATTTGGTGACAATCCACACATGCCGTGGAAGTTCCTGCAAATCCATCTGCATGACAATCCAAACACGCCACGCCAATGTGTTCACCCGTCAATGGGAAATTCGTGTTGTCGTGGTCAAATGCCGTATCGGAATCACCCGTTGGATGGCAAGCCAAACAAGCCGTGCTTTCATACACATACCCATTCACTCCATTGTGTTCGTTGTTCGTTTCGGGAATCTGCAAAATTATTGGGGTTCGTGTGGCAATCCACACAATCCGACCATTCCCCATCATGTTCCCCAGAATAAATCGGGAAGTATTGATTGTCGTTCAGTTTGCGCTCTGACCAGTTCTGTTCATTGTGACACGAAGCACAATCTGTTGAAAACCCTACTTGACTGTGGTTCGGATTGGTCGTGTTGTCAAAATCTGTTTGATGGCAACCTACACAGGTATTGGGGGTGTTGTTGTAATCTCCGTTGTGACAAGTCGCACAGTCGTTGGCAATTGCAGCATGTGCGCCATTTAATGGATAGTATTCGTTGTGAATGTCAAAACTTGCGGGTTTCCAATCGGCATCTGTCGTATGACATGAAACACAATCGGTTGGAAGGTTCAACTCGGTGTGGTTCGGATTCGTTGAACCATCAAAATCCATTTGGTGACAATCCACACATGCCGTGGAAGTTCCTGCAAATCCATCTGCATGACAATCCAAACAAGCCACTCCAATGTGTTCACCCGTCAATGGGAAATTCGTGTTGTCGTGGTCAAAATTACCTGTTCCCCAGCTGTTTTCATTGTGACATGTTGCACAATCTGTTGAAAACCCTACTTGACTGTGGTTCGGATTGGTCGTGTTGTCAAAATCTGTTTGACACAACCCACACAGGTATTGGGGGTGTTGTTGTAATCGCCGTTGTGGCAAGTTACACTCGTTGGCGATTGCAGCATGCGCGCCATTTAATGGATAGTATTCGTTGTGAATGTCAAAACTTGCGGGTTTCCAATCGGCATCTGTGTATGACATGAAACACAATCGGTTGGCCACAATGTGTTCACCCGCCAAGGTTTCGGTGTGGTTCGGATTCGTTGCCGAACCATCAAAGTCCATTTGGTGACAATCCACACATTGACAGTCCAAACAAGCCACTCCAATGTGTTCACCCGTCAATGGGAAATTCGTGTTGTCGTGGTTAAATGATTCATTTGCATCCCCTGTCGGATGGCAAGCCAAACAAGCCGTGCTTTCATTACCCATTCACTCCATTGTGTTCGTTGTTCGTTTGTGTTGACAGGTCGTGCAGGTAAACTCTGCAAAATTATTGGGGTTCGTGTGGCAGTCCACACAATCCGACCATTCCCCATCATGTTCGCCCGAATAAATCGGGAAGTATTGATTGTCGTGGTCGAAGTTTGCCTCTGACCAGTTCTTTTCATTGTGACACGAAGCGCAATCGGTTGAAAATCCTACCTGACTGTGGTTCGGATTGGTCGTGTTGTCAAAATCCGTTTGATGGCAACCTACACAGGTATTGGGGGTGTTGTTGTAATCTCCATTGTGACAAGTCGCACAGTCATTGGCAATTGCAGCATGTGCGCCATTTAATGGATAGTATTCGTTGTGGATGTCAAAGCTTGCTGGCTTCCAGTCTGCTTCGGTGGTGTGGCAAGTCGCACAATCGGTTGGAAGGTTCAACTCGGTGTGGTTTGGATTCACCGAACCATTGAAGTCCATTTGGTGACAATCCACACATGCCGTGGAAGTTCCTGCAAATCCATCTGCATGACAGTCCAAACAAGCCACTCCAATATGTTCACCCGTCAATGGAAAATTCGTGTTGTCGTGGTCAAATGCCGTATCGGAATCCGTTGGATGGCAAGCCAAACAAGCCGTGCTTTCATACACATACCCATTCACTCCATTGTGTTCGTTGTTCGTTTCGGGATTGGCGTGACAGGTCGTGCAGGTAAACTCTGCAAAGTTGTTCGGGTTCGTGTGGCAGTCCACACAATCCGACCATTCCCCATCATGTTCCCCAGAATAAATCGGGAAGTATTGATTGTCGTGGTCGAAGTTTGCCTCTGACCAGTTCTGTTCATTGTGACACGAAGCGCAATCGGTTGAAAACCCTACTTGACTGTGGTTCGGATTGGTCGTGTTGTCAAAATCCGTTTGATGGCAACCTACACAGGTATTGGGGGTGTTGTTGTAATCTCCATTGTGACAAGTCGCACAGTCATTGGCAATTGCAGCATGTACGCCATTTAATGGATAGTATTCGTTGTGGATGTCAAAGCTTGCTGGCTTCCAGTCTGCTTCGGTGGTGTGGCAAGTCGCACAATCGGTTGGAAGGTTCAACTCGGTGTGGTTTGGATTCACCGAACCATTGAAGTCCATTTGGTGACAATCCACACATGCCGTGGAAGTTCCTGCAAATCCATCTGCATGACAGTCCAAACAAGCCACTCCAATATGTTCACCCGTCAATGGAAAATTCGTGTTGTAGTGGTCAAAATTACCTGTTCCCCAACTATTTTCATTGTGACATGTTGCACAATCTGTTGAAAATCCTACCTGACTGTGGTTCGGATTGGTCGTGTTGTCAAAATCTGTTTGATGACAACCCACACAGGTATTGGGGGTGTTGTTGTAATCTCCATTGTGACAAGTCGCACAGTCATTGGCAATTGCAGCATGTGCGCCATTTAATGGATAGTATTCGTTGTGAATGTCAAAACTTGCGGGTTTCCAATTGGCATCTGTCGTATGACATGAAACACAATCGGTTGGAAGGTTCAACTCGGTGTGGTTTGGATTCACCGAACCATTGAAGTCCATTTGGTGACAATCCACACATGCCGTTGAAGTCCCTGCAAATCCATCCGCATGACAATCCAAACAAGCCACTCCAATGTGTTCACCCGTCAATGGGAAATTCGTGTTGTCGTGGTCAAATGCCGTATCGGAATCCCCTGTCGGGTGACACGCCAAACAGGCTGTACTTTCGTAAGTGTAACCTCCCACGCCTGTGTGTTCGTTGTCCGTTTCGGGGTTCGTGTGGCAAGTTGTGCAGGTAAATTCTGCAAAATTATTGGGGTTGGTGTGGCAGTCCACACAATCCGACCATTCCCCATCATGTTCCCCAGAATAAATCGGGAAGTATTGATTGTCGTGGTCGAAGTTTGCCTCTGACCAGTTCTGTTCATTGTGACACGAAGCGCAATCGGTTGAAAACCCTACTTGACTGTGGTTCGGATTGGTCGTGTTGTCAAAATCCGTTTGATGACAACCCACACAGGTATTGGGGGTGTTGTTGTAATCTACATTGTGACAAGTCGCACAGTCATTGGCAATTGCAGCATGTGCGCCATTTAATGGATAGTATTCGTTGTGAATGTCAAAACTTGCGGGTTTCCAATCGGCATCTGTCGTATGACATGAAACACAATCGGTTGGAAGGTTCAACTCGGTGTGGTTGGGATTTACCGAACCATTGAAGTCCATTTGGTGACAATCCACACATGCCGTGGAAGTTCCTGCAAATCCATCTGCATGACAGTCCAAACACGCCACGCCAATGTGTTCACCCGCCAATGGGAAATTCGTGTTGTCGTGGTCAAAATTACCTGTTCCCCAGCTGTTTTCATTGTGACATGTTGCACAATCTGTTGAAAACCCTACTTGACTGTGGTTCGGATTGGTCGTGTTGTCAAAATCTGTTTGATGGCAACCTACACAGGTATTGGGGGTGTTGTTGTAATCGCCGTTGTGGCAAGTCGTACACTCGTTGGCGATTGCAGCATGTGCGCCATTTAATGGATAGTATTCGTTGTGGATGTCAAAGCTTGCGGGTTTCCAATCGGCATCTGTCGTATGACATGAAACACAATCGGTTGGAAGGTTCAACTCGGTGTGGTTGGGATTTACCGAACCATTGAAGTCCATTTGGTGACAATCCACACATGCCGTGGAAGTTCCTGCAAATCCATCTGCATGACAATCCAAACAAGCCACTCCAATGTGTTCACCCGTCAATGGAAAATTCGTGTTGTCGTGGTCAAATGCCGTGTCGGAATCCCCTGTCGGGTGACACGCCAAACAGGCTGTACTTTCGTAAGTGTAACCTCCCACGCCTGTGTGTTCGTTGTCCGTTTCGGGGTTCGTGTGGCAAGTTGTGCAGGTAAATTCTGCAAAATTATTGGGGTTGGTGTGGCAATCCACACAATCCGACCATTCCCCATCATGTTCCCCAGAATAAATCGGGAAGTATTGATTGTCGTGGTCGAAGTTTGCCTCTGACCAGTTCTGTTCATTGTGACACGAAGCGCAATCGGTTGAAAACCCTACTTGACTGTGGTTCGGATTGGTCGTGTTGTCAAAATCCGTTTGATGACAACCCACACAGGTATTGGGGGTGTTGTTGTAATCTCCATTGTGACAAGTCGCACAGTCATTGGCAATTGCAGCATGTGCGCCATTTAATGGATAGTATTCGTTGTGGATGTCAAAGCTTGCTGGTTTCCAATCGGCATCTGTCGTATGACATGAAACACAATCGGTTGGAAGGTTCAACTCGGTGTGGTTCGGATTCGTTGCCCCATCAAAATCCATTTGGTGACAATCCACACAAGCCGTGGAAGTTCCTGCAAATCCATCTGCATGACAGTCCAAACAAGCCACTCCAATGTGTTCACCCGTCAATGGGAAATTGGTGTTGTCGTGGTTAAATGATTCATTTGCATCCCCTGTCGGATGGCAAGCCAAACAAGCGGTACTTTTGTAAATATAACCTCCTACCGCTACGTGTTGGTTGGCTGTTTCAACGTTGGTATGACAAGTGGTACAGGTAAAATCTGCATAGTCATTTGGATTTGTATGACATTCTATACATTCACTCCATTCGCCATCGTGTGCGCCTGAATAAATCGGGAAGTATTGGCTGTCATGGTCGAAAGTGGCTGGCTGCCAAGTGTTTTCGCTGTGACAAGAAGCGCAGTCTGTCGAGAAACCTGCTTGGTTGTGGTTGGGATTGGTGGTGTTGTCGAAGTCGGTTTGGTGGCAACCGACACATGTATTGGGGGTGTTGTTGTAATCGCCGTTGTGGCAAGTCGCACACTCGTTGGCGATTGCAGCATGTGCACCGAGTAAAGGATGGTATTTGTAATGTATATCAAAAGTTGCAGGCATCCAGTCTGCTTCCGTTGTGTGACAAGCATTGCAATCAACAGGAATGTCTAAATTTATATGGTTTGGGTTGGCTGCATTGGAATAATCTATCTTATGGCAATTCGCACAAACCATTGAAGTACCTTCAAAACCATTGGTATGACAGTCTAAACAAGCTACTCCAATGTGTTCTCCTGTTAGTGGGAAATCAGTATTGTCGTGGTCAAAAGCTGTATCTGCATCTCCTGCTGGGTGACACGCCAAACAAGCCGTGCTTTCATAAGTATAGCCTCCTACATTTATATGCTGGTTATCTGTTTCGGGATTAGCATGACAGGTAACACAGGTAAATTCTGAGTAGTTGTTCGGGTCGGTGTGACAGTCTATACACGCACTCCATTCGCCTTCGTGCGCCCCAGAATAAATCGGAAACGATTGGCTGTCATGGTCGAAAGTGGCAGATGTCCAATTTTCTTCATTGTGGCAAGAAGCACAATCGGTTGAAAAACCTGCTTGACTGTGGTTGGGATTGGTGGTATTGTCAAAATCCGTTTGGTGACAACCGACACAGGTATTGGGGGTGTTGTTGTAGTCTCCGTTATGGCAAGTGGCACATTCATTGGCGATGGCGGCATGAGCACCATTCAAGGGGTAGTATTCGTTATGGATGTCAAAACTTGCAGGTTTCCACTCCAAATCGGTGGTGTGACAACTCGCACAGTCTGTAGGGATATTCAGTTCAGTATGGTTGGGATTAGCGGTTTTATTGAAGTCTAATTGGTGGCAACTCACACAATCAGGGGATGTGTCCGAAAAATTATCAGTTAAATGGCATTGTTTACAGTCTTGAATGTCATGGGCGAGAGTAAGCGGGAAAAAGTTGTGGTTGCTGATAATGTCTGTTTCCCAGCCGTTTTGTAAAGGATTGTGGCAATCAATGCAGTTGGTAGAAAAATCTACTTCCTTATGGTTGGGTTCAGTAGTATTGAGATAGTCTTCCAAATGGCAACTGATACAGTCATTGCCGATTCTGCCAAATCTCAAATTGGTTTCGGATGAATGGCAGTCAACGCAGCTTAGACCGCCATGCGCTCCCATCAAAGGAAATCCATTTTCTTCATGTATTTCGGGAATGTTGTCGACCAGCCAATTTTGAGAGGTGTGACACCTTGCACAATCATTGCCGCCTGACATATTGTGAACATCCGTATGGCAATCAATACATTGGGTGGGAGCTTCGTCAAAAATAAGTGTGGTATGGCAGGTTTTGCAGTCGACAGTGAGGTGAACGCCTTGTAAGACAAAACGGGTAGTATCATGGTCAAATCGGAAGGTATCGATGTTGATAGCCCAGGTAGAGGGATTATGACAAGTCGCACAGTCCACCTTAAACGATTCACCGTGAGGAGATTGAGCATATATTTGGACAAATCCAAATACAATACATATTATGAACACAAGTCTATGCACTCTATTTTTGCCGATTTGGTATTAAAATATACTATATCTGTCTATTTTTTTGAAAAAATATGCTTATTCTTATTCTCTTCCATCAGGGTGACACCTATAACATTCTGTGCTGATGTATTGATAGTTATTCTCCTCATCGTGGTCTTTATCTACTTCGTTTTTGTTACTGTGTTTGTGGCAGTTAATACAACTGAACGCAGAATAGTCATTTGGATTGGTATGGCAGTCTATACACGCATCCCATTCATTTTTATGTTCGCCCGAATAAATCGGAAAATATTGATCATCGTGGTCGAAAGTAGCGGGTTCCCATGCTGATTCATTGTGACACTGCAAGCAGTCCGTTGGAAACCCCGAAGCACTGTGGTTCGGTGTTGCAGTGTTGTAATCTGATTGATGGCAACCAAAACAGGTATTTGGTGTATTGTTGTAATCTCCATTGTGGCAAACAGCGCAGTCATTGGCGATTGCAGCATGAGCACCATTCAAAGGGTGATAGTTGTTGTGAATGTCAAAACTTGCGGGTTTCCAATCGGCTTCAGTGGTGTGGCAAGCGATGCAATCAGTAGGAATGTTTAATGCCATATGGTTTGGATTGACAGAAGCATTGAAATCGGTTTGGTGACAATCCACACAAGCCGTTGAAGTACCTGCAAAACCGTCTGCATGACATTTCAAACAGTCGACTCCAATGTGTTCGCCCGTCAAGGGGAAATTGGTCAAATCATGGTCAAATGTATCGTCTGAATCTCCTGTAGGATGGCAAGCAAGGCAGGCATTGCTTTCATACGAATAGCCTGTTATTCCTGTATGTTGATTGTTTGTTTCGGGATTGGCGTGGCAAGTGACGCAGGTGAATTCTGCAAAGTTGTTGGGATTGGTATGGCAGTCGATACATGCGCTCCATTCCCCTTCATGTGTACCCGAATAAATAGGGAAAAAGTTGGCATCGTGATCTACTGCAATGTCTGCATCTCCGTTGGGGTGACAAGCCAAACAAGCATTGTCGACATACAAATATCCTCCTATTCCATTGTGAACATTGTCTGTTTCGGGATTGGCGTGACAAGTCGTACAGGTAAATTCACTGTAATCACTTGGATTGAGGTGGCAGTCTATACAGTCCATCCATTCTCCTTTGTGAGTACCCGAATAAATCGGAAAGTGCTGTTCGTCATGCGCCAAATAGGAAGCAGGTTGCCAATTCAAATCAGTGGTATGACAACTGACACAGTCTGTTGATAGATTGGCTGCTTGGTGATTGGGGTTTGCAGTGTTTTCATAATCCGTTGTATGACAACTCACACAATCCGATGTAATGTCTGAATAATCATTGGGGTTGTGGCATTGCGTACAATCTTGAATATCATGTCCTTTGGTAAGTGGGAAAAAGTCGTGGCTGCCTATATTGTCAGTTTCCCAGCCGTTGTAAAGCGGATTGTGACAGTCGCTGCAATTGGTAGAAAAATTTGAAGTGATATGGTTGGGACTTATTGTATTGGCATAATCCTCCTGATGGCAACTGATACAGTCATTGCCGACTCGGTCAAACCTCAAATTGGTCTCGGATAAATGACAGTCGACACAGCTTAGATTGCCGTGTGCGCCCATCAGTGGGAATCCATTTTCTTCGTGTATTTCGGGAATGTTGTCAACCAACCAATTTTGAGCGGTATGACATCTGGCACAATCGTTTCCAACAGACATGCTGTGTATGTCCTGATGGCAATCAATACATTGGGAAGGAGCTTCGTCAAAAACCAAGGAAGTATGGCAAGTTTTGCAGTCAATAACAAGGTGAACGCCCTCCAATGCAAAACTGGTGGTGTCGTGGTCAAATTGGAAGGTGTCGATGTTGATGGCCCAAGTTGAAGGTGTATGACAAGTTGCACAGTTCACCTGAAACGAATCTCCGTGAGGAGATTGAGCCAATACTTGGACGAAAACCAGTACAAATCCTATTATTGATGACAGTCTATACACTCAAATTTTTCTATTTTGTATTCAATGATGGTTTCACCACTGACTACTATGGGTTTGTGACATTCTTTGCAGTCTATTTCGGCATGTTTTCCTTCAAGGGCAAACGCCGTTTCATCGTGATTGAAGAGCGTAGGAAACCAACTCTCTGAATCATGGCACCTTTTGCAGTCCGTCACTCCTTCAATTTCAAACTGCGTATCGTGTACATTCTCATGGCATTGGATACAGTCGTTGTTCAAGTCATTGAAGGATTGGACAAATTCACCTTCTATTTCTGCCATTTTGAAATGACAATCCCGACAATCTACTTCAATGTGTTTGCCCTCCAATGCCCAGTCTGTGAGGCTATGGTCAAAATCAACGCTTGCCCAAGTATCGTTGATGTGGCAAACCGCACAATCGTTTTCGGGATAATATTCTTCACCGATATAGCCTTCGTGAATGTCTTGGTGGCAATCCACACAGGTCGAACCAATCTCTCTAAATCTCCACCTATTGTCCTCCTCGCTGACATGACACGCAAAACAAGGCGTTGCAAGGTGCGCTCCTTCAAGCGGAAACGAGCTTTCTTGGTGTCGTTCGATGGTGTATAAACTATAATCAAATCCCCGCTCCAATGAATGACAGTCCACACAATCAGGCGACACATGGTTTTCTGCTGCAAATTCGCCTCTATGATAGTCATCGTGGCAGTTTTTACAGGCTGAAAAATCAATGGCTACCGAATACCGCCCCGTATGACACTGCTTACAATCCACTCCAATGTGTTTTCCTTCAAGAGGATAGTCGGTTTGGTTGTGGTCAAAAGAATTCATATTGAGCGACAAAAAACTGGATTCATCGTGGCATTTGGCACAGTCGTTTCCGAATTTTCCCTCATGCACATCCTCGTGACAGACTGCACATTGATTTTCGGTGACTCCTTCTCTATCTGCAAAAATCAGTTTTGGGTCGTTTTTATTTTCGTGGCAACTGAAGCAATCCACCGATTGATGGCTACCTTTCAGCCTAAAATCAGTCGTATTGTGATTGAAGGTCTTTGTGCCTGTGAAAATGGAAAAAGACTTTTCGGTATGGCACTGACTGCATTTTCCTTCAATTCTATCATCGTGCGGGTCATCGTGACAAGCAATGCAATCATTGAAGGGAATGTCTGTGAATTTTTGAAATTCCACCCCGTTTCTGGTCGCAATCGGATGACATTCTTTACACTCTACTTCAATATGTTTGCCCTTCAATTTATAATCCGCATCGTTGTGGTCAAACTTTGGCGCAGGTCTAAAGGCTTCAATGTCATGGCAAGACCGACAATCGTTTGGCAAAGTGCCTTGATGATAATCGTCGTGACAAGCCAAACATTCCTGACTCAATCCGAGAAAAGTATCTTTTCGCTGTCTAATCTCTCTATCTTTAATGTAATCTGGCGTATGGCAAGCCCGACAATCTATCACTCCGTGTTGCCCCTCCAATTCGTAGCCCGTTAGGTCGTGATTGAAGTTATCCTCATCGAAGCGAACCATGTCAAACTTTCTACCGTGGTGATCGCTATGACAGTCAAAACATTCTTTGGATTTCACCTCTCTGCTCGCATGATAGCCTTTTCGTTGGTCTATCAAACTTTGAATCTCTGAATGGCAATCCAAACACTTTGCACTCGAAACGGATTTGCCCAAATCATGGCATTTCGTACAGTTCGTAATTCCCTCCAATTCGGCATGACCTTGCGCCAAATCGCCTGGCGATAGCTGGGCAAAAGCTAAGTTTGCGGAAAGCAACAAGAGGGTGATATGTAAGAAATGCCTTGTCAAATGATTTTATTTGTATTTTTTTACAATATATCCAAACCGCTTGGTGATTTCGACACCTGCTTTTTGCAGAAAACCCGTAGGCAACTCTCCTCCTGCAAAAATATATACCAAGTCATTCGCCAATTGTCGGCTCTCTCCATTCGCTCCAATGCCCATCAACACAGACTGTTCGCTAATAGAAATAAGATTGGAGTTGTAAATCACAGCAAGTGAACCATCTTCAATCGCCTTCAATATATTCTCCCTGTTCTTGGGCTTCAATCTCGAAAATTTCTCCTTTCTATAAGAAAGTGTCACCTCATTTGTATCCTTCAATAAAAGAGCCGATTCAATGGCAGAATCACCTCCACCAACCACTATCACTTTTTTACCTTCAATCCTTTCAGGCTCCAACAAACGATAGGCAACTTTTTGCAGTCCTTCGCCAGAGACATTCAACTTTCGAGGACTACCTCTACGTCCAATGGCAAGCAATACATTGTTAGTTAAGTAGATATCTCCATTTGCAGTGACGACCTTGAAGGTGTCGTCTGATTGAGGAACAACCGACTCGACCTTTGTCTTTTCATGAATTTTCAAGTCATATTCAGCAATCACCTTGTGCCACAATTGCAGCAATTCATCCTTTGAAGTATTGAATAATTTGACCTTGCCATACATCGGCAAATTCATAGGCGAAGTCATGACTATTTTTGCCCTTGGAAAAGTGTAAACCGTTCCCCCTAAAGAATCTTGCTCCAAAGTAATGGCAGACAATCCGTGTTTTTTTGCAGCAAGCGTGGCGGAAATGCCTGCTGGGCCTGCGCCAATAATAACCACATCTAGTATGCCTTGCTTTGAAGGTTTGTTGCTTTTGACCATATAGCCAATCGCCTGTTCTCCTTGCTCCACGCTGTTTCTAATCAATCCCATACCTCCCAACTCTCCTGCAATGTAAATACCTCGGATATTGGTCTCGAAATTTTTGTTGAGGTGCGGCAAATCCACGCCCCTCGTTTCCGTGCCTATACGAAGTGAAATCGCTTCCACAGGACAAGCATGAAAACAGGCTCCATGTCCTACACAATGTGAAGTTTGAATAACCGTTGCTTTTCCGTCAATGATGCCCAATATGTCTTTTTCGGGACAAGCTGTTACACACGCAGCACTGCCGATGCAGGTATTGAGGTCAATGAAAGGATGCAGCGAAATGGGCTCAAACAAACCTTCTTCTTTGGCAATCGCTACCTTGTGTTCTATCTTCAAAGAACTCTTTTTTTGTGCTCTTAAATAGAGGTATATAGTGATGGCACACAATAAAAAAACCACCCCATATATGGCTATTTGTTCTATCAATACTTCCATCAGAATATCCATTTGTTTCCAAATGCTAGCGAAACGCCCACGTGGATAACCACAATGATGAGCATAATCAAGGCAAAAGGAAGGTGAGCAACATGCCAATACTTAAAGAGGTTTTGCATGGTTTGTAGCCTTGCAATCTTATTGGACAGCGATATTTCATTTTTAATCATTTTTAGGATATTCTTCCTTTCTTTTTGGGGTAAATCCTTTTTTTTCAAAACATTGTTAATCATTCTGATGGACTTTTTGTCTGCAAAGTATTTTCCGATAAAAGAAATATTGCCTGAGGCTGTGGTATTATCACCCGTAGCCTGTGCAATCAACTGCATGAAAGAGGTATCCAGTTCAAAACGCTCTGTAAGGGTATGTCCCAAATCTGTTTTCATATTCTGTACTTCACTTAGACTCAATGCTCTTCCGTCAATGGTATGTGGTATTTGTATGTAAATGAACCGTCCTATAAAACCACTTGCAACGACTGCGACCATGCTCCAAAAAGCAATAGATACGATTCCTCCAAATTTGAAGGCTGTATGAAAAAGCACTAAAATTGGCCCTAAAAGGCACAAGAAAATGTGAAATTCCAACAGGTATTTGAGTCGTATGATGGATGATAAAAAACCATAGCGTTTTCGGAGGATGTAAATCACTACTCCAAACAGAATCATTAGTGTACCTATAATCCCTAATCCATGCCCAAAAAGACCACTGGGTTTGAACCAATCGTGGTTTGGAACATAGAATCGCTCTTCCAACGGTGCTTGGTAGTAGTCGTAACCGACATAACCTAGATAAACCGTTGTGATAATGACGATAAGAGCCATTGTGCCGATATAGGCAGTGTGAATATTTTTTTTGAGGCCTTCACTCATGCCACAAATATATGGTGGGGAGGTACTTTTTGCTAACCGAATTGTAGGGTAATCTTACAGGTTCAAAAGAGAAAGAGGGAGAGATAGAGAATGTGTGGGGCTTAAGTTTGTAGCATGTTTTTCTAAGTACGAACTGAAATGCAAATATTGAAGTTATAGCAAAAAAGTAATGTCCGTATTAAAAGACAATTTTAAAGAATCTTAAAAAGTTTTTAAATTGTTCGCTATATGTTCGTTCATAAAAAACAAAATCCCCATAAGTTAGTAACTTACAGGGACTTGCTGATTAGTTTTGGTAGCCCGTACGGGAATCGAACCCGTGTTACCAGAATGAAAATCTGGCGTCCTAACCCCTAGACGAACGGGCCACTTTCTCTTTGTAAGAGAAGCCGTATTTACTAAGGCGGGGCAAATATACAGCTATTTTCAAATTTCCAAATCATTTTTAGAAAAATATTTTTTTTAGAAAAAAAATGCCTCATAGTGTCATTCGGCATTAATTAATCATTAAACTTTGCTTTTTTCTTGTTATTGATGGCTTTCCTATCTAATTTTGTGGGTTTAAATTTCAATTTTAATCAAATATAGAATCACAAAATTATGGCAACTTGTAAAATTGCAATCAATGGTTTTGGTCGAATCGGACGTTTAACCCTTAGAGCATTGCTACAAAAAGCAGATGCAAATGTAGAAATTGTGGCAATCAATGACTTAACGGACAATGCTACTTTGGCTCATTTATTCAAATACGATACGGCTCATGGGAAATTTGCAGGGCCAGTAAGTTCTGATGATGATAGCATCAGTATCAACGGAAACAGCATAAATGCTTATGCAGAGCGTGATCCTTCAAAACTTCCTTGGGGAGAGTTGGGCATAGACATTGTGTTGGAGTGTACTGGTTTTTTCGTGAAAAAAACAGATGCAGCCAAACACATTGAAGCTGGTGCTAAAAAAGTATTGATTTCTGCTCCAGGTAAAGGCGGTGTTAAAACAATTGTATTGGGTATCAATGACGAACAACTTTCTGCTGAAGATACAATTGTTTCCAATGCTTCTTGTACTACTAACTGTCTTTCTCAGATGGTGAAAGTATTGGACGAAAATTTTGGTATCGTAAGAGGTACTTTCACAACCGTTCACGCATACACTGGTGACCAAAATATTCAAGATGGTCCACATAGAGACCTTCGCCGTGCAAGAGCTGCAGCACAGAATATTGTTCCTACTTCAACTGGTGCGGCGGTTGCAGTTGCAGAAGCCTATCCTTCTGTTGAAGGTAAATTAACGGGTATTGCCGCTCGTGTGCCTGTCATTACAGGTTCATTGACTGACCTTACTTGTGTGGTAGAGAAAAGTGTTTCGGTTGAAGATGTGAATGCTGCATTTGAAAAAGCAGCGAATGGTGAATTGAAAGGTTATTTGGAATATGCAGAAGGATATTTGGTTTCAAGTGACATTGTGGGAAATCCTCACTCTTGTATCTACGATGCTCCTTTGACTATCGTGATTGGTGATTTGGTAAAAATCGTTGGGTGGTACGATAACGAAGCAGGTTATGCAAACCGTTTGGCAGACTTAGCAGTGAAAATGGCGAAATTTTAGTTTGTTCTAAACGTTTGCAATGCATTGGTGTTTTTTAGATTTAAGGTAAATAGCCCATTGAAGGATGTAAAAAAACAACAAACTTCAAAATATTTTTATCGCGCATCTTGCAGATATTCAATTAGTTATTGGGTTATTTTTGGTGCAAAGAAAAAATAAACTAAAAATTTAGTTGATAATTTCAGAGAAATACCATAACTTTGCAGCGTGGGTAATGAGAAATCATTATTCCTATAACTTAGATTCATTTTTTATCATTTAAAATTTATAATCCAATGAAAAGCATTTTTGTTAAGTTTTTCGTTATGATTCTTACTGTTGGCTTTTTGGCAGCATGTGGTGGTGCCGAAGCTGAAAAAGCAGATGCTACTACTGCTCCTGCAACAGATAATCCTGCTACTGAAGTAAAAGCAGCTCCTGAGGCAGATGCAAATGCTGTTGATCCAAACATTCCTAAAACAACAATGACGTTTGGTGAAATGACACACGATTTTGGTGACATTCAAGAAGGCGACAAAGTGACACACGTATTCTCTTTCACCAACAGTGGTGATGAGCCTTTGATCATCAATAGCGCAAAAGGTTCTTGTGGATGTACTGTTCCTGACTGGCCAAAAGAGCCAATTCCTCCAGGTGGTGAAAGCCAAATCAAAGTGGAATTCAACTCTAAAGGTAAAGCTGGTAACCAAACCAAAACTGTTACCATCAATGCTAACACAGATCCTAACCCAACTCGTTTGACCATCAAAGCTCAAGTAGCTAAAGCGGAAGGTGAAGCTGAGGAAGGTAAATAATCACAACAGATTTTCTGTAAAAAAGGCAGTAAGCGAAAATGCTTACTGCTTTTTTAAGCAATCTTTGAACTAATAATTTAGTTCAAAGATATGGATTACCTCCCTCCTCTTTTCATTTCAATTTTTTTTCCTTCATTCAACTAAAAATTTAGTTCATAAATTATTTATTAACCCTTTTAATTTTTTTTCAAATGAAAACATTTTTTGAATTACTCGTTATCGCTGCAACCCTATTTATTTTCACTGCTTGCAGTCAGTCCTCTGCCAATGAAGTGCAAAACAAGTCTGTACCTGAAACGGTAACAGAAACGGTGGTTAATTCCGATGAAGGTGAGACTGCGGAAGTTGAGAACATACCTAAAACAACTATGACCTTTGCTTCAATGATCCACGATTTTGGCAATATTGAAGAAGGAGAGAAGGTTTTGCATGTGTTCACTTTCACCAATAGTGGTGATGAACCTTTGATTATCAATAGTGCTGAAGGTTCTTGTGGATGCACTATTCCCGATTGGCCCAAAGAGCCTATTGCACCAGGTATGGAAAGCAATATTACCATAGAATTTAACTCTAAAGGCAAAGCGGGCAACCAAACGAAAACCGTCACCATCAATGCGAACACTGATCCTAATCCCACTCGTTTGACCATTAAAGCTCAAGTAGCTAAAGCGGAAAGTAGAGAATAAACAACAACATTTTTTCATACTTTTCTTTTCAGTTCAGGCAGCAAGTGAGGCACTTGCTGCCTGTTTTTGTTTGAAGACTTCGTTCTTTTCACTTCAAACTCAAATAACGATACTTCACCAAACTTCCCTTTCACATCTATATGGATTGAATGACTTTTGCAGCGTATCAAACAATAAAAATCATATTCCATGAAAAATGTACTCCTCACTTTAAGTTTTGTATTTCTATTACTTCAACTTTCTATCCTCAATGCCCAAAATACGCAAACCATTAAAGGCAAAATCATTGACCAACAATCAGAAACTCCACTAATTGGGGCAACCATCGAATGGGTAAACCCTACAGAAACAGTGGGAACAGTTACGGATATAGACGGTTATTTTCGATTGGAAAACATTCCTCTTGGGCGGCATGAATTTCGCATCAGTTACATTGGTTATGAACCTTTGACCATTCCCAACATCGTAGTCAGCGCAGGAAAAGAGGTGATTATGGATGTGGCTTTGCGAGAATCCGTTGAATTGTTGGATGCCGTTGTAGTCACAGGAAGCGTTGAAAAAGACAAGCCACAAAACGAGTTGGCGACCATTTCGGCACGCCAATTCAGTGTGGAAGAAGTAAACCGCTATTCAGGAGGTCGCAGCGATGTAGCTCGATTGGCGAGTAATTTTGCAGGTGTTTCTACCGCCAACGATTCTCGCAATGATATTGTAATCCGAGGCAATTCTCCAACAGGCGTTTTGTGGCGCATGGAAGGAATCCCTATCCCCAACCCCAACCACTTTTCTACTTTAGGCACAACAGGAGGGCCAGTCAGTGCATTGAATCCCAACCTAATAAAAAATTCCGATTTTTTGACCAGCGCATTTCCCGCAGAATATGGCAATGCTACTGCTGGCGTATTCGACATCGGCTTGCGTTCTGGAAATCGTGATAAACACGAATTTATGTTGCAGGTAGGAGCATTCAGTGGTGTGGAAGCCATGGCAGAGGGACCTCTTTCTAAAAAAGGAGGTAGCTACATCTTTGCAGGACGATATGCCTTTATCAGTTTGGTAGGTGGTTTGGGTGGGTCTGGTACAAGTGCTGTACCGAATTACTACGATCTTGCTTTCAAAATCAATTCTGCCACCACCAAATTGGGACAATTTACCCTTTTTGGTATTGGAGGGTTGAGTAATATTGATTTTCTACACGATGAAGTGGACGAAACCGACCTTTTTGCAGCGGCTGATGAAGATGCTTTTGCAGATTCTAAATTTGGTGTGATTGGTTTGAAACACAATATTTTATTAAACGAAAAAACTTATTGGCGAACAGTTGTTGCCAGAACAACTTCCGTCAATACCTTTGAGCAATTGCGCTACTTCAATGAAGGAACAAATGAAGAATTTACAGCTTCTTATGGTGAGGCTGACAATACCGAATCACGGTGGTCTGCATCGAGTTATATAAACAAAAAATTCAATAACAAATTTACAGGTCGTGTAGGTATATTGGCAGAACTGTATGACTATCAATTGTTTTCAACAGATGCTGAAATTGGTATGGATACCGACAATGATGGGGTAAATGAGTTAGTGACGCTGATAGACTTCAATGACAATGTAACTTTGCTTCAACCTTTTGTCCAAGGACAATACCGCTTGAACAATAAATGGACACTCAACGCAGGATTACATGCCCAATATTTGACCTTCAATGAAACGTCTGCAATCGAACCCAGATTGGCATTGAATTGGGATTTTGCAGCGCAGCAAAGATTGAGTTTCGGTTATGGTGTTCACCACCAAATGCAGCCAATTCCGATATTGTTGGGAGTGACCGAAGACGAAAATGGGAATGTAGTTCGTAGCAATGAAAACTTGGATTTTACACGCAGCCAGCATTTTGTATTGGGCTATGACTATAAATTTGCACCGGATTGGAGATTGAAGGCAGAAGCGTATTACCAAAGTATTGACGGTGTACCTGTCGACCCTTTTCCGTCCTCTTTTTCGATATTGAATACAGGAGATGATTTTATCTTTCCTCGTGAAAAGGACTACTTGGTGAACGAAGGATCGGGAAACAACTATGGGTTGGAGCTGACTTTGGAGAAATTTTTCAGCAGAGGCTACTACGGATTGCTGACAGCTTCTCTATATGACTCCAACTACAAAGGCAGCGATGGAATCGAACGAAATACCGCTTTCAACAATACCTATGTTTTGAATGTTTTGGCGGGGCGAGAGTGGAAAGTTGGTAAGGACAAACGAAATGCTTTGACTTTTGATACGAAGATGACTACCGCAGGCGGTCGTCGTTACACACCCGTTGATTTGGAAGTTTCTCAGCAATTGGGCTATGAAATCAAAATGGAAGATTTGGCATACAGCGAACGCAATGATCCTTATTTTCGATGGGATGTAAAATTTGGCTATCGCTTTAACAGCCCCAAACGCAAGATTTCGCATCATTTTTACCTCGATATCCAGAATGTATTGGATAAAGAGAATATTTTTGTCCGCCGCTACAATCGGCAGACCAATCAGGTGAATGAAGTCAATCAAATTGGCTTCTTCCCTGATTTTATGTACCGAGTACAGTTTTAAATTGACAAATTGAGGAATTGTGTGATTGTAAAATGGTTTTTATAATTTCGCCGTCACACAATTCGTCAATTATATGTTTTTATAGCCATACAATTATTTATACATTGATATTCTCCAAGACCATACGCAAAAAATACTTAGGATTTGACGATACTTGGCTATTCATTGTAGGAGTTCCTTTTTTTGGATTAATCATTCCACTTTTGTTCTTCAATGTGGATTTATCCAAAAACTTTGCGAATTTCCATGAATGGTGGATTCATTCTATGTATTTTGTAGGAGGTCATTGGATAGTTCATCGCTGGGCTTTGGTTCGTTTACGACAAAAATTCCCTGATTTTGAAGATGTCCAAAAACGCATTGTTTGGGAGATTATCACCTCCATTTTTCTTGCCTTCGCTTGGGGCGCATTGTTGAAGGCAAGTATCATTTTTTTTGTGTGGTGTACTGATAAAGAACTCATTAAATCGTATTCATATAAGCAAGGAGTGGGCATTACCCTGATGATTTCGTTCTTAATTATGTCCATTTATGAGAGTATCTATTTTTACACCCAACTCCGACAATCAATCATAGAAAAAGAGGAGGTCAAACAGGCTCATTTACGTTCACAATGGCAAGGGCTTAGGAATCAGGTGAATCCCCATTTTTTGTTCAATAGTCTCAATACTTTGATGAGTATTGTAGGGGATAATCCCGAATTGGCAAAGCAGTTTTTGAAGAAGTTGTCGAAAGTCTATCGCTATATTTTAGAGAGTCGAGAAGAGCCTTTGATAGAATTGCAGGAAGAATTGGATTTTGTCCAATCCTATGTTTTTCTCCAAGAAGAACGTTTTAGAGGAAACTTACACGTTCAGATGAACATTCCGCCCCAATATATGCACCATAAAATCGTGCCTTTGAGTATGCAAATTTTGTTTGAAAATACCATCAAACACAATATTATTTCTAAAAACAAACCCCTAACCATTGAAGTGTTTGTGAATGACCAACAAAAATTGCAGGTTCGCAACAACCTTCAACGCAAACAACAGGTGATGCACTCTACTAAAGTGGGCTTGGAAAATATCAAAACCCGCTACCGTTTGTTTACCGAACAAAGCGTGGATATTTTAGAAACGGAAGATTTTTTTGAAGTGAGTTTGCCTTTGATTGGAGTTGCACAAGTTAATTAAACATTGTTAATCAAATATTTATACTGACTTCAAGCACTAAAAATTCAAGCTTCAAAATATTGATTGATAGTTGAATTTTTGCCTGTGTTTCATTTCTGTTCTTGGTATTTCTTTTGGTTCTTCAAATACAAATCCCAAAGAGAATCATGAATGCTTCCACCTGGCTGAGTAGTAGAATAGATATCCAACGAGGAATTTTTAATGGTGTTTTGAACCATGTTCAAGGCATCTTCGCTCAAAGTTTTGCAAGTGTCTATCATAGTAGTATTTATATTGGGTTAAAAAAATGTGATGATTTATTTGTTAAACCTTAGAGACTTATTTTACTTTTGACAATGACAAAATTAGCTTACCCTCTGTTAACAAACCCGACAAATACATTGACAAAAAATGACTCCTTCAACTATGTACCAAAAACAAAATATCATCAACTGCTATAACAAAGTAGCTGCAAAATACGCTGACCAATTTTTCGGAGAATTGGCTTATAAACCGCTTGACCGCATGGTATTGAGTCGTTTTGCGGCAGACAATGACGATAAAGGCAAGATTGCAGATTTGGGCTGTGGCTGTGGACACACGACTGCTTTTCTGCAAAATTTTGGAGCAAAAAACATTGTAGGGATTGATTTGTCTCCAGAAATGATTGTTATGGCGCAAAGTTTATGCCCAACGATTGATTTTGAAGTAGGCAACATTTTGGAGCTACAATATCCTGACTATCATTTTGCTGCAATATTGGCTTTCTATGCCATCGTTCACTTCAATGAGGCAGAATTGGCGCAAGCTTTGACCGAAATCCATCGAGTCACTCAAACAGATGGACAGTTTCTATTTAGTTTTCATACCGAAGAACAGGTCATGGCAGTAGCAGATTTGTTGGAGGAAAAAGTGGAGGTGAATTTTCACTTTTTTGATGCCGATAAAGTACTCGAAATGTTGAAAGATTGTGGGTGGACGATTGTGGATGCTTTTGTGCGTTATCCTTACCACGGTAAAGAGTACCCAAGTAAACGGGCTTATATTCTTTGCAAAAAACATTAATAATCAGCGAGAAAAACAATTTAACTATATAGCAATTTTACAATTCAACCATGAAATTTTTAATCATCGAAGACGAATACCATGCAGCAAAAATGCTTACAGAATTGTTAACCACACTCGAACCACAGTCCACTATTTTGGAAACTTTGGACAGTGTAGAAGATGCGGTTGAATGGTTTCAAAACAAGGAAATGCCCGATTTGGTGTTTATGGACATTCAGTTGGCAGATGGATTGAGTTTTGATATTTTTCGGCAGGTAGAGGTTAATTGTCCAGTTATTTTCACCACCGCTTTTGACAGGTATAGTTTGCAGGCTTTTAAGGTGAACAGTGTGGATTATTTGCTCAAACCCATTGAAAAAGAGGAATTGGCGACTGCTTTGGGAAAATTTCACCGTTACCACCAACAAGCTACAAAAGTTTCCTTCAACAACAATAGTCTTCAAAGTTTACTCCAACAAATCTCGGAATCCAGACCCTACAAAAGTCGTTTTTTATTGAAGCATGGGCAAACTTGGGAGTATTTATCGAGTGATGTGGTGACCTACCTCTATTCTGAAGACGGATTGACTTTTTTGGTGGATATCAAAGGCAAGCGACATACGCTCGATGAGTCATTGGAGCAACTGCAAAATCAACTCGACCCAAGCCTATTTTTTCGCATCAACCGTCAGCAAATCATTCACATTGAAGCGATTCATAAGATACATTCTTGGTTCAATCACCGCTTCAAATTGGACATGAGCCAGGGAAAAGAACAAGAATTTATTGTGAGCCGCAAACGTACAAAGGAATTTAAGGAATGGTTGAACAGGTGAGAACGATAATGAATACTTCCCTCACTTTTGGAAATCACCCTTATAAGTACCCGTTCTTAATTATTAGTGCATTTTGAAACGATAACTTGCTCGTTTTCAAATATTCTCTAAACCATTAAATTTGATTGGGTACTTAATATCCAACCATGAAATACAACTGCCTATTCTTGCTACTTCTTCTTTCAATACTCTATGAACTTTGGGCGAAAGAAGTAGCAAGCGAGATGCGAGATATAAAAAATTGATAACCAAAATCTTAACGCATTGATGCATTAGACTCAAATTATTGGTAATCAGCAATTAAAGAAAAAAGTAAGGATTCTTGTTTTATCCAATTACTCGTTCCTAAAAAGTTTCGTATTATTGCCAGCTTGCCCATAAAGAAATGTCACCGTTTGGTTATATAACACAAATAAGAATGTTTTTTAGGATAAATAATTATACGAAAATTCTATAGAAATGATTGATAACAAATATTTTGCTATGAACATTTATTATCCAAATAGACAAAAGAATACGGGAAACATGGCAGAGCAAATAATTATGGAATAAAAATTGATTTGTTAAGTTAGATGACACAATTAGAAAGCAATAAGATGGTTATTTTCCATTATCTTTATAGCCCAAACCCTTTCTGATAATGTACCTTTACCTTCAAAAACCTAAGTCCATGAGTAAAACAAGCATCAGTAACAATTATTCTATCCAACTTATTTCCCCAAAAAATCCATTGTTGGTCGAGGCAATCAAATTGCGATTTGAAGTTTTTGTGTGGGAACAGCGGGTTCCCATCGAACTCGAAGTAGATGAATATGACCGCAAATGTGAACATTTGGTGGTTTTAGATTCCCAACAAAGAGTAGTAGGCACACTTCGATTGGTTTCTGTTGGCGAAAACGTGAAATTGGGGCGTTTCGTAATCCGCAAATCTCACAGAGGCAGAGGCTTGGGAAAATGGATGATGGAAGCAGCCCTTCAAATCGGTACAGAAAAAGGCTTCAAACTTATGGTTTTGGAGGCACAAACCTATGTGATTGCTTTCTACGAAAGTTTGGGATTTGAAGTGACAAGTGGTGAATTTATGGATGCGGGAATTCCTCACAAACGAATGCAAAAAGCGTTGATTTAATGTATTTTGTATTGAGAAAATTCAAAGGTTTTATTATTTTCCACCCCTTTGTTCTGCTCTCTGAAAATATTCCTCTGCCTTTGCGGCATCTCCTAAGTTTCGGTAAGCTATCCCGATATTCTGCAATAACTGCGTATTGTTGGGCTGCAATTCCAATGCTTTTAGGCTCACCTTCAATGCTTTCTCGTGTAAATCTGCCATACCATACACAATCCCCAAATCCTGTAAAACACTTGCATCATTCGGATTGATGGCAATAGATTGTTCCAAATATTTCATTGCCTTCTCTGCATCCTGCCGATACTGACCATAGAGTTTTCCCAACACTGCAAAAGTCGTTGCATTGTTCACTCCATAAGGAATCACGTATTTTTCATAAAAGCGAATAAACTTGTCCGCTTCTTTAGGCGATTTAATGTTCCTCGAAAACAACATCAAATTCTTCGTTGCATCAGCATGATCGGGGTTGTTCACAAAAATAGCCGCATACACACCAAACACATTGTCAATATTTTGATCCAAAGCATAAAAAGCATTTCCCAGTAGCAGCAGCGCACTCGTATTTTGGGGGTGAATCTCTACAGCTTTCGTTAGATATTTAATCGCCTGATACAATAGTTTTTGCTTCTCTCCGACATCTTGCAGCGTAATCGCTCGCTCGTAAATCGTACCGCCTGCCGAGGTATTCACCTTCGTACTATTGGTAGAAATTTTCACATCGGTCAAAAACAATGTCGTATTGTTTTCCCAAGCAGGCAAACGCCTCAAAGTCTGAAAGGAATATGCCAGCAATAAAGCTCCGACAATCCCTCCAATCACATACTTTTTGGCTGCAACATTCGGCAACAATTGCGGCAAATAACGCACCAAACCATACGCCACAATCAAACAGAAACCGAGCAATGAAATATACATAAAACGCTCGTTAATAAACGTTCCGACTGCAAAAAACAAGTTGGAGACAATCGAAAAACTCAGCAGATAAAACCACACACCAAAAGCCGATATGCTTTTTCGCTTCAATCCCCACAGCGCAAACAAACCCAATAAAGTGTAAATCACCAATGGCGCAATCGCCCGCCAATCTGCCCAGCCAATAATCGGAAATTCTTTTGGGTAATAATCATGGGTCAAAGGATGTGGAAAAACCAAGAGCTTCAAATAATACCCCATCGTCGAAAAAATCGTGGCATATTTCTGAGCAAAAGAAGCATTCAAAAACGGGTCGTTCAGCAATTCGGTAACCTCTGTTCCACTATTGAAGAAATACCCTATGACCCGCCAACGAATCACCAAAAACACCACTGTTGCTGCAATGAGTGGCAAGGTCGTTTTGCCGATTTGCCGCAAAGGGCTTTTGGTGAAAAAGTAGAGTGTCAGGGGAATAATGCCTACAAAGGTAATGGCATTTTCTTTGGATAGTAGTGCGAGAAATAAACACAAACCACTCCAAATCAAATCCGTGATCCGCTCTCGTTTCACATACTGCAAACTGAAATACAGCGCAGCCAAAGCTCCCAAAAAGGTCATGATTTCGTCCCTGCCTTTGATGTTTGCCACTACTTCGGTATGCAAAGGGTGGGCAACAAACAACAGCGTAGTTATAAACGGTATGGTCAAAAACCAATAACGAGTTTTTGATTTTCGCTTGGTTTTTGCTGCAAACAAAGCCACCAAAATCCGATACAACAACAAGTTGGTCAGCACATACAAAAGAATGTTGATGAGGTGTCCTATCATCGGATTTTGACCAAACAATTCCCACTCCACTGCAAAGGTCACAATCGAAAGCGGACGGTACCGCCCTCCTGCCAACAGGTTTTTCTGCTCTCCCCAAAAACCCTCCATACTCTCGGTACTCAGCAGTTTGCCAATCCCCGAAAATCCCTGCTTTGTGTATTGATTCGACAAAATCACTATCTGATCGTCCAAAGCATAGTCATAGGAAACCGTTGGTGCATACAATACCATACTGAACAAACCTATACATAGGATTGCCCAAAAATGTTGTTGCCAAAAAGAGTTGGTTTTTGAAGGATGCTGAGAGCTGGATTTTTTATGCTTTGCCATTGCAGATGTCTTTTTATCTCAACCGCTAAAGTAATGATTTTTTGGTAAAACAGGATAGAGAAGGGTGGGCATGTGTGTGTGTCAATGAAACAATGAAAACATGGAATCATAAATAATTGATAATCAAATATCGTTAATCCTGTTTAGAGAGAAAATAATAGCTTAAATTGCTATCAATTGTGTCAATTTCTTGATTTTCTGTCCTTTGAATTGTGGCTGCAATGGTCGAGATTTGAAAAAAATAAGATAATGGCCTGTAAACAAAACTAATACGGCAATTACTTTAAATATTTATTTTTTCTAATTCAAAATTATTTTTACAATGAAACAAGTCCACTTTTCTTTTTTGAAGGCATTTTATACATTATGCCCCCCCCTATGTGTTTGGTAGATAGATTTTCTGTTCTTCGTTTTTTGCTGCTCTTTTTTGTCTTTTCTGGTATGGGAGAGGTGAAGGGGCAGAATGTGATTAATATTTATCAGGATTTTACAGGGCAGCCTGCTATCGAAATAACTAATTTAGCCATATTTGAATATGATGGAGAATATCAAATTTTTCCTAGGGAATTTCTACACTGGGACAATTTACAAGGAACTTGGTATCCTGGTGATTTTAGTGATAACTATACTATTACCCGAAAAATAGAATTGGTTTCTTTCCCTTTCTATCCTGATTTTGAAGCATCAGGCAACTCTCAGAGAATTTTTAGGGTATTGGATGATGCTATATACAATCCAGCTAATGAATCCTGGTCAGATCCAAACTGGAATCCTATTTTACCAAATCAAGTTCATAAAGTATCTACTGCGGGGGAACATACATTAGTAAGTGATTTATTCGACCAAATGGATCCAATCAGTGGTCAGGGAGGCTTTCTTCCACATTCTGTATTTAATCATACGGTTTACCTTGAATGTGGTGTAGGTACCGGAGATCAAACTGTTCGTCCTGAAAAGGTAATAGATTTAGTGAGTTTTCCAATTGATGTAACTATAGCAAAAATGCGAGAATATCCTTTTACAACATCAAATGATAAACCTACAGCTGCTTCTGAACATGATATATCAATTCTTCCTTTTATTGATTTTTCTCCTGGTTTTGATGCCACTACAAATAATTTGAATACCATTAATTATTTTCCCCAAAACGAAGTAACTCCTACAGAATGTGAAGCAGCCAGTTTTTACTTCTATCCTAATATAGGAGATGCTGTAAATAATAACAATACTGCTCCTAACCAATATATTCATCCTGCTCCTTTTTCCTTAGTAGGATTTCACCTTAATAATGCTTCAGGAGCATATCCTGCAGGTTATGAAAGAGGAGATAATGATTTACTGGAACCCGTAGATGGAATAAAACATCAATATTTTATTGATAAAAATATCGATTTGACAAATATCAACCCAGAGGAGAGAATAATTTACAATCCCTCAGAAGTGCATATCACAGCAGATAATTTGGTCTTTCCATCTGGATATACTTTCAAAACAGTGAGAGGTTTATACCCTACGGTGGATGAAGTAGCTAATACAACTGTTTGTGATGCGGCAGATGATTTAGAAGACCAAAGACTGGTCCATGTAGAAACAGATTTGCAAAATACCGTTAGTTTTACAACTCCAGAAGGATTTACACTAACTGCCCCTGCTTTCTATGTTTTAGAACCAGATAGTAAATTGACCATCGAACCTTGTGTATCTCTATTTGATGTGACATTCTATGTGCGTTCGGGAGCCGAATTGGTTTTCCATCCCAATCAGACTTATGGGAACTTTCAAATCGTAGAAGAAGCAGCAGATGTGACAACTGACCCCGAAAAAGTGATAGAAGTAAACCTTCCCGGTAGAATTTGTAACGATTGCCGATGTGTACAGGAATATACAATTGATGAAGATTTGGTAATTGAAGATGGAGAAACAGTGGTTTGGGTATATGACCAAACGGTAAGAGGACAGATAACTATAGAAAATGGTGGAGAATTGCAGATATTGAATTGTCAGGTAGAATTTACGGATGCAGATGCCAATATGGCTGATGATGTTGTATTCACAGGTATCAAAGTTGAAGCAGGTGGAAAGTTAAAATTGCATTATGCCGACCTTACGATATTGAATGGAGACCAACCCAACAATTGTGCAGCACGTCATCAATCGTGGAATGGCATTCACTTAAAAGGAATCAATCCCAAAGCTGTAGGAGAACACGCTGTTTTGGATGTTACAGGAGGTTCTATATCTTATGCAAAAAATGCTATTCATGCAGAAGGTTTTGTTTACGATGATTTTGGAGAAAGCAATTGGATTTGTGGTGGAAAGGTAAGTGCAAGAAATGTTACTTTTACCAACAATCACGTTAGCTATTATGCTTTTAACACCAATCCTATCAACGGTTTTATGGGTTGTACTTTTGAAAGAGAGGCTGCTCACATCAATAGAGAGAACAATCTATCTGACGAATCTCTAAGTCATGTATTTTTGTTTAATCAACGTGATTTAAAATTTAGGAATTGTGTATTTAGGAATAATTTATCATTCTTAGACCCTAATGCCGAGATTAATAGAGAATTTAAGTTTCGCACCTACTTTTTTACTGAAAAAGAGGCTTAAAACAATTATATACAATCGGCTTAAATGAGCTAAAGCTTTGTAAATTATTCTCCTAAATCTCGAATTCCATTTAAGGAAAGCACTTTTTCGGCACTATAATTACTGGAAATAAATATTTATAACTTATTTATATACAAAGTATTTTGCAAAAAATTAACTTGTTTGTTAAAGAGGAAAAACAGCATAAAATGTGTATATTTGATTCACTATAAACAAAATACAAAAATTATGCTGCCTGATTGCAAGATACAAAAAGTACACGAAATTAAAAGCCTACTGAAAAAAAATAATATTGTAGATGCTTTAGCCCGAGCTTATGAACCCTTTCAATTGAAAAGCTTGTGCTATCCCTTAGACTTACTCAAAACCCAAGGTTATCCTATTTCTGTGCTAATGCTCACACTGCTGCTGCTTCCTTTTTTGGGAGTCGATAGTATTCATGGATTCTCGAATGGTGCTTACAGTCATGTTTTTGAAGGAGCAAAAGATTGTTTGTATCGTTTAAAAAACAATGAATGGATAAATTGGCGTAAGCTTCTATACCGATTTAATAAACGCTATAATGAGCTGGCTGACAAACATATGGTGAAATTGAGTGAGGAGGAAAGAAAAGGGATGAAACCGAAGTACAAGTGTTTGACTGCTGATGATAGCCCAGTGAACCATACAGGCAAAACCATCGAAGGTATCAGTAAAGTTCATGACCATTCTCTCAAATGTACTGTTTTGGGCTTCAAACTCTTGGTCTTAGGCTATTTTGATGGAATCAACTTTCGACCTTTAGATTTTTCCTTGCACCGAGAAGGGCAAAATCGCCAACGCTATCGTTTTGGTTTACCTGTTAGGGCGCTCAAAAAACAATATCGTAAAATTAGAGCTAAATTATCGGCAGGTTATGAACGGTTTAAGGAATTGGATAGGGATAAGAATAGCCAACTAATCAGCATGATAAAAAGAGCATTGAAACATGGATATGTACCTGATTATGTGTTGTTTGATGCTTGGTTCTGCTGCGAAAAAACATTGAAGGCTATCCGTTTACTTCGACAAGGAGTCATTCACATAGTGGCTGCTTGTAAAATGGGCAATGCCAAATACAACTATTTATCCAAAGAAATGTCAGCTGGGCAGATTTTAAAAACATTGCGAAAAGTTCATAAACGTAAGCCCAAAAGATGCCGCCTACTTGGGTGTTATTATTATACCGTGGTGGTGGATTATAAAGGTATGGAAGTCAAGTTGTTTTTTGTTAGGTATACTAAACGAAGCAAATGGAGACTTTTACTGACTACCCAAACAAGCCTTCGTTTTACTCAGGCTATGGAAATCTATGCTATTCGATGGTCTATTGAGGTCTTTTTCAAAGAAGTAAAGCAACTTTTAGGTATTCAAAAATGTGCTTCCAGAGATTTTGATGCTCATATTGCTCATACCACTTTAACTTTGATTCAATATGTTATGTTGAGTTTGCATAAACGCTTTTCAGATTATGAAACGATTGGCGGCTTATTCAGAGCTATCAGAGACCAATATATTCAAGCAACGATTGCTCAAAGGCTGTGGCAAATCATGATTTCTATTCTCACACGATTGGTTCAAAAGATAGAATGTGATATGGAACTGGTCTTGCAGTTAATTATTCATGACAACGATTTCAGGCAATTATTTTCGGGTATGGTGCAGCTTAAAGTACAAGATGAATAGGAGATAAGCATTTGTTTAGAACCTAAATGGAAAAAAGCAACTAAGTGACTTATTTACAATTATTTATAACATATCTGCACCTATAAATATCTTATATTAAAACATAAAAACAATTAACTAACAAGTGCTTATTTTTTTAAGTAGCGATGCGAAACTTAAATAGAGAAAATTTGTTGAAACTTCCCTTCATTGAAGACAGAGGAACAGGAATCTTGGCTTATGACTCAGAATTTGAAGTATCAAAAAAACATCCTCCCTTTGATATTCCTGTTCCGATGAATCTGCAATCTGCATTTGAAGGTCTGTATAAAGGAATCGAGACTTATTCTTTCAGCAAAAGAAATATAAATGTCAGAGAAACACATTTTGAAAATACCCTACAGTGTATTACGACAAATGGCAATATGGGAGATATTATCCAAAAAAATGATTTTACATTCAATATACCTCCTTTTTTTGAAGAAGGATTAAGACCTGAGGATACTCCTCCCCCTTCAATTTATGATGCTTGGGCAGTTTATTCTATTGGTTCCAATGATTACGAGATAAATGAAAATACAATAGATTTCATAGGATTTAGTGTGCCTGCTCAAAGCGGTGGTGGGGGTATTGGAGATGGAGGAGGAGGGGTAGAACCTCCCTTTTTTAAGCCCAATTATTACGGAATCATTGTAAACAATACTGCTGGAGGAGGTATGGTCAATGAAAATGAGTTTAATGTAGCTTCCAACTTTAATTCTGAATTTGTAGAAAATCTAACTGGCACTCAAACAGAAGAAAACAATAAGTCGGTAGAAATGGGCTGCAATATTTATCACAATTTTGAAAGCGAGCAAGAATGGCTGATTAATCCCATATCTCCTAATGACAATCCTAATTTTGAGAATCGCTTAGACGACCAAGGTTCGGGTTGTGGAAGCGACCCACAAACAGGCGACCCGCTACCCGCAGGAAACTTATTCCAAAACAACTGTGGAAATTCAGAGGCAAATATAAGAGTAGGTTTTTTAGACGCAGGTTTTGAATATTGGGCGAATGGACTGCCTGGTTCTGAATCTTATCCCGATTGTTCTTCTACTAATGGTATTGGTATTTTTGAATGCCAACCAGATAACCAATTAGCTCATGAAGTCATGTGTCCTGCTGGAAATAGTGGTAGTGGAGGAATAGGGAAAGCCATGGTCAATTCCAATTCTCCTACGGGAATCGCTGCTGAATTGAACAATGGCAATTACGATGAAACTGAAAAGACCTTGTTGACTACGGCAGTATATAAAATTTACGAAGAAGCAGAACAGGAATCCGATGCCATTGTTTTCTTAGAAGCGATGAATACCCATCATAGCAATTCCATATTGATGAAAAAATACCTAAACAAAGGCTTGTTGTTGGAGGCTCAAAACAAACTCAATGCTTTGCATGGAGGGGGTGTATATGATGCCTCTTATATTCAATTTTATCAGTTGTTGATTGATGTACAAGTAAGTGGTCGAAAATACACAGAGTTAACTGCCTTAGAACTACAGACAGCAGAGAATATTGCACAAGCAAATACTTATGGAAGTGTGTATGCAGAAAGTCTATTGGCGATGTTGAATCAAACTACAGTTGATAGAATACCGCACAAGGAAAGCATGCAAGGCAATAAGAGAGCCTTAGAAAATACAGAACAAGATTTCTCTGTTTACCCAAATCCTTCTAAAGATTTTGTTGTTATTGAATCAAATACTGCAACAGCTAAGTTGTTGATTTACGATATTACTGGACTTTTGATTGAAGTGCATGATATACAACAGAATAAGCAGCAAGTCCCTCTTAATTTATCTGTTGGAACTTATATTTTACAATTACACAGTGCTACTGGAATACTCAGTAAGAAAATTGTAGTGATGGATTGAGTTTTTTTAATTAATTCAGAAAAATCCTTCAAAATCACAGCTTTGATTCTGAAGGATTTTTCCATTAAATATAATTGCAGTGAAAAAAATATACTTTTCTTTTTTCTTCTTACTTTATTTTTCAGTTTACGCACAAAATTATTTTTTCAATAAAAACCACGATTGGATGAATAGGCTAGAATTTGATTTGTCGATTTATCCAAATAAGGAAGGCTTTGTCATATTTAGAGTATCTACTGCTTCCAATTTTTCAGGACGAAAATATATTTTTGTACAGTTAGGAAAGGATGGAGATGTCCTGTGGCAAAAAGAATATGGAAAAAATCAACATCACTATCAGGATGGTTACTTGGCAAAAATGGAAAAGGAATATTGTGCTTTTTTAACAGAGATGGATGTACAAACTAACATAGAAAAATATTTGATGATAAGGTTCAACAATACAGGGGACACACTATATACAAAAAGATACGATACTGGACCAGAGAATGAAGGAGCGAGAAAACTAACTCCCACTAAGGATGGAGGATTTATTATGACAGGCTTTTCTACTAATTTTCCCAATGAGTTAGGACAAGCTTACATTATCAAAACCGATAGCTTGGGCAATATGGAATGGCAAGATGATTATGGTGGTTTAAATAGCAGTGATGAAGGAATAGAAATTATTCAAACAGCCGATGGAGGTTATTTAGTGATGGGATGGACTTCTATACAAAACAGCAATCGAGATGTATGGCTGTTTAAAATAGACAGTTTGGGCAATATGCTGTGGGATAAAAAATATGGCAGTTGGTTTTTTGAAGAATGTAAGGATATATTGGAGGTGGAGGATGGTTATGTGTTGGTGGGCTATCAATATCAAGCACCTAATCAAGATGAAGGTTCACGAGGCTATATTTTGAAGATAGACAAGGAAGGAAATCTGTTGTGGGAGAAAACCTATACAGGGGTTTCTGAATACTATGGAACTCGATTGGACGACGCTTTTTGGGAAGTGCGAGAATTAGAGGATAAGAGTTTGGCAGTGATTGGAAATTCTCGAAACTACAATGAGTTGGAGCGTTTTTCGGGTATTTTGGTGAAGCTAACTGCAGAAGGAGACAGTTTGTGGACAAAGGTGTATAGCAATAGCATCAGTACCCATCAATTTTGGGATTTTGAAGTGACAGAAGACAATGGATTTGTAATCTGTGGATTTACATTAGGCGTAGAAAGCGGCACTCAAGACGGTTGGGTACTCAAAACCGACAGCCTCGGCAACACCTGTCAGCCCGCCAATTGCGACAGTATTATCACTACTTCTATCCATTACGAAGTCACTACAAATTACCCCACCCAATTTTTCCCCAATCCCGCCCAGAATCGAGTTACTTTTCAGCACCGACTACCCAAAGGAAAAGAGGCGGTTTTGGAGGTGTATGATTTGGAGGGGAGAGAAATGGGGAATTGGAGATTGGATAGTAGAGAGGAGGAATTGGAGTTGGATTTGAAGGATTGGGAAAGTGGATTGTATTTGTATCGGGTGCGTATTGAAGGGAGAGAAGTGAGTAGTGGGAAATTGGTGGTGGAGTGAGTTGTTCAATTGTTGGCAAGGTTTTCAACCGTTGCCAAAGTTTCAAGACTTTCGAAACAGTTTTGAAACTGATTTACCCCAATCCGACGGACAATGCCGTTACCATAGAATTGACTGTAAAATCAGCAAAACTAAGTATTTACAACATCACTGGTCAATTTATGGAACAAAGAGATTTGGTAGAAGGAAAAAATGATTTGGAAATGGATTTTCCAAATGGCACTTATTTTTTCCAAATCCAATCTGAACAGCAAATGATTACCCACAAGGTAGTTATTGCCAAATAATTTTATTCATTCAAGAATCCTCAAAATCATTTTTTGGTTTTGAGGATTTTTTATAATTATTTGTATATGAAACATATTCTATTTTTTATATTATTATCGCAAACTATTTCAGCTCAAGAAACTTACTTCAATAAAAATTATGATATTCTTGGAGGCTATCAAACCATGCAGTCACTGGTAAGTGTTGGAGACAAGTATTTTATTTTGGGGCCTTCTTCATTTAGTAATGGTGAAAATATATATACTATTTGGAAAATTGATAAACTGGGAGAAGTCCAAATGTTGAATAATTATGGGGAAGGAGACAATTACGATTATTTGAATGGAAGTTTATCTATTATAGATGATAAGCTATTTATTTTTTTAGGAAAAGTAGATTCCCTCTCAGATAGTAGATATTATTTGGCATCTATTTCTCTGGAAGGAGAACTTTTATGGGAACAGACCTATGATTTGGGAATATTGGCTGAAGGAGCTCGAAAATTGACTCCTACAAGAGATAAAGGATTCATTATGACAGGCTTTTCAGTAAATTTTCCCAATGAATTGGGACAAGCTTTTATTGTCAAAACCGATAGCTTGGGCAATATGCAGTGGCAAAAAAATTACGGTAGATTGGATGGACATGACCAAGGAAATGAAATTATCGAACTGGAGGAGGGAGGTTATGTAGTGATGGGTTGGACTTCACAAGAGGTAGCTAATCGGAATATATGGGTTTTTCAAATTGATAGTGAAGGAAATGTGCTATGGGAAGAAACCTATGGCAATGGTTATTTTGAGGAGTGTTCGGATATATTGGAGGTGGAAGATGGATATGTAATCGTAGGTTATCAATACCCTAATTCTATTCTTGAAAGTGACCCCAATGGATATATTTTCAAAATTGACAAAGAAGGAAATATGCTATGGGAGAAAAAATATTCAGGTACTTTAGCTCTCAATGGATTGCAATTAGATGATATTTTTCGAGAGGTACGAGAATTAGAAGACGGAAGTTTAGTCGTCATTGGGCATTCTCGCAATCACAAAGATTCGGGGCGGTTGTCTGGTATATTGATGAAACTAACATCGGAAGGAGACAGCTTGTGGACGAAAGCCTATTCTAATATTTTACGTTCTAATCACTATTTATGGGATTTTGAAGTCACAGAGGACAATGGATTTGTCATGTGTGGGTGGAGTAAAGGCGTAGAAAGCGAAACCCAAGACGGTTGGGTTCTCAAAGTAGACAGCCTCGGCAACACCTGTCAGCCCGCCAATTGCGACAGTATTTTGACTACTTCAATTCAGTACGAAGTGACGACTCATTATCCCACCCATTTTTATCCCAACCCTGCCCAAAATCGAGTGACTTTTCAGCATCGGCTGCCGAAAGGAAAGGAAGCGGTTTTGGATGTGTATGATTTGCAGGGGAGAGAAATGGGGAATTGGAGATTGGAGATTGGTGATTTGGAAATGGACTTGAATGTTGAAGGTTGGGAAAGTGGATTGTATTTGTATCGGGTGAGGATTGAAGGGAGAGAAGTGAGTAGTGGGAAATTGGTGGTGGAGTGAGTTGTTCAACTGTTGGGTCGAGTAGGTCGGGGAATTTCACCCCCAGCCTCTCACAGAACCGTACGTGAACCTCTCGACTCATACGGCTCTTCTCATTCAGTCTAAATCGTATAGCCATGCCGCCAGTGAACAAATAGATTCGGTTGTCGTTTCTGCAATTGCTTTAAAGCTTTGTGAGCTTTGCGCCAACTGCCCTTAAACCGTTTGTAAGTGTTCCTTGCCCATCGTATTAGCCGAATATTGAGTACTGAGAATATTTTCCACATGACCGATTTTCGGTATCGACCATAGTAGTTTATCCAGCCTTCCAACTTTCTATTGAGCATTTTAGCAAGACCGTAGATAGTTGTACCCGTGCGCCTTTGTATTCCAAGTTGCCTGAGTTCTTTGATTATCCGCTGTTTTGCTTTGTTGCTGATAGCAGGTGTAAAACTGTAAAATACCCGATTATCTCGACTATTCTTACTTTTCCTCGCTTTGAAATCATAGCCCAGAAAAGTAAACTGCATGGGTTTGTCTGTTGATTGCTTGCGATTACTGTCTCGACAATACACTATCTTGGTTTTGTCGGGATGTAATTCAAGTTTACAGGCTTGTAGTCGTTCCCGAATTTGACTCAACACATATTCAGCTTGTCGCTCACTTTGACAGTGAACAATGATGTCATCTGCATATCTTTCAAATGATAAACTTGGGAATTGCTTTTCCATCCATTTATCAAATCCATAATGCAAATATAGATTGGCTAATAAGGGACTAATAACACCTCCTTGAGGTGTACCTTTCGTTCGCTCTCGCTTCGTGCCATCTTTTGTGATTACACTCGCCTTTAGCCATCTATCTATATACATCAACACCCATTTCTCGTCCGTATGACGATACAGTGCCTTAAACAACAGCTCATGATTCAGTTCATCAAAGAAACCCTTTATATCCAAGTCAATCACCCAATCTAATCTCCAACAATGCTCTTTAGCTACTCCAATCGCTGCATGTGCAGAGCGATTCGGGCGATAGCCATAAGAACTGTTGTGAAAACAAGGTTCTATCTTTGGTTCTAAATGGTCTTTAACTACCTGTTGGGCGATGCGGTCTAAAACCGTGGGTATACCCAACTTACGTGTTTTGCCATTTCCTTTCGGTATTTCCACCTCTTTGACAGGAGGTGGAAAGTAACTACCTGAGCTCAGTCGATTCCATAGTTTATACAGTTGGTTGGATAAGTCTGTCTCTAAATCAGATAAACTCATTCCATCCACTCCTGAACCGCCTTGATTCGTCTTCACTCGTTTATACGCTGCCCATACCATCTGTTTGGTAATAGGCTGTGACTTTGTTTTAACCATCCTAATCCTTCCTTTTTTTTTTTTTTTTTTTTTGAGGTTGTTAAAATATTAAAACGTAAATGAGCTATGCCCTTCGCTCCAATCCCATTACAGAATCTTCAACACTACTATGACATAGTCCGACTCGAACATCTTACTCTTTCTCAGAGTATTGTCATAGATGTTCGTCTCTCCTGTTCCATCATTGAGCCTATATGAAAGTCCTGCCACTTATACACCGCTCACCCTTTAGCCAGTAAACAGGTTGCCGCTAAAGTTATCACGAAATGACCCTGATTTTCGCTTTTGACGAGGTCGGTTGGTTGTTTCGATGCTTCATCAGTGGTTCACTTGCGTTCAGCTCTTTCATACTTACCTGACTATTTAGCCAATAGCCTTTTCCTTCTGCGCTCAGTACCTTAACTTCACAGTTAAAGCACCCGAAGGTGGTTTGAAGGCGACTCCTGTAAGTAGCCTTCGGAGGGTCGTTTCCTCCATCTCAATGATAGCATTGCTCTATGAGCATTCAGGACACACCAAGGTTTTCAACCGTTGCCAAAGTTTCAAGACTTTGCCAATCAAGGATGTCGAAGTAATCGGTACAATTTCCAATTTTGGCAACAGTTTGAAATGTGTTTACGATGCTTCCTATCTTCAATTTTACCAATTGTTGATTGATGTGAAAGTAAGTGGTAGAAAATATACAGAAATGACAAGTTCAGAATTGCAGACTGTAGAGAACATTGCACAAGCAAATAACTATGGCAGTGTATATGCAGAAAGTCTATTGGCAATGCTGAATCAAACTGCAATTGATAGAATACCCCATAAGGAAGATTCTCAAAGTAACAAAAAAGCTAATTCCAATGATTTAGCTTCCTTCATTCAGATTTATCCCAATCCAAACGAGGGACAAGTTACAGTGGAATCTTTGGTAGAAGAAGCAAGGTTATTGGTGTACAATATTACAGGACAACTGATACAACAAGAAATTTTGGAGCTTGGCAAAAATCAGTTGAAAATAAACGCACCAAATGGCACTTATTTCTTCAAAATTGAATCTGAAGAACAATCAGTAAGTCATAAGGTCATTATTAGTCAGTAATTTTTTGAAAAAAAAAATCCCCAAAACCCAATAGTAGTTTTGGGGATTTACATAAAATACAAATAATATGAGATTTACACTTATACTCTTACTTTTATCTCTAACTATCATGGCTCAAGAAACCTATTTCAATAAGAACTACGATATTCTCGAAGGTAGGCAGACCATGAAATCATTGGAAATTGTTGGAGAGGAATATTTTGTTTTGGGACCTTCTACTCTTACTAATGGTGAAGATATATATACTATTTGGAAAATTGACAAACAAGGAGAAGTAAAAAGTTTGTATAATTATGGGGAAGGAGACAATCACGATTATTTAGAGGGACACTTACAAATTGTAGAGGATAAAATCTTTGTTTTTTTTAGCCGAAAGGATTCTCTATCAGATAGTAAATATTATTTGGCATCTATTTCTTTGGAAGGAGAACTCTTATGGGAACAGACCTATGATTTGGGAATACTGGTTGAAGGAGCTCGAAAATTGACTCCTACAAGCGATAAGGGCTTTATGATGGCAGGATTTTCTCTAAATTTCCCCGATGAATTGGGACAGGCCTATATTGTCAAAACCGATAGTTTGGGCAATATGGAGTGGCAGAAAGACTATGGTAGTTTGGAGGAAGATGCCCAAGTAAATGAAATTATCGAATTGGAAGAGGGGGGGTATCTGGTCATGGGCTGGATGTCCTATCAAGAGGCAGTGAATCGAAATATATGGGTTTTTCAAATTGATAGCGAGGGAAATATGCTGTGGGAAGAAACTTATGGAAATGGTCATTTAGAGGAATGTTCGGACATATTGGAGGTGGAAGATGGATATGTAATCGTTGGTTATCAATACCCTAATTCTATTCTTGAAAGTGACCCCAATGGATATATTTTCAAAATTGACAAAGAAGGAAATATGCTATGGGAGAAAAAATATTCAGGTACTTTAGCTCTCAATGGATTGCAATTAGATGATATTTTTCGAGAGGTACGAGAATTAGAAGACGGAAGTTTAGTCGTCATTGGGCATTCTCGCAATCACAAAGATTCGGGGCGGTTGTCTGGTATATTGATGAAACTAACATCGGAAGGAGACAGCTTGTGGACGAAAGCCTATTCTAATATTTTACGTTCTAATCACTATTTATGGGATTTTGAAGTCACAGAGGACAATGGATTTGTCATGTGTGGGTGGAGTAAAGGCGTAGAAAGCGAAACCCAAGACGGTTGGGTTCTCAAAGTAGACAGCCTCGGCAACACCTGTCAGCCCGCCAATTGCGACAGTATTTTGACTACTTCAATTCAGTACGAAGTGACGACTCATTATCCCACCCATTTTTATCCCAACCCTGCCCAAAATCGAGTGACTTTTCAGCATCGGCTGCCGAAAGGAAAGGAAGCGGTTTTGGATGTGTATGATTTGCAGGGGAGAGAAATGGGGAATTGGAGATTGGAGATTGGTGATTTGGAAATGGACTTGAATGTTGAAGGTTGGGAAAGTGGATTGTATTTGTATCGGGTGAGGATTGAAGGGAGAGAAGTGAGTAGTGGGAAATTGGTGGTGGAGGAATAGAAAAGATATAATTCCTCCTTTACAACTCACTCATTTCCAAATCCTAAACTCACAAGTCATTGGATAATGGTCTGAATATTTTTTGCGAATGACCTCGGTGGAACGTGCTTCAAAAGAAGGATCGAGCAGCATATAGTCAATCCGAAAAGAAGGCAGCGGTCCCGCATAAGTGCCTCCCAAACCCAAGCCCGTTTTGAGGAAAGCGTCTTGCAGATTCTTCGAAATCGTTTGGTAGGTATAAGAAGTTGGCGTATCGTTGAAGTCACCACAGACAATGACCCGATGTGGAGATTCTTGGATATGGTCTGCCAAAGTGCGTGCCTGATTGCCCCGTTTGACATAGGCGGCTTTAAGTTTAGATACAATTGAAGTAAACGATTTCCAGTGATCGGTCTTTTCTTCCTGTTTCCCATCCTTTTCTCCCAAACCCAACTGTTTCAAATACTTCAAATCTTGTCGCCCCAAGTGTATGGATTGCAGGTGTAGGTTGAAGAGGCGAATGGTGTCACCCTTGATGTTGATGTCGGAGTAGGCTACAATGTTATTTTGCGTTTCGGGGAAAGTGATTCTGTCTTTGTTTACAATTGGAAATTTGGAGAAAGTCGCCAAACCCCAGTGATTCGTTGTTCTAAGTGTGAGTGTTTTTTCAAATGAGTAATGCTTGTAACCCAACTCATTGACCAATAATTTGACATTGTGAAACTGGCTATCATCATTATCATCTGTATAAAACTCCTGAAAATTGATGATATCGGGCTGCTCGCTTTGAATCAGCTCAATCATTTTATTGCGAGATTCTACGTTCTCTGTCCAATTGTAGAGGTCAAAATTTTGGACATTGTAGGTCATGATTTTTACATCCGTTGCGTCTTTTTCGGGTGTTTCTTCCGTGCCTTCTTTTGCAGTTTCGACGATTTCGCTTTTGTTTTCAACGATATGAAAAGCAATCGTTTTGGTCAATAAATTCCATCCCAATAGAATGGTAATAAGGGATAAGAGTATTTGCCAACGCCTTTTGAGCAGCCAATAAACTAAAAAACCACAGTTGACAAGCAGCAAAAAAGGATAGGTAAGTCCCCATATTGCAGAAAGCCAAAAACTGGAAGGGTTGATGAAAGGCACAGGGTAAGTTAGCAGCAACGCAAAGGCTACCACCAAATTGAGTTTGAAGATGATGCTATTAAAGATAGATAGTTTTTTGGTGTCCTTCATCCTTCAGGAACGGTTAATATGGGTGCTTAAAATCAGAAACTATGTTTTACTCACCATCTTTGGCTTTAAATAAAAATTCCCTTTCTTCCTTTGTCAAACTATTGTAGCCTGATTCACTGATTTTATCCAAAATTGTGTCAATTTTAGCTTGCACCAAAGGATCCATTGTTTTTTGTTTGCTTACCTTTCCATTGTTTGCCGCTCTGGTTTGCTCCTGCTTTTTTTCGTTTCTATAGACCACCTTGGGTTTCTTAGGCCCAGGTTTGAAAACCGTAGCCAAAAAGTCCATGAGTCGGTTCAATCCATCTCCCCAATCTTTGCCTTTTTGGAGCTGCTTGATGTAGAAAAAACCAAACAATGCACCGCCTAAGTGAGCAATGTGTCCACCAGGATTCTCTTGCGAAATATTGAGTAAGTCCATCAGAATGAATACTGCTGCAATGTATTTGACCTGAACTGCACCAATAAAAAAGAGCATGACTTGGTAATTGGGCTGCATGGCACACATCGCCAGCATAACTGCCATTACGCCCGCCGAAGCACCCAGCATGTGCGTTCCTGAAATACTCTGAAAAGCAGGTGAAAGATTGAAAACTAACATATACAATAACGCTCCTGCAATACCACCTAGTACATAAATTGGAAATACTTGTCGATCACCCAAAAATCCCAGCAGCAACTTCCCAAAAACATACAAGACGATCATATTCATCAAAATATGCATGAAGCTCGTTTGCAGGAACATATAGGTGATAATAGACCACGGCTGCCACAAAAAATCTTTGAGATTAGAGGGAACCATCAGCCAAGTCACATAGTCGTTTTCAAATTCTCCCAAGGATGTATTTGTAGCCAAATACATCACCAAATGCAGCAATCGCACGGCAAGAAATACCGCAACATTGATAAGAATTAGTTTATTGACGACATTGCCGTACCGAAACTCATGTCGGATATCGTCAATAATCGAATTGTTGCCATAAACTGACATATATAAAAATATTTAATTGTTTTTTTTGAAATTTAATTCTAATTAGATTTTTGAGACTCTATCTGAGCTTGTTTCTACAACAAGAAGTAAATAGAAAGCAACTCATTTTTCTTATAACCACTTCAATCTAAATATTTTGAAAAGCCAATCACTAGTCACTAATTTACTAATCACTATACTATTTTCCTCCCACACCCATTGACCGCCAATAACGCAGTATGAAAAATCCAACCACCATGCCCCCCAAGTGTGCAAAGTGTGCAATATTGTCGTCAGGTGCATTTGCCATACCTCTATACAATTCAAAAACAGCAAATAAAGCCACCAAGTATTTTGCTTTCATCGGAATAGGTGGAATCAACAGCATGATTTTCATATCGGGAAAGGTCATACCGAAAGCCAACAAAATACCAAAAACAGCACCTGAAGCGCCCAACATTGTATGGAAGTTGGCAAATGAAGCCTTTACCTTTGCAGCAAACACTCCTGCCGCCTGCAATGAAATCGTATTAGCCCCATCTGGATTTTGCATGATATTAGTGTAGCTTTCTCTAAAACTTCGATACGCATCCATCATGTCAAAATCAAGGTACTGTTGCATCCCATCCAATCCATGAGCATAGTTCACAAAGGCACGAATATTCTCTACCGTAGGGTTGGCAATCGCATTGTCAAATGGAATGTATGTATTTTTTATTTCCCAATAGTCCACACCATAGTACATCAATGCTGCTCCAATACCTGTCAACATATAATAAATCAAAAATCGCTTTGTGCCCCAAACTTGCTCCAACATCGTTCCGAACATCCACAGCGTAAACATATTCATGAACAGGTGCATTGTGCTTCCGTGCATAAAAATGTGGGTGATGAATTGATGTGGATAAAAATCAGATGCAAACCATGGATGCAAAGCAAATAAGCGATTGAAGTCCACATTTACCAGTGAAACCGTCGCTAAATACATCAATCCATTTATAATCAAGAGGTTTTTTACCGCAGGAGTCAGTTGAAAACCGCCAAATCCTTGTCTCATATTCAATACTGTACTTTAAGTGAACTTCAAAAATCAAATGTAGGTATTTACAGAAGAAAACATTTTATAGGGCTTTTTGAAGTTTCAACAAATGTATATAAACTAACTATTTTTTTTGTCAAATTGTTTCTCTATCTCATCAATGCGGTATTTCACAAAGGTAGGTTTGCCGTTGGGAGCAATAAAGGGAGTCTGGCACGCAAATAGTTTGTCCACAAGGTTTTGCATTTCTTCAGTGGTCATTTTCTGTCCAACCTTGATTGCCGTGTTTTTGGCAATGCTTCGGGCCAAATTCTCTCGCTTGTTGAGCTTCAACTTGTCCGAATTGTGTTTGTATTGCTCCAATAATTGTTCAATTGCAGCTTGCTCATTCCCTATTTTCAAATCAGCAGGAATCCCGTGAATGACAAATGTAGTCTGTCCAAACTCCTGTATGTCATAACCTAAAATATTAATATCTGGCAATATTTCTTTCAGCAAAGTAGCATCAGCAGCAGGTAGGTCAATGGTTTCGGGAAACAATTGTTTTTGGGTTTCCGCTTTTTTGTTGTCCATAAACGTCAGACACTGCTCATACAAAATGCGTTCATGTGCCGCTTTTTGGTCAATCAAAATGAAGCCCGACTTAATTTGTGTTAAAATATACCTGCGGTGAATTTGGTAGGGGTTTTTCTCCAACGTTGCCTTTCCTTCAATGGGCAAACTCGCTTGTTTGTTGGCAGCACTCTGAAACGTGATGGTCGTCATGTCGTCAGGTACTTCAATGTCTTCTGTTTTGTAAAGTTCCTGCCAATCACCTCTCGGTTTTGAAGTGGCAGAAGCTTTGGAGGTTCTTGTTTGAAAATTTAGGTTCGAGGTTTCAAACTTTGAACCTGTTGGTTTTGAACTGGTATTGAAGGATTTATCAGAACTATTATTGGAGTCGGATTTGGGATTTTTCTTTTTTGGGCTTGAAGAGAAAATCAATTGGGTATCGTGGTCAAAATCCAACGTTGGCGTAATGTTGTAAGTTCCCAAAGCACGTTTGACCGCCGTATTCACAAAGGTATAAACCACTTTTTCATCATCAAATTTGATTTCCTGTTTGGTCGGATGCACATTCACATCAATGCGAGCGGGGTCAATGTCAATAAATACCACATACAAAGGATGGCTTTTGCTGGGCAAAATATCGTTGTAGGCAGTCAACACAGCATGGTGCAAATAAGAGCTTTTAATAAAGCGGTCATTTACAAAAAAGTACTGTTCGCCACGGGTTTTGCGGGCAAATTCGGGTTTGCCGACAAAACCAAATATCCGCAAAAAATCGGTTTGTTCTTCAATGGGAACCAATCGCTCATTGAAGGAAGCTCCAAAAATACCTACAATGCGTTTTCGCATATTGGCAGAAGGTAGCCGAAAAATTTCGATGTCGTTGTTGTGTAAAGAAAAGAATATTTTGGGGTTGGCAAGTGCTACTCGTTGAAATTCTTCGACAATGTGACGCATTTCTACAGGATTGGATTTGAGGAAATTGCGACGTGCGGGAATGTTGAAGAACAAGTTTTTGATAGCAAGGGAGGTTCCGACAGGGCATTGACAAGGTTCTTGCAGCGTCACCGTTGAGCCTTCAATGATGATGTGTGTGCCGAGTTCTTTACCTTCTTGTCGAGTTTTCATTTCTACATGTGCTACGGCTGCAATTGAAGCCATCGCTTCACCCCTAAATCCCAGCGTGCGGATACTGAATAGGTCTTGTGCGCTGGTAATTTTGGAGGTAGCATGACGCTCAAAACTCATGCGGGCGTCCGTTTCAGACATACCACTTCCATTGTCAATTACTTGAATAAGTGTTTTGCCTGCATCTTTGATAATCAATTGAATGTGGGTACTTCCAGCGTCAATCGCATTTTCCAACATTTCTTTGACCGCCGAAGCCGGTCTTTGTATCACTTCTCCTGCTGCAATCTGATTCGCAATCGCATCAGGCAGCAGTTTTATCACATCCAACATTCACTAAGGAATTAAAATGAAAATATTAATAAAAATGAAAATTTTGAATTTGATTGGGTTCTTGAACGTGTGATCTACATTTTCTTCACCTGTACGATAAAGGAAAGCAACAAAAATGCGCCAATAAGACCTGCCCAACCTGCAGGAATCATTCCTCCCATACCCAAACAGAAAATGCTCAATATAGAAATCAACAGCACAGTGCGCTTTGTTTGTTGGGAACGGTCGTTTTTCTTACGAAATACCAATTCTTTTTCGCTAAATGCACCAACCAATCGGCTGCGGTTTTTGCCTTTGAAGAAAGCTCCCCTTTCGAGTTTTATGTTTTGTTCAAATTTTTCCTTGCGTTCTTCTTCTTCTGCATCGTAGTAGCGAGGTGAATAATCAAAGGTGCGGTTTTTGGGTATATGGACAAACTTGGAACTGAATAGGCTCATCGTGACTATCTAATTAAATTTTATGGACTCAAATATAAGCAATTACCTACGCAGATGAAAACAAAATAGGGGAAGGAATAGTTCTCGAAGCCCAAAACCTCCCAAAAAAAAATGCCTCCCTTCAATCTAATAATTGAAAAAGAGGCACTGCCACGTCGTTATTTGCCATGTTCAGACGTTGTGTGTAGCGATTATAGTTTGTGAGTCAAAAAAAATAAAGTGTTAGTGGAAATAGAGTGTAGGTGACTCAAAGGCTTTTGAACTATGAACTTGCTATACTACTATTGGTTAATGGCAGTTAGTGTGGAAATGTAAACAAGGGGAATAAAAAAACCGCAAACACTTTCAAAAAAAAGCATTTGCGGTCGATTTCTATTTTTTATTCATCGAATGTCAAGCTTCCAAAATCGTCAGCCATCCACCGTCCATTCGTCAGTCATTCTTATGATCCACAAGCCTCACAATCAGGGTTGTCAATACTACAAGCATTTGCAGCATTCACCTTCGCAATATCATCTGCAGTGACGGTAACAGACTCAATGTCATTGCCGTTTAAAGCATGGGTATGAGCCGATACCGTTTGCAGTTGTTGCTGTTTTAAATTACTTTTTTGAAGCTCCGCATTGGCAGCGTCTGATTCCTGTAGTTGAAGCATGTCGACGGTGAACTTAATCGGGTCGACAGCGGGACGGGTGCGAAGGTAGTACATACCTGTTTTCAAGCCTTTTTTCCAAGCATAAAAGTGCATGGAAGACAACTTTTTGTAGTTCGCACTTTCCATAAACACATTCATGCTCTGACTTTGACATATAAACGCACCCCTATCCGCAGCCATGTCCAAAACCACTTTCTGTTTGATTTCCCAAGATGTTTTGTATAGGTCTTTGATGTCTTGCGGCAAACCTTCAAAACCCTGAATCGAACCATTGCTGGCAATCAAGGCATTTTTCATGGTATCGTTCCAAAAACCTCTGTCAATCAAATCCTTCAACAAGTGTTTGTTCACAATAATGAACTCGCCTGACAATACTCGACGGGTGTAAATATTGGAGGTATAAGGCTCAAAACATTCATTGTTGCCCAATATTTGTGAAGTCGAAGCCGTAGGCATTGGAGCAACCAAAAGGCTGTTTCGGATACCATGTTTCATAATATTTGCCTTCAAAGTGTACCAATCCCAACGCATCGAAGGTTCAACGCCCCACATATCGTACTGCAAAATGCCTTGACTCGCTGGTGAACCTTTGAAGGATTGGTATGCGCCATCTTTTTGAGCCAATTTGTTGGAAGCTGTCAGCGCACCAAAATAGATTGTTTCAAAAATTTCTTTGTTCAACTCACTTGCTTCCTCACTGTCAAACGGTAATCGTAGCATCATAAAAGCATCTGCCAAACCTTGTACGCCAATACCTACCGGGCGGTGACGCATGTTGGAGCGGCGGGCTTCTTCAACAGGATAATAATTGATGTCAATGACCTTGTTGAGGTTTCGAGTGACTATTTGGGTGATTTCAAAAAGGCGGTCGTGGTTGAAAGTACCATCTTCTACAAATTTGGAAAGGTTGATAGAAGCCAAATTGCAGACTGCCGTTTCGTCTTTTGAAGTGTATTCCATGATTTCACAACACAAATTGCTCGACCGAATCGTTCCCAAGTTCTTTTGGTTGGATTTGCGGTTTGCGTGGTCTTTGTAGAGCATATAAGGTGTACCTGTTTCGATTTGTGAATCCAAAATTTTGAACCACAGTTCTTGTGCTTTTACTGTCGAACGTGCTTTGCCTTCTCGCTCATAACGTGTGTAAAGCTCTTCAAATTCATCGCCATACACTTCGTACAATCCTGGAGCTTCGCTCGGACAGAAAAGTGACCATTCGCCATCTTCCATCACCCGCTTCATAAACAAATCGGGAGTCCACATGGCATAAAACAAATCTCTTGCCCGCATTTCTTCCTTACCGTGGTTTTTCTTCAAATCCAAGAAATCAAATATGTCGGAGTGCCACGGTTCGAGGTACATAGCGAATGCCCCTTTTCTTTTTCCCCCACCTTGGTCGACATACCTTGCCGTCATATTATAGACTTGCAGCATCGGCACCAATCCATTAGACACACCACCTGTACCTTTGATATAACTACCTTTCGCCCGAACATTGTGGATGTTCAAACCGATGCCTCCTGCTGCTTGCGAAATTTTGGCGCATTGCGAAAGGGTATTGTAAATTCCTTCAATCGAATCGTCTTGCATTTGCACCAAGAAGCAACTCGACAATTGTGGTTTGTTTGTTCCTGCATTGAAGAGTGTAGGAGTCGCATGAATGAACCATTTTTGCGACATCAAATCATAGGTTTCTAAAGCGGCATCAATGTCTTCTCCGTGAATTCCCAAAGCTACCCGCATGAACAAATGTTGGGGACGTTCTACAATTTGTCCATCCATTTTAAGCAAATAAGAACGTTCCAAAGTTTTGAAGCCAAAATAATCGAAAGTATAATCCCGATTGTAAAGGACATTGGCATCAATACGCTCTTGGTGTTTTTGGATGATTTGGTAGGTAGTTTCTGAAATCAGACCTGCCTCCTCTCCCGTTTTTGGGTCAATGTAATTGTAGAGGTCGGTCATGGTTTCGGAAAAGGATTTTTTGGTGCTTTTGTGCAGATTAGACACTGCAATGCGAGCTGCAAGTATGGCGTAGTCAGGATGTTTGGTGGCCATACTTGCAGCGGTTTCGGCTGCTAAATTGTCTAATTCTGTGGTCGTCACACCACTATAAATACCTTGAACGACTTTCATGGCGACTTCTACGGGTTCGATGTATCGGCGATCTAAACCGTAGGAGAGTCTTTCGATACGAGCGGTTACTTTGTCAAATTTTACTGGTTCAGTTCTACCGTCTCGTTTGATTACGTGCATCATAAGTGTTTGTGTCTGTTTTTGTATCGCATTTCCAACTGCTAAATTTTGCTTTTTATGGCTTGGTGGGTGCGATGGAGTGATGAAAAATTGAGGTGATTAGATTGAATATTTTCCTGAGTCAGTGATAATTTGTAGAGGCAAATCTTTTTCCTTGATACCTCTTTGAAGTAATAAGTCAAGCATGGCTTTATTGTTATCTCTGTTCTCTTTTTCAATGTCTTTTTCTTGATGTAATTTTTTTTCTATGACATTGTGATGAGTTAGTTCTACAATAAAATCTTGTGCTTTGCCAGATAATTTTTGTATTTGTGAGTTTTTCATTATATAATTCAAGTTATTTCATTAAAAATCATCATCCATAGCAAATTTCATATCTTCTTTTTTCTCATTCACACCAGCCTTAGCATAATCTGCGTTCCTTTTTTCAAAAAAGTTGGTCTTCCCCTGCAAACTAATCATCTCCATAAAAGGAAACGGATTCGTAGCATTGTACAGTTTGGCACAACCCAAAGCGACCAACAAACGGTCTGCCACAAATTCGATGTATTGTTTCATCATATCGGCATTCATGCCAATCAAGGAAACAGGCAATGCCTCTCCTACAAATTCTTTCTCACCATCTACGGCTTCTTTGATAATAGATTGCAACTCACTTTCGGGTAGTTTATTGACCAACATCGAGTACAACAAACAGGCAAAATCGCAATGCAGACCTTCATCTCTCGAAATCAACTCATTGGAAAACGAAAGCCCAGGCATAAGTCCACGCTTTTTGAGCCAAAAAATAGAGCAGAAACTTCCACTAAAGAAAATCCCTTCAACGGCTGCAAAGGCAATCAATCGGTGGGCAAAAGAAGGGGCTTCATCAATCCATCGCAATGCCCAATCCGCTTTCTTCTTGACGCAAGGCACCGTTTCCAAGGCATTGAAGAGGTATTTTTGTTCGGCGGGGTCTTTGATGTAGGTGTCTATTAGGAGGCTATAGGTCTCAGCATGAATGTTTTCGATGGCTATTTGGAATCCGTAGAAGCATCTAGCCTCGGGAATCTGCACTTCTCGCATAAAATTGATGACCAAATTTTCGTTCACAATTCCATCACTTGCGGCAAAAAATGCCAAGATATGTTTGATAAAGTGTTTTTCGTCATTGTTTAGATTCGACCAATCGGTGAGGTCTTGACTAAGATCTATTTCTTCTGCTGTCCAAAAGCTCGCTTCGTGTTGTTTGTACATTTGCCAAACCTTGTCATGTTTGATGGGAAATAATACAAAACGGTCTTTATTTTCTTGCAATATTGGTTCTACGCTCATAATGTTAAAGGGTAATTTATTGTTGTTTCTTTTTATTTAATTGAGTTGTGTAGTAAGGTGCATAAAAATTTCCTTTGAAATAGTACTCTATTTCATCGGCTGAAAATGTGTTTTGATCGTTTTTTATAAATAGTTAACGGCTGGTTTACCTCTTCAAAAATAAAATTGTAGGAGATAAATTGACGCTTTGGGCAAAGTAATTGTTTTACAATAGATAGGCTTTCCTTTGTAAATTCGACTTTGCGAAGGTAAAATTTCTTGTGGATTATTGTCAATTTAATTTATCCACTTGCTGTGGATAACTTTTAGCCTTTTGCCGTAACCTTTGGCACAGTATTGGATTGAGAACTTAACTCATTATATTTTAGATGTAAATGTACTTTGCGGCATTAAAAAAAATGCTTGTTTTTTTAGTATTAACCTATCAGTTGTCCACATGCGTACAAATAGAGTGTGGATAAGTTAGTTTTTGTTGTGAATTTAATTGCGTGGTCTAAACGCAATTGAAAACGCCTCAAATATTGCAGAGAAAGTATTTGAGGCGTTTTTATTAGGCAAAAAACCTTATTGTGGTAAGCTGTTTTGTCAAACAAAATAGAAGAAAAAATGAATGTTATTTTAGCAAAGGGCTATTCAAACTTTAGGTCTAAAAAAAGCCCCAATGTTATTTTCCTTGTATTTTTTTCAATGCCTCCTGAGCTTCTTTGAGTTTGTTCATATCTATGTCCTTCAACTTATCCAAGTTTAAATCTTTCAGTTTGTCCAAATCCATATTCAAATCCTCCAATTTCTCCATTGGATTTTCGTCCGAAATGGTTATATCGTTTGGCACTTCAAATTTTTCGGTAGGAATAGACACATTGGTTTCTACTTTAGTCGCCAATTGTTTGATTTCCATTCCCATCATATTGGTCTCATTTTTAAGGCTAAGGTTGTTCCAAATCCAGATTTTGGTGCCAAAACTCGACATTTCCCATATTTCACAATTTTTACCCAATACTGTTTCTTCACCCACTTTTTTGCCGCCCATCTGTTCGAGCATTTCTTTGCCGACTTTCCCCAAATCATTTCCTTTGTTTTTAGCCATTTTTTCAAGCATTTCGGGTTTCATTTTGAAGCCCGTTTTTTTGTCGAGGTCAATGCTGTATATCCAATCACCATCCATAATCGTTAGTTGGTTAGAAGTTTGTTTCATGTTCATGCCAGGAACAGTGACGGTTGTTTGGGTATATTTGGCTTCCTTTCGACCATAATCATCGAAGTAAAGAGTTTCTTTCCCCGAATTCATCGTTCCTGTGGTTTCGTATTCTACAATGCCCGATTTGACTTCGTAGCGTTTATAACCATCGCCTTTGTTATCATCGGAATCTGTCTTATTTTCCTTATCATCATTTGAAGTGAGTTCACTGGTACTATCGTTGACGTTTTTAGTTTTTTGCTTGCAGGAGTTAAATAAGAGTGAGCAATTGAGGACTATAAATAAGTAGAAAACGGTTGATTTCATGACATTGATTTTTGTGATTAAACGAATAATAAATGGAGTGGCTAACTTCTAAAAATAAGAATTTTCTCCATCAAATGAAAAACAGTCAGAAGATTTGGCTAAAACTTGCCTAAACCGTCTGACTGTTATGAAATATAAAATTGATTTCGACCTTGGACGAAAGAAGTAGGAAGCAAGATACTAAATATAAGGGATTGATAATCAAAATTTTAATATATTGATGCAATCAAACACAAATAACTGATTATCAATTAATTAAAATCTCACTTCTCGCCTCTTTGCTCCTTCGTCTAAAGTCTAAAAATTGATGTGGACTTATTTTTTGAATTTCTCAACAAAAAAGTGACTAATTTTCACTTTTGGAGCATTCAAGCAATTGCCGTTTTTGTCAAAAAGATACAAACCCCGTTCGTAGTTTTCGGGCTTGTCATCTCCTTGACCAGTAGTACCATCTTGTTTGCCATCGTCCACAAAACTCAATCCATACAAACCATCGAAACCTTTGAATTCCACAATTCTATATGCCAATGCAAAGTGAAAAGAAGTAGTTCCACACCCCGTTCCATTGTTGATGCGAAACTCTACAACATGCCTGTTTTTCAGTGCTTTGCCAATCATATCCAATGCTGATTGTATATTGGTCGGTTGCGTATAGTTGGTAGAAACACTAGTGGAAGAAGTACCCGAAACAGTTGGAAAATCGAACACATACGTTTCGATATCTCTACCTATTTGCCTCTCTTTTTCATGCGTTACCTCTCTTTTCGCTTCTGCCCATTGAGTGGGTTTTCCCCCTGCCCCATCGTCATCAAAAAGCCCTTTTTCCTTGAGTTTTTTCAGTATCTCATCGGCAATATTTTGACCAAGTTCAGGTGTAACCGAATCATCTACAACCACAACATCCTCTCCTCGACTCATATTTCCCAAATAACCCACACCCCGACCAATACCACCTCCCACACAACCGTTATCAGGCTCATTGATAGGAGGAACATACTTTTCACCATCCTTCAAAAAAGCTACTTCTTGCATTGCATCATTAAGTGCCTTGAGCGTTGCATTTGGGTAAAGTTGTTGGATAGCAGCCAATTGAGTAGCATCGTATTTGTTGATTTTGTCTTTAAGATGCTGAATGTCACCACTACTTTTTAAACCTGTTTGAGCAAGTACAAAGGAAGTAGAAAGCCCTAAAAAGGCGAACAGGATAATTAAAAAAAAATACAAAAATGGTTTCATTTGATTAAAAGAATTTGAGGTTTGATAAATGATTTAAAATCTATGTTATAAATTACTTGCTGTATTTTTCAATGATAGCATTAAACTGTTGATTTACTAATATTAAAATACCCAATAAATCTACCATCAAACCTTCAACTTTTGCACCCAAACCTACTTTTTGGTTGTTATTTCTATCCACTTTGTTTTCAGATAACTGTGAATTGGGAGACGTGAAAAGAGTGGGATATAAGAGTTTTAGGTAATCCAACTGCTTTTGTGCTAATTCAACGCATTTCTTGTTTTCATCAAGGATTTTTCTCCAATTTTCGACTGCAGCCGTTATTTCATCTCCTGTCAAACCTTCTGCCTTATTGATGATGTTTTGAAAGTACTCGATATTGGCTTTACATTCTTCCATCTGTTTGTTGAGAGCTATCAACATACCTTCTGGCGTAGTTTGTGCTTGTATGAAGAGATTGGAAAACAGAAAAATACTTAGACAAAAAAGAAAATTTTTGAAGTAATTCATGAGGTTATGTTTAAGGATTTGAAAAAGAAAAGGAAGGAGGTTTGCACATTGAATTCGCTTCAAAATTAACGCAATTCTTGTGGTGAAAAAAATACAATCCAAAAGACTTGTGATAGAATAAAGCCGTAAAAAAAAGACAATTGAAGGAAAAAGCAGGCATACTATTTTGACTTCATTCCAAAAAAACTTACCTTCAATTCCTTGCTTTTTAACCTTCAATCACTCACTATGAAAACTACTGACCTACTCAATAGCCTGCAAGGAAGGGAAAAAAAAGAGTTTGAAACTGTGATAAAAATGCACAAAAGAAGCAGCTTGAAAAACTTATATTTTTTTCTGAAAAAGCAAATCATCAAAAACACCGAACCAGACAAAGCCACGCTTTACAAGTCGGTTTTTGCCAAAAAATACGAACCTTCAATGGACTATTTGATTCGCAACGAACTGCGATTGCTAAACAATGAATTGGAGCATTTTTTGGTGCAAAAACAGTTGGAAAAAACCTTCAAAGAGAACATTCATCTGTACAACCTATGGCTGTTGAGGGGATTGAAGGAGAGGGGTTTGCACCAAGAATTTGAAGCTGCCTTCAAAAAAACGATTGCCAAAGCAAAAGAAGATTTACAGTACGAAATCATGGACAAAATGACCACACTCTATTTGCGTCACCTCATTACGAGTCAAGAAATTACAGAAGAACTCTATGAAAAAACTATCCGTGAAGGATATATTGAAAAAATCAACTGGATTCAAAAAGATGCCGTGCGAAAAATGCGAGCCTCGGAGGTGATGAAAGCCTTTGCAGAACGTACCATCAAGGTAACTCGACCCGATTTCTCCTACTCCAATTTAATGCAAACCATGAATTTGCAAGCGGATGTAGTGAATGATAGCTATTCCAACTACTTGTATTTATACGCTCTTTCTTTTCAACAAATAGGCTTAGAAAAAATCGAAACACTACAAAAAGCATTGGGTTTTATAGCACAATGTCATCAGCCTGAAATGGAAGCCGAAAACCGAAAGTTGTTTATATTGGCGACCATCGCATTGGAATATTACCTAATGGGTTATCACCAAGCTGCTGACGAGTATTACCTTCAAACCCTTCAATATGCAGAAGCAAACAATCAAGGACTTCAACTGACAGTCATTTTCAATTATTTTAGCAACTGTATCAAATTGAAGAAATACAGCGAGGCAATCGAATTATTCAATACCCATCAAGCAGCCATTGAAGCCAATGAAAAGGTACATTACCGCTTTTTGTGCCTCAAAGCCATGTGTCATATTTTTTTGGAAGAAACCGAAAAGGTAATGGATTGCATCCCTTCAAAAATTCAACAACGCCCTGATGCTCAATACTATTATTTTCGATTGGTACAAATTATCGCTTTTTGTCAATTGGAAGATGAGGAGACTGCCATGCGAGAATGTCACAACTTTTTGAAGATGTATCGATACCACGCAGAACATGAAGTGGATGTAGATTACGAAACGGTGGTCAGGTTTTTATTGCGGTATGCAAAAGCTAAAACAGAGGTCTCATTGAAGCAAACAATGGATTTGGAGAAGTTGAAAAAAGACATAGCTACTTTTGTTGATGAAAATGGCTATACGGGTAATTATTTGCCAGTGGTTTGGTTGTTGGGAAAAATTTGAAGAAAGTAGAAAAATTTGGAAATCCCCCTAAAAAAAACGAAATTTCACACCAAGTCAAACAACAATTCACAAAATGAAAGAAATCGAAAAAATCATCCAAGCCTACCAACACATTGACTGGCAAAGAGAAAAAGTAGCTTTGGGTACGGTCGTAAAAGTCGAAGGCTCGGCTTACCGCAGAATTGGCGCACGAATGTTTGTCAGCAACAATGGACAATGGGTCGGGGGCATCAGTGGTGGCTGTTTAGAAGGGGATGCGCTGAAAAGGGCACAAATGGCAATCATGAAAAACCAAAGTTCGATTGTGGTTTATGACACAACCGAAGACGATCCCCATCAAATCGGAGTAGGTTTGGGCTGCAATGGCCGCATCGAAGTATTGCTTACTCCAATTGAAGAAAACAGCCCAAACAATCAAATTGAATTTCTAAAAGGAATTACCGACCAAAGAAACGCCACCATTTTGCTCCAAATCCTAAGCATTGAAGGTAAGGAAAGCAACAAACGAGGTCATTTTTATACTTCCAACAACTTGCTTCAATTGACAAACGATGTACACACTCCATTAGAAAGCATTGAAGAAAAAATAGCCCTCGTTTACCAAAAGAGGAAATCCCAAGTATTTGCTTTTACCAATAAATTGGGCAATGAGTGTGAAATCCTATTTGAGTTGATTCGTCCCAAAATCAAACTTGTTTGCATTGGCGATAATTACGATATCAATGCTTTTATGGGCATTGCGGCTGAATTGGGCTGGGAAATCCACGTAGCAGGCAAAGCCCGCAAACTCAGCAAAATCGTTTACCAATACGCTAAAAGGGTATATTCTATTGAAGAAGCAAAAGACATAGAAATAGATGATTATACAGCTGTCATCTTGATGTCACATGACTACAAAACCGATTTAACCTTGCTCCAAAAATACCTCACCTTAGATGTGCCTTATATCGGTCTATTAGGACCCAAAAAACGGATGATAAAAATGCAAGATGAATTGGCAGACAATAAACAAGATATAAATTTAGATAACATGCCCAACTTGTATGCTCCAGTGGGTTTGGATATTGGAGCAGAAAGCCCAGAAGAAATCGCTTTGTCTATTGCAGCAGAAATCATTGCCGTTTTTAGGGAAAGAGAAGGTGGTTATTTGCGGAATCGAAAAGGTTCAATCCATGAAAGGGAATAAATAGCTTGTGCATCGACACCAATCTCTTATAATAAATTGATTATCATTATGTTAATCTCACAAATTTCTATCTTCAATAAAAAATAACAGTAACTTGGAAAATCATATTTTATTCGTTATATTTGAAGCAGATATTTTATCCGAAGAAGCCCCATCTTAATAATAAGCAAAAGCCTCATATTCAATACTTATTAATAAAGACTATACGTCAATATTAGCACTTCCTCATTATACATTGAATAATCAATTATTTTTAGCAGCTAAGCATACTACTCTTTTTGCATAAAAAATAGTCTATGCTCAACTACAATGAAATACGCATAAAGAAAAGAAACTTTGGCAATGAAATTATATCCATAGCCAAAATTACAACTCATTAACTAAAACAAACAATGCCTTATGATTCCTGCCTCTTTTGAGTATGAAGCTCCTACCACATTGGAAGAAGCTCTGGATTTGTTAGAACAACACGGAGATGATGCCAAAATTCTTGCAGGTGGTCACAGTTTGATTCCGATGATGAAACTTAGGTTTGCCGAACCAGAATTTTTGATAGACATCAACAATATCCCAGGTCTCGCCTACATCAAGGAAGAAAATGGCTACCTAAAAATTGGTGCATTGACCCGAGAAGCCGAATTGGAACATTCTGATTTGATTCGCTCTAAATATCCCATTTTTACGGATGCCTCGAAATTAATCGCTGATCCTCAAGTAAGAAACATGGGTACAGTTGGTGGTAACATCGCACATGGCGACGCTGCCAATGACCATCCCGCCGTTTTAATTTCCCTAAATGCCCAAGTAGAGATTACAGGTAAAGCGGGAAAGCGAATCGTTCCCATTGATGATTTTTTCTTTGGATTTTATTCAACCGCAATTGAAGAAAATGAAATATTAACAGCCATACACGTTCCCATTCCTTCAAATGGAACGGGCAATGCCTACCACAAACTCGAACGAAAAGTAGGTGACTATGCAACGGCTGGTGCTGCGGTTCAACTTACTTTGGATAGTAATGGAATCGTTACCTATGCAGGAATTGGCTTGACCAATGTGAATCCAATCCCTCTTAGAGCAAGCCGTTCAGAACAAGCCTTGATGGGTAAAAAGTTGAGTGACAACACCATTGCAGAAGCTGCCCAGTATGCCTCAGAAGACTGCAATCCTTCTACTGACCTGCGAGGTGATGTGGACTACAAACGAGCAATGGTCGGTATTTTGGTAACACGCATGATTCGCAAAGCAGCAGAGAGGGCTTTGGCCTAAAATGATTGTGGCCACACAATCCATCAATCACACAATCTAAAAACTCCAAAAACAAACAAACAATGGCAAGAGAAATAACAGTTACCATCAATGGTACACAACATACCCTTGAAGTAGAAAATCGCTTATTGCTGGTGCATCTCATACGAGAAAAAATAAACTTAACAGGTACACACATAGGTTGCGATACAAGCAGTTGTGGAGCTTGCACCATATTATTGAACGGCAAATCCGTTAAATCCTGCACCATTTTAGCGGTTCAGGCAGATGGCAAAGAAATCATGACCGTTGAAGGATTGGCTGCTCCTGGCGAAATGCATCCACTTCAAGAGGGCTTCAAAGAAAACCACGGTTTGCATTGTGGTTTTTGCACTCCAGGTATGTTGATGCGTTCAGTAGAACTCCTTCAACACAATCCCAATCCCACAGAGGAAGAAATCCGCTGGGGCATTTCTGGCAATCTGTGTCGATGCACAGGCTACAACAATATCGTGAAATCTATCCAATATGCCAGTGCAAAAATGCGAGGAGAAGAACTGCCTTCAACAGAGCCTGAATTTGTTTCCTAAATCAATCTAAAACAAACAAAACAATGATAAAATGTAAAACATCCAAAGCCATTAGCGGAATGGGCCATTCGATGAAGCGAAAAGAAGATGCTCGATTTCTGCAAGGCAAAGGAAACTATGTAGATGATATAAAACTACCAGGTATGTTGCACATGGACATCGTGAGAAGTCCGTATGCTTATGCCAAAATCAAAAGCATTGACGCTACGGCTGCGCTCGCAATTCCTGGAGTCATTGCAGTAGTGACAGGCAAAGATTTAGAGAAGTACGGTTTGCATTGGATGCCTACCCTGATGTCTGATACCCAAATGGTTTTGCCCACTGATACGGTCATGTACCAAGCACAAGAAGTTGCGGCAGTCATTGCGACCGATCGCTATACGGCAAGAGACGGAAAAGAAGCGGTTGTGGTAGAATACGAACCCATGAAACCCCTCATGGATGCCAAAAAAGCACTGGATGCAGATGCGCCTGTTTTGCGGACAGATAAAGAAGGTAAAACCAACAACCATATTTGGCATTGGGAAGCAGGTGACAAAGAAGCTACCGAAAAAGTCTTCAATGAGGCGGAAGTTGTTGTCAAACAGGATATGTATATTCCCCGAATCCATGTAGCCTCTATCGAAACTTGCGGCTGTGTGGCCAATTACAGCAAGGTGAATAACCACCTAACCATGTACATGACCACACAAGCACCACACGCTATTCGCACAGTGATTGCCTTGGTAGCAGGTCATGTGGGCTTAACCGAAGAAAAAATACGGGTCATTTCTCCAGACATTGGAGGCGGTTTTGGGGGCAAAGTCCCAGTCTATCCTGGGTATGTGATAGCGATTGCAGTTTCGTTTTTGACAGGTGCGCCTATCAAATGGATTGAAGACCGTACCGAAAACCTTCAAGCAGATTCTTTTGCCAGAGATTACCACATCAATGTTGAAATGGCGGGTACAAAAGAAGGCAAAATTTTGGCAACTCGCTTCAAAGTCTTAGCTGACCACGGTTATACAGACGCTTCTGCCAATCCTTCAAAATTCCCCACGGGCTTGTTCTCAATCGGTACAGGTTCTTACGATTACGATACCGCCTACATGGAAGCCGATGCGGTTTACACCAACAAACCTCCTGGGGGCGTTGCGTATCGCTGCTCGTTTCGAGTCACCGAAGCTGTTCACGCCATTGAACGCATCACCGACCGTTTTGCCCTTGAAGTAGGTATTGACCCTGCTGATTTACGAATGAAAAACTTTATCAAAAAAGAGGATTTTCCGTGGAAGTCGCCCACAGGTTGGGAATACGACAGCGGAGATTACCATGCAGGATTGGAGTTGGCAATGAAAACAGTAGATTATTGGAAACTTCGAGAAGAACAAAAAGAGAAAAAAGCAGAAGGAAAATTGATGGGAATAGGTATTTCGACCTTCACCGAAATTGTAGGCGCAGGCCCTTCAAAAGACTTTGACATCTTGGGTATCAAAATGTTTGACAGTGCCGAAATCCGAGTGCATCCAACAGGCAAAGCCATTGCTCGATTTGGTACAAAATCGCAAGGACAAGGTCACGAAACGACTTACGCTCAAATCATTGCAGAAGAGTTGGGAATTCCTGCCGAAAACATTCAAATTGAAGAAGGTGACACCGATACGGCTCCTTATGGTTTGGGAACGTATGCAAGTAGAAGTACGCCAACCGCTGGTGCTGCTGCTGCAATGGCTGCCCGAAAATTGAGAGCCAAAGCCAAGAAAATTGCAGCTTACCTATTGGAGGTCAGCGAAGACGATTTGGAGTGGGAACCTGGCAAATTCTTTGTGAAAGGCGCACCCGAAAAGGTGAAAACCATTCAAGAAATTGTATTTGCGTCCTATACCAATCACCCGCAAGGAATGGAAGCTGGTTTTGAAGCAACACACTATTACGACCCTCCAAACCTGACTTTCCCAAGTGGAGCGTATATTTGTGTGGTCGACATTGACCCCGAAACTGCCGAAATCAAAGTCCGTCGTTTTGTGGCGATTGACGATTGCGGAAACATCATCAACCCAATGATTGTGCAAGGTCAAGTACATGGCGGTTTGACACAAGGTATTGCCCCTGCAATGTATGAAGAATTGATTTACGACGATGCGGGCAACATCTTGAATGGTACACTGATGGATTATTTGGTGCCAACTGCTGTTGAGTCACCCAGTTGGGAAACAGGTCATACGGTTACACCTTCGCCTCATCACCCAATTGGTGCAAAAGGTGTGGGGGAATCACCCACTGTTGGTGCGCCTCCTGCCATCGCAAACGCTATTGTAGATGCACTTTCACATCTCGGTGTGCGACATTTGGACATTCCAATTACGCCTTACAAGGTTTGGAAAGTACTACAAGAATTGAAGAAATAATTATATGGCTATATGGTTTTATTGCTATATTGTTGGAGGATTTTATGTCCAACAATATAGCAATTCGGCCATTTAACAATCAATCAATAAAAAAACATGAACACAGCAATCATTAAAAAATTTGAAGTCGATGAGCCTATAGATAAGGTTTGGAAGTACCTAACTGACCCTACGAAAATTGTAAGTTGCGTGCCGGGTGCCTCCTTGACGGAGCAAATAGACGACCGTAATTTTAAAGGGGGTGTTTCCTTAAAGTTTGGTCCCGTCAAAGCTAGCTATGCAGGAGAAATTGCCTTTGAAGATATGGACTTTGAGAATTATAAAATGACTTTGAACGGCAAGGGTTTGGACTCCAAAGGAAAAGGTAGTGCTGACTTGCTGATGAAAATTGACTTGAATGAAAGAGAAGGAGGTGGAACAAGTGTAGAATCGAGTATGCAAATTGGCATAGTAGGCAAATTGGCGCAGTTTGGCTCTCGCCTTATCAATGATGTAACCGACCAGTTGTTTGATCAATTTGTGGCTAACTTCAAAGCAAAATTGGCAGAAGATACGGCGACTGAAGTAGCTGCTATGCCAGTTGTGGAGGAGTCAGAGGAGATGAGTGAACCTGCAAATCAAGCTACGAATGTTGCAGAGCAAGCAACTGTTAGCACACCCGAAAATGTTCAACGGCCTGTTGCACCAAAAGTAGAAAAGCCTCAAGCCCAAGCAGATAACTCATTGAATGTATTTGCCTTGTTGTGGGCGATTATCAAAGGTTTTTTTGCGAGGTTGTTTGGTGGAGGCAAGAAGTAATACAATGGCAGTTTATCAATTTCACTTAACCATCCTACCCAAAAAAGGCGTTATCGAAAAGTTTGGGAAAATTCCTGTAAAACTTGATATAGATCATCACGAAAGGCGAGTACATTATGAATTGAAGAAAGACGATTTACTGGAAGACGAAGATGAATTTAAGGATGCCTATACGCATGACTGGTGGAGTACAACGGATTTGTTACCTATTGAGATCATTCATCAAATCGATAAAAAAGTTAAAAGAACAAGATATGGAGACGATTTGGCAATTTATTGGAAAACTTATACCCATGAACTGGACAATGATGCGGAGATGATTATCAACGAACAAACTGGAAGAATTGAAATATTAGCTTTTAGAGCTGATTTGAGAACAGTCAAAGGATTGGAATTTTTGAAGGGAATGGTGAATTTATCAAAGACTTACGATTGGCTTTTGATGGACAGAAAAGGAAATTTGATACGCCCAGAAATGCAAGAGATCAAAAAGTTAATCATTATATCAAATCCGTATAAGTTTTTGAAAAACCCTTTGAAATTTCTCGCCGACATAGAGAAAGGAACTTTAGACATGGTATAAAACTAAAAATAAACTCCAAAAACACTGTGCTACCAAACAACACCCAACAAATCATACAAGGTTTCGACCAACTCAACTATGTCTTAGACGAAGAGTTGGCAACGATTCTATTCCTACTATTGAAGCTCGAAAAACCTTTGTTGTTAGAAGGAAATCCAGGCGTTGGAAAAACGGAAATAGCGAATATATTGGCGGCTTTGTTGGATACGGAGTTGATTCGGCTGCAATGTTATGAAGGCTTGGATGTCAGTACAGCAGTATATGAATGGAACTACCAAAAACAGCTGATGTCCATCAAAATTCAAGAAGTTGGAGGTAAATCAGATTTGGAAAAAGAGGAACACATATTCGGAGAAGATTTTTTATTGAAGCGTCCGCTACTTAAAGCGATTACCGCCTCAAAAGCTCCCGTTTTGTTGATTGACGAAATAGATCGAGCCGACGAAGAATTTGAAGCCTTTTTGCTAGAATTGTTGTCTGCATTCCAAATCAGCATTCCCGAAATGGGTACTATCAAAGCCGTTCACCGCCCCTATGTTATTCTCACTTCCAACCGCACCCGTGAACTCAGCGATGCCCTGAAAAGGAGGTGTTTGTACCATTGGGTGAACTACCCCGATTTGGAGAAAGAAATCAAAATCGTAGAAAAACACCTCCCCAACATCGAACCTCAATTGGCAACTCAATTGGTGAATACCGTCCAAAAATTGAGGCTTCAAAAATTGGACAAAACACCAGGTATTGCCGAAACTTTGGATTGGGCGAAAGGTTTGTTGGCTTTGGGTTACAATGAGTTGTCGGCGGAAGCGATTGCCAAAAGTTTGGGCTGTCTATTGAAGTCAGCGGATGATATTGAAGCGGTAAAAATGGCGGTTTTCAATGAAAAATTTTGAATTCCACTCCTTCAAACTTCATAAATCATCTCCTAAAAAATGACCCAAAATCCCCACCATACCGATTACTCCAACATTTCTGAAGCCATTCTTGCTTTTGGACAACTCGCTCGCTTCAATGATTTGAATGTGGGAGTGCAAGAATCCATTGATGCGCTGGAAACTGCAAAATTGGGAATGATTGAAGATAAAATGACTTTTCAGTATGCTTTGAAGTCTATTTTTTGTGCTTCAAAAGAAGACATTGAAGTATTTGAGAAAATCTATGATTGGTTTTGGGGATACAAAAAGGGAGCGATGAAAAGCAAGACAACGTTTAAAAACCGTTCCAATCTGCAAAAAAAATCGGTGGCTTCGGTGGTGATGATGGGCAAAGGAGAAAGCAAGGAGGAAGGGGAAGAAAGTAAAAATGTGTCGGGTGCAAACCGCATTGCCCGTCTTCGTAAAACAGATTTCTCCAAAATTGAAGAAATAGACAGCGAGTTTTTGGAAGAATTGGCTATCAAGTTGTGGCAGCAGATGAGCCTGAGATTGAAGCGGAAAATGAAATTTTCCAGTAATAAAGGTCGCTTGGATTTGCGACGGACGATTCGGAGCAGCATTTCTCATGGTGGTGAACCCTTCGAATTGAAGCGAAAAAAACGTACACCTCGCAAACAACGCTTGATTGTGTTGTTGGATGTGAGTGGTTCGATGGACAAATATAGTTTTTTTCTATTGCGGTTTATTTGTGCTTTACGCACTCATTTTGAAAGCATTGAAGCATTTATCTTTAGCACGCACCTCATTCGCATCACCGATTATCTTCACGCCAAAAACCTTGCTCTTACCTTGGCTGTTTTATCTGCAAAGGCGGACAATTGGTCGAGCGGCACCAAAATTGGAGAGTGCTTTAAGGATTTCAATGAATTGTATGCCAAGCGGATTTTGAACGGACAGTCGACTACGATTGTATTGAGTGATGGATTGGATACGGGTGAACCTGAAGTGTTGGAAGCGGAACTGAAAAAGATAAAATTGCGAACTCGGCGGCTGATTTGGTTGAATCCATTGAAGGGAATGAAGGGTTATGAGCCGATTCAAAAAGGTATGCGTGCGGCTTTGCCGAATGTGGATGTGTTTCGGTCGGCACACAATTTGGACAGCATTTTGGAATTGGAGGAGTTGTTGTTGTCGGTTTGATTGAACATAGGGACACAGAGGCACAGAGTTTTTTTGCACTTGATTTAAAATTAAACGCAGAGACAGAGAGATTTTTTGTTTGAAATAGTCAGTAGAAATTGTTGAAACGGAAGCACTAAAACTCATAATCATAATTTTATGTAACAAAATGACACATTCTAAAACTATACTGACATTCTTTATCCTCTTGGGGATATATTCTTGTGGAATCAATTCAGAATCAGAACTGAACAATGTGAAATTTAGCAGCGAAAAATGGAAGGTCAGTGATTGGAGAGAAAAAGGACGAATGACCGATGATATAGTAGAAAACGATTTGTTGATAGGGAAGACAAAAACAGAAATAGTAGAAATGCTTGGAGAGCCAGTTCAGCAAACAGAGGATAGATTTCATTATACTGTTGATATTGGCATCAAATATATGTATGACACATGGCTTTATTGGCTATCCGTTGATTTCGATACTATTGAACACAAAGTAAACCAAGTTTGGTTAGCAGATTAGTGCTAATCTTGACAATATGAGCCTTGTAAAAACGATGCTTATTACCGATTATTAAAATCTAACATCATGTTCCACCAATTTATAGATACCACCCAAAAACTGTATCAAAACAAAGAACCCTTTGCGATTGCGTTTGTCGTGAGTCGAGAAATACCTTCTTCGGGTAAGCCTGGGGACAAGGCCGTAATCACCAAAGACGGAACAATAACTGGTTGGATTGGAGGAGGATGCACTAAAGGAATTGTTTTGAAAGAAGCCTTAGATGCTATCAAAGACGGCAAACCTCGTTTGGTCAAAATCAGTCCAGATGGTCAGGTAGAGTCGAAAGCTGGAGTAATGTGTTATCCAATGGTTTGTCATAGCGGAGGAGCGGTTGAGTTGTATATCGAACCCGTTTTACCTAAGCCTCAACTGCTTATCATGGGCAAATCGAATGTGGCAATGGCTTTGGCTCGATTGGGAAAAGGCATGGATTACCCCGTTGTAGTGGCAGCAAAATCAGTCGATAGTGAAGGCTTTGAAGGGGTGAATCGCATCATTGAAGGAGAATTGAAAGTGTCGGATGTGAATGCTAATACCTGTATCGTCGTTTGTACGCAAGGTGAAAACGACGAAGATGCTTTGGAACAGGCATTGCAGTCCAATGCTGAATATGTTTCATTTGTGGCAAGCAGACGAAAAGCGAGTGCCATTTTTCACACTTTGCGGCAACGAGGCATCCCGTTGGAGCAGTTGGAAAGGGTCAAATCTCCCGCGGGCTTGAACATCAATGCGAAACTCCCCGAAGAAGTGGCTATCAGCATTTTGGCGGAAATTGTGCAGTTTATTCGAGAGGAAAGAGTGGAGATATCAACCTCTAAAAACGATGTATCTTCTGACCTTTTTATCAATCCTGTCTGTAATGTGCCTGTTCAGAAAAGCAGTGCGAAACACGTAATCAACTTCAATGAGAAGGACTACTATTTTTGTTGTGATGGGTGTAAGGTAGCGTTTGAGCGAGAGCCAGAAAAGTATGCGCTTACCGACTAAACCTAGTCGTATAACTCTCCGAATTCCCCACCCTATCTTTCACAATAAACGTCACTTCATGCACTCCCGAAGCAATGTGTTCATCGAAATAATAACTAGCCTTCCCTGATTTCCCATCAAAAGTGGTCAAGACCCATTGTCCGTCCAAGTACATATCATAGGCTTTGATGCCCGTTTCACGATCCGAAATGGTGAAACCGATATAGGTATTTTTGGTCATCACCTTATTGGGAGAGATGTTATAGGGTTTGATAGTCGGAGGAATCGTGTCTGCTGCAATGAAATACTTGCCAAACTCCTTCGATTTACCCTTCAAAAAATTGCCCTCCCACTCTCCATCTACCGAGTATTTGCGGTTCGACACATTGTAGTAGGCAATGTACGCTTTGTCATACAAGTGATATGGCAGGTTTTGAGGTTTGATAGAAATGTCAAAATATTTGTGAACAGGCGTTTTACCATCATGAATTTGATGGTATTGTGAATAAACTCCGTTGGTATTGGCTTCAATGATTTCGTAGTTAAAGCCCAAATCTGTGTAAAAAGAATTGGTTGGAAAATAGAGTCTAATCAAATCATTCTCATACCGATTATCAGTCGCATAGCTAAAAGTAGTAATAGCATTGTTGTCAAAAGGAATTGATGCAATTGGCTGGTTTTTATCCCATTGCACCCGATAAGAAAGCGTTGAAGTATTTCCTGCAATGTCTTTTATGGTAATGGCGATTTGGTGCGATTCTCCATCCGAAAGGTCAATAACTCCACGATTCACCACATTTTCATACGCATTGAGATAGTTTCCTGGGTCTATAAACAATTTTTGCATATTGCCTCTCCCCGATTTTTTGCCTTCATAGTCTAAGTAACAATTGATATAGCGGGTTTCATCAAAGGAAATGCGTTCTACATCGAAATAAAAATGCTGCTGACCGTCTTTCCATACTTCAATGCTGTAAATACCATTCATATTGTCCGCTCCATTCAGCTTATCATACGCCTTTGCGCCCAAGCCAATTTTTGGCGTATTTACTTTTATCGTATTGGCTTCAAGCGAATAAACGCCATTCTGTTTTCTGACAACCTTATAAATTTTAGGCTCACCATATCGAAAGTTTTCATCAAAAGGATAAATAGCTGCCCCTGAAAAAAATGGATAACTCGTATCAGGAAGGTTGAAACCAAAAGCCAAAGGATTGATAGGAATTTCAGAAGCAGAGTCTCGGATTTCAAAATGTAGATGTGGAGCAGTAGAACTCCCTGTATTACCCGATTTGGCTACAACTTGCCCTTTTTCGACCTGCAACATTCCTGGCGGAACGGTGATGTCGACTTCAAAACTTTGCTGCTCATATTGTCGTTCTTTTACAAACCTGCCAATATTGCCGGTATATCCATTCAGATGAGCATAGACACTTGTATAACCATTTGGGTGGGCAATATACAGCGCATACCCATACCCCCCTGCCTGTATTTTGACCCTTGATACATACCCCTCTGCCACACTATATACATTCAGATTTTCTTGTTTGTTGGTTTTGCAGTCAATTCCTCCGTGAAAGTGATTGTTGCGAAGTTCACCAAAAGTACCTGCCAATACCAATGGAATTCCTAATGGTGAACGAAAGTAGTTTTGTGGGTATTTAGATTTTAAATCAGTATTGGCAGACGTGTTTGAAAGAGAGAAAACTAAAAAAAAGTTTATTGTCAGTACAAGGTGTATTAATTTCATTTCGCTTATTGGTTTCTAATTTTGACTTAGCGGTTAGCTTGAAGTTGAAAAAATAAGCGTTTTTTTTGAGAAATTAGTATTTGAAGAATAAATTATTGCAGAACTGTGAAATAGTCGGTCTTAACTTTAGCAATCTTACAATTCACATAGTATTACAATTTCCAATCAATGCCCATCAATCGTTCCGCCAAAATTCGTTGAAGTTTCTTTTTGAACAGGATCCCCTTTGAAGCTAATATTACCGCCAGTACCTGCTTTTGCTTCAATTCGCTTGTTAGCAGTCACTTCTACCTGGCCGCCCGTATTGGTTTTGGCATATACATTCTCTGCCTTCAAGCCATAGCCATAAAACAATCCTCCTGTTGAAGCAATTGCGGTCAAAGTATGTGCTTCTCCAGTTAGTTCAATTTCACCCCCTTCAGCAGCACGACCTTCCACTACATCCACCCAAATTTCTAAAGCAATATTTGCACCACTGCCTGCTTTTATCTCCAAATTGTCGCCACTGATAGCTGTTCGGCTGTAAATTCTGGCTCCCGCTTGACCCTTGATTTCACGTAAGTCACGGTAATTCACCACCACTCTCGCACTCTTATTTTTGTTGTAAATAATATTTTTGATGTGAATTTTCAAAATACCCCCTTGTACTTCTGCCACAACTTTGTCGTCCTCTACACCTTGTGCTTCAATGTCTATACTTTCTGTACTGCCTTGCTGCAATAAAACCTCTACATTGCCCGAAACATGAACAGCATCAAAGGAAAGCACTTTCTCAGCTTGTGCTTGAAGACAAACATTGAATGTCAGCATCAAAGCAATGATTGAAGTAGATTTAAGGATGTGATTCATTGTCTATAATTTTAAGGATTAAATAATGGAAGACACTTCCTTTAAAAGAGGAAAATTAACCAAAAAGTTGCACGAAAAACCCTAAAACTATTCCACAAAAAATGTCCAGATTGTGTATTTTGGTACGTCTATGAAGGACGAACAAACCAAAACCCAGATTGACACGATTTTATTAAAGAGAATTTACATGAAAAACACACATAAATATTTCGATACAAAAGGGCATCTCACCCTAGAAGGAGTGGCGATATATGCCGAAGCTGTCAAGTTGGGTAAAGTCGAAAAATTGCCTGATAGTTTTCAGGAGTACCTACTCAAAGTACCAACAGCAGCTCAAGAAGTGTTGGAAATCTATGAGTTAATTGCCGATGAAAAAATCGATAGTACTTACTTTCCTTTTGACCAAATAAAAACCTCTACCTACGTTGTACCTACTACCAATGAAGATTTGGATGTTTTCCTTGCAGGTATTCTCCAAAAAGCCCTTGCTGAAGAAAGTACGCCCAATGCTCGCTTAGAACGGAGGATGTTGCAGACTGTAAAAGCAGGAAATACTTCATTGAAGATCTTGACTCCCAAGGAAAATGAAGTTTGCATTGATAAAATTCATTTTTCCTTCAATGTACCCATAGGAGAAGATGCTTACCTCACCATTTTCAATCAAAAGAATGAAGAAATAATAGAATATGAGTTGGATGTAGAAAGTATGGACTTCAATTTATTGCTCACCGAAAAAAACTACCCCAGCGGCTTGTATTACTGGATGTTGGACAATGGCGGAGATCTTCAGACACGGAGATTCTATGTGTGTCAACCCAAAGATGCCGAACGAATTTTGCAGGCCATGAGGTAGAAACAAATAAACACTATACTTCAAAATCAACTTTTTATACGCCTAATTTTGAAATTTCGCTTACAAAAAAGCCAATAGCTAAAAAATAATGATCGGCAAAATCTATAGAATACCGTACTCTCTCCACTCAGTTTCATAGTTTTAGGTAGAGGTACCGTGGGTTTCTATGACTTTTGGATAAAGATTTGGGCGATTGAACAAAAAAATGGGTAAATTTAGCCCCCTGACTTATTTTTTAACATGAAAAAAGTGTATATTCCGTTCCTTTCTTCAAAATACCCTCCATATATAGAGTGGGTTTGAGAAGCGAAAACGTGACATAAAATCAGTTGTTTTTTTGAAAAAACTAGTATTATTTTTTTGCTGGCTTCAAATTGTGCTTTTTTATGGCTTGTTTTTGCCCTCCTGCAATCAATCGCAAGAACAACCACAAAAAGAAGGTGTTCCTTTTGCGCTGCAAATTCCGATAGGATTTCCTGATCCAATTATTGCAGAGGACAATCCATTGACAGAAGCAAGTGTAGAACTGGGCAAAAAGTTATTTTTTGATCCCATTTTATCTATAGACAGCAGCATCTCTTGTCGATCTTGTCACCATCCTAATCGAGCATTCAGCGATACGGTGGCATTTAGCAGAGGAGTAGAAGGTCGTTTGGGAAAGCGCAATGCACCGAGTTTGATGAACTTAGTGTATCAAAACGCATTTTTGAGAGATGGAGGGGCGAGAACTTTGCCGCTGCAAGTATTTGTCCCCTTGACCGATCATGCAGAAATGGCACTCACCATGAATGAAGCGGTCAAACGCCTGAAAAAACAACCTGAATATGTGGAACTTACCCAAAAAGCCTACAATCGAGATATCAACAGCTTCACAGTAACCCGTGCTTTGGCTGCTTTTCAACAAACCCTAATAAGTGGTAATAGTGCTTACGACCGATACCATTTTGAAGGGAAAAAGGAGGCACTTTCACCTGCCCAAATCCGAGGATTGGCACTGTTTCAGTCCCCAAAAACGAATTGTACAAAATGCCATGAAGGGTTCAATTTTACCTCCAATGCTTACGAAAACAATGGATTGTATGCTGACTACAAAGACGAAGGGCGTTTTTTGATTACCAGAGATTCTTCCGACATTGGCAAATTCAAAGTATCTTCCCTGCGAAACGTTGCTTTGACTGCCCCATATATGCACGATGGTAGTGTGAACACGCTGGAGGAAGTAATCCAACACTATGAAAATGGCGGAAAATCGAACGTCAATAAAAGTCCGCACATTCGACCTTTTGAATTGACCAAGCAAGAAAGAGGAGACTTAAAGGCGTTTTTGGAAAGTTTGACAGACGAAAAGGTTTTGAGGGGAGACTTTTGATTTCCTATTAGACTTCGGAAATTTCGATGTTGAGAAAATCAAACACCTTTATTTGTTTGTGATTTCCTTCAATTGCAACTGCCACCGCCAAGCATCTCTCAAAGCATCTTCTATACTCAATTCGTTTTGCCAATTCAGAATCTGATTTGCTTTGTCGACACTACCATAAATTCTGACCACATCTCCCGGGCGTTTTTCACCAATTCGGTAATTCAATTGCAGATTGTTCACTTTCTCAAATGTTTGAACGATTTCCAACACGCTGTATCCTTTGCCCATTCCCAGATTGAAGGCTTCGTGAAGATTAGGTTTTTCTTGTGATTGCAGCCAATTTAGGGCCTGAACATGAGCTTTTGCCAAATCCACAACGTGTATGTAATCTCGAACGCAAGTGCCATCGGGCGTATCGTAGTCATCACCGAAAATGGTGAGCGATTCACGCAAGCCCGCAGCAGTTTGGGTGATGAAAGGCACCAAATTATTGGGAACGCCAAAAGGTAATTCACCAATTAAAGCAGAGGAATGTGCACCTATCGGATTGAAATAGCGAAGCGAACTTGCCTTCAAATTTGCTTTTGAAGTGACTACATCGGTGATAATTTCCTCACAGATTTGTTTGGTATTGCCATAAGGTGAATTGGCAACTTGAATAGGTGAGTTTTCGGTCACAGGCAGTTGTTCAGGCTCACCGTACACCGTACAAGAGGAAGAAAATACCAAATGTTCGATGCCAAATTCTAGCTGCAATTGAAGCAAATTGACCAAGGAAGCAATATTATTGTGGTAGTACTTCAAGGGATTTGCCACCGATTCTCCCACCGCTTTTGATGCGGCAAAGTGTATGCTACCCAATACATTTTTTTCTTTTTCAAATACCCTGTGAAAAGCCGAAAAATCATTGCAGTCCACTTCATAATGTCGAACAGAAGTATCTACAATTTTTTCGATTTGAGCAATTATGTTTCTATCTGCATTGGAATAGTTGTCTACAATAATGGGTTCGTATCCTGCTTCAATGAGTGCGACAACTGTATGAGAACCAATGTATCCTGCTCCTCCTGTGACAATGATTTTTTGCTGGGTCATTTTGGATTATTTTGAAAAAAGTCCGTATTTGATGATGCAATAAATGGCTCGAAAACCATCTTTCCAATTTATTTTTTTGCCTTCTGCATACGTTCTACCATAGTAAGAAATACCGACTTCATAAATGCGAACCTTGGGAATACGTGAAATCTTAGCGGTTACTTCTGGCTCAAAACCAAAGCGTTTTTCCTTCAATTGAAGACTTTGCAGCATATTGGTGTTGAATAATTTGTAGCAGGTTTCCATATCTGTCAAGTTCAAGTTGTTGAACATATTGGATAAGAAGGTCAACCATTTATTGCCAATAGAGTGCCAAAAGAACAAAATGCGGTGAGGCTTGCCTCCCATAAACCTAGAGCCATACACAATGTCGGCTTCTCCGCCCACCACAGGTCTTATCAAGAGATTGAATTCTTCGGGGTCATATTCTAAGTCTGCATCTTGGACAATGAGGTAGTCTCCTGTTGCTTTGGCTATACCTGTATGCAATGCACCGCCTTTTCCTTTGTTTTTATCGTGTTTGTAGTATTGTATAGGAGCTTCGGGATGCTGTGCGATAAATTCTTGAATTTTGACTTCGGTATTGTCTGTCGAGCAGTCATTTACCAAAATTATTTCTTTTTGTATGTTATGAATAAGATTGATTTCCAACAATCTTTTGAGGATTTTCTGGATGGTGTGTTCTTCATTGTACACAGGAACAAGGATAGATAATGTATCAAATTTCATATTTTGTTATTTTAACCAGTCACTTCCAACTCAACTCACACCATATTGGTAAGTGATCGGATATTTCTCTTGCATCTTTTAGCGACTCAAATTTAGGAACAAAATCAAGGATACCACTTCTTTTGAGGTTGAAAACGGAGTTATTGTAAAAAAGGTTGTCGTATTCTTGTGCCAAATAATCCCCGTTGATGGCTGTTCGGCGTAGGCTTGTTTTTTGATTGACCAAAATGGGGTCATATCCTCGTTGCTTCAATATATTAAACGCCTCGTGTTTTTGAGACAAATTGAAGTCCCCCATCATTAGGAGGTTGTCTTTGCCATACAGTCTGTGTAAATCAACAAGGTGTTGGATTTCGTTTTCAGGTTTTTTTGAAGTAGGGACTGCATGGAAGTTAGCAAGCAGCATAGTTTTGTCGCCAGACTTAAAGCGTGCCATGAAAGGCTCTCTATCAACTTTATCCTCAAGAGGTTTCACCAACCAAGGTCTTGCAGAAAGCTCCACCAAATCGGTTCGCCAAAGATAGGCATATCGTTCGCTACCAGGCCCAACGGTCGGGTCACTGATAATGTAGTCCCACTTACCACTTTTACGGCTCAGTTCATCATTCAGCTTCACTACTGCTCTCGGCCCGCTCAGCTGTGTAGAAATTTCTTGGATAGCAATGATATGGTAGTTTTTCAACAGATTGGCGATAAACTCCACTTCTTCATCATCTTTACTAATGCCAATATTGTACAAGTTCCAACTCACGATTTTTACGCTTTCCAGCTCTTTTGTGGAAGTAGGAGGGGTAGTTTCTGTTGGCGAATCAGGTTCTTCAGAAGGGAGAATTGGAGGGATGTCTATTTGTGTATCATGATCCTTTGTTTTTGATTGTTGCTCCGTTTGCTGCTCCCATTCTTTTAGCAAAAACTCCCAGTTTTCTGAAATATAATTCCAATTGACAACCACTACAATGGCTGCCGCTATAAGCATGAATGTCTTTTTATATTTTTTGAAAAATTCCATGACAAAGTAAAAATTAGTCGAATGTTATCGTTTTGAGGTATCCGATTATGGGTAGTTTTTGGAAAACAATTTCTGTGTGTGGCGCATCCTGCAATTCTTCAGTCAAATCTTGACCTGCCCAGTGCTCATAGTGTTTTCCATTGCGCCAAAGACGGCTAATGGTCACATCATAAATAACTCCTTTATAGGCAATCCAAATTTCCTCTCTGTCTTGACCATTTCTCAGTGCCAATTGAAGAGAAGTATAGGTGGGTAAATTTGTCATTCTATTTTACTTACTGCTAAAGTGGTCTTTTTTGTCTTTAAACAGTACATTGAAGGTCGTAAGCGAGCCATAAATACGGGTAACGTATTGCTGCAAATTTACTTTTTCTTCATCAGTCAGGCTGCTATTGCTATTGATTCGTTGTTCCAAAACCCTCATTCTATCCCGCACCATTACTATTTTATGAAAAAAAGTTTCGATAGGAATTTCCTTTGGCTTCAAATCTTCATCAGCAGGTTGCAAAAGCATTGTGCCACCTTCCCATTTATCGCCAAGTCTTATCTCTTCGTGTTCGCCCATGTATTTGCTGAGTAAACGCTTGAAGGTTCGTTCCACATCTTTCATAGATACTACATCTGTTGCAGTAGGCAATGCTTCAATCACATCTAATGTAGTATTTTGTGATAGTTCAATATAGCCATGCTGCATAAAGGTAATTCCATAAGATTCTGCTAGAATCTTTACGATTACACCAATTCCGAAACGTTCTTCTTTGATACGAGAGCCTATTCCTAAATTTACTGACATGTCTGGTTATTTTTTGTTTTGGTGGGTAAAATTAAGAAAAATAAAAAAAGGGAATAGACATTGTATAAATGTCTATTCCCTTTTATCTGCAAAAAAGATAGAATGACTCGGTACTTACCTTCAATATGTTGGTAGCAATGAGTCTTAGTCCATTCTTATTTCTTCTTTTTACTTTTTTTTGCTTTCTTCTTTTTCTTCTTATTGGTGCTTGTAGATCGATCTGAATTGTCATCCACAGAAGAAAAATCATAGCTATTCAAATAACTGTCTAAAGACTGGTCTAACTGTTGGTTATTTGGCTCAGTATAGTTGGAAGTAGCAGGTGCTTGATTGTTCATATCCCACTGTCCATTTGTATTCGGTTGAGTGCTGGTATTCCACTGTCCATTTGTATTCGGTTGAGTACTGGTATTCCACTGTCCGTTTGTAGTAGATTGAGTGCTATTACTCCATCCTTGTTGTTGCCACCCATTGTTGTTGTTGTCATAGTTAGGTACTTGTACCCCATTAGGATCTTTACTTATTGGGTTTTCATTGTAGTAAGGCGATTCAATGATATTTGGCTGTGCATGACTGGGTTCAGATGGATACCAACTCAACTCATAAGCATCACTATCATAGTAGGTTCCTTGATTATTGTTGTAGGTAGTAGCAGGGTTTACACCACCTGTAAAAACAGGAATCTCTGAAGGTACGAGTGTTGTATTACCTGTAGTTGTATTACCGCTGCTGTTGTGGGTAGCAATGTTTCCATTTGTACTTGTCGTTGAAGTTGTTATAACGGTACTGCCGCCACTATGGTAAGTAGTGCTTATGGCATCATCAGGAATACTTGTGATAGGATTGCTATTCGTGTTGATGGTAGAAAATGGGTATTCATATTGAGTACTTCCGCTATTTGTAGTAGTATTTGTATTGGTAGTAGAAACTATGTTAGTAGTAGAAGGTATTTGTGTAGTATTTACACTCATAGTTTCAGGGGTAGCAGTGCTGACAGGGGCATCTGCAATAGTAATCCCCATTTTAGAGGCAATAGCAGTAGTTTCTTTTTTACCAATGATTCTTCTATCATTGTTCTTATATTCTACTGGGAAAGCATCTGGATATCCCTTATCTCGGAGTTTACTGAGTGTACTGACAACATCCTCAGGAGAGTTAAATTTACCCAACAAAGCTCTTTGGACACCATTTCCTGCATCTTCAGCAGTGACAAAACCATATTCTGAAGCATCCAAAAATTTATTTATATCCAAATTTTTAAATGCTCCCAATTGAATCATGTAAGTAGATTCGGCAGACGATACATTGGCTATAGTTGTCTCAGGCTGATTGAAAGTGCTTGGTGTAGGCCTGTCAGATGTATTCACCAAATCAGAATAAATAGTAGGAGTAGAGTTTACAGTTGTCAGTGTAGTAGGACTAACGGTTGTAGTAGTTCCTGCATATACTTTCGCACGTTTACTCAATTCTTGGTCTAATTCTGCCATAGATTTGGTATTGGCGATGATGATGCCATTTTCGTCCAACAAGAAATTGGCAGGTAAATTCCGAACACCATAAGGTGCAACATATTTTGAATAAATATCATTGACATGGTAGTTTTCAGGAAGTTGGTCTTCTTGAAGAGCCATTTTCCATTTGTCTAAACGGCTGTCCAATGAAACCATAAAGACTTGAAAACCTTTGGCTGTTTGAAATGAAGCACTTTTGTACTTCTGATGTAGTGCAAAAATATTTGAATTGGTAGCTCTTGAATTGGGGTCTCCAGACTTCCAAAAGCGAACCAAAACTAGGTTTCCACGTAAGCCAGAGAGAGAGATTTTATTACCATACTGGTCAGGTAGTTCTATATTGGGAGCAATACTGCCAACAGTTCCACCAACCATTTGTGCTTGTATCTGAAAGGTAAAACCCATCATCAAACAACAAATAATAAGAAGGGAGGGGGCAAGTTTGGATAAGATTTTCATAGCTTCTTGATTTATGAAAAAAATAAATACCTATAAAGGCGTTAATATTATTAAATGAATAAATATCTTTGCTTAAAATTTGACAAAAAAATGAAAAATTAATGAAACAATTTTTATTTCTTATCGAAACACTAAAAGATAGGAAGTGCCTAAAAGCTAAGTAAGTGTAAATTTAATAAAAACCCCACAAAAAACTAATTTTTATTTGGAGTTCTTAGCAAAACCCTATGGTCCTAAAATTCTTTTGAAGGATATATATGCAACGGTTTAGTTTTGCATATGGTTCAAATAAAGGAATATAAAAAACGCTGCAAAACTATTAACCCAAAATTTACTATTACTAAAATTAACGTTGAAATTCAATATTAATTCTATTGAAACAACAAATAACCATAAAAATGATTCGACTCATACCCATAAGTTTTTTATTCATTGCCGTACTTTTCTGCAATGGCTGTTTTGTTTCAAAAAATTTTCAAAGAAATCTCACCACTTCTAGCAAAATCAATCAAAATGAAATTGAATGGCTTAGTTTGGAGGAAGCGGTTAAACTGTCCAAGAAAAAACCCAAAAAGGTGATGATTGATTTTTATACAGATTGGTGTGCACCCTGCAAAAAAATGGATCAGACGACTTTTCGGAATCCTGAAATTATCAAGTATATCAATAAGCATTTTTATGCTATAAAATTCAATGGAGAAACAAAAGACCCCATTGATTTCAAAGGACAAACCTATATTTATGTGGAGGAAGACTACACCGAGTACCACGAATTTGCCCGCAAATTACTCACCAATAAAATAGCCTATCCGTCTTTTGTTTTTTTAGATGAAAATTTTGATATCATCCAAACACTTCCAGGCTATTTAGATGCCAAATCATTTGATATGGTACTACATTATTTTGAAGGGAATTACCATCGTAAAATGCCTTGGGGAAATTTCACAAAAGAATACCAATCACCTATCAAAGAGGAAATTGGACTGCAAAATTTTTCACAATCTATCGACATTACAGATATTTTTGTATCTGAACAAGAGTAAGAATTCAACTACTGAAGGCAATATAAATACCTATTTTTCGCTAACAGGTAGGTGAAAATCATTTTTATAATTCATTATTTATTACCAAGCCATGTTAAAAAATTATTTTGTTTTTTCTCTTTTTTTATCCATTGCAGCAATCTGCAGTTCTTTCACATTTGTCAACAATAATGAGACAAACTCTGAAACAAATGATAGCCAAAAAATAAATTGGTTGAGTATTGAAGATGCCTTTGAACTGCAACAAAAAAATCCCAAATTAATACTTGTTGATGTATATATGAACAACTGTCCTTATTGCACCAAAATGGACAAAACCACCTTGGAACATCCTAAAGTGAAAGAATATATTGCCGAAAATTTTTATGCTGTAAAGCTAAATGCCTTTACCAGCCAAAAAATTACACTTGGAGAAAAAGAATACAAAGTGGATAAAAAAAGTCAATATCGAACACATGAATTGGCTTCTTATTTGTTGAGAGGCAATATGCAGTTCCCTTCAACTGTATTCATTGACGAAAATTTTAAGCCCATAAATTCGGTAGGAGGATACCTTGATGCCCCCGAATTTGACCAAATATTGCAGTATTATGGACAGGGCTTTTACAAAAAAGTTCCTTGGGGAATTTATATGCGTAACTCTAAGCCTCGATTTTCTAAATAATAAATTACTTTTCTTTCGGTCAAAAAAAGCCTACTCTGAATTTATGAGTAGGCTTTTTTTTAATGCGAAACAACTGATTTTATTCAAAAAATCATTAACTTGCTCTACTATTGCACAAACTTAAAAACGACCCTATACCATGTCTTTGAAGTTCCTCACCAAAAACATCCTATCCATCCTACTTGTTATTTTTGTCCTTCAAATAGTGGCACTCTTACCCATTGAAGCACAGACACAACATCCATTAATCGGTAAAAAGGCTCCTGATATTGTCTTGCCAGATAGACAGGATAATCTCCGTAAGTTATCGAACCTAAGTGGGAAATATGTTTTGCTGCATTTTTGGGCAACTTGGGACAATCAAACCGCAGCAACTGGTCATGCGGAGTACAAACAACTCTATGATACTTTCAAGCCACGTAGTTTTAAGGGGGCAGATGGATTCACCATATACAGTGTTGCATTTGATGAAGATAAAAGCAAATGGTTGAACCAAATAAGCAAGGATGGCATCACATGGATTGATTTGGTAATTGAAAGGGCTACTTACGATTCACAATACTGGAATACTTATAGTTTCAACACATTGCCCTATTCTTTTTTGTTAGATCCTACGGGTAAGGTAATAGGTGAAAATATGAGCTATGATGATTTATATACAAAGCTCAATGGACTATTAGTAAGCCCTATTCCTCCTCCAAAATCAAAAGATGATACTGACGAACCCGTAGATAAACCAACTGATAAGCCAATTGACAAACCTGTAGATAAACCGACAGATGTTGAAATTCCTCCAATCACAACACCTACTTCGGGTAAAGTATATAAAGCACAGTTGGGGGTTTTTCGTGAACCTGACCCGAGTAAGTTCAAAAACTTGGAGGATTTGGGAACTTTGGAAATAGAAAAAGTCAGTTCAACCAGTTCCTTGAGCCGTGTCTTGATAGGAAATTATGACAAAACATCGGCAGACAAAGTGTTACCTATCATTCAATCTCGTGGGTATGCAGGAGCATTTTTGGTGACTCGTACCTTGAGTGGCAGTAGTGGCGGTTCTTCTACAGGAAGTGGCTCTGGTTCGACAACTGATAAACCTATAACACCACCTGATACATCTCCAACTGGCTCGGTGATGGTTTACAAAATCCAACTGGGGGTTTTTGGTTCTCCTGATCTAAGTAAATTTTCAGATTTGAAGAGTATAGGTGAGTTGGAGATGGAAACAACACCAAGCGGATTGAAGCGTGTATTATTGGGTACTTTTAATGCCTCTGAAAAAGATGCCGCTTTACAAAAAGTAGCTGCAAAGGGTCATCCAAGAGCTTTCTTGGTGACACGAACCGAAAAAGCATCTGCAGGAAATAGTAGTGGCAGTACAAATACTCCCTCTCCAAGTGGCAATTACAAAATTCAATTAGGAGTTTTCGGTAAGCCTGATTTAAGTAAATTTTCTAACTTGAAAGACTTAGGAACATTGGACACCGAAAAGGCTACTACTACCCTACAAAGAGTCATGTTGGGTTCTTTTAGCGAATCAAAAGCCAATGAAATTCTCGAAAAAGTAAAATCGAGAGGCTATAGAGATGCCTTTATTGTCAAGAGATAAATTTTGAAGAACAGACACTTTAGACATATCATTCAAGTCTTTGTCCTTTGTTGGCAAAACTTTTTTATAAAAATACCCCGTCGCCTGTGGCGATTGGCAGTACATTTTTTCAAGCCTTCTGCCCTCAAAAAATGGCAGTGTGAATTTCCTGTGCGAAGTAATTTCGGATTAAAAATGCGGTACGTTTTGTTGGGAATAATTGCTTGGGCAGGACGTTTGTTTACCAAAATATTTGATCTACTCGGATTAGGTGAATTTTGGACATTTTGGTGGACAGTATTTCAGCCCAATTGTCGTCCTTTGAATGAATTGGAGTTGATCGAAGCAAAACGTGTTTTTAAGGACAGTCTTCCCTATGATCTAATCCAGATTCACGAAAATTCACCCCTTGCTTATATGGGTGCCAGACGAATAGGTGCATTGGATTTGGGGATATGTATTTGTTACACCATACACTTTACCCGCTCGATTTATGCCAAAGAAGGAAACAATGACATGGCTTGGCTGATACATGAGTTGGTGCATGTGGCACAGTTGGAATATGTTGGAACACAATATATGACGGAGGCACTTCATGCTCAGGCAACAACTGGATATGATTATGGAGGACCAACTGGAATTGAAGGCAAACAGTTTATGGACTTTAATCGAGAACAGCAGGGATGCATCCCTGCTGATTATTATATGTATGTATTATACGACCGTGAACACCATCGCTTCGGTTATATGTCTTTTGAGGTATATTTCCCATTGATTGAAGCGTTGAGAAAAGGTAAGATTTGATTAATCCTCTTTAGCTTTCCACTTCACCTTAACCCGAAAGCTTATATCCCGATAGCCTTTTGAAATATAAGGACCTATCTCTCTATCAAATGCCAAACCAAACTCTACATCTACCTCCGAGGGTGTATTTTGAGCAGACAACACTTTTTTGATAACCGTATCTGCGGCTACTTTTACGGGTTCAAGCACATCTTCCAAATTACCACTGAAAGTCTCTGGGGCATCTCCTTTGTTGCTAAATCCAATTGAAGTTGTTTGTGTACCGACACGATCTCCTACTTCAATGAATAGGCTTCCAAATTCGGATTCAAATTTTTCGATTTTATTGCTCATGTTTTTTTGATTAATTGAGAATGTATATGATAAAGTGGTAGAATTTGGTAAAAGGTTACACACTTACTGAAAACTCAAGTTCAAAGCACAAATTAAAATACAAAAACTCTTTGATTTAGAGTTGATTAAGGTCTTAATTGGTCTGTATTATTTTGAAGGTTTCATTTACAGTACAATTCAAGAATAAATCAAAAAACCAATACCCATACACTGATTACCAATCAGTCTTCAATTGAATCCATCACTGCCTCCAAAGACATTGTATCTACGGGAACAGCCTGTCCCTTTGGTTTGAAGTCATATTTGGCATATACTTCACTTGGTTGGGTAAGCTCCATCTTGTGTGAACCTTCATTCGAGGTATAAGCCTTTGTTTTGCCGCTTTGTATGGCGAATACGCCCAACAATACAATGATGATTACTACTGCTAAAATGCTGTATGCTCCTCGCATGGGTCGTTTTTTTATTGTGAGTTAAGAATTAATGTGTGCGAAGATAGCGAAGTAGGGAATGAAAATCAAAAATAAGTTGATGTAGGGAATGTTTGAAAAATATCCGATATTGTAAGCCTAAATGAATTTGTGTATTTTATGAAAATCGAAATCAACAATTTTGGACCTATCCACCACTTTGAGTTTGACTTAGAGAAGGATTTGCATTTGATTTATGGAGAGAACAACGTGGGGAAGAGTTATGCGGTGAATAGTTTGTATTTGTTGATGAAGAATTTGGTTTATCATTATGAAATAGCAAAAAAGAATTCAGATCACATTAGACTTTATTACCTATCTACTCTTAAAAAACTCGAAAAGAATAAAAAAAGCTTTTTCGAGAATTTAATAGAAAATGAATGGGTTGATATTACAAAGGAATTAGAAGAAGGGGTAAAAGTATTACTGAAGGAAGAATTACTTCCAAAAATCGAGGCATCATTTCAAAATACTTATTCTAACTTAGAGAAGGTAACTAATCGCTATCAAAAAAATAAACCTTTTTTTTGTATTATTAGGACATACATAGGCTCGTTAGATATTCAGTTTGCAAATTCCACTTATATTGATAATCATACATTTGAGAAAGTTTATCTATCATATCAAAACCCTTTTGACAATATGGTAGGAACTATAGAAGTTAAGGGGGCTATTTCAGATACTTCTGTTTTTGATGGTAAAATAAGAGATATTCTTATATGGGAAAACATTATAAATAAGCTATTATTGAAATCATACTTATTCGATTATGAATTATATATCCTCCCTTCCTCTCGTTCTGGCTTATACCAGTCCATCAACAATTTCGGACAAATCTTTGCAGAACTCTCACAATACCGCCATCAAATCAAAGCAGACTTCAAAATTCCTTCTTTTTCTGAACCCGTATCGGATTATTATTTGACGCTTTCGCAAATGAATACAACTCACTTCAATGAGAAATTGCGAAAAATTGGCGAAAAAATAGAAGAAGAAATATTTGAAGGAAAAATATCTTTTGACAATACAACCAAGAAAATATTTTTCTCTCCAAACAATACAGATTTGACCATTGAAATCACACAAGCGGCTTCAATGATTTCTGAACTAGCTCCATTGGTTTTATTCCTGAAGCACATCATCAAGGAAGAAACGGATAAAAAAAACATTCTCATCATCGAAGAACCCGAAGCCCATTTACATCCCAAAACGCAAGTCAAATTGATGAAGATTTTTGCAGAATTGACCAAACACAATGTCAAAATCATTATGACTTCTCATAGCGATTATATGTTGGACAAGGTGAGCAACATGTTGTTGGCAAAAGAGTTAGATGCAGATAAGGTAGCAGTTTACCATATAGAAATGACCGATAAAGGGAGTGTGGTCAAAAAAGACATGGAAGCCAATGAAATGGGAGTAGAAGATACCAATTTTTTGCCTGTTTCGGAAGAACTGTATGAAGAACGAATGAACACCATTGACCGCCTAAACCAACAACAAGATGCTAATTGAGAATTTGAAGAACGAAGAATTGTTGAAGGATTTTATCAAAGAGGCTTGTGAAGATGAAGGAATTTGTATTGCCATTGAAGAGGGGATTGACAAAGCTGATTTATTGGTAATCAAACCCGATGACTACTACAACAGTTTGAAGATTGAAAAAAGACCTGCTTCTGTGGATTGCCTCATTATCCAACGCTGCAAAGAAAATCATTTTCATGTCTATTTAATTGAATTAAAAAATGTTAGAAATACAAAGTCAATAGATAATTCAAATTTGAGAGAGAAATTTGAAACTTGTTTATTTGACTTTATCCGCGATAGACTTAGAAATTATTTTTTGAATGAAAATATTAAGGTCATTTTCAAGCTTCGATTAGTTGCTGGAAAAACAACCGATACCGTTTCTAAAAGATATGTCTTGAACTTTTTAAAAAGACTTCGTCCTTTCTCTTACTACGGAAAAATTCTCGCTATTGACGGTTATCCAACCGATTATATACTTCCAAAATGTATTTAAACATGAAACAAAAATTCCTGCTTTTCCTCCTAATCGCTTTCACTGCAATCAGTTGCAATACAAACTCTTCAACTTCAACAGAATCCACTGAAGAAACACCCCCAAAAGAATCAACTCCCCCATCATCCACTGCCAAACTCCCTTTTGACATCCATCGTTTTGACGAAGCCATTGCAGCCTTCCAAAAAGAAGACCACGAGCAGGGTATTCGAAAAGGAGAAATCTTGTTTACAGGCAGTTCGAGCATTCGATTTTGGGTCACATTGAAGGAAGACATGGAAGGATTGGCAGTGTTGAATCGGGGATTTGGAGGTTCGACCTTGCCCGAAGCCGTACATTATGCCGACCAAATCATTTTTCCGTATGAACCAGAAATAATCGTTTTGTATTCTGGTGAAAATGATATTTCGGAAGGTAGAACGCCTCAAGAAGCCTTTGATTCCTTCAAAGAATTGACTGCCCAAATCACAGCCAAACTCCCTAACACAAAGCTCTTTTACCTCTGTATGAAGCCCTCAATAGCCCGCTGGGAAATGTGGCCGAAAATGGAAGATGCCAACAAACTATTTGCAGATTACCTTGCAGAACAGCCAAATATGGAGTATGTGGACATTAGCGCACCGATGTTGGATGAAAGTGGAGAGCCGAAAAAAGACATTTTTGTAGAAGACATGCTGCACATGAACGAAAAAGGATATGCAGCTTGGACAAAGATTGTAAAACCTTTGTTGGTGGCTGCAAAGTAACTTGGGTTTTAACTTGAGTGAGTACGATAAACGGTATGCATTCCATTCTACTTTAAAACGCCCCTCAGAAACCCATTTCTGAAGGGCGTTTGTATTTTAATCAACCTGCTGATTGTCAAATAAATAATTTTCAAAAAAACTTCAAAAACTACCTTTCAGAAACCCTAAAAACCGACCTTTTATTGTTTGTCCAGAATGTGTTCTTCCCATAAATTGCAGTGGAAATGGATTGTTTCACCCAAATCAAAACTTCAAAAAATGAAACCTTACAACTGCAATTTTTTACCACTACTTTTTCTTTTATGCCTTTTTAACTTCTATCAAACTTCAATGGCACAAGACATGGAAGTGGGCGGCGTATTGAAAATTGATGTGGACAACAATGTTCATAGCCCCGCTGCCTTACACGTTGGAGAAGGCAAAGAGGTTTTGTTTGGCGCAGACACTCTTGGCGAGGGCAGCAAAATGCGTTGGGTAAGTGGAAAGTCTGCTGTACGGGCAGGAGAACTAAAAGAAAAAGGAGAAGGGGAGGCTCAATATTGGGACTATGCCAACATTGGTCGCTACTCAACAGCTTTGGGCTACAACAATCTCGCCTCTCAGATAGGCAGTGTAGCATTGGGCTACGATTCAAAAGCGGAAGGTTTTTATTCTTTGGCGATGGGCTACCAATCTCATGCAAGTAATTTTTCTACTGTTGCGATGGGATGGGGCGCAAAGGCTAGTGGCGCTGGCTCTACCGCCATAGGAACAGCGAACCGTTCTCGGGGTGATTACAGCACCACTTTTGGGCGGGGAAATATAGCCCGTTCTATACATGAGGTGGTTGTAGGAGCTTATTGTGAAGAATATGAACCTGGTGATTCTACTTTCTTTTTTATTGGAACAGACCGTGCCTTTGTAGTTGGAAATGGCTACGACGAAGATGCTCGCTCCAATGCTTTTACCGTCCTCAAAAATGGCAATTCTGGGTTTGGTGTTTCTACTCCAACTGAGCGATTACACGCTTTGGGCGATGTTGTTATTGGAGGCGGAGAAGATGACAAAGATGGAGATACGGAGTTTTTACAAATCAAAAGCGGTGTACAAGATTGGTTTGTAGGCGCTCAAAATGAAGACCCAGACCCTAATGATGCCTTTGTTCATCCTCGTTTTTATATCAGTACTGAAGAGGACAATCAAAATATGTTTTTCATGGATACCCGTGGGAATGTGGGGATTGGAAATGTGCCAGACTTGAGCAACAAACTGGAGGTGAGGAGCGATATAGAAATTGGTGGAGGGGCAGAAGATTATGATGCTCTTTGCGAATTTATACAGATTTATGGGCAGAGTGCTTGGTGGTTGGCAGGAGTTCAAAATGAACCTACCGAAAATGAAAGTGATTTTTTTATTGGTAAATCATATCAGGAAGATGGCACTTTTCACATTGAGTATCAAGGAGGAAACGTGGGAATTGGTACAAGTGAGCCTGATTTTAAGCTTCATGTCAATGGTAGCGCAGGCAAACCTGGTGGTGGAAGTTGGTCAGTAGCTTCCGACAAACGATTGAAGAAGGATGTGAAACCATTTACAGATGGATTGAAGGTTTTGCAGCAAATCAATCCTGTCACTTTTCGCTACAATGGCGAAGGAGGAATTGATATGGACAATGAGTTTGTGGGAATCATTGCCCAAGATATGAAACGCATCGCTCCCTATATGGTCAGTAGTATGGAATATGTGGACACAACCAACCAAAAATCAACAGATTACCTCAGCTTCGACCCGAATGCACTTTGGTATGTCACCATCAATGCGGTCAAAGAACAGCAGTCTATTATTGAAGCCCAAAACAAACAGATGGAGGTTTTGAAGTCAGAAAATAAAACGCTGGAAAATCGCTTGAATAAATTGGAAGCATTGGTTCAACAATTGGCAGAGAATCAAAAACCTATTCTTGAAAACAATACTTTTGATGAATCTACTGCAAAACCAACGGATGTTATACAGTTGAGCGATGCCCAATTACTTCAAAATCAACCCAATCCCTTCCACCAAAATACTACAATTGACTACTTTATCCCTGAATCGGTGAAAAATGCAGTACTGCAAATCACTACCGTCAATGGGCAGCTTTTGTACAGCCATAAAATTGAAGGCAGAGGACAGGGACAAACACGCATTGAAGCGAGTCAATTATCGGCAGGAGCGTATTTTTACACACTGATTTTGGATGGTAAGGTATTGGATACGAAGCAGATGATGCTGACTAAGTGAGTTGTTTCTCCAACCAAGTCAAAATAACCGTGCTGTTCAAAAAACGCTTTTCAACTTTACCCTCAATTTGCTGCAAATCACTATTCAAAGATTGAAGCAATGCCATTCGTTCTGTTTTTGCTTCAATGGGTAAGTTCAGCAGTTTTTTGAAAAAACTTAAAAATTGTTTTTCAAAAGAATAGACATTCTTTTTTTGCAGCAGATAATTTGAAGCCGAGCGAAGGAGAGATTCAAGCAGGCGGTGATTGCCGAGTTCCCAATGCAAAAAGAGATTTAGAAAAATGGCTTTGTTGTAGGTATCCTCTCGCACACCTGAAATATATAGATCAAAAAAACGGTTGAGCCAATCTAAAGATTTGTCGTAGTACGTCAAGGCAAAATAAAGACTTGCCATGTTGTAGTACCAAACCATCAGCGAAGGTTGTTTGATGCGGCTACCATAGCGATTGAGTTTCTGCTCAATGCCAATGAGGAGTTCTTCAATTTTTTTGTAATCCTTTTTCTGATTGTAGTAAGCGATTTCGGCATTGTAGGAGGTTTCAAATACTGCCACTTCTTGATTGAAGGTTTGCGCTGGAACGGCTCTCAATTTTTGGATGACTTGATACATTGCTTCTAAATTTCCCAATTGGTAACAACTCACTATTGTATTGCCGAGCATCGAAATGTAATTGTCCATTTCATTGGTCATAAAGTGTGTTTGGGATTCGTACAAATCCACAATTTTTTGAGCGCAGTCGTAGCCATTTTGCGCCTGATGGGTTTGGACATAACAAATTTGAAGGATTTGGTAGTAGAGTTTTTGGGTTCTAAAATCGCTTAGAGGACACGGATTTTGTAGTAAGGGCGATTGAAGTTTTTGCTCAAAATAAGTTTTTTGTTCTTGATTGGTTGCATACATCCCTTTGTTGTTTTTCCAAAAAACCTCGTCAAATAGGTGCTTGTATTCATCGTACAATTGTGCTTTTTCAAAAGCCGCTTCCATTTCTATTTGATTGATTTTTAACCTCTTTTGGTTTCGCAGTTCGTGAGAATAGTTGATAATGGTGGTTTCGATATGGAGGATATTGACCAAATAAAAATAACGTTCGTATTTCACTGCCAGTTTTTTGGCTTTGTCCAGTTGCTTCAATGCTTGTTGATACAATCGTTTTTTGCGAAAAAAAGTGGTAAAACCGATGAGTTCTTGAATTTTTGCATCCACTGATTTATCCAAATCATAGGCATTCATTGCCTTCAATATCAGCTTGTAGAGATAATTTTTTTCGGACGAAAAATGACGTACAAGCAGTTGCACTCTCATTTTTTTCAAAAGTTGGGCTTCATCATAGACATCTTGCTTGTCAATCGCATTAAAGAGCAACACATAGTTGTTTTCTTCGCCTTTGACATGGCGTTGGGCAAAGACTTTGAAGTAGCGTTTTTCGGCAGGAGTCAAAGATTTGACCAACTCAAAAAGACTGTTTGAAGATTTCATCTGACAAAAATACAATTTGAAAACCAATCAAAGAATGTCCTAAAGCAATCATTTCTTTCATCAAGAGAAAGGCATCAGGTTACAAACTACCAAATAGATAGACAGGAAAAATTGCCAGACAACAAGACACAAATATCCGCACTTATGAATACAAATACAGCAAGTAGAACAAATCACACATTGGGTATCACAGGCATCACCTTTGAGCGTTTATTGCGATTTTTACCTCTCAAACAACAGCAAAAAGCACTCAAAACCAAACAATTTCGAAAAGGTGAATACATTTACCATCCCTACAAAAATGGCAACAAAATTTATTTGGTCAAGTCAGGTCGGGTCAAGGTGAGCAAACGGTCAGAAGATGGACGAGAATTCATTCAAAACGTGGCTTGGACGGGTGATTTATTTGGTGAATTGTCTTTGATTATGCCCTTCAATATGGGTGAATATGCTCAGGCTTTGGAAGATACAGCGATTTGTCAGATTCCGATTGAAGCCATGCAAGAATTGATGAAAGACAATTGGTTGATGCAGTTACAACTGATGGAGTTGTTTGCCAAACGCCTGCAACAAACTGAGCAGTTGGTTCATTCACAGATTCAAGGAGATGATGCGTATATTCGCATCCGTCAATGGCTTCAGTCCATTGCAGAGCAAAAAGGGGAGGAAGTGAATTCATCTATTGTTGCGATTCCTCGTTTTTCGCCTGCCGAAATTGGCGCAATTGTCGGAACTTCTGTGCAAACGGTACGAAATGTATTGAAACAATTGAAGCAAGAACGGTTTCTAAAAATTGAGAGGAATCAAATTTTCATCGAAAATCAATCAAAAAACATCCACCGCACTCCAAACTTCAAAGCCCTGTCAGCCATTGGGTAATGTGGCACATCAAAATATCCGTTGTCAAAACTCGGTACCAGAGCTTGATTGAGGTGCTCCATCTTCAAAAACAATCGCACCCGCTGGATTTTCACATTGATATAAGCATCTACAACAGGATAAAACTTCAATTCCGTGTCGTTTTGAAGGAAAAACTGACCCGTTGCAGGATTGTAGCCATTTCCAAAATAGTTGGTATTGTAATGTACATCGAAACCCACTTTTGCCAATGCTGCACCTTTGAACAAATATCCTTGATAGTACAAACTATTGATAGTCCAATAAGTGGGCAGGTGAATAAAGTCGCTGCTCGAAACCTGTACAACGGAAGTATGGTCAAATTGAAACTTGCGAAGTAACTTAAATCCTTTCTTCAAAACAAACTGACTCACACTCAATTCAGACGACAGCTGAGTCGGTTGCGAATAGGTGTTCCAGATAGTGAGTTGGTCAAAAATCTGCGTGCGTGCGCTCACTTCCAGCCGCAGTTTGGGATGGTGATAGGTCGCTTCTATTTGTAAACTCTGTGTTTTTTTGAAGTCGTTGTCCCAATTGAAGTAGTTGCCAAACCAATGATTTTGAACAAAGTCGGGGCTTAAATTTTTAATACTTCCTTTCAATTGCAGACTGCCCAATTTGGGAGCAATGGGATAATCTATACTGGCTTCCGCATTGAAATCACCCGCATTGAAGCCAAAAAGAGCATATTGAGCTTTCAGGAGATAGGTGAACCGCCGATTGCTTTTCTGCACATCGTTTTCCACTTGAAAATTGAGTAGTCCTGTATTGAAGCGTTGAGTCGTGTCTATTCTTGCCGCAAAAGTATTTTTTGCTGTTTCGGAAGTATAATAGGTCAAACTATCAATGGAATTGGCCTGAGTCACTTGTGTATTTTGGTGCAACAATCCAATTCTTGCATTGCGAACAATGTTCGTGCTGCCTTTCTGTTTGTCGCCAATCCACATCAAAAAAACCTCATTTTGAATCGTTTCTTGACTTATTGGAGTGTAGAGCAGGGCAGGGCGGTTTTCGATACCTGTTGCATCTCCCAAATAAAACGCATTGTAGTAATCAGCCGCATTTGCAGTAGTTTGTTGGTCGTCATACAAGTACCAATTGTTTTTGTAGGTTAGTGCATACCCAACTCTCCCTCTGGGTATAAACTGCTCTATTACCTTCGCTTTTTTCCTAATCGGACGAATGGGTATGCGGTCTTGAAGCGTATCTTTGGATAGTGAAACAATGGTGCTATCTCGAAGTGTATCATTAGGAAGTCTAGGAATTGGGACGGCGGTAGTATCCTTAGAAATGGGTATCGGCAATTGCTGTATGGTATTGGTATCAATGGATATTTTTCGTTTGACCCGCCTTCCAAAATCCAGCGTTTGCTGCACAAAAATATTGCGCTCTCGCAATTTGTTCTCTGCAGCCGATAAGCGAATAGGCAACAACATTTTATCTTCATTCAATTTTGTGACCGTTGTATCTTCCGCCACCCCACCGTTTTGCTGAATCGTTCCATTATTGTTGAGGTAATGAGCGATTAACTGATAGCGATTTTTAGGATGCTGGTACCACACGCTTCCCACAAAATTTCGGAAAATGGCTTTTTGACGCTGGTATATTCCTGGTGCATTGGCACTCCGATAGCGTAAAAAGATATTGAGTGTTTTGCTGGGATGTACTGCAAAATCTACCCCAAAGTTTTGTTCCTCCTCTGGACCAATCGTGTATTGTATTTGAGAATAGGGAAAATGGGAATGGTAATAAGGTACGTCTTCGGGCTGCAATAAATAGGCATCAAATTGCCGCATACCCAGTTGAAAGCCAATATTTCTTTGATATTCAAATACCAATGGTTGATGAGCTTGTCCGACATTACCCAAATGCGTGTAGGGAAATTCACTCTTTTGCAGGGCAGGATGATAGCGGTGCAAGTTAGTAATGTTGGTATCTATTTTCTGCAATTGCAGCGTATAAGGGTTTGTGCTGAACAAAATAGTATCGTAGCGTCCGTCAATATTGAGTGTATCTTTCTGCAATATCGGCTTTGAAGTACCTCCACTTCCTCCTCCCCTACTTACTCCTCCAAAACCACCCCCACTGCCTCCTCCAAGCGTTGGGAGTTGGGCATAAGTGAATGTAGAACAAAAGAAGAAGAACATTGCAGCCCATTGAAGGCAGCTTATTTTTTTTCTCATACTTTCTTTCTGATAAATCAACTTGAATGTACCTATTTTCTTTTATTTAGGCGAATTTTTCACGATTCTCCTTTTCTATAATGACGGTAAAACCACACCAAAAGTACGGGTAATAACAACAAATCTGCCAGCAATGCGACCAACAATGTAACGGCAATCAACAAACCAATGTAAAAAGTGCCTAAAAAATCGGAACTGCAAAGCGTCAAAAATCCAACTGCCAAAATCAGCGATGTAACGATAATTGCCTTACCTGTATGTAAATAGGTTTCTCTAACTGCCGCCTCTACCTTGTGACTGCATATTTCTCTGCGAAAACGGCTCAAAAAATGAATCGAGTCATCTACTGCAATGCCAAATGCGACAATGAAAATAATCGCTGTAGAAATTTTGAGGTCAATCCCCGCAAAACCCATAATACCTGCCACGAATAACAAAGGTAAAAGATTGGGAATCAAAGCCAAAAAAATCATTCTAAATGATTGGAGCAACCAGCCAAACAATATACCAATGATGACAATAGCAATGACCAATCCCTTCAATACATTTTCTGCCAAAAAACTATTGTTCAAATCCATCAAATATGCTGTGCCAGTGACTCTATATTCCAGTTGACTTTCACCCAGTTCTCTGGTTATAAACAAATCTAAGGCTTCATTTTTTTGACCTACCAGATGACTGCCCCAATCGGGAATTTTGCCACTGATATGCGCTTTGTTTTTTGAAGCATCCACCAATTTATTCAATTGAATATCATCGGCATATTGTTGTAGTCGTTTGCTTATTTGCCCCGTTTCCTTCGGGTTTTCAGGCATTCGGTAGTAATCCTTGCGTCCTTGATGGTAAATTTGATTAGCAGTTTTCATGACGACCACAGGAGATATTAAGTTTTTCACACCATACTGTTCGGTCAAAAAACTGTCCACCAATGCAATTTCCTGCAAAACTTCAAAATCAAAAATATGCTTTGAAGTATCTTTCGTATTCATTGCCAACTCAAAGGAACGCACACCTCCAAAGTGTTCTTCAAAAAAAGCAAAGCCTTTTTGCTGTGGATGTTCTTCCTTCAAATCCTCCAATATATAGATGTTCACCTTAATTTGACTTGCTCCCCATATTGCAGCCACACAAACCATTGCAGAAACCAATACGATTTGTTTGGAATGTCCCATTGTCCAATCAAACAGGTTTTGCAAATTCATTTTGCCTTTTCCCAAATGTAGTTTTTGGGCATTCAAGGCACTGATGGGATTGAGTTTTTGGGCTTTAATTTGAAATTTTCCTTCAATCAGTACAAGAACCGACGGCACTAAGGTATAGGTCAGCAACAAGGCAATCAACAATCCAATCGTTGCGTACCAACCCAAATCCACCAAAGGTTTGAACCTCGAAGTGGTGAGTGTGAGAAAACCAATGGCAGTCGTGAAGGTCGTCAATAGAGTGGCCATGCCCACTTCCTTGACCGTTGTTTGGAGAATATCCGTAGCACTTTTAGGAAAACCCTTTGCCCGATTTTCGGCTTGTCTATGTTCGTAATCTGTCAATAAGTGAATGACATCAGCAATGCCAATAATCATCAAAATGGTAGGTATCACATTGGAAATCAAATCAACTGATTTTCCATTCAATACCATAATCCCCATTGTCCACAAAACCGTCAGCCCAACCACCAACAAAGGCAGCAATACGCCCCAAAAACTGCGGTAGGTAAGCCACAAAAATAGCACAATCGCTAAAATGGCAAAACCGATAAAAACACGCACTTCTCGCTGAATCATGTCCACATACACCGTCTGCCCTGTGCATCTGCCTGCAATGTGATACTCCTCAAAAGAAAAATCTTCAAAGGTTCGCTCTAAATCTTTGGTCAGTATTCTACACTCTGTATCTCCCAACAAGTCGGCGTTTTTGACATACAACAATACAGACTTGGCATCACTCGAAACCAAAAAATCAACCAACAAGGGACTTTCATAGATTCGGATACTGTCTTCGGCATACTTCTCTGGTCGATCAAAATGTAAATACGGTACTTCCAACAATTTATAATACATTCCACTTCTACGCAATTCTTTGATATTGGTCAGCGATTGTACGCTTTCGATATTGGGCAAGGCGGCAATGCGTTTGGTGAGACTGTCTATTTGCTGCAAAAAATCGTGTTGGAAAATTCCTTGATGGTGTTGGATTCCGACCAATACAAAGTCATCGTCATTGCCAAAATTTTGACGAAATTGCTCAAAAAACTGCGTGTCCTCGCTATTGATTGGAAAAAAATCTTCCATATCGTAGCTGAACCGTAGTTGCTGCAATTGGTAGCCTAATAGGACGGTGATGCAAATAATGCACCCTAAAATGATTTTGCTGATTTGCTCAAGGCTCATATTCGCAAAATTAACGTTTCTACCCCTAAAAAAGTCTGTATTCCTACCCGATTCCTCCTCATTCGTCATTGGTATTCCCTTTTCGGCAATCATTGGTATCAACATTTCCTCAAACCTATATTCAAGCTATTTTCTGTAAATAATTTCTGCCTTTTATATAGTTTAGCTCCAAAAAACGTTTAATATTCTACCTATTGTAAACAAAAAAAAAAATCAAACTCCAAAAACATGAAAACCCTCGACTCTAAAATCATACAAGTTGCCGTTTTTACCGACAGAGCACAAGTGACACGCATGGCAACAGCTACAATTGAAACAGGCAATCAAACCCTTGTGTTTGATAAATTGCCCCAAAACATTGAAGCAAATAGCCTTCAAGTAACAGGTGCTGGCAATGCCGTATTGAAGGATGTAAAGTTGGAAACCAAGCATTTTGTGGTCAATCAGAATGAACGTTTGGAGGAACTGCAAAAGCATCAAAATGAACTACAAAATGACGCAAAAGCATTGCAGATGAAAACCCAACGTCTGGAAAGCGCACGTTTGTTGGTAGAAAATATTGCTGCAAAAATCACCGCTACTTCTGAAAAAGCAACAGATTCTGCTAGTTTACAGCCCGAAAAATGGCTGCAAATGATTGACTTACACCAAACACAATTGACAAAAATTGATGCGGATATTTTGGTTGTTCAAAAAGAAAATCAAGACATTCAACAACAATTGGATAAGGTGAGGCGAGAAATGAACTCATTTGGACAGACAACGACCAAAACACAAAAGCAAGTGCAAGTCGTCTTGGAAGCAAAAGGTGCAGAGGAAGTCGTATTGAAATTGTCGTATGTGGTCTATGGTGCGGCTTGGTATCCTGTCTATGATGTACGGGTGAACAGCGATACCAACGAAGTCATTTTGGCTTACAAAGCAATGGTAAGTCAAAGAACAGGAGAGGATTGGGAAGGTATAGGGCTGGAATTGTCGACTGCCCAACCTCATATTAGCGGAGAACCGCCTATGTTGGGCAGTTGGTTTTTGAGTAAATATGTTCCTCCAAGGCCTGAAAGTAAAAGTTACAAAAGAATATCCGCATCCCCTTCTGTAATGGCAGACGAAATGAGTGCAGGAGGAGCAATGAAACGAGAAGAAATGGCCAAAGAGATAGACGCTACACCAATGGAATATGAAGAAACGTCGGTTGATACAAAAGCAGCTTCGGTGGTGTTTGGTGTGGGCAGCAAGACCACTATTTTGAGTGACAACCAAGCACAACAGGTGAATATTTTACAGAAGTCGTACAAAACTGAATTTGTGCACATTGCAGTTCCTTCTAAGTCTGCTCATGCCTATTTGAAAGCCAATATCACCAATGATAGTGAATATCCCTTGCTAAAAGGTGAATCTAACATCTTCATGGACAATCATTTTGTAGCAAAATCCAATATTCCTTTTACCGCCTCGGGAGCAGATTTTGAAATAGGTCTCGGCATTGACGAGGCAGTGAAAGTAACCTACAAAACGCTTCAAAATCTTCGCAAGACGGTCGGTTTTATCAAAAACAAAGAGAAAATGCTCTATGCCTATGAAACGGTGATTACCAACTCCAAAAAACGAGAGATTCAACTAACTGTACACAATCAAATTCCTATTTCTAACGACAACGATATTGAAGTCACGCTTATCGAACCTGTTTATGAATCCGATACAGATACGCTCAAAAAGAATGACTTGGGACATTTAGAGTGGGAATATACGATTGAAAGAGGGGAAGAAAAAACCATCCCTTTGAAGTATTCAGTCACGTATCATGAGGATATAACCGTGATTGGCCTGTAAAACCTATGCCTTTGCTTTGGCTAAGGTAAAGCCAAAAGTGGTGCCGAGACCTTCTTTGCTGCGGACGTGAATGGTTTGGTGGTGGGCTTCAATGAGGTGTTTGACAATGGACAGGCCCAAACCTGAACCACCTTTTTCTCTGGAACGAGCAGGATCTACCCGATAAAAACGCTCAAACAATCGAGGAAGGTGTTTTTCGGCAATTCCCAGTCCGTTGTCGGTCACTTCAATCAGCGCATATTTATCCATGTCGTAAATGCCAATCTTGGTTTTGCCATTTTCGCTGCCATAATGTATAGAGTTGGAGATGAGGTTGGTAAGCACTTGGTGAATGCGTTCCCGATCTGCAAATACCATCATGGAAGTTTGAGAACCTTTTTTGAAGCTCAATTCTACATCATTGGCATCTGCCATCATTTCCATAGCTTCAAAAATTTCTTCTACCAATTCCGCAATGTTAAATGGAGCTTGATTGAGTTGAAGTTCTCCCGCTTCGTGTCGGCTCACAATCTCCAAATCATTGACAATAGCACTCAGTCTTTCGGCATTTTGGGCAGCTCGATGCAAATATTTCATGTTAATTTTGTGGTCGTCAATGCCTCCGTCAATGAGGGTATGTAGGTACCCCTGCATATTAAAAATCGGAGTTTTCAGTTCGTGTGATACATTGCCGAGAAATTCTCGACGGTAGTTCTCCAATTTTTTCAAGGCATCTACTTCTTCTTTTTTCTCTGCTGTCCATTCCAAGACCTGGGTTTCTACTTGGTCGAGGATATTTTCGTTTAAATCTACACTCTCACCAACATTTTTCTTGGGTTGCTTCAGTCGGTGAATGTGTTTGTAAATCAACTTGATTTTTCGGTAGATAAACCGTTCTAAAGCAATGTAAAAGAGGATATAAGCGACAACGCTTGTTGCAAATGCCATTACAAAAGCCCAATACCATTCAATGGTCAGTTGGAAGAAAAAAATAAGCAATAAATTAACGATAAAACAGGCTAACCCTAAAATAACAGCTATAAAATAAGCTAATTGATTGGGAGTTACGTTTTTCATTAAAAAGTAATAGCGATATGCGGGAAGTTGATGTTTGTGAGTCATAAGCAACTTAATTACTAAAAAATGTCTTTAGTTTGCGACTAAAATTACAATAAAACCTACACCTTTGATTATTAATTTTTTGACAAAAGATAAATATGAAAAAACTACTTTTTTTAATCATTTGTTTATTAGCAGCAAATGGCTTGACACAAGCTCAAAATTATGATGCCGCTGTCGGAATTCGATTTGGATTTCCGACTGGTATCACCTACAAACAGTTCATGGGAGGAAATACTGCCTTTGAAGTGATTGTAGGAGGCGGTGACAAAGGCGGTTCGGTGACCGCTTTGATTGAGTTTCACTCAGAAGTTCTGGATCAGAGTTTGAATGTTTTTTATGGCTTAGGAGGACATATCGGAACTTGGAGAAGCGATTTGAATGTGGGAGTAGATGGTATTTTTGGCTTAGAACTGAGTACAAGTTCGCCTATTGTGATGGCTATTGACATCAAACCAACCGTGTTTCTATGGCGGTCGGATATTAGGACTTCAACTGGAGGAGCTTTTTCCTTACGCTACTCATTTTAGTTTCTAAGAACTGAAAATAACTCTTTGAAGGAAAGAATAACGGAGCCTTTACTTTTGGAATAGGATTTGTACTTTTGCAGCGTAGAAAGAAATTCCAATATGAAAGCACGTCTTATCAACATTGTTTTAGCGATTATCTTCTTTGCTTTTGCAGCCGTTCAGCACAACGACCCTGATGCGGTGCTATGGTTTTTTGTGTATGGCATTGTAGGGGTTATCTCTCTTTTGGGTGTTTTCAAAGAGTACAATAGAGCCATGTTACTCGCCATGATGATATTATATTTTGGAGGTTTTTCGTATTTACTTCCCAATGTATTTGAATGGATCAGTCAACATGGTTTGAGCGAACTTGTTGAGTCTATGAAAACGGAAAAACCCTATATCGAAAAAAGTAGGGAATGTTTGGGCCTGTTGTTGTGCTTTTTAGCCATTTGGTATCACTACTACGAATCAAAAACTAAGAGTCGATGAGACAATAACGGATCGCCCTAAAATTGGGCGGGCCAAACGGGTAGAAGTTGCTCTTGTCCCAATGATTCTTGGATTTCCTTCCGTAAGTCCGATGGTATTGGTCAAATTTTGGGCATGTACCAAAAACGAAATAACCCGCTGTGACTTCAATGGCGTAGATACACTTACTCCTATGTTTAAGTTGGTAAAGGCAGGTAAATTGGCTGTATTCGTTTCATCACTAAATCGGTTTCCAAAGTACTGAATTGTACCAAAAAACTTCAATGTTCGGTATTCATAAGAAGGCATTAAAGTAAAAAAAACATTGGGGATGCGTTTTACTTGATTTCCGTCAATAGGAGGAAGATTCGGTAATTCTTGGCTGTCTGCTACCTTATAGGTCGCTTGCTGCAAAGTGGCTTTCACATCCACTCTCAGATTTTTGATAGGTCTGCTTGTCACTTCCAGCTCTGTTCCAATTGTTTGTGAACCTCTTGTCCGAAAGGGCAATACATTTCCCAAGGTATCTATCGAATTGTCTGTAGTAAGCTGATTGCTAATAGAGGTGAAAAACAGTGCTCCAAAAAAAGCGATTTTTGGAGCTGAATATTTGTACCCTGACTCCAATAACAAAACATCTTCTGTCTGCCCACCATCCGATTGCCTCGCCTGCCAATTGTCAAAATCGGGCATTCGATAACCTTTCGTAGTCCTCGCATAAGCAGACATATCTTTGGTAATATTGTAGTTAAGTCCAAGCGAAGCTGCAAAATCATTGAAGCTCCAACCATAATAATCGAAGGTGTTATTGCCAAAAAGAATTTCGGATAACACTGGGTTACGGTAAGTACTATTAGAAGGATTGAGGTCAAAAATATCTGTGTTTTCAAGGCTGCCACTTGCCGAGAGCGTTTCATATCGAAGTCCAGCATTGAGGCTTAGATGCGGATTTATCGTCCATTGTTCGTCTGCAAAAACTGCCAGTACCCTAGCTTTGCCCGTATTGTTTTCCCAAATATTAAAGGCTTGATAGGTAGTAAAGCCATTGTGTGTAACTGTACTGATGAGTTCTCCATCTCGATTATAAAAATCAAGGTTGAGTCGTTGTGCATTGTCATCTCTCACCTCCAATAATAAATTCGCCCAATGCCTTTGTGTCTTATCTGAAAATTCGCTTAAATAAACCCCTGTTGTAAAAATATGATCATCAGACTTTTTACTAATCTCAAGGCTATTAATTACACTCTTCAATTGCAGGTCATTGTGCCACCAGCCTTGTTCACCAACCAATCCATTTCCATTCGCAAATTTTTCATCAAAAACGTCACTACCATTTGAATAACTGTAATTGTAAGATGTTGCATCCGAAATATTTGCCATTTTTTCTTTGGCATATTTTTGAGCACTAATAGGCTCAAATACAGAAATGATGGCATCTGTCCCTTTATAGATATAACTGATTCGATTTTTATTGGTAACTGTCCAGTCTTTCAATATTTTGAAGGACATTTCTGTTCCAATATACCCTAAGTGATTGCGAGCCCCATCTGTCAAGTCGTAAGTTTTAGCCCCTTCTGGTGTTGGGAAACTCACGACTGTTTGTTTGAGTGCGTTCATTGTACCATAATTCGCATTGAAGTGATTCACAGGTTTGGGTTTCGAAGCATTTATAAGCGGAATCGGTAAGTAGAAAATATTCTTTTCGTTTAGGTATTTTGCATAGAGCCGAATATATCCATTGTTGATTTTTTTTGTCATATTGGCCTTGATTTGCCCACCATTGTTGGCAGTATAGCCAGGTTGTCTGATGCCGTCATCTCGCCGATAAAACCCACCTATATTGAAAAAAATATTGTCAGTCAGTTTACCCCCCAAATTCGCATCCGTCCTAAATTGACCAAAATCACTGGTTTGCAATCGAATTTTTCCTTTTGGTTTATTTGCAGTCAAATGCTCTTCGCCTGTATAACTGATGAAATTGATGATGCCTCCTGGTGCATTGCTCGCAAAAATATTGCCCGAACCTCCTCTCAATGCCTCCACTTTTTTCAGACTCAAGTCCACACGGGTAAAATTATCAGACGATGCCCAATCTATATTTCCCGCTTCATAAACGGGCAATCCGTCCTCTTGAAGAACAACATACTGAAAGCTTCCTTCGGCAGACATTCCCCTCGAAAACAGATTATTAGTTGTCTCTCCTCCCGAACTTTCTGAATAAAACCCAGGAATATATTGCAGCACATCGGCAGTGCTTCTCGGAGCGATTTTTTCTAAAAAAGAAGCATTAATGGTGGTCAGTGCAATACTCGATTCTATTTTACTGATATTGTTACGACTCCCTGTCACCACTACATTCTTTAGCTCCAAGAAATCTTCATTCAGAAAAACATTGACTTCAGTAGTTACATTTGGCTGAACTACAACAGTTTCTTTGCGGCTCAAAAAACCTACATAGGACGAACATAACACATGACTACCTAACGCTACATTTCTTATCTCAAATTTGCCATCGCTATCCGTAGGGGCACCTATTTTTGTACCTTTCAATACCACATTGACTCCTTCCATTGGTGCGCCATTGATATCGGTGATTCTACCTTTTACCGTTCCCTTATCCTTTGTTATTGAAGGTTTAGGGGACAAAACCACAAAGGTATTTTCGTTGATTTCTTGGTATTGTAGGCCAAAAGGTTGGAGTAGTTTTTCTAAGGTTTGGTGTATAGTTTCTTCAAATACGAAATTGGAGTGAAGCAACAAGCCCTCTACAATCTCGCTTCGATATAAAATAGAAACATCAAAGTGAGATTCCACTTCAAAGAGTGCATCTTTAAGCTTAACCGTTTGATTATTACTGACCGATGCATGCCTCGTTTCTTGTGCTAAAACAAGTGGGTATAAATAAAAAAAGCAACCGAAAAGACAGGCAATAATTTTAAAAATTCTGAAAAACGGCTGAGCATTTTTATCAATTGCAGGATTTTGCCGCATTTTTTTCTACTAAGACGCAAAAAAAGTGTTTTAGGATGGATTGTCTGTAAAAATAATTTCTTTTTTTTGTTTGTCCACCACCATTTTTGTTTCCAAAATGAAGGGTAACGCATCTAATAAAACATCTATATTATTGGTAGGAATAGTGCCATTGATTTTTTGGCTAAGTAACTCTGTATCCATCGTTTTCACCTCCCAACCATAATTGTCTTCAATGAATAGAGCTAAATCTGCCAAAGGAAGTTGATTGCACACAAATTTGTTGGAAAGCCAAGCAGTATAATCAGTAGGGTTGACTTCTTTGCGAACAATTGTTCTTTCTTTCAACGAAACTTCAAATAGCTGATTGGGCGACAACTGCAAGGTTTTGTTTTGGTGTATTTGCTGCTGTTCGGTAGTGTCCAAAAAAGAAACAAAATCGTCTGTTTTATCTATGAAATGCACCTCTACTTTGCCTTCTTTTAGCATCACCTGATGCTTACTTGGGCGATTGATAAGGTTAAAACTCGTACCCAGCACTTCCACATCAAAAGTGCTTGTATGTACGACAAATTTTGCATTGTTTCTTTGATGCACTACTTCAAAAAAGGCTTCTCCCTGCAAAGTAACTTCCTTTATAAGCGCATCTTTCCAGTCTTTGGTATAACGAATGCTTGAATTGGCATTGAGCATTATTTCGGAGCCATCGGGTAAAACAACGTTTTTTTTCTCACCAAAATTGGTGGCATGGGTAATTTGATTCCTATTAAGTGTAAAATATACTACGCTACTGATACAAATGAAGAGGAATACAGCAGCTGCATATTGAAGGAAGGAAAACCTATTGAAAATAGGAGGTTGGGTATTAATTTTTTTCAGTGTTTGCTGAAGTTCTTTATCGGCTGAGGTGGAGGTGTTGCAAAATTGTAGAAGTCGAACCAATTGAGCTGCTTCATGTACTTCATTTTTTTTTTCAGGATGATCAGAGAGAAAATGCTGCCAAAAATCTTCTGATGATCCTCCCCTCAATATCCATTTTCTGAAGTGATTGTCAGTTGCGAAATCTTCAACGGAATAATTAACGTATTTTTTCATCCACAGTAGCGATATTTGCTATTTTCAGCCGTAAAAATTAATGTATTCTACATTTTAAGAGATACGAATTGTAGTTTTGTACTCAATATTTTGATGCTTAATTTACCCTGATTACTTCCCTCAATGTTTTCAATGCCCGATAAACCGAATTGCGAATAGATTGGTATTTCAAATTCGTAACAGCTTCTATTTCTTCATAGTCAAGATTGTCCTTAAATTTCAAATAAATAACCTCTCTTTGCGAAGCAGTTAAATTTTCCAAGGCATTGGCTACCTTTAATTGGGTTTCTTTGCTCATTTCTTCTGCAATCATCAAATCTTCTATAGAAAGACTAAACGCATTGGGTTGAATATTCGTATAGTCAAACAAAAACACAAACTTTCGTTGTTTTTTTAGTTCTTTCAGCAAGTTTCGGCGAAAAGATTTAAAAAGGTAGGTTTTTACATAGTGGACATCTGCCAGCTTTTTTCTTTTAGCCCATAATTCTGTAAACAATTCCTGAATGGTGTCCTTCAACAACTCTTCTCTATCATTCACCAAATGAAGTCCATATTCATACAAACTGGTATGATACTTTCTAAATAACTGAGCAAAAGCAGTTTGACTGCCTTGCTTCAGCTGTAGCCATAAAACCTCATCGTTAAGATGCTTATGGGGTAGTAGTTTCAATTCGCAAAATTGTTTGTATAGGTTAGGTCTGGTAAATATACAAATTTAGCAAACAATTGACCCAAAAATGGCTTTGAATGTCGAGAGGATTAACTACATCCGTAAAAAAAATTGAAGAATCACTCGTTCTTAATTTTTATTGTCTATCTATTCTGAGAGCATATTACTTCTATTTTCATTCATTCCCTTATTTTTGTGTTTTGAAAATACGCAAATTCACTAATTTAAAATTTCATCCTTAACACCATGTCCATTCTCCGACTCCAATTACCAACCGATCCTCGCTGGGTAAACCTTGCAGAAAAGAGCCTCGAATTTATCCTCACCGACCATGCTTATTGCGAGCAAAAAGCAGCCTCTACTTGCATTTCCCTAATTCAGCTCTATCCAGATAAAGCAGAATTGGTCGAACAACTTGCCCCAATTGTCACCGAAGAATGGGGGCATTTTCGAATGGTTTTGCAGCAAATGAAAAAACGCAACATTCCACTCGGCAGACAACGCAAAGATGAATATGTGGGCGAACTCCGAAAATTTTTGACCATAGGCAATAGCAAAGACTACCGACTCTTAGACCTCCTATTGATGGCGGGACTTATTGAAGCCCGAAGTTGTGAACGCTTCAAATTGCTTTGGAAAAACATTGGCGACGAAGAGTTGAGTGAATTTTACTACAAACTCATGGTTTCAGAAGCAGGGCATTACACGCTATTTCTCGGATTGGCACGCACCTATTTTAGCGAGGAACAAGTAAAAGCCCGATGGGCAGAATGGCTCGAATATGAAAAGAAAATCATGGAGGGGATTGCATTGAGGGGAGATAGAATCCATTGAAGTAACTATCAAACATATTCTCCTTATCTTTGAAAAATACGAATTCTATCGGCAATCCTAACAACACCATGAATCCAAACAAGAAAGACCTTCAAAAAATCAATGTACAGCCTCCCATTGAAGCAGAAAACATCAAAGTCGGCAAAAGCAAAAAAGTAGCTGCGGGGATTCCTGCCGTATTGACGACTCTCAAGCGAAGTTTTGAAGAAATGGATGTCAGCACGACTCTCAAAACTTTGTTCAGCGTCAATCAGATGGAAGGCTTTGACTGTCCGGGCTGTGCATGGCCTGACCCTGATGACCATCGTTCGAGTTTGGGGGAATACTGCGAAAATGGCGCAAAAGCCGTTGCAGAAGAAGCTACAAAAGCGAGAGTAACCCCTGAATTTTTCCAAAAATACAGCGTAGAGGAATTAAAAACTTACTCCGAATATTGGCTCGGTAAACAAGGACGTATTACACATCCGATGATTTTGAAGGAAGGACAAACGCATTACCAACCCATTTCGTGGGAAGAAGCCTTTCAGTTTATTGCGGCAGAACTCAATGATTTGGACAGTCCAGACGATGCCATTTTTTACACTTCTGGTCGAACGAGCAACGAAGCCGCCTTTTTGTATCAATTGTTTGCCCGTCAATTTGGCACGAACAATCTGCCCGACTGCTCCAATATGTGCCACGAATCAAGTGGCTATGCGCTTTCCGAAACTTTGGGGATTGGCAAAGGTTCGGTCAAATTGGAGGATTTTTACGAAACCGACCTCATCATCATTGCAGGTCAAAACCCTGGCACGAATCACCCCCGCATGATGTCTGCCCTCCGAAAAGCCAAGAAAAAAGGGGCGAAAATTATCAGTATCAACCCATTGAAGGAAACAGGCTTGATAAAATTCAAAGACCCACAAAAAGTAGTGGACTACTTCAATGGCGGCATACCCTTGTCCAATCTGTTTTTGCAGGTCAAAATCAACGAAGATGTCGCTTTGACCAAAGCCATCTTGAAGATTCTTGCCGAAAAAGAAAGACAATCTCCAGGGAGGGTATTCAACCATACCTTTATCAATCGACATACAACTGGATACGAAGCTTTTGTAAACGATTTGGACAATTACAAACTCAAAGATTTGTCGAAACAGTGCGGTATTCCATTGAACGAGATACAAGAAGCCGCAGAAATGATTCATACATCCGAGCGCATCATCGTTTGTTGGGCGATGGGTTTGACGCAGCACAAAAATGGTGTAGCAAACATTACGGAATGGGTCAATCTTTTGCTCGCCAAAGGAAGCATCGGCATAAAGGGTGGTGGAACTTGCCCTGTTCGTGGACACAGCAATGTACAAGGTGACCGAACTATGGGCGTTTGGGAAAAATTGCGTCCTGAATTGGGCGAAAAATTGAAAGCGGTTTTTGACTTTGATCCACCTCAAAAGGAAGGCTTCAATACGGTTAATGCAGTCAAAGCAATGGCTGAGAAAAAGGGAATGGTGTTTTTTGGGATGGGGGGTAATTTTGCAACTGCAACACCCGACACCGAACTTAACTTCAAAGGTTTGCAGAATTGCAGATTGACCGTTCACGTTTCGACCAAACCCAATCGAAGCCATTTGATTCACGGCAAAAATGCCTTGATTCTCCCGTGTTTGGGCAGAACGGAGGAAGATTTGCAGAAAAGTGGTAAGCAGTTTGTCAGTACCGAAAATTCGATGGGCGTTGTCCAACGTTCACAAGGAAATCTACGTCCTGCTTCCGAACATTTAATCAGCGAACCTGCAATTGTGTGCCGTTTGGCAATGGCGACATTGAAGGGAAAGGTCGGCAATGCGGATTGGCAGGGCATGATGGAAAATTACGATTTGATTCGAGATGCTGTTGAAAAAACGATTAAAGGTTTTGACAATTACAATGAGCGGGTACGTAAAAATGGTGGATTTTATTTGCCGAATGGTGCAAGGGATGGGAAATTCCATACGGATGTCGGCAAAGCGAAATTTACGGTCAATGTACTACCCAAACACGAATTGAAGGCAGACGAATACTTGATGGCTACGGTTCGAAGTCACGACCAATTCAACACCACGATTTACGGTTTGGACGACCGATATAGGGGCATTTCTAATGGTCGGCGTGTGGTGATGGTGAATGGAGAGGACTTGAAGGCTGCGGGATTGAAGCAAGGTGATTTTGTGAATTTACATAGCTCTTATGATGGTGAGGAACGCATTGCAGAAACTTTTATGGTTGTGGAATACGATATTCCCCGTCAATGTGTGGCAACTTATTTCCCTGAAGCGAATGTATTGGTCCCTGTGAATTTGAAGGAAAAATACAGTGATACGCCTGCTTCAAAGTCGGTGGTGGTGAGGATGGAATTGGTCAGTTAAATTACGATACTATGATTCACGAAACGGAAAAAGTATCTCCCTTTGATATGGAAAATGAAGGAGAATCATTAGATGAATATTTCTTCATTAGATTGAAGAGAATGGAGGAGATTTATAAGAAAAAATCCAATAAAAGCGAAAGGCTATTTTTGCAGTTCGAGGCTCTCGTTAGAATAAACGATATTCTTCAAAAAGACCTTATATCCTATTGGGAAATCAAAGAAGCAATCATGATTTACAACCAAACGCCAAAAGGAGGTTTTTATGAGAAAATGTTTTGGAATGACTTGTTTTTACATTTGCGTCAGTTGGCTTTTGTCTATGGACGAGAGTTTAAATGGGAGGGAGATGCTTATTTAGTTGAAAGTAAATCTACGACTTCAAAAGCTGATTAACTCCACTCTTATACATTTTCCCAATCGGAATAAAATCCTTTCCAATAACTATCTGATTCCCTTCAATGTTTTTGATGTGCCTAACAGCAACAGCAAAGGATTTGTGCACTTGCAAAAAACCTTGTTTGGGCAACAATGCCAACACATCCGAAATTTTCTCTCGAATGACAATCGTTTCCTTTGCGTTTACCACTTTGGTATAATTTCCAGAAGCCTCTAAGTACTGAATTTCATCAACTTCTACCTGTATGTACTTTTTGTTACTTCGCAAAAAAATCCGCTTTTTGGGAGGCAGGCTTTGACTTGAAAGAGTTTGTTGAGGTCTTGAAGAAACAAAGGCTTTGTTGATTGCCTTCAAAAAACGGTCAAAACCGAAGGGCTTGAGCAAATAGTCTTCAATATTCAACTCGTATCCTTCGAGTGCATATTCTTTATAGGCAGTTGTCACAATCACTTTGGGAGGAGAATTGAGGGTTTTCAAGAAGTCAAACCCCTTCAACTTGGGCATATTGAGGTCGAGAAAAATGAGGTCGATTGGGTTTTCGTTCAAGTATTCAAAGGCTTCGAGTGCGTCATAACAGTTTTTCTTCAATACCATATTGGGCAAAAGTTTGCAATACCCTTCAATGATCTCGTGGGCGATGTATTCATCGTCAATAATTAGATATCGAATCATAAATGTGCCAATTTTAGTTTGGCTTTATATACATTTCCTGTGATGGAAAAAGACAAAGCATGTTGGTCAGGATACGCCAATTGCAGCCTTCGTTTGAGGTTTTTCAATCCAATTCCAGCTTGTTCTTCCTTCTCAGAAGAGTCAAAATTGTTTTCTACCGTCAGTTGTATTTGCTCTTTGTCTGCAAAAATGTTGATGTGAACATAGGCATTCTCTGTCAATTTCTCCACACCATGCTTGAACGCATTTTCCAAAAGTAGGATGAACAGCAAGGGCATCACTTGATAATCTTCTTCAATCTGCTCCTCAAACTGTATGTCTATCTTTTTGTGGTAGCGCATCTTATTCAGTTCGATGTAGTTTTTGAGGTATTCGACTTCCTCCGAAATCGGCACAAAATCTTTTTGTCCTTCGTAAATGCTGTAACGCATCAAATCAGAAAGTTTGAGAATCAAATCTTGCGCCTTTTTATCATCTTTACCTACCAAACCATAGAGGTTGTTCAGCATGTTGAAGAAGAAGTGCGGATTGACCTGACTTTTTAAATGAAGCAACTCTGCTCTGGTTTTTTCGTTCTTCAATTGGAGGAGAAACTTGATTTGGTTGATAAGTTGTTTTATCAGCCAAGACACACCCAAAACCATCAACAAGCCATAGTAGAAAAGAACTATCAGGCTGAGGGTTGGGTGAAAATTCTCTAAAAATACGACGGATTCTTTGTTGGTCGTAATCAATTCAAAGGCGGTTATCACTATCGGAATCAGCGCCGATACGACTGCAATAATCTGAATAATCCGCCACGTCTTTTTGTTTGTTTTTGTCATCATGCTCCAAAATTAAAGCAAGATAATTGTCCTTCAAAAGAATTGTGATGAACGGGTTTTGAATAGAGTCCTATTGCAGTAATGATGTGATGAAAGCACTTTATCCCTGATTGAAGCTGAAATGGTCATTCATTAATCACCTCAGTATCTCACCGTGATACACCTAAATCTTTTTTAAGTAATGAAATTCACCTCTATATTTCATTTTATATTCATTTTTTCAATGGTGAACGCCATTGCAGGAGAAAAACAAGATTATGCGATTTACCATCAGCAAGTTATAGAAGCTGAAAAGCTCATTGGTTCGGAAAAATACAGCGATGCGCTGCAAGTTTACGAATCCTTGTTTGACAACTATGATTTTGTATTTTTAAGAGAATACCAAATAGCGACTCAACTTGCATTGTTTTTAGAAGATAAAACGAAAGCCAAGAAGTATTTAAGGCAAGGAATATTGGCTGGATGGAAGCTAAAATCCATAAAGAGAAATAAATATATATCTCAATTAAAAAAGGAAGAAGATTGGAATTCAATCAAAACAGAATACCGAGTGCTCAGGCATCAATACGAATCGAATCTAAATGAAGAATTACAAAAACAGGTAAAAAAAATGTTTTCAAAAGACCAATGGAAAGCCATTGGAGCTTTGTTTACTTTCAGTTCGGACGCACAAGATAGGTATGCTGAGAAAAAATTTGCGCCTCATAGCGAAAAGCAAATGGCGGAATCTATCAACATCATTGAAAGTTATGGTTATCCTGGCGAAAAACTTGTTGGAAATTATTATTGGATGTCTACTATTCTCAGTCACCACAATTCTATCTCACAAGAATATGTACAACAAGATACTCTTTATTTATATTTAAAACCGAAACTGGTAAACGCCTTGAAAAACGGTCAAATTTCGCCTTTTGAACTTGCATTGATAGATGAATGGTATCACTGCGTCAAAAACGATAGAGAAACGTCAATGTATGGAATTCTTGAACCGCCTTCTCAGTCGGAATTGTCAAAATCCAACGAATTGAGAGCGGCTATTTATATGAGACCAATTGAAGTGAGGAATCAACTGGTGGATATTGAAAAGAAAACGGGGATGGATTTTTATTTGAATGGAGGTCCGTGGATTGAAGGGAAGGTGGAGATTAGAGAGTAAACAAAATGATAAACCTAAACTAACGCCAAATGAAACGTCTATTTATTCTCTCTTGCTTTGCAATAATAATTGCAGCTTGTTCAACTTCAAAACAAATACCAATCAGCGAAATCTCTGGGAAATATTACTGGCAGATTACTTACCCTCATGATGTTTGGGCAAATATCCAATTAAATCCAGATAGGACTTTTAAGTACTGCTGGAGACAAGGTATGATTTGTGGTACAACTTTGGGCACTTGGGAGCTAAGTAAGAATACTTTAGTTCTCAATAGTGAAAAACAACCTAAAAAGAAAGATAAAGAAACCTTTAATCTGATAATGAACCCTTTAACAAACAAAGAAGGACTCGAAATCAAGTTAATAGATGAGGAGAGTAAAGTGTCTTTACTTTATGCAAAATGCTTGTTGATGAACGAATCTAAGTTAATCGAAGAAACTACTACCGATGAATTTGGAGTATGTATGTTATCAAAATTTCGACAGGCTGAAAAATTGCATATTCAATCTTTAGATTATGGAAACATAGAAATTTCTTCCATAGAATTAACTGGGAACGACTACACAATAGAACTATTTCTTAACCATGAACTTAATCGTTATGAATATTTTACCAATCGAAAATGGCGCATAAAAGGCAATCGTATTTACGACCCAAAGATTCGACCTGATAAATACGCCAAAAAATATTATGTAAAAGAAGGAAAAACCGAGAGGTAGTAATTCATATAGTAACATCGTTTAGCTCACCACCCCAATCGCATAACTTTTCTTCCCTTTTTGCATCAAAATATATTTCCCTGCTATCAAATCATCTGTGGTAATGATTGAATCCGCATCCGAAACTTTTTCTTTGTTGATACTGATACCATTGCCTTTGATGCCTCGGCGAATTTCTCCTTTTGAAGAAAAAAGTTGGGTTGCTTCTGCTAAAAAATCAACCACATTGATGCCTTCTTTAATGGCGGATTGGCTTATTTCAATTTGAGGTACACCTCTAAAAATATCCAAAAAATCATCTTCCGATAAGTTGCGGAGCGTTTGTTTTGTACCTTTTCCAAACAATATTTCGGAGGCTTGTATGGCGGTGTCATAAGCATCTTCGCCGTGTAGCATGGTCGTTATTTCTTGTGCCAATCGCTTTTGAAGTATTCGTTGGTGTGGAGCTTCGTTGTGTTCGGCTTCAAGAGCTTCAATCGTTTCTTTATCCAAAAGCGTAAAAATGCGGATGTATCTTTTAACATCTTCATCAGAAGAATTGAGCCAAAACTGGTAGAATTTGTAGGGAGAGGTTAGTTCTGGACTGAGCCACACTGCGCCGCTTTCGGTTTTACCAAACTTAGTACCGTCTGCTTTGGTAATCAATGGACAGGTGACAGCATAGGCTTCGGTCTCTTCACCTTCAGCCGACATTTTGCGAATCAGCTCCGTTCCTGCGGTCATGTTACCCCATTGGTCGCTTCCTCCAAATTGGATTTTGCAGTTTTTATGCTTATTCAAGTACACAAAATCGTAGCCTTGAATGAGTTGGTAAGAAAATTCGGTGAAGGAAATTCCCGATTCCAAGCGATTTTTTACCGAATCTTTTGCCATCATGTAATTGACGGTCAAGTTTTTCCCGATGTCTCGCAAGAAATCCAATACAGGCATATCTTTAAACCAATCGTGGTTGTTCACTAATTCTGCTCCATTTACAGGATGGTCAAAATCAAGCAGTTTTTGAAGAATTTTCTTTTGTTGAGCAACGTTGTAATGCAAAACTTCTACTGACTTCAATTCACGTTCGGCAGACTTTCCAGAAGGGTCTCCAATCATTCCTGTTGCACCGCCTACAAGTGCAATCGGTTTGTGTCCTGCTTTTTGGAAGTGAATTAACATCATCAAGGAGGCCAAATTGCCGATTGTGAGAGAAGGGGCTGTTGGGTCACAACCCAAATAAGCTGCAACGGGCTTTTCGTTTTCCAATAATTTTTCTACTCCTGGAGTGCTGTTGTGCAACATTCCACGCCATCGAAGTTCTTCTATAAAGTTCATAGAATAATAATTAGGATGAAAATCAAGATTAAAAAATGGTTGATTCTCATTGGTTAGCAAAGTCAAAAGATGATTCTTTGAGTCTTACCCTAGTAAAAGTAACAATGCAAATATGAAGAAAAATATTGGAGGCTAACAAGAATTGAAGAAATTTAGTTCCGATTAGAATGTAAAAAGCCTCCTAATAAGCGTGAAAGCATATAAATTTGGTATATAGTATGCTTTAGATATCACATTTAATAGGAGGCCGAACTGTTGAGGTAGTTCAATTATTTTTCCAATGCTCTTTCAAACAAACGAACCATTGCGGTATCACCTGCTTTTTGTGCATAATAAAGCGGCGTATGTCCTTCGTTGTCTTCAACGTTTACAATGGCACCGTTTTTAATCAATAACTGAGCTATCTTTAGGTCTTTGGTAAGGTGTAGTGGTGTATGCCCATTCGTGGTAAGAGCGTTTACGTCAGCACCTTTATTAATCAGAAAGGTTATTATTGGGAGACTATTGGCTGCTTGATGTATTAATGATTCACTGCCAAGTTTTTCAGACGTTTTTAGGTTTTTATACTTGAAAATGAAAGAAAAAATATCAAATTTATCACTATTAGCTGCTATGGACAAAAAATCCATTTGGTGGTTATCAATAGCGGGGGAATATTCAGTGAATAGTCGATAAATGTCTGCATAATCATGCTGTAAGGTAAGGCAAACCAGATTATACATTTCGACGCTATTCATTTCGGCATGAAAATTTTTCCCCAACAAATATTTTACCATATCTATCTGCTTGTAATCAATAGCTTTTGATAAAAGGGTATATGCATCTTTATTGGATACGGTATGCATATTTTCGACTATTGTAGTCAATAGATTTCGATTACCAGAAGCGATAGCATGTTCTACTATACTCATTCCAGAGGGTTCAATGACAAAAGCATTGTATCCTTCTCGAATAGACACCTCTATACTGAAATAGTCATCTTGTAATACTGCTTCTAATACATTAGGCTGTACTTGAGCTACCATACTAGTGTAGATTAGTATGAATAACAAGCACCATAGCTGTGTTTTAATAAGTTTCATGAACACCTTAGTTTTAGCATTAAACAATAATAATTAGTTGGTAACACACACATACACAACCAAATATGTTGTCGCTTAATGACTGATACTTTTATAAGGGCGGACGTTCAAAAAATTGATCTGTAATGGGAAAAAATCTTAAAAAGGTTTTTCTACAATAATTATTCTAAAAAAATGTTTGCAGAAAAAAAAACTATATAATGAATTATATTATAACAGTTTTTGAAAAAAAATAGCTTTTCTATAATAAAATAAGTAGTGCAAGATGCCCTACTTTCGTATAAAGTTAAATTAAATAATCTGCATGTGCAATTATTAAGTCAAAAAAAATGCCAATTCTCGAAACCTTTTCTATTTTCTTACGTAACTGTGGCATTTCTTCAAAATTCTACAAAAATATGTGATTTTGAATCACTACTTTTGAAGTAATATTCAGTACTTAGCAGTTTTTTAAACATAAAAATTTATTTAAAATGTTAGTGGTTGGTATTGCAGGAGGAACTGGTGCAGGTAAAACAACGGTGGTTAGAAAAATTATGGCTCGACTTCCTGAGGCGAATTTATCGGTTATTCCCCAAGATAATTATTACAAGGATAATAGCCACATGCCTTTAGCCGAAAGACAAAAATTAAATTTTGACCACCCAGCAGCTATTGAATTTAGCTTGTTGGTCAAACATGTCCGCAGTTTGAAACAAGGCGATGGTGTTCAGATTCCTATTTATTCTTACCTCACCTGTACCCGTTCTGATGAGACCATTCCTATGAAACCCAAGAATGTGGTGATAGTGGAAGGGATTTTGATTCTGACGCATCCTCGTCTTCGGGATCTACTGGATATCAAAGTATTTGTAGATGCTGCACCAGATGAACGCTTGATTCGGGTAATTCATCGGGATATTTTGGAGCGTGGCAGAAATGTGCGGGAAGTATTGGAACGCTATGAAAAATCGGTCAAGCCGATGCACCAGCAATTTATTGAACCTGCAAAACAATTTGCAGATATTATCGTACCCAGAGGAGGGCAAAATGAGGTGGCGATTGATGTGTTGGCTCGAATGATTAGTACACGGATTCAGTAGGTTTTCTTTTTTTAAAGTAATAGACTGCCATCATAATGAATAAAATACTGGTCAAGCTGGTCAATAAGGCTATCCAAATTGAAGTAGACCATTTGTTTTCAAATTGAATGGCATCCGTGTCACCAATTACTACAAAGCCTGCCCATAAATAAGGATATGCGCCTCGATTGTCCTGCGTTTGAAGGTACTGCAATTTGGCAGTTCTCAAAGCAGCATCTTTAGTCTGTCCCATTTTTAGTGCTGCATAAAAATTTTCCATCAGGATACCTGTTTGCTCATCGGGAACACTCCATAAGCTCATCACCATACTTGGACAACCTGCAAAAGCAAATGCTCTCGAAAGACTCATGATTCCCTCTCCTCGCTTCAATTCCCCCACTCCCGTATTGCAAGCACTCAACACAGCAAGACCTGCATTGAGCTGCATATTGTAAAGTTCGGCAGCAGTCAATCGATTGTCTTTTTTATCTTTGGTTTTCGTGAATATAAGGTGGGAATAAAGCGGATTGGAATCGTCAATAATACCGTGCATGGCCAAGTGCAAAACACCATAATTAGAAGCTGTTTTTTGAAAATTTTCTTTTGTGGCATCTTCTGCTATCCATTTTTGACCATTCAAGAAACTGGCCAAATGCGTCACTATCTGCCGTGCATAGATCAAATCCCCCAGACCGCTTCTCACATTTATGGCCATTAAAGGAACTTGATCATTGTCACTATATAAAGAATCCAGTTCAATACTACTATACATAGGTGTTTGGTAAACAGGTGCAAAGCCTCCAAAAGTATAATTGCTGGCTGATATAGTTTTCATCTCCTCATTTTCTAACCATAAGGTACTAGCATAGGCATAACTGATGTTGTATTGTTTGAGGAGGTAAGGGTAATTTTGAAAGTTAAAGGGATCTTTTGGTGTATCATTTAGCAAGACTTCAAACGGAATGTAACCCAGCGTCCCGTCAGGTATAATAATCAAATGTTCCTTATCTTTCAATTGGTTTAGCGGTTCTTTTAGCAGCCAATCATATAGTTGCTGTGCAGTTTTTACATACATATTCGCAGCTTCTTTGGTAGAATCTACTACAAAAGTCCAATTGCTCAATGTTTCTTTTAATACTTGAATCTGCTTGTCAAAATTCGCTGGTTTTTCATGACGATAAACTGCAATGGTATCTTGTGTGAGCAAATAGGTGTAGAACTGATGCGTTCCAACGAAGTATTCGACAATTGCTTGATCTGGGGAGAGAACCTTTTGTAGTTGTTGTGGAGGCAGCTTTTTTTCAGTAGATTTCAGTTTGAAGTAGTCGGGATATTGAGATAGTTGGAGAATCACCTGCTCCTTACTTCTATTCAATTTAAACAATTGAAGTTGAATATCGGCAATTTCGAGGCTATCTTGTGGCTGTATATTTTGTAAATCGTATGCTCGTTTTTCATAGTATGCCAATTCTATTTTTACTTCCTCTAAAGTGTTGAGCAAATCTTGGGGTATGTTTTTTACGTGCTGCAAAGCTCCTTCATGTACTGCTTCCTTCAAAACACTTGCTTTGCTGCTTTCTATAAATGCAAATGTCTTGTTTAGGTAGTCCATATCATTGGTAAGTTGATACAATTGATACGTTACCTCAATGGCTGATTCATAGGCATCATATATGTAGTTGAGAATATAGTGTTTTGATTCGTCATTAGTGTATCGCTGTCGCCGAAATTCAATGTTGTTGAGTACCCATTCATATCCTTCCAAAGCTGATTGAAGGTATTCCCTTGAACTATCTGCTTCAAATTTTTCTTCAAACACAATCGCTTTGTTTCTAATAGCTTCCATGCACCAGATTGAAGTGTATCCTTCCATCTTATTGGGATTTTTGCGGACATCAGAAGACGTGAAGTTGGGATTTAACTGTTGTAGTGCCGTTTGATATACTTGAAGTGCGCTGTCTAACCTTCCTTCTTGGCGGTAAAAATCTCCTAAATAGACATATACTTTTGCGTGATCGGGATGATGTTCGCCGTATACTTCTTTGGAAATGGTCAAGGCTTTTTGGTAATCAAGGTCTGCTTGACGGGTATTTCCTTGACAATTGTGCGCCAATGCTAATCGAAGGTACGCATCCGAAACCGTCAGTTTTTCTTTAGCCGCAATGTCCAATGCTTTTTGTGCATAAGACAACGCCTCATTGCAGTCTTTTTTATCCAAATAAACCATTGACAATAAGTACGCAAGTTGGTTATCCTTCCTTCCTTCATAATCGTTACTTTTTTGAAAAGCTTCAATGGCATCTTCGTATTGCTGCAATCCTCTATGACATTTTCCAAGTAGGCTATACAATTTCCCAATTCGTGTACTATCCATTTTTGGCTCATCAAGATGAATCTGTAAGGCTCGCTGAGCATATCTAATAGATTTATGAAAATCAACGCTTTCTGCTTGATATGCGCTGGCTAAATTGTAGTAAACTCGTTCAAGGTGTGGAGCATTGTCGAATTGCTCTAAAATTGCGATGGCTTTTTCCCCAAATTTTATTGCATTTTGAAAATGCCCTTGGTGGTGATAAACAGCACTTTGTAAGTGATACAACAATCCTACTGCTTGTTTTGCCTCAGGTATAGTCTTAATCCCTTCAATAGCTTCTTGAAACACCTCCGTAGCTTCTGTGTAGTGTTGAAGCCTAAACGTATTGGCCGTAACTAGGCGATAACAGTTGTAAAATTCCGACCAGTTTTGCAGTTGTTTAAAATAGTTTGCAGCTTCGACCGCACATACATTGGATTCTTCAAGTGCTAATTCCTCTTTTTCCAGATATGCAGATTGAAGATACTGATAGGCATAAGTGCTATCAACTTGAACCGCCTCGTTTTTGTTTTGTGCACAGACAACATTTGAACTACCAAATATTGGCATTAACACGGCAAAAACGGTGATTGTTATTTTGAAGAAAATATGCCTATAAGTATCCATAAATGCTAAAATTTACCACTTCAATAATTTGTGGGACTCGTTTTGACCTCCGATTTGAATATTCACAATATACATCCCACTTTCTAAATCTACTATATCTGCCATCATTCTGTGTTCACCTTTCGGCATATGGTCATTGGAAAACAACTCTTTGCGTTGCTTTCCTGTTATATCCACAATGCTTATTCGAACGGATTGATAAGATTCCGTGAGTTGGTAATTTAGCACAAAAAAGTCGGAACAGGGGTTAGGACTCATGGAAATATGTGTGTGTGTAATTTCTTTCTCCAAATTGCGTTTTCCTGTTTTTTCCTCATTTGCTTCTAAGGCTACAAGTATGGGAGCATCGGTTGGCGTACAGGTAATACAGTAGTTCCCTTCTCCTCCTGGACTAGCCACTACGGTGTTTGTTTGTACAGGGGACATTTGAGTACCATCTATTGCATAAAAGAAAATATTTGCATTGGTAGGTAATTGTTTGTCTATCTGACATTTGGTTTTTAGGCTAAAACTCACATATCCTGTTGTCTCTTGAAAAGAACGGACTTGGAATGGGTCATCTAAACCTGGGAGTTTGATATTTTGAAAAACAACAATGATTGTTCCTGTATTCGGATTATAGGTGAAGTTTGTAATATTTCCAAGGTGGCTACTTTCTGTCAAAGTAAGCGTTCCCAATTGATAACCTGTTTGGTTTATATCTATCTTTAAAACCACGTCTTTGGCAATACCCGCTCCTTCATTCTGAAAACCAACTGTATAATCAAGTATTTCGGAATATACACTGCAATAGCGGTAGAAATTGTATTCTGAGCCATAGGGTTTGTCTATCCTTACAAAATTGGGATCGTGTGGATAATTTTTGGTTTCGAGTTTCAACTCGGCAGGTATTTTTATACCATGGCCATAGTTCATTTCTGCTGTCATAGTACAACTACTTTGGGCATTTGGGGCTACTTCAAAGGCAACATATATGTGTCTTTGTTCTCCTGGATGCAAATCACTGAAAGACCAATTTAATATATCGAGGTTTCCAGAGTTATTGCTTCCTAAGTAGTTGGCCCAGTTGTAAGGAATGACTGTATTGGTTTGATTGAAGGAATAACCAACATTGTTTTCATAGGATAATTTGAGTGTTCCGTTAGTAATGACAGACTCGGTTGTGTTGGTGTAGGTAATGATAGTATAAACCCATTGGTCATAAGAAGCGGACCAACTACTATTGAGCACCAATGCTCCGCCTTCAACTATTGGGTTTATGCCATTTGAAGTATCAGTTACATCGAAGGGAGGAATGGGATAAGTGGCTATTCCAAAATCTGTATCATTTTTTCTGACCACATGTGCTGTACCAAAGTCATAACTATTGGTTTCCAAATAGCGTTCTATTTGATGTCCATATTGCCAGTGTCCATCTGGCGTAATCCAAAACACAAGATCTTTCTCACTATATCCGGGATAGTCAATCGTAAATCGGTAATTATTGTTTTGTATTTGTTCTACACATACACCATCAGGTCCTTGGTAGTTTATACAAGCTAACACATTGATATTAATAAAAAAAGACATTGCTACAAAACAACACAAAAATAATAGGGTAGAACGGTTGAGTAAATAATATTTTGACATAGCTTTGAAATTTTAAACTATTTGTTAATTTTACAGTTGAGTCACAAACTCACAAAGCTATTTTGGATTCTATTGTAGTTTTGTATAAGCCTCCTATTGTGGCGATAGGAGGCTTTGTTTTAACACAGCTATAGTCACCCTGTCTGTATTAAATTTATTTTTTGTAGAAAAGCAAGACAATTTTCTATCAAGATAACTGCCTTTGATTGGTGACTTCAATTAGTAAAGGAAGGTAGTTGCTAAAAGGTAAACAGATTTTTTATTTTTTTTTAAAAAAAAAATTATACTGCGTGTTCTCCCTCCCATTTTGCAGTATATGGATTGTATCCGCATTTTTTGGGCTTGCTGTAAATATCTTCCACATAGGCTCTGCAATCTGTGCAGATGTATCTAAACTCACAATCTTTGCAGGTAGTTATTTGATCTTTGTGAATACTCCATACTTCTCTGAAGTGCTTTTTTTGAACTGCATCCTTTAGCGAACTTTCACGATGATTTCCATAGGATTTTTCCATTGAAGGACAGTTTTTGATATTTCCATCTTGGTCAATCGAGATTTTTCTGTTTAGGCAGGTATTGTGTTTTTGTGCTTCTGTGAAATGGCTGAGGTTGGGCGAAAAATACATGGGGTTAACGATTCCGCAGTGGTATTTACTGTCTATAATGGCTGATGTAAAAACCACATTTAGAGGCACTTTTGCAGAAAGTTGATGGACTGCATCTTTTGGGGCTGTGTGAAAAATCATTTGTTGGACTCTGGGATATTTCTCAACTAAGGATTTCATGGCTATTTCCGTCCATTCCGAAGTATATGGGAGGTTTAGAGCGATAAATTGAAGGCGGCTAAACTGAAAAGCATCTAAGATTTGATGCAATTGAGGTGGAAATATCTGGTGATAAATTCTTAGTTCGAGGGCTTTACACCCTAATTCATCCAACTCTTTGTGTATTTTTTCAAATTTATGGTTGGATTGTTGATTGATATCAATGATGGCGTTGGTAATCGTTGCAGAATGACTCCATTGCAGATTTATTGCAGGAAAACGAGTAGGTTCATCTGTCCAAAATCCCCATTCGCTTTTTACTAACAATTCGAGATAATGATCAATGCCTTGGTCGTATTGATGATTGTAGGAAGCTTTTACGGCTTCAATTGTTTGCTCTTGAAGTTCTGCTAATATTTCGTAGAATAGTGTGGGAATGAAGCGATAGGTATTTCGCTGCAAATCACATATTGTACTGCGGGTCGCTCCTTTGACGGGTATGCAGTTGGCAAATAAGCGAAAATAGGGTTTGGCATTAGTCATTTGTTTCATTCTTTTTTTGGAAGGTCCACATGCGAGAGATGGGTTTGTAGAAGGGATAACAAAGGTATTGGTCTTCCTGATGAAAGGAGCTTTTTACCATTTCTGGCAGTATTTTTTTACCGTCTTCTTGAAGTAATTGATAGAAAACGGGTAATTGCAGCAAGGTATCTTTTGGAATGAGGTCTGAAAGAGTACGTGTTGTTGATTCGGTTTTTATTGTATCAGCCATTCTGCTACTTTTTTTTCTAAGCAATAATTGCAAGGTTTGGAAACCATTCCGAATTGACCTGTTGGATTGACTTCTAAAAAATAATAGTGTCCATCTTTGCCTCGAATGAAATCCAGTGAGCCACTGTTGAGTTCCATATTGTCCATGAATGTCTTTACCTGATTTGTAATTGACTCAGGCAAAGAAAAGGGAACGGTGCGGTTGGGTTTTGTTCGATTGTATCTTCTAAAATCCACAACCGTTTGTTCGTCCATTTGTGAAAAAATAGCCATGCTGTGACATTCGCCATCTAAATAAAAAGTCCTTATTTCGTACTCCTTATCTATTTGTTGTTGCACCAATATCGGAAAAAAGGTGTCGGGTAATTGATGGATTGTTTCTTCTGTTAATATGGTGGTGAACCCTGCATGGAATACTTCATCAATCATAAAACCTCTTGACCGAAAAATGGCTTTGACTATCAATTCGGAATAGTTTTTTTTGAAGTTGCAGAGTATTGTTTTTTCGTTGGTTACAAGTGTTGCAGGAATCTTAAAACCCACTTTTTGGGCCATGCGAAGTTGAAAGGGTTTGTTGATTTCCTTTCGGGTAGGATGGTTCAACCATTTTTTTTCTAGGAGTTGATGAAAAGTAAGGTTGTAGGCTTCTAATTCATTGAAGGTATGCGCTTCAATAAGTGCTGCAATGTCTGGGTCTGAGATAGTGCTGGTATCGGGAGTTTTTGAAGGTTTTGTTTTCCTGAACCATACGGTATCAATGTCTTCTAATTTAAACTTACCTTTTGTTGATTCAACTGTTGCTGATTGTCCTTCGTTTGTCAATTGAAAAGAAGATGGCATTTTATCCAATTCCCCTTCATTGATTCTGAAAAAATCTACTTTGAAAGCATCCAACCAATCTATCACATCACAAGTAGTGACCTCTCCCATCTTGCTAAATATTAATATTGCCCCCATATTCCTAATGCTTTGTTTGGTTTACTACAAAAAAGGGAGGGCAACATCTCACATCCAAGAATGTAGGATGCTACTCTCCCTTCTATTAGTTAGTTAGCAAAATATCAATCTTCGCCCATGTTCATACCGTCAATATAGGTAGTCCAAGATTCGTGGTGACGATAAGGAGCATCCTCCCAAAGTCCACTAATGTATTTTTGGCCACCTTTCACGTTGGTTGATTCAACTTCGAAAGCTTCAAATTGCTTCAATAATTCATCTTGATTTTTTTTCATGATTATTTGAAAATTTTAGTGACTGCCTACTCTATTATAGGTTTTCGGCTTACCCTGTCATGCGTTTTTCTTGTTTTCAATAATTTTGAAATAATCAGTGTACACTCAGCAAATTTGCTTTGTACTTATATAAAGTAGTTAGGACATTAAAAAGTAAACAGGTTGAAGCGTTTTTCTTTTAATTTTTTTTCAAAAACGCCTAACTAAAAAAGCCTGCTTCCAAGAAGGAAACAGGCTTTGAATTTGAAGTCCAAAAACTATGGTGTGTTATTGTAGACAATAACCTTCCAATAGTTATTTAATCACCGCTAACTTATTGAAGCTGCTTTCTTGACCGTCAATGGTTACTTTGACAATATAAACTGCAGCATCTAAGTTACTGATGTCTATTGAAGTAGCAGAAGTATCTGTGGTTTCTTTGTAAAGCACTTGCTTGCCACTAAAGTCAAATATTTCAATTTGAGCTGATGCAGCGGTCAATCCATATTTGATGTTTAAGAGATTCGTAGCTGGATTTGGATAAATTGATACATTGGTATCTATATTTTCTTCCACACTTCTCTTTCCTTTGCCATCACCGTCACCTACTACTTCCACTTCACCGTCATTTGGCTCTTCACATGCCAAACAGAATGTGCCATCTGCAGGATAAGCCAATATCTTTGGTAAGGTTACTTGATAAGTCGTTCCATCTGCACAGATTGCGGTTACTGTGATTTGGTATTCTTCACATACATTGAAGCAACCTTCTGATGCTAAGGACACATAAGTAGTTCCTGCGTTAATTTCAAAGTGGCAATAATTTGGAGAGCATCCACTGTAGTTATGTACCACATCTATCTCATAAGTCACTGCTCCATTTGGATCCCAAGTCACAACGATGTCTTCTCCTGGAGTGTATGTTTGTGCTATTCCCTTGGAATTGAATGGCGAACAACAATCTTTTTGTCCGTGGCAGCAATCAGCAATATGACCTTTTACACTATTGGTACAAAGTAACTGCTCGCCTTTGAAGATTCGTATAGTAGCTCCATACACGCTACCTGCTGGTACACAGAAAGGATTTTGATTGACATAAATTGTCTGATTGTAGTCCCACCATATTTGGAAATAGTATCCATTCATATTGCCAGGTACAACAGGTATTCCCGCTGAATTGACCATAGTAAGACATACAATTCCATCCTTGCAGGTTTCGATGATGGAAAATTCACAATTGACACACTCTAAATCTTTGACTTCACCATTGAAGTAATAATGACAACATTGACTCGGTACATTTAAGTTGATCCCATAAGTAACATGCACTTGGAATTGTGTTCCTACTGGCAAAATCACGCAGTTTTCATCTACAATATCTGGACCTCCTACTACATCCCAATTGATACTAATCCAACTTAGGTTAGATGGGTCTATGGCAATTCCGTTGATAAGCACTTTTGTCACCACATCGTAGCCCAAACATTCTTGTACAACTTCAACTTTTACATCGTCACAATCACATTCTTTATCTACTACTATTGTGATGCTGCTCTTTCCTGAACATCCTGTGATAGGGTCATATACTTCAACATCATAGGTTGTCGTTTCGAGTGGGCAAGCTATTGGGTTTGCACTTGTTGGGTCATCCAAATCAGTAGTTGGTGTCCAAGTAATGATAGAACCTGCTGGAGCATTGACAGATAATTGTGTACAAGTAAATTGACAGATAGTATCTTGTGTAGCTTCAATGCTAATATCCAATTCTCCTTGTGCTACCAAATCCAATTCATAGTGACAACACAATTGAGGATTGCTAAGGTCATAAATGACTCCTACATTCAGTGTATAAGCTTCTCCAATAGGATACAAAACAGGATTGTCATTTACATAATCCACCGTTGTACCGTCCCAAGTAATCATGTAAGTCGGACTTGTTGAAGTTGGATCAATTACCACACCGTTGATATAGGCAGTCAGTAAGATGCCATCTTCTGTACAGATTCCTTCAACAGTGATGATGTCATCGCAAACAGGAGGTTCACATGGAATAACTACTACGGTTACATCTGCTGAGGTTGTACAACCTGTTTCCTCATCATATACTGTCACTGTATAGGTAGTCGTTTCGTCGGGACAAGCTATTGGGTCATAACTATTTGGATCGCTTAATCCATACGCTGGTTCCCATATCACATAGTCTCCTCCTACTGCTGTGGCATGTAAAGGTGTACAGGTGTTGTTGCAAATGGTATCTTGGTCTGCCCAGGCTGTTACGGTTAGGAATGGACGGATAGTGATATTGTCAATTCCCATGTTTCCTTGATTAGGAGAACCTGAACCAGAGGTTTGTCTTGGATAAACAGATAAATGCCTGTGAGCCCCATTGGCTGGTGTGGTGAAAGTAACAACTCTATGTTGGAATGTGGCAGTTGGCTGGACACTGATTTGGTGATCAACAACTGTTCCTGTAGCTGTTGTGGGGTTGACATTATCTCCTTCAAAGGTAATAAATATGTTATCTACTACCGTTTGCGCACCATTATTAGCTGCTATCACTCTATAATCGTACTCCAAAATATAAGTAGTATTCGCTATCAAAGGTAGAGGGTCAATAGTTTGAATACTCTCTCCACCATTGACTTGCCCCCATAAAAAGGCATAGTTATCTGCACTTTCTGCTGTAGGTTTCATTTGTGGAGAACTGGTCATCGCTCTCCAACCACATACTTCAGCATTTTCAAATGCGTGAAGATTACTATATGTTTGTAGGCTCGCTAAACTAGGTGTTTCAAAGTCCCAGTTAGGAACCAATTCACAAGAGCCAGGGGGGCAATCATTTTCTGCAGAAGGCTCACAATCAACTGCGTCATCTGCTTGTATCAACCCTGCACCCAGTTGGTTGGGGAAATTTGGATTTTGAGCAGTTATATCCGCAGCATGGTCATAAAGGCATTGTGCAAATGTATTTGGATTGGTATTCACATTTCCACCATGTTCACACAAATACAATCCTGCTAAACCTGCAACAATTGGACTTGCCATAGAAGTACCACTCCATGAATCGTAGGCACTTGTTGAAGTAGCAATACTACTCAAAATACCCACACCAGGAGCCATTACATCTACATTTAAACCATAGTTAGAGAAACTCGCTTTTTGATCATTTGCATCTGTTGCTCCCACTCCAATCACATTGGGATAAGCCGCAGGATAAGCAGCAGTAGGCGCATTGTCATTACCAGCTGCTGCTACACATACAATACCTGCATTGTAGGCCTGGCTCATGATAGCTGCATTTACGCTCGAATAACCATAGCCACCCCAGGACATATTGATTACATCCGCACCATTGTTAATGGCATACAAAACTCCATCATAGGGATTGTCTAATCCACCGGGAGTTGTATTTCCATCACTTTTGGTTTTGACAGGCATAATCATACAATGGTGTCCCATTGAAGCCATACCAACACTATTATTGGTAGCTGCTCCTGCAATACCTGCAACATGTGTACCATGTGAAAAGTAAGGATTTCCAACAGAAGTAGGAGGATTTGGGTCAGCATCGTTGTCGGCTACATCAAAACCAGGCACTACTTTACTCGCCAAATCTTGATGTGAGGTCAATACCGCATCATCTACTATCGCAATGACAACATTACTTCCTCCACAATCATTGATAGCCCAAGCTGCTTCGGCATTGACATGGGGTAAGTACCATTGTTGGGGATAGAGAGGATCGTTCGGAGCTTGAAAAACCTCGTTATAAGGGATTTTTTCACTCAAAGAAGTAGCCGACAGTCTGCTTAAATCATCGACTAAATTTTCGGATGCTCTATTGTCTGCAAAATGAACCGTGAAAGTTCTACCGATTGCATCGTCTTTTCGCCATTGCCTGAACGATTTTTCGATGCGGGTAATTTGGTAATTTTCTACAATTGCAGCCAAACCATTTATTCGGTTCAATTGGTTATCACGGACGTCACCACGAACATCAAATACAGGAACTTCTGTGCCTGTTTTGACTTGCCAATACACTTGATTGGATACGTATTTTATCGACTCTTCTGGAATCTTGTGGTTACCTTCGGAGGAAGTTTGTGCAAAAAGATTGCAGCACATAGTCATTAGGGCTATAATAGCCACTGCGTAAAATTTCTTCATTACTTTTAAAATTTAAGTATTAAGGAATATATAAATTAGTTGTATTAATTTCTATTTAAAATGACCTTTATGTATCATAAAAGCATGGCAAACCCTCTTCACTGCAAGTCAAACTTTGCTTACGGTGCTGAAATACAATGCATTTCTCACCCCGCTTACCTGAGCAAGTATGTGTCAATTGTATTAAAATCTATTTTTTTTTGTCAAGAATTACTGCTTGTGTATATAGCAGTACGGTTACATTGTGCTTTAACAGACTTGTTATTGCAGGAAGAAAAATAGCCTTTATCTAAGTTTAAGAATCAAGATAAAATAAAACATTCATCCTTAATTTGGCTTATCTTCTTCAAGATTGAAAACATGCTTATCTATGATGTTTCACTTAGTAAAGAATCAATGGTTTCAAAAAGTAAACAGCAAAACACTTTTTTTTCAAAAAAAAATGATATTATTACAAACAAAACGATGCACCTAAAACCACCTCAAAGTCATTATTCCTTTTATTGCTATCCAATAAATCTTCTTAAAAAAGATGGTTGCAATATTTTTTTAGGGATAAACCCCTAATTTTTATTGATTTTATGTTTACTTTTTAAGTAAAAGACCCTTTACTATATATGGCATCTTACACAGAATTCAATCAACTGTTCAAACAGTGTTACAGGTATTGTATGCCTGTATTAAAAAAATATGCTACGACCGAACAAGATGCGGAAGATGCTTTTACAGAAGCCATCACTATTTTTTGGGTTCATTGGAAGCGAGGTGATGTAAAAAATCAAAGCAATATTCCCGCTTTTATATGCACAACAGCCATACGGTTACTGCATAAAATAAACAAAAAACAGGTTCAAATAGTCGAGGATACGGCATTGAAGGACGAAGAGGCGGTTGATGATTTATTAGACAAATCGTTTGGAAAATCGTCAACTTACAAAACACTATTACTCAGAAAAGCTTTTAAACGTCTGGGTGACGCTTGTAAACAATTAATCACTGCTAAATATATCTACAAACATAGTTATGAAAATATTGCAGAAGATTTTGGACATAAAAATGCCCAGGTCACCAAAACACAAACACATAGATGCGTTCAAAGGATAAAAACCTATTTTGAAGAAGAACAGTTACAGACAAAACAAACTCTTTGATTATTCATTTTAAATAGTACAGGTATGCCCATTGATTATAAAGATATTGACATCATACAAGATTACTTAGAAGGAAATCTTGATAAAAACTCATTGACCAAATTTGAGGAGGAACTTGCTGTCAACACAGCATTGGCAGAACAGGTAAAATGGCATGAAACTTTTACAGACGCTATCCTTTTGGAGGAAAAAGAAAAGCTGCAACAACATGTTAAACAGCTTATTAAAAACGAAAAAGTCCAATCCTCAAAAGAAAACCACACTGTCTCTTCCGTCAAAAAATTCCGCATTTCCAACCGCCATTATTGGGCTGCTGCGGCAATAGTATTCCTCACTTTTTCCGTTGCCCTATTGTTTTATTCCAATAACCAATCAAGTATTGTTGCCGAAGATTTAGCCGTACCTTATGCTGCTCCAGTCGTAACGATGGGAGCAACAAAAATAGACAATCAACTTTGGCAACAAGCGATACTAGCTTATCAAACAGGAGAATACGAGCAGGTAGTAGCAGCCCTGACTCAAAAAGAACAAGTAGGCAGCCTCAATACAGAACAAAAATTTTATTTAGGCTTGGCTTATTTATACCAAAACATGAATGAACCCCAACAAGTAGTACAATATTTAGAGGCTGCAAAACAAGAAAATCCAACACTATATGAAGAAACCTGCAATTGGTATATTGCCTTGGCTTATTTGAAGGACAATCAAAAGGAGGTAGCAAAACAATATTTACAAACGATTGTGAACAATCAAAGTTGGAAACATCAGGAAGCCCAAGAGCTTTTGAAAAAGTAAAGTGGTCAAAAACTTATTGCAGTAGACGGTTTAAATCACATTTCTCTGATGATTATTGAGACCAAAGAAACAATAAAAAAAATGATTCCAAGTATAAAAATCTTGTATCCGTGTTTTCTATGATTTTCTGAGAAGTGATACACTTTCTGTCCATTTGGTAAGATTTTTTTGTCTTTCCATAAATACCAGCCTATACATAAACCGATTACCCCACCACCAAAAGCCAAAATATATCCTCCTACAATCAAGTGTTTTTCCCCATCTTCTGGCTGTGCAAGTTCCTGCAATCGCCTTTCTTTAAGCTCTTCAATGAAGTTGGAACCCACATTTTCTCCTCTCTGAATCAGTATTTTTTGCGCCAATTTATAGTCAAAAGTATTCCATTCATCTGGTTTGGCTAATATTTCATACAGCTCTTCATTGCTAAAAACAAAGAGGTAATAGTCTTTGTCCAAATCTTCCACCAACATCTCTGCATCCTTCTCCAAAAACTCATTGGCTTGATCAAAGTCTGATGCGAGGAGCAATAGTTGTACTTCGTTTTCTAAAGTGCTAAGGGAAAAACTTGGATTAAAGGAAGGGGAATTGTCTATAATTTTGTAAGCCAATCCATTGTTTTTCAAAACCTCTGCCATCTCTTCCGCTTGTTCTACATTCGGAAATACTCTAAAGACTGCAAAGTTTGGATTTGTCATAGTTTTTTAAAAAAAATGCAATTGAATGCTTATAGTAAATGAATATACACATTTTCGACTAAGCATTTCAAATAATTTACCATTCTAATAACTTCTTTATCGCTTTCGCCACTTTCTTTGCATTCGGCAACATGGCTTGCTCCAAAACCGTATTCATCGGCACAGCAGGAACATTTACAGCTCCAAGTGTGGCAACAGGAGCATCTAAATAAGTAAAACAATACTGTGAAATTCGGCCTGCCAAGCTTTCGGCAAAAGAGTTTTCAAGGGCTTCTTCAGTCAAAACCAGCACTTTATTGTGTTTTTTGACAGCTGCAAAAATCATTTCTTCGTCCAAAGGCTTCAATGTTCTCAAATCAATGATTTCTACCGACCCTTCAAATTTTTTAGAGGCCGTTTTTGCCCAATAAACGCCCATTCCGTAAGTAATCACCGCCAATGTGTTTCCCTTCTTCAATTGTTCATCAGAAGCCGCTTGTGCAATTCGAGCTTTACCCAAAGGAATCACATAATCTTCACTTGGTTCAATGGTTTTTGCCTCTGCTGTTCCCATTACCTTACTCCAATACAAGCCTTTATGCTCAAACAAAACTACTGGGTTTGGATCCAGAAAAGCGGCTTTAAGTAAGCCTTTCATATCTGCAGCATTGGAGGGAAATACGACTTTGATACCAGGAATATTCAAAATACTGGATTCAATGCACGCCGAATGATACGGTCCACCACCACCATACGCCCCCGCAGGTACACGAATCAAGGTTTGAACAGGAAATTTACCCGCCGATAAATAACAGGACTTAGCAATCTCTGTCACCAATTGATTCATGCTGGGCCAAAAGTAATCCGCAAACTGTATTTCGACAATCGGCTTCAAACCTACTGCCGACATACCTGCCGTAGAACCAACGATATAGGCTTCCTGAATAGCTGTATTGAATACACGGTCATCACCATATTTCTGCGCCAAAGTTGCCGCTTCTCTAAAAACACCTCCCAATCTTCCTCCCACATCCTGGCCATAAAAAAGGGCTTCAGGATAAGTTCGCAAGATTTCGTCCATTGCATACAATGCCGCATCTACCATCAAAACTTTTCGACCTCCTTCTGGCGCACGTTCCCCTTTTTCTTCTACAATTGAAGTAGGAGCATATACATGCTGCAAAAGTGTTTCAGGATCAGGATTTGGAGCAGCTACCGCTTTTTCAAAAGCAGATTCTATTTCCTGTGCTCCTTCATCTTCCATCTTCTTCAATACATCAACCTCAAAATGAAGGTCTAATAATTGTTGGTGAAGTTTGATCAATGGATCATGTTGGGCGTGTTCCTCCAAATCGTCACGATACCATTCTTTGCGTACTCCCGAAGTATGGTGTCCCAAAAGAGGTACTTTGGCGTGTAAAACAACGGGGCTGCGGTGTTCCCGAATATGGTTCATACATTTTTGCACTGCTTCATAAGCTGCAAAAAAATCACTTCCATCCACAGTAATTCGCTTCAATCCCTTAAAACCTGCCGCATATTCATAGGCGTTCATGCTTCGTGTTTCCTCACCTGTTGCTGAAATTCCCCAGTCGTTGTCTTGTACCAAGTACAAAATCGGCAACTGCTTCAACGCTGCAAATTGCCAAGCCTCAGCTACTTCTCCTTCCGTAACCGAACCATCTCCCAATGAACAAACAACAACAGGTCTTGCACCATTTTGCAATAAACCTCGCTGTTCTTTGTATTGAACCCCTTGCGCTATGCCCGTTGTAGGAATGACCTGCATACCCGTAGCACTGGATTGTTGAATAATTTGTGGATGATTTTTACTTTTTGAAGAAGGGTGACAATAATAGGAACGTCCTGCGGTGAAAGGATCATCGGCTTTCGCCAACAGTTGCAGCATCAAATCGTAAGGTTCAAAACCTGCGCCCAATAAGATAGCATCATCTCGATAATAAGGACTTACATAATCATAGTTTTTTAGTTGAAGGGCTAAAGCCAATTGAATTGCCTCATGACCTCTTGCAGTAGCATGAACGTACTTGCAGGTATAACGATGTTTTTCATACGTTTCTGCCATATATTTTACCATCTGCATCAACTTGTATGCCTTCAAAAGTATCTTTTCTTCTATCTTAAACGCTGGTTCGGTTTGGGGCATGAACTTTTCTTGTTTTAGGTATCTTGTAACAAAATTACATAAATTCCACTTATTTTAACAAAATGAACTAACAAATGTTAGTTTAGTGTTTTTTACTTAATTTTATAGCCAGAATATCAAAACAATACTGTAGATAATTTAGACTTTGGACGAAAGATTAAAGACATAAGACAAAAAGTTTTAAATCATTGACAGCAAAGAAATTAAGTGAAATCGCATTGAAAATACAATTTACTAATAACCAAATATTTAGGCAAACTAAAATATTTAATTAGTCATTCTTGAATTTCAATTTGTCCACTAATAAGGAGTTGGCTGAATTTGTAGTTGTTGAGTGACAGCGAAATTCCGATTTTTCATCAGGGAGTTTTTAATTTGAATTTGTCTTTCTACTTATGTCTTTCGCCCAAAGTCCAAAGGTAATACAACCAAATTACTTAATATCGCACTCCAACAATTTCTGTTCACCAAGGAATCCTTCCAATCTATCGCCAATTGCAACAGGGCCAACACCTTCGGGTGTTCCTGTGAAAATCAAATCACCTTTTTGAAGGGTGAAAAACTGGGAAAGATAAGTAATCAAATAGTCAAAGGTAAACAGTAAATCTTTGGTATTGCCTGCTTGAACAGTTTCTCCATTTTTGGTCATCGAGAAATCAATATTGTTTACATCTCTCACTTCTTCAATGGGTAGCCATTTTCCAACAGGTGCAGAACCGTCAAATCCTTTGGCGAGTAGCCATGGTTGTCCTTTGGCTTTCAATTCGTTTTGAAGATCACGGGCAGTAAAGTCTATCCCCAGTGTGATTTCATTATAATATTTATGGGCAAATTTGGGAGCAATGTGTTTACCAAGTTTGCTGATTTTTATCACCAATTCGATTTCGTGATGAATATCATTAGAAAACTCAGGATAGAAAAAGGGGCGGTTTTCACGCACCAAAGCTGTTTGAGGTTTGGAAAAAATCAGAGGTTTTTTGGGAACAGGATTGTTCAGTTCTTTTGCGTGTTCGGCATAGTTTCTACCAATACAGAAGATTTTCATTGGAAGGAGTTTGAATTATTGAATTAATTGAAGGTATTCATAGTTCGTTCAATGCCCAATGTAGCAAAACTTTTTATTCCTTCAATGCTTTTTTTGATATGTTTGTCCAGCTCGGCATTTTCTTCTTCTGTCCATTTTCCCAATACGTAGTGAATTTGTTGCCCTGGTGCAAAATCATTGCCAATACCAAAACGCAAACGGGGATAAGCATTGGTATTTAATTGCAGTGTAATGTCTTTCAATCCATTGTGTCCACCATCATTGCCTTTGGGTTTCATTCTCAATTTACCAAAATCAAGGTCTTTGTCATCCACTACTACCAATATATTATTGATAGGAATTTTTAGATTTTGCATCCAATACCGAACAGCCTTTCCGCTTAGGTTCATATAGGTCGTTGGCTTGATGAGGTACAATGATCGCCCTTTGTATTTGACCTCTGCTTTATGTGCCAATCGCTCTAATTTGAAGGAACAATCATATTCTTCAGCCAATTTGTCTACAATGTCGAAACCAATATTGTGGCGGGTATTTGCATAATCCACTCCAATATTGCCCAGACCAACGATTAAAAATTTACTCATAAGACATTCATGAAAAGTCAGAAAAACAACGATTTGGTATAACAAAATGAACCGATGGCTACTTACCATCGGTTCATTTCTAAAGTTCAACATATAGCAATCTCAGGATGGAAATGGAAATCCACTTATAAGTTCGTTTCTATGACCATTTTTTGGAGCATAAACTCTCCATTGTATTGCCTACGGTTTAGTTTGCTTATTTTTTCTTTTTCGCACCTTTTGCAGCAGCGGCGGCGGCAGTAGCAGCAGCGGCAGCAGCACTTCTCAATGCTCTGGTAATATCAACAGATGCAATAGGTGTTGCAGGTGAATTCATTACCTCAATTCCTTCTATGTTTACAGATCTAACTCTTACTGATTTACCTACTTCAAGGGGAGTAACATCTACCTTTATCTCTGAAACAAGGTTTTCAGGCAATGCTTTTACCTTCAAAGTACGCATCTTCAACATCAATTTACCTCCAGCTTTCACTCCTTTAGCCAAACCTGTCAATCGAACAGGTATTTCTGTGAAGATAGGACGATTAGGCACCAATTCTTGAAAATCGACATGCATAATTGAATCTGTTACAGGATGGCTTTGAAAATCCTTTATAATAGTGCTATAGGTTTTTCCTTCGACTGTAACGGATATAGTATTGAAATCAGGCGTGTAAATCAAAGGACGTATAGCAGACATTGGAGCTGAGAAGTGAACATTTTCCTCTCCCCCATACACTACACATGGAACCATATCTTCTCTTCTAACTTCTTTTGCAGCTTTCTTTCCACTTGAGTTGCGGATAGTTCCTTCAATTGCTATTGCTTTCATTATTATATATTATTATCTGTGTTTTTGAATAAACAGTGAACTTATAGAACGATTTTCTAATAACCTTTTTATTGATTTTCCAAACAAAGGTGCTACGGACAGTACCTTTATTTTATCACACTTTTGTTTTAAAGGAATCGTGTCACATACGACCAATTCAGTCAGTAATGAACTTTGTACACGCTCGTAAGCTTCGCCGCTTAGTACAGGATGTGTACAGATAGCCCTTACACTTTGCGCTCCTTTCTCCATCAAAGCTTTTGCTGCACTGGTCAATGTTCCTGCACTATCAACAATATCATCTACAATCACTACATTTTTATCTTTCACATCGCCGATTACTGTCATACCTGCTACTTCTCCCGCTTTTTTACGGTACTTTTCACATATAACCAAACCTGCATTTCCACATTTTTGAGCAAATAATCTGGTTCGATTGGCACTACCCGCATCTGGTGATGCAAAAGTAAGATCGGATAAACCTAACTCTTGGAGATAGGGTACAAAAATAAAAGAACTGTCTAAGTGATCTACGGGAATATCAAAAAAACCTTGTATCTGTGGCGCATGTAAATCCATTGTCATCAATCGATTAGCACCCGCCGTCACCAACATATTTGCCATTAATTTTGCAGCAATTGGTACTCTGGATCTATCTTTTCTATCCTGTCTCGCATATCCATAGTAAGGAATAATTACGGTAATGTATTTTGCTGATGCTCTTTTTGCAGCATCAATTAACATTAGTAATTCCCATATATTATCAGCAGGAGCAATTGTAGATTGAATCAAAAATACATGATGACCTCTTACTGATTCTTTTAACTGCGGCTGGAATTCTCCATCATTGAATTCCAACACTTCTACATCGCTCAAAGGTTTATCATACGCTTCTGCTATTCTTTCTGCTAAAACCCTCGAACTACGACCTCCAAATAACTGTATTTCCGAATTCATGGCTACCATTTTTATTTCGGGATGCAAAGGTACAAAAACTCTTAGCAAAATTTCAAGCCCAAAACACAAATTCAAATTCAAACACCAATTTTTGTAATCCAAAATGGTGTTGAATTTGAATTTATTGGTTCAGTTTATGTATCTTCTACATGTTTTTTACAATCTCCTCTCCAAATCCAGAGCAAGAAACCTTAGTTGCTCCTTCCATTTGACGATGGAAATCATAAGTAACACGTTTGCTATCAATCGCACCTTCAATACCTTTGATAATTAAGTCTGCTGCTTCGTTCCATCCCATATAACGCAACATCATTTCACCAGAAAGAATCACAGAAGAAGGGTTCACTTTATCTTGACCAGCATATTTGGGTGCAGTACCGTGAGTTGCTTCAAAAATTGCTTTACCAGTTGTGTAGTTGATGTTAGCACCAGGAGCGATACCAATACCGCCAACAATTGCAGCCAAAGCATCAGAAATATAGTCCCCATTCAGATTCAATGTTGCGATTACATCATATTCCGCAGGACGCAGCAAAATTTGCTGTAAGAAAGCATCTGCAATTACATCTTTTACAATAAGTTCATTGCCATTGTTGTCAATCACCTGCCAAGGTCCACCGTCCAAATCTTTTGCATGGTATTCCCGTTTAGCCAAAGCATAACCCCATTCTTTGAATTTACCTTCTGTAAATTTCATGATGTTGCCTTTGTGAACCAATGTCACAGATTTACTTTTGTTGGTAATTGCATAATCCAGAGCAGCTTTTACCAAACGTTCCGTACCTTCAACCGAAACAGGTTTTACACCTAATGAAACCGTATCAGGGAAACGAATCTCTGTCACACCCATTTCTTCAATCAAAAATTTCTTTACTTTCTCATTCTCAGGTGTGCCATTTAGGTATTCAATACCTGCATAGATGTCTTCTGTATTTTCACGGAAGATAATCATATCCACCAAACCTGGTTCTTTTACAGGTGAAGGAACTCCTTCAAACCAACGCACAGGACGCACACATGCATACAAATCCAATATCTGACGAAGTGCTACATTCAATGAACGGATACCACCCCCAACAGGAGTAGTCAATGGGCCTTTGATAGCAATCAAATATTCATCAATAGCATCCAAAGTAGCTTTTGGCAACCATTCACCTGTCAAATTGAAGGCTTTTTCACCTGCATATACTTCCTTCCATTCGATTTTTCGCTTACCGCCATAAGCTTTTTCTACTGCGGCATCAAAAACCAGTTGAGATGCAGGCCAAATATCTACTCCAATACCATCTCCTTCAATAAATGGAATAACAGGATTATTAGGAACTATTAACTTACCGTTTTCGATTTGTACTTTTTGTCCACTCATTGTGATTGCTTTATTTTGATTTAGTATGTTTTATTATTTGATAATGGATTTATATGCCTAAAAAAGCGGTGCAAAGGTAAGAAAAAGGCTTGAATTTATTATTTTTTTTGCAGTACGGGAACTTTTCCTTAAATGATGCTGTTGCTATATTCGATTTAAGCTACAAAATATTTTTAACGCAACAACTTATCCCTTCCTTTTTTGATAAGTTGAAAACCAACAAACATGTTGATTCCCAATTTCTAAGATTCTTCTCTCTATATTTAACATAACGAATCCTTCAAAAAAAACCTATCACAAATTGAAGCTTAACCAACATTTTATTGAGCCAGTGCTTTAAATTTGAAGGATGACTTAATCTTCTCTTTTGGAGCAGAATCTAAACAACTCCAACAAATTTTTCATTTTATTTATCTTTGAAGAATGGTGTAAAATGCCATTTGGCAAATTGCTGCAATTTGTCAATTCTAAAAGCGATTTATTTACATAAGTTGGCTTCCATTTTACACTTCAATTTAACCTTCACTAACCTTATAAAACAATCTATTTTGAAAGGATATATTGAACTCAGTAGTGACCAACAAAGTGTTGGTCTTGAAAAAGCTATTTTGGTAGGCTTGATACTCCCCGACCAACCAGAAAAACTATTGGATGAATACCTTGCTGAATTGGACTTTTTGGCGCAAACAGCGGGGGCGGAAGTTCTCAAGGTTTTCAAACAAAAACTGTCGCATCCTCACTCCAAAACCTTTGTAGGCAAGGGAAAATTGGAGGAAATGGTGGCGTATGTAACAGAAAAGGAAATTGATTTGGTGATTTTTGACGATGACCTTAGCCCTTCTCAACAAGGTACGCTTGAACGAGAATTGAAGTGTAAGGTAGTCGACAGAAGTTTTTTGATTCTCGACATCTTTGCAGGTCGGGCGCAAACTGCTCAATCAAAAACACAGGTCGAACTCGCTCAAATGCAATACCTTTTACCCCGCCTACGTGGTCTTTGGACGCACTTAGAACGTCAGAAAGGAGGTATTGGGATGCGTGGACCTGGTGAGCAAGAGATTGAAACAGACCGCCGTATTGTGAAAACCAAAATTAGCTTGCTCAAAGAAAGGCTCGAAAAAATTGACAAGCAAAGTTTTACCATGCGAAAACAACGGGGTGAACTGATTCGTGTTGCTTTGGTGGGCTATACCAATGTCGGTAAATCTACTTTGATGAACCTACTGAGTAAATCGGAGGTTTTTGCAGAAGACAAACTTTTTGCTACTTTGGATACAACGGTACGAAAAGTTGTTTTAGAGCGAACACCTTTTTTATTATCTGATACTGTTGGATTTATACGAAAATTACCACACAGATTGATTGAAAGTTTCAAATCCACACTGGACGAGGTTCGAGAGGCTGACATTTTGCTTCACGTGGTTGACATGGCACATCCGCAACACGAAGAACACATCAAAGTTGTGCAGCAAACCCTCAACGAAATTGGTGCTTCGGAAAAAAACACCATTATGGTATTCAATAAGTTGGATTTGTATGAACAAACCCAATTTGATGAATATTTGGAGGATGAGGTGAAACAGGAAATTTTGGAAGAGGTGAAAGGCAGGTGGCGCAAACAAACCGATGGAAAATGTGTATTTGTTTCGGCTATTGAACGCACAGGCATTGAAGAACTTCGAGATATGTTGATTCAAATCGTGAGAGATGAATATGCCGTTCGTTATCCTTATAAAACGGCTTTTTTCTAACCGATATTTTGGATATTGGAGAATGGATATTACTCTCCAATATCCATTCTCCAATATCAAATCGCTGTAATGATGTATTGATAGGGCAAGGTATCTTCATCTACTTCAATGTGGGTAAACCCTGCTTCTTCTAACTCCGATACCACATCTTTTGCTGCCATTCGCATATTTTTGGGCGGTCCTTCGGGTGTGCGTTTCTTTTTGAAGTCCACAATTACCAGTTTTCCGTCAATATCAAGGGTTTTCTGCAAACCTCTAAAATAGGGTATGCGGTCATCAATGTGGTGGTAGGTATTGACTACAAGGATGATATTCACCTCATTGCGCCGAAGTCTTGGGTCGTTTAACTCTGCCAATCGGGTTTCAAGGCGAGTTTGCAGGCTGTCGGGAATTTGTAGTTTTTTCTGTTCCATGTAGTCTATAAAACGCTTGTCGACATCTATTGCAATCACCTTTTTAGCAGTGTTCAACATCCGAAAAGCAAAATAACCTGTTCCTGCTCCAATATCTGCCACTGTTTTTCCTGCAATGCCCATTTTATCAATCACTTCGTAAGGCTTTTGCCACTTCATTCGATCCGAATCTTCAAAGCGGCTGACCAAATCCTCAAAACTACTTTCGTTCATGTGTTTGTTGGCATCGTGTCCTTGGTGAGGGTTGGAATTGTCGCAGCTGGGCAGCGTTAGGGCGAATAAAATCGTTGTGAATAGTAGTACTAATGTTCTCATATTTGAGTCATTGTTTTTTCAAAATAAAAGGCTTCTGCAAGTTATAGAAATAAAACTTATGTGGCAAATACCCCAACAACGCTTCGCTTACTTCAAACACAAACGCTTCAATCTTTTGACTTACAAACGTTCCTTCAAAAAAGTCAAGGCAAGTGCATTCGCTTTTGTAGCTGCTTCGGCATTGTAGCGTTCACTACTTGGATTGGCGAAGGCGTGGTCTGCATCAAATTGGTGTACTTCTACTTTTTTGCCAATTCCTGTGGCGGTTTCTTTGAAGTCGTTGACTACTTTAGGGGTAATCCAACCATCTTTTTCTGCAAAAATTCCCAAAACATCTGCTTTTAGTGGCTTCAACTTGTCGGCTTCCTGCAAGGGCATTCCATAGTAAATCACACAGCCTGCTCCTTGTTCCCCTGCCAAAATAGAGGACTTCAAAGACCATCCTCCTCCAAAACACCACCCAATAGTCGCTATTTTTGCTTCTTTGCCAGCATAGTTGATTGCACCTTGAATGATGGCATTTCCTCTTTCTTCAGTTGTAGCTCCCATGTATTTACCCGCATCTTCTCGATTGGTAGCTACTTTTCCGTCATAAAGATCCAATGCCATGACATTGATATTGCCGCCCAAGTCTGCTTGCAGCCGCTCGGCTTCTTGTTTGATGTGGTTGTTTAGTCCCCACCATTCGTGTATCACAAACAGGTATTCTGGGCTTGATTCACTGGCTTTCAATAGATAAGCACTGCCTTTTTTGCCGTCCGTTGAAGCAAATTCCATCATCGTACCTTTGGGTTCAAAAGGAATGTCTGCTTTGAGTTCGTGGGCATTTTTAAATTCTTCGTCCTTAGCAAAATCTTTCATATCCTTGGCTACCATTGTGGTATCATGACAGGTGGCACTTTTGGAGGAAGAAAAATATCCACAAGAAGTGGTGAATAAGATGATACAAAAGAGTATGTGGGAGTAGAGGTTTTTGCACATAATGATTGGAATTTATTTGGTTTATAATTCAAGTACGAGTATAAACCATGAGCAGCCTTTTTGTTCACTCCACAGGTTTAACCGCACGAAACATGATGTCTAATCGCCTCATGAGTATTCGTTTTTTGCCTCTTGGTGCATACACAAATCCCAAAAGGGTCACACGTTGTTTTTTGGCAATATCATTGAAGGAATAACTCGTAAATGCTCCTCCCATAAAGTCATTTTGCATACTCCAAAGCCCTATGCTTTTCACTACTTTTCCTGCTTCTGTTTGTGCCATGACTTGCTCATAAGGAATGTACTTATCAGATGGATAGAGGTAGGAGCCTTCGTTATCAGTTCCTACTAATTTACCCATTTCTTCTATTTTTTTGATAGGATAGTCTGAGGTAATGGGGCTGGGTTCACCCGTGTATGGCTCAACCAATACCATGATATTGCTCACCTCTTCATTGAGTTGGTTATCGTGGCGCATCCACATGAGAGTGTCTGTTTTCAGTACTTCTAAATAGGTATTCGGCACTTCAAAATCAAGTCCATAGTCCTCCTTGAGAGTTTTGGTAAGTCCTTTACTGACTCCTGATACATAGGTATTGTTCTTTGCTTTGATGTCCTCCATTTTGTAGAGTAAATTGATGAAGGTTTCTTCTAACTCCAACAATTTATTCCCCAGTTTTATAGCATCATCAGCATATACATACAGCACCTGTTGCGGAGCTGCCCATACATCTCGGCGCATAAAAAAGGGAGGTCGTTCTTTTCCTTGATTTTCAAACTTATTCAGTTCCTCTCTCACCATTCTTGCAGTAGCATTGTCTTTGGATAAATCCGAAATGACAAGTATGCTGGCACTTCGCTGCAACAGCTCTGTTACCCCTTCCATAGGTACTTGACTCAAACTAAAAATGGGCTCGGGCTGTGGTAATACTTGATAGTTTTTCATAAATACCTCTCTGACTACCTCTCCTTCATTGGCTCTCCAATCGTCTTCATCCATTATCAATAGAATCTCATCTACTCGTCCTGATGAATTGGGCAGGTAGTTGACTGCCTCTTTCACTTGATCATTGGTACAAGAAAGACATAGACAAAAGGTGGTACATACTAAAAAAAGAATATTTCGCATTTGATTTTTTATTATTGCTGAAATTTAACAAAATACCACAAAATCAACAAGGTTAAAGAAGCAGCCGTGCTGGTTGGAGTAGTAAGTGTTCAATGTTATGTAGTAACTGTATGTTTTAGTTTTCTTTTACTATTATGTTTTTATAAAGCATTTCATGCTCTTTAGGAACCATGATGAGCAATTCTTGTCCGATTTTCATACGGCTTTCGTCTTCAATATCGTTCCATTGGCGCAAGTCTGCAATGGTACAATCAAATTTTTGTGCTATTGTTCCCAAAATATCTCCTGGTTTTAGTGGGTATTTTAGTACTACATATGTACTAATACTGCTATTTTGAGTAGTTTTGTTATATACATTGGTTCTATTAGTTGAAGAAATCACCCCGTACTCATCTGTTGGTTTTGTCCAAATATTGTCTGGTGGTAAAGTCAATTTTTTGTTGCTGTCCAAAATGGTTTCTTCATTGATAGCATTTAGATTCCGTTCATAAGATTGCGCCCAACCAACTTTTGAGATAGGTAGCACCAGTGGGTATCCCCGTTTTGAAGGAGGAATGGTATCTCTTTTAATAGCAGGGTTTAAAAATTGTACCTCTTCTAATTTCATATCTACAAATTTAGCCACGCTTGACAAATCAAATCCTCTTTTGATGCTCACCGTATCGGTTAAATAAAAATTATATGGTGCATTGAATTGGTGAATATTGTGGTCAGGATAGTAGGTCATGGTATAAACGGCTGCAATAAAAAGCGGTACATAAGCTTGGATTTCTTCTGGCAGGTATTCTGCAATTACCCAATAATCTTTTTGTCCACCAGAACGCCTAATCGCCTTGTTGACAGCACCTTCTCCTCCACAAAATGCTGCTATGGTCAAATGCCAATCGTGGTATTTATTCCACAAGTTTATCAAGTGTTTTGCAGCTACTTCTGATGATAGTCTGGGATCTCGTCTTTCATCAATATAATCGTTGGACTCCAAACCATACAATCGAGCAGTTTCGTAAGGCAATTGCCACAAACCTGATGCACCCGATGATGATTTGGCATGTGGTGTTAAGGCTGATAAAATGACTGGAAGATACTTCAAATACATTGGCAAATCATGTCTATCCAAAGCTGCCTCACAAGCAGGTAGATACAGTTCTTTACGTGCCAACATTTGCTTCACTTGATCCCTCTTTTCTATAAGATACATGTCGATGAATATCTTCACATACTCATTGTAGGTCAAAGGAATTTCGGAGTGTAAAATCTCCAATTTTATTCGATAACTTTCATCATTGTAGCTTGGTATTTGATTAAGCGAAAAGCTTTTAAGTGATACCATCTCTGGCTCAATTAATTTTCTACTCTGAATAAAATTGTGAAAGTTTTGTTCTCTATTGAGTTCTTTTTCGGGATGAATGAGTCTGTCTATCTCCTCGCTTGTATAAGTTCTGACTGCAACACCTGGTTGCGTAGTATTTGTTGAAGGAGGTTTTGTAGTATTAGAAGTATTTGTTGTATTTATATCTGTATCCACATTTTTATCATTAGGAAAAGCATCTTCATTTCCCCCTGGTAAATCAATCAATATTGTACCTCCATAATCAAAATTATAATCATTTATTAATTGCTCATCATTTGAAGGTTCTATATTTGTTTTAACCGTATCTTTTGGGGGAATAATTAACCTAATAGGTTCTTTGTTAATAGGCTTATCAAAAGAACTGTTTTGTGCAGTAATAGTAGTAGCATATAATATTAAAAAAAGCAAAAAAGGTGACAGTATCAAATCTTTTATGGCTCTCATAGTTTCTTAGATATTGTAATGAAAAAATGAATACTTTGGTACAAAGGTCAAAAAATACAAACAAATTCACAATGATAAAAGTATATCGAGCAAACAATTTTTTGCTTGCCTAAACTTCAAAAGCATTGATTGTGGTAATCTTATTTTCAAAATACTTAATGTATTTTTTTATTAGTCAGTAGCCAACAAACGAAAAGATTGGCGGTGATAGGCACAGCTACCATATTCTTCAATAGCTTTTCGATGGGCTATTGTCGGATAACCTTTGTTACTATCCCACCTATATTGTGGATACTGCAAATGTATTTTCTCCATAAAATCATCTCGGTATGTTTTTGCCAAAATAGACGCAGCCGCAATAGATAGATACTTTCCATCCCCTTTGATGATACATTGATGGTCAATATTTTGAAAGGGCTTGAAGCGATTTCCATCTACCAAAATCATTTCGGGTCGGATGCTAAGTTTTGCCAATGCACGGTGCATAGCTTCAAAAGAGGCATTGAGAATATTGAGTTCATCAATTTCTTGTGCCGAACAAATCCCTACCCCAAAAGCCAATGCTTCTCTTTCTATCACCTCACGCAAGATAATACGTGTTTTTTCGTTAAGTTTTTTGGAATCATTGAGCTGAGGATACACGAAATCTTTTGGTAAAATAACAGCTGCTGCAAAAACAGGGCCTGCTAAACAGCCTCGCCCTGCTTCATCGCAGCCAGCTTCTATCAAATTGGGAAATAAATAAGGTAATAAGCTCATTGAAGTAAATGAAAGTCAAAGTAGAAATAAAAATCAAAAATACAACAATATTTGCCGAACTAAATAATTAGTTGTATTTTTGTAGAAGACTAAAAGTTATTCACCCAATACTTTAATCTTTATACAAATACTTATGCCTGATAAATTTCAAGATAAGACGGATTTGCTCACGCCTTTAGAATTGAAGGTAATGAATATACTTTGGAAGTTGAAGAAAGCCTGTGTAAAAGATATTTTACAGCATTGGCAGGAAAAACCACGCCCTGCCTACAATACAGTTTCTACGATTGTACGTATATTGCAGAAAACCGAGAAAGGGCCTTATGTCGGTCATGAAGCAGTTGGGAGAAATCATTATTACCTTCCCATTATCTCAAAGGATACCTATCAAAAGAGACTTATCAGCAATGTGTTGGACAATGCTTTTGGAGGCTCTGCAAGTTCATTGGTATCTGCATTGATGGACAACGAAGGAATTGACAATGAAGAACTAAATGACATTCAAGATCTAATCAATAAATCACTCGACGATTAATTTTAAAATGGCTAAACAATGGTCAACTACTTATTATTGACTTATGCCCTTTCAGTGGCTGGAGGTTTATTTTACTACTTTTTTATTCGTAAAAACGCTCGGCCTCAGCTACAAAAAGTCCTGTTACTGAGCATTGTAGTATTGAGTTTCACATTGCCACCCATCATCGATAGTATGTTGGTGGAAGAGCAAGAAATTTGCCTACATCAAAACGAATATATTTCAGAAACAGTCTATTACAATTTTTGTCCTGCTCCTGGCGAAGAGATGAATATGTGTTTGGACATAGCGATGAAAGAGGAGCATTTTTGTGAATGTTCTGCCATTCTACCCAACAATTTATTGGTCTACAAAGCCGAGCCACTCTACGATTTGTGGGTATTGTATGGAAATTTGGTAACGAATATCCTAAAAAGTATTGCCTTTTTGCTGTTGGTGTGGTTATTTCTAAAAATCGCTTACCTATGGCGAACAATTGCCAAAAGCGAAAAGAAAGAACTGCATATTGAAGGAAAAACCTACACCCTTTTGATCCCGCAAAAACCCCTATCTGTTGGCTCATTCAAATTGTGGAAAGACTACATCATTTGGCAAAAAGAACTCGACTACTTAACCGAAACCGAACGAATGGGGGTAATATGGCATGAAATAGCCCACCTTCAACAAAGGGATACTTGGGTTAAAATAGCCTTTGAAATGCTGCAAGTGATATGGTGGTTGAATCCAGTTTTCTACCTTTTTAGCAAAGAACTCGACAAACTCAATGAGTTTTTGGCTGACGAATTTGCCGTACAAAAAGTGGGAAATACCCAATTTTATGCCTCGCTTTTGGTCAAAATGAAACGCTACCAAAATCTAGCAATGGTGCATCACTTCAAACCCAAACACGAACATCCTCTCAAAATCAGGGTTGTACATTTATTGAACCAACCTTCTGTCAAAACGCCCTTCAAATACCTCACTACTTTATTCATAGGTGCTCTTATCAGCATTTTATCACTTACTGCTTATTTCGCCATTCCAAGTATTGACGAAGAAATGGATAAAATTGCTGTTTATGAAGAGTTATTAATACAACAACAAGTAAGTGGTAAGTCCATTTTTTGCAAAAACTGCTTGTTGAAAAGTCTTCAATAAAACATGTTTTCAATATTTCTGCCTAAAATAGGTTGAATTCCCCAAAAATATATTTGCTCCAACACCGATACCTACATTCATTTCAGCGTCTAAATAGAAGTTGATTGGGTTTATTGAACCATTAAACGACTTCAATAATATTCCATCCAATCAACAAAATCATATTCAATAACCACAATATCACGCAAAAACAATAAAATTATATTTCAATATTATGATAACCAAGCTATTTTCTACTTTATCGATTCTTTTATTGGTAGGTATCACTTCCTGCTCACAAGCCCAAAATACACACAAATCCAATGATGAAAATTCAAGCACTGTCAAAAAACAAGCTGCTACTATTGACCACAAAGGAGATTACTATTTTCTTATTTTCGACAATGAACCAAACTCTCGTTATTTAGATACCAATATAGAACCTACTTTTCGCCAAGACAAGATGCGGGTAATCGTGAGCGGAGAAAAACTTCCCATTCCTCCTAATGTTCGCATGGCGGGTAATCCATTTAAAATCACTTCCATTGAAATAGATGGGGGAGTCCAAATAGACAACAAACTTGCTGTCGAAAACACCATCTCTGATGAAGGTACAGTGAAACTAAAAGGCGATGTCTTTGTAATCGAAACGACTGAAACGATTTATGTACCCAAAAAATTGGCAGCAGATTTCCAAAAAGAAGGTGCTGCTGTTGCTTTTACTGCAAATAAACTCCCCATTCCTCCTAATGTTCGGATGATTGGACAACCGATTGAAATCGTGACAATTAAGAGCAATGTAAAAAGTATGCAATTGGAGAAAACGATAGATACCAAAGTAAAAACAAAAATCAAATAAATTTTATCGATTTTCAATTTCTTGCAAAAAAAACAGTCCAAATTTGACTCATGGATATTTTTGGTGGAGGAGTTAAAGACTTTTGTAGTTTCCTTTTGAGAGCATACTAATTTTCAAACATTCCATATCTTATAAGAATAAACTACAAAAGTCTCATTCCACTAAAATCTTCGATGAACCCCAAATTTTTACGTAAAATTTGGGTCGTTTCTTTTACTTCAATTTTCAACTTCAAAATAAAACATCAGAAAAATCAATCTTACTCAGGACAAAAATAGTGTTTTATAGTAAATATTTAGTATTTTCGCTAAACATAAAGCCAATTACACTATGAAATACTTAATACTCCTATTATTTGCCTTTCTATCCAATTTTCTTTCCCTTCAAGCCGACAATTGGGAATTGTTCCCCCTCAATCAAAAAACCTACTTCTACTTTGAGACGGACATGGAAAAAACCATCTCGCCTTATTATGTTGATTTTGAAGAAGAATCAGGCACTTATGTTCGTCAGTATCCTCTGCGAAACATGATTGAAGCAGCGACAGGAGGTTGTTATGAGGATATTAACTTTGACAATGTGTACGATTTTGAAGATAGAGAAGTTGCCTACAATCCTCACATCCTAAAACAAGATGCTTATTTTCGATATGTTTTTCAGAAAAATTCGTCAACAAGAGTAGTTCCTTTTTATCCTCAAACCAATGTTGGAGAAAGTTGGGAAATTGAAGGTACGGTCTTTTCCGAACGTCCTTACTCTCGCCTCAAGATCACCTGTACGTCTAAAGAATTCAGCCCTATTTTTTCTGTGATGGACAGTGTTAGAACCTTTGAAATTGAAGCTTTTGATGGAGAAAACCCTATTGAAGCGGTGATAGAAAGTTTTTCCTTCAAAATCAGTAAAAAATATGGCTTGGTCGAGTGGTTTGACTTTAGGGCTTGGGCGTTTTTCGATCCGACCACCAAAATAACTTTGGCAGGATTTGAAGATGAAAATGGAGAAATGATAGGGGAGGCAATGCCTATAGTAGGGGATTTCTATCCTTATTCAGCAGGGAATGTTTTGAAGTGGAAGGAAGTCACTTATGTTGATGGACAATATCCAAATATTTACCATACAGACACCATCGTATCAGTTGTAAAAACAGATACAGATATTAGTTATACCTACAATCGAAACAGCACTATAGAGTTTTCAGACAATACTGTTTATGAAACAAAGCAGAATGAAGAACTAACGCTCAACTTTTTTCCACAACATTTCATTGATTTGCACTATTGGAATTTGGGAATGACGGATTGGGGAACCTATCAAACCTTAAATTTGAACCGATTGGAGGGAGTAAATGGCAAGGTAGAATATACATTAACGAATCTTCAAGATGCTACTTTTTTCAACAATTGTTATGTTTCTATATTGATTGATTTCGTTACAACTAAAAATACCTTTAGCACAAAAGTCGGTGTTAAAGAAGAACTAGAATATGGAGGTTTTATAGGAGGTAATTATAGTATTCGGCTTCAAGAGGCTTTTATAGGCGATGATTATTTCACTCCGATTGAAGAAAATGCCGTTCCCGACTTAAAATTGAGTCTATCGCCAAATCCAACCCAATATTATTTGACCATCCAGACAAATATTTCTTCAAATACCCCCATCTACCTGCAAATCTTCGACTTACAAGGAAAGAGTGTTTTGCAAACACAATTTGTAGGGCAGATTGAAGTGAATACAAACGATTTTTCGAAAGGTGTATATTTTGTGCAAGCATCAAACGGAAAAAATCGGTGGACAGAGAAGGTGGTGAAATACTAAATACATTTTTTGATTGCCAACAGTTGAACTTTTCGTTCAAAAAATGCAAATAGTTCAACTTTATGCTTTTTCTATTGGCTTAGAAAAAAGATTGGCAAACATCCTCCTGCAAGCGATTTCAAGGATTTTATTTGGGGCAGAACTATTTTTTAGCTAATCTTTGTTAACTTGGCAAACAAAAAGATAGCTTCAATGGATGAAGAAAACAAGTTCCCCGACTTATTACACGAAAAAGGCTTAGTAGAAGAATTGATGCAGTTGATTGAAGACAGCAAAAAACAAGTAACTGTTCAAATCAACAGTGCACTCACGCTTTTGTATTGGCAAGTAGGGAAACGTGTGAAAGAGTATATCTTTCAAAATCAACGAATTGGCTACGGAAAACAAATTGTCGTTACACTGTTACGACAATTGACAAAAGATTACGGACGGAGTTTTGAAGAAAAAAACCTACGCCGAATGTTGCAATTTGTAGAGCAATTTCCAGATTTTGAAAAAGTCGTTACACTGTCACGACAATTGAGTTGGTCGCATTTTATTGCTATTTTTCCACTCAAACAAGGCGAAGCAAGAACTTATTATGCTCAACAAATCGCCCTTCAATCTTGGAGCGTTAGAGAACTTCGCAGACAGATGGAATTGAAAGCGTATGAGCGTGTAGTCATTGGCAATACACAGTTACCCACTGCTTTCCCCGACACCTACAATTATTTCAAAGACCCTTATTTTCTAAATTTACTGGGACTAAATGCCGATTTTCTCGAAAAGGACTTGGAAGATGCTATTTTACATGATTTGGAGCAATTCATACTGGAACTTGGAAAAGGATTTGCTTTTGTCGAGCGGCAAAAACGGATGATTATTGATGCGGACGACTACTATTTAGACCTCTTGTTTTTCCACCGAAAACTGAACCGTTTGGTAGCAATCGAACTAAAAGTCGGTAAGTTCAACGCCCAATATAAAGGGCAAATGGAATTGTATCTCAAATGGTTGAACAAATATGAACGACAAGAAAACGAAAACGCTCCAATCGGTTTAATTCTTTGTACTGAAGCAAGTAGAGAACAAATCGAGCTACTCGAAATGCACAAAGATGGCATTATGGTCGCAGAATATTGGACTGAATTACCGCCTAAAAATGTATTGGAGGAAAGATTACATAAAGCTGTTTTGGAGGCAAAAGAACGGGCTGCAAGGAGACGGTTGGAATAGTAGTTGTATTATCATTACACTGCTACGACAATTCGTTGTAGATTACGCTGGATTTTTTTCATTTACATTCTGATTTTAATTATCATTCTATCTCATGTTTATAGATTTCACCACCGTTGTCAAATACGCATGGATGGCTTACGATACTTCGAGAGCCATCAAGTCCATCACCGACATCAGCGCAATGGTGTCGACCAATCACGTTTACAAAGTGCTGCTGACCAATGGCAGTTTTGTCATTGCAAAAATCACCTATTTTGGTCGTTTTGAGCATTTTGTAGAAGACCACACCATCATCAATGTGTTGGCAAACAACCTGCCAGCCCCATTCGAGAATTTTTTAGCCCGCTCCTTAATTAGCGGAACGGATTTGTTTGTGCATCGCTTTCAAAACAAATTTGTGGATGCGTGGGTCGTTTTTTATAAGCCCATCAAAATCAGCAAACGATTACCCAAACGTTTTGATGATGAACAAATCAATGCTATGGGAAAGCAATTTGCTACGTTTCACCAAGTTTGTACCGACATCCGAAATACACTCCCTAACTCCTCCAAAACACTGCAAACAGACATTCACGATCTGTTGTATTCCATACAATCTGAAGATCATGAACACCGTAGGTATTTTGATTTGCTCAAAAGAAATTGTGAGCTATTTCTCGAAAATACAGACAAATTGGGGGCAGACAAATTCCCCAAAATACCCGTTTTTGTGGATTGGAACATCGGCAATTTTTCGGTAACACGCACCTACAAGCTTTTTTCTCGGTGGGATTATGATTGGTTTAGAATGAGTTCTCGTATCTTGGACTTTTATTTTTTGAGTCGCATTGTGTCCGATATTGGCGACCGCACCATTTTCACCTACAATATTGGTACACTCATGGAAAGTCGTTTTTTGCAGTTCCTAAAATCTTACCATCAAGAGTACCCATTGCAGAAAAATGAGGTGCTATTTATGAAAGAAGCCTATCGCTTTTTTATTCTGCATTATGTGATTAAATATGGTCGCTATTTTTTTCACGAAATGTATGCCAACAAGCTGCAAAAGGAAGCACTCGAACAACACTTACCATCTATAGACAATTTTGATGCAGATCGTATCTTACGAGCTTTAAATATTTAACCAATGAAAATCAAGTCTTTTCAATCTGTTGCATCTCAATACAAGGCCATTTTTTTTGATTCCTATGGGGTTCTGAAAAACTACAATGGCTTGATTGAAGGAGTCGAAAATACCATTGAAGAATTGCGGAATCAAGGCATTATCATCCACGTTTTGACCAACGATGCTTCGAGGAGTCCGCAACAATTGGCGGAAAAATTCCACAAATTGGGGCTGACCGAAATCGGTGCAGATGACATTATTTCATCGGGCATGATGGCACGAGAATATTTGCGGCTCAAGGTGAAAGAAGGTACTGTTGCTTATCTGGGTACAGAAGACTCGGCTCACTACATCGAAACGGCTGATTTACATACGATTCCTTTGAGTGCTTTGGACTTCAATCGAGTGGACGAAATCAGCGCATTGGTATTGTTGGACGACGAAGGTTTTGATTGGAATACCGACTTCAACAAGGCAATCAACCTTCTACGACTTAGGAATATTCCTGTGGTCATTGCCAATACCGATCATACCTATCCTATATCGGGTGGGCAAGTAGCTTTGGCGATTGGCGGCATTGGAAACTTGCTGGAAAATGTGGTCAAAAAACGTTTTATCCGATTTGGAAAACCTGATTCTCAAATGTTTATTTTCGCTTATGAACACCTCCTTCAAAAGAGTTATTTCAGCAAAAATGAAATTTTGATGGTTGGAGATTCGCTCCGTACCGATATTTTAGGAGGCAATAAATTTGGCTTTGATACGGCTTTGGTCTTGACGGGTAAGACGCTGCCAAAGGAAGCGAAAATGTTGATTAAAACGACTGGGGTGATTCCTGATTATGTATGTGAGTCGGTGGCGATGGGGTGAAGGAAGTTCAAAAAATATTTTTTGCCAATTTCAAAATTATACTTTACCTTTAGACATGTAAAAAACCATCTAAACAACTATAAATGAAAAACCTAACCCTTACTCTACTCTTACTAAGCACAACCGTATTCACTTACGCCCAGCAAAAAGCAATCACCCAAACAGGTCAAGAAGTCCTATTGTACGAAGACGGAACATGGGCATATTTGGAGGAAGACTCGGTAGAAGTAGTAGAAATCCCGATGAATCCCACCGAGTTTGAAACACCCAAAAAATCGACTTTTTTGTTGAAAAGCTCCAAAATAGATTTGGGTTTTGGGTTGAATCCAAAAAAATGGAACTTCAAAAAAGCAACAAACAATGACGAAGCAGAATACGAACTACAATTGAAGGAAGGAGATTTGTATGGAATGATTATCACCGAAAAAATCGAAATTCCTTTGGATGTATTGAAGAAAATAGCGTTGGAAAATGGGCGAGCAGTTTCTCCAGATTTGAAAATAGTCAAAGAGGAATACCGCATGGTCAATGGCATCAAAGTTCTTTTGCTGCAAATGAATGGAACACTTCAAAGTATTAAGTTTTCTTACTATGGCTACTACTATTCTGACGAAGGAGGAACAATTCAGTTCATCACCTACACCGCCCAAAACATGATGGACGAATACCGAACAGATGCAGAGGATTTATTGAATGGATTGGTCAGGATTAAAGAATAAACCAGCGCACTAACCTTTCCGAAAACGCTTCAAAATCTGCTGATTGGCCCTTATGAGGTAGTCCCGTTTGTCAAACACACGCATCATCATCACCGCCCCTTCAATCTCTGCCAAACTCTGTTCGGCATACTCCAAAGCTATTTTAGGCTCAAATTTTTCTTCAAAAATAGTTCTCAAGGCATTGATAAAATCCACAAAAAACGCATTGACCAACTCCTCCAATTCACCGTGACTCCCCGCAGCCTCCAATGCCAAATTGCCAAACAAACAACCACTATCTGAAGCAAAATAGTGTTCCTCTGCAATGCTTCCCAAAATCCGCAAACGCTGCTCTGCCCCCAGTTTTTTGTCGTACGCATGAACAAAAGCCTCACGTTTGTAGTAGTCATGTAGATATTTGATGACCGCCTTCATCATGCCCAATTTACCTTTGTTACTCTCGTTTCCTTCCTCGCCTTTGAAGTAATGATACAAACTCCCTTTTTTCAAACCACAAGCCTTCGCCAAGTCTTCCATTGACGTATGGTGATAGCCTTTTTTGCGAAAGACTTTAAGTGACTGCTTGATAATGAACTCCAAACTTACTTTTTGTACTGGCATAAAGGTTTATTTTTTCTAATGAGAGTCATACAAAGGTACAATAAAAAGCAATTTTGTTCCTTTACCAAACGATTGTTAGATTCGAAGGATATAACTATATTATCTATAAATATTTCCTTCAATCATTCGCTTTTTGCTATCTTCAAGCCTTCAATTTTACACCAACCTTCAAACATAAATCGAGCGAAACATGCGTAAAATTACCGCAGACTACATCTTTCCTGTCAATGTTGCTCCCATCGAAAAAGGAGTCATCGTTACGGATGATAATGGTAAAATCTTACAAATAGAGGAACGAGTGAACCACGATCCTACAACATTGGAAATACATCGTGGCGCAATCGTTCCAGGGTTTGTAAACACACACTGCCACCTCGAACTCTCTCACATGAAAGGAGTTGCACCTACGGGGACAGGTTTGCTGCCTTTTCTGAAAACGGTGGTCAATCACCGAGACGTGCCACAAGAAGAAATTCTAGCGGCTATCATAGCAGGCGACCGATACATGTATGAGCAAGGGATTGTGGCAGTAGGCGATATTTCTAACAAAACGGATACGGCAGCGACCAAAGAAAAAAGCTCGATTCGCTATTATACCTTTGTAGAAATGTTTGATTTTCTGCAAAACGATTGGGCGCAAAAAACATTTGAAGACTACCATCAAGTGTTTGAAGGGCAGAGCAGTAACAATGGCAACCGCAAAAGTTGTGTTCCTCATGCGCCTTATACTGTTTCTGTAAAATTGTTCGGTTTATTGAAGGACATCAATGAAGAGGGATGCACGGTCAGTATTCACAACCAAGAAACACCCCATGAAGACCAGTTTTTTCTGAACAAAACAGGTGATTTTTTGAAGTTTTATGAAGCCTTTCAAATTGGCATTGACCACTTTCAGCCCAGCGGACAAACGGCTATTCACTATGCACTTCAAAATATGAATCCTCAGCACCGCACCCTTTTTGTACACAATACCATGAGTCGTCCCGAAGATATTCAGGCTGCACATGAATGGGGAGGTAAGAATGTATTTTGGGCAACTTGCGCCAATGCCAATCTTTACATCGAAAACAGAATACCTTACTATCAACCGTTTATAGACAATGATGCCCAAATGACCATCGGTACAGACAGTTTGACCTCCAATTGGCAGCTATCGGTTTTGGACGAAATGAAGACCATTACCCACTTTCAATCTTATTTGTCTTTCGAGACTTTGCTGCAATGGGCTACATTGAATGGAGCAAAGGCTTTGGGTTTTGAAGCAGACTTGGGAAGCATTGAAGTAGGGAAAACTCCTGGGCTGAATTTGTTGTCTAATTTGGATGCAGATTGGAGTTTGAATAGTGAGGTAGAAGTGACAAGGTTAGTGTAAACTTTGGGCGAAAGATTTCATCATTGGAAACTTTTGAAGTTTATCCTCTACAAAATTGGATATTAAGAAATTAGCCGTTTATCAAAAAGGAACTTCAAAAGTTTTGACTCCTTCAACGATATTCCTATATCAGCTAAAAATGTAGTAAATTTGTTGCAGCCTTTCAACTGAAAACGATTTGCACTGGATGAAAACAAATTTTCATAAAATACTTACCTATTGTTTGTTGCTGATTTTTAGCAATTTACTTTTTGCAGCAACGCCACAAGATCAGATGGCAAAGGCAAATGAATTGGCCGCAAGTGGGAAACCGCAGGAAGCGATTGATTTATACCAAACTCTGATTGCAGAAGGTCAAGAATCGTGTGTATTGTATTACAACTTGGGAAATCTCTATTACCAACAAGGCAATTTGGGACTTGCCATTTTGCAGTATGAACGTGCCAAGAAAATCTCCCCAAAAGATGCTGACATTCTACATAACTTAGATATCGCGAATCAGCAAGTTAAATTTCCAATTAACAATATTCCTACTTTGTTTTATGTACGTTGGTGGCAAAACATTGTGCATACCTTCTCTCCTACCACTTGGGGTTTGCTGTGTCTATTGACTCTTTGGGGAACATTTTGCGCTTTTGGTCTATTCACATACCGAAAAGAAGCCACTATCAAAAAACGCAGTTTTTATAGTGGCATCACCCTTAGTATCTTGACTATATTGTTGTTGTTGTTTGCGTACAGTCGCTACCAATACCGCTTTCAGCATCACTCTGCCATTGTTGTCGCACAAGAAACGCCACTACAAACAGCACCTTCTAATGATAGTGAAATCGGCACAACCCTTACAGAGGGTGTAAAAGTAGTGGTGACAGATCAGTTAGATGAATGGGTAAAAGTATCGTTAAGTGATGGTCGAGAAGGCTGGATCAGTTTGGAGACCCTACAAATGATTTGATCTAAATAGTCAAAATCTCTTTTTCCTTAGCAGCAACTTCCTTATCAACTTTCTCTATATGCACATTGGTCAAATCTTGTACCTCACCTTGTACCCTTTTGATAACATCTTCTGAGAAATCATCCTTCATTTTTTTCAAAGAATTGTTGGCATCTTTACGCACGTTTCGGATACTCACTTTGGCATGTTCGCCCATCGCTTTCACTTGTTTGGCAAGGTCTTTACGACGCTCTTCGGTCAATGGTGGAATATTGATTCGAATAAGTTCCCCATTGTTTTGAGGTGTTACACCCAAGTTTGCTGCAAAAATTGCCTTTTCTATAGGCTGAAGCATATTTTTTTCCCACGGCTGAATAATCAGAGTACGAGCATCTTGATTGCTGATATTCGCCACTTGACCAATTTGTGTGCTTGTACCATAATAATCTACAAACACATTGTTGAACATAGTTGCAGAAGCTTTTCCTGCACGTACAGTTACCAATTCTTTTTCTAAGTGACTAATAGCCTCTTCCATGTAGAATGTCACATGTTCAATTACTTCATCGGTGGTCATCATTGTTGATTTTTTTTTCTGTTTAAAACTTATTGATAAGAAATTTGGAACTACAAAACCATTTTATAGCTTCGATTTTAGTATTGCAAAGTTAAAAATTAATTTTTTATGATGGAATCCTAATTTTTAGTCGGCTTTATTGCATCTGTGTAAACAACCCTATGTAGGCAAATCCTGCCCAATCTTGTGGACTTGTATCGGGCAAAGCGAGTTGTTTACATTTGGCTTTTTGCAGGGCTACTGCGTAGGAATCCTCATCAAGTATGTATGCAAATAAATTCCGCACCAATTGACTGCTTGATTCATCGGGAATGTCAAATTGGGTGAAAATAATGTTGCTTGCCCCAGCATACAAAAACCCTCTATTCAATGCCATCATGCCTTCTCCTTTGTACAATTTTCCTACACCGCTGCTGCAACTACTCAATACGATTAAATCTGCTTGAAGATGAAGGTGGTAAATCTCGGGAATCGTTAGGAGGTAATTGGTAGGCTGCAATGAATCATTGGAGGCAGAATCTGATAGGTAAATCCCCGATAAATCTTGGTGTTGGTCATGCACAAAACCATGGGTTGCAATCAATACATACTTGTGTTTTGGTACTTCTTCAAAAAACACCTGCTTAGATGCCGCCGCATATAAAAACAATTTTGCATCCATTTCTTGCTCCTGAAAAAGCTCATATACCTGCTTCACCTCCAATGCTGTACTCGGTAAATTCTGCAATGTTTCCTCATTGCCTTCTATATTTCTCAGCACTTTGGTTTTTCCACGATGCGTTGTCCAAGCCAATGCTGCCGTTTTGTCAGGGCTTGAAGTACCCTGAAAAACTACTGGTGCAATACCTAAAAAATTGTTACTGGACGCTGCTTTCTTCAAATCTCGCTTTCTTGAATAGTTCCATAAGTTTGCAGAATAGTGATAGGCAATCGCACAATGTTTCACTAAATAAGACAAATCGGCAAAAGAGGTATCTACAATTGCAGTGCTTGAGGGCAGCAACAGGGCATCGAAAGGAAGCAAATGCAAGACATCGTCCCGGACAATCACCCACTCCTTTTTATCCCTCCAATGTACTTCAATGGGCTCTAACAACAAATCATAAAGTTGATTGGCTGAGTCTATGAACATTTCCTCATCCATCCATTCGATGGCTTGCAAAAAAACGTCCATCATTGAGGCGAAATGCGTAGGTTTTGTCAAGACTGTTCCCCAACAGGCTTGCTGCGTGATGGTGAAAATAGAAATGGTTTCTTCTCCTACAAAATATTCGATAAACACCCTTGTTTCCGTCATTTGCGACTGAACATCTTGCAAGTGAATGTTTTGAGCCGCATATTTTAGTTGAAAATAATCAACATAATCCGTTTCCAGAACTTCAATTAGTGATTGGTATTTTTCGTTGAAATTGAAGTGTTTTTGCTGCAATTCTCGGAAGTATTCGGCATCTTGTTCTGCCGCATTTTTCGTTTGTTCTTGGGTGATTTTTTTATCCAAATACCTCAATTCTACCTCCAATTGCTGAATTTGAAGCTGCAATTCGCTCGGAATTTTAGATACTGCAATCGCCTCATTGTTTTTCAAATTTCCCAACAAGACCATACTTTTGCCCTGCTCCGAAAAGGCAAACGCTTTTTGCAGATAATTCATTGATTTTGTCGCTTCAAAAAGTTCAAAAGCTGTTCTAATTGCTCCTTCATAAACAGGTAAAATACTCTTTGACAAGCTCAGTTTTGCCCCATCTGCCCGATAACTCTGCCGAATTTGTTGAATCAAATTTACTGCTACTTCAAAATGTCTAAAGGCTGCTATCAGGTGTTGATGTGTTGGGATATTGAAGGGTTGAGGGGTTGCAGAGTTGGGGTTTTGAAGGATTGAAGGGTTGAAATTGGGATTATTGTATCGGCTATTTTCATTTGAACTTTGCATTTGAATTTCTTGGTATTTCTCCCAAAAAGAAGCCGCTTTTCCATTGAGTGCATACAGAAGCGCATTTTCATCCTGATATGATTGAAGTTTTGGAATAGCCTCTATTTCAGCATTTTGGTAATCGGACAGTACGGTTTGCAGCACTTGGTGAAAAGTAGAAATAGCTTTGTCAAATTGTCCACTTCTTCGATATATATTTCCTATTTCATTACAGACCGCTGCAATTCGAGGATGGTTTTCACCCACAAACTGGCGGTACTGTTCCAATGATTGCTGCAAATAGATAAAGGCTGCATCAAATTCTTTTTGTTTGCCTTTGTCCATGCCTATGTTCATCAGGCTTTGGGCAATAGAGGGGTGTTGATTGCCGTAGAGTGTTGTTTGAATTTGAAGGGCTTGTTGATACTGTTCAAGACTTTTGTCAAATTCATTTTGCAGACTGTAACAACTGCCCATGTTGTGGTGAACCTGTGCTGTTGTAGCGTGTTGTTCACCCAAATTATTATGGCATAGTTCGAGTGCTTTGGTATAATGGTCAATGGATTCCGAGAATTTTTCATTCATCCGATGACACCACCCAATATTGTTGTAGGCATGAATCAATTGCGGATGTGCTGCTCCCAAGGTTTGCTTCCAAATATGGAAGGCTTGTTGGTAGTAGATTAGAGCATTGGTGTAGTCGTTTTTGAGTCCATAGACATAGCCAGTATTGTTGTAGGCAATGGCTGTTTGGGCATGGTTTGCCCCCAATGTTTGTAAGTAAATGTGAATAGCTTGTTGGTGGTGGATAATTGCTTGTGGAACATCCCCTTTTTCGCCAAAAAACCATCCTAAGTTACTGTTTATCATTGCTAAATCAGGATGTAAGTTATCCACATAACATTGTTGGAAGATGTGCAAAGCTTGTTGATAGTGGTGCAAAACTTTTTCAAAATCTCCCAGCAAACTATATGTATAAGCAATGTTGTTGTGGGCGTGTGCCAATTGAAGGTGTTGCCGTGGTAGGTTTTCGTCAGCACATTGCAGCGAAAATTGAAGGTAGTGTAGGGCTTTTTCGGTTTTGGAAAGGTGGTTGTAGTTTTTACCTATTTCATTGCAGGCATGGATGTAGTTTTCCCAGTCTTGTTTTGTTTCAAAGGTAGAAATTGAATGTTGCAGTAAAGCAATAGCTTCTTGGTATTGAGCAGCTTCTGTGAGTTGTTGGGATTGGTCAAAAATGTTGTCCCGTTCTATCATTTTGTTTTTAGTCGGATAGTTTGGAAGGTTGCAAATTTCCAATGGACGGTTTTTTGATTTCGTATTGGACAAAGTAAGCAACTCCTACAACGGAAGCAATCAAATATACCATCATAAAGGTGGTTCCACCTGCCATCATTTTGTCCAACAAAAACCAATCACCCCAATAATAAATAATGCCGAAACCTGTAAGTGCTTTTGCGATTTCCAACCAAAGTGCAGTCGAATCTCGGTCCATCAAGGTGGTGTAGCTGTAAATCATCAAAAATAGAAAACCGCCATACGCTAATAAGGCAACAGGCTCAAAATCACCAATAAAAAGCAGCATGTGAACCATCAAAAAGGTAAGCATGATGTATTGATACCATGACCAGACATGAAAAGCTTTGGATGCATCGGTGTCGTATTTGACTTGTGAATAAGCATCTTTGGTGTAGTCCAAAGGATATTTTTCAAGCATATCAGCAGGTCGCCAGCCTGTGGGCATGAACCAAAGTCGAATTTTGTCCCACCATTTTTCGGTTCGCCAAGCATCTTGAGTCAGTATCCAAAGGTGTTGAAAATTGATTCGAATTGGGTTCCATGTTTGGGCAGCTCTTTTTACACCATACACACAGGGTACTTCGTCCAATTCTTCTTGGAAGGTACCAAACATTCTGTCCCAAATACAGAAAATGGCAGATAGATTTTTGTCGAGGTAAATGTCGTTGATGGCATGGTGTACCCGATGTTGCGAAGGTGTGACGATGATGTATTCCAACCATCCTAACTTGGGTATCAAAGTGGTATGGTACCAAAACTGCATGAACAAATGAATGGGTGCAATGACTGCAATGACTTCGGCAGGTAAACCCAACAAGGCTGCAGGAAATAGGAAAATGAAGCCCAAACTAACAAAATCGGAAATCGTTTGACGCAAGGCACAAGCGAGGTTAAATTCTTCACTGCTATGGTGAACGACATGGCGGTTCCAAAATATATTGATGCTGTGCGAAAGTCGGTGACTCCAATAACTGGCAAAGTCTATGGCAATGAAACTCAATACCCAAACTACCCATGTTATTTCGATGTGGAACAGAGCTACTTTACCAACGAGCCAGTCATAGCTGATGATGACGATGCTTAGTTTGAGGATGCTCTTCAATGTATTCGTCGAACCTGAACTCAAACTGGCAATGGTATCCATGCTTCTGAAGGTGGATTTTCCTTTCCACAAAGAGTACAACCATTCTACAATCATCAATAGTATGAAGCCAGGAATGGCAATTAAGAGAACCTTAGCGTAAGCGTCCATAGTTGTATTGTTTGGCTGAAAAAAAAAATCGGGAAGCGTCAACCTAATTGGCACTAAGATACCAATTTTACCGCAATTCATCAACTGCGAAAAAAGTGGAAAATCCATTTTTATGAAACCTCTACTCCAAAACTTCCTGCCCATGTTTCACCACGCTCTAATATGGTCAAACCTTCTCCATTGTTGAAGGCATCCACATTGCAACTCATCGGTTCTATGGCAATGCTGTTGCGATGTGAAGGGGTAAAAACTTGGAAATAGGGGAAAATTGTGTCTTGAAAGTATGTTAATTGAAGTCCATTTTGAGGGTCGGTCAAATGAATCTTATAGCTATTGGAGTCAGTGGGGTTCGCTTTGAAGGCAGTATCTAATGATAGGTTGCCAATTGTTGTTTTTTCTTCAAAATGGGTATAGTTCATCTTTTTACCTGTTGGGATCATTTTGCCCTCTACTTCAATCTTCTGACATTTGGGCAATTGAAGTTGTAGTGCATCTACTTTTGAAGGGAACTGAAAATAGGGGTGAAAACCAATACCAATAGGTATTTTTGTATTGCCGCTGTTGGTGATTTTTGTATCAACAATCAGTTGCTTGTCCATCAGTGTATAGCCTATCTGCAAGTGGAAAGGAAATGGGTAATATGCCAATTCTCCATTATACACATATTCTAAGCTTACTTGTGCATAAGATGGCGTTAACTCTACCTTTTGCAGCTTCATGGTTTTGTCAAAAACAAAACCATGAAGGGCATTGTGGCAGTTGGTATCAGTGATGGGAAACTGATAGTTTTTACCTTCAAAAGAGTAGTTTCCATCTTTTAGGCGATTGGGAAAAGGTAGTAACCAAGTACTTTTGAAGTACACATCTTCTTGCCATTCCTCATAGGTATTGCAGCCTTCTATCACATTCACCATCTTGTCTTTGTAAAATACAAGCAATTCAGACAAAAAGCCTCCACAAGCGGGAACTATCGAGAAGGTTGTTTTCGACACAGGATGGTGAATAGTATGTTTTTGGTGAGGGCCAAAAGCTGAAACAGTATGTAAAAACATGAGGTATGGTAAGTTTGATTTGGCAGATGCTTATTCTTTCAAGCAATCACTAATATCTATCATATCTAAATAAGGCGTTAGATACCGAGTAGATTTGAAACAACCAATTTTGTGCACTTTGTTTTGGCCATATTTGTACCAAACTTCGGCATAAAAATCCATGCAACCATATAAATTGATGCGATAGTTATCTTCTACCCTCACCATAATGTAGTTGCATTTTTCCCACAGAAAGGTCAGTTTTTGACCTTTTGCAAGAAGGTTAAATTCTCGCAGTTTTAGCATAAAGCACTGGTAATTTTGTGGTTAAAGCTTCAATATTTGAAGTGCATCATTTTGTTTAGGATTCTACGAACCAAAATGTGCTAATAAATAATGGGGGATTGGATAAATTTGAAGAGGTGCTTATACTAACAAAGTTAATGGATATATGGGGAAAATGCAACTGCTTCTGGAAACTTGACTTTTCTATGAAACGTTTTTGTGAGGCACATTTTTCTTTGCAGACTATCGAAGTCCACAAGCGCCTACCAATGCACCTACTAAGCTTTCTATAACAGTTAATAGTGATTGCATTATTTTTTGTATTGCAGGAAAAATCTCTCCTATTTTGCAGGAAGCAACAGCAGAAAAAGGTTCGATGTAGGGATAGACATAAGAGGTGTCTTTGACCCATTGTGCCAGTAATCCGCTATTGTCAGACATCGAAATAATGGTGCTATACCCCATAATAAGGGCAATGACCCATATACCAATGCCCATCCACCGGTTGATAGTCGATAGTCGAGCGGCTTTTACAAACTGTTCTAAGGTATTGCCAATGAGGTAAAAGAATGATCCTACCATCACCATCAACAAAATAAATGCTAAAATGGGAGTGAAAGACGAAGCACCAACGAACATCCTATCCAATACCCTCGATAAAATAAAACTGAATCGAAGGGCCACAAATAATGTGATGGCTACTTTGGCGATAGAAAGAACAGTTCCAATAAAACCTTTTTTCAGTCCTTGAAAAACACCATAAGCGATAACGACTAAAAATGAAATATCTATGGGATTTATTGCCATGTTTAATGACTATTTAATTCAACAGTTGCTTTACAATACTCGAAATGGTTTTGCCATCGGCTTTGCCAGCTAAATTTTTGTTAGCAATGCCCATCACTTTACCCATATCACGCATAGATGAAGCTCCTGTATCTTCTATGATTTTTTGTATGGCAGTTTTTATTTCTTCTTGACTTAATTGTTTTGGAAGATAGTCTTCAATTGTGTTTATTTCTTCGTGTTCTTTTAAGGCCAATTCTTCTCTGCCTTGTGTCTTGTATATCTCTAACGAATCTCTTCGCTGTTTAACCATTTTTGACAATATTTTTATTTCTGCTGCTTCTCCCAATACATCACTTGCTCCTTCGGCTGTTTTTGCCAATAAGATTTCCGATTTTATTGCTCTCAAAGCTCGTAAGCGTCCTTGATCCTTCGCACGCATTGCCGTTTTTATATCATTGTTTATCAACTGCTCTAAACTCATCTTATATCTAATTATTGTTAAAATCTCTTAAAGGAATACTTTACCTATTGTTTTATAACTTACAAATATACAAAGAATAACAGGTTCGATGCAAATATTTTTTTCTACTCTACGAACACTTTTTTGAAGTAATTAGTTCCTATATGAAAATCCTTCAACAAAAAAAGGCTTCATTACTCGTTACTTTGCCGAATAATTGAAGCCTTTTTAAACTGTGACCGAAAGATTAAATTATCATTCTATGCCACTTCTACCGTGACATTGTTTGTATTTTTTGCCGCTTCCACAAGGACAAGGTTCATTTCGTCCTACTTTTGGTTGTTCACGGCGAAACGTTTGAGGTTTGGTACTTTCTCCAGCACTTTCAGCAGCTTGTCTTTGAGCATTGGCACCTTTATCTAAAGAAGTATCTCGCCCGGTCTTCATGCGACTCATATCTGTTTTTCGAGGTTGCTGCGCTTGTTGAACTTGATTTGAATCCTGAATAGGAATCATGGCTTTGAACAAGAAAGAAGTCAAATCTTTATTCATTTCAACTACCATGTCTTTGAAGAGTGTATAGGCTTCCTGCTTGTAAATCAACAATGGGTCTTTTTGCTCATAAACAGCTGTTTGTACTGACTGCTTTAATTCATCCATCTGGCGTAAGTGCGTTTTCCAAGATTCATCAATAAAAGCCAATGATGCTGTCTTCTCCAGTTCTCTGACCAAACTTCTGCAATCTGTATTGTAAGCTTCCTCCAAATTCACCACCACAGTCATGCCTCTACTACCATCTGTAAAAGGAAAAGAAACACGTTCATACGTTTTACCCTTGTCGTGGTACAAACGATCAATAAAGGGTTTGGCTTGTTTCATGATAGACTCAGCTTTGCGTTTATATGCCTGTGCAACCTGATTGTACAACTTGTCTGCCAACATTTCCTCTCCACCACGCTCAAACTCCTCTTTGTCAATATCAACATCTATTGCAAAATATCGAATCACATCTTGTTTGAAGGTCTGAAAATCACCATCACGTCCTTTGCTTTCAAACAACACTTCGTCTGATAAGTCTTGGAATGCATTGTATAAATCAACCGACAATCTTTCACCAAACAACGCATGTCGGCGTTTTTTGTAAATTCCTTCTCTTTGGGCATTCATCACCTCATCATAATCCAATAGACGCTTGCGAATCCCAAAGTTGTTTTCTTCCACTTTTTTCTGCGCTCTAGCAATGGATTTGGTAATCATAGAGTGTTGAATCACCTCCCCCTCACTATAGCCCATTTTATCCATTATTTTCGCAATCCGTTCTGGCATGAATAGACGCATCAAATTGTCCTCCAACGATACATAGAACTGCGAGCTACCTGGATCTCCTTGTCGTCCAGCACGACCTCGAAGCTGTCTGTCAATACGGCGTGCATCGTGACGCTCTGTTCCTACAATCGCCAAACCACCAGCTTCTTTCACCCCTTCTCCAAGTTTGATGTCCGTACCACGCCCCGCCATATTGGTCGCAATCGTCACCTGCCCTGCCCGTCCTGCTTGTGCAACAATCTCTGCCTCTCTAACATGATTTTTCGCATTCAATACATTGTGTTCGATGCTCCTCAAACGCAACATACGACTCAGCAATTCCGAGGTTTCTACAGACGCTGTACCGACCAATATTGGGCGACCTTGTTTTGATAAACTCACGATTTCTTCAATAACCGCATTGAACTTTTCTCGCTGAGTACGAAACACCAAGTCTTCATCATCATTCCTAGCAATAGGTCTATTCGTAGGAATTACCACTACATCCAACTTATAGATATCCCAAAACTCACCCGCCTCTGTTTCAGCCGTACCTGTCATGCCCGCCAACTTGTGGTACATCCTGAAATAGTTTTGCAGTGTAATCGTGGCAAAAGTCTGGGTTGCAGCCTCTACTTTCACATTTTCTTTTGCTTCAATGGCTTGGTGCAATCCATCCGAATAACGACGACCGTCCATCATACGTCCCGTCTGTTCGTCAATGATTTTCACCTTGTTGTCCATAATCACATACTCCACATCCTTTTCAAAAAGAGTGTAGGCTTTTAGTAATTGATTCACCGAGTGAAGGCGTTCTGATTTTACGGCAAAATTCTGCATTAAGCTATCTTTTGCACTAGCTCTTTCAGATTTCGACATTTCAGCATTTTCAATATCTGCCATTTGACCACCAATATCAGGCATCACAAAAAAGTCAGACTCCTCTCCTGCCTCTGTCATCACTTCCGTACCTTTTTCGGTAAGTACTACATTGTTGTTCTTTTCTTCAATCACAAAATATAGTTCGGAATCCACTTCGGGCATTCTCTTTGATTGCTCTTGCAGATAAAAATTCTCGGTATTCTGCAAGGCAACCTTACTTGACGGCTCACTCAAAAACTTAATCAAAGGCTTATATTTGGGTAATCCTCTAAAGGCCCGCAACAAATCCAATCCTCCTCCACCTTCTTCAACACCTGTGTTCCCTTCCTTGATTTTCTTTTTGGCATCTATCAGATATTTAGATACCAGCTTTTTCTGTGCATCGTATAGTCTTTGGATACGTGGCTTCAAATCATCGTATTGATGTTCATCTCCTTTTTCAACAGGTCCCGAAATAATCAAAGGTGTTCTCGCATCATCAATCAAAACCGAGTCCACCTCATCCACCATCGCATAATGGTGTTTACCTTGCACGAGTTCATTTGGGTTTCGAACCATGTTATCCCGCAAATAGTCAAAGCCAAACTCATTGTTGGTTCCGTAGGTAATATCTGCTCGATACGCTTTTTTTCGTTCATCGGAGTGTGAACGGTATTTGTCGATACAGTCCACTGTCAAGCCCAAAAACTGAAAAATAGGTGCCATCCATTCGGAGTCCCTTTTTGCCAAATAATCATTGACCGTAATAATATGCACCCCTTGATGTGTCAAACCATTGAGGTAAGCGGGTAAAGTAGCTACCAATGTTTTACCTTCACCTGTAGCCATCTCCGAAATTTTTCCTTGATGCAATACAATCCCTCCAACCAACTGCACATCATAATGTACCATGTTCCAACTGACTTCTCCACCTGCAGCCAGCCACTTCATCTGATAAACGACTTCATTTCCTTCAATAGTAATGTTGGAGTGGGTAACAGATAAATCTCTATCTAAATCCGTTGCTGTAGCCCTTATTTCATCAGTCGCTTCCGTAAAGCGTCGAGCAGTTTCTCTTACTACTGCAAAGGCTTCTGGCAATATTTCATTCAATACCACTTCCAATTCCTCATCTCTCTTCTTTCGAAGTTTGTCTATTTCTTTATACCGCTCTTCTTTGTCTTCTGGGGTGACATCAGGATTGTTGATAGTTGTTTTTTCTATTTCTCCTATTTCTGCATCAATAGAAGCAAGGTGTTTCGCTATGCGATCTTGAAAAACCGTCGTTTTCCCTCTCAGTTCATCATTGTTGATGTCATGCAACGTGGCATATTCTGCCTTGATTTGTTGAAGGACAGGATTTATCAACTTGATATCTTTAGCAGATTTGTCGCCAAGAATAACCGATAGCATTTTATTTACAAAACCAAACATGATTGATATATTTCAGGTTTACAATTCGTCGCTTGTGCATTTGCCACAATGACAGCCAAACAATCGGTAAAATTACGATTATTTGTTCATTAAATCGGTTTACATGAGGCTCAAAGATTGTACCGCTACTATATAAGCTGACATTATTGCGGTTTTTGGAGGAAGGCCTGACGAAATTGGAATGCGGATAGCGCAGATTAAACGCAGATGCTTACAGTTGTAACAGATTATTGGGAAAAGGTAAATCGGTTTTTTGGCTGCTATTGGCTAAAGACGTTCAAGAAATTAGGTTTTTTCTATAAAAAGTTGGATATTGACAAATTGCTGATAAGCGAAGTTTTATTGTATGGAATAAAACCGATAGCAACCTAACTTTGTTAGAGTCAAAGTTAGGCATAATAGGGACGCTGTTACAGAATTGCAGTTAGTTTGATAATGGAAGCAAACAGGGTCTCTCTCGAAATAGATGAAGAAAAAATGGGTAATAAAAGACGTCGATGAGTCAATCGTTGATGCCCTCTACCATTCGTTAAAAATCAACCGAACCTTATGTAAATTACTCGCACAGAGAAACATTACTACATACGATGAGGCAATTAAGTTTTTCCGACCTTCCTACGATCACCTTCATGATCCTTTCCTTATGGCAGACATGGATAAGGCGGTCGAGCGCATAGATCGTGCGATGCACAAGAAGGAAAAAATATTGGTTTACGGCGATTATGATGTAGATGGAACAACAGCCGTTGCGCTGGTGTATAGTTTTTTTAGGGATTTGTATTTTCACTTAGCTTACTATGTTCCTGACCGTTATGCGGAAGGGTATGGTATTTCCTATCAAGGAATAGACTGGGCGCACCAGAATGGTTATACCTTGGTGATAGCCTTAGACTGTGGTATTAAAGCGCATGATAAAATTGAATATGCCAACAAGTTGGGCATAGATTTTATTATCTGCGATCACCACCGTCCGAGTGATGAACTCCCACCTGCTTTTGCAGTTTTGGATCCTAAGCGAATAGACTGCAATTATCCGTATGATGAACTCAGTGGATGTGGTGTTGGCTTCAAACTCGTTCAGGCTTTTGCTCAAAAAAAAGGTATTGAGTTTCACAAAGTAACCAAATTGTTGGACTTAGTAGTTGTAAGTATTGCTGCCGATATTGTTCCTATCACGGATGAAAATCGAGTGTTGGCTTATTTTGGGCTTCAACGCCTCAACCGCAGCCCTCGTCCTGGATTTCGTTCGCTCATTGAGTTGAGTGAATTGAGTCGCAAATCGCAAATCAGCATTTCCGATATTGTGTTCAACATTGCTCCTCGCATCAATGCGGCGGGTAGGATGGACAAAGGTACGGATGCGGTGAGTTTACTGGTTTCGTCAGAAGGTATGTTGGCGAAAAAAGGGGCAGATTTATTGCAGAAGAAGAACTTCAAGCGTAGGAAAGTGGATGCAGAAAATACCAAAGAGGCATTGGAATTGATTGAAAATACGCCTTCTGATTCTAAGAAAAAATCTACAGTACTTTTTAAGACAGATTGGCACAAAGGAGTCATCGGTATTGTGGCTTCCCGCTTGCTAGAAAAATTCTATCGCCCGACCATCATCCTAACAAGGGGAGAGGCGGACGGTGAGGTTGCAGGTTCTGCTCGATCGGTCAAAAACTTCGATATTTACAATGCTATCAAAGAATGTAGCGAACTTTTGGATCAGTTTGGGGGACACAAGTATGCGGCTGGTCTGACGATGAAAGAAGAAAATGTGCCTGCTTTTATCAAAAAATTTGAAAAAGTAGTGTCAGATACAATTGAAGAGGATATGCTCACCCCTGAAATTGAGATTGATACAGAGTTAGAATTGAAGAATGTCAACCCTCGTTTCTTCAATATTTTACGTCAATTTGCTCCTTTTGGCCCTGGGAATACGAAGCCTGTTTTTATTGCTCAAAATGTGATGGATACTGGCTGGACAAGGTTGGTAGGCAATCAAAAAAATCATTTGAGGATTTATGCAACGCATGATGGTGTTTTCAGAGTCAAAGGAATTGGCTATAACTTAGGCCACAAATTTGGTTTTATGAAAAATCAACAGCCTTTTGATATGTGTTTTACGATTGAAGAAATACATTATAATGGTCAAACTTCTCTACAAATTCGTTTGAAAGATATTGAAGAGGCTAAAACACCTGTTGCAGTAGCTTCAGAGAATGGACTACCAAGTTTGGAGGATTGAAGGCAAAATTCTACTATTAGATTTTGTAAAAAAGTGTGTTTTGATATTGCATAAATATAATTGAAACGGCATGATTGTGAAGAAAATATTCACAATCATGCCGTCTTTTTTTGTGCAGAGAATTTCTATCGAAATTCACTTCAATATCTTATCTATCAACTTTTTTTCATGCTTTTCTTACCCATTTGCATCATCATTTGGACACTCATATAACCCAAATGTTTTTGTACCATATTGCCATCACTGTCAAGATACACTAAATATGGAAATCCTGCCACACGAAATTTTTGAGCAAGTTCGATACCTTCTCCTTTTTCTGCATCAATTTTTAGGTTCACGAAGTTTTGGTTGTACAGTGAAATAATCCCTGAATCGGTAAATACGGACTGTTCCATCATTTTGCAGGGGCCGCACCAAGTTGTGTAGAAATCAATGAATATCGGCTTATTTTCTCTTTTTGCTTTTGCCAATGCTTCGTCAAACGAGGTATGTTCAAACTGCAAACTTTTTCTGGAAGTAGTTGTCTTTTTGCCCGAACTACAACCTACCACGAAAAACAAAATTGAAATAACGAATAATAACTTTTTCATTCTTAATTAATTATTTGGTTTAGGGTTGCCCTTTCAATGCCACACCCTGTTTGCAGATCGTATGTGCCTCTGATTTGTTATTTTTGAAGTTTTCCAAACCTGCATCTAAGAAATTTACAAATTTTGACACATCAGGATCATATCCCACTGTTTCTTTTTTGAGCATTTCTTCTTGATGGTTCAAAAGTATGTATTTGGGTTGTGCATTGCTCCCAAAGCAGCTGATTTGGAAGTGTGCCCATTTGTCTCCAACGGTTTTTACTTTCTTTTTTCTGCCATTGCTGGTGTATTCATATTGATCGGCTTCTGGTAAATCTGCCTTTTCATCGACATAGAGCGATACAACAATGTAGTCTTTTTGTAGTTTTTCCAGTACTTCGGGTTGACTCCAAACTTGTTCTTCCATCTTTCTGCAATTTACACAAGCCCAACCTGTGAAGTCCAACATCAAAGGTTTGCCCGTTTGTTTGGCTATCGCTAGCCCTTCCTCATAATCGTGTACACAAGCCAAATCTAAAGGGCAGTGTCCTTTATAACCATAACTATAGAAATCAGGAGGCGGAAACCCACTCACCAAACTAAGCGGCTGTCCAAAGATACCTGGCACCAAATATATGGCAAATGCAAAACTCAATACTGCCATTCCGATGCGTGATTTAGAAAGTTTTTTGATGGGCGAATCATGGGGAAATTTAATTTTACCTAATAGGTACAATCCTAGTCCGATTAAGAGTATGATCCATATCACCAAGAATGTTTCTCGTTTAATCAAACCCCATTGCTCTACTAAGTCCGCATTGGATAAAAATTTGAGGGCCAGACCTACTTCAATAAAACCCAACACTACTTTTACACTGTTCAGCCAACCACCTGAACGGGGGAGTGAATTGAGCCAACCGGGGAAAGCTGCAAAAAGTGCAAAAGGAAAGGCTAATGCAACAGCGAAGCCTGTCATACCTATTGCAGGACCTGCAATACCTCCTTCTGCTGCAACGACTAACAAAGAACCAATGATGGGACCAGTGCATGAAAAAGATACCAACGCGAGGGTAAATGCCATGAAGAAGATGCCTATCAAACCACCTTTATCACTTGCTTCATCCGAGCGATTGACCAACCAACTTGGAAGGGTCAATTCGTAATAGCCAAAGAAAGAAAATGCAAAAAACATGAATATTAAAAAGAATCCAATATTCATCCACGGATTGGTGGCTAACTCATTCAATGCTGTTGCGCCAAATAACAATGTGACCAAAATACCTAAACTAACATAAATCACTACAATAGATAGGGCGTATATGGCGGCGTTAATCAAACCTTTTTTCTTGTTCTTGCTGCTTTTAGTGAAAAAACTCACTGTCAGTGGAATCATTGGAAAAACGCAGGGAGTAAGCAGTGCAAGCAATCCTCCTAAAAAACCCCATACAAAAATACTCCAGTAACTTTGCGATTTCCCTTCATTGGGGTTATATACCTGCAATGAACTTTCGTCTATATCATTTCCATCCATATCTGAGACAACTGGTGAAACAGCACCTCCTTGATTGAATAGAAATTCAACATTCTGAGGGGGTAAACATCTTTCAGCATCACAGGTCATAAATCGTACATATCCTGCAATTTCGGTTGTCGGATCAGTGCTTTTTATTTGTTGTTGAAAAGTAACTTCTTTGGAATACTTGATGACTTCCATCTCAAAATAGTTGTCAAATCCTTCCTTTTTATGATCACTAATCTCTTTGGGTTTAGGGTGCATAAATGACACATTGCCATTTGGCTGAAAGTAAAATTCGGTAGGTAAGGGTCCTCCGTCTGCTAGTTCTTGTGAGTAGATATACCATCCCTCATCCATTGTTGCATAGAAACTCAAAAGGTATTCGCCATTTCCCAAGTCTTTTTTATCGAACCTCCAATGAACAGGTTCAAACATTTCTCCTCCTATTATGGGATTGTCTGCAAGATTTGAAGTTTCAGTTGTAGCCTCTTCTGTATCTTGTTCTTCCTCTTCACCCTCTGTTGTTTCTTTTTTGGCATCTGTTGTTTTAGCTACCTCTTTTGAATTTTGTGTAGCAGTAGTGTTTTTTACTATATCTTCCTTTTTAGTAGGCTTAGTTTCTTTTTTCTCCTCAACAACAGGTGTACTGGAAGTTTTGGTATCTACATTTGAAGTAGTTGACTTTTTATCATCAGTAGAAGATTTTGGAGTGAATACTTTTTGGGTTTTATCCTCTTTGGTTGAAGTCGTTTCTTTTTCTGGATCAGTTGTTTTCTTTTCCTCTGTTGGAGCAATTACTGTTTTTAAATCAAATTCGAAGTATTCATCTAATTTGACACAACTTTCATCATTACAAGACATATACATCACAGGCACTTCAATATGTACATTGGGATTTGCAGTTTTGATTTTTGCCTTAAAAGCCGCACTTTTCCCATATTTTCGTACCGTCATCTCAAACATGGGCTCAAATGCTTCCTTCAAATCGCCAATTTCTTGAATTTTTCCTATTAGCTTTACATCTTTTACTCCCTCAAAATCAAAACTTGTGGGAATAGGACCTCCTTCGTCTAAGGTTTGAGAGTATAAGTACCACCCGTCCTGAATTTTTGCAGTGAAAGTTAGTACAAATTCATTCTCCCCTACTTGCTCTGCTTTACTTGTCCATTTTACAGGCTCAAGTACTTGGGCGCATAGGGTACTTGTACTTAAAAAAAACAACAACAGTAATAAGAGATTATTTTTCACAGTAAAATAAATTTTAATAATTCATACATTAAATAAAACTGTTTATCAAATTTACGGGATAGGTAGGTATGATAAGGAAAAATATGAAAATTACAAAAATAATGCTATAAATAATTTGTCAATTTGAGGTCAATCTAAAAATCAATATTGGATAATAATTAGACTATTATTTACTTAAATAAAAACGGATGCAATACCTAAGTGTTGCATCCGTTCGCACAATTTATACCAGATTTTTTTAATTAATTGTCTTTAGAATGAAGTAGTGTTTCTTTTCCTTTCCATCCTATGATTAACAGGAGGAGTATTGATAAGGATACGATTGAACCTATCCACCATCCTGCTTTGTTTTGATATGTAATGACATCTCCACCTTGATTGAAGGCAAAACTTGCTTCTCTCTCTATTACTTTTCCGTCAGTATCGGTAAGTTTATAGCTCATTTTCCCTGTGAGCATTACATTATCTTTAAATTTAACAGTTTTTCTAAATATTAATTTTCCGTCATTTGTTTTTTCCATACGCATATCTCCTTCAACTGAAACAATGCTTTGTTTATTATCAAAAGATAATATAGGTGCATTTTGAGATAAATTCCATTCATTCTCTACATCCGCCTTGAATACCAAACTGTAATTGCTTTTTTCTCCTTTTTCTAGGTCAAAAGTCCATTTCACAGGGTTGGATTTGGCAATACTGGTAGATATATTTTTCTTTTCTTTTTTCTGAATAGTTCTACTTGCGATGGTAGGTTTTGCCATTTTTTTCTTCTTCTTTTTTAAATAGTTGGAGATGTTGGCAGCTACCAAAAGATTGCCTCCTTCTTCATCTATTATTTGCTCCTTATCTTCATTGACAATATTTTCCGAACCAGTTAATGCAATATCAACCTTTGTTTCTGTGTATTTTTTACTATTACTTTGTCGAATTTCTATTGGCCCTTCGGGAACATTGATAATCATTCCATTATTGTTTATTCTATCCATGATAGAATAGCTTGGGCTATTCATGACCTTGTAATCTTCGATTTCATTGGTAGTAATGAGAGGGGTGTTGTCATCTGGTTCAATTTCAAAAAGAAATTCTACTTGTGTAGGAGGTTTACAGGTAGATGCATCACAAGCCATATACTCTAAATGACCTTTTACTTGAACACTACTCGTACCAGACACGACTATTCTGGATTTAAATATTACTTTGTCAGTATATTTTTTTATATCTTGTTCAAAAAGTTCGTCAAATTTTACAATCAAATCACCTTCTTCTTCAATATTGCCAATCATCATATAATCGTTCATGTTCTTCTCGAACACAAAACTGGTCGGGATAGGTGGTCTTGATTCTAATTCTTGGGAGTATATATACCAGCCGGGAAGTGTATTGGCAATAAATCGTAGTTCATATTCACTTGAACTATTGTTTACGGCTTTATATTCAAATGTCCAACGTACAGGACTTTCCTCATTTTGAGCAAAAGTTGGGCTGGTTAGATAAATGATGGCTAATAATATTATGAATAAACGTGTAGTTAAATTCCTCATATGCAATAATGTCTTGATTTACAACATTACAAACTAAATATAGGCTTCCCTAAATGGCTTACTTTTATTTACCAATGACATTTAGTCTTTGATAGAATAATAATAACCAGAATAACTTACCTTTCTTTCTATTCTCATTCAAAAGAAAGATGAGTTTTGTGTAGGATGTAATGTCAAAAACAGTAAAGCTTCAAAATATACTACTTGATAAAAGTCGAAGTAGTTTTTTTTTGAAAAATTAAATAATAAAATGATGATGATTACACGCTATAATTATTTCTTAAAAACATTCTTCGAGGCGAATGTAGTGAAAAAAAATAAATTTTCCGTTATCTACATTTGCTACTTTCATTGCAGCGAAGTTACTGCTTTTATATGTAAAACAACAAAAAAGCAGTCTTTTTTTTAATTCTATCGTCTTAATAATTTGAATAATAACAATTTTTATTTTAATTAATTATTATACATGTGAATTGGGATTCAGGAAAATAAATTATTTTTTTACCAAATAATGACTAAGTTACTATCTTTGATAAAAAAGACCAAATATTTAGTACTACTATAATAAGAGCTCGACTAATGATTAGGGTAGCTTAATTCCAGTATTGGAAAACAATCAGAGTGCTTAATAAAGCCAAGTGTAAAGACTCTGCAGTGAGAACATTGTTTAACTTAAAAATGGTGTAACTGAAAAAAATACTAATGGGAATGAGTGCTAAAGATACAGGTTCAAAGGAAAAATGACGAATCAATAAAAAAGCCATAACACTAATCGCCAACAAGTAAACAGAAAGCGTCAAATATTTGCGTGTTTGAACAATAGTTTTAAGGAACTGAACTTGGAAAAAGAACATTGTTATCATGATGATAATCAGCAATATTGATAATTTAACTACCAATTCTAACCCATTGATAGAAACTATTCTACTGTTCGTAATAGCGAAAAAGTGCTGGAAGACAAATTCGTTAAATTGATCAAACCAAAGAAAATAAGTTCCTACCAAAAAATAAGGTATGAGTACCCCAAACAGAGCAACAATCCATTCTCTCCAATTAAAAATTCGAGTGATGGCCAATGCTACTATCATAAATACCACCAATATAAGTGTTGGGAAGTAAAAGAGGGATGCAATACTAATCGCAAATCCCATATCAAATAAATGTCCAAAGCCTTCGTCATTGTAGGATTGATAGGTCTTATCCAACATAAAAAGTATCGCAAAATTGGCTAGAAAAGCAGGACTCATAAACAAATAACTATTGAACAAACTGACCAACAATACATAACCAAATGAAGGCAAAAAACTAAGTTGAGAAAGCAATTGATACTTATTCACAATCCGATTTAACAAGAGTGCTTGACTAAACAACAAAACCAAATAAAGCCCCCAAACCACAGTATAGTTATTGCCAGCTAGCCAATCAATTAATTTTAGGCTAAGCTCACTTAGAGGTGCATTCGCATCATATATCACCGAAACTGGCTCAAAGAAAAGATTCAAATTCAACAGTACCGTATAAATAACCAATAATGGAATTAAATACGGCTTAGACAATTTAAAGATATTAATCACAGGGAATTGTTTAAAAAGAAATTTTTGCCAACATAAACTCATTTCGATTATTGAAAGCAGGTAAAACGACTTCACTAAACGAAAGTTGCTTGCTATATTGAGGTGCCATCATCAAATCGTACTCTCGCACACTTACTAAACTTTGAATTTTGTAATCCCCCTTAGCATCCAATACATAGCCATTAACAGTCGTATTTTTTGTTATTTCTTCATTGAAGATTAGATTAATGACAGAACGTACATTCACAATACCAAAAGAAGAAAAATAGCCCTCGTCATCTTCCGAATATTGTTTTTTACGCAACACATTGTCCCAAAATAGCGAACCATCAGGATTAATAGACAACACAATAATGTCATCATTGTAATAATTTGTCACCTCCATCGTTCGCCGAGAATTGTAATACGTATCAAAAGCACTTCGAGTCACATTGCGGCTTGTACTATACGCAGACTCTGCTACAATCAAAGCCCCGCCATCGTTACGAACAATCAACTCATTGATATTCAGATTATTCACTTTTTTACTTGTACGATACCCCTTGAGACTTTCAATCTTTTGAGTAAACTCAGCCGAAAAAGGAGCAAAAGTACGTTGCCCAATTTTATCTGTTTTCAAGTCAATATCAATATACAAATACCCATCCGAAACCGAAGCCTGTTTCACAGAATAAAAACCAGCAATGATTACCTTACCATTTTTATCATCCACTTCAAAATCCACCTCATTCATCAGATGCTCTCCTTGATCAATTAAGATTAACTTCAATTCCTCCTTTCGATAATCATACTTCAGAAGTTTCAAAGACTCATATTGAGGCTGATTATTCAGTAATGTCCTTTTATTCGCCCCTTGTCCAAAAAAGATAATCCCCTCATTACTCAAAAAAGTTTCATCCAGCACATTTGGGCGATCTTCAATAGGAATATTTTTCTTCACAAGCACCTTCAATCTCGAATTTACCAAAATACAATCAATATTATCCAGACCCGAAAAATCGAAATTGTGTCGCAAGATATTGATGTATTTCTTATTCTTCGACACATCCACAAAAAAATCAAAACCATACGTTCCAAATTTCCGCACAATCCTATCCAATTCCACATCCTCCGCCAAAGGTTGTAACTCAGGAGTCGTTCTCCTCACATAGACCACCGTTTCATTTTTTTCCTTGATGGTAAAAACAATCACCAACTCATCTTTATAAGCCACAATCTTCTCCACCTTAGCTTTTTTATCCCCCAAAGACATCTCCTTTGACCACTTCAATTTCATAGTAGCCAAATCGTACATCTCCATTTCATTGTACTTACTTCCAGACTTATGCACTACCAACCCTTGGTTCGTTTTCCCTATAATTTCATATTCGGTTACTTTGGTAGGGAGTCGCTGAGGGCGTGAAAAAACAACCTGTTGTCCATACAAATCCGCAAACAAAAAAAACAGCATCAACAGAAAATTCCACTTCTTCATAAAGCTATCATCTTTCAAAAATAAAAAATCTAATACTTCAATATTCTACATTAAGCTACAACTCAAAATAGACAAAAAAGGTGGTATCAAAAAGGGAAAAACATTTTTTTGTCGGTTCAACAGCATTATGTTTCACCCCTAAAATGCAACAACCATGTCAGTTAGATGCAAAAATATTATAATCACCTAAACCCAAACCATCGTATTTGTCGTTATTTTCGTATATTACTCATTACATAGCCTAAAAGCTTCAAATAAACCAACTCCAATTCAACCCCAAATCGTTTTTTATTATGTGAAAAAACAGGGAACTCGAACTGGACGTTTTATTCAGCAGGTTTCAAACCAAGCATACATGAAGAAATCAATTGTATTTACGTTTTTAACAACAGTATTAGCACTAACATGTTTATATGAAAACGCTTATGCAACCCATAATCAAGCAGGTCAAATAGAATACGTACACGCTCCACTTCCAGGCCAATCCTTTCGCTATTGTTTCACCATTATTACTTACAGTCGAAACGAAGCCACCTCCGCCGATCGTGACACCTTACTCGTAAATTTTGGAGATGGAACCTCAGGTGGTGCGCCCCGAACCAATGGTTCTGGAGTCCCCATACCCGGCACCTCTGTTAAATTCAATAGATACGAAATTTGTCACACCTATGGTGGACCATTCACGTATATTGTCACCATGCAAGACCCAAACAGAATTGCAGACATCATCAACATCAATTTTGGAGAATCCGTAGAAATACCCTTTTTCCTCCAAGACACTCTCATCATACGTGACCCCTCTATTTTTGGCTTCAATGATTCCCCACTCCTATTTCAGCCCCCAATAGATACCGCAAACGTAGGGTATACCTTCGTCCACAACCCCAATGCATATGATCCAGATGGTGATAGTTTGGTCTTCAAACTAATTCCACCACTTGCCAACATCAATACAGATGTGCCTGGTTATCAATATCCCGATGAAATCAACAACAATCCACCGACAGGAACCAACTCTATATCTCTCAACCCCAATACAGGTGAGTTTATATGGACAACTCCTCAAGTACCTGGAGTTTACAATATTGCCTTTCTAATATGCGAATTTAGAAATGGAATATTCATAGGCAACATGATTCGAGATATGCAAGTCGTTGTTGTAGACTCCAATAATAGTCCTCCGCAAATTGCAGAAGTTAACGATACCTGTGTCATTATTGGCGAACATCTCATCATCAACGTTAGGGCAACAGATACCGATATTCCTTCACAAAGCGTAAAATTTCAGGCTTTCGGAGGACCTTTTGAAGTAGAAGTCCCCTTAGCAGAATTCATTGTCTATGATGATGGTCCTGGATTTGCACTCGGCAACTTCAATTGGCAAACAGATTGTAGCCATATTTTCAGTCAAAAATATACCGTTGTATTCCGAGCTGAAGATAGTTTCTCACCGCCTTTGGTAGATTTGGAAACATGGCAAATCACCCTCGCCCCACCTCCAACACCCAACGTCACCTCCGAAATAGTAGGGCGTGATATACAAATAAATTGGGAATCACACAATTGTGCTGATAGCGAAAAATTTAGAGGTTATACCGTTTGGCGAAAGGCAGGTTGTGACAGCATGGACATTGACCGATGTAAATTAGGTTTGGGAGGCTTGGGATATACTTTACTCACCCCCGACCCCATCAAAAATCTATTTTTTGTAGATGATTCTGCCATCAGAGGTGTAAACTACTCCTACCGCATTGTAGCAGAATTTGCAGATGCTTTCACCAACTCCAATCCGCCCACTCCCTTCAATATCATTTCGAGCATGGCATCTGACAATACCTGCATAGAGTTGCCACAAAATGCACCTGTCATGACCAATGCTGATGTAGAAACCACCGACCCCGATAATGGTCAGATAAATGTTGCATGGTCTAAACCCAAAGCTGCCGCCCTTGATACAGTTGTCAATACAGGGCCTTATGTTTATGAACTTTACCGCTCAGTAGGTTTTGAAGGCAACAATCCAGCACTCATTGGTACTTGGACAGCCCAAACTTTTAGCGAAGCCAATGATACCACCTTTTTAGATGAGGGCTTAAACACGATTCAAAATGCCTATAGTTACACCGTCAAATTTTATACTGCTGGTGAACTGTTGGCCGAAACAGCCATTGCCTCCACCGTTTACCTAGGTACAAGCCCCGATGACAATGCTGTAAATTTGACTTGGAGTTTCAATGTGCCGTGGATCAACTATGAATACAACATCTTTAGAGAACAACCTGACGGTTCATTTATACAAATTGGAATCAGTGAAGAGGAAGCTTTTACAGACGAAGATTTGATAAACGGCAAAGAATACTGCTACTACATCCAAGCTATTGGCACTTATGGAAGTGATGGCATTGTAGATCCATTACTCAATCGTTCACAAATCACCTGTGAAATACCACGAGATATGATTCCTCCATGTCCTCCTATTCTGACGGTTTCCAATGTTTGTGAAAACGATGAAGAACCCATTTCTGACGAATTGAAAAACAGCTTATCTTGGACCAATCCGAATGAATCTTGTACTGACACCGATGACGTGATTGGATACTACATTTACTATACTTCTCCTTTTACACAAGAAAAAGTATTGTTGGATTCTATCAACAATCCCAATATCCTTTCCTACGAACATTTTGTAGAAACTTCGCTTGCAGGCTGTTATCAAGTAACTGCTATTGATTCTTTCTATAATGAAAGTGCTGCTGCCCAAGTTTGTGTCGAAACGTGTATTGAGTATGAATTGCCCAATGTTTTCACACCCAACAATGATCAACACAATGACTTGTTTGTGCCTCGCCACAATCAATTTGTCAGCAGCGTCAATATGAGTATTTTCAATCGTTGGGGACAACTTGTTTACGAAACCAACGACCCTAATATCAATTGGGATGGGACAGATATAAAATCGGGCGAATTGCTGAAAGAGGGGGTTTATTACTATGTTTGTGAAGTTTTTGAACAAACAAGTGATGGCATCGAATTGGTCAGTCTAAAATTGGACGGTTACATTCACTTGATTCGAGGGCAATAAATAAGGAGTAAAAACAACTTCTCAATCAAGTAGTTGAAAAAATTTCTTTCTTTGATATTATTTAACGGACTTCAATATTCAACTTGTGCTAGACCACTTCAAAACCCGTGCATCCGAAATCGAAACAATGGATGACCTTTCTATGGAAGGAGAAGAACTCTCCAAAGCTCTCGACCAACTTACGGTAGTTAACCGTTTTTTGGGCGGATATAAAATCGTTATCAATGGTTTACAAAAGATATTCAATCAAAAAATGAAAAAACGGCTTAGTGCTTCAAGCACTGAGCCGTTTTTTGGTAATCCCATCCGAATAGCCGATTTGGGTTGTGGGGGAGGAGATACTTTACGGGCAATTGCCGATTGGAATGTCAAAAACCAACAACTTCCACTTCAATTACATGGTATAGATGCCAATACTTTCACCATAGAATATGCCAAAAAACGCTCACCCTCCTACCCTGCTATCAGCTATGCCCAAAAAAATATTTTTTCTGATGATTGTAACTTTGAAAATTTTGACATCGTGATTTGCAGCCTTTTCCTGCATCATTTTACCGAAGAAGAATTATTGGTATTTCTTACAAAATGCAAAAACGCAAAAGTCAAAGCCTTGTTAGTCAATGATCTTCAACGCCATTGGATGCCATATTATCTTTTCAAACTGGTCTGTGGTGTATTTGGAGCTTCCAAAATGACTAGGGAAGATGGTTTACTGTCCATTCGCAAAGCATTTACCAAAAGTGAGTTTGAACAATTGATACAAAAAACGGGTATCAAAGAATACAATTTGCAGTGGAAATGGGCATTTCGATACCAGTTAATTTGCTATTTTTAGTCTCAATTATCTTTCTTCAAGTTTTCTTCGTCCTCCTCTTTCTTCAAATTTTCCTCTATTTCCTCTTGTCGAATATCTTTGATAGTTTCGTTGAGATCTTCGGTAGCCTTTTCACGTTTTTTAGAAGCCTTTGTAGCTTTACGTTGTTCCTTAATCAACTCCTCATTTTGCTTCATTACTTTTTTGAGTAAATCACCATTCTTTTGCTGCAATTCCTCCAGTTGTTTTTGAAGGTCAGCTACTTGCTGATTATTAGATGCCTGTTGTTCAGTCGAATTTTCTTTCACTGTTTCTACCACTATTTTTTCTGCTTTTTGAATTTCAACCGATTTAGGAGCAGAGTTTGGAACTACCATGTTTCTGTTGCTTCTACTCGTGTTATCAGGCATTGCAGTACCATTTCCATTCATAGTGTTGCCATTATCATTTGTAGTAGGTGATAGAGATCCTGCTTTTAGGTTTTCGATTTCTTTTCTAAGTAGTTGTATTTCACCAATAATCTTGGCATCTGAGCTTTCTTGTCGCAGCCTGTCGGTTTCCATTTTATACATTTCTACCACAGGATCGTAGCCCGTATTAGAGCGAGGTTGTTGCGAGATTTGTCCTAATTGTTGTTGTAATGCAATGATTTGCTGCTGCATTTGCAGAATACTTTGCAACAAAGCGGCATTTTCCATTGCAGTCATACTTCCTCCAATAACCTCTACTTTTTCTTCAACACTTATCGTATCTTCCGTTGAAGGAGTAATTGGCATTTCCATCATGGCATCAGGTGTTTCGATGGTCAAAGTGCCCGAATCTATTCGTTCTTTTTCCTCTATTTCAATGATTTGTTGAAGAGAATCTATGTTTTCTTGGTACTGATTGGTGGTCGTAAAAGAATTTTGCAGGCTATCTATATACGTTTCTGACTGAACGGTTTCCATTTCTAATTCCTTCAAATATGCCGTATAACCTTCTTCGGTTGCACAGTTTTCTTTGCAGGCGGCTTGCTCGGCTTTAGGCAATTCTTGGCAGGCTTGTTGGCAGCGTTTTTTTGCCTCTTTTGCAGCCAATTTTTGCTCTTTCTTTGCTTGCTTATCCGCCAATTTTTGCTCTCGTTTGGAAAGTGGAACTTCAATGTTTTGTGGAATACTATCAGTCAATACTTCCATTGCCATCAGGTAATTGATATCGGTAGCATCCATCGTGTAAACTTGTGGTGCTACAACAATTACAGGTGGGCGATAGCCTTTCTCTTTATAGCCAAAATTGTAGTTCAACGAGGCATGTGTATAGGCATACACATCGTTCCAACTATCATCTTTTCCACGTTTATCGACATCATCTAAATAGTCGGTTAAGGTGTATTTGATGTTGGTTTCTAAATTGAGGTTGATGCGGTCTGACAGACGGAATTTTAAGCCAAAACCAATGGGAATGTGCAAAGCTATATCCCCATAATCTGTTCCTTCAATGTCCAAATCTTGCAGATTGGTCTCAAAATTATTGTCTTGCATCAAAAATGGATTAGCTTCAAAATTGTATATTTCGCCATTGGCATCCAACAAATCGCCATGTACTTGGTAATGGGTTGCACCGATTCCAACGGTAAAATAGGGCGAAAAGAAAGCTCTATCGTCTATCATGTTGTTATTATCGGCATGAAATACGAATGAAAAGGAAACGTCTTTAATATCGGTTTCAAAGTTCAAAGCTCGGTTGAAATTAGAATTATTTTCTACAAAGTCGCCACTCCAATTGCGGGTGCGGTCGTTGTAGCGAATTTGACCTTCGCTATAAGATAAGCGTATGCTGCTGGCTCTACTGAGACTTTTGTCAAGTGTCAAGCCTTTTGCCCATTCTGTGTACTGTTTCACACGGGGCAAACCATCGGTAAGGTCGCCATAATACAGCATGGTACCGCCTGTAATACCCAACCTATATTTGTAAAAATTTTGTTGGGCAAAAGTGCTTAGGCTCATAAGAATGCCTATGAGTATAAGGATAATATATTTTATTGTTTGTTTGTCCATTGTTCAATGTTTTTTGTGTTGAGAAGGTTTACTTATCTCCTAGTCCAAGTGAAAGATTGATTTCGGCACTGACACCTACAAAAGGTTTCAAGTTGATGTCTTTCAATTGAATATCACCTATTCCTGTGCTGGTTTCTTCTTCAGTAAAAGCAACTCCCGCATTGATGCGAATGAATTTAAAGATTTTGTGTCCCAAACCAACATATACAGGGCGTTTCACAATAGGGCCCGTTACTTTCAATCCTTCTGCATTCTCTAAGTCATCAATAAAAACACCAAAAGAGATAGAAGTATTTGCCCAAAAAGGAGAGAAGGCTTTGCGTGCAAAAGGAATGGATGCACCTATAAAAATGCCTTGTCCGTAGTCCAACTCATTGAGGTCACCATCAAAATAAACTCCACCATACCCTACATTAAGTGAAATAGAATTGTTCGTTTTTTCGACTGGATAATCATCTACCAATCGGGTATCATAAATGGTCATCAAAGACGCATTGAGGTATTGTTCTACTTCGTTGTGAAGCAATTTCATTAAGTCAGCCACCAATTGACCAGCATATTCTGCTCTTGACTGGATTTTTTCTTTGCCAAAAAAGATGAACTTTCCCTTGTTTAAATCAGCCCGTTCTATTTGCTCCAATTTGTCTTTTACGATGTCCGAAAAACCTTCAATTTCTATATTCGTTCTACTGCGATAATTTTTCAATCCTTGCGATACTATAGAATTGAGGTCTTTAAGTAGGTGTTGTTTGGGCTTCAACATGGTGATACTTTTGCGGTTGACCATCAGATTGGATTGTACATAAGCATCTATTGTTTGAAACAGTTTCAGACGTACATATTCACGTTCTGTATCACTCAAATTGCGGAAGTAGGTCATCGCAAAATCGTATTCGTCATTTCCTTTCAATTTGTAATTGACAGGCATGCTGAATACATCTTGTTGGTTATTGAAGGGGCGTTTCCAATAGGTATCGAAGAGTGGATTTTTTTGTTTTTCGTCGCCAGCTCGATAAATCGTCAGTTCTACCATGTTGATTTCGGTTGTAATACCGCCATTCAACATAAAATTTTTCTCAGCTGGTAATGGTTGGTTTTCATTGAAGGTGTTGCGTTCGTAGTTGTAAATTACCGTAGCATGTTGAGCATTTGCAGCCCAATGAATGCCTGTTAAAAGGGTTAATAACAATAAAGTCTTTTTCATATGCTAAAAATATATGATTAGTTAATTAATTTAATAAAATTTGAAATGCCTCGTATAGACTGTTCCTCGATTTTCGGTCACGAATTTTTAGGGGATATTTTTTTGACCCGCACTTGTTCATCCAGCAATATTTTTGCGGGAAGAATAACCAAATCCTCATTCTCCGTTGCAATGGTAATTGAAATATTGTCTATGTCCACAACCCTACCCGAAACACCTGCTACTTCAATATACTGTCCTCTCGTGAATTTTCGGCGATTGAAAAATGCGCCCAACATATTCGTCAAGACATTTCTCGCCGCCAAACCATAGGCCAAAGCTGCACCACCTAAAAATGCACCCAAAATCAAGGTGACATTGGAGGTAATCACGCTTGTATCTATGTTGGCTTGCTTCAATGCGGTCAATGTCACAATTGTCACCAAAAAATAAAACACCACATTACTAATAGCTTTTCCTGCTCCAATCGAAAGCGTGGAAGTAGCTGCCCTTGTCACATCTCTGATAAAAGTGGCAATGTAAACGCCAATAATGAACAAAATAACGGCACTTAACAAGGTTGGTAACAGGCTAATCAACTTGGTGATTTCTTGTGATACTACCTGCAATCCAAGCGTATCGGTAGCCATCACCAAGACCAACAGCATAATAATCCAATAAATAAACTTGCTCACCAAATTGGAGGGTGTAGATTGTATATTGGCTTTGTTGAGCATCGCTTGGGTATTCACCTTTTGAGCAAGTTCGTCAAATTTAATGATTTTCAATAATTTACCTATGGTAAACGAAAGCAGTTTGGCAAATATCCATCCAAATAATAAGAGAAAAATTGCTCCTATTACTTTGGGTAAGGCACTCATGAACACCTGCGTAAAGGTTTGGAGGGAGGACATGAAAACGTCTGTGAGGTTGTGGAGTTCTTCTTGCATAGTAATGGGTTTTTAACCTGTTAATGGCTTATTCCGTCATTGTTGGGTGAGTAATTCAATGATGAGTCTATTTCTATATAGACGTTAGGAATAAATTTAGTAACACAATAGAGGTGATATAAATCAAAAAGTATATTTGAATAATATTGAAGGCAAGGTGAGTTTATATCGTTTTATATGGAGCAATACCCTCTTTTTACGAAAAAAAAATGCGTTTCTTACCCCATTTAAGTAAGAGGAAAGAATAGAAATATGAGCAAAGTTTGATAAAAATATCGAGTTAAGTAATGGTAAAAAAATAACTCCCCGATTTCTCTGCCCTCCTTCCCTTCACCTCTTCTAAAAGGGGAATTTCGGCAGGGAAGTTATTTTTTCTTTTTTACTAAATTTTTGCACTTGCTAACTCTTTGACCGTCAACCAAGCCATCACACCCGCCCCTACCTTTAAGGCTTCCTCGTCAATATTGAAGGTCGGCGTATGTACACCCGAAGTAATACCACGGGCTTCGTTGCGAACGCCCAAACGGTAAAAACAACCTTTGATTTCTTGGGTATAATAAGCAAAATCTTCGGAGGTCATGCGCTGAGGAATATCAACCACATTTTCTTTACCCAGATATTCGATAGCCGCTTCTTTGCAGCGATTGGTGAGGTTAGTATCATTTATTAAAAACGGATAGCCCACTGCAATATCAAAATCACACTTGCCACCCATACTTGTCGCCATCATTGTTGCCATTCTGGTCATGAGTTTGTGCGCTTCAAAACGCCATTCTTCATTCATCGTTCGGAAAGTTCCCTTCAAGGACACCGCATCGGGAATAATATTGTAAGTTCCACCTTTCGATTGGATGTAGCCAAAAGTCAGCACCGAGGGAATGATTGGGCTGCAATTTCGACTAACAATTTGCTGCAAAGCGGTGATGATGTGTGATGTAATCACAATAGGATCAACAGTAGTATGTGGCATTGCACCATGTCCTCCACTACCATAAATAGTCATGTCTATTTCATCGGCAGAAGCCATTGACATTCCTGGACAAAAACCCACTTTTCCAGCCTCTAAAATTGGGTGAACATGCTGTCCCAAAATACCTGAAGGAGTAGGATTTTCCAACACTCCTGCTTTAATCATCAAAGAAGCACCCCCAGGAAGGCGTTCTTCGGCAGGTTGAAATATCAACTTCACCGTTCCTTCTAGTTCTCCTTCAATGTGTTTCAATGCTTTACTTGCTCCCAATAAACTCGCTGTATGTGCATCGTGTCCACAAGCATGCATTACTCCATGATTTTGGGATTTATAAGGCACATCGTTTGCTTCTTCAATCGGCAAAGCGTCAAAATCGGCTCGAAGCGCAACCACTTTTTTATTGGGTTTTTTGCCTCGAATATAACCAACGACTCCATTTTCAGCAATGTTGTTGTCAAACGGAATTCCAAATTCGGTGAGTTTCTGCTGAATGAATGCCGAAGTTTTGTATTCGTGAAAAGAAAGTTCGGGATTCGCATGAATATGTCGGCGAATGTCGATGATTTCTTGGAAGCTATCAGAAATGAGTTGTTGAATCTTGTTTTTCATCAGAGGAGAATTGTGGGGTTGCGGAATTGTGAGATTGCAGAATTGTGAGATTCCATTTCGCCATCACACCATTACTCAATCATTCCATTTTACCATCATTTAGAGTTCCGATACTTTTACCATGTCAGGCACAATAAATGCCACATTGAAGGTTGGTTTGAGCATTTGGTAAACTCGATAGGCATCAAATCGATTTTCAAAATCTCCTACCCTTAATTGGAAGAAAGGCTGGTCATAGGATTCATAAATATGGATGTCGGGATAAAGGCGTAGAAATTTCGACTTTTCTTTTGTAACCAATTCTCTATCTGTATTTTGAATAATCTGAACACGCAATCCCCGCACCGTAGAATGTCGCAGATTGTACTGTTTGTGCATTTCTAATAATTGGTCAATCTCAGGAGCTGCTTCTATATGTACTTGCCCAAGTCCAGCACCAAACATAGGACTGTTCCCCGAATTGTTGAAGTCGTTTTGTGCAAATGTGGTTTGATGGTATATGCCCAGAAATAGAACAAAAAGAAATATATTTTTCATGATTTGCATTTTTTTAAATCAAATGGGATAATCATTTTCTAGTTTGACTAACGGAAAAAGATAAAGGCAATATAGGATTTTTTGTTTATTTTGTCATTCACTAAAAAAACAAGGTCAAAAATGATTCCTGAGTTGCGAAAACGACACAAATGGATGTGGTTGGTATTGACTGTTTTACTGCCCTTGGGGTTTATTACTGCTTATAGTCTTATTCCTACATCGCAGGTAATGGTCAACCAAAATTTTCCTGCCACCTTACCCATTCCACTCGCAAAGATAGTAAGTATTCGCAACACTCCCCAATTTGATATTCAGCTTCGGGAAGACAATGTTTTGGGTTTGAAACAAATAGAAGTTGTTGTAAAAAATGCACTAACTCGACCTTCCACACATTTATACGTTTCAGACAAATCTTCAAAAAAAGTAAACGATGTACTGTTTTTGGGAATATTGGAAAGCAAAGGTACATACCGCTTCAATTTGAACCCTTCTATGACCTATCAAAAAACATTCATCCTATTGTTTTATGATAAAATTGCAGGAGAAGTATATTTGGAGGTACAATTGAAGTAAAATTTTTCGCAGAAGCGTTTTTATTTCTTTGATTATAAACCAATTCTATTATTACAACATGGGTGTTACTTACCAAACCGTTATTTGGACAAGACAAAAAAAAATCTATGATATAGTGCTTTGGGGTTTTATACTCCTGTACTTAGTCGTTTTTGGTGTGATGCAGCTGCAATGGTATCCTGACATTACTGCCGAAACCATTGTCATTAGAGCTACGGGAAGTCTGGCTTTTTTGCTGCTGCATATCATATTAGTCATTGGCCCACTTTGCCGCTTGAATCCTCGTTTTTTGCCCTTGCTCTACAACCGCCGACATTTAGGGGTGAGTATGTTTTTGATTGCCTTGATACATGGGATTTTCAACATCATTCAATTTCACGCATTGGGGAATGTGTCGCCGCTTTTGTCTGTATTTACATCCAATACGCATTACGATTCCTTGAGTCAATTCCCTTTCCAAACACTCGGTTTTTTGGGGCTTTTGATATTGTTTTTCATGGCAGTGAGTAGTCACGATTTTTGGCTACACAACCTTTCGCCACGTTTGTGGAAAAGCCTACATATGATGGTGTATGTAGCTTATTTTCTGATTGTGATGCACGTGATGTTGGGTACTTTTCAAGTTGAAAATTCACAAGTTGGAGTGCTAATGCTGGCAGTTGGAATGTTTACAATCTTGTTTTTGCACCTCACCACAGCATTTGTAGAAGTAAAAAGAAACAAAATCAAACCTCAAATCATGGATGGTTTTGTAGCGGTTTGTGACGTAAAAGACATTGAAGAAAATCGGGCAAAAGTGATACTTATTGAAGGGGAGAATATTGCAGTTTTTAAATACAATGGCAAGCTTTCGGCTATCAACAATATATGTAAACATCAAAATGGTCCATTGGGCGAGGGTAAAATCGTGGATGGCTGCATTACCTGCCCGTGGCATGGCTATCAATACCTGCCCGAAAATGGCTGTTCACCTCCTCCGTTTACAGAAAAGGTCAGCACATACAATGTAAAATTGGTGGGAACGAAGGTCTATGTGCATCCAAAACCGCATCCAGAAGGGACAGCAGTTGCGCCTATCTTGTTAAACTAAAAGAAAAAATAGGCTTGCATCAATCCTGCCAAACCTCCTAAAAAAGCTCCTACTGCAATCAATTTTGCCTCGTCTTCCTGAAAAACAGGTCTTAGAAACCCTTGGAATTCAACGGGCGGCAATGCCATCATGCGTGAACTCAGGGTATTCTCAATGTCTAATGCTTCTTCGGCATATTCATATACATGTCCGATAATCATTGGCAGTTCTTGCACCATACTCCAACACGCAATGTTTTTAACGACTTGATAACGCTTGCCTCCAATGCTCAATTGAATGGTTTCTTTGATGTCTCCTGCAACAGCATCTACTGCTTTGTCCACATATTTTTGAATCAATTGGGTGAGTTGATTCGCAGCAGGCCCTCTTTGAATGGCTTCAAAAATATTGGGGACAGTGAGGATATTGGCGGTAATGATAGCGGCATATTCGGTAGCAACCTGTTGTTGTCGTTTCATAAACAAGCCCTGCAATGTCCATCGACCTACTTTTTTGGGTTCCAAAGGCTCAAATATTAGCTTCAATGCCAGCCAGTTGGTTGCAAAACCAACCAATACACCTGCCAATGGAAGCATCCAGGGTGGATTGTAGTAGAGGCAAATTCCCATTTGAAGTAAGCCAAATAAGAACCCAAAAAACAAACCCGAACGCTCTATGAATTGAAATTCTTTGTCACCAACTTTCAAAAATATATTGTTCAATAAATCTTTGTCACGGGTCAAAGAGGCTACAACCATCTGCTTGACATCAAATAACTCTTTTATATGCACCTTCATTTCTTCCATAAATTCTTTGACATAGAAGGGCATTTCTGCTGCTGCTTGTTGGTAAATCTGTTTTTTGACAAGTGACGGCACCAGTTTCCACGCCATGTTCAACTGTGACCGCATCACTTCTTCAATGATGGTTTCGTTGATTCTTTGAAGTTCTGGACCTATTTCTTCTATTACTTGGTCTGGATTCATACGTGCAAACATTTCTTGGATGTCAATCAGTTTACTCGTCATCAAATCCACTGCTTTTTCTGCCATCACTCCCGCCTTTGAAGGAATGATGCCCTGCCAACCCAATGAAGGTGGAATTCCCCAAAATTCGGTAGGGTAAAAAGTCATTTTGAGTGCCAATACATTTGTTCCCCAACCCACCAATGCGCTTATAATCGGTATTAGTAGATAAAACAATATATCTTGTTGGCTTTGGAGGAATGTGAGCATAGCCGAAACTGGGTAATTGAGTAATTGCAGAACTGTGTGATTATGGAACTATGTGAATTTTTTAGATAAAATTCTACCCTTTCACAATTCCACAATCATGCAGTTTTATCATTTATATTTACTTAGAACTCGTGACAGTATAGTAAAACACCTTATTTGCTCTGTCATACACATCTTCAAAACTTGCAGCACGTGTCTCCACGATGTAAAAACGGTTGTCATCTTGCCAAAAAGTATTGATGTGTTTTGGATTTTCAAAGATGGCATTAGACAAGGCTTTTAGTTTAGGGATTGCATCTTCTGCAGCAGCTTTGCTGGCAAACTGTATTTCGGTAATCTTTATATCAGGCTTTGCTCCATCACGCATTTCTTTTGCCTTGTAGATGGCTTCAAACACAACTACATCCTCCAAAACCGTTTCTTTTGTTTCTTCTCCTTTTTTGATTGGATAGGGACCGCCCCAAATATTATCGGGTGAAACATAGGCATAATAGTTATCTACAATATTCGCTTCACCAATTCTATCATAGCCTGCCACTGCTTTTTTACTCAATTTAACAATTTCTAAATCAATATCGTATAAACTTCTCGTACCTTTTATAAAGTCCTCAGACGGACGTGGAATATTGGTATCCCTTAGCTCCTGCTTTCTTTGTCTTAGATTTTGCATCAGTCTTTCTTTTGTAGATTGATTGTCTATCTTAATTTGATTCCCTTCTGAAAGTTTAGAATCACTCTTACCTTCTACTGTTAGTGCCTGTTTTTTCTGCAATGCAATATTTTTTGCCCCTCCTTTTTCCTCTGCCTGCAATTCTTTTGTCTTGGCACGGGTGATTTGTTGCTGATCTTTAGCAGCTTCTTTGAGCGACTTGATATTTGGATTAGCAGATCCAGCCACTTCATTTTCTGTTGAAGTTTCGGTAGTTTCTGCTGAAGTATCTGCATTCTCCCCTGTTTGACAAGCTGTAAAGAACAGATTGATAATTATGAATAAGAAAAATAATCGTTGTAACATTTTAAAATGATTTTATTCAAAAATTGAAATAACAAAAATAATGAACTGTGATAATAGTCACAAAGACTGCACTGTTTTACTTCTAATTTTGGATATATTATACTGGGTGCAATTTTTTTATGATTGCAGAGGGAAGAAAGTGGTGTTTCTTCCCTCTTTTTATTTCTCATTATATGTTTATTTCCCCGCCAAATATACTCCTGTTAAGATACAAGTCAAACCTACTAAATAACTCCATCCTATCATTTCCCCATCCCAAAAACCCCATAAAACAGCAAAAATCGGGATAAGGTAAGTCACTGTTGAAGAAAAAAGTGCGTCTGTTCTTTGTGTCAATTTGAAGAACAAAATAGTCGCAAGGGCTGTTCCAAATACTGCTAAAATGACTATATATCCAAATGATTGCCATGCCATTGGATTGTCGTGAAAAATACTTACAAAATTGGTGCTGAATAAATAAATCCCTGCAAAAGGGCCAAGTATCATAAAAATAGTCATATTTAGCGCAATTGGATGAATGTTCTGACAATACGTTTTCATCACATTGACACTAACCGAATAACACAGCGAAGCTAAAATAACATACAAACCATAAATGTATTCACTTTCGCCTGTTTGACTATGAGGGGTGGCAAATAGAATCAAAATCACCGCTCCCATAAACCCTACAAAAACACCTATCAAACGTTTCCATTTAAAAGCCATTTTGAAGAATAAAACCCCCAAAAGGAAAACAAAAACAGGAGTGAGCGAATTGAGAACGCCTGCTGCTGAACTATTTAGGCGCATTTGAGCAGCGGTAAACAAAAAAGGAGGGAAACCATTGCCCATGATGGCAACCACTGCAATTGGCAGCAAATCTTTTCGGGATACCCGCTTTAAAGACATCACTACAAAAGGGCTCATGGTCAACATAGTCAAGAAAATACGCATTGAAGCCACTTGGGTAGGAGGAAATGCAACCAAGCCTTTTTTCATCAAAATGAATGAACTACCCCAGATCAGCGAAATCACCAACAAAATTATCCAGTCGCCGATAGCTGGTTTTTGGCTTATTGAGTTATTCATATTTGTTCAAACTTTCCCATATCATGTCCTTCAATTGGAGTACATTTTCACCTGTTACTGCAGACATAAAAATATAGGGTACATCTTTAGGTAAGTTTGGGCGAATCCATTCACGCAGTTCTTCATCCAATAAATCAGCTTTCGATATTGCCAAAATGCGTTCTTTTTGCAGCAAAAGCGGATTGTAGGCCGCACATTCTGCTAATAAAATTTCATACTGTTTTTTAATATCATCCGCATCTCCAGCGACCATAAACAATAGAATTGAATTGCGCTCTATGTGTCGCAAAAAGCGGTGCCCCAATCCTTTCCCTTCATGTGCGCCTTCAATGATACCAGGAATATCTGCCATTACAAAAGACAAATTCTCTCGATAAGCCACTATCCCTAAATTGGGGCGAAGAGTGGTAAAAGGGTAGTTCGCAATTTTGGGTTTTGCAGCTGAAACGACTGACAGCAAAGTGGATTTTCCAGCATTGGGAAACCCCACCAAACCCACATCTGCCAATACTTTCAATTCCAATATTTTCCAAGCCTCAATACCTGGCTCTCCTGGTTGTGCATACCTCGGTGTTTGGTGCGTTGCCGATTTGAAAAAAGCATTTCCCATTCCTCCCCGACCACCTGACAACAAAACCTGTTGTTCTTCGTGTTCGGTGATTTCAATATCTATTTCTCCCGTTTCTGCATCTTTTGCGATAGTTCCTAAAGGCACTTTGATAATGATATTCTCTCCATCCGCCCCCGTTCTTAAAGACTTAGCACCATTTCCTCCATCTTCCGCAAAAACATGCCGGCGAAACCTCAATGGCAGTAATGTCCACATTTGTTTGTCTCCTTCCAAAATAATGCTTCCACCAACTCCACCATTTCCGCCATCAGGTCCACCTTTCGGCTCAAATTTTTCGCGGCGAAAGTGTACCGAACCAGCTCCGCCATTTCCTGAGCGAAACATGATTTTTACGTAATCTACAAAATTTTGATTATCAGTAGCCATTATACAAAAATTTAACAGACTGGTATTTACTCTGATACCGTCTTCCATACCTACAAAAACAAAAACACGAATATCAATCAAATTGGTATTCGTGTTGAACTTGTTTGAACTTAGTAACGAATTAAAATGAAAAAACCACTTCTAAATCAGATTGCTGGAAATTTCAAATGCACGACTTATTTTTTGACCGTTACTTAATTTCTTAAAATAAGAAACAATTTTTATTATCTATTAGAAGAAGAAGGTTTGATTGCATCTACCTCTTCACAAAGTGCTTGGCTGATTTCGTCAATAGAACCAACGCCATTGATGGTCACCAATTTACCTTGATGAGCATAATAATTTGCAACTGGAGCAGTTTCTGTTTCATAGACCAAAACTCGATTACGAATGATAGATTCATCCTTATCATCAGCCCGTCCAGAAGTTTCTCCTCTTGCCAAAACACGTTTGACCAATTCTTCTTCGGGAACTCTTAAAGAAAGCATGATGTCAATTTTCAATGTTCTTTCTGCAAATAAATTATCTAGTGCTTCTGCCTGGGCAACAGTACGAGGAAACCCATCAAAAATAAAACCATCTACTTCATCTACTTTTGCAGCCAGTTTGTTGCGAATCATACCAATGACTACTTCGTCAGGCACAAGATTACCAGCATCCATGTACTTTTTGGCTTCTAAACCCAGTGGTGTTTTAGCAGCTTTTTCTGCTCGCAATAAATCACCTGTTGAAGTATGCTCCAAGTTGTATTTTTCGACCAATAGTGCCGCTTGTGTTCCTTTACCACTACCTGGAGGTCCGAATAAGATAATGTTAAGCATATTTGTAAGAAAAATTAGGTTAATGCTTCAAATTTTGCGAAGATAGCAAAAAAAGCTTCAAATTTTAAAAGAATGCTCAAAGTTATCATTGAACTTATGATTATAAAAGACTAACAATCACACACCTTTTCGCAAGTCTTTTTTGAATTGATTTTCAATAATTTAGGGTTCAATCCGAAAAACCCGAGCATCCGACCAAGCACTTTCAGCAGTATGGTTGTAGGCTTTCACCCTCCAAGCATAATAAGGGCCGTTTTTAAAAGATTGAATAGTCCGTGTAGACTCGTAAATATCCGAATTATCATAAATAACTTGCGGAAAGCTGGTCAATGCTTTAACTTCTAAACGGTAATGCGTTGCTTTTGTAGAACTAGTCCACGAAAACGTTACTGCATTTCCATCAATGCTCATACTGTCCAATGGCATTTGTAAAAACGGTGGAGTGGGTGATTCATATTCTATACAATCGCTAATGTTTTGTAGGTTGATTTGAAAAGACACTGGCGTAGACCATTCACTTTCTCCTGCAATATTGCCTGACTTGACTCTGCAATAATAACTACCAGATTCAATATTCCTAAAATCCATCACATACGTCTGCTCCGAGCTGTCTAATTTTTCTTCTAATATTCGTGAGCCATTGAAGGAAAAAATAGAATCTGTTGCTATTTGAACAGTATAATTTTCTGCAAATTCCACTTTTTGCCAAGACATCAATAGACAATTGGCATACTGACTCCCTCCAATTGGCAGGCTTAGTTTTGGAGTTTTGGGAATGGGAGGTGGAGTGATTGCTGGAGGAGTTTCGATTTTGGTACAGGCAGTTGATAGAAATAATACTACTATTAAATATATCAACCAATTGTAGTAATTCTTATTTTTACTTGTAATATTCATTGCAACAGCCTAATTTGAAGAAAAAACACACTAAACATACATTTATATGTTTTCCATTCAAAAATAAACAATAAACTGTAAAAATCAAATCATTACATTGAATTATTTCACTATATTAAAAAATGAATTAATTATGGGCAGTGGTTTTAGATTTACGATTTACTGAAACCAATTCCTCAAGAAAACTTCTAACAGGATTTTTAAAAAAATCGTCACTTGAAATATTACTTTCTTTAGGTAATAAATCTCCAAAAGACACAGAGGAATCTTCTTTTAACATTTCAGCAAGATCTTTTATTAAAGTTTGCAGGCTCTTTTCAAAGGGAGAAATGGGTTGCAGGTAAGGTTTTATATCATTCGTGTATAAATCACCAATCGGAAATATCAAGTCATAATCATTCCAATACAATTGACCATTCTCCAAAGTAAATTTTCTAAACAAAAAAACATTCAAATATTTCTTAACTTCTAGGTGAGGAGAAGAAGTTAAAAAAGGCGCAAAATCAACCTTTTGAATAACGCCATTATCAAACTCAATCTCCAATGTATAATCATACAAATATTTTGCTTTAGAAATAGTGATGACTTCATCTTCTTTTGAATTGGAAGTTTCGTCAATGATTTTAATATTTTTTGATTTTTTAATCATAACATTACACTAAACAAAAGTATGCTTCCTAAAGTTTCGCTAAATCAAAACCTCACCTTCACCCCCATCAAAAAATTCATCCCCGCCTGTGGATAGTAATAATTATAATTCGTAGGAGTAGGGTTGAAATTCGGAATAGGGTCTGCAACAAAACCAGGAGCTTCTGCATCAAACAAAAGAAAATAAGTATATCCATTCGGTTCATACAACACATCAAACACATTGTTGAACAATAGATTGAAGGTAATTTCTTCAAAAAATACATTCTTCAATTTGTACTCCAATTGCAGATTGTTCAACAAAAAAGCATCCAATTTGCGGCTATCATCAGCAGTATTGTCCAAAAACTGTTCGCCCACATATTTGCTCAACAAACGCAAATCCAAGTTTTTGACAGGTGAATAAGTCAATGTAGAAGCGGCAATAATGTTGGGTGAAAAAGCGATTTCGGTGTTGGCGTAGGTAATTGTTGTATCACCCACATAACCAAAGGAAACAGGGTCGGTGAAAATACTTGTAAACAAGTGAAACTGCGAAATATTGCTCGTTCCAAAAGTCGCATTGGCTTCCCACTTCAATTTGCTGCTCAACTGAATGCCCCCTGAAAGTTCGATTCCTGCTCGGTAACTTTCTGCCACATTTTCTTGAATCGGTGCACCCACATCATTTAGGTTTCCTGTCGGCACCAATTGGTCTTTGTAGTTCATGTAATAGACATTGACATTGAAGGCAGTACGATTCCCTTGAAACTGATAACCCACTTCAATGTCTTGCAATTCTTCCGCCAAAGGTTCTACCGCATTGTCCACAATATTTGTGCGAGTCGGCTCTCGGTGTGCGATGGCATAAGACGCATACAGATTGCTCTTTTTATTCAATTGGTAATTTACACCTACTTTGGGATTGAAAAAACCGTAATCTTTTTGGATATTGACCATCCCTTGATCTTCATCCACTCCTTCAATGCGGTAGTCAATGCTTCTGTATTGAAGGTCAATGAAAGAACTCAATTTATTGGAATGTTCAAATTCACTTTTGAGGTACACATTGAAGTCTTTTTTGTCACCCACATTGTCGTAGTAGCGTTGTCGAATATCACCATTTGTCCCCATGAATTGCGCCCAAATCACTTCGCCAAAATGGTTGCCATCGTAGCGATTCCACGCTCCTCCAAGTGTGGCATTGAGGCGATCTTTACGGTAATTGAGGCTTGAAGTAAAACCATAAAAATCATTGTCCAACCATTTTCGGCGAATCAAATCCGTTTCTTCAATCAAGACCATTTCTCCTTCAATTTCTTCAAAAACAGTCGTGTTCTCTAAACCATAATCCGCCAAATTTTCACCGTCTTTGAACTGCTCATAAAAGCCCCGTCCATACGTATAATGCCCTGCCAAATTGAAGTTCCAATGGGTGTTCAAAGCCTGTGCAAAATGTAGTTGATAGTGGTCTTGTGCATAATCATCTACTTGATTTTCATAAGTGTAAATATTTGCAGTCCGGTCGTTCTCCAATTGAAATGCGTCGATACCTTCCCAAGACTGATAAGTAACTTCGTGTCCTGCAAAGGCATTGAAGCGAATCAAGGTATTTTTACCATAATACGCTGCGGACATGAACCACGAATCCAAATCAGAACTTGCTCGATCGACATATCCATCCGAACTGATTTTAGACAAACGCCCTTCGACCACAAACTTATCGTTGAGCAAGCCCGAACCAAAAGCGACATTGTGTTTGCGGGTGTTGAAAGAACCAAAAGTATGGTTGGTTTCAACATAAGCATCTTTGTTCAGTTTACCCGTCATGATGTTGATGCTTCCTCCAAATGCCCCTGCGCCATTGGTCGAAGTACCGACTCCTCGTTGGATTTGGATATTGTCAATCGAAGAACCCAAATCTGGAGAATTAACCCAATAAAGGGCATGTGATTCAGAATCATTGAGAGGTATTCCATTGATGGTTACATTGATACGGGTAGCATCAGTGCCTCTGATGCGAATGCCTGTATAACCTATACCTGCGCCTGCATCGGAATTAACAACTGTTGAAGGTGTTTGCTGCAATAAAAACGGAACATCTTGCCCCAAATTCATGCGCTCGATTTCTTCCTTTTTTAAGGTCGAATAAGTCGTTGCAGAATTTTTGGAGGCTCTTGTCGCTGCAACAATTACCTCGTCCGAAAGAATATCTGCTTCGGGCAAAGCAACCTTCAATTGGATATCTTCCATGAGTTCGATTTCCTTTGTATAAGTTTTGAAGCCAACAAAACTGATTTGGAGTTGGTAATTTCCAGGCTTCAACTTTTCTAAGCGAAATTGTCCATTTTCGTCGGTAACGGTTCCGCCAAAAGTATTGGTCAATACGATGTTTGCGCCTACAATAGGGTCATTTTTTTCAGTGGTGACAGTACCGAAAATGGTGTGTTGGGCATGAATAGAAATGGAAAATGATAGCGCAAAAAGTGCTGCAATAAAGGGTTTGATTAGGTATTTCATTTTTATTCTTATTGAATGTTGAAAAAAATGAAATTGAAGTAAAAGGAGAGATAAACAAAATGGAATAGAGGTAGGGGAAGTACTAAATGACCAATAACTATTGGATTACTTTGTAAACCAATTACTCATCACCAGTCACTATTCAACCAATCTCTAAAGTAGTTCCCTTCGTCGGTATTATCCGCATCAGGTTCAACGGGTATCATCTCAGCCTCAATGAGTTATTGAAGCACCCCTTACTACAATTTTTAATTGTTGATACAAAGATACCTAAAAACACAACAATCACCGTTTTGTTTTCAAAACCTAACTGACTGCGAATTCATTTTTTGCTTTTGTTTCACCTTGCCCAAATTTCTTCAATTGACGAAAATGTGACTTCAATGCGCTACTGAATGTGGGGTATTCATTGTAAGGCAAGCCAAATTCCTCTGCGGTTTTGGCTACAATGGGCGCAATGTTCGGATAATGAATGTGGCAGATATGGGGGAAAAGATGGTGTTCGATTTGGGTATTGAGTCCTCCACACAAAAAATTGACCACAGGATTTTGGGCTGCAAAATTGGCGGTAGTCTTCAATTGGTGGACTGCCCAAGTGTGCTGCAATTCTCCTTCCTGATTCGGTGCTGGAAAATCTACTTTTTCGACAATGTGTGCCAACTGAAAAACAACTCCCAAAAATAATCCTTGGATAAACATCATCACGATGAATAGTAAAATCACCTGCCACCAAACCAGCGATAAACGCATCAAGGGTACGGCTAAAAAGAGTGTATAAAACAAAAAACGCCAGAAAAATAGATGTACATATTCTTTTCGGGGAGGTGTTGGACAGTCGTAGCCGCCTAATTTTTTGCTGAAAAACTTCACATATTCCTGGCTAAATGCTCGAAAGATGGACGAAAAACCGTACAAAACGAAGGCATAATATTGTTGGAAGCGCATGTGTGGCAGCAATATGCCTTTGGGCGACATTCGCAAGAGTTTGGGCGATACTTCAATGTCGTAGTCGTGTTCGGGAATGTTGGTGTAGGTGTGGTGAACGATGTTGTGGGTGATGCGCCAAGTGTAGGGATTGACTCCCAAGAGGTCAAAAATTCGCCCCAATACTTCGTTCCATTTTTTGGAGGAACTGAACGCTCCGTGAATAGCATCGTGTCCGATGTTGATACCTGTCAATGCTTTGAACCAACCTAATAGAATGGCTATTGGCAACAATTGCCAGAAAGTGAACCAATTGGAGATGAATAGGAGGTATAGGGCGAGGGTTGTGGTGAAGAACAAACCGCATTTGAAGAGCATTGACTTATTGGCGTGTTTGTGTGTTTGTTCGGCTTGAAAATGGGCATTGACCCGTTTTTGAAGGGTTTTGTAGAAGTCTTGTTGGGATTTGGAAGATGGTTGGAATTGGATGTTGGTCATGGGATTGTTCCTTGTTTTTGTGGTGGACAAAAATAGGGATTTTCAACTTTCTTTGTTCCCCATCACTCGCTTCAACCAATACCGCAGCACTATCATCCCCAAAAACAAATACAACATATAACTAATAAATCTCCAAACGGTTATCACAATCAGGCGAAGCCCATCATCCACTTGCCCTGTACCATTGAGGAAAAAATCAGAGAGAAGACTGTGAACAGAACCTTCTGCCACGCCACTGCCACCAGGAGTTGGAGCAAGAATCATCAAAATGAAAATAATCAATTGACGGCCAAAAAGTAATAATTGACTTCCTACCGTGGTCAAACCCAATAATACACAGTTGAGAATCAAAAAACGCAATCCCCAACTTGCAAAAGTAGCACCCATACTACCTGCCCAAAATGAGATTTTTTTCCCTCTCAATCCATTGGAGGCTATAATCATGTCATTGCCTATTTGTACTGCTTTTTCACTCCACCGATTGAAGAAAGGCAATTTGGTAACTTTGATTAGCAGCCATTTGAAACTTTTGGGGCTGATAAATAAGCCATAACCAATTGAAGCAGTGTAAACAACCATCACTCCATAGGCCAGAATAAAGGAATACATCCATGCAGAACTCACTGCAATCTGTCCGTCATGCGTTGGAGTCAACAAAGTACTTCCCAATATCATCCACAAAAATGGAATCCCTACCAAGAAAAACAAACCATCTAAAAATAGAGTGGACAAGATGACCGAAAGGGTTTCGCCGCCGCTGATTTTTTCTTTGGTGATGAGAAACAAAGAAATCGCTGTGCCACCCACTACAGAAGGGGTGACAGCGGAACCAAATTCCCATAGGCTAATAATATCAAAACTTTGTTTCCAACTCAACTTATTGCCTGTCAGCAACTTGATGCGATACATCAAAGCAAAATGTCGGACGACCACACACAGTACCGCCATGCTAAACCAAAAGGCCGTACCCAAACTCCACTGAATATTGTTGAAAGCACCAAACTCAAAATCTTTGACAAACAAAAATACCACGATTGCCACACTGAGAAGGATGGGCAGAATCACTTTGTTCGGATTGAGTGTTTCTAATGCTTCGGAAGATACTTGCTGATTTGATAAGGACATGAATACAAAATAAATCTTTTAAGCTTCTAAATTTTCAACAACATTTTTACGCACCCAAAAGTTGTTCATACCCAAGCCAATTCTCAGATACAACAACTTTTCTTGCGCCATTTCTAATATTGCTAACAAACGAAAAATAGCGTGAACACGATTTTCGCAAGCTATAAAAAGTTGTTGAAAGTTCAACTCTTTTTGTGAGTTAATTAATTGTGTTAAGTCTTCCTTTTGATTCTTAATGGTATAAGGATAACGAACGACCTCGTGTTTCACCTCTTTTTTGCGTTCTTCAAAACGCTGCAAAACTATATGAAAGACACTCATAAGCTTGTAAAGGTTGATTGCCTCTAAGTCATTTTCATTACTATATTCCTGATAGATTTGTTGGGCTTCAAATTCAGTATTGCCTCTCTCGAATCGCTCGGCTCTTGCTTGCTCCAAGATTCGCAATTCTTCAACTACTGTTTTGTATTTTTTGTATTCCAGTAGCCGCTGTACCAATTCTTCCCGGGGGTCAATTTCCTCTCCTTCCTCGTTCAGTTCTTTCCTCGGAATCAGCATCTTGGCTTTTATCCGCATCAAAGTAGCTGCAACCAAAATAAATTCACTTGCCAGTTCGATGTTGAGTTGTTCCATTTGGTGCATGTAATCCAAGAAATCCATTGTCAATTCTGCAATTGGTATGTCGTAAATATCGAGTTCGTCTCTTTCGATAAAAAACAAAAGCAAATCGAATGGGCCTTCAAATTGAGGCAGTTTTATTTGATACTCCAAAGCTAATACTGAAAATTAAAATGTAACCTAAACTATTGATTGAAACAGCCAAGAATTCCTCCAATCAAAATACTATTTTTATTGAAGAGGTAAAGGTAGCGGAAATTTAGCTATTGGATATTTGATTTTCAATTGCATTTTCATTTTCATTTATTACTGTGTATTTTTGCAGAATGACAAACGAAGAGTTACAAACTTTGGAGCAAGATTGGAGTAATCTGCAAGAAAACTTGGCAATAAATTTAGGCCAAAAACCAGACTTACAATCTCTTTTGTTCCTCATTGGCGTTCAAGAACTAGGGCAGTTGCACCGCAAATTTTCTAAAGAACAAAAACAAGATTTGATGCACATTGCAGTGTGTCACTTAATGAGTTTGAAGGGATATTTTGAATTTACCCACCGAGACGAAGAAGGCTGGCCTCATTATCAAGCTATTCGCCCTGCACCTGAATTGGAGCAAGGAGTCGAACAACAAGAACTTTTATTGAAGCGACTGGTATTGAGGTATTTTGAAATCAACGATTAATTTAACAATTAATTAGCAATGACTTTCGGTTGATTTTAGCTCATAAAATCAACTATTTAACAATAAAACAATATAACAATGAAACAACTATTTTTCGCTTTTTTAGTGTGCTTGGTTTTTGTAGGCTGCAAAAGCAATCAAGCACCTACTGTTACCAACGATAGTGCGACTACTGATGAAGGTTTGATAGTCACCGTAGATGTATTGGCAAACGACAGCGATACAGAGGATGGATTGGACATCAGCAGTTTGAAAATCTCAAAAGAACCTGCAAATGGTACAATCAAGTTTTGGGATGGAAAAGTTCGCTATACACCCAAAGCGGGTTTTACAGGTTCGGATGAAGCAACTTATGAGGTTTGCGACAAAAATAAATCAAAACCTGCTTGTGCTTCTGCAAAAATCAGTTTCACCGTTGAAGCGATGAAAAAAGTGAAAATTAGCACCGATTTTGGTGATATGACTGTGGCCTTGTACAACCGAACCCCTCAGCACCGTGACAACTTCCTTAAATTAGCAAAAGAGGGTTTCTTCAATGACTTGTTGTTTCACAGAGTTATCAATCAATTTATGATACAAGGAGGTGATCCCGAATCAAGAGGTGCCGAGGCTACTAAACAATTAGGAGCAGGTGGCCCTGGCTATACAGTTCCTGCTGAGTTTGACTTCCCTGATTTGTACCACAAAAAAGGAGCATTGTCGGCAGCTCGTCAAGGCGACCAAATGAACCCTCAAAAAGCTTCTTCTGGTTCACAATTTTATGTAGTGCAGGGTAAAAAAGTTATGCCACAAGAATTGCAGCAATTGGAGCAACGCATGAAAACAAAATATACTCCTGAGCAGGTGGAAACATATCGCTCTATTGGAGGCACTCCATTTTTAGATGGCAGCTATACTGTTTTTGGAGAAGTAGTAGAAGGTTTGGATGTTATAGACAAAATTGCAGTAGTTCAAACTGCGCCTGGCGATCGTCCTGTTGAAGATGTTAAAATGACAATTACGGTTATAGAATAACTGATTAACACATTGATTTACAAATAAAAGAGCGGTTTAAGTAAAATTTACTTAGACCGCTTCTTTCGATTCCACTAACTATAATATTCTTCAATGGTGTGTGTTTATTTCAATACTCAAATATCTTGATTATCAGATTATTTGAATTTTTGCTATTATTTTATTTCTTTCACTACTTGAAGGCCAATAAAGGGATATCTGTGTGAAAGGCCATTTTTTTGGTATAACTGACTGTAAATAGTTTTTGAAAAAAAGTGCGTTTGTGTGTTTGCATCACCAACATATCGATGTCTTTTTCGTGAACATATTTATTCACAGTTTCCAAAACATCCTCTACATTGTACAGATTATCCGTTCCTTCCAATACTTCAAAGGTCAGCTTAGGCGTATCTGCAAAATGGCTGCTAAGTTTAGACATCCGCTCACCAATCAAAGGGTTGTGCGCTGTATTTACATAGATGCAATGTAGTTCGGCATCAAATAATTGGGCAAATTCAACCGCTTTGGCAATTGCATCTTCCTGCAATTTGTCAAAGTCCGTGGCAATCGCCATTCGCCGAATCGGGCGGTATTGTGCATTTTTAGGAATGGCCAATACAGGAACCGTAGCTTGTTCGATTACCTCAGCAGTATTGCTACCAATCAGTGCGCCAATAAATCCGCTTGCCCCTTTCGTTCCCATCACAATCAGGTCTATCTCCTCCTCCTCTACTGTTTCCATAATCACATCAACGGCCGCACCTTCTTCCATTTCGTGGTTAACTTCCACGCTTTCCAATTTTTCTGTCACCGCTTTTTCGTGCATGGTTTTGGCAGCTTCTTCGTAATCTGCCCATTCTTCCATCTGCTGCATTACAGTAAGTTCACCAACTGTACTTACCATTACATTTGCGGGTACATTGATGGGTAAATAGGCATGAAGTGTAGTAATACTTGCGCCTAATTTATCTGCTAAGTGCAAGGCATATGTATAAGCGTTTTGTGCATTTGCAGAAAAGTCAGTAGGAAATAATATTTTTTTCATCGAAGTATGGTTTTTATTAAATAACACAAATAGTAAATAACTTCTTACCTCTAAACGTTTTCAAAGTTACGCATGTTTAGAATTTCACACCATGATTCGCATCACTTTTAAATATGAGTATTGTCACTTTTTTTTGCCGTTCAAATCATTGCAGCCATACTGAAAATAAGAGAACTTGCAGGTATAAATAAACCCCAACCAAATATTATTCAACATCTTAAATTCCTAAAATTATGCTTAAAATACTAGTGCCTACTGATTTTTCTAATTGTGCAGAAGCAGCTACTGATGTTGCACTTCAAATTGCTCAATTACAGAATGGAGAGGTTCATTTCTACCATAGAATAGACATTCCTCACAATTGGAATCAATTGACAGCAGACGAAAAAGCATTATTTTCGGAAACCAAATCCAATATCAAACAAGTGCACGATACTTTGGAGGAACTCGAAAAACAGGCTAAGAGGAAATACCCAAGCGTTCGTATTGTCACTACTTTTTCTCATGGCCATTTGATTAACACGGTTACTCAATATGTGGATGCTTTTGACATAGATTTGATGGTCGTAGGATCGCATGGAGCAAGTGGTATTAATGAATGGTTGATTGGTTCAAACACACAAAAAATTGTTCGATTAGCGCATTGCCCTGTTTTGACTATTAAAAAAACGATTGAAAAAATTGATTTTAGCCACATTGCTTTTGCAGCCAATTATGATAGCAATCTAAAACCTGCTTTTCGTCAATTAATTGAATTTGCACATCTTTTTGGCGCACATATCCATCTGCTCAATGTCAATACGCCCAGTTTTTACGAAGAACCACAATATGCTATTAATGAGAGCATGGAAGAGTTTAAACAAATGTGTAAAGGAAAGGTAAAGTGTTCTATTGACCACTTTGAGGACTTGAATGCTGTTATGGGAATCAAACATTTTGCCGAAGAACACAACATCAAAATGGTGGCGATGGCTACACATGGAAGAAAAAATTTGGCAAGAGCTATCATGGGAAGTATGACCGAAACGGTAGTTAATCATTTGGAAATTCCAGTTTGGACAATCAACCTAAAAGCGGTCATAGATATTTCTGAGAAAAGAACTCCTCCTTTTTTGCATAAAACCAATGAGAGGGCTGCAATTAAAGAAGTATCAAGGTAAAACTGATCAAACTCAGTAAAATCATTGATGTTTGTCATTGAGGGCTCCTTATCAACAGGCTATCTTTGTACTATTACAAAATTAAAATTCAACAAATTATTAAACCAATAAAAAATAAATATCATGGAATACAATATGAATTTTATCGACATTAGTATTCGCTATGCATTGATGATGCTTTTTGTAATTTTAGGAGGAGTACTTCAATCTTTCGTATTTATGGGATTGGGCTTTGTATTCTTTTTGGTAGCAATAACTGGATGGTGTCCACTTTACTACATGATGGGTATTAATCATTGCAAAAACGAAGAACAACACTAGTACAGTGATTAGTGACTGGTGATTAGTTTTCAAAACTATTAATCGTCAGTTCTTTGTGCGAAAAATAAGTTGCCGCTTATTTAGTTTATGCTGTACTATCGTAAAAAATCAAATAACAGAGTAGTAAGAAAAATAAATAAGAACAAGGGCTATATTGCAGGTAAACACCTGAATATAGCCCTTGTTCTTATTAAATCCTTGAAAGTTACCATTACACTTAATACTTCAGGTAATGATCAATGTTCACATTTTTATCTGAAATCATTTTTAACAAATCGTATTCAATCTCTACTCTATTCGCATCTTTTTCATACTTGGCTTCCGTACCCTCAACTTTCAATTTTTTCACCTTTTTGGGCAAGTGATAGATGATTTTGTAAGTAGGTGTGTTCAACATGCTCATGACTCCTTGCAATTCCTCCATATTAAAATCCTCATCTCCAAATAATTCTGAGCTTTCATCTGGATTCATATATGTTTTTCGATACAGTTTTTTCCCTTTGATCTCGTACGAACTTCCCATTGCTCCCAAAAATTTATCCCCATCTTTTGAAGCAGTAATAGCTTTATTCAAAGCATCCACATTGTCAAAAGTATAAGACAAAGAATAAATAAAATCACCTTCGCTAGTCGAACTAATATTCGAAATACCCTTGATATTTTTTAGTCCATCCAAAGACGAAGTCATCCCTTTCTCCATCTCTCCTGCCATTTGCTTAACCGAGTCGGGCATAAAAGCAGCGACCATTCCCATCATCTGACTCATATCAAGCGTGTTTTTATACGTGCCAGAGCCATTTCTATTAATTGCTACTTCTTCAATAATATTGAAGCAACTAGTCAGAGCAAACGAACATACAATTGTAACCAATAAAAATAAATGCTTCATTAACTATGGTTTTTAAAGTTAAACATAAATCGAAGTGAAAGAATATCTTAAATTACTTCAAATGGTAAATTTATAATTTAACAAAGGTACACAATCACTTCAAATAAATGTAGAACGACACCTCCTATACATAAGTTCCAAATTACCTCTACTGTTCACTTCAAAACTCCATTGAAACCATCCATTTTTCACCGAAATTGTGGTAAGTTTGTTGTTCTTACAAACTGTAAATATGGAAACAACACAACACATCAATATTCCCTACAAGCGACAAAACCATCATTCTGATGACTTGCTTTTAGACCTATACATTTCGCTCTTGTTACCTCGCATGATTGAAGAAAAAATGCTGATACTACTGCGGATGAACAAAATAAGCAAGTGGTTTTCGGGCATTGGTCAAGAAGCCATTGCAGTCGGTGTGACCAAAGCACTACAAAAAGAAGAATACATTCTGCCCATGCACCGCAATTTGGGTGTGTTTACCTCTCGACACATTCCATTAGAAAGATTGTTTTTGCAGTGGCAAGGCAAGGAAGGAGGTTTTACACAAGGGCGTGACCGTTCTTTCCATTTTGGCACCAATGAACACCACATTGTCGGCATGATTTCGCATTTGGGACCACAACTTTCAGTCGGCAGTGGCATTGCTTTGGGAGGATTGTTGAAGGGCGAAAAAAAGGTGACAGTGGCTTTCACAGGAGAAGGCGGCACAAGCGAAGGTGAATTTCACGAAGCCCTCAATGTAGCAGCCGTTTGGCAATTACCCATCATTTTTGTGATTGAAAACAATGGCTATGGATTGTCCACACCGGTCAGTGAACAATATTTCTGCAAAGACTTGGCAGACAAAGGCATTGGCTACGGTATGGAAACTCGAAAAATTGATGGCAACAACATTTTAGAAGTCTATGACACAATTCACCAATTAGCAGCCGACCTGCGAGAAAACCCAAGACCTGTTTTATTGGAATGTATGACTTTCAGAATGAGAGGACACGAAGAAGCTTCTGGCACGAAATACGTTCCTCAAGAATTGATGGATGAATGGGCGCAAAAAGATCCTGTGAAGAATTTCGAAAATTTCCTTTTGGAAGAAGAAATCTTGGATGAAACCATCATCGAAAACCTGCAAAATGAAATCAAAAGCCGCATTGACAAAGGCTTAGACATTGCCTATGATACACCGAAAGTGACGGCAAACTTAGAGAAAGAAACCAGGGAAATTTTTCGAGAAACTCCTCCTTCAAATCTACAAGGTTCGAAAAACGCTGCTACTTCACCAAAAAAATACATTGAAGCCATTTCAGACGGTTTGCGGCAAGCGATGGAGCATCACCCCGACTTGGTATTGATGGGGCAAGACATTGCAGACTATGGTGGTGTTTTCAAAATCACCAAAGGATTTATCGAATTATTTGGAAAAGATAGGGTTAGAAATACCCCTTTATGTGAATCTGCCATTGTAGGAATTTGTTTGGGATTGTCTATCAAGGGCTGCAAATCTATGGTAGAAATGCAGTTTGCCGATTTTGTGAGTTGTGGATTCAACCAAATTATCAACAACCTCAGTAAATCGCATTACCGTTGGGGCCAAAATGCAGATGTAGTCGTCAGAATGCCCGCAGGAGGAAGTGTAAGCGCAGGCCCTTTTCACTCCCAAACCAACGAAGCATGGTTTTTTCATTCTCCTGGCCTCAAAATCGTCTATCCCTCCAATGCTTATGACGCAAAGGGCTTATTATTAGCTGCTTTTGAAGACCCTAACCCTGTGATGTACTACGAACACAAGGCTTTGTATCGCCGTCCAGAACTGGAACAAGATATTCCCAATGAACCTTACACCATCGAAATCGGCAAGGCAAATTGGGTACATAAAGGCGAAGACATCAGCATCATTACTTACGGTTTGGGGGTTCTTTGGGCAAAAAAAGCAGTACAAGATTTTCCTCATATCAACATGGATGTGTTGGATTTGCGAACAATTTTGCCTTTAGATACTGCCGCCATTTTTGAATCGGTGAAGCGAACAGGGAAGGTTATCGTATTGCAGGAGGCGAGCTTGACAGGTGGAGTAGGGGGCGAGATTGCAGCCTTGATTTCGCAGCACTGTTTTGAGTATTTGGATGCGCCTGTGATTCGGTGTGCGTCTTTGGATACGCCTGTGCCTTTTGCCGCCAATTTGGAGAAACAATACTTGCCAGAAGATAGGTTTAGAGAGGCTTTGGTGAGCTTGTGGGAATATTAGTTTTAAGACAAAAGACGTAAGAATAAAGGATTGCTTCCTCCAAGTCGGGTGCATCCCAAATTGTCATATTTTGAAAAATTATTTGACAACTGGTGACGATGCTACGCACCTCAAAACATTTTATCTTCCACACTCTACAAATAGGGTCGGAGCTACGCTCCTGATACACAAATTTTTAGGAGCGTAGCTCTGACCCTATTTGTAGGACATTATTGAAGGAGTCAATAAAAGGTACAGCGTACCGACACCACCTTACGACAATTTGGGATGCACCCTCCAAGTCTTACGTCTTACGTCTTTTGTCTAAAATCTTACGTCTAATATTAGTGAGTCACCTTAGGTTCCAATTCCTTAGCATGATTCACAAAACCTTCCACTTGAGAAAGAGAAGCTACTTGACGCACCAAATTCTTTTCCTCATTCACTTCTTTCATTTTAGCGTGTAAGTTTTCAGGCTTGCGGTTGCGAAGTTCCTTCACTGTATCAACACCCGATGCTTTGAGCAATTCTGCATATTGACTCGATACACCTTTCACACGAAATAAGTCGGCATTGTTCACAAACACCAATATTTTCGATGCATCCATTCCAGTAGCAGCAGCCAATTCATCTCTGCCTTTTTTAGAAGCTCCTTTTTCAAGCAAACCTTCAACAGTTTTGATACCTACCTCTGCAAATTTTTCGCTTATCACAGGGCCAATTCCTTCAATATCACTGATTTTGTACGCCATAATATGATTATTTTTTTGACTCCAGGAAGTTGGTTAAACCTCCTTTTAGGTTAAGAAATAAGTTTGAATTTTCTGGTGACAAATATACTATTTCTTTCCAAAAAATCCTCCCAGCATACCGCCAAGACTATCTTTTAAATCGTCAATTGTATCTTCAATTTTGTCGCCCATAATAGACTTTGCCAACTCAGCTACATCAAATCCACTATCAGCTTGATCTTTCGACATGAATTTGCCAATCAAAGATTGCAATAAATTGGGAATACCGCCTTGAGCAGCATCTTCTGCAACATCAGTAGAAATACCAGATTGTCCACTCAATTTAGAAGTAAACATACCAATGATTTGCCCTACAATCGGATTACTGCTATCCATTTTTGCATTACCAGAAAGTAAATCTTTCACCCCACTCAAATTGCCACTAAGTACTTGATTCTTCAAGCCTTCAAAAATAGATTCGCCCGCAGTTGCAGCAGCTTGTTCTGCTTGTTCATTTGGCACATTGGTTTGATTTTTAAAATAAGCCGTACCTTGTTCTTTCGCTAATTGAATTATCTGATCTAACATCGTTTTATGGATTGGTTTGACGTTTATAAAAAAATAAATGTCTTCAAAGACACTGATTAGACGACCTTTTAGTAGAATAGTCACAACCTACAAATCAATTGGTACTCTTTGGTGTTTAAAGAAATAAAATTTAAAACATGGCTAAAGTAAAAACTCGATATGTCTGCCAAAGTTGTGGAACAACCTCTCCCAAATGGATGGGCAAATGTTCTGCATGTGAAGAGTGGAATACCTATGTCGAAGAAATTGTAGAACCTCAAAAAAGCGAAGCAAATACCCGTCTATCGGATATTGACAAGCGGCAACTGGCAACTGCCGTAAGCATTGAAGCCATTAAGAGCCTTCAAGAACAACGCATTGTGACCGACGACCACGAACTTAATCGGGTATTGGGAGGCGGCATTGTTCCAGGGGCTATCATCTTGATTGGAGGAGAGCCAGGAATTGGTAAGTCAACGCTGATGCTGCAAATAGCGATTCACCTCAGAGGCATCAAAATCTTGTATGTCAGTGGTGAAGAAAGTTCACAACAAATCAAAATGCGGGCGGATAGGATTGGCGTAAAAAACAAGGATTGTTTGATTCTTACCGAAACCAATCTCTACAATATATTCAAACAACTCAAAGCGAACCGTCCCGATTTGTGTGTCATAGATTCCATTCAAACCCTTTATTCACCTGCAATGGAATCTACCGCAGGTAGTGTGTCGCAAATTCGGGAATGTGCCAGCGAATTGCAGCGGTTCGCCAAAGAAACTAATACGCCCGTTTTTCTGATTGGTCACATCACCAAAGAAGGCAACATTGCAGGACCGAAAGTTTTGGAACACATGGTAGATACGGTGCTTCAATTTGAAGGACAACATCACTATGCCTACCGACTACTTCGCACCAAAAAAAATCGTTTTGGCTCAACCGCCGAACTCGGCATTTACGAAATGCTTCACGATGGATTGCGGCAGGTAACAAATCCTTCGGAACTGCTGATTTCTGAAAACAGCGACCAACTGAGTGGAATTTGCATTGCAGCTACGATTGAAGGAATGAGACCCTTATTGATTGAAACACAGGCTTTGGTGAGTCGTTCTGCTTATGGTACACCGCAACGTTCTGCAACAGGTTTTGACAGCAGACGTTTAAATATGCTACTGGCCGTTTTAGAAAAAAAATGTGGCTTTCGCTTTGGTGACAAAGATGTTTTTACCAATATCACTGGCGGTATCAAGGTGGAAGATCCTGCTATTGACTTGGCAATTATCTGCGCTTTGTTGTCTTCGTTTGAAGATGTGACTGTACCGAGCAATGTGTGTTTTGCAGGAGAAGTAGGATTGTCGGGAGAGGTTCGGAGTGTGAACCGCATTGAACAGCGAATATTGGAGGCAGATAAACTGGGTTTCAAAAAAATGTTCTTATCTTCGAGCAATAAGGGCTTGGATACAGACAAATACAACATCAAATTAGTGCTTGTAAGCAATGTGCAGGAGGTTTATACCAATTTGTTTCAATGACAATTTAGTGATAAAAAAACCGTTTAATTGAAGGGAAATAGTAAACCTCCGCCCCAATCTTCTATCATAAGGGTACGACCAATACAAACATTCACTGGTTGTTTTTTTGATAAATTCAGTAAAAAATGAAACGATTGAAGTATATATTTTTCTTTCTATTAACAGCTATTTCCTTCAATAGCTACGCACAAGATTCGCTTTATCACAAACATATTGACGACCTTAGTTTCTTGAAACTGGGTGTTGTGGGTGTGGATACTATTCCCACTTACCGCCTTGATACTGTTCAGGTGGCTTCGACTAAATTGATGAGTGACGAAGAGTTGAGAGCATACAAAAAGCTGAAATACAACATCATCAAAGTATATCCCTATGCCCAACGTGCGCTGACTTTGATTGCCGAAATCGAAAGAGTAACCGAAGAATCCAAGCGCAAAAAAGAGAAACGCAAATACCTGAAAGAGTTGGAGAAAGAAATGAAAGAGGACTTCAAAACCGAATTGAAGAAACTGACCGTTTCGCAAGGTAAAGTGTTGATTAAACTGATTGAGCGAGGTTCTGGCGAACGTTTTTACGACCTCTTGAAAGAATTTAAAAATCCTGTGAGTGCCTTTTTCTGGCAGGCAATCGGAAAATCTTTTGGCTATGACTTCAAAGAGGGTTACGATGTCGCACAATATGCGGATATGGAATACCTCTTGCAACACCTCGAAAGCAATGGCGTGACAGCTTTGGGCTATCATCACTATCCTCGCTCTAAGGCTTTGGAACAAACAGAGTGTATAGAGGTCGAAACCTTGTTGGACAAAGACAAGAAGAAGAAAAAGAAGGAAGCGGATGCGTCTAAATAATAGGCATTACATCATTCAAAAAAATTATCAAAGTGGTCAAATTTGACCACTTTTTTTAATAATACAAATAGCCACTTCACAAACCATGAAAATTTCCCACATCGCCAAAACCACCAACGGCACTCTCCTTCAATACTCCCAAGACACCGACATCCAACACCTTCTATTCGACAGCCGCAAAATCACCTCCCCACAAAATGCCCTCTTTTTTGCCATCCAAAGCAAAAGCAGAGATGGACACGTCTTCATTGCAGACGCTTACCAAAAAGGCATTCGCAGTTTTATCATCAGTCAATCCGACTGGCAAGTAAAAGAATATCCCGAAGCCAATTTCATCCTCGTCTCAGACAGTATTGAAGCCCTGCAACGCCTGGCAGCCGAACACCGCAGTCGCTTCCATTACCCCGTCATCGGCATCACAGGCAGCAATGGCAAAACGGTGGTCAAAGAATGGTTGTATCAACTTTTGTGGCAGGATTTCCACATTGTCCGCAGCCCCAAAAGCTACAATTCACAAATCGGTGTGCCGCTTTCGGTTTGGCAAATGAACGAACAACACAATTTGGGAATTTTTGAAGCGGGAATTTCGGAGGTTGGAGAAATGGACAAATTGGCTGCAATCATTCAACCTACGATTGGCATTTTCACCAACATTGGCGCAGCCCATAGCAAGGGTTTTGAAAGTGATAGGCAGAAGGTAATGGAGAAATTGAAGTTGTTTCGGAATGTGGATATCTTGGTCTATTGTGTGGATTATGAGTTGATAACAGAATGTGTGCAGAACTTAAAAACCAATACTCCCATTCTTCCCATCCGTAGCCCACGAATTAATTCACAGGCTACGAATGTTATAACACTCACTTGGTCAAAATCCACGTTCCCAAATTTAACAAAATTGAATCCACATTTGCAGGTTAAAGTTATCCACAAACAACCCACCTTTACCCACATTGAAGCCAACTACCAAGACAAAACCCACCAAATCAAAATCCCTTTCACCGATGAGGCATCCATCGAAAATGCCATTCACTGTTGGCTTTTAATGCTACACTTCAATTATTCAGATGCAGACATTGCAGCCAAAATGTGGCAACTTTCGCCCATAGCCATGCGCCTCGAATTGAAGCAGGGCAACAACAACTGTTCGATTATTAATGACAGCTACAACAACGATGTCCATTCTTTGAGCATAGCACTGGATTTTTTGAAGCAACAGCGGCAACACCCCAAACACACCGTCATTCTTTCGGATATCCTGCAAAGCGGACAAAACCACGAACATTTGTACAGACAGGTTGCCCAACTATTGCAGCAAAAAAACATTCAAAGACTGATTGGCATTGGTGAAAAAATGACCACTTTTCGAACCTTTTTTGAAGGAATAGAAGTTGAATTTTTCCCCACTACAAAGGCGTTTTTGCAGCAAAGTCCATCATTTCGAGATGAAAGTATTCTGGTAAAAGGCGCACGTACTTTTGCTTTTGAAAAAATCGCCAATGCGCTGTCACAGAAGGCTCACAGCACTGTTTTGGAAATCAACCTCAATGCGATTGCACACAATTTGAAGGTGTATCGGCAACTGCTGCAAAAGGACACCAAAATGATGGTGATGGTCAAGGCTTTGTCCTATGGAAGTGGCAGTTTTGAAGTGGCGAATTTGCTGCAATACCATCAAGTTGATTATTTGGGAGTAGCTTATACAGACGAAGGAGTAGCTTTGCGGAAAGCAGGCATTACATTGCCTATCATGGTGTTGAATCCTTCACCAAGTAGTTTTGATGCATTGCTTCAATACGATATTGAACCCGAAATTTACAGTCTTTGGCAATTGCAGCAATTGGAGGAACACTTGCTGCATACATCGGTCAGCGTAGAATTTCCGATTGCCGTTCACCTCAAATTGGACACGGGAATGCACCGTTTGGGTTTTGAAGAACAAGATTTACCTACTTTGGTCGCACACCTTCAAAACAATCCACAGTTTGAAGTCGCATCCATTTTGTCACATTTATCGGCAAGTGATGAAGCTCAACATGATGAATTTAGTCGGGAACAGATGCGCCGTTTTGAAGTTATGCACAATTACCTCCAAAAAAATCTCTATTTTACGAAACTCCCCATTCGCCACATTCTCAACTCTTCGGGCATTACCCGTTTCACTGATTATCAGATGGATATGGTTCGATTGGGCCTGGGATTATACGGTATTGACGGAGCGAACATTTTGCAGGCTCAGCTTCAATGTGTGAGTGCTTTGAAAACTTACATTGCACAAATCAAGGAAGTACCGACTTCTGAGACAGTGGGTTATGGTAGAAAAGGGAAACTTTCTAAAATCAGTAAGATTGCGACAATCAATATTGGATATGGAGATGGTTTACACAGACGATTGAGCAATGGCATGGGAAAAATGTGGGTATGTGGAAAACTTGCGCCAATTGTGGGTAACGTGTGTATGGATATGACGATGCTCGATGTGACGCACATTGAAGGGGTCAAAGCGGGTGATGAGGTGGAAGTTTTTGGTGAGAATTTACCTGTTCAGCAAGTGGCAGAATGGCTGGAAACGATTTCGTATGAGGTGTTGACGAGTGTGAGTGGGCGGGTGAAACGGGTGTATTTTCAGGAGTAGTTTTCCTCCGCTTTGGCTTTGATTACCTCGTTTCGTTTTTCCAAAAATTTCCGCATATATCCTTCCAAATACAACTTATCCACCATTCCCCCAAGAATTCCCATTGGAGAAGCAAAAGTAAAAACATCTTTCATCAAAATGCTTCCATCCGATTGACCTTCAAAAAAATGCTCGTGTCGCATGGTTTTGAAAGGGCCTTTCACCATTTCATCCCGAAAATAATTCGGCACTTCAAAAGCAGTGATTTGGACAGTCATTTTCCAGTAAATACCAAAATGTTTGGCTTGCCATGTCACCGTTTCGTTCAAACCAATCAATCCGCTTGTTTTTCCTGCAATCGCTTTTTCGTGGGTGTGAACTGTTGATTCTAAGTGCAAATCTATGCTTCTGGAAAGGTCAAAACAGGCTTGTATGGGAGCTTTGATGTGGGTTTGAAGATAGAGCGTATTCATGTTTTTAGCAACGTTTTCCGTAATTTAGGCGTTATGAAAGTAAAAAACAAACTTTCTTACAGGTATGACCAAACGAATCACCTATTACTACTTACTTACCACACTCTTATGTTGTTGCTACACCCTACCTACTTTTGCCCAAACAGCTTATGCCCCAAAAATTACCCTTTCTGGTACAGTCGTCAATGGCAGCAACAATGAACCCATTACCAATGTCCATATCCTCCGCAAAGACGGAAGTGGCACAACGACTGACGAAAATGGTGGTTTTTCGTTGGAGGTAAAAGTAGGTAGTGATTTGGTCATCACGCATTTGAGTTATGTCAATGCAAGGGTAAGCGTACCCACTGATTTGGCGGATAAAACATACGAAATGGTGATTCCGCTTTACAACAACGATGTGACCCTCGATGTCGTAGAAGTCTATCCATACCCCAGTCGTGAAGACTTCAAAATCGAATTTCTCAGCCCCCAAACCGCTGAGGAAGTCACTCGCCCCGTTCAAATGAGTGGCATACGCCAGCAAGTAGGGCCCGTCAAAGTGCCTCCTCCCACTTTGATGAACCCCATTTCTCTATTGGCTTCCACTTTCAGCAAAACCGCCATCCGCAACCGCAAAATGCGAAAATACCGCAAGATTATTGACGAAAAATACCAGAGGGAAGAGTAATATCCATTGATTTTACCCCCAAAAAAAAATCCATACACCCTATCTTTACCTTCAAAAACCATTCAACCATTCAACCATTCAACCATTCAACCATTCAACCATTCAACCATTCAACCATTCAACCATTCAACCATTCAACCATTCAACCATGACCACAATAACCCTCTCCCCCGACCTCCTTCAATGCTGCCCCAACATACATCTGGGCTGCATCCAAAGCAAAGTCACCATTTTGGAGGAATACCCAAGGCTCAATCAACTCATTGAAGCTACTACTACCGACATCGCCTCCAAACTACAAACGGCTGACATCAAAGACCTTCCCAATATTGCCAATTCAAGAACCGCCTACAAAAAATTGGGTCAAGACCCAAGCCGCTACCGCCTTTCGGCTGAGGCATTGCTGCGAAGAGTGGTGTCTGGCAAAGGCATTTACCACATCAACAACGTAGTCGACCTCCTCAATCTCGTGTCCATGCAATCGGGTTATTCGATTGGCGGCTACGATGCGGACAAGATTGAAGGGGCTGCAATTTTTGGAGTTGGAGAACTAAATGAACCTTATGAAGCCATCGGAAAAGGTCAATTCAACATCCACAAACTGCCCACTTTTCGAGATGAACAGGGTGCCTTTGGTACACCTACAAGTGATTCGGTTCGCACGATGGTTCGTACTGATACCCAGCATTTTTTGATGGTGTTGATTGACTATGCAGGGTCGGGGGATTTGAAGTATTGGATGCAGGAAACGGTGAATTTATTGAAGGAATTTGCCGAAGGGGAGGATGTGGAGACTTGGGTGGTTTTAACATAAACGGAAACTTTAGTGAGCCTTTAATTAAGACAGACACCCGACCTCCAATTCTCAAAAAAAACACTAACATTGCAGCCCATAAAGCAATGCACAATGAAAAATATTTTTGTTTTAATTTTATCTATTCTAAGTTCTTCTCCTTCAATCTATTCCCAACTCAACTTCACCCTTCAAGGTCAGCTCGACTACACCGAAGAAATGAGCGATATATGGGGATATGTGGATGCACAAGGCAATGAATATGCTTTAGTTGGCACAACCGATGGTGTTTCGATTGTGGACATCAGCCCTCCAACGACTCCCACCGAATTGCACTATATTGACGGCACATTCACCTTTTGGCGAGACATCAAAACCTGGGGAAGCTATGCCTATGTCGTCAACGAAGCCTCTGATGGAGGTGGTTTGCTCATCATTGATTTGAGCAATTTGCCGACAAGCATCATAACTTACACCACCGATTTGGGCGTGGGCTATACCGATTCACACAACATTTTCATTGACGAAAACGGCATTGCGTATTTGTTTGGCGCAGCTACAAGTGGCCCTGACAATGTGGGGCAAGGAACTTTGATGATTGATGTAGCAGCCAATCCAACAAACCCCACTTATTTAGGGATTTACAACACCAACTATGTGCATGATGGCTTTGTGAGAGGCGATACACTTTGGGCGGCAGAGATTTATGTGGGTCAATTGGCAGTGGTGAATGTTGCCAACAAGTCGAACCCAACGGTTTTGGGTACGAAACTCACTCCCAAACTTTTTACCCACGCTGTATGGGTCAGCGACAACAACCAAACGGCTTTTGTGACCGACGAAAAAAGCGGCGGATGGGTAGTAGCCTATGATGTATCGGATGTATCGGACATCTCAGAATTAGACCGTTACCAATCTTTTCCTACTACCAATGTGATTCCGCACAATACCTTTGTAGAAGGCAATTTTGTCATCAATTCTTACTACACTTCTGGTGTAGTCGTTTTGGATGCAACCCATCCCGACAATCTCATTGAAGTAGGACACTACGATACTTCGGCTGGTTTTAGCGGCAATGGATTCAATGGTTGTTGGGGCGTTTATCCGTATTTGCCATCAGGCAACATTATTGCCACCGACATCGAAACGGGTTTGTATGTGTTAAGTCCTTCTTACACACAGGCTTGTTATTTGGAGGGAATGGTGACGGATATCGAAACAGGCAATCCAGTTATCAATGCTCAACTGCAAATATTGGGGGTAAGCAATGCCTTTGATGCGACCGATTTTTCGGGAAATTACAAAACAGGTGTTCCCAACACAGGAACTTACACAGTTGAAGTCATTGCAGTAGGCTATGTGACCCAATACATTGAAGTCAATTTCACCACAAGTGGAGTGGTTCTTCCTTTGAATATTCAACTTTCACATCCATGTGCCGAACCCGACAACTTCAATGTGGTCAGTACAGATTACAACACTGCAGTTTTGTCTTGGAATACAGCCAACGATGCAACGACCTACGCTTTGCGCTACCGACCTCAAGGCAACAGCGATTGGCTAATGGAAATCAGTCCAATGAACACCATTTCTCTCACCAATTTGATGGGATGTACCAACTACGAATACCAAGTAGCAAGTCAATGTGGTACAGGTGACAGCGATTTTTCGGTAAGTCATTTCTTTGAAACTACATTTCCTGATGCGAACTGGACGGGCAACAGTCTTTTGGAGTGTAAAGGTATTTTCGACCTCAATAATTTGGTAACAGGAAATATAGGCGGAAATTGGTCAGGTGGTAACTATGTCAGTAGCAACGGTATTTTTAATCCAAATAACCTCACAGATGGCAGTTATACAGTTACTTATACCGTTGGTTCGGGAACGTGTTTGGATAGTCATTCCGCTTCAATTATTGTAAGTATTTGTAAGGTAACGGCAAATATTCAATTGTTCTTGGAAGGAACGTATGCAGGAGGTGGGCAAATGAGCACAGGTCTCAAAGATTTTTCATTGCTTCCCTTCAAACAGCCCTTCAACCGTGCGCCGTGGAACTACAATGGCAACGAAACGATTACCAATATGCCTGCAAATATGACCGATTGGGTATTGGTCGAATTGCGAGATGCAACGGATATGAGTTTGGTGGCACAAGCTGCGGGTTTATTGTTGGCCAATGGAAATGTGGTTAAAGCCAACGGTACTGCTGGTTTAGAAATTGAAGGTGCGGCATCGAATGAGTCTTATTTCGTTGCAGTAAGGGCAAGAAATCACCTTGCGGTCATGAGCGCAACCGCCATCAACTTGCCGAATACACTTAGTTATAATTTTTCTTCGTCCAATGCTCAAGTATTTGGCAACAATCAAATGGTCAGCACCTCCGATGGTTCTTTTGCCTTGATTGCAGGAGATATCAACAGCGATGGGGTAATCAGCGTGGATGACTTCAATTTTTTTGACGATGAAAAATCTCTTTTCAACCAATATCTCGACAGTGATTTGAATCAAGACAGAGCTGTAACTGTTTCAGACTTCAATATTTATCAAAAAAATGCGAGCAAGATGGCGATTCCTTTGTTGAGATATTAAAATTCGAGAGCAAAAAGATTTGGATTTTAGTTCAAAAATAATTAATTTAGCATTTCGACAAAACAAAGTATTTAGGTCTGTCCACACTTATTAACATGTATTTCTATCACTAATTGTATCAATCTCAATTACAGCAAATAACAATCTTTACTTATCCACACCTTTTACACAAAGTTGTTAACATCTGCTGTGCAAAAAAGTGTATAAGCAGTGAAAATACCCACATCCCTCATTTAGTGTGTATATCCACCTCTTCCCTCACAATCTCCATATCCTTTATCCACACTTATACACACCTTATCAAGTACCCACACCCAACTTTTTATCCAGTGCATAACTTTATGTCCAATTGTGCATAACTACGCAATTCGCTCAAAGTGATTACTTTAAGCTGTGAAAAACATGTGGATAAAGGTGTAGATAATATGAACATCTTAGATTCCAAATAATAGGATGGGTATTTACACACAAATCCACAGTGCTAATAATAATGACTATAGAATTTAAAAATTTTAAAAAAAAGAAAAACTAGTGTTAACAAGTTGTGGATAAACGGAACGGAAAAAAGAGGCTATTGCAGAAAACACTCCTTCCTTTTTTCTGCAAAGTAGAATTCAAAAAAATAACTCGAATAGAGATACTTAAGTAATAATCAAAAAATAAGTTGTGCATTTGAAATTACCGATTGCGAAGTGATTTTATTTAGACTCCTGCGAATACTTCAAAAAAGGAAGTTTAAGTAGTTAACAATTAAAATTTTTCAAGCAACTGCTTATCCGTGTTTTTTTTCATTTTAATTTATCTACTTATTCTGCCAGAATTACTCAAAAAAAATTAGTATTTCGCCATTTATTATCGCATTATCCACAATGTGTGGATAACCAATGTGCATTTCTTTATCTATCAAAGTATCTGTCAATACAGTAAAAATTTGATAATCAGTAAATTAGAAATGAGTAAGGTCATATGCCTAAAATAAGTTATCAACGATGGTGTATAAAAATGTGGATAAACCAAGCAAATCGGCTGTTTTTTTCAAAAAAGTAAGATTTTATAGCCAGAGAACTACCAACGGGAATAAATCAACCTGCTTTTTTCAGTAAAAGCGTATATTAGCAACCCAACTATTTAAGCAGCCCCAAAATTGTCCTAACCTTCCAACCTAAGAATGCTTACAAGCATAGCTAAGTGCTATTTGGTGCGTAATAAAATAGCCCAATAATCTTTTTTCTAACCATAACTGGATAATTATCACTCATGAATAGGTTTACAACAATGTTATACACAAGACTTATCTACACCCTGTTGATAACTTTGGGGATTACTTTTTCTTCAACCTTACGCGCTCAATTTCAAGCTATTGGAAATGCAAGTAGCTTAGGAGATAACTGTTATCAGCTCACAGGAGCCTTCAATACACAGTTTGGAGCGATTTGGAGCAATGACCTAATTAACCTAAATGAGTCTTTTGAAGCACAGTTTCGATTGTATTTAGGAGATAAAGATGCAAATGGAGCAGATGGTATTGTGTTTGTATTCCAACCGGTGAGCAATACTGTGGGAAGTTTGGGAGGTGGATTGGGTTTTGAAGGAATTGTACCTTCCGTTGGGGTAGAATTTGACACTTGGCAAAATGGAGACCGACTCGATCCACCAAACGATCACGTATGCCTCATGCAGCACGGAAACCTACACCATGTTACAGGTGCATTGACTCCCGCCACTTCACTCGGCAACATTGAAGATGGACAATGGCACGATGTTCGGGTGACTTGGAATGCCGAAATTCACCAACTCAAAGTATTTTGGCAGTGTACATCCATTCTTACTTACAATGGGGATATTGTGAACAATACTTTTAGCGGCAACCCGATGGTTTATTGGGGCTTCACTTCTGCAACAGGTGCTGCAAACAATGTTCATCAAGTGTGTATAGATTATATCTCCTTTTTGGATGATTTGCCCAACCAAGAAATTTGTGATGGTGAATCTACTTTGATTGGTGGGTTGCCCAATCCTGATTATACCTATTCATGGACTCCTACCAATACGCTTAATAATCCCAACATTTCCAACCCTTTGGCAACGCCAACCGAAACCACTTCCTACATCCTCGAAATAACCGATGAGTGTTTGTTTAGCTTCTATGATACTGTGGAAGTGGTCGTAAAACCTGCTCCCGATGTCGAATTTTGGGAAGACAACCTTCAAGCCTGTGTCGGAGAAGTCATTGTTTTAGATGCTACTACGCCCGATGCCGAAGCCTATCACTGGAACAACAATGCAAGCACTCCCACATTAAATGTCACTCAAACAGGATTTTATACCGTTGAAGTGACCGTTGGAGGATGTTCGGATTTAGAAGGAGTGTTTGTGGATTTTTTCCCGCTCCCATTTGTCAATTTGGGACCAGATATAAACGTTTGCGGAAGCGAAGAAGTGGTCTTGAACGCAACGACCAACAACATGACCTATCAATGGCAAAATGGAGCGACTACTCCAATGATTAACGTCAGTAATGAAGGGATTTATACCGTGACCATTACCTCTACTGTAAGTGGCTGTACGGCAACCGATGCGATTGCAGTGAGTTTTCTGCCTCCTCCAATTTTTGACTTGGGCGCAGACCAAACTTTGTGTGAAGGAGAATCCGCCACTTTTGATGCTACAATAGCCAATGGACTCTATGAATGGCAAGACGGTTCTACATCGGCAATCTTGGAAGTTTCGCAATCAGGAACTTATACCGTGACGGTGACAGATGCCGACACCAATTGCAGCGCAACAGATGAGGTATCTGTAACCGTCAATCCATTGCCGCAATTTGATTTAGGCGAAGATGTGACTTTGTGTGAAGGAGAAACAGCGGTTTTGGATGCAAGCATTGAAGGAGGTTTGTATCAGTGGACAAATGGATTAACTACCTCCACGATTACTGTCACAAGTACAGACACATACACTGTGGTCGTTAGTTTTGACACAGGCTGTTCGGCTACCGATTTGGTCACTGTGGTCTTCAACCCACTTCCTACGCCCGATTTGGGGCCAGACCAAACCTTTTGTGAAGGGGGTACTGTTACCTTGATTGCGCCCAATGCGGATAGCTACCAATGGCAAGACGGTTCGAGTTTGCCTGTTTTGCAGGTAAGCGAAGAAGGGACGTATGCTGTTACCGTCACCATTGACGGCTGCAAAGGTTCAGATGAAATAAATGTGGAACTGAGCCCTATGCTTACCTTTGATTTGGCAGAAGCACCGCCACTTTGTGAAGGCGAAACCTACACCATTACTGCTCCAGAATCAGATGTTTACGAATGGCAAGACGGCTCGACCAACCCAAGTTTTGAAGTGACAGAAGCGGGAACGTATAGCGTGACGATTACACAAGATGGCTGCAAAGGCGCAGACGATGTGATTGTTTTCTTCAATCCACTTCCAACTTTTAGTTTAGAAGAAGTAGCACCACTTTGCGAAGGTGAAACATTTACGCTTACCGCACCTGAATCAGATGCTTACGAATGGCAAGACGGCTCGACCAACCCAAGTTTTGAAGTGACAGAAGCGGGAACGTATAGCGTGACAATTACACAAAGTGGTTGCACAAGTTCTGACGATGTGACCATTTCCTTCAATCCTCCATTGGTGTTTGATTTGGGTGAACCTCCAACTTTGTGTGACGGTGAGAGTTACACGATTACTGCACCTGAATCAGACGCTTACGAATGGCAGGATGGCTCAACCAATCCAATTTTTGAAGTAACAGAAGCAGGCACTTACAGTGTTACGATTACGCAAAATGGCTGCACAGGTTCGGATGATATAGAGATTTCCTTCAATGAGTTGCCGATTGTGGATTTGGGCGAAGATATTTCGCTTTGTGAAGGGCAAAGCATTACGTTGGATGCAACACCCGAAAATGTGGCAGATGCTACTTTCCTTTGGAGTGACAACAGTACAGGTTCAAACATTGAAGTGAGTGCCGAAGGGACGTATTCGGTGACGGTCACAAGCGGCAATTGCAGCAGTTCGGATGAGGTGACGGTTAGCTTCAATGCGAATCCGACCATCAATTTGGGCAATGACCAAACACTTTGTGAAGGGGAAACGCTGGTGTTGGATGCTACGGTTGGAGGGGCAACTTACGAATGGCAAGACGGCTCTACTAACCCAACTTTTGAAGTGACAGAAGCAGGTACTTATTCAGTAACGGTTGATTTAGAAGGTTGTATATTGGAGGGAAGCATCACGATTGACTTCAATCCTTTGCCTGCAATTGACTTGGGCGAAGACCAAACTATCTGCGAAAACGAAACGGTAACACTGAATGCGACTACTCCAAATGCGACCTACGAATGGCAAGATGGCTCAACGAATCCAACTTTTGAAGCGACCGAAGAAGGGATTTATTTGGTCGAAATTACCGTCAATGGTTGTACGGCAATGGACGAAATTGGCGTGACGCAAATCATTTTGCCGCCTATTGATTTGGGCGAAGATGTGAGTGCCTGTGAGGGCGAAACTTTGCAGATTGGAGTGGATGGAGTTTTTCCTGCAATTGTGATTTTTGGTTGGCAAGATAACACGAGTGGGCAGTATTATGAAGTGACTGAGTCGGGAACTTACACGCTGACCGCAAGTATCAATCAGTGCATGGTGACGGATGAAATAACGGTTTCTTTCAATGAAATCCCTATCGTGGATTTGGGTGCAGGCCTAAGTATTTGTGAAGGAGAAACGACTATCCTTGATGCAACTCATGTCGATGCATCTGCAACCTATCTTTGGAATACCAATGCGACAACTCCAATGATTGACGTACAAGCGAGTGGTACGTATTCGGTGACAGTGACGGTCAATGATTGCAGTAGTTCGGATGCCATTGAAGTGATAGTAAACGAATTGCCACAAATGGATTTGGGGGAAGATTTGACCTTTTGCGAAGGCGAGAGTTTTACTTTGGATGCTACTCCTTCAAATGTTACAGGCGCAACCTACGAATGGCAAGATGGCAGCAATGCGGCAACTTTTGAAGCAGTTGTATCGGGTATCTATTCGGTGACGGTTACAGCAAATGGCTGTGGAATAATGGATGAAATTACGCTTACCTTCAATGCTTTACCTGATGTGGATTTGGGCAATGACCTGACGCTTTGTGATGGGGAAGTGCTGCAATTGGATGCTACGGTGGCGGATGCAGGAGCGGTGTATGAATGGCAAGATGGATCTGCAAATCCAACTTTTGAAGTGACGGAAGCTGGAACATATTCTGTAACGGTGACGGTGAATGGTTGTAGCAGTTCGGACGAAATCAATGTGAATTTTGACGAATTGGGCATCATTGATTTGGGAGCCGATGCGACTTTGTGCGAAGGGGAAAGTTTGGTTTTGGATGCAACGACTCCAAATGCAACTTATGTGTGGCAAGATGATAGTACGAATCCAACTTTTGAAGTAATAGAGGCAGGTACTTATTCAGTGATAGTGAGTGTGGGAGCTTGTACTTTGCAGGGCAGTATTGAAGTGGTTTACAATCCTTTGCCGACTGTGGATTTGGGTGAAAACCAAAGGATTTGTGAGGGCGAATCGGTTGTTTTGGATGCGACTACTGCAAATGCGACTTACGAATGGCAAGATGGCTCGACTGACCCAACTTTTGAAACGAGTGATGCGGGTATTTATTCGGTTACGATTGATGTCAATGGCTGTACGGCAACGGATTTTATTGAAGTTGAACGTATTGAATTGCCTTCCATAGATTTGGGTGAAGACCAGACTTTGTGTGAAGGTTTGATTTTGGGTTTGAACATTAGTGGGAATTATCCAGATGCGATTTTTGAATGGCAAGATGGTACTCTGGGGCAAGAATATCTGATTTCTGAAGCGGGAACTTATTCGGTTTCGGTGAGTATTGGCGATTGTATGGTGAGCGAAGAATTGACTGTAACCTTCAATGAAGTACCAAGTTTGACATTGGAGGATGTGACACTTTGTGAAGGGGAAACACGGACATTGACTCCTTTTGCAGGGGATTCGGGTACAGCGGTTTATCAGTGGAGCAATGGTTTGACAGATGCAAGTATTGAAGTGGGTGAAAGTGGCGTGTATGCGGTGACGGTGATGGACAATGGCTGTACTTCAATGACAGAAGCTGAGGTGATTTTTGATGCTGCGCCTATCATTGATTTGGGGCAAGATACGACTTTGTGTGTGGGTGAAAGTTTGGTTTTGGAAGCTCCTGCGGCGGATACTTATTTGTGGCAAGATGGTTCGGTCAATGCAAGTTTGGAGGTGACTGAAAGCGGCTTGTATAGTGTAGAAGCGAGGGCTGGAACTTGTGTTTTGACGGGAGAAATTCGAGTGGATTTTGCGGCAGTGCCTACGGTGGATTTGGGTGATGATGTTTTGTTGTGTGAAGGGGAAGGAGTTGTTTTGCAGCCTCAGGTAACGAATGGGGTGTTTTTTGAGTGGCAAGATGGCAGCAATGGCGTTGAATTGGCGGTGATTGAAGCGGGGGAATATAGTTTGGAGGTGCGGGGTGATTTGGATAGGTGTATGGCTTCGGATGCGGTTTTGGTGGAGTATGAGGTGTGTGATTTTGAAACGTTTGGTATTACGGTCGTCAATGCTTTTTCGCCGAATGGGGATGGAGTCAATGATGAATTTAGAGTATGGGCAACAGAACAACCTGACGAATTTTACTGTGCGATTTTCAACCGTTGGGGCCAAAAGGTGTTTGAAACGACGGATATTAATGGTACTTGGGATGGTGTTTTCAAGAATCAATTGGAGCCGATTGGGGTGTATGCTTTTTATGCTGAGGCTTGGAAGGTGGTGAATGGGGAGCGTGAACGGTTTTGGAAGCAGGGGAATGTGACTTTGGTGAGGTGATAAAATTTCAAGGTAAAAATACAAACTCAAAAGATAAAGAATTTGCAATTTATGCCCACAAAAATCATTTCTCTCTGGTCAGGTCCTCGAAACATCTCCACTGCCTTGATGTATTCCTTTGCACAAAGAGCTGATACGCAAGTGGTGGACGAACCTTTGTATGCTCATTACCTACAATATACCGGCATTGTGCATCCTGGCAATGCTGAGATTTTGGCTTCAATGGAAACGGATGGAGAACAGGTGATGCAGCAAATTTTTGAAACGGAATACTCAAAATCGGTGGTGTTTTTGAAGCAGATGGCGAAACATTTGGTAGGATTGTCGGAAACGTGGTTATTGAAGGGAGAAAACATTTTTCTGATTCGTGACCCAAAATCGGTGATTGTTTCTTTTGCGAAGGTGACAAATCCTACGTTTGAAGAAGTGGGTATTAAGCAACAATATGATTTACACCAATTTTTGGTGGGGCAAGGCAAACAGCCCATTGTGTTGGATAGCAAAGAAATATTGCTCAATCCTCAAGGGGTTTTGCAGCAATTGTGTGAGCGATTGGAGATTCCTTTTGAAGAAGACATGCTGCAATGGAAAGAAGGGGCGATTCCTGAAGATGGTGTTTGGGCAAAATATTGGTACAAAAACGTGCATCATTCTACAGGGTTCAAACCTTATCAGGCTTCTTCAGAAACGATACCTTCTGAATATGAAAGTTTGTTGGAGCAGTGCCAGTCTTATTATGATTTTCTGTATTATTGTGCTTTGAAGTCGTAACTAATTTTTTAACGACCAGACTGGAAAGTCTGGGTTACATTTATATAATGGGTTTACACGGACAATTTGAAGTAGATGCTCGCAACCAAGATATTCAGGTATTTGTAAAAAACAAAATTGTGCATCGTAGGGATGCAAAGGTTTCGGTTTTTGATAGTTCAGTGCAGGGAGGTGATGCGGTTTGGGAAGGACTTCGGCTGTACAATGGACGGATTTTTTGTTTGGATAGACATTTGAATCGATTGCAAAATTCAGCACATGCGATGGCATTTGAGGATATTCCTTCAAAAGAGTATATCACCAATGCTTTGAAAATGACACTGCAAGCCAATAAGATGCACGATGGAGTACACATTCGCTTGACACTGACGAGAGGAGAAAAAATCACATCGAGCATGAATCCCCAAATGAATCAATTTGGCTCGTGCTTGATTGTATTGGCGGAATGGAAACTGCCTGTGTATCCTTCGGATGGCGTGGAGTTGATTACCTCTTCTATTCGCCGAAATCCTCCTTCTTGTATTGACTCCAAAATTCATCACAACAATCTCATCAACAATATATTGGCAAAAATTGAAGCAAACTTGGCAGGGGTGCATGATGCTGTGATGTTGGATTTGTATGGCTTTGTATCCGAAACGAATGCAACCAATATTTTTATGGTCAAAAACGACAAAGTGTTAACACCTCATGCTGATGCTTGTTTGCCAGGCATTACGAGAGGCGTGGTTATAGAAATATGTGGAGAATTGGGAATACCTATTGTGGAAAAGAACCTGAGCATGACCGAATTTTATACAGCAGACGAGGTGTTCACGACAGGAACGATGGGCGAATTGAGTCCTGTGATGAAGATAGATGGAAGGGAGATTCGCAATTATTTAAAAAGACCGGTTACTCAACTCATACAAAAAAGATTTATGGAATGGGTAAGTGAATGTAAAACAGATATATTATAACTATTGTATGGAATAATTATTAAGAGCTACTGGACTTAATTAAAGAAACGCATATAGTCTAGCTCACGGAAAATATACCATGCAAACTATTTTAGATGAAATAAAATATTGTTACAAATAACTTATGTTCAATAGATTGTTAGTTTGTGAAAAATGAAATAGAATAAAAATAATGTGAACAAAAACCATTCTGTATTTGTTTGGAACAAATGGATACTCTTTTTGGAAATTTCAAAAAAATAAGTAACTTTAATAAAAGTGTTTAAAATCCATTTACTATAAAAATAAAATTATTTATATAAATATTCTATTAATCATTGTTTTTTATAATTTTTATGTGTAAACTAATGTGACATTCTTTTTTTTTTAAGTCTTAAGATACTACCCTACACCCTCTCAAAATCGTGTTTTTAAAAATCATTGTATTGTAGAAGTACTTAAACTATACACCCCATGCACAAGCCCAAATTTTCTATTACACTAGCTACTATCACCCTATTTGTAATGAGTTGTTGTATGCATCCCATACAAACAAACGCATTTACGTCCAATGAAATGTTCTCACAACCCCTAGATTTTTTTGTAGGAAGCTGGGATCAAGCCTGCGAAATGGCTGAAGCCAGACAAAAACCTCTTTTCGTCTATATATATGTGAGTTACGAAAGAGAATCAAACCAAATGAATGATGAAGTTTTTGTGGATGAACAGGTCAAAAACTTCTATGATGCAAATTTTGTGAACTACAAAATTAGTCTTCACAGTCAAAAAGGAACTTATTTCAGACAAAAGTACCAACTTCGTGATTACCCTGCGTTGCTATATTTTGATCAGAAAAAAAATCTCATTACACAAGACAGTGGCCTAAAGAGTATTAATGAGTTCATTAGAATCGGAAATTATGCAATCAAATCAAATGCACACCTACCTATTGCAGGGGTAATTTCTCCAATCTACACTAATTTTATCGAAAAAAAGATGCAGTATGACAACGGTGTTCGTCATTCTGATTTTTTATACAATTTAGCGTACGACCTCAAAAAATTCAATGACTCTTTTCAACCTATTGTGCATGAATATATTGAAAAAGAAGGTGTTTCAAACTTAACCAAAAGTAAACATCTCAATTTTATTTTCGATTTTGCAGACGATATATACAGCCAACCTTTTGAAATCTTATTAGCCAATAAACAACGGTACATTGATTTTTTTGGAAAAGAAAAAGTAGATGACCGCATCAAAAGAGCCATCCGTTCGGCAGTGATTGTTTCTGCACGCTACCAAAATTGGGAGGCATTTGAAATGGTTAAGCAGACGATTGAGCAAGCACAATTATCCGATAAAAAAGAATTTGAATTCTTGATGTTGAGTGTTTATTATGAAAACACCAACAACTGGACAGATTTTACACTACTTGTCGAAAAGTTTACACGCCAGCACCTTATTATTGATGCAGAAATACTCAATGATTTGGCATGGCGATATGCTGTTCATATTGATGATAAATCAAAACTTCAGGAAGCGCTTAATTGGTCAGAAAAAGCCATGTCTCTCCAACCAGATAAATTCAAATATCGAGAAACATACTCAGCACTGCTTTATGCATTAGGCAAAAAATCAAAAGCATTGAAGGAAGCAGATACAGCCATGGTTATTGCCCGAAAAAATGGTGGTGATTACACCACTACCATCAAATTGTCACAGGCTATTCGAAGTGAGCAATCCTTACCCAAAGATTTGAATTAAGAAAATCACCGTTTAGAATGAGGCACTTATTGCATATTGTTTTGGGAATTTTTACAATCCCTCTATTATTGCAGGCTGAAAGCATTGACTTTCAAGATAGAAGCTGGGCAGATGTTTTGAAAACAGCCCAACAAGAGAAAAAATACATCTTCATTGATGCCTATGCAGATTACTGCCTGCCTTGCAAGGCAATGGAAAAGGAAACTTTTAGTCAAAATAAAGTATTCCATTATTTCAACCAGCATTTTATCAGCTATAAAATGGACATTGAAGCAGATAAAAACGATTATTTGGTTCAAGTATATCAAATCAAAGAACTACCTGCCTTATTGTTTCTCACTCCCGAAGGGATATTACTTCAAAAAATCATCGGTAAACAAGACGCTATCCCACTTTTACAATTGGGTGAAAAAACATTGAAAAACCAATGGAGCGTAGAACAAGATGAATCACATATCTCCTTAGACAAACTTTTAACTAATTTGGAAGACTACAAAATGCAGCATGGAGGTAGAACGGTCAATTGGATGGTGAAAAAACAAGTCTATACACAAGTCCTTCAATCAGCAATTAGCAAAGATATAAAGTTATTTCAATCTGTCCTGTCTAATGCTTCAAAAGCCAATTTACCAGACATTGACCGCTTTAAATTCAATATGCAAGCCCTGTTTTATGAAATAGTGGAAGATTGGCAAAATTATTCGACTATTACATCTAATTATCTAAACATAAAAGAAAATAGCAATCCTAAGCAGTTAAATGAAATTGCATGGATGTATTACCTCAATATAGAAGATCCGCAATTACTAAAAAAAGCCATCAAATGGGCAGAACAATCCATAAAAATAGAAAGTGAGTACTACAATAACCGTACTTATGCAGCACTCTTATATAAAATAGACGAAACTAAAAAAGCTTATAAAATAGCAGAGAGAGCCATCTATATGGCAAGAGCGAGAGGAATAGACGATACTGAAATGATAAATTTGATTAAAAAAAATACAAAATAGTGACAAAATATTGATGTAAATTTCATATACTTACTTTACACACAACACAAATTATTATTTCAACACTAATTTAACTCTGTACAGTAAGTTCAACTGTCCAATAACCATTCGTTTTTTGATTATAAACTCTAAAAAACAGACCGCCATGAGCATGACAACTACTTTTTTACGCATTGGTTTTGTAGGAACAATGGTTCTATATCTATTTTTTGGCGCACCATTGATAGCAAGAGATGATGATAAAAAAAAGGCATCTAAAGAAACACCCTATAGCAATTCGGGCGATGAAAATCCATATCTTGAATATCGTTTAGACTTCAAGAAAGGATCCTTAGAAGATGTGTTAGATCTGGCTATATCGAGTGATAAAGCCTTATTCGTGCATACTACTTCAAAAAACTGCAATGCTTGTGATTACCTTGCCACTAGCCTTTACACAGATACTAAAGTAGCTGCATTTTACAATGAGAATTTTGTCAACTACATCATGGATGTAGATGAGGTGCAGAATGTCAATTTTGCAAGAATGCATGATTTAGGTTCACGTCCTATGCTGGTTTACTTCAATGCAAAAGGCGAAATCGTTAGAAAAGAAGATGAAATAGCAGATGCCAATCAACTCATTGCTGCAGGAAACAATGCACTGCATTTGCCTATACGCACTTCCTCCAATAGAGCAAACTTAGAAAACATGCGGGCAAAATATAATTTACAGTTTAGAGACCCCGATTTTTTGTACAATTATGCTTACATGCTCAAAACATTTGACGAACCCTACAATGCAATTGTCAATGAATACATTCGCACACAGCGAACCTCTGATATGCAACAAGATAAAAACCGCAAGTTTTTATACGACTTTACAGACAATCTCGAAAATTCAGCCATAGACTATTTCATAAGAGATGCGGGATACTTCAAAACAGTCATGGGAGGAAAAAAAATCAATGACAAACTCAAAAGTGCGATATACAATAGCATTCAAACAGCCGTAAAAGAAAGAGATATAACTCTCTTTGAAAAAGCAAAAACAGTACTCGAAAACTGCAATCTACCAAATAGCAGAGAGTTCATTTTTTATATTGAAACCCAATTTTATGAAGGAATAAGAGATTGGGACAATTACGTAAAAGTAACTACCAAATACTTCAATGATTACAATGTAACCGATCCCCACATGCTGAATTATGCAGCATTTAAGTTTGCTCATTTTGTAGAAGCAAAAAATAAATCAGCCATGAAAAATGCCATCAAATGGGCAAAAGAATCTATTCGAATAGATTACGAATACTACAATCACCTGACATTAGCACTTTTATACTACAAAACAGAAGATTTTAAATTGTCTGAACAACTTGCATTGAAGGCACTCAAAATTGCAGAAATTCGCAATAAAACCTACGAAGACAACAAAATCAACAAATCAGTAGATACAGCCGATGCCAGTCGATTGATAGATAAACTTAGAAGTAGAGGTTTGTTGAGTGAATAATCGTTATTTTTGTAAATTCATATTTTCAAATATCTACGAAACAGATGTCGGTAAAAGTACAGCAGCTCACCAAAATCTATGGTCAGCAAAAAGCAGTGAACAACGTAAGTTTTGAAGCAAACGAAGGAGAGGTCTTAGGTTTTTTAGGTCCTAATGGAGCAGGAAAATCTACGACCATGAAAATTATCAGCTGTTTTATCCCTCAAACAGAAGGTACAGTGACTGTATGTGGATATGATGTGCAAACCCACCCTATGGAAGTTCGCCAACAAATAGGCTATTTACCTGAAAACAACCCCCTGTACCTCGACATGTATGTACGAGAGTACCTTCAATTTGTAGCTCGCCTGCATCATCTGGGCAAAAATACCAAAACCCGTATTGAAGAAATGATTGCCTTAACGGGTTTAGAACGAGAGCAAAAAAAGAAGATTGGACAACTCTCAAAAGGCTATCGTCAGCGAGTAGGCTTGGCACAGGCAATGTTGCACAACCCTAAGGTACTGATATTGGACGAACCCACTTCTGGTTTAGACCCCAATCAATTGGTCGAAATCAGAAATGTTATCAAAATGTTGGGAAAAGAAAAAACGGTGATTTTGTCTAGCCACATCATGCAAGAAGTACAGGCAATTTGCAACCGTGTTGTCATTATCAATAAAGGCGAAATTGTAGCCAATGACAAGACCGAAAACCTTCAGCAACAATCCAAACATCAATCCATCATTACCATAGAATTTGCAGAATCTCCTTCAATTTCCCTTTTAGAGCAAATTCCTCATATCCAACACATTGAAGCCATAGGCACAAATAAATGGAAGCTCATTACCCAAAATGACCAAGATATTCGTGCCGAAATTTTTCATTTTGCCGTTCAAAATAAGCTCACTCTTTTAGAAATGCAAAAGATTTCTAATAGTCTTGAAGATGTATTTAGAGAATTAACCGTTTCCTAAATGTTGATAAGCCATTGTAATTGACATAATTGTTAACTTTGTTAAAAAAAAGTTAAAAAATCTTAAAGTCGATTGCAACCATTATACTATACTTCCCCCTCTTAGTTAATACCATAGCCAATATGAAATGTTGATTTTTTCAATAATACAATAGTATATAACATAGTTTTTTAGCCAATAACTATGTTTTTTATTGTGTTTTATAAATTAATACAAATTATATAACTATGAGTTGATTAATTACTATTTTTTTATAATCAAAAAAAGGAAGTATGAAATTTATTAACCTACTAACAGCTTTTATGTTGGTTCTATTGGTGCAAGTAGCTGTTGCACAAGACAGAACCATCAATGGTACAGTGACAGACTCTAATACGGAGGAACCAATTGTTGGTGCTACTGTTATTGTTCCTGGTTCGACAATCGGTACTGTTACCGACTTGGATGGTCAGTACGAATTAAAAGTACCTGCCAGTTACAGTTCGATTCAAATTAGTTTTATTGGCTACAAACCGCAAACTTTTGAGTTAGGTGCTTCAAATGTAATAGATGCTGCTCTTGGTGAGGATGTTCTCGGTTTGAGTGAAGTAGTTGTTACTGCGATAGGTATCACAAGAGAAAGAAAAGCTCTTGGATATTCTGTAGAAGAAGTCGGAGGCAGTGAGATTACGCAGGCTCGTGAAACCAACGTAGTGAATGCCTTAGCAGGTAAAGTGGCAGGTGTTCAAATAACAAGTTCTTCTGGAGCTGCAGGTGGAGCGTCTAATATCAGAATTAGAGGTGCAAATACCATTCAAGGAGACAATGATCCTTTATTTGTTGTAGATGGTATTCCAATAGACAACTCACAGTTGAGTTCAGGAAATCCTGATGATGGAGCCAACAGAAACTTGAGTAGTGTAGCGCAATCTAACAGAGCGATTGACATACCACAAGAGGATATTGAATCCATCTCAGTTTTGAAAGGTGCAGCAGCTACGGCACTGTATGGTAGTCAAGCAGGTAATGGTGCTATCATCATTACGACTAAAAAAGGAAAGAAAAGAGCTGGTGGAGGATTGAACATCAACTACAACGTTGGAGTGGATTTCTCTCAGTACAATAAAATGCACGAGTTCCAAAATCAATGGGCGCAAGGTCTTTTTGGTAGCTATAGCGGACCAGAAACAGGTTCTGGATACTCATGGGGACCTGCTATAGATACATTGGTTTATTTACCAGATCCTAATTATCCTTGGGATAAAAATGGACGAATTGTAGGACAAAGCGAAAACCCTGGTGGTCAGCGTGTGCAGGCTTACGATAACATAAATGACTTTTTCCAAACAGGAGTTAACTTCAACAATTCTCTAAGCCTATCTTCTGCAAACGATGTATCTAGTTTCTATTTGGGTTTAGGATACCAAAAAGAACAAGGAATTATTCCAAACAATACGTTTGAAAAAATAAATGTAACTTTCAATGGAGAAGTAGCACTTACACCTAAATTCAAAGTGGGAACTAACATCAAATACATCAATTCTGGTGGCGTTCGTATCGAACAGGGGTCGAATACATCTGGGGTAATGCTGGGCTTGACTCGTACTACTCCGACTTTTGACAATTCCAATGGATTTGGTGAAGACGCTGTAGATGAAGTTTCCTCTTATACCTTACCTAATGGCGGCCAAAGAAACTACCGTGGTGGTGGTGGATATGACAATCCTTTTTGGGCAGTTAACAATACTCCTTTGACGGATGATGTAAATCGAGTTATTGGAAGCCTTAACTTTGCGTATGATTTTGCTGATTGGATTAAACTTACGTATAAAATTGGTACAGACTTCTACAGTGATAGAAGAAAACAAAGTTTTGCGATTGGCTCTAGAGCCTTTACCTCAGGTCTTGTAAGAGAAGATCAATATTTCCAAAACAAATTTAATGCGGACTTGATTCTTTCCATCAACAAACAATTGAGCGATGATTTGAGGGTTGGAGGTAATTTTGGACACAATATGCGGACTGAATATTTGGAACAATTATTCGTACAAGGCGATGGATTGGTTATTCCAGGTTTCGAGCATATCTCTAATGCAAGTAATAGCTTTGTAAGAGAAAACATAGGACGTAAACGAGAACAGGCATTTTATGGTATGTTGGAATTCGATTACAAACGTATGTTGTATTTAACACTAACCTACAGAAGTGAAAGATCGACTACTTTGCCAGAAGGTAATGATAGGTTTGATTATCCTTCTGCTAGTTTGGCCTTTGTTTTTACAGAAGCATTGGGTTTGACGGATAATCCAATAATTCCTTTTGGTAAGTTGCGTGCATCTTGGGCAAAAGTAGGTTTAGGTTCTCCTTATCTATATGCTACGGCTAACTACTTCACACAAGCTACTTATGCTGATGGTTGGACAAACGGTATTGCTTATCCTTATCAAGGATCTGCTGGTTTCCAAAAATTGTCTGTATTGGGTAATCCAGACTTAGGACCTGAAGAAAACACACAATGGGAAATAGGAATGGAATTGAAATTCCTTCAAGGAAGATTGGGATTAGACGTTAGTTACTACAATGGAACAACTACCGATTTGATTTTCCCTGTACCTGTTACAGCAGTTACTGGATATAGAACAGCGATATTAAATTCTGGAGAGATGACCAACAATGGAATTGAGGTGATATTGAATGCAACACCTGTTGAAGTAGGTAGTTTTGCATGGGATATAGATATGAACTATACGCGAAATAGAAACGAAGTAGTAAAATTGGCAGATGGAGTGGACAATGTATTCTTAGGAGGTTTTCAAGGGTCTTCTATTCGTGCAGTAGAAGGGCAGCCTTATGGAAGTATGTTTGGAAATGGTTTCTACAGAGATGCAAGTGGTGCGAGAGTCATTGATTCCAATGGTTTTCCAATTATTGACCCAGATGAGCGTGCTTTTGGTAGTGCATTGCCTGATTGGACAATGGGTATTCGCAATACTTTTTCTTACAAAGGATTGTCTGTAAGTGCTTTGCTGGATATCAAACAAGGAGGTATTCTTTGGAATGGTACAAAAGGAGCATTGTATTTCTGGGGAACAGCAGGAGAAACTTCTGTTAGAGGCTCAACTACTGTTTTTGAAGGTAATGTGGCAGTATATGATGCTGATGGTAATTTATCATTGGTAGATCATGACAACGATCCAAGTACCGCTGATATTCCCCAAACAAGTGGTGCCAATTCACAAGAAGTTGTTTTGGACGAGAATTGGTTGGCTTTGGGTGACGGTAATGGTTTCTTTGGGTCGAACTCAGAAGACTTTATTGAAGATGCAAGTTGGGTACGATTGAGAGAATTGTCTTTGAGTTATTCTTTGCCAAGTGCATTTGTAAAGAAAACACCTTTCTCCAATATTGATTTAACTATCACAGGTAGAAATGTATGGTTGCAAACAGACTATACAGGTATTGACCCTGAAACAAGTTTAGTAGGTTCTGGAAATGCTCAAGGTTTGGAGTATTTTAACATGCCGAATACAAAAAGTTGGGGAGTGGGCTTAAGAATTGGACTATAATCCGTACTCATATTTCTTTTTCCTAAACAATACCAGCAGTATTTATTTCTTGAACTTTGAAGTAAATATTGTTGGTGTTCTAAATTTTTTCAATAAAAAAGTTAAATCTATATAGATATGAAAAATATTAAAATAATTACTTTATTAACTTTCATTCTATCCATTTTTATCTTTACCTCTTGTCAAGAAGGTGATGATAAATGGATTAATTCTGATATCAATATTGACCCTAATAATCCTTCAGATGTTACAGTCAATTTATTGCTTCCTACTACTCAAGGTGGCTTGGCTTATTTAATGGGAGGAGATATAGGAAGATACAATTCCCTTCTTACCCAACACGTGGGTGGTTTAAGCCGACAACATGCTGGTATTGATCAGTATCGTTTAACTGAAGCGGATGTAAACAATGCTTGGAGATTCAACTTATACAGCGGACCACTTTTCGATTTAAACACCATTATTATTAAAGCAGGTGAAGAAGGTTCTCCTCATTTTGTAGGTGCGGCCAAAGTATTGATGGCTTTGGGGTTGGGTATTACTACTGACCTTTGGGGGGATATTCCTTATAGTCAAGCTTTTCAGGGAGCAGCCAATTTGACCCCTGCTTATGATACACAGGAGCAAATATATGGCACCATCAATACTTTATTGACGGAGGCAGTGAGTGACTTAGGTTCGACTAGCAATGTGCGTGCTTTATCAGGAGATTTGATTTATGGAGGCAGCAAAAGTGCATGGCAGAAAGCTGCCAATGCTTTAAAGGCGAGATATGCTATACATCTAAGCAAAGTCAACGGTGCAAGTGCTTATACAGCTGCTTTGGCTGCCATAGATGCAGGAGCTTTTGCTAGTAATGCAGATGATATGGAGTTTTCATTTGGCTCACCAGCTACCGAACAAAATCCTTGGTACCAATTCCTGAATCAAAGACAAGGTGACATAGCAATGGGAGCATTTTTTGTGGACTTGATGAAAAGCATCAACGACCCTCGCTTACCTGTCTTTGCTGCAGACAAAGTAGATAGAGCAGGTACTCCTGATGATGACAGCGATGACGATTATTTTGGCTCCCCTGCTGGAGTTCCCAATGAAAAATCTTCGCAACTAGGTGCTTATTATGGTTCCCCTAGTTCCCCTGTGCCGATGATGAGTTATGTAGAACAAAAGTTCATTGAAGCAGAAGCAGCGTTTATGACAGGAAATTTGCAGAGAGCAGCTACTGCTCACAATGATGCCATTATTGCTTCTATTAATAAATTTGGTGTGTTTGACCAAGCTTATGTAGATGCTCAAGCTTCTGAAACATCAGCGAGCCTCAATCTACAAAAAATCATGACACACAAGTACATTGCACTTTATACACAGTCTGAAACTTGGACAGACTGGAGAAGAACAGGAATCCCTGCACTTCAACCTTCTTCAGGTCAAAATATTCCTATTAGATGGCCTTATCCACAAGATCAAAGGTTGTATAATAATGAAAACTTACCATCAGGAATAACAATCTTTTCCCCTCCTTTGTGGTGGGATAAGTAACATATATTTATTTTTTATGAAATGAATAGAAGGGTTGCTATATTCTAGCAACCCTTTTCTATTAATGTCTTATTACAGGCAAATATAGAAGCAATCATAATTGGGAAAATTCATGAAAACATCTAATTTGTTTGCTTTCAATAATTTCATAAATCTGTTACTATGAAAAAAATAATACTCGTCTTTCTTGCTTTTTTTCTTTTTGCGATGAACACTTTCGCTCAACAAATAATTAATAATACGGTTGAAACCAATAAGTACACCTATTTTTATCAGCGTGAAAATAATGAAAGTGAAGTCATATTTTATTTTTATGAATACCAAAGACAACAGATAGACTTACAACACTTCAAGGTTTTTCATCCTCAATTAAAAAACAAATTACCCAACCAATTAGAGTTGATTTGCCCTACGGTATTTGATGCTTTCAGCAATAAAGTATATGCTATAGCGTATCTTGAAAATTGCATCAACTGTGGAGAAGGAGCAGTAGTTATTTTATTGATTGGAGATTATCTTAGCTCAAAACCCGTGTATTTTATAGACTACAATATGGATGGGAATTACCAAAATGATGGTATTCCATTTTCTTTTGCCAACAATAAAAAAACACAAAAAATAAAATTAGAGAGCAAGGAAGGAAATAAATATGCTTTTTGGCTCTATAACACAAACAATCACAAAGAAATAGAGTACAATGAATTGGTGAAAGAAGCACGAAAAGACCGTGATTTAGTGAATGAAGAACAACTTACCTTAGACAAAACACCTCAGAAAAAAAGCATCGTTGCAAAAGATGGATTGTATCTTGGTTTTGAAATATTTACAGGTTCGGGAAATTTAGAGTATCAATATATCAACCTATCCACCAATTATCCGACAAATTATGAGGTATCTTTCAATTCAGGGGGAGCGTCCATAAACATAGGATATACTTTTAAGAAAATTCAATTTGACATATCCGCATCTTCAGAATCAACATATTATTGGACATCTTATAGGAATACTCAATTTAAAGAACCTAAATATACCGACGGAATACTTGAATCTTTTATTTCAACGGTCACTAGCGGCGATTTGCATCCCAAAAACAGACTATCCTATGGATTTTCGCTTGCTTACAATGTGCGATTGGGGAAAAGAGTAGCACTTGCACCGTTTATAAATTACTCATGGTTCAACTATCCCAACAACAATTTTTATGTCCCCAATAAGCGACAAGATAATATTCCCTATGAACTGAAAGACCGAAATTGGAGTGCTTTTGGCACTGATATTAAAGTGAATTTTAGTGAACACAGTGAAATCTATGTCAAAGGAAGTTATTTATTGCCAAACTTCAATCCTGCTGCTTACTTCAATAGCTTAGAGATAAGAGATTTAAAAGTTGATTACAGCCAACTCAACTTTGGTTGTGGCTATCGCTTCCATTTTTAATGAAAACAGAATCTTCAATAGTCCTCTATAATTTGTGAAAGGCTACCCATTTTTGTGGATAGCCTTTTTTTATACCCCTTCATAGTAGATTCTTTGAATTTGACATTATACTTCCTATCTTTCGCTACAAAAAAATAGCTTTCCTTCAAACAATTTCTACAATGAAACGTATTTTCGCCTTCAACTTCAATATTTGTGTACTGACAATCATCCTAACTACAATGGCAACTATTTCATCCTGTCAACAATTGGAGCAATCCACTTCCAAAAAAGATTTTCAAACAACCTTCAATTCCTTTGAAGAATACCCCGTTTACAATGGCAATGACTTAGGTTTAACTTATACCCCACAAGCCTCCACCTTCAAAATATGGGCACCTACTGCAAACGAAGCCAAAATTATTTTCTACGAAACAGGCATTGAAGGGCTACCCATTGAAGAAAAACCAATGAGCCGAGTAGAAAATGGCGTATGGGAAATCAAACTTGAAGGAGATTGGAAAGGAAAATACTACACCTTTCAAGTGAAAGTAGGCGACAAATGGCTGGGAGAAACTCTCGATCCTTATGTCAAAATTGTAGGGGTAAACGGTAAAAGGGGAGTCATTGCAGACTTAGCAGCTACCAATCCCGCAGGTTGGGAAAATGACAAAAAACTATCCCTTCAAAATTTTACAGACATCATTTTGTATGAATTACACATCAGAGATTTGAGCATTCACCCAAGTTCAGGTGTACCCACGGAGCATCGTGGCAAATACCTTGGACTGACATACGAAGGCACTAAAAATGCCGATGGATTGACTACTACTTTGGACCACATCAAAGAACTTGGTATTACCCATGTTCACCTATTGCCGACTTTCGACCATCGTTCAATTGACGAAACAAAATTGGACAGTGCACAATACAATTGGGGCTACGACCCTTTGAACTACAACGCTCCCGAAGGTTCATTCAGCACCTATCCGCACGATGGCACGACCCGCATCAAGGAAATGAAACAAATGATTAAAGCATTTCACGATGTAGGAATCAGGGTTATCATGGATGTTGTTTACAACCATACAGGATTGACGGAAACTTCTTATTTAGAGCAGCTTGTACCCGATTACTACTACCGCAAAAACGCCGATGGCACATTCTCCAACGCATCAGGTTGTGGTAATGAAACCGCTTCCGAGCGGGCAATGGTACGAAAATTCATGATTGAATCGGTCAAATATTGGGTAGAAGAATACCACATTGACGGTTTTCGATTTGACTTGATGGCGATTCACGACATCGAAACCATGAACCAAATTCGGGCGGCATTGGACGAAATCAACCCTGCTATCTTTGTGTATGGCGAAGGCTGGACTTCAGGTGATAGTCCTTTACCAGTCGAAAAACGAGCATTGAAGCACCACACACCACAGTTGAACAAAATTGCAGCCTTTAGCGATGATATGCGGGACGGATTGAAGGGCAGTGTGTTCAATCACGAAAAAAAAGGTTTTGTCAGTGGCGCAGACGGTAAAGAGGAAACCATTAAGTTCGGCATTGTGGCAGCAACACAACATCCTCAAATAGACTACAAAAAGGTCAATTATTCCGATGCGTTTTGGGCAAATGACCCCATTCAGTGCATCAACTATGTATCTTGTCACGACAACAATACCCTCTTTGACCGCATCTTCCTCTCCAACAAAAACGATGATGAAGCTACACGCTTGAAAATGCAGCAGTTGGCAATGACCATTGTATTGACTTCACAAGGAGTTTCCTTCCTACACGCAGGCTCAGAAATTGCCCGCACCAAAAAAGGTGTAGAAAATTCGTTTGAATCACCTGACAGCATCAACCAAATTGATTGGTCACGAAAGACTCAATACAAAGCTCTCTTTGATTACACCAAAAACCTGATAGCCCTCCGCAAAGCACATCCTGCTTTTCGAATGTCAACTACTGAGCTGGTGGCCAAGCATTTGACTTTCTTGGACTTCAATGTGGGCGACAAAAACTTAGTAGGCTATCAAATTTCGGACAATGCAAACGGAGACGTTTGGAAAAATATTTTGGTGTACTTCAATGGTGACGCATCGGATAAAATGGTGAAACTACCTGAGGGGAAATGGACGATGGTATTGACCCAAGAAAAAATAGACGAAAAGGGCATTATTGAAGTGAGTGGAAAGGTGAACTTGAAGGGAATTTCTGCGATGGTGTTGATACAACAATAAATAATGCCATCTTTCAGGTAGTACAGGCCAAGTACTGCAATTATAAAACAACCTCCTCCACCAAAAATACGTTTTACTTCAAAAGAATTTAAACCAATTCCTATGAAAGTCTTACGTGTTTGTTTGATTCTATTTCTTCTACAGTTGGGTGCTTTGTTTTTGGCAACCAGTTGCTGCGAAGAACTTTATACCTATCAATGGTCAGACCTTTCATTGACCCACATAGACAATCGAGGGGCAGAACCCATTGAAGCATCAGACAACCGCTTATCTGCCATTGCTTATGCTTTGAGAGTCCATATGGGATTTGATTTTGTTTACCAACAGCCTTGCTTCAAAGGCTTTATCAACAGTGCTTATGCCACCTCCTGTTTAGAAACGTATTCGACAAATGATACCATTGTAGGAATTTCTGTATTTCCCTTATCCGATTTTGACGAAAACCATCTGTCAGGAACATCCTTAGAAGATTATTTTGCAGCAAAGAGGAGAAATTCTGTGACTACATATAGCAGTTTAGAAGAAAAACTCGCTCAGGCAGTTCCGATTGCTGATTTTTTGGAGCAAATAAACGAACAGGCGGAGTATGATTTATTCACCGATTTTGATTTGCTACTTCTAAAAGAACCGACCTTAGATTCTGTTTTTCAGTTTGTTGTAGAAGTAGAATTATCCAGTTCGGCTGTATTGAGAGATACGACTGAAAGTATTGTATTGTACTAATTGAAGAAATGAGCTATGAAAAAGATGCAGTACTGTTGGTTGTTTTTTTGTATTTGCTGCAATGTTTGTTCACTGCAAGCACAAAATGGAATGCCTAATGAACAAGATGAAAGTGGAAAACCGATTCATTTTGAAGTTGAGGTACAGATAATTGGCTCACAATTTGGGCATTACTTGAGTAAAAAACCGCAAGTAGGAGAGAGCATCTATTTTTTAGATGCAGAGGATTCGGGTCAAGGAACAGGTACGATTGTTTCGTTTCGCTTTCCGATAAAGGAACGCTTGAAATTAGGATTCTTTTTATCGCTCAATACTTCTATTACAAGGGATTGTCAGGGCTATAATGATTTCTGGCAAAAACGACACCTTGTTGATTTGGAAAATCCTGATGGTGATTATTTTTTCAGAGAGGATATTTTGTGTATAAATCCAGTGAACGACCCATATAGTAACAAAGAGTACAATTATACAGTTGGCGGATTGGGTGTATCATTGGCAAAAACAATTGGCAATGGCAAAATACAGTTTGAACCTTCGGTGAACTTGGGACTTGCTTGGTTAACAGCTACTGAACCCTATCTTTTTTTGAAGGAAAAAAATAGCAACAATACCCGAACGATTCACTATCTTCCTGCAAAAGAGAGTTTTGCAATGCCAAGTATTGGAATTGAAGCGAAAGCGAAATGGCAGGCATCAAAATTATTTGGTTTTAGTAGTTCACTGCAATACAATTACATGCGAAGTACTTTTGACTATACAGTTGAAGAAAAAGAATTGTTGGGAAGTACCGTCAATGATGACGTAAAATTTCGCCAATCGCTTGAGTATTTTGCTTTTAGCTTGGGCGTATATTTGTCTTTTTGAATGGGCTTTTATTCTGTGACTTCTGCAATAATTTTCACAAAGGAATCACTGGATCAATAAAACAAGAGCTTTTGGTGATTGTTTCGATTACTTCGCCACCATCTTCAAATACCAAACGGACTTTCACGCGTCCTTTTTTAGAGTAGTTTTTTAGGATGATGCTTTGTCTATCTTTTGAAATTTCGTTTTCAATGGGCGTTTTTTCTTCATTGTCGTAGAAAATTTCTTCAATTCGCTGAATGGGTTTTTCGAGGTGAATCTGATACCATTCCTGCGATTCTATCTTGTTTTGATTTTCTGGGGTTTGATTTTCAATAGATTCTTTGGGAATTTGTGCAGTCATTATTGAAGTGATTGCAGTAAGCAAGAATAAGAATAGTAGGTTTTTCATAGGATTAGACAATTTATCATTTTAGCAAAGAGTGTATTTGTTGAATGATAGAATTCAACTGAGACTCAACAATCGAAGGGAATAATTTAAAATAGGATTCTTTTTCGATATGAACCGCATAATTTTCTACATATAGTGCTGGCACAGGTTTGAGTTGTTCTTCTAAAGTTGCTTTCTCGATGTGGAAAAACACCAATCTATTCTTCTGGTCTTTATTTCTGGCAATGTACCAACCTGTGCCATCATCCAATTTCATCTCTGCCACTGCATATTTTTCTTCCAACTTTTCTAGTTGACTATTTACATCTCCAAATCGTTCTTTGGAACTCAGGTATTGCGCTTTGGGATAAGATTCGAATCGAAGCACTAATTCATATGTTTTTTTTCCGTATTGTAAATTTGCCTGTTGTTCCTCCAAGATAGGGTCTGAAGGGGTGATAGTCAGAGGATTTTTTTGGATAGTTACATCGCTTCGTGAAATAATAATATTCGACTCTCTTTCGCTCAATTGCCAACCAAAGGGTAGCGCATTAAGCAATGCAGTATAAAATTCATATTTAGACAAAAAATCTTTTTTATCTTCTATTTTAGTACTTGCACCAATCGGACTTGTATCTATGTTGAGACTCGAAGCAGGGCCAATAGTACCAGGTTCTTCTGTACTGTTTTGTGCCGATGTCATACAATTAGATAATACTAAAAGTAAAATTATGATGTTATATATATGTGTGTTCATGTTCTATTCTTAGTTGCCTCTTTTTTTGAAAAAATTCATTAAATACTTCACATAAGGACGGTTGGTAGGAATACTGATTAAATCTGCACCACTTTTAGAAAAAATCTGTTTACAATTATCAGCATTTTTCAAGTAATTCACCTTATACCTTTTCATTTCAGCCTGGTTTGCAGTATCCAACCAAATTGTGTGTCCCGTTTCTGCATCCTTCACCCGTATCAAACCAACAGAAGGAAGTTCTTGTTCACGGGGATCGTAAATGCGAATCCCTACTAAATCATGTTTGCGCCCAACGATGTTGAGTGATTTTTCGTAATGATCGTCTATAAAATCCGATAATAAAAAAGCAATACATTTTTTTTTGATTACATTGCCGAAATACTTCAATGCCAATTCAATATCTGTTTTTGTAGTAGGTGTTTCTTTTTTTGCTTTGGCTTGAAAAAGCGACTTTATTTGTTGAAAAGCAGATTCTTTCGTTTTATTCTCCTGCAATGTGAGGTCACTGTATCCCACTTCAATCAGTTCTCGGATTATTCTTAGAACGTGTGCCTTACCTTTTTTAGGCGGAATGAACTTTTCAATCTTGTCGCTAAAAAATATAACGCCAACTTTATCATTATTATTGATTGCAGAGAAAGCTAAAACAGCACAAATTTCGGTAATCATCTCATTTTTCATTTGATTAGCTGTGCCGAAAAAAGCAGAAGCACTCATGTCCACCAACAACATGACTGTCAATTCTCGTTCTTCTTCAAAGATTTTGACATAAGGTGTATTAAAGCGAGCGGTCACATTCCAATCTATTGCTTTGATGTCATCACCAAAACTGTATTCACGCACTTCACTGAATGACATTCCTCTCCCTTTGAAGGCACTGTGATATTCTCCCGAAAAGATATGATTGGATAATCCTTTCGTTTTTATTTCGATTTTACGAACTTTTTTTATTAATTCACTGGTTTCCATGTAGGCAAAATTAGTTAGAAATCAATCAAAATGAAAATTTAGGTCAATTTGAAAAAATATTAGGAACGAAACGACAGTCAATATCGTTAAATAGGCACTATTTTTTTCTATCAAAAACCTAAAAATTTAATAAACGTGTCGAACAAAAAAAAGATTGTTAAAAAATCATTCAGTAAAGAGGACTTGAAAGACTACAAAATTAACGTCAATGAATTTGGAGAAATCAAAACCAATCTAGATATTGATGCCATCAATGAGTTTTTGGACAAGCACGTTGATGACAAAAAACTCAAAGATCGAGAAGATACAGAAGAACTTCGCAAGGGAGGAATAAAAACGAACATCAATGACGAACAAGATGAATCCTAAACTTCAAAGACCCATCCGTGTTTTGGTGGCAAAGGTCGGTTTGGACGGTCACGATAGGGGAGCTAAAGTAATTGCAACTGCCTTTAGAGATGCAGGTATGGAGGTGATATACACAGGTTTGCGCCAAACTCCTCAAATGGTGGTCAATGCAGCACTGCAAGAGGATGTGGATGTCATCGGCATCAGTATTCTTTCTGGCGCACACATGACCGTTTTTCCCAAAGTATTGGCATTAATGAAAGAACAGGAAATGGACGATGTCTTGCTCACAGGTGGTGGAATTATTCCTGAAGAGGACATGAAAACGCTACAAGAAATGGGTGTAGGTGGGCTGTTTCCTCCTGGTACTAAAATGACCGATATTGTGGATTATATCAGTGAATGGGTTAGTGAACATCGTGCTTTTTGATCGCAGATTACGCTGATGGTGCAGATTAGAAGGATTACCAATAAAATAATTTCCCGATTTAGACTTTTGAAGTTTTAGTTCAAAAATTTGTCTTTATAATGAAAATCAATATTTTGTAAAGAAAAAACTTCAAAAGCCTTTATGCCAAATTATGAGGTTATTTTATTAGAGTTACTAAACAGATTACGCCGATGGCGTGGCAGAAACAGATAAGCAATTCAAATATAAAAAAATGGAAAACTACCAATACATTCTCCTTCAAATCGAAGACTATATTCTCACCATTACGATCAATCGCCCCGATAAACTCAATGCGCTCAATGCTCAATTGTTGCAGGAAATCAAAGCCGCACTAATAGCGCATCGCAATGATGATGCGGTGAAAGGCGTAATTTTGACAGGATCAGGCAAAAAAGCCTTTGCAGCAGGAGCCGATATTTCCGAGTTTTCCAGTTTCAATGGAGAACAAGCTAAAAAATTGTCAGCCAATGGCCATTCAGTGATGGATTATATTGAAGGCTATCCAAAACCAGTCATTGCAGCCGTCAATGGATTTGCTTTGGGAGGCGGATGTGAATTGACGATGGCTTGCCACATGCGAATAGCGTCTGACAATGCACGTTTTGGACAACCAGAGGTGAACTTGGGATTGCCTCCAGGATATGGTGGCACACAGCGTTTGGTGCAGTTGATTGGCAAGACCAAGGCAATGGAATATTTATTGACCGCTGATATGATTGCTGCTGAGATTGCTTTGCAGTTGGGTTTGGTCAATTATGTGGTACCACAAGATGAACTGTTGGAGAAGTGCAACAGCATTCTTCAAAAAATTGCTACAAAAGGGCCAATTGCTGTGGCACAAACGATTGATTGTGTTAATGCTGTTGCAGATGAAAGCCGCAATGGTTTTGAAGTGGAAATCAATGCTTTCGGACATTGTTTTGATACCGAAGACTTCAAAGAGGGAACAGGGGCGTTTTTGGAGAAAAGGAAGGCGGAGTTTATAGGAAAGTAAGCTACAATTCAGGGAATACAGATAATTGTACCATTTCGATTGGCGAGCCTGGCAATTGGATTCTGTTGTTTGTGGATGACCTTCGCTACAATGGTATTTGGAATGCTCACGTGGTGAGTCGAGTCGTTATGTAAGGATTACGATGGAAACGGCGACTTCTTATATTGGAGAGGTGTCGGTTTATCGGAAGGAGTAGATTCGTTGGAGGTGAGAAGTGAGATAAAGAGAATGTAATGAATACCCAATTTTGAAGTGGAGATGCTTCGGAATTGGGTATTTTTATTTGTAGGAATAGGATTAGCATAGTAAGAATGATGGGTATAAAATTATTCTTATGACTTTACTTATTGAAAACACTTTTGCATTTATGTTTTTTCTCATGCAAAAAAAATATTTTTTAGCCGAATTTTAACAATAGCTAAATAACTACAAGCAATTTCCATATTAATTTTTATTTTACTTCATTGTTTATTTACAGAAACATTTGCAAGCTGCTATTATTTGGCTTATATTTGCATTGCAACTAATTGACATACAGTTATTTTTTATGATTGTAAATATCTAAATAATAACTACAGTCAACTATTCGTCTACAGTTTTTTATCTATAAAAAATCATTGTTGACAAGATTAACAATGATCTTTTTACATAGATCAGAGACATAATTATTTGATGCATTTGCTTCGAATAATATTATTTAACTAAAGAAATATATCTATAGAAAGAAAAAATAAATTTTAAAAGATTCGAAACTGGAAGCAACATGACTGTAGAGTATGTTGCTTTTGTATTTAAAAGAGGAGAAATGATAAAGATATTCATCTTCGAAAGTATGAGAGGATCTCTTTGGCAACTTCTACAGTAATATCTAAACAGGAGTTTTTTCTCTGAGAGAAGAGAAATCCTTGAGGAAAGTAAAATAAAAAAGCCTCGCTAAATGTACCAGATTTAGTGAGGCGATATTAAATAACAATTTAAATTTTTTAAAAATGAATTTAAAATTAAAAAGAAATGGTGAATTCTACACCAAAAACCAAGAAAAAACTTTTCATTCAGAAGAATCGAAAAGATGTATTGAAAACACTGTCCAAAAGCTTTTGGATAATGAAACTACTATTGAGAAACTAGGTATGTTACTTGGAAAGATTCAAAGTGGTAAAACGAGAACTTTTATAGGAGTCATTTCTTTGGCTTTTGATAATGGATATGATGTTGCTATTGTATTTACTAAAGGAACTAAAGCTTTGGCTCGTCAAACACTTCGTAGATTAAAATCTGAGTTTGATTATTTCATTAATAATCAAGATGAATTGGAAGTTTATGATATCATGTTTCTTCCTGAAAAATTGACCAGATACCAAAGAGGTAAGAAGTTAATTTTTGTAGTAAAAAAAGAGGATGATAACCTTAGAAGATTAGATACAGCATTTTCAGAGACTTATCCTGATTTGCTACACAAAAAAGTTTTGATTGTTGATGATGAGGCAGATTATGCAAGTATTGGTTTTAGGAAAAATAAAAGAGAAGGAACTAAAGTAAACGTCATTACGAAGCAAGTTAGTGATTTTAGAAAATCATTAGAGACTCCATGTGGTTTTTTACAAGTTACCGCTACACCTGCAAGTTTATATCTACAACCAGAAAATTATGAACCACGCAACTTTACTATAAAACCATTAAAACCAGCTTTTACCGAATTGGTTCCTATTCATGATAAATATATTGGCAGTGAAACATACTTTGGAGAAGCAAGTACCAATTCGTCAGATTTAGCTTATTATTTATTCCAACCTGTACCAAATAAAGAAATAGGCGTACTGGAAAAACAAGATTTAAGGTATATCAATAATATTCTTACTACTCCTAATTTACGTATTTTTCGGAAGGCTATTATGACCTTCATTGTAGGAGGATGTATTCGAAGATTACAAAATAAACATTATCAAGAGCGTCAAAAGAAATTTAGCTTTGTTGTTCACATTGCAAGACAAAAGAAACGTCATGAATGGCAGGGAATGTTGGTTGAAGCATTAAGGCATGGTTTAGAGAGTTTACTGAATGAGGATGTAGCAACTTTAAAAGAATTAGTAAAAGATGCCCATACTGATTTGCAATCTTCATTAGAAATTATGCGCAATTGGATTCCTTCAGAAGAGGATATATTCGAAGCTGTATGCAAGGCTATCCAAAATGAATACATAGGTTACAATGTAGTCAATTCTGATAATTCTATAGAAACGCTACTTGATGATAATGGACAATTGAGACTAAATAATCCATTTAATATATTCATTGGTGGGCAGATTTTGGATAGAGGCTTAACAATCGAAAATCTAATTGGATTTTTCTATGGTAGAAGCCCAAAGAAGTTTCAGCAAGATACTGTTACACAACATTCAAGAATGTATGGTGCACGTCCAAAAGAAGATTTAGCTGTTACTCGATTTTATACTGCAACACACATTTATGAGGCTATGCATAAGATGCATAAATTTGATGAGTCTCTGAGAAATGCTTTCAAAAGTGGAGGTCATCAAGAAGTAGTTTTTATAAGGAGAGAAAATGGTAATATCTTGCCTTGCTCTCCGAATAAAATACTGCTTTCAGATACAACTACTATACATCCACATCGCAGATTACTTCCATTAGGTTTCAAGACAATAACACAAGCTAAACTTAAACCAATTGTTTCAAAATTAGACACAACAATAGATTCTATTTGGCAGAACGCTAGCTATGAAGAAGCTAAGTTGATTTCAATTGACAAAGCTGAAAATATTATTGATAATATTGGAAAAACTCTAAAATTTGAAGACGGATACAAATGGGATGTCAAAGAATTTAAAGCAACAATGAGATATTTATCTTCAGAATCTAAAGATGAAACTATAAAAAACCATGTTTATATTGTCGTTAGGTATAATAGAGAAATAAATCGGTTCAGAGGTGATGGTAGATTTGAAGGTTCGCCTGATACCGCTAGTGAACCCACAAGTGAAGGAACAATTGCTCGTAAAATGGCAAAAGATATTCCTTCTCTCATACTCTTACGACAAAACGGAAGGAAAGAGAAAAACTGGAAAAGTAATCATCCTTTTTGGTGGCCCATTTTAATTGCTCCAAAAAATACGGAGGCAATAATATTCGCAAACAAAGTTTGCAACTAAACTGATAAAGTAAAAGAATGAATATAGCACCTTGACAAAAAATTAACTACTACAAGGTGCTATTCATCTTTACTTTGAAAAACAAAATGACAAATGATTTCATCAAATACATTTTCAAAAGAACACATTGAAAGCTTTAAAAATCAAAGTCAATATTCCAAAATCAATCGTTCGGTTTTGGAGAAAATGATACATGCTTTGGGATTATTGGAGCAATTACGGATTTTCGACTTGAATTTCATATTCAAAGGAGGAACTTCACTTTCCTTATTACTACCCAACTTCAATAGATTGTCCATAGATATTGACATTATTACTGAACATACAAACGAGGAATTGGAGAACGCATTTGAAAAAATTATTCAAAATTCTCATTTCAAACGTTTTGAACGACAAAAAAGAGAAAGCGATAGAGGCAAAATTCCAAAAGCACACTATGCTTTCTTTTATGAAGGACATTTTGGGCAGAAGGAAGATAAAGTTTTATTGGATATTTTGTTTGAACAATCGCCCTATCCCAAAACTCAAATACTTTCAATTGAATCACAATGGTTGTTGTCGGATTCCAATCCTCCTCAACAAGTTTGTGTTCCAACAATTGAATCTATTTTGGGAGACAAACTAACCGCTTATGCTCCCAATACGACAGGCATACCTTATCAAGTTGATAAGTCAATGGAAATTATCAAGCAGTTGTTTGATGTAGGTTTATTATTTGAGATAGCAGATGACATGGGCATTGTTGTTCAGTCATTTACCAATACCGTACTCAAAGAAATCGGCTATAGAAACCAAGAAATAACTATTGAGGATGTTTTGGATGATATTATTGAAACAGGTTTGTTGCTTGCAAAACGTGACAGAAACAAAGAAACCAATGATATTGGAAAAATTAAAGAGTTATCAGATGGAATTAAAAGTGTAGATAGTCATTTACCTTCTACTAAGTTCCGAATAGAACATGCAATTGAAGCAGCAGGTAAGGCGGCTTACTTAGCTGCCAAAATTAAAGCAAATGATTTGAATCCAATTCCAAAATTTGACAAACCTTACAAAACGGAATTCATCACAAATCAAAATTATAGTATTTTGAACAAGCAGAAGAAACAACCAACAAAAGCTTTTGCATATTGGTATGAGGCACTGAAGTTATTGAATTTAGTCAACTAAATTCAATATTTCTCCAAAAAAATAAATTTTTGGAGTATTTTTGAAAATCATATTTTTCCAAAAAATGATAAAACTGGAGAAATATGGTTTATTTTTCACAAAAACACTAATTTTTTGGCTGCAGAAAACTACATACAACTACAGTTTGAGGAATACATTGAAGGAAAAATTTACCTTACAAAAGAAGATGTGATTACTTTTTACAAGCAATTAGAACCCAATCGTTCTAAGAAAACCATAGAATGGAGAATTCATGATTTGCAGAATAAAGGCATAATACAAGTAGTTGGGAGGGGAATCTATACACTGAAAACCAAGCAAATATTTGAACCTTATTTCAGTAGCTACTTTCAGAAAATCTATAGTATTGCAAACAACGGTTTTGTATTGGAGGCACATTCGATTTGCAGCACTGAATGGCTAAATTATTTTACCAAGCATCAGTTTATCAAATTTCTGTACGTTATTGAAGTTGATAAAGAGGCTTTAGAACCTGTTTTTCACCAATTCCGAGACGAAGGATATCAAAATGTTTTTTTGAATCCGAATAAACAATTGATGCAAGATTATGTGTTGGGGCAAGAAAAATCTATAGTTATCAAACCACTTGTAAGTCGGGCTCCTATTCAAGAGGTAGAAAACATTTTCATTCCTACTTTAGAAAAACTATTGGTGGATTTAGTAGCAGACAAACATATTTACTATATCTATCAAGGCAGAGAATTGGACCGAATTTATGAGGATGCTACTGACCGATATGCGCTTAATTTCAGCACTTTGTGGAGCTATGCTAAGAGAAGAAATAAGCAGAAAAGAGTGAGGTTTCTTTTAGAGGAATTGGTGGATGAAAAGGTTTTGTCCACGATTTTTTAAAATATTGAACAACAGTTGATTGTTGTTGTCACCTAAGACACCATCGCATCCCAAACTACTTCTTTGGGAGGACTCGCAGTGATTACAATAGGTTCTTGAGAGACAGGATGTATGAATTCGATTTGGCGGGCATGAAGGTGAATCGAGGCATCTTTGTTGGTGCGTTTGAAGCCATATTTAAGGTCGCCCTTGATGGGGCAATCAATTGCTGCTAATTGCACCCTTATTTGATGGTGTCGGCCTGTTAAGGGTTTCATTTCGAGTAGGTGGTAATTGTCGGAGCTGTGTAGCCATTTGTAGTGGGTTTCAGCTCGTTTGGTACCTTTTGTTTCCGTAGGATATGCCTTTGATTTGTTGCGAACTTGATCTTTGATGAGGTAATGCACCAAAGTATCCTCCATTTTGGGAGGATGGTTTTTGACCACTGCCCAATAGGTTTTTTGGATGGTTTTTTCTTGAAACATTTTGTTGAGTCTCGCCAATGCTTTACTGGTTCGAGCAAATAGCAGAACTCCTGAAACAGGACGGTCTATGCGATGCGTTACGCCAAGATAGACATTGTTTTGTTTTTTGTATTTTTCTTTGATGTATTGTTTGACGTACTCACTCAAGGGTATGTCGCCTGTTTTGTCGCCTTGCACCAACATTCCTGCAGGTTTATTGATAGCAATGAGATGATTGTCTTCGTAGAGTATATCGAAAGGTAAATTCATTGGTAGAATTGAAGTTAAATCACTGATTGGATAAATAATACTGTTGGCAAAAAACATATAAGTGAACTAATTTTGGCGCAAAAGGGTTAATTATGCACTCTCAAAATTAAAACTTAATTTTGATTCTATTTCATTTACCTCCACAAAACACTTCCTCTCATGCAATCAACAAAATCTATTGTCTTATCAAAAATTGGAGAACAATACAAACCCATTGTCACTTTCTTCAATGAAGACCTGCAAATTGAACAGTGGCCCACCAAACACAGTAAAAAGCAGCTAGTACTGCAATATTTGATTACCAAATTTGAAGCCGACAAAAACTACTCAGAAAAGGAGGTCAATGTGTTGCTGAATCAACACCATACATTTGGCGACCCTGCTTTGTTGAGGCGTATGATGTTCAGCAGCAAACTGTTGGATAGAACGCAAGATTGTCGAGCATATTGGGTAAAAAATAAGATAAACATAAATTTTTTGGTACAATGACCTTGCAAATACTGATTCAACAAATTGACGACCTAAAAAAAGAGTTGGATTCACTTCGACCAATTTCTGTCGAACGGGAGGCGAAAATTAAGCAAACATTTCGGCTGTGGTGGAATTACCATTCCAATGCGATTGAAGGAAATCAGTTGACGTTGGGTGAAACCATTTCGCTCATTCTCTTTGATTTAACTGCAAAAGGAAAATCCTACAAAGACCATCGAGAAGTAAAAGGGCACAATGAGGCTTTGCTGTGGATTGAAGAAATAGTAAAAGAAAACCGCCCACTTACGCAACATTTTATCCGAGAACTCCACCAAACATTGTTGAAGGAATCTTATGATTCTCCTGCCATTACTCCAACAGGTCAAATCGTCCAAAAGAAAATCTCAATAGGGGCATACAAAACAAGCCCCAACCATGTTCGCACATCAACAGGTGAAATTTACCATTATGCCCTACCCGAAGAGGTTCCTGCAATGGTAGATGATTTGTTGCGGTGGTACGAACAGGAAAAAATAAAATTACACCCCTTGGTTTTGGCAGCTACGTTTCACTATCGCTTTGTCAAAATTCATCCTTTTGATGATGGAAATGGGAGGATGTCGAGAATTTTGATGAATTTGATTTTAATGCGTGGAGGATATCCTCCTGCTATTATCAAAATGGAAAAGCGTAGTGAATATTTGGCAGCTTTGGGTGAGGCGGACGCAGGTGATTTGGAAAAATTCATTCTTTTTGTAGGTGAATGTTTGTTGGAATCTACCGACTTGTATGTACGAGGGGCAAAAGGTGAAAATATTGGTGAATCGGATGATTTGGATAAAAAAATTGCTTTGTTGAAATTGCAGTTGAAGAATCAGAATGAAATTGAAGAAAGGCCTATTGAAAGAAACATTGAAGTACAAAAAGAATTGTTTGAAAAATCATTAAAGCCTTTAATTGATGGACTTGAAAAAAAACTAATTCAATTTAATGATCTATTCTTGAAAACTAATCATACTTTAGAAATAAATACTTTTATAGATTATAAAGAAAATTTTGTTCGCCATATCAAAAAGGCGTTTGAAGAAAAAAATATAGAAGGAATACGTATATATTTTGTTTGGGAGAAATTCAATATGAGCAAACAGATTTTATTTGATGTAAAAAAAAATATTAATATAATTCTCTTTACAAACCATTATTATTTACAAATATCAAATGTAAACATTCAACCTATTGAAAGAAAATATGGTTTTCAACTTTCCCAAGAAGAAATCAAACAAATTATCAACTCTACAGCCGAATCCATACTAATCGAAATCCAACAAAAAACCAACATACAATTATAAAACCTCTCCGCCTCCTCGTCTGTTTGTTCAATTTTACTCCCAGTAAAAAAAAATGTGCATCTTCGTGTTCAAAACTACATTACAAATCCCCCCGTTTCCTCACGGTATTCCGTTGGACTTTTGCCCATTATTTCTTTGAACATTTTGTTGAAGTGAGATAAATTATTGAATCCCACTTCAAAGGCTACCCCTGCAATAGAGGTATCTTCCTCCGCCAACAATTTGCAGGCTTGAGCAATGCGAAAATCATTGACAAATTTGGTGAAAGTCGTGTTGGTTAGCTTTTTGAAGTAACGGCAAAAGGCAGGAACGGTCATGTGAACTTCTTGGGCAATGTCGTCAAGGGTGATGGCTTCTTCAAAATGGTTTTGAATGTATTCATGTATCACAATCATTCGTTCACGTTCTTGTACATTTACCTCTACGGTCAAACCTTCAGCGTTTAATAATTGATAGTCTGTAACTTGTGCTAATTCTTGAAGAATGTCTAATAGACACAGTAGTTTAGAGAATTGAGGCAATTGAAGTAGATACTCCAATCGTTCGCCAATATGTTTTTTTACTTTTGAAGGAAAAGAAATGCCTCCCTTTGCTTTGTGCAGCAATTGACGAATAGCCATCATTTCTGGTGTATCCAAAAAATCGCTCCCCATAAAATCAGCTTTTAACTGTACGACGATTTCTGTTTGTTCTTGTCCTGATTGATTTGCAAATGTCAAATGGGGTAGGTTTGGGCCGAGTAAGAGCAATTCACCATTGCGGTAATACGAAATGTGCTGCCCGATATGTCGTTTGCCGCTACCATTAGCAACATATACGAGTTCATATTCGGGATGAAAATGCCAAAGTGGTTTTTGGTTGTTTTGAGTGTGAAATTTACGGACAGCGAAAGAGCTGCCAAAACTGGGTTGAATAGTTTCTAATACTGGTTTCATGTGCTTCAGTTTCGTGAAAAAATACAAATTTGATGTTTGTAGTCTGGTTTTCAATTGTTTGGGTAAGCAACATCAAATCTGGGTTAATTTAGCACTACAAGTTGTCAATATAGTAGTAGTGAGGTCTTGTGCGCCAATGTACCTTTGCAGTGAAAATAATACAAAGGTAATTTAAGTTCACCGATAGCAAGGTGATATAACCCATTTCAAAACTAAAAAGTTCTTTTTTTTTAAAAACTTAAAATTCACGTAACATGAAAAACGTAAAATTAATTTTCACAAGTATGATGATAAGTGCTTTAATGTTCATTACTTCAATGACTTTTGCTAATCCTTTTGGAGTAGTATCGCACATTGCAGTGGTTCAAAAAGACAACGGCAATAAGAGCATTTCTGTTCGTATTCCTTACTCAGATAGTCCTAAGGTAATGATAACATTGAAGGACAAAAACGACTTTACTTTGTTCAGTGAAAGAGCTAAAGGTAAAGATGGATTTGCTAAAGAATTGAATGTGAATAGTTTGCCAAACGGCATTTACTATATTACTATTGAAGACAATGAGAAAATCACGAAGCAGGCTTTTCGTATTGATTTTGAAGAGGTTATTTTGAAGGAGTATAAAAAAGAAACTGTTCAAAAACCTACTTTTCAATACGATGCACGCAGGCAAATGGCTCTATTGAATGTTGTAGCGGATGGTACTATTGAAGTAAAAATGCTTACTCAGGATGGTGACAATCTTTTTGCATCCAATAGCACGAATCAATTTGAGAAAACATTTAATCTTAAACGCTTACAGCAAGGTAATTATACTTTTGTGATGAGCTACGGAGGCGAAACTTTTTATGAATACATCTCTGTTCGATAAGAAAGATTAGTAGTAAAGTTTTATAAAGCATTTTGTTTGTATGGCCATTGGAGTTTTTGCTTCAATGGCTTTTTTATATTTATCTTTGTCCAAACATTCCTATCTTATGAGCAGTAACAATCCTGAACAACAAAAACTAACGCCTATCAGTGAATTAGGGGAATTTGGTTTGATTGAGCATTTGAATAAAAATGCCCGCCAAAACAATACGAGTACTTTAAAGGGTATTGGTGATGACGCAGCAGTGATTCACTATGAAAAGGATAAGGTGACAGTGGTTTCTACAGATTTGTTGGTAGAAGGTATTCACTTTGACATGGTTTATACACCTTTGAAGCATTTGGGCTATAAGTCTGTGGTAGTCAATCTTTCTGATATATTTGCGATGAATGCCATACCCCGCCAAATTACGGTTTCTATTGCTGTTTCGAGTCGTTTTACAGTGGAAGCCTTAGAAGAAATTTATGAGGGTATTCATGCTGCTTGTGATGCTTATGGCGTTGATTTAGTGGGAGGTGATACAAGCTCTTCTCGTTTGGGTTTGGTGATTAGCGTTACGGCAATTGGCGAGGCGAAAGCGGATGAAATTGTGTATCGAGATACTGCAGAGGTAGGCGATATGATTTGTATAACAGGTGATTTGGGGGGCGCATATTTGGGCCTGCAAATTTTGGAGCGTGAAAAAGAAGTGTTTATAGCGGACTCTAATATGAAACCTGACCTGACTGCTTCTAAATATTTGATTGCTCGTCAATTGAAGCCCGAACCCCGCAATGATATTATTGATATTCTACAAAATATGAAGATCAAACCTACTTCAATGATTGATGTTTCGGATGGTTTGTCATCAGATTTATTGCATATTTGCGACCAATCGAATGTCGGATGTCGTATTTTTCAAGAAAATATTCCCATACATCCTGATACCTTGAAAACGGCTATGCAAATGGGTTTACCTCCCATTACTTGTGCGCTGAGTGGCGGGGAAGATTATGAACTATTGTTCACAGTAAGCCCTAAGGATGCCGATCGTTTGGAAGAAATTCAAGGGTTTTCGATTATCGGACGCATTACGGATGCCAATAAAGGGCGGTACCTCTTTACGAAAAAAGGAGAACAGCATGAGTTGATAGCCCAAGGTTGGAAGCATATTTAACGAATTTAGACTGGTTATTCGTGATTGCTGTTCTAACATTTTCAACTGCAAACGTATTTCCCTACTATCTCTTACAATGATTTTTTATAATAAACCAAATTTTGAAGGAACTTTTTTGCTAAAAAAAAAGTTATTTTAGCGTTATTTTTAGTAAAAAACTATTCTTTGGACTCAAAAATGCTACTTTTTTTTTTACTTCAAAAAAAGTGGGCGATAATCTTTTAAAACACAAACACATTGTGTTATATTTAAGTGTTTAAAAGAACACATTTGTACCACCTATCGTTAACAAAAATCATCTAATACAAATAAATATGTCAAGTTTGAACAGAATACAATTAATTGGTCATTTGGGCCAAGATCCCGAAATGCAGCGTTTTGAAAGTGGTGCCGTCAAAGCTAAGTTTTCTGTAGCCACCTCGTTTAATTATTCAACGGCTGATGGACAACAGATGAAAGAAACCGAATGGCACAACATCGTGATGTGGTATAAACTGGCGGAGAGGGCCGAGAAATTCTTGAAAAAAGGAAGTCAAGTATATATTGAGGGAAAGCTGAAAACCCGCTCATGGGACGATGCCCAGACGGGTACTAAAAAATACATTACAGAAGTAGAGGTTCGAGATTTTAGTGGTTTGGTGATGTTGGATAGTAAAGGAAGCGGAAGAGGAAATATGGAAGGTGAGGCTGCTAATGCGGAAATAGAAGAAAGTGAAGATTTCCCATTTTAATAGCTTTGGATTTTCATTGAAGTTGGATAGGATATTTTTGCGGAGTGAATACCGCACAGCTTAAAAACAATAAATTTTACAAATATGGCAAGTTTAAATAAAGTAACTTTACTGGGAAACTTAGGGAAAACTCCTGAAATATATCGTTTTAGTAGTGGTACTTTAAAGGCATCTTTTTCGATGGCAACTACGGATGGCTACAAAAACAAAGAGGGGCAATGGATTGAAGAAACCGAATGGCACAATGTGAGTGTGTATGGTAAACTGGCAGAGGTTGCCGAAAAATATTTGCACAAAGGCTCCAAATTGTATTTGGAGGGAATCATTCGTACCCGTTCTTGGGAGGATAGCAGTGGTGTGAAAAAGTATCGAACTGAAATAGAAGTGCGGGATAAATCTGGCAAAATAGTTTTGGTTGGTAGCCGTCCTGATCAATCTGCAGTGATTACGAAAGAAGGCAGTAGTAATAACTTTAGTAGCACAAATGTTAGCAATACACCTGCTGTGGACAATACGCCCCCACCGCCGCCTGCTGACGAAGTGGACGATGATTTACCCTTTTAGTACGGTGATTAGTAGATTTAGTGAGGAATAAAAATGAAAAAAATACTTATTCATCAGGCGGTTCGGAATTTTAAATCGAGGGATTGGTTTTTGATTATTACTTGGTGAGGAAGGAGTGATTGGCATTCCAAAACTTTCTTTAAGAAGTTTTTGTAAAAAAGATAAGCCTGTATTTATTTAATTTTATCGTACTATAAATAAAAAATACAGTATATTTGCTAAATCCAAAGCGAGTTTCTATACAAGGAACTCGCTTTTTCTGTTTGCCATTGATTTTTCACCAAAAGAAAGATTTGCAAAACAAATGTAAATGACCTAAATTTACCTAATACAATTTTTGAGTAAATAAAAATATTGGAGCAATCACTTCAATAGCATTTTTTCATAAAATCACATAGTTTTGGAAATTAATCCTGACGGGGGAGGCGATTATTACTCGAGTCTTTTAACGAATGTTCCCTTAGCTTCCATTATCAATACTGACCTTGACTGGTGGAGTATCATGTTAGGCATCCTTATCATTTTGATACTTATTTTGGGTTCCGCTTTGGTGTCTGGTTCCGAAGTAGCCTTTTTTTCCATTACCCCCAATCAAAAGAAAGATTTAAAGAATGGTAAAAGTAAAGTAGGATCTCAGATTCTTCAACTGCTTGGACAACCTCGGTATTTATTGGCAACGATATTAATCGCCAATAATTTATTTAATATTGGAATTGTGATTGTCACTTTTTTTGTGACCCGTAGTATTTTCAATTTTACAGATTCCTCCCATATTTTGCTAGACATAGGTCTTTTTAAAATGAACCTCGACCCAGAAGTACTCATCAATGTCATTGGAGTTACTTTTATTTTAGTGCTTTTTGGAGAGGTGATGCCTAAAGTGTATGCACAACGTCACAATCTACGTATGGCGATGATGACAGCTTATCCGCTTTCACTGCTTCGGTGGACACTTGCCCCTATCAGTCGCTCACTCATTGTTTCCACCAGTTTTTTGGAGCGGAAGTTAGATGAAAAAACATCTAAGAATGTGGATATGCAGGAAATCAATGATATGATTGATATTGTAGCAGGCGCACAAGTGACGGAGAAGGATTATCAAATGCTGAAGGGAATTGTGAAGTTTGGAGACATTGAAGTGAGTAAAATTATGCACAACCGAATGGAAGTGTTTGCAATGGAATTTGATACACCCTTCGATGAATTATTAGTGGATGTTAAAGAAAAAAATTATTCACGTGTTCCTATTTATGAAGAACATCTGGACCAAATAAAGGGAATTTTATACGTCAAAGATTTACTTGCTCACACCCACCAAACAGCAGATTTTGAATGGCATCAACTGATGCACAAACCTTTTTTCGTTCCTGAAAACAAGAAGATTTACAAACTCCTCAAAGAGATGCAAAGTAAACAAATCCATCTTGCCATTATCGTGGATGAATATGGCGGTACTTCGGGCTTGGTGACATTGGAAGATATTATTGAAGAGATTTTGGGAGAAATTGAAGATGAAACGGCTACAATGGCCAAGAAAAAAGACCAGCGAATTTATACGGAAAAGATAGACCGTAACAACTATATTTTTGAAGGCAAGATTATGCTGCACGATGCTTGCAAAATCATGCGAATTGAGGCCAGCATTTTTGAAGGGGTAGAAGGTGATTTCGATTCTTTGGGGGGGTTGTTGTTGGAACTAGAAGGGCGTTTTATCCAAGAAGGTGAGAAGGTGAACTACAAAAATTTCTCTTTTACAGTGCTTTCTACACAGGATAATGTGATTGAAAAGGTAAAGGTGACGATTCATAGGGGGATTTCAGCGCAGTAAAGGATTCTGCTTTTGCCGTCCATTTTCTATATTAACGGAAATGTAAAAATGGAAGATAATACATTGTCATTGTGGTATGAGTTGTGTTCAGGAAGTTTGACCTATTTGATGCCTATCTTCATTGCAGTGGGGTTTCTACCATTTATAGGACTAAATAATTTGCAGCGTAGAAAAGTGATTTTTATAACGATTGGAATTGCCTTTTTGCTGTTTATCAATGACTATCCTGTAGATTGCCTCCATTTAGGTTATATCAACTCCTCTATCCTTTATTTTCTCCACAAAAGCACCTTAATTGCAGTAATTTTTGGGACTGTCTATACCATTATTTTGAAACTCAAAGACTCAAGAAAGTATGAATTGTATATACTTTCAGGAATTCAATTAACCGCTGCAACAATTGGAATCTTAGGTAGTTTTGTGTATTTTGAAGAAGATGGTTGGCTCATACAATTCAGTCCTGATTCATTTTTTTACGACCTTTTCTTATTGTTTTGGAACAGTTATACTGTTTTGTTTCCCCTGAATGCATATATACCCTGTGGCTTTTTTACACCAAAAAATTGGCTTTACTTTGCAGTCGTACAAGTCCTATTCAACACTTTTTATTTGCTATTTATTTCCTATTTGTCACATTGGTTTTATCGGCATTGGCATCGTAGTATAAACATAAACAAGCACTAAACCTCCAAAAACGAATCCTCTTTACCCTCCAATTTAGAACTCCCCATCAAGAACACATCCACTGCCTTTGCCGCCTCACGCCCTTCCGAAATTGCCCAAACCACCAACGATTGACCACGGCGCATATCTCCTGCTGCAAACACTTTGGGAATATTCGTTTGATAGCGGTTATCACCACTTTCTGGAGCATTCACATTCCTACGACCATCCAACTCTACGCTTAGTTCTTCCAACATTCCTTCAAATTGTGGATGCACAAAACCAATTGCCAACAATGCCAATTCACATGGTATAACTTGTTCAGAACCTTCTATTTCTTTGAAACTTGGACGGCCACTATCTTTAGGAACTTCCCACTGTATTTTCGCCAACTTCAATGCCTTCAAATTGCCTTGGTCATCTCCAATAAATTCTTTCGTCACAATTGCCCATTGACGTTCAGCCCCTTCCTCATGCGAAGAAGAAGTTCGCAAGGTCATTGGCCAATTGGGCCACATATCCTCTTGTTCTCGATTGACAGGAGGTTTCGATAAAAGTTCGATTTGGGTAATGCTCTTAGCTCCATGGCGGTTTGAAGTTCCCACACAGTCCGAGCCTGTATCTCCCCCACCAATGACCACCACATTTTTATCGGTTGCCCAAATTTCGGGTACTTCAAAGGTTTTATCACCTGCAACCCTTTGATTTTGCTGGGTCAAAAAATCCATTGCAAAATGAACCCCCTTCAATTCACTTCCTGGAATGGGTAAATCTCTTGGTATGGTCGAACCACCACAAAGCACTACCGCATTATATTCTTTCATCAAGTCTTTGGCTGTCACATTTACACCCACATTTGTATTCGTTTTGAATACAATACCTTCTGCCTCCATTACCTTCAATCTGCGGTCTATCACTCGTTTCTCTAATTTGAAGTCAGGAATACCATAGCGCAACAAACCTCCAATTCTATCCGCACGTTCAAAAACCGTCACCCAATGCCCCGCTTTGTTTAGTTGAGCTGCAGCCGCAAGTCCTGCTGGACCAGAACCTACTACCGCTACCTTTTTACCTGTTCGAGTAGTTGGAGGATTGGGTTTTACAAGGTCATTCTCAAAAGCATGTTCAGCAATTGATTTTTCGATATGTTCGATGGTGACAGGAGGGGCATTGATTCCCAAAACGCAGGAAGCTTCGCATGGAGCAGGGCAGATTCGACCCGTAAACTCAGGAAAATTGTTGGTGCTGCTCAAAATCTCAAAAGCATAAGCCCAGTCGTTTTGATACACTGCATCGTTGAATTCGGGAATGATGTTGCCGAGAGGACAGCCATTGTGACAAAAAGGAACACCACAATCCATGCACCTTGCAGCCTGTTCAGTGGTCTTTTCTTCACTAAAAGGCTCATAAATTTCTTTATAGTCTTTGATTCTTTCCTTCGGATTGCGTGAATTAGGTAGTTCTCTATTGAATTCTAAAAAACCTGTTGGCTTGCCCATCTACTTGTCTTTTTTGCGAATTTTTAAATTAAAAGCACAAATTATTGCAAAAATGATAAAATAAAACCGAATAATCAAGAAAAATTTAAAATGAAATAATGAGATGCCTCTATAACTGTATGAAGAGAACACGTTTGCTTCCTTCAATTTTACAATTCTCTCCACTTACAATCATACAGCTATTCATAATTTTTGTAAATTGCTCTGAAATATTTTTAGCCAACAACATTATACTACCGCTATGATTTTTCCAATTGGTGACGACCAAGTAAAGGGTGGATATACACCACTGTTCAGTTATTCATTTATTGCAGTGAATGTGCTTATTTTTTTGTATCAACTTACTTTGCCGATCCCAGAATTAGATGCGTTTGTGTTGGAATACGGCGCACGCCCAATAGAAGTTTTGAACGGGCAAGATGAATTTACGCTTCTGACTTCCATGTTTTTGCATGGTGGATGGATGCACTTGATTGGGAATATGCTTTTTTTATGGGTTTTTGCAGACAACATTGAAGCAAGTATCGGGAATTTTAAGTTTTTGATTTTCTATGTTTTAGGTGGTATTGCAGCTGTTTTTGGCCATATTTACTTCAATGCCAATAGTGGTGCTCCAATGATTGGTGCCAGCGGAGCTATATCTGCAGTATTAGGTGCTTACATTGTGATGTTTCCCTATTCTCGCATCAAGGTATTGGTGTTTTTCATTACTTCCATTCGTATTGCAGCCATTTTCTTCTTAGGATTTTGGATTGTACAACAGATCCTTAGTGGCATGGGGTCTTTGGATCCGTTGTTGGAGGAAGCAGAAACGGTCGCTTGGTGGGCACATGTTGGCGGTTTTGCATTTGGCGTAGTTGCAGGATTTTTTTTTAGAGCAACTACTATTAAAAAAGAACTGGCGATATATGATTAAATTTCATCAAAAATAGTTTTTCCTTAACTTGTGATACCATTACTTCAAAACCTTTCTTTTTCTTCAAAATCTTCTGTCAGATATTACTGATAATCAAAAAAATAAACAAACAAATACTATGGGACAAACAGTAAACACAAACAAACTTTTTGTAGCCAGTTGCCTTGCATTGGTCGTTACGTCAATGACTTTTGCCATTCGTGCGGGAATGTTGGGACAACTTGGAATTGATTTTGGGCTGAATACAGAAGAACTGGGCTGGATTGCAGGAACAGCCTTTTGGGGTTTTCCATTGGCGGTAATTATTGGAGGCGCACTCGTGGATTTGATAGGAATGAGAAAACTAATGTATGCTGCATTTTTTAGCCATGTTATCGGTATTGTAATGACAATTTTGGCAGGAGGATTTTGGTCGCTTTTCTTTTCAACTCTACTCATCGGTATCGCAAATGGTTTGGTTGAAGCTGTTTGTAATCCATTGATTGCCAGTATGTATCCTGATAATAAAACGACCAAACTCAATCATTTTCATATATGGTTTCCTGGTGGTTTGGTCATTGGAGGATTGGTCGCTTACTTTTTGGGGAATGCCGGAGTTGGTTGGCAAGTGCAAATGGCAACGATGTTGATTCCTGCTGCAATGTATGGAGTTCTATTTTTTGGACAGGCATTTCCTGTTACCGAACGAGTGGCGAAAGGTGTGAGTACGGGCGAAATGTATCAAGCATTGTTGAATCCATTATTTATTTTTATGGTGATTTGTATGTTCGGAACGGCGGTTACAGAGTTGGGAACGAATCAATGGATTGGTGTATTATTGGCCAACGTCACAGATAATTCCTTGTTATTGCTCGTCTTTATCAGTGGTATCATGGCTGTTGGTCGAGGAATGGCTGGTCCTGTGGTGCATAGAATGTCGCCTGCTGGAGTGTTGTTGATTTCCTCTATTTTGGCTGCAATAGGGTTGTATCTACTTAGCACTCTTTCAGGAAATATGTTGTTTGTGGCAGCAGGCGTTTTTGCAGTAGGAGTAACTTACTTTTGGCCTACAATGATTGGTTTCGTAGCAGAATACATTCCTAGAACAGGAGCAATTGGGCTTTCATTAATAGGTGGAGCAGGGATGTTTGCCAATTCTATCTTTTTCCCAATCATGGGGCGCATGTATGACAGCAATTTGTCTTCACATTTACCTGCTGGCGCCGATTTATCTACTTACCAAAGTGCAGAACAAGGAACAGAAATGGCAAATCAATTTGCTCAGGCGCAAGTATTGGCGGGCCCCGAAATTTTGTCTGCCATGGTCTGGATACCTGTTTTACTGACAGTTGCTTTTGGAGGGTTGTATTTTTATACTAGAAATAAGGAAAAAGTAGTGATGAGTGCAAATCATTAATGGAAGACCGTTGAAGTGTATCTTCTATTTATATAACAAAGGGCCAAGTATTTTTTGCAGTAGCAGAAAGTACTTGGCTCTTTGATGTTAACGGTTGTTATTATTTCTGTTGAAGTGATTTTTTTTAAAAAAAACTAATTATTTTAGTATCTTATTCTTGAAATAAGAATGCTTTATTTTTTTGGTTAAAATTTTGAAAATCATAAAGTTGTTGGCATTATATTTTTATAGTTTTGAAGAAATTTTTTCTAAAGATGTGTTATTAAAAATTAAAAGTTGGCAAAAGATTTGCTAATTTCTTAGCAAAATACTAAATTTGTTGTCAAGCAAGTTTAGATGTGACTTTCCTTTGCTAACCTTCAAAATTTTAATAAGATGAAACAACTTCTAAAATGGAATCAAAATGTCCAACTCAATGTCAAATCTTTTGGCTTTTTACTTTTGTTTATCGTGTTGAGTAACATCTTCACCTATCGTTTGATGAATGTCTCGAACAAAGCCCCTACTGCTGTAGCTGAAGCGATTGCAGAACCGTCTTTGTATCTATTGGATCAAGCCGAAAAATATGTTTACAACTCAAATGCTTTTGAAGAAAAAGTAAGGCAGGTTTGTGATGATTTAAAAATTGCTCCTGAATGGTTGATGGCTGTCATGCACGCTGAATCTCGGTTTGATGCGTCTGTATCAAATCACAAAGGCAGTGGCGCAACAGGTTTGATTCAATGGATGCCTGCTACTGCAAAGGATTTTAACATTACGGTAGAAAAACTACGGAATATGAATCACATAGAGCAGTTGGATTTTGTGTACAAATACTTGGATGCCAAACGAAAATTGCACCGACAATACGAAAGTTTGACCGATTTGTACCTTGCTATTTTGTATCCTCGTGCTTTGGAAGAGGAATATTGCTTTAGCTTGTATGAGCAACCTTCGGCTGCGTACAAAATGAATTCGGGACTGGATGAGGACAAAGACGGTCGGGTGACTGTTCAAGATATTGACAAGTTCGTAAAACGAATTTATCCTACGGCCTACATGGCTTCATTGGGTGGAGAAGAGAAAGCAAACAAAAGTTTTTGGGGAGGAATCGGTCGCTAATTTCAAAGTCAAAAAACAAGAAAGTTCCATTTTAGAAAAAAGTCAAAGTAATTAGAGTCCTTTCATTGTTCTTTTTTTTGAAAAGCTACATGTGGGTCACTCATTGCTAATCACTGCAATAGTTTGTTTTAATCAAAATCTGAAGGCATCTGCACTTTAAAAATTGCAAGATGCCTTTTTCGTTTTTATTTAACAGTTCATTTACAAGCAGGGTTGGGTAATTTTTAGTATTTTTGATGTTTTAGCTGTTTTTAACCTTGAATGGAAACTAAAAAATCAATATTGGCATTAATAGTAAATGAATGTCAAAGACATCACACATTGAATTTTTTAATTCTTAGTAATTCACAACTTGGCTTGTTGTTTGCCGTTTAAGAATAGCGACACAAATAAGTAACTTGTACATTATGTCAGAGAAAAAAGATACCTCATTTATCGCCTATAAATTTAGAGACCTCAAAATATATGGTTCTTCGGAGTGGCTTGCCAATGAACAGAAGAAATACCGTCGTGTATTTGATCGGTCAGAAGCATCGTATATTTATGCAGAATTTTCATTCTACAATAAATTATTCGATCAGGAAGATTGGAAAATGGAGGTTACGCTGAAAGCCTTTGCGCTTCGAGGAACGAAGAAGCAAGAACTTTGTAAACTTACTTCGGTGAAAGAGGTGAGTAAGGAATCTAATATTGTGTATATCCGTGAAGGATGGGGCAATAAAAAAACTGGCTTGTACTGGAAGAAAGGCACTTATCTTTGGGAAGCCTATATCGAAGGGAAGCTAATTGCAAGTCAAAAGTTTTGGGTAGAAGATGTAGGAGTCGTTACCGAAGATAATAACCCATATTTTTCTATTGAATCTATAAAGCTTTATGAAGGCCCTGATAATAATATTCCTATAAATAGTAGAACATATTATAAAGGATTTGACGGAAAAAATGCTCGTTATGTTTTTGTAGAATTTGCCATGCAAAACTTGGTAGTAGAAAAGGCATGGAACTGTGAGGTCTTCTTCAAATTTTACAACGATGCCCATCAATTGAAGGGAGAAACCGTTGAAGTATTTCATATCAAACCTACGGACAAAACCTATACCATCACGTCAGGATGGGGTTCAAATGACAAAGGCACATGGTTTCACGATAATTATACCCTTGAAATCATTTTCATGGATCATTTGGTAGCTATTTTACCCTTTGAGGTTTCAGATGCTTTTGAAGAAGGTATGTCTGAGGCATTGATCCCCAGCACTGGTGCAAAGTTGATTCCTAAAGAACAAGAACAACCGCAAACTTTTGAAGAAGTAATGTCTGACTTGGAAGCCTTGATTGGGCTTCAAACGGTGAAACAACGCATCAAAGAATATGCGGAGTATCTAAAGTTTGTCAAAATCAGAATAGAGAAAGGTTTTGAGGATGCTCAAAAAATAAACCTTCATGCAGTTTTTACAGGAAACCCAGGTACAGGTAAAACAACGGTAGCAAATATGTTGGGTCGAATTTACAAACACATGGGCTTGCTATCCAAAGGTCATGTCCATGAAGTGGATCGTGCGGACTTGGTAGGTGAGTATATCGGACAAACTGCGCCAAAAGTAAAGGAAGCTATCAAAAATGCAAGAGGCGGAATTTTGTTTATTGATGAAGCATACAGTTTGGCTCGTGCAAAAGACGATCTCAAAGATTTCGGTAGAGAAGTCATAGAAATTCTTGTAAAAGAAATGTCCGATGGAACGGGAGATTTATCCATTATTGTTGCAGGTTATCCTAGTGAGATGAGAACATTTATGGATGCTAATCCAGGCTTGAAATCTCGTTTTACACAATGGTTTGAATTCCCTGATTACATTCCTCAAGAGTTGGCAGACATTGCCGAGTATGCTGCAAACAAACGAAACATTTTATTAACACCTCAATCAAAAGCATTTTTATACAGCAAGATTGTAGAAGCATATCGAACCAGAGACCGATTTTTTGGAAATGCACGCTATGTTAATTCACTCATTAGCGAAGCCAAAATCAATTTGGGATTGAGGGTGATGAAGCAGGAAAGTCCAAAGAGTTTGTCAAAAGAAGATTTGTCAACTTTGATAGTAGAGGATTTTGAAAAAATATTCAAACAAAAAGAAAAGACACTGCCAGATATTCCAATCAATGAAGAACTGCTTGCAGAATCTTTGGAAGAATTGAATGCTTTGGTAGGATTGGCAGAAGTGAAAAAAGAAATTTCGGAGTTGGTACAGTTGGTTCGTTTTTATAGAGAGATAGGGAAGGACGTGCTCAACAAATTTTCGCTACACTCTGTATTCACAGGAAACCCAGGAACAGGTAAAACAACAGTTGCCCGAATCTTGTCTGGTATATTCAAAGCTTTGGGTGTTTTAGAAAGAGGACATCTCGTAGAATGTGATCGGCATAGTTTGGTAGCAGGTTATGTTGGACAAACGGCATTGAAAACTTCTGAAAAAATTGATGCTGCAATCGGTGGTGTTTTGTTCATTGATGAAGCTTACGCACTCACACAACGTGGACAAACAGATTTTGGTAAAGAAGCCATCGAAACTTTAATCAAACGAATGGAAGATCAAAAAGGACAATTTGCTGTAGTAGTGGCAGGATATCCTGACCCTATGAAATCTTTCTTGGAATCAAATCCTGGATTCAAATCCCGTTTTGATAGATTGTTGGTCTTTGAAGATTTCTCTGTGAAATCGCTCCTTGAAATTGCAGTCAGAAAAATCGAGAAAGAAGGTTATACCATCGAAGAAGATGCAAAAACACACCTTCGTAGATATTTGGGCTACTTGCAAGCCACCAAAGATTCATTCTTTGGCAATGGTCGAACAGTAGTGAAAACGATTGACGAAATTATCAAAAATCAAAATCTAAGATTGGCTGCAATGCCAAAAGAAGAACGAACAGATGAAATGCTAAAAAATATCATTTTGATGGATGTCGAAATGTTTGACGAGAGAAAAGCAGTAAGTGGTGGAAGAAAACGTTTGGGATTTACTCGAACAGGCAGCACAACATCGTAAAGGCTTAGTCTAAACAAACTTCAAAAAGAGATGGGAGAGTAGCTGCAATTTTTTGTTTGCTGTTCTCCCATTTTTCATTTATAGAGAAAGTTCTTGTTCTTCCATAATTGTTCTACGGGGAACATTTATAGTTCTCCTTTGAAGCTCCAACAATAATATGTTCTACGGGGAACATATTTTCTAAAGAACAGTACAGATAGAATTGTTATTTTTGTGGATGAGAGGAATACGTCGAAAGATTTATTTCATGGTTTTTCAAAAAAATAAAACGAACAGTCAGAACATCTTGTTTTGACTCTTAATAAAGCATAAAAAAATGTTTGCAGAATACGATGTAATAGTAGTGGGAGGTGGTCATGCAGGTTGTGAAGCAGCAGCCGCAGCAGCAAATTTGGGTTCAAAAACGCTGTTGGTCACAATGAATATGCAGACAATCGGGCAGATGTCTTGTAATCCTGCAATGGGTGGCGTGGCAAAAGGACAGATAGTACGGGAGATTGACGCAATGGGAGGATATTCTGGGATTGTGACAGATAAAACGATGATTCAATTCAGAATGTTGAACAAGTCCAAAGGCCCTGCAATGTGGAGTCCTCGCACACAAAATGACCGAATGTTGTTCGCCGCCGAGTGGCGACTGCAATTGGAGCAAACACCTAATTTGGATTTTTGGCAAGAAATGGTTGTGGGTTTAATTGTAAAAGATGGACGTGTTTGTGGGGTAAAAACAAGTTTAGGTATAGAGATAGCAGGCAAATCGGTTGTTTTGACGAATGGCACATTCCTAAATGGACTCATTCACATAGGAGAGAAGCGGTTTGGCGGTGGAAGAGCGGGCGAAAAAGCTGCGACAGGTATCACTGCACAACTCGTAGAGTTGGGTTTTGAGGCAGGAAGAATGAAAACAGGAACGCCACCAAGAATAGATGGCAGAAGTATTGACTATAGTAAGATGGAAGTGCAAGAAGGAGATAACCCTCCGTCTCGATTTTCGTTTACCGATACACCCTTACCAACAAAACAAAGAAACTGTTGGATTGCCTATACGAACTCTGATGTTCACGATTTATTGAAGACAGGTTTTAGTCGCTCACCCATGTTTGCAGGGCGCATCAAAGGAGTAGGACCTCGCTATTGTCCTTCAATTGAAGACAAAATCAATCGTTTTTCGGAGCGTGACAGGCATCAATTGTTTGTAGAGCCAGAAGGTTGGGACACCGTAGAGATTTACCTCAATGGTTTTTCTACATCATTACCAGAAGATGTGCAAATGAAGGCAATGAAGCTAATTCCTGGTTTTGAAAACGCCAAAATGTTTCGACCAGGATATGCCATCGAATACGATTACTTTCCACCCATACAGTTGCAGCATACTCTGGAAACAAAGTTGGTCGAGAATCTATTTTTTGCAGGACAAATCAACGGAACTACAGGCTATGAGGAAGCCGCTTGTCAAGGTTTGATGGCAGGAATCAACGCACACCGAAAAGCAAAAGGAGAGGAGGAAGTGATTTTGAAGCGTTCAGATGCCTACATTGGCGTATTGATTGATGACCTCATCAACAAAGGGACAGAAGAACCCTATCGAATGTTTACTTCTCGTGCAGAATACCGCATTTTACTTAGACAAGACAATGCCGATTTGCGACTTACAGGCATTGGTCATGAGATAGGTTTGGCGAGTAAAGAAAGATACGATAGGATGGAAGCAAAGAAAAACGGTGCTGCAGAAATCAAGTATTTCTTGGAGAATCTCAGCGTTTCGCCAGAAGAAATAGATAGTATTTTGGAGGCAAAGGGTACGCCTCCCCTACGTCAAAAAATGAAGGTTTTCAACCTTCTGCTCCGCCCACAAATTGATATCGCAACCCTTTCGCAAGTGCCAAAGATTGGTGAATTTATGGCAAATTACTCGGCAGAAGCCATTGAGCAGGTCGAAATTGGCGCAAAATACGACCACTACATCCAAAAAGAACAGGAAACTGCTGAAAAAATGAACCGTTTGGAACACATCAAACTGAACCCTTCTTTTGATTATGAGCAGCTAAAAGGGCTATCCTCGGAAGCAAGGGAAAAATTGGGTAGCATCAAACCTGTCACATTAGGTCAAGCAAGCAGAATCAGTGGTGTTTCACCCTCTGATGTATCGGTGTTGATGGTGCATTTGGGGAGATAGTAGTGATTAGTGGATCAGTAATTGGTGAATAGTATGCATATGATTTTGAAAAAATGGCTACAGATTTTTTACTTATGCCTATTGGGGTATTGCTTATTGATAGCTTGTGCAAAGCAAATATCACCTAATGGTGGAGCAAAAGACGAAATCCCCCCTAAGGTTTTGGCAGTAAGCCCCCCTCACCTATCTACCAACTTCAATGCTAAAACAATTGAAATTGAGTTTGACGAATTTATCAAACTCAACAATCCCACTGAGCAAATCGTCATCTCTCCTTTGATGATCAAACGCCCTGAATTCAAAATCAAAGGCAAAACTTTGACCATCGAACTGCAAGAAGATTTGCAGGAAAACACGACCTATACCATCAATTTTGGCTTGGCGATTCAAGACAACAATGAGGGAAATGAGCTGGAAAACCACGAGTATGCCTTTGCGACAGGCGATGAAATTGACTCTTTAGCCATTCGTGGAGAAGTCATGTATGCCAAAGACAAAGCCGCAGCCGAAAACGTATTGGTGGCTTTGTATGAGGCAGGTTCTGACACTTTGTTTACCACTACCCCTCCCAAATACATCAGCCGAACCGACAAAGAAGGCACGTTTAATCTTCGCAATATTCGAGCGGGGACCTACCAATTGATTGCACTTTCCGATAAAAACAACAACTATTTTTTCGACCAGACTACCGAAGACATCGCTTTTTACCCCTCTCCCATCACCATTACAGATAGTTTGCGAGAACATTTTGACCTAATGATGTTCAACGAAGAAAAAACAGTTTTGCGCTTGAACGAGAAAAAGAAATTGGACTATGGCCGCCTTCAATTGTTGTTCACCAAAGCTCAAGACACTTTAGAAGTCCGCTTATTGGACAGCCTAAATTTGATTACTGCTGATTCTCTGTTGATAGATTATGCTGCAAAAAAGGATACGGTCAATATATGGTACCATTCGAGTGTGGCAGAAGAATTGGTTTTTGAAGTCATCGGCAGTGAAGGTTTTGCTGATACAATTGAATTTAAGAGCTTGAAAAAGGCAGAAGATTTACCCAAATTGACCTATCGAACCAATTTGGGCCGTGGAGAACTGGACTTGAATCAGCGAATTTGGCTGCAATACAATCATCCTATCCTACAAATAGACTCGACTCAGATTGCCTTTTTTGAAGATTCAATTCCTGCAAAACAGTCATTGAAGGTATGGCAAGATACCTCGAATATACACCGAATCTACTTAGATGCGGATTGGAAGCCCACCCAAAATTACCAAATCGACCTCTACCCTACTTTTGCTACCGACTTTTTTGGGCAAACTCGTGATACGATTTCGCTAAATTTTAAGGTCAAATCTGAGGAAGATTATGGAACTTTGATTGTTAAACTTCGAAACTTCAACGAAGATTTGGACTATATTTTTCAGTTGTCAGACAAAAACAACAAACTCGTAAAGGAACAAAAACTCTCCAACAATCAATTGACTTTGCCTTACTTGAAACCTGCCGAATACCAAATTTCGGTGATTGAAGACCGCAACAAAGATGGCGAATGGACAACGGGTGATTATGAATTGAAGCGACAACCCGAAAAAATCTTTGTGATTTCGGAGAAAGTGGAGATTCGTCCGAATTGGGAGAATGAGGTGGTGGTGGATTTGGAGTAAATGACTTAATTTAAAGGATATATCAATGTTTTTTGTCGTTTTTCTTTCTTTTTCTCAGGAAAACGGTATTGAAAATCAAGACCTACTAAAAAAGATTCCCAACGTATATTCCATTGCAGGTTTCTAGGAGCAACAAAAGTATCGTTTAGTCTTACTCTTGATAGATAGGCTTTTGCCGATGCTCCTATATTCATTTTGCCATTGATAGGGTAAGAAATGGCAATTTTGGGAAGGTAACCAAAATCATATTCGTGATACGATACTTCTCCGTAAACGTTGAAAGGCGGTTCAAAAAAGGCATCATCACGAGGGAAATCTTCTCTACCAAAGGTCATTTGTGCGGGATTGAGCAATATACCTCCAAATAAGCCAAATCCAGCTCTTAATTTTAATTTTTGCCCTATTTCAAACATGGGGATGAACTCTAAATTTAGATATCTGAAATTGGGAAAAGGATGGTCAATTTCGGGATCAAAAATTTCACTTTGCGGACTTGTAGGGTATTTTGCAAATATCCACATTCCTGTTACTCCTGCTACTTGTTGGCTTTCATCTCCAAAAGGAAAATGAAAAACTTCCAAAGCTTTGCGCTCTTGATAAGTCAAGTTTGTCTCAATCTTCAAACATCTTAAAACCTGGTAATCTACTCCTATTGTTAAATAGAAACCTCGTTTAGTGGTATTGTACCCTTTGAAATCATCAGAAAAATCAAGGGTATAAACATCTGAGTATTGAAGTCCTGTTGAAATTGTAATGGATGAAAATTGTGCAAATAGCTCGGAAGGTAAAATCAAAAAACAAAAAAATATAAATACAGTAATTTTCATGGTTGCTTAAGAAAATGAGTATGCTGTTTTTTCAGCATACTCTAAAGTTATAAAATGTTATTAATCACATGTAAATCGAGCATAATCACCGTCCATTCCTCTATGAGATAATTTCGTACCTTGTCCATTTTGATTATTAGGATATGCCTCTACGAGACTTATACCATTGGTAATTAAAAAACTTTGAGATACATCTTGGTACGTTACTATGGTAATATTGTCTCCCCCATGCTTTTGATTAGTAGTAGTTCCATTAGCTGTCCATGCCGTATTTCCTGTTGCTGGGTCAAAAGTCGTTGTTTCTATATCAATAGCCCAGTAATGATCAGTTTTATATTTACAGCAGCTACTCTTTCTTGAAGTACTCAATGCAGAAAACTTACAAGTGTAGTCTTTATTTCCGTTAGAACGATTAGTTGTAATTGGAGAAAATATAAAACGAGTATCTATTCTTCTATTCGCATCGGGGTTTACAAATGTATTAGTACCTGAATGCCATAAAGCATTTTTAGTACAACTTGTATTTACTGCAAAATCCTTCTTATGTTCAAAAAATCTACCATCATCTATAATAAACTCTTTTCCAATAGGTTTTTCTCTTGTATCAAATGCCTGAATAAGTTCCTCTTTATTTTTAGGCATTGTCCATATTGTTATATCTTGCCCAATCGTTCCAATAAAAGCATCTACTTGAACCAACGCATCAGTATTAAGAACCATAGACATTGCCCTACTATACATCGAACATTCTAAGAAAGGCTCTCCTTCAAAGGTTTTAATTTCTGTAACTTGTTCTAACCTACCTTTCTTCAACTCTCTTTGCATATCTTCCAAAGGCAATTCTTCAATTCTGGCGAGTTCTGTAAAAAGAGATTTGAAGCCAATCTGTCGTTCCCAAGCTTCAATACTTTCTAAATTGTGTTCAAACAAAACATCCATTGCGTGAATAAAAGAAGTATGGTCCTTGAAAATCATCATTCCATCTCTAACTTGTACTTCTAAGTCAATGGGAACAATTACATCTGCCTGAGAAACACCATCAATGAATTCCTCATTAGAAACATCAATAATATCGTGACTTTGTGTGTTAAGGCTCGTATCTATAATGCTGTCTTGCTTGGTACAAGATACTACGCAGAGAGCTATCAACACAATAAATAAATGTGTGTTTTTGATAAATTTCATTCTGTAAAAAATTTATGTTAATGGAATAAGTGTGTGTTGAAATAAAGCGTCGACAATTATTTTTCACAACTATTTACAAGTATAATAAAAATTTATCAAAAAAAGATTGTGTATCAATTAGTTAAAAAACATACTGCTTTGGTGAAATTTGACAAAATCATTACAAATAACATAAAATTTGGTACACAAGTAAAGTAGAATAAAAATTAACGAAACCAATCCGCATAAAAAACATAATTGTTCGCAATCCGTTCAATCAAATCAGCAGTTTGTTCTTCACTCAAGTTTTTGACCTTTTTGGCGGGAACGCCCGCATAGATACAACCCGATTCTACCACCGTATTTTCCAAGACCACTGCCCCTGCCGCAATGATGCTGTTTGAATGAACAACGGCATTGTCCATCACAATCGCTCCCATTCCAATCAACACATTATCGTGAATCGTGCAGCCGTGCACAATCGCATTGTGACCAATCGAAACATTGTTGCCGATATTCGTTGGAGCTTTTTTGTAAGTACAATGAATCACTGCACCATCCTGCACATTCACCTTGTTGCCCATTTTGATGTAATGCACATCCCCTCGAACAACAGCACTGAACCACACGCTGCAATTGTCGCCCATTATGACTTCTCCAATCACAACGGCATTGTCTGCCAAAAAACAATTTTCACCAAATTGAGGAGTGCAATCATGCACCGTTTTAATAATTGCCATAATAAAAGAATTTTTTTTGAAGTTTATATGAGTTTTTTATTTAAGTATCTGATAATCAGTGTTAAATAAAGGAAAAGGATGTGCTATTTTACCATATTGAACGAACATTCTATCTTTCATGTCAGTAATCAAAAGAACAATTGAAGTGCTTAAAATTGTTACTGCCTTGATGGTTTTGTAATTGTTTGATAGGGAGTTAAATAGAACGATTAAATTCAAAAATATACATTATTATAAATTGTGTTTGTTTTTTGCCTGAAATTTGAATTCCTTCCAATTTACATTTTTTCATTGACAATCTTCGATCCCAAATCTCTAAAATTATTGTAACTTTATGGATTCATCTGTAAGTTGTTTTTAACTCAAAAAATAATATGAAATTTACGACCAGCACATCTGAACTGCAAAAGCAGTTGCAAATCATAAATGGAGCCGTAGGAACCAACACCACAATTCCTATTTTAGAAGATTTTTTGTTTGAAGTCAATAACTCCCAATTGACGGTAGTAGCAACAGACTTGGAAACAACGATGTCGGTGACATTGGATGTAAGCGCACAACAAGATGGAAAAATTGCAGTTCCTGCAAAAATTTTATTAGAGTTGTTGAAAACACTCCCCGATCAGCCTTTGACTTTCGAGTTGAATCCAGATACCAACATCATCAGTATTTCCTCTCTCAATGGACGCTATAAATTGGCGGGTGAGCCTGATGATGATTTTTTCCAAGTGCCAAGTTTAGAAGGTGCAAATCAAATTGTATTGAAAGCTTCGGTTTTGGCTACTGCCATCAATAAATGTACCTTTGCAGTGAGTACCGATGAACTACGCCCATCTATGACAGGCGTTTATTTCATTATGGGTACTGATGGTGTGACATTTGTGGCAACAGATGCCCACAAATTGGTGCGTTACAGCCATACAGGTCAAACAAGCGATGAAAACTCCAGTTTTATTGTTCCCAAAAAAGCTTTGGGCTTGTTGAAAGCTGCTTTACCAAGCGATGATACAGACATCACCATTTCTTACGATCAAGCGGATGTATTTTTCAACTTCAACGGTACTCGATTGAAGTGCCGATTGATTGATGCTCGCTATCCTGATTACAATGCGGTTATCCCAACAGAGAATCCAAATCGATTGATTATCAATAAAAAAGACTTCCAAAACTCCTTGAAAAGAATTGCAATTTTCTCCAACAAAACGACCTATCAAGTAGCCTTGAAAATCGAGAACAACAAGCTTTCTTTGTATGCACAAGATATTGACTTTTCGAGTGAAGCTCGTGAGAATCTAACCTGTGAGTATGAAGGGGATGATATGGAAATTGCTTTCAATGCTAAGTTTTTAGTGGAGATTTTGGGTGTAATGGATGGCGACGAAATTGCATTAGAACTTTCAACTCCTTCAAGGGCAGGTTTGATTGTACCAACTGTACAAGTGGAAGAAGAGGATTTGTTGATGTTGGTCATGCCAATTATGTTGAATCAATAGAAATTATACATTCAAGTGATATTGCTCACATGTTAGAATTATTAAAGGAAAGATACCAATACGTTTTTGAAGCCAAGCTGATTGAGGAAATTGCAGCCGTTGGTACTTACCGCAAAGTGAAGGAAGACACGACGATTATGGACATCGGCGACACGATTGAATACATGCCTTTGTTGTTGTCGGGTTCTATCAAAATCATGCGTGAGGATGAGGATGGCAGTGAATTGTTGTTGTATTATTTGGAGGTAGGTGATACGTGTGCGATGACCCTCAACTGTTGTTTGCGAAAAACAAAAAGCCAAATTAGGGCAGTTGCCGAAATTTACACCGAACTAATCATGGTTCCCGTCCACAAAATGGTGGATTGGATCATACAATACGAAACTTGGCGGGTGTTTGTCTTTGAAAGCTACAATACCCGTCTGAATGAAATGCTGGAAGCGATTGACAATCTTGCATTTAACAACATGGAAGAACGCCTTTACAAATACCTGACCGACAAAGCATTTATTGCCAAAAGCTCCAATCTTATTGTGACGCATTTTCAGATTGCATCCGAACTCAATTCTTCAAGGGTGGTAATCTCTCGCTTATTGAAGAAATTGGAGAATGATGGCAAAATCAAATTGCACCGAAATTTGATTGAAGTGCCGAATTATTATTAAATTTTGGAGGAGAGAAGGCGGATGTTAGAAGTAAGATGTGTTCTTCTCTGTTTTGCCTATACAATTCAAGTATTGATTCCCTCTTTTTGCCTCTCTATTCTTTCTCATGGAAGCTCTTCTGCCTTCACTGTAACAATTGTTACTCCTCAAACCTTCTTCTACCCGTATCTTTGCTACCAGAAAGAACGAATATTCATAACTTGAATAAAAAGCAAAGAACAAATGGAGATAATTACCCAACCTTGGGAATGGTACGTGGCAGGGCCTTTGATAGCCCTTGTGATGCTTTTGCTACTCTATTTTGGCAAAGACTTTGGAATGTCGGCCAATTTGCGGACAATGTGTTCGGCAGCAGGTGGAGACAGACTTGCCGATTTTTTTAAATTTGATTGGAAAGCCCAACGCTGGAATTTGATGTTTGTCGTTGGCGCAATTGTGGGTGGGTTCATTGCAGCTCATTACCTCACACTTTCCGAAACCGTGCTTTTGAATCCCCAAACGATTGCAGATTTGAAGGAACTGGGTTTTGAAAATCCTGGTAGTCAGTATTTACCCAGCGAGATTTTTGGCAGTGAATCTGTATTTTCCTTGAAAGGTTTACTCATTCTTTTGGGCGGTGGTTTCATGGTCGGTTTTGGAGCGAGATATGCGGGCGGATGTACTTCTGGACATGCCATCAGCGGAATTTCGGACTTGCAGATTCCTTCTTTGATTGCCGTTGCAGGATTTTTCATTGGAGGCTTGATGATGACCTATCTTTTCTTACCCATTATTTTTTAGGTAATTATGAAAATCTACATCTTCCTTTTCCTCTCTCTTTTAGCCATTTTCCAGCCCATTGCAGCCCAAGAACACAAGACAAAAGCTGTATTGGCAGAGAATAAGACACCTTTTATCCATAAAGATACTACAATCCGTTCCCTTCAAGATTTTTGGGGTAAAAGCCGTTTGCAAGGACATATCCGCAACTATTTTATGGCAACGGTCAATGAGGGCGACTTGAAGGATTACTGGACCAATGCACTGGGGGAAGGTATTCAGCTTACTACACCCGAATGGTATGGTTTACAGGTTGGGATGAAGAGTATTTTCACTTACAAGACCTTTTCGGCTGACCTTAATGAAGTTGATACAATTGTAGGCAAAAGTGCGAAGTGGGAAAAGGAGTTGTACGATGTAAACCGACCCGAAGTAGGAAAAGATATAGATAGGCTGGAGGAATTGTTTATTCGCTTCAATTTCTCTAAGTCGTTTGTGCAATACGGCAAAATGGACATCAATACCCGTCCATTGTTTTTGCGGAGAGATGGCAGGATGATGCCTTTTGTATATCAGGGCTTGTGGTCGGAATGGGGTGAACTGAAAGACCAAAAAGTTAGTTTGGGATGGATTGACGGTGTTTCACCGAGGGGTACGACTGAATGGTTTTCGATGGATGAAGTGATTGGTCTCAACAACAATGGCACTGAGCCCAATGGCGAAAAAGCACACTACCACGAAACCGCACAAACGAAAGGTATCGCCGTGATAGGCTATGAAAATGACCAAATTGAAGGTTGGAAATGGCAGATGTGGAACTACCATTTTCACCATCTCACCAATATCATTTGGCTGCAATCGGACTACAAAAAAGGGGATTGGAACTTGGGACTGCAATATGTTCACCAAAATGCGGCAGCTTTTCAAGAAGAACTGGACTATGCCGACCGATACATACAGCCCGACGAAAAGGCAAATGTTTTGAATCTTTTGATGGGTTACAAGTTGGGTAAATGGCAATTATCTGCTGCCTATTTTCATGCATTTGACTCGGGGCGTTTTTTGTTTCCGAGAGAGTTGGGACGAGAAGATTTCTATGTATCGCAGCCGAGAAGTTGGATAGATGGGTTTGGAGATACAGATGTTTGGATGCTTCGATTCAAAACCAAAGAATTGATGAACAAGCACTTGAACTTGGATGTGCGATTGAGTCGAACGATTACAGCAGGTTTAGACACTTTTGAGTTCAATAAATACAATGTGCCGTCTTTTTATCAATTGACCGCCAATACGACCTATCAGTTCACCAACGAGTTGAAAGGGTTGGAACTACAATTTTTATACATCTACAAGATCACTGAAAAAAGTGTGGAATTGAAGCCTGCAACGGTTTTTTATGGTACTAACTACCATCACTTCAATTTGATAGCAAATATAAATTTTTAATAAACAATGAATTACATCAAATTTTTATTGACAGGTGTGTTGTTTGGCATTGTGATGTCGAAAGCCGAGATCATCTCTTGGTACCGCATCTATGAAATGTTTAAGTTTCAGTCATTTCACATGTACGGTATCATTGGTTCTGCCATCGTTTTGGGCATTATCATCGTGCAAATCATCAAGCGAAGAGAAATAAAAAGCATTGAAGGCAAAGAAATTACCTTCTGCCATAAAGACCGAAGTGTGACCCGCTACTTAGTTGGTGGAATCATTTTTGGCTTGGGTTGGGCATTGGCAGGAGCTTGCCCTGGGCCTATGTTTGTCTTGGTTGGCTATGGTTATTTGTCAATTTTGGTGGTGATTGCTGGGGCTTTGCTGGGAACGTTGGTTTATGGAATTTTACGCCCGAAATTGCCGCATTAATGGAAGTGAAAACTTTGTCAACAGTTGAAACGGAGATTGCACACTAAGGAAATTGATTTTCAAAAAAACACTGATTTAACACTTGAATCTAGGACTTCAAACAATGACACAAAAAAACTGCTGTACGCTGAACACCTTCAATGGAGATTATGAATCCTATTGGAACAGTGTTTTTGAAGAAGAAAAAACGCACAATTGGCAGGAAGGAACGGATTTGGCGATTGACCGATGGCTGGAAAATCCTCTTGTCAAACAAGCCGAAACGGTAATGTGTGCAGGAGTCGGTGACTCTTTTTTGGTTGACAAGTTGCTGCAAAAAGAACATACCCAAATTATCGCCAATGACATCAGCGAACTGGCACTGAGGCGTTTGCAGAAGCGAATCGGCACAAATGAGGCGGTTGAATATGTGGCAGCAGATTTGATGCAAGCCGATAGATTATTGCAGTATGAGCAAAAGCTGGATGTTTGGATTGACCGAGCAACGCTTCACTTCTTTACCACTTGTGCCGACAAAGACCGCTATTTTCAGTTGGTTGACAAGCTCTTGAAACCAAACGGGATTGCGATTATTGGTGTGTTTAGCAAAAACAATGTGGCTACTTGTTGTGGTTTAGAGTTGCAATTGTGGAGTCAACAATCCTTACAGAACCGCTTCAAAGGTTACGAGGTCCTGGATGCTTTCCACGAAAATTTTACAGAACAAGATAGTACACATAGAGAATATGTTTACTTGATGGTGCAAAAAAACAAATAAAACGATGAAAAAATATTTTCCTTTCCTCGATTGGATGTTTAATTATAAGCGAGCAGATTTGAGTGGCGACCTCACCGCAGGCTTGACGGTTGGGGTGATGTTGATTCCGCAAGGTATGGCTTACTCCATGTTGGCAGGTTTGCCACCGATTTATGGACTCTACGCTTCCACAATTCCCTTGATAATCTATGCTTTGTTTGGCACTTCTCGCCAATTGGCAGTCGGGCCTGTGGCGATGGTGGCGTTGTTGATTTCGAGCGGAGTAGGTGCTTTGGCAGAGTTGGGTTCTACCGAATTTATCAGTTTGGCAATATTATTGGCCTTGATGGTTGGTATGATTCAGCTCAGTATGGGCGTTTTTCGATTGGGCTTTGTGGTCAATTTTTTGTCGCATCCCGTCATTGCAGGGTTTACCTCTGCCGCCGCCTTGATTATCGGTTTCAGCCAATTGAAGCACCTCTTGGGCTTCAAGATTGAAGGAGGAAAAGTACACGAATTGTTGGTCAATGTTTTTCAGAATTTAGACAAAATCAACTACCCGACTTTGACGATTGGCGTTTTAGCGATTGCAACATTGCTCATTGTCAAAAAGGTAAACCGAAAAATCCCAGGACCATTGATTGTCGTTCTTTTGGGAATTGCAGCCGTTTTTGGCTTCAATATGGCAGAAGTAGGTGTAAAAATCGTGAAAGAAGTGCCAAGTGGTTTGCCCGTTTTTGGTATTCCTGAATGGGACATGACTTCTTTCAAAGCCTTGTTACCAACTGCCCTCACCATTTCGTTTGTGGGATTTATGGAATCCATTGCAGTCGCCAAAGCGATTCAATCGAAACACAAAAACTACGAAGTCGTGTCGAATCAAGAGTTGATTGGCTTGGGTTTGGCAAACATTGTCGGTTCGTTCTTCAAGGCGTTTCCTGTGACGGGCGGTTTTTCGAGAACAGCCGTAAACGACCAAGCGGGTGCTAAAACGGGATTGGCTTCTATCTTCAGTGCGGTCTTGATTGTGATTACACTTTTGTTTCTGACTCCTTATTTTTACTATCTCCCAAATGCAGTTTTGGCGGCTATCATCATGGTAGCGGTCTTTGGTTTGATAGACTTCAAAGAGGCGAAACACTTGTGGCAGATTGACAAGCGAGATTTCACCTTGTTTATGGTGACGGCTGTAGGCACTTTGTTTTTGGGTATTGAAGAGGGCATTTTGATTGGCGCAGGATTGTCATTGTTGATGGTCATTTACCAGGTATCAAATCCTCACATTGCAGAGTTGGGAAAAGTTCCAAATTCCGAACAGTTTAGAAACATCAACCGCTTCGATGATTTGATTCAAGACAAAGAGATTTTGGTAGTTCGTTTTGATGCCCAGTTGTATTTCGCCAATTTGAGCTACTTCAAAGAGAACCTTCAACAAATGGAGGCAAAAAAACCTCAATTGAAGTATGTGATTTTGGATGCCAAATCTATCAGTAGCTTGGATTCGAGTGCGGTTCATGCCCTACACGATTTGATTGAAGACTACGAACAAAGAGGCATTAAACTCTACATTGCCAATGCGATAGGGCCTGTGAGGGATATACTTCAAAAAGCACATATTGTGGAGGCTTTGGGAGCGCACCGATTCCACATGCGGGTGATTGAAGCGGTGAATGACATCAAGGGGCGACAAGAGGCTTTTGATAAAACTTATACGCTGCAAACGAATGGTTAGGAGTTAAAAATAGCCCATCCTGAATAATCAGTAAGAATAAAAACGGATTGGCTGACAGTAAATTAAAATTCACTTTGCGATGATAACCAAAAAACAAGTCTTAAAAGCACAGGATAAATGGGGCAATGCAATTGCAGAGATTGGTAAACTCAAGAAAGATTGGGAGCACATCTTTACAAGCTGCAACTTCGGCAATTGATGCCTTATATGCTTTTGACAAAGGAAAAGCCTTGCTCAAACCCACCAAAGCGTCCGACATTCCTTTTCGTTTGATCAAAGATGGAGTAATCTTTTATTTTATTGGGGGTAGCAAACATTTCCCAGAAGACCAAGGTTTTGCGCTTCAACTGCGGGTGAAGGTCCGATTTGAGAATGCTGCGATTGTCTTAAAGGAAAGAAGGGCTTTTGCTGTTGGAAATTACTATTTTACGGACGCAACTGGTAAGGAAATCAAGGTAGAATATACTTTTAGTTATGTTCAAAATGAGAAAGGAAATTTAGAAATAGAGGTGCATCATTCTTCCTTGTCTTATGTGGATTAACCCATTATTGCCAATGCACTCTGTTTGAAATGCAGTATCTTTGGATAGATTTTCAACCGAAGGACATATAAAATGGATCACTCAAAACTCATCACCCACATCCACCAACTTCTTCCTCTAACCGAGGAAGAGCAAAACCTACTGGTTTCTTCGTTTCAATCCAAAAAAATAAGGAGGAGGCAGTACTTACTGCAAGAAGGGGATGTTTGTAAGCATTACCATTTTGTGATAGAAGGTTGTTTGCGAATGTTTTTTGTGGACGAAAAAGGAACAGAACACGTGCTTCAATTTGCGACCGAAAATTGGTGGATAGCCGATATTGGCAGTTTTCATGCCAGTACACCCAGTCGCCTTTTTATTGAAGCTTTAGAGCCTTCAATAGTGCTGCAAATCAAAAAGAAAGACCTTTTAACTCTTTATACCGAATCCCCAAAATTTGACCGTTATTTTAGAGTTTTGGTCGAAAATGCTTTTGTGAAAATGCAAGAACGGGTGATTCAAAACATCAGTTCGACTGCTCAAGAACGTTACCTTACTTTCTTAGAGAATTACCCCCATCTCGCCAACCGTATTTCACAAGTTCAAATTGCTTCTTTTATTGGTGTTACGCCAGAATTTCTGAGTAAAATCAGAAAAAATCTGATGAAGTAATAGCCAAAGCTTAACCTACCTTAAGTTTTTTTCTTAAACTAGCTTATTGGGCAACTAATTATATTACCGTTATTTTTGCATCATTAGTTAATTAAATTTAATCGGATGAAACCAATCGTAACGACTGCAATGCTATTCTTATTCACAGGAATGGTTTGCGTTTTCTCCCAATCAAATGCTATTTTTTCCACAACCCAAAAGATAACTCACATGAACACACAAGAAAATCAAGCAGTAGAAAACCTTCTCAAATCGTATGAAAAATCCTTGAATGCCTCTGACACCAAAGCCATCTTGGATTTGTATGCAATAGATGGCGTATTCATGCCTTCCGAAGCACCTACAAGCATTGGCAAAACAGCTGTTGAAGCAGCGTACAATTACGTATTCAGTCAAATCAAACTCACCATTGTTTTTCAAATAGACGAAATCGTGGTGAAAGACGATGTCGCTTTTGCTCGGACTATTTCGAGAGGCACGACTGATGTGTTGGCTGCGGGGATCACCGTGCCAGAAGAAAATCGAGAGTTGTTTGTCTTGAAAAAAGAGGGAGGTACATGGAAAATTGCCCAATATATCTTCAATAAAATGCGTCCACCAGCGAGATAGTGAGCCAACCAACTCAAAACTTCATTGGTTTAGAACGGATTAAAATCCTATAATAGGGCAGGTGTGTTTGAGGAATCGAAAACACCTGCTTTTTTTGGCGAATATTGAAATCAAAATGCTGTCACCACTTGTTAGCCAAAGAAACAAGTCATGCAAACTCTCCTATCATTTCTACTATTCACCATTTTTCTGCTACTTTCCCTTCTACATCTCTACTGGGCATTGGGCGGCAAATGGGGCTTCAATCAAGCCTTACCAACCAATGAACAGGGCGAAAGAATATTGAATCCCAGTAGTTTTGCTTCTGCTATCGTGGGTTTTGGCTTGTTGTTGTTTGCAGCCTACTATCTACTCAAAGGTGAATTCATTGTAGCTGCGGTTGTTCCTAAATGGGTGGTAAAATATGGTGGATGGGGCATTTCAGCGATTTTTCTGCTTCGTGCGCTGGGCGATTTTAGATATGTGGGCTTCTTCAAAAGTATAAAAAACACGAATTTTGGCACAATGGACACGAAACTGTATGCGCCATTATGTCTGTTGATTGGAGTGGCGGGGGTAATTCTTCAAATCATAATACAATAAAAATCAGATGGAAACAGGCATACTCATCGTATTCTTACTACTCTTTTTGGCTTTTTTGTTTGCCTTGCCTCTGCTAGTGACAAAGTTCAAAGCTGCCCAAAAGTCTGCAAACTTAACACTTAAAGAAGCATTGCTACTTACCATTCGAAAAACGGCAAAACCCTCTCTTTTTCAAGTCATTGCCATAGTTCAACAGTATGGGCTAAATATCACTATTGCAGAACTTGAAGCACACTTACTGTCTAGTGGAAATCCTCAGCAGGTTGTGGCTGTTTTAGCAAAAAATCAAGAGAACCCAGAAGCTACCTTTCAACTGTTAACAATACTCGACTTAGCAGGTGAAAATTTAGAGGAAGCAGTTCAAAAAGCCGAAAAAATCTATCAAATAACAATTTCTTGTCTGCAAGTCAATGATTTTGAAATCAACTACAACGCAAAATTCAAATATGGACTTTCAAGATGGTTTAGCCATCAGGAAGAAAAGAAAATAGAACAGCAAATCAGAGAAACATTGACTGGTTTTGCTGCAAACTGGACATCGAAATCCCCGACTCAAACAAAATCGTTCATTCATACAATGGTTTTGAATAACAAATACTGGGATAAGATTATTGGTGTTCAACTGATAGAACAAAACATAATACTGAAATAATCAATTTCTTGAAAAAACTTAAGTACATGCTTGCTTTCTCTATAAGCACTATTATCCTACTTTTTGCGCTCCTTTACTTTATGCAAGAACGCTTGTTATTCTTTCCCTCCAAACTTCCAAAAAATTATACCTACCATTTTTCCGAGGTTTTTGAAGAGGTTAATTTAGAAGTGGCAAAAAACATTCACATCAATGCGCTTTTGTTCAAAACCAATCAACAAGAGTCCAAAGGAGTGTTGTTGTTTCTGCATGGAAATGGCGGAGCAATTCATGGATGGGGTACGGGCGCAGGACTTTATACAGGACAAGGATACGATGTTTTTTATGTGGATTATAGGGGATATGGCAAAAGCGATGGGAAGATAAAAAGTGAAAATCAATTGGTCGAGGATGCACAAATTGCCTACGACTATTTGAAAAAACACTATGCAGAAAACACCATTATCGTGTCGGGTACTTCAATGGGTACAGGCATTGCAGCTCAAATTGCAGCCCAAAACCAACCATTGAAATTGCTGCTGAATTCTCCTTATTTTAGTTTGCAGTCTTTGATATTGGAGAAAGTGAAGGTCATTCCAAATTTTCTAATCAAGTACAAATTCAAAACCTTCCAACATTTTCAGCAGGTGAAATGCCCGATTACCATTTTTCATGGTGACAAAGATACGGTGATTCCACATAGTCATTCACTGCAATTGGAGGAAAAATATCCACATATAAAGCTGTATCTTATTGAAGGAGCAGGACACAATGACTTGATTAATAGTAAAGAATATGACTTCAATATGAAAGCAATACTCTCTATTTAAACGCTATTCTCAAAGTCAAATGACTGTAACAAGTGTTACCCAGAGAACTCCTTACTGACATTATCTTTGCAGTACACAAAAAATAGATTTCAAAAAACAGCCTGCTATGATAACCAAAAAACAAGTCCTAAAAGCCCAAAAAAATTGGGGTAATGCCATTGTCGAAATAGGTAGATTGAGGAAAAATAGAAGTGCGTGTGAGGAGGCTGCAAATTCTGCTATAAATACGCTGTATGCTTTTGATACAGTTAAGGTTTTGTTCAAACCCACAAAAGCATCAGATATTCCATTTCGTTTGACTAAGGAAGGAGCTATCTCTTATTTCATTGGTAGCAACGTGCAGTATCCAGAAGATAAAGGTTTTGCATTGCAACCGTGGATGAAGGTTCGGTTTGACAATGCGGCTATTATATTGAAGGAAAGAAGGGCTTTTGCTGTTGGGAACTATTATTTTATGGATGCAACTGGAAACGAAATCAAAGTGGAATATACTTTTAGCTATATTCAAAATGAGAAAGGAGATTTACAGATAGAAGTACATCACTCTTCTTTTCCATATGCCAATTAGTGCATTCCCAATGACTGTAACAAGTGTTACCCAGCAAACTTTTTATATACTTTATCTTTGCAGTACAATCAACAAAACAAAGAGTTCGGAAGTTTCATTTATTTAAAAGAGGCTTTTTTCTAAAAAACTTCCGTAGCCTTTTTTGACAGATTATAAAAAAGAATAAAACAAACAATAACCGATAAAATAATTTCAAAAATGCAAATAGAGCAAATTTATACAGGATGTTTGGCACAAGGAGCTTACTACATCGAGAGCAAAGGAGAAGTAGCCATTATTGACCCACTTAGAGAAGTACAGCCTTATATCGAACGAGCTGAAAAAGAAGGCGCAAAAATCAAATACATTTTTGAAACCCACTTCCACGCCGATTTTGTGAGTGGACACTTGACCCTCGCCGAAAAAACAGGTGCTACCATCGTGTATGGCCCTACGGCTCAGACAAAATTTGAAGCAACTATTGCAGAAGATGGACAAGCTTTTCAGTTGGGAGATATTACAATTGTGGCTTTGCATACGCCAGGTCACACAATGGAAAGCACGACTTATTTATTGAAGGATGAAAACGGGAAAAACCATGCGATTTTCTCTGGTGATACTTTGTTTTTGGGTGATGTAGGTCGTCCTGATTTGGCGCAAAAAGCTGCAAGCATGACGCAAGAAGATTTAGCGGGTTTGTTATTCGACAGCCTCCGCACCAAAATTATGCCTTTGGCAGATGAGGTAATCGTCTATCCTGCTCACGGTGCAGGTTCGGCTTGTGGCAAAAACATGATGAAAGAAACGGTCGATACGCTTGGCAATCAAAAGAAAATGAACTATGCTTTGCGTGCGGATATGACCAAAGATGAGTTTATCAAAGAAGTAACGGACGGTTTGTTGCCTCCTCCTGCTTATTTCCCGATGAATGTGATGATGAACAAGGAAGGATATGCGAGCATTGACGAAGTGTTGGCAAAAGGCGAAACGGCTTTGTCGCCAGATGCTTTTGAAGTAGCTGCAAATGAGACAGATGCAGTGGTGTTGGATGTGAGAAAAGAAGACGAATTTGCAGCAGGGCATTTACCCCGTTCTATTTTTATTGGCTTGGATGGTAGTTTTGCGCCATGGGTTGGTGATTTGATTAAGGATGTAAAACAGCCGATTTTGTTGGTCGTAAACAAAGACCGATTGGAGGAAGCGGTGACACGTTTGGCGAGAGTGGGTTTTGACCAAGTACTGGGATATTTAGAAGGTGGGTTTGAAGCATGGAAAAAGGCTGGAAAAGAGGTAGATACTATTGAAGGAGTGACTGCCGAAGAGTTGGCTGCAATTGTGGCAAACGATGAGAAAGTATCGGTAGTGGATGTACGTAAAAAGTCGGAATACTTGTCCGAACACGTTGAAGGTGCGGAGAATGTGCCTTTGGCAGAGTTGAACCATCATCTGGCAGAACTACCCAAAGAAGCTCCTTTTTATGTGCATTGTTTGGGAGGTTACCGTTCGATGATTGCTGCTTCGATATTGAAGTCGAGAGGCTACCACAATTTAGTGGATGTGAAAGGTGGTTTTAGGGCTGCAAAAGAGGCGGGTATTCCTGTGACCGATTATGTTTGTCCTTCGACTTTGTAACCTATGAAAATCAGACTTCGGAAGTTTTCAAAACTTCCGAAGTCTTTTAAAATCATTTGTAAAAAATGAATTCAATAAAAATTATTCTTCTCATGGGCTTATTCAGCTTTTTTTCCAACAATACAACTACTTCTGATGCAATCCAACTTTTGGATGCAAAAACATTTAGAGCAGCAATTGCAGCAAATGAAAACGTGCAAGTAGTAGATGTGCGAACTGCAATGGAGTTTCAGCAAGGGCATTTTGATAATGCGATTAATATCAGCTTTTTTGACAGCAATTTTGTGACACAAATGGAGCGTTTTGATAAGTCAAAACCCATTTACCTCTATTGCAAAAGCGGCAACCGCAGTGGAAAGGCCGCAGGGCTTTTGGCCGCAAAAGGTTTTGAAGAAATTTACGATTTGAAGGGAGGATATTAATCAAACTCCAAATACACTTCAATTATTCAATAGCAACAAAATAATATCAACAATATGGAAACACAAGAAATCATAAACACCATGCCAAGAATTGGCGACCAAGCTCCCGATTTTGAGGCGGTTACGACCAAAGGAAAAATCAAGTTTTCGGACTATGCAAAGGATAAATGGGTCGTATTGTTCTCACATCCAGCCGATTTCACGCCCGTTTGTACGACAGAAATGAGTGGTTTTGCGATTCGCAAGCCCGAGTTTGATGCACTCAATACGGAGCTGATGGGTCTGAGCATTGACAGTGTGCATGCTCATTTGGGTTGGGTTAACAATGTAAGAAACAATACAGGAGTTTATTTTAACTTTCCCATTATTGCGGATATTGACATGAAGGTGTCAAAGCTTTATGGAATGTTGCAGCCCAATGAAAGTGAGACGGCTGCGGTTCGTGCAGTTTTTTTCATTGACCCTTCCAAAAAAATTCGCTTGATTATGTACTATCCCTTGAATGTGGGTAGAAATATGGACGAAATCTTGCGAGTTTTGGATGCCCTCCAAACTTCGGACAAATACAAAGTGGCAATGCCTCTGGACTGGAAACGAGGTGAAAAAGTGATTGTTCCTCCGCCAAAAACACTAGAGGAAATGGACAGTCGCTTGGCAGATACCTCTTGTGAAAAAGTGGATTTCTACCTGTGTAAGAAGAGTTTGAATCTAAATTAGTTGAAATACAAAGAATTGCAGATTTTATAAAGTATCTTTTTTGGTTAAAATAATGCTGTCCCGCTTCTTGCGAGGGCAGCATTTGTGTTTTATCCGATGATGTACTCTCCTAACACCTTCAAACGAAACCTAATGTAAGGGGTAAATGAATAAATGTTCATTAAATATCTTCATTATATGCTGACAGCTATTTTTTTACCGTATATTTCGATAATTGGTACTCTTAATGCCTGCGATAAGGGATGGTTTTTATCCATTTAGATTCCATATTTTACAAAAGGATAATTAGCTTTGTCAAGCATACGCTCAAGATCCAGTAGAGTACTTCAAAGGCTTTTTGCATGGATTTTACATTTTTAAAAGCGAAAATGAGTGATATTTGCCCTCAAATTCGATGACAGTCAAGAGTACAATATGAACTACAAACTACTTTTTCCGACTTACCGAACCCGCTATTTGTTTCTCAAAAACACGTTGGATGCGCTGACCGCAAATGGGCAAAACCGTTTTCAACACATTTTGCATCTCGGAACGGGAGAAGGTGACTATGATCAAATGATTGCAGAATATGGCGAAAAAGTGACTGCTTGCGACATCAATGAGGCGGACATTGTTTATGCACAACAACTCAATGCGAATGTGGATAACTTGACCTATCGGATAGAAGATGCCCAAAATTTGAGTTTTGAAGATGTGGCTTTTGACTTGGTGATTTCAATAGATGTGATTGAACATGTTCCTGATTCGGCAAAAATGATGCAGGAAATTGGTCGGGTTTTGCAGCCAAACGCCAAAGCAGTTGTTTCTTTTCCTTCCATAGATTTTCCGTTTACCTACGATCCCGTCAATCGTTTGTTGAACCTATTTCGGCAGAAAATTCCGATTGGAGCGTATGCCTATGGGCATTTCAAACTGATTGACTCCAAAAAATTCAAACAATGGTCGGCTGAAAACCAACTGAATATTGAAGCCGAACGTTATTTAACCCAATACTTTGCGGCTTTGCCCGAATTGTATTGGCCTGGATTCTTGCAAAAACTGCTGAAGGCAAACACTCAAAATGCTTCTGTGAAAGAAGCAGATAAAAGCCTAAAATTGCGCCCTTCTACCAAAAATCCTCCATTGCTTTTTTTGACCGATGCTTTGATTGCTGTGGATAAGTTGTTGTTTGGTTGGTCAAAAGCGAGTGTGGGAAAGGGGTTTGTATTGCAGAAAAAAGGTGATACAAAATAATACACTGTAACCAAAGTTATTTAGAATTCAAAATGGCTTTAGCCCAGACCCCATTTGTAGAAAAATAGATGGAATTGAAGCGATTAGGAGCGTAACTTCGGTGCTGATTCTCTATGGATGGTGTCGAGGCTACGCCCCTTATGAAATCTATTTACCATTGTTTCTACAAATAGAGTCGCAGCGATGTTGCTGAAATATTAAATAATTTCTTTTACAGTGTAATAACAATGTCTAAAATCTGTATTGTTCAAAAAAATATCTGTGATTTAATTTTCATTTAAGCGTGGTTGATTTAATTATTCCTTTTTACAACGAAGAACAGCGAATTCCTTTTTTCAAGAGTACGCTTCAAAAATATCTGACCCACAATCAGTTCTTTGATGCAGTGACGATGGTGAATGATGGAAGCAAAGACCAAACACAGGCAATGTTGGAGGTCATTGAAGAAGAATTTTCTGCACAGTTTCCACAGGTTCACTTCAAGGTGATTCATATACAACCAAACAAAGGTAAAGGCAATGCGATTCGAGCGGGTGTTTTGGCTTCAACAAGTCAATGGGTATTGAGTTCGGATGCAGATTTTGCGACCTTACCCGAACAGTTGGACAATTGGGTGGCAAAAGGAATGGTAGATTTGAAGGAACAGAAAACGACCTACATTGGCTCACGAGAATTGGGGCGAGAACAAGAATTGGTGAAAGCTCTTTGGTATCGGCGAATCATAGGGCGGGTTTTTTCTACCATTGTGTATTGGTTTACAGGCATTACGGAAGGCGATACTCAGTGTGGCTTCAAATTGTACCCTACTTCCATTGCCAAAACCGCTTTTGAGCCTTTGGTTGAATTGGGCTATGCACATGATGTCGAGGTTTTGTTTCGCCTCCTCAAAGGTAGAAATGTAGTGGAATCTTTGCCTGTAAAATGGGAGGAAAGAGGCTTGTCGAAGGTGAATTTGGTAAGCGATAGCCTCAAGATGTTGGTTGCGATCATGAAAATGCGAAGTTATGTGTAGTGTATTTGCTATTTTTGCAGCCTAAAGTCGGTACATAACGAAACTTTCAAAATAATTTCAAGCTACTTGACTGCTAACTAATTTTAAATCAGTCAGTTTTTGAGTTTTCACTTACCGAAGTTTTCATTTCTTCAAAATTAAAAACGTTCTCATGTCTATCAACTCCAATGGCAATGGTCAAGCAAAAACGCCAAAATACAAGCGAATTTTATTGAAACTCAGTGGGGAAGCCCTTATCGGTAAGGGAGAATTCGGCATTGACCCCGATCAAATCATGGAATACATTGAGCAGGTCAAAGAAATCGTACAGGAAGAAAAGGTTCAAGTAGCGATTGTGATTGGAGGCGGCAATATTTTTAGGGGAATGCAAGCAAAAGATATGGGAATTGACCGTGCATCAGGTGATTATATGGGCATGTTGGCAACGGTGATGAACGGCATTGCACTTCAAAACACCCTCGAAAAAGTAGGGCTGCAAACACGTCTAATGTCTTCTATCGAAATGAACAAAGTCTGTGAACCCTACATTCGCCGCCGAGCCATTCGACACTTGGAAAATGGGCGAGTGGTGATTTTGGCAGCAGGAACAGGCAATCCCTATTTTACAACCGATACTGCAGCGGCACTTAGAGCCGTTGAGATTGAAGCAGATGTAATCTTGAAGGGAACACGAGTCGATGGCGTTTATACAGCCGACCCCGAAAAAGACAAGGATGCCCAAAAATTTGACACCATTTCTTTTGAAGAAGTATTGAGTCGAAAACTGGCAGTGATGGACACGACTGCCTTCACGCTTTGTGAAGAAAACAACATTCCAATCATTGTATTTGATGTCAATCAAATAGGCAATCTTCGACGCATTGTGCAAGGAGAAGCAATTGGTACTTTGGTGGAAAGATAAGAGGAAAATATAAATCCAAGTTTCAAATGCAAATTCAAATAATCTTTTGAATTTGCATTTGTTTTTTGAGTTTGTCTTGAGTTTTCACTTCACCACTTCTCGCAACATCTGCAAAGTTTCGGGGCTATCCCAATTCATCATGCCTGTATGCTCAAAAACAACTTCACCATCGCTGTTGTAAACATAGGTTTGAGGAATTTCAAAAACGCCCAGTAACTTGATGTTGTCCATGGTTTTTAGGTATTTGAAGCCATAAGGTTTTGCATGGTGAAATTTTTTGATAACCTCAATATCTTCTTGTGAAATCATCACAAATTGAAAACCCTCTTTCTCCAAAATTTGCCTTGCTCGTTCCATCGCTGGTTTTTCTTGGCGGCAAGGCGGACACCATGTAGCCCAAAAATTGAGGAAAATCGGTTTTCCCTTCAAATCCTCCAAATGCACTTCCTTCCCCTCTAAATCTACTAAGTCAATCTTGCTCAGTTTCATGTTGCTGACATTGCAGCTATTCAATACACCCAATGTGCAAAACAAAATAGCTATGCACGAATACTTTATCCTTTTCATCTGAATCTATTTGGGTTGAAAGAAAATAAATAGTTTACGTCTGCAAAACGAAACTGCTTTTTTGAATGTTTCCACAAAAATAGAGAAATTTAGGCTCTGTCTTTCGATTGACAGATAAGGAATAAATGAAAATCAAAATAAGAATAAAAATGAAAAAAGCACTTCAATGTCAAAAAGAACATTTTTTTCTGCCCGATAATGTCACCTACCTCAATGGTGCATATATGTCGCCTACCCTTAGAAGCGTTGACTCGGCAGGTATTCAAGGCGTTCAAGCCAAAAGACTACCCTTCAACCTTAGCATAGACGATTTTTTCAAACCCTTGGAGGAAATCCGAAAACAATATTCACAACTCATCAACAATCTTGAACCACAGAGAATTGCGACCATTCCATCGGTTTCTTATGGAATGGCAGTTGTGGCCAACAATATTCAAATCGGTAAAGGTGAAAACATTGTGCTGATTGGCGAACAGTTTCCGAGCAATGTCTATGTTTGGCAGGAATTGGCTGCAAAAAACGGCGCAGAAATCATCACCGTTTCTGCCCCCAAAACCAAAGAAAATCGGGGCAAAATTTGGAATGAACATCTGTTGGAAGCCATCACTCCAAAAACTAAATTGGTGGCGATGTCGCACATACATTGGGCGGATGGCTCTTGGTTTGATTTGGTGAAAATTCGACAGCGAACCCGTGAAGTGGGTGCACTTTTGGTAATTGACGGAACACAATCAGTTGGGGCATATCCTTTTGATGTGCAAGTCATTCAGCCTGATGCCTTGATTTGTGGAGGTTACAAATGGTTGTTAGGTCCTTATTCGCTCGGGGTAGCCTATTTTGGAGAAGCGTTTGACAATGGCAAACCGATTGAAGAAAGTTGGTTCAACCGCTACAAAAGCGAGGATTTCGCCAATTTGGTCCATTACGAAGACAGGTATCAAGCAGGTGCATGGCGGTATCAAACGGGAGAAGCAAGCAATTTTATCTTGGTTCCCATGCTGTTAGAAGCCATCAAAACCTTGAATTGTTGGAAACCTGCCCATATTCAAGCCTACTGCAAAAGTATTGTGGCAAACCCGATTGAAGCACTCAAAGATATGGGTTGTTGGGTGGAAGATACCGATTTTCGCAGCGCACATTTATTTGGCGTTCGACTTCCTCAAAACGTATCTATCGATGCTTTGAAGCAACGTTTTGTAGACGAAAAAATCTATGTTTCGTTTCGTGGAGATGCCGTAAGGGTTTCACCTTCAATTTATAACGAGGAGAAAGATTTGCAGTATTTGGTGGCGGTGGTGAAGGACGTTGTTTAGACTTTTGCAGTTTTGTGATAAAATCCATAGCGTTTTTTGGGTTATTGATTCGGAAACCAGCTTCCATAAGCAATGGGCTTTTTCAGTAATTGCTTAATTGTGGGAATCCAACTTTCTTTCTGAAATTTGAAATCTTCCATTCTATGGTAGGAATACGCTAAATCCTTTTTTCTTTGCTTCAATGTGTACTTATATTCTTGCAAGTCAATAGGATAATCATTAAAAGTAGAAATTACTTCAATGGCATACAAAGCAGTTTCGGCTACCTTCAATACAGGGTCATCCAGTTTTTGCTTCAAAAAAGGAATGGCTGTTATGTCCTTCAATTGTCCCAATTTTAGGGCGGCCAATCTACGGTTTTTGTAGGAGGGAGATTGAAGGAATGTTGCCAATTGGGGAATATTTTTGTTGAACAAGTACCAACGAAATTGCAATTTGCTGAAGGTATTCATAAGCATAAGGTTTTTGCTGTTATTTAATCAACAGCAGAATAATGCTAAAAAGTTCCTCTACAACTGCAATTTGCTCCAATATCTACGTTTCTTCACTTCCTTCAATGAAAACAGCCTTATTACAGTAAAAATATATTCTTGTTGTTTGTAAACAATTAAATGCGTTAATCCTTCTATTCTACATGGATTTACTGCAACGCATCAAAGAACTGCTTCCCTATGAGCCACCTTTTTTATTTGTAGATGAACTCACCGAAATCAACGAAAATGGCGCAAAAGGAACTTATACTTTTCGCAAAGATGAGTATTTTTATCGTGGACACCTTCCCAACAATCCGATTACGCCAGGGGTTATATTGATCGAAACGATGGCACAAATCGGTTTGGTGACTTTGGGAATGTTCTTAATCAAAGCACATGAAAACCTCCAACTTATTGATTTTGCGTTTAGTAGTTCAGAAGTAGAATTTTTGAAGATGGTGCGTCCAGAAGAAAAAGTTTGGGTACAGTCCGAAAAGGTGTACTTTCGTTTCGGCAAATTGAAGTGTAGAGTGGTGATGACCAATGAAGCAGGTGAAAAAGTCTGCAAAGGGCATTTGTCGGGAATGGTTTTGAGGAAGTGAGATGCAAGAAGTGAGAAGTGAGGTGAATAAAAATTCTATCATTCAAAAACCAACATTATCAAACGAGTCGTCATAACAGGAATGGGCGTAGTTGCTCCAAATGCAGTCGGGTTAGCCGATTTTGAAGCCGCATTGAAGGAAGGGAAATCGGGTATTCAATTCATTGAAGAATTGAAGGAATTGAAATTTTCCTGTCAAGTAGGAGGAATACCGCCTGTCACTCTCGAACACAAACAACAGTATTTTTCGGATTTAGAACTCAGTCGCCTCAAAGCCAATGGCGTTTTGTATGGCTGCATTGCAGGAATGGATGCGTGGAAAGATGCAGGTTTGACCATTTCGGACCGCAAAACGGATGAAGCAGATTGGGATAGCGGTTGTATTATGGGGGCAGGTTTGGCGAGCGCAAGGGCAATTCGCTACGCCATGTATATGATTGACGAATTGAATACGAGGCGACTGGGCAGCACGATTACCCAACAAACGATGTCAAGCGGCGTGAGTGCCTACTTGGGTGGAATGTTGGGTTTGGGAAATCAAGTCACAACGAATGCTTCTGCTTGTAGCACAGGAACGGAGGCGATTATTATGGGTGCGGAACGGATTCGACTCGGCAAGGCAAAACGAATGTTGTGTGGAGGCTGTGATAGTGCGGGAGCATACGTTTGGGCGGGATTTGATGCGATGCGGGTGTTGAATCGGCGAAGCAATGATAATCCAGAATATGCTTCTCGACCGATGAGTGCAACGGCTACGGGTTTTGTGCCTGGAGGTGGTGCGGGGGCTTTGTTGTTGGAGGATTTGGAGAGTGCTTTGGAGCGAAATGCACCGATTTATGCAGAAGTCTTGGGCGGTTTTACCAATTCTGGCGGTCAACGAAATGCAGGCAGCATGACAGCTCCAAATGTTTTAGGCATAGAGCGTTGCATCCTCGGCGCACTGCAAGATGCGGGCATTGAAGCATCGGAAGTAGATGCGATTTCGGGACATTTGACCTCTACGATGTTTGACCCTGGTGAAGTAGCGAGTTGGTCCAAGGCATTGCAGCGAACAGGAACGGATTTTCCGTATATCAGTGCTTTGAAGTCCATGATTGGACACTGTTTGAGTGCCGCAGGAGCGATTGAAGCGGTGGCGGCTGTGCTGCAATTGAAGGGCAATTTTTTGCATCCTTCTTTGAATTGTGAAGATTTACATCCCGAAATTGCAGCGGTTATTGACCCCAAAAGAATTCCACAAACTTTTCAAAAAGCAGAACTAAACATTTTTGCGAAAAGCAGCTTTGGTTTTGGAGATGTGAACAGTTGTGTTATCTTCAAGAAATATTGATCGCAGATTTTATTGATGGCGCAGATTTTTTTACGAATAAAAAATACACATATAAAATATGACCAAAGAACAAATTACCGAAAAACTGCAAACGATTATTGCACCTTATGTGGAAGACAAAAGTTTACTGCAAAGTATCAATGGTGAAACAAATTTATTGAACGATTTGGACATCAATTCTGCCAATTTGGTGGACATTATCATTGATGTGGAAGATGCTTTTGACATCGAAATTGACGATGATTCGGCAGAGAAAATGCTGACGGTCAAGGATGCTGTTGAAGTGGTAATGGCGAAAACGGCTTAGTGTTAGTGATTGGTTGGAGCAGGTGGATGATAGTGGGTTTTGAGATTTTGATTAATACTTTAAAAACAAAACTATTTGAATTGTGTCGCCACTAGCGGCACAATTCAAATAATCAAAATCTTACTTTTGTATTCTATTCCCCTTCAAAAACAATCTCCCCTCCCACAATCGTATAAACCACCTTCGTTCTCAAAATCTGTTCTACGGGAATTTGCATTAAATCTTTATCCAACACCACAAAATCTGCCAATTTCCCCACTTCAATAGAACCCTTGATGTCCTCCTCAAACGAACCATAAGCTGCATCCAAAGTATAGGTTTTCAAGGCTTGTTCACGGGTCATTTTCTGGTCAGCCTCATAGCCCCCCTCTGGCGTACCCGCCAAAGTTTGACGAGTCACCGAAGCATAGAAGCAAGCAAAAGGATTGACAGGTTCGACAGGAGTATCAGTTCCATTGATGACCTTTGCGCCCGATTGAAGGAGTTTTTGCCAAACATAAGCCCCCTCTTCAATGCGTTTTTTACCCAAACGGTCAATCGCCCACGGACGGTCAGAAGCCATGTGAATCCCTTGAATAGACGCAATTATTCCCAATTCTCCAAACCTCGGAATGTCTTCAAGCGAAAGATGTTGTGCGTGTTCGATGCGAAAACGGGCATTTTTTGCAGCTTCGGGATAGGCTGCAAAAGCCTTTTCGTATTGGTTCAAGACTTCTCGATTTGCTTTGTCGCCAATCGCATGGGTGCATACCTGAAAGCCATTTTGCAGTCCATTAGAGGCTGTTTTATAAATCGCCTCCATATCCATGATGTTGTTTCCGAAATGAGCAGGACGGTCGCTGTATTCGTCGAGAAGCCATGCTCCACGAGACCCCAAAGCTCCATCTGCATACATTTTGATGCTGCGAATGGTGAGGTGGTTGTCTCCCAACCCAATTTCAGGCCCTTTCGCATACCACTTTTGCAGTAAACTATCATCTTCAGCCCATCCTGCCAACATGACATAAAGCCTGATTTTGAGTTGATTATTGGACAAAAAATTCTTGTAAAGGTCAATGTCTTTCTGCTCCGAACCTGCATCTTGAAAGGAGGTAATGCCATACTTCAAACATTCCTCCACCGCTGCCTGCAATGCCTTTGCATCTGTTTCGGGCGTAGATTCGGGGATGATTTTGGTAATCAATTGTTCTGCATTTTCCACAAAAATACCCGTTGGATTGCCATCCGCATCTTTCATGATTTCACCATCCTCCGGAAAAGTTGTTTCGCTCGTAATGCCCGCCATTTTCATTGCTTTGGCATTCGCAAAACCTGCATGACCACTTGCATGGGTCAGAAAAACAGGGTTGTCAGGTGAAACGACACTCAATAATTCGTGCGTCTGGAAACCCTTGACCGAGGGATTCGGAATTTTTTCCCATTTGCTCTGATGCCATCCTCTCCCCAGAATCCACTCTCCTTTTTTAGCAGTTTTGACCGCTTCCGCCACCAAATCCACCAACTGTTCATAACTCCTCAAATTTGCCAACTCCAATTGTGTTTTTTGACGACCCAAACCGAGCAAATGACCGTGGCTTTCAATGAATCCAGGTAATACCGTCTTTCCTTCCAAATCAACGACTTTTGCAGCATCGGGTATCCAAGATTGAATATCGGCATTGCTGCCAACAAAGGTGATTTCACCATCTTTCACTGCAATGGCTTCAGCTTTAGGTAGGTTTTCATCTGCCGTATAAATCGTTCCGTTGTACAGAATTAGGTCGGTTTTTGGCGTATTGGAAGCTGTTGACGTATTGGAGGTTTGTTCGTTATTGCAGGAAAAAAGCAGCAATGAGAAAAGGAATATCGAGAGGAAAATTGGTGATTTCATAAGAAGGCACATTGAAGTAAGTGAAAAATGAAAAGCAAAAATACCATTTCATACATCAACAGCTAAGTAAAAGACAAGTTTCAGTTTTCAGAAACGATTTTCACCCCACTAGAACAACCCAATCGGTCTGCTCCAGCTTCTATCAATTCTACGGCAAATTCTCGTGTACGAATACCGCCAGATGCTTTGATTTTGATGAATTTGGGTAAGTTGACTCGCATCAATTTTATTACTTCAATCGTTGCCCCTTCGCCATTGAAGCCTGTTGAAGTTTTGACATAATCCACTTGTAATTCGGCGCATATTATACACATTTTCACAATTTCTTCTTTGGAGAGCAAGCCTGTTTCGATGATGATTTTGGAGGTTATTTTATGCACTTGACACAATTGTACGGCAACCAGCAAATCCATTCTGACCATTTCCCAATTATGTTCTTTGATGGCTCCAATATTTGCCACAATGTCTACTTCATCCACCTCACTTTCGATAGCAGTATTGGTTTCCAACATTTTGATAATCGAATCGTTGTAGCCAAAAGGAAAGCCTATGACGGTTGCTACTTTTACCGAACTGTCCTTCAATTTTTTCACTGCTTGTTCTACTCGATTGGGCGGCACACATACGGCTGCAAAGCTATATTGCAGAGCCTCCTCACAAAGTTGGTCAATTTGAAGGTGGGTTGTGGTGGGCTTCAAAATCGTGTGGTCAATTTTTGAAGCGATGTCTTGGTTGGTCATACTTTTTGATTTTGGTTCTGTGACAATTTTTGTGGAAGTAATAAAGACTTCGGAAGTTTCATTTTATAAGAGGTTGATTTTTAGCGAAATAGTTTTTTTGATTTTGTAAGCGGCAAACTTCCGAAGTTTCAAATCACAGATTTTGTCCAAGAACCTTGATTTTTTTACAAAGTCCAATACTCCATCTCTTCAATCTGACCGTGGTAAACACCTTTGATGTCAATCAAAATAGCCGAGGGATTGCTAATACGCTGAAAGTAAGCTTCGTTTAAATTGGCGTATTCATCGTGTTTGACGGCCACAATCACACAGTCATAATCCGATCTGATTTGTTCGGTCAATCCTATTCCGTATTCATGCTGCAATTCTTCGGATGAAGCGTGTGGGTCAATGATGTCGGTTTCGATGGAAAAAGATTGTAGTTCGGTGGCGAGGTCTATTACTTTTGAATTGCGGATGTCGCTCACATTTTCCTTGAAGGTTACGCCCATGATGAGTGCTTTGCATTGGTGAATGCTTTTACCTTGTTTGATAAGCATTTGTACAATGCGTTTTACGATGTATGCGCCCATATCATCGTTGATTCGGCGACCGCTGAGGATGATTTGCGGGCGATAACCCAATTCTTTTGATTTGTAGGTCAAATAGTAAGGGTCGACTCCGATACAATGTCCCCCGACTAAGCCTGGCGAGAAGGGTAAGAAATTCCATTTGGTACCTGCGGCCTTCAATACATCCGATGTAGAGATGTTCATCTTATCAAAAATAATGGACAACTCATTCATTAAGGCGATATTGAGGTCACGCTGTGTGTTTTCGATTACCTTTGCCGCTTCTGCCACTTTGATAGAACTTGCCTTGAAAATACCTGCCTCGACTATCGAACCATATACGGCTGCAATATTGTCCAAAGCTTCTTTATCACAACCCGATACAACTTTGGTAATTTTGGTGATTGTGTGTTCTTTGTCGCCGGGGTTGATGCGCTCAGGTGAATAACCCACTTTGAAGTCTCTGCCGCACTTCAAACCTGACATTTCTTCCAAAATAGGCACACAGTCTTCTTCCGTACAACCAGGGTAAACTGTTGATTCATAAACCACATAATCTCCTTGCTTCAATACTTTTCCGATGAATTTTGAGGCACTTAATAAGGGCTTCAAATTGGGAACTTTGTGTTCGTCAATCGGTGTAGGAACGGCTACAATGTAAAATCGTGCTTTTTGAAGGTCTTTAATGTGGTGGGTAAATTGGATATCTTTGTCTTCAAATTCTTTGGCAGAAAGTTCATTGCTGGGGTCAATGCCTTCTTGCATCATTTTGATGCGTTCTTGGCTGATGTCAAATCCAATAACGGACAAATTCTTGGCAAATTCGAGCGCTATTGGCAAACCTACATATCCCAAACCTATCAGTGCAAGAGAGGTTTTTTTTTGAATTAAGTCGGTAAATATCTGTCCTTTTTGGATAGTTGCCATCATAACATTCACGTAGAAAGTAAAAGCTAGCAACATTTGCTAGCTTTTGTTATTTAAAAACGCAAAGTTATAAAAAGCAGTGCATAGATACAATGTATTCCTAAAAACCTGCGCTTCCTCCACGATACTTATTAGAAACTACTTTGAAGGTTGTGCGGCGATTGGCTTGATGTTGTTCTTCATCGCAGGTAACACCGTCTGCACACCCATTGGTCAATTGTGTTTCTCCATAACCTTTTGCAATTAATCGGCTTCGTTCTATTCCTTTTGAAGTGAGGTAATCTACGGCAGATTCGGCTCTTTTCTGTGAAAGCTCAAGGTTATAAGCATTTTTTCCTCGTGAATCGGTATGCGAACCCATTTCTACCAATAGAGTAGGATTTTCGAGCATCACGCTTGCCACCTCATTGAGCGTAGGTTTGGCATCTTCTCGAATATCCCATTTGTCCAAGTCGTAGTAGATATTTTGGAGGGTAATGGATTTTTGGATAAATACTTTGTCCAGTGTAATTTCCACATATACTTTCACTGTTTCTCCTGCAGCACCTGTTTTACCTTTGGTTGAAGCATTGACCGAGGCTGCCAGAAATCCAGCAGAAGAGGCACGCACTTTATAGTCGGTTTCTTTTTCTACTTCCAATGAAAAGAAGCCATTTTCGTCAGTCACCAAACGTTTTCCGATGCGGCTGTTGGCACTCAAACCCAATACTTCAACAACTGCGGTGGGAATAGGCTCTCTACGTACTACACCACTATTAGGATCTTCTGGATCTGCCAGTATTTTTTGAAATACCTTTCCCTCCAAGACATAAATAGGCTCTTTAGGTACTACTGGAATTGGAGGAACGGTATCTGTAATGACTACAGGAGGTTCTTCTTTTGGGATTTCTAATATGAATTTATAGATATCGTCTGCACCTTTTCCTCCATTGCGAGCAGAACTGAGATAACCTTCTGCCTCCACTTTGTCCATCATTTCGGGTTCGATGTAAGGAAAAAAGACAATCCCAAAGTCATCGGCAGATGAATTAATTGGAGCTTTGAGGTTTTCCACATTCGTCCATCCTTTTTTCTCACGGTCTGCACGATAGATGTCTAAGCCTCCCATGCCGTAATGCCCATTTGAAGCAAAATAAAGTCGTCCATCTGTTCCGATATACGGAAATCCTTCGTAGTTCTCAGTATTGATTTCTGGGCCGAGATTTTTAGGATAAGACCACAGACCTTCTGGCGTAATGGTGGACATATAAATATCTTTGTCGCCATAGCTGTCTGGAGCATCTGCTGCAAAGTACAATTCTTTGCCGTTGGGGGTAATATAAGGGTGTCCTACATTGATGGTGTCTTCTTCAAAAAGTACTACCTGTACTGGCACTCTCCATTTTCCGCCTTCACCTTTGTTTGTCACATATATCTGACAAAAATCGTCTTTTTCGTGTGGACTACCGCAAGCCGTAAAATACACGGTGTTGAAATCTGAGGTGAAACTCACTACGCCCTCATTGAAGGCAGTGTTGATAGAATCGCCAAACTGAACGGGTAGGTCATAGGTTACTTCGTTCAATAAATTGGCGACAAACAAATCAGAATATTTGTTTCCAGTCCAACCAAATTCATCTTCGCCCATTGATTCGCTTCTATCGGAAGTGAAAACCAATTGTTTATCCGCATATAATACAGGAGCATAGTCGGAGGCAATGGAGTTGATGCCCTGTAATTGAAGGATTTTATAATCCGTTTTGTCTTCCTGCCATTCTAATGCTTGTTGGCAGGCTTGTCGCTCTTTTGTAGCTCTTACTGCGTCAATGGGATTGCTGAGGGCATATTCTCTAAAGTTGACAATTGCTTCTTTGTATTTGCCATTGGCTTTGAGCATCAACCCATATTTGAACAATACAGCAGGTTCAGAGCTGTAGTCGAGTGCTTTTGCGTACCATATTTCGGCATTCTTGGTGTTGTTTGCCATTCGAAAAGACTCCCCTATTTTGTAGGCAATATTTGATTTTTTAATAAGGTCTGACTCTTTGTTGTATTCTTCAATCAGTAAGGTACTGGCTACTGCATATTGTTTATTTTGATAGGCAGTAGTCGCATCTATTGGGGCTTCAAATAGTTTACAGCCTGCTACTAAAAGTAAACTAACCGTAGTCAGTAGAAAAAGAAAATGTCTTGCAGTATTCATAGATATTTTTTTACGCTTCAATGTATTAATCTATTGGATAATCACAAAGTCTGACTTATTGTTTGCAGTCTTCATGGGCGAACTAAAAGTTGCCTCAATCTTTTGTACTAAAATAATCGTATAAAGAGGTCAAATAGTTCTCTTAATTAACAAAAAGAAGTCAAAAAATATTATAAAGTTCCTTGTCATCTGTTTGCTAAATTTTGTCATGTTTTTATTGTAAATACATATATTTTACGCAATTTTTTATTTAAATTTTATTTTGAAATAAATTGAATATCAAATAATTGAATAGATTTTCGCCTAAAAAAATATATTTTAAATCAATGAAAATATAGAATAAATAGTCAAGCTTTGATATAAATGAATCTTTCATACCCTATACCATCGTAAAACTAATCAGATAACTAAGTGCCTATGAAACTGAATACACTACTTATTTTAGACTGAACTACGGTAATATCCCAAATCTATGTTAACTTTTAAGAATATTTCGCTATTAGTATCCAGTTTATTGCTGGTTTGCGTGAGTCTTCTTGCTCAAGCAAACGCCAATACTCAAAAAGCAGATTATATCTACAACTTTATTCAGTATGTGGAGTGGAGTGGTGTGCAAGGCAATAGTGAAGTTATTATAGGTGTAATAGGAAACACAGAAGTGTATAGTTATTTAGAGCAGAAAGCAAATTCTAACGAAATAACCAGGCCTGTAAAGGTGCGTTCTTTTGATAATGTAAATGATTTATTAGCTTCTAGTTCTGCATTATGCCATATTTTATTTATCAGTGAAAATCAAAGTATTTTACAAGCAAATTTAGAAAAATTAGCGAGTAAAAGTATTTTATTAGTCGGTGAAAAGGTAGGTTTTACCCAACAAGGAGGCTTGATTAATTTTGTAGAAACCCGAACGGGCGCACTCAAATTTGAAATTAATCAAAGTAAAATGATTAACTATGGCTTCAAAGTAAGTCCACAATTGCTCAGAATTGCCATATTGCCCGATACATCTAGCCCCAATGTTGCAAATGGGTCAAAACCTTAAAAATACAATTCATCCTAAAAAGATGTCCACCCCCTTTCTTAAAAAACCGCTCATCAAAAAATGAGCGGTTTTTTTATTATCCTTCTTTCGGAAAATTTTTAGCAATTCTCCGAAGCGTATCTTCAAATGACCGAAATTTAAACCCAATCATTTTTTGAATTTTACTATTGTCATAAAAATATCGTGATTGCATCAATTGAGCAGTTTCTTTGGTAATCAAAGGGGCTTTTCTAGTAATCCACGACAAGGGTTTGGCTAATCTCCACGAAATAGCAGCAATCAAGGGATTGATTTTGAAACGAGGAGGTTTCTTACCAAATTTCACAGCGACTTGTGTAAAAAAATCTTGGTAGGTCGTATTGATTCCATTTAGAATAAACCGTTCGTTTCCGACTTTACTATCCATCAAACCAATCATTGCTTCCACCACGTCTTTTACATCTACAAAGCCTGTTCCTCCTGCTGGATAAAATGGTAAACCCTTGGCTACTTTAGAAATTAACTGACTACTTCCTTCATTCCAATATCCTTCTCCAATAATGACAGAAGGATTTACGATGACGACATTCAACCCTTCTGCAGCACCTCGCCACACTTCCATCTCTCCTCTGTACTTGCTAATAGCATATTGACTATTGTTAGGGCTATCCTCCCACTTAGTGTTCTCACTCACTCTATTATTTCGCTCACTTCTGCCAATTGCAGCAATCGAACTGACGTGAACTAATTTTTGTACACCTTCCTCCAATGCCAAATTCACCACATTCGCCGTGCCTTCCACATTCACTCGGTGCATCCATTCGTATTGTTTCGAGTCAAAAGCAATAACAGCAGCACAGTGATAAATCTTAGAAACGCCTACCATTGCAGCCCTCAAATTCTCTACCTCCAATATATCCGCTTGAAACCACTCTATTTGATCTTCAATGTCTGCCACCAAATCCATTCTACTTGAATTTCGTTTGATAGCCCTGATAGGATGCTTCTGTTGTTCAATCAATTGCCTAAGCAGGTGTGCTCCGACCAAACCTGTACCACCTGTAACGAGAATCATAGTATGCTGTTTTGATAGGCCTAAATTTACTCAACAATTTTCTCTAAAGCAATACTTCTTGATCCTTTCAAAAGTATCAGTGCATTTTGAAAATGCTGCTCATCAAACCAATTACGTGCATCTTTTGTATTTTGAAAGTGTAAAAATTGTCGTTTTTTATCCGCTTTCATTAGTTCGTTCCCCACCAACACTACTTGAGATACTTTCATTTCTAATAGCATTTTCAACAATTTCAGATGCTCCGTTTCGCTTTCCTTTCCCATTTCAAGCATATCTCCCAATATGACTACTTTATTTTCGCCTTTCATCTTTGCAAAATTTTGTAGTGCTGCTTCCATACTTGTGGGGTTGGCATTGTAGGCATCGAGTACAATTGTATTTCCATTTTTTTCAAGTATTTGTGAGCGTTGATTGTTAGGTTTATAGGCTTCAATGGCTTGCTTGATGTTTTCAGCAGAAACATTGAAGTAACTTCCAACTGCAATTGCAGCAGTCACATTGTCCAAATTATAAGCCCCAATTAATTGTGTTTGAATATCAATGGGGTCTAAAATAGCTCGTTTATTTTTACCTGTTTGAACTTTAGGATACCAATTTACCTTCAAAAAAGGCTCTGCACCTTCCATCCTTACATCTGTTTTGTACCATTCTCCACTTCCGTAAGTGGAAGCATTTTGAATAAAATAGCCAATTTTAGCTACTCGAAAATCGTTCATATTCAGAAAAGAATGTCCTCCAGAGGCATCCAAAAAATCAAATAGTTCTCCTTTGGCTTTCACAATCCCATTGACACTGCCGAAACCTTCTAAGTGTGCTTTACCAATATTAGTGATCAAACCAAAGTTAGGTAGAGCAATGCTACACAAAAAGTTAATTTCGTCTATGTGATTTGCACCCATTTCTACTATCATCATTTTGGTATCGTCTACTAAGGATAATAAAGTAAGCGGCACTCCAATATGATTGTTCAAATTGCCGATAGTGGCTTGTGTATTGAAGGTAGTTGCTAATACACTTGTTATCAATTCTTTGGTAGTTGTTTTACCATTGGATCCAGTGATTGCAATGCATATAGGTTTGACTTCTTTAAGGTGATAAGTAGCTAAGTCTTGTAGGGCGGTAAGCGTATCTTGAACCAATAGGTGTCTATCGCTTTTCTGAAATTCGGGGTTATCAATCACTGCATAAGTAGCTCCTCTTTTTAGAGCATCATCTGCATACACATTACCGTCAAAATTGGGGCCTTTCAAAGCAAAAAACAAATCATTTGGTTGTACTTTGCGGCTATCTGTACATACATGGTTATTCTTCCTAAAATAAGTATAGAGTTTTTTAGTAGTTAAGGGCATATTATTTTGAATTAGGGGGTACTAGGAAATCTGTTTTTAATGTATCAATTTCAATTACTGTTTTCTATTGGGGTTTTAATTAAGTTTAAACCATTATTTGGATAAATAGTTGGATAATAATACAAAAAGGCTGTAAAGTTGTATTTAACACTTTACAGCCTTTATATACTTGTATAAAATAGGGAAATAATGCACAGAATCCAGAGTTAGCAGGGAGTTTCCATTGTATGGGTTTTCTGGCTATAATCCATGATTATTTTGATAGAAGATGGGTTGGGAAATCGCAACACAACTTTGTCCAAAATATCAAAAGTTGCTTGTATCTCTTCATACTGTTCTTTCATTTCCCAATTTTCTTCTATTGCTTGTTCTATGGCTTTACTTTCTGTAAGGCTGGTTTCGTTATAACTATAACGAATGAGATCTTCTTGTGTAAACTGTTCGTACATAGGCGTTACTAATTTAGAGGGGGTTACTTAAGTTTGTATATTACGATTTACATAATCGCCTATAAAACGCAAGCTAATCTCTCTTTATTGTTAATAAGCCCAAGAATTTCTGCTAAAGCAGAATTTGTTTTTCTGTAATCATTTTACGCATGTTAATAAGCGCATAACGCATACGACCTAGCGCTGTATTGATGCTAACGTTTGTGATTTTAGCAATCTCTTTAAAACTTAGGTCTGCATAGTGTCGCAAAATAACGACTTCTTTCTGTTCGTCAGGCAGTTGTTCTACCAACTTACGTACTTTTGTATGCGTCTCGTTCTTTATCATTGACTTTTCAGGCGAATCTTCTTCAAATTTCAAAAATTTGAAGATATCATACCCTTCACTATTGGTAATCGTTGGTGTACGTTTTACCTTTCGATAGTGATCAATACAAAGGTTGTAGGAAATTCGCAAAACCCAAGGTAAAAACTTACCATCTTCATAGTATTTTCCCCTACGAAGTGTTTCTATTACCTTAATAAAGGTGTCCTGAAAAATATCTTCAGCCAATACTTCGTCTTTAACAAACATAAAAATGGAAGTATATACCTTTTCCTGATGTCGGCGAATTAATTCGGCGAGAGAATGCTCATTACCGGCCATATACATCTTGACCAATGCTCTATCACTAATTGTGTGCAAATCCATAGTTAAGCAATTATTTTGGGTGAAGGTAAAGAGTAGAATATCAACTCTTTCCTCTCAGTTTACACAAGTACAGTTTAAAAATTAGTGTAGAGTTTTCTAGTCTATAAGCATTCGTTTATTTGTGAAGAAATGAATTATTTGTTGTAAGTTCCAAACAAAAGTAAAAATATTTCATTGGAATCAAAAACAGTTGCCTATTGTTTTTTAAAAAAATGAAAGTTTTTGGACTTTTTAAGGGATTTTTTTCAACTTTTATTAAAAAAGAAATTTCCTTATTTCAAAGACTGTCATTTAGACCAAAAGGCTGCATAAGCATTGAAATACTTTTGCGTTTTTTGATGACAATGACTTAAATCAACTTATGTTCCGCACCTCTTTAAAAATCTTTGGATAATTCATTTTTTTTACAGTTCACCCTTAACAAATAATACAATTCAATTTTAAAAATCTAAAAATCAATTGTTTGTAGAATAAAAGTCAAAAAACAGTTTGATTCTCTTAGTTAAAGAATGTTTATTATACATAGAGTGTTTGCTTAAAATTGGAGGTCGATGCCAAATAATGAATTTATAAAAAAATAAGTTAAAAATTATTGATACTTATAATTCAATATTATTAAATGAATTGCAAAAATGAGTTAATTGCTTTTTTGAAAAAAAGGGTGCGAAGTGTGAGATCAATGTAATTTATCAATTTAATCAACTCATACTATCCACAGTATTTTAATGACGATGTGTGATTTTATCATTGATTTTGAACTTTATTAAGGTAACTTTGTCCCTCCAATTTTCTAAAATATATGATGAAAGATATTGAAACTGCTGACCCCAAAAAAAATATTATTATAAAGGGTGCAAGAGTACATAACTTGAAAAACGTAAACGTAATCATTCCACGAAATAAATTAGTGGTTGTGACAGGTGTGAGTGGATCAGGAAAATCATCTTTGACAATAGACACCCTTTATGCCGAAGGACAAAGACGGTATGTGGAAAGTTTATCTTCTTACGCTCGCCAATTTTTGATGCGTATGGATAAACCCGATGTAGATTACATCAAAGGAATAAGTCCTGCAATCGCTATCGAACAGAAAGTCATCACTCGAACTTCCCGATCTACAGTTGGTACTCTTACTGAAATTTACGACTACCTCCGTCTCTTATTTGCCCGAATCGGTAAGACTTACTCTCCTATCTCTGGAAACCTTGTCAAAAAGCATACCGTTTCGGATGTTGTCGACTATATCACCTCTTTAGAAGAAGGCAGCAAAGTTCAAGTTTTCATTCCCTTTGAAGTAAAAGATGGCAGAACACCACAGAATCAGCTATCTATTTTACTGCAAAAAGGTTTTACGAGAGTAGCAATCGACGGTGAACTTACACGCATTGAAGAAGTGAAATTGCGAAAAAATGCTGCTGTCACCAACATTCAAGTATTGATTGACCGCCTTGTTGTTCACAACGATGAAGATACCCGAGTACGAGCTGGTGACTCTGCCCAGACTGCCTTTTCGGAAAGTATGGGGGATTGTATTGTTGAAGTAATTGGTAGTGAAACCAGTATCTTCAACAATCGTTTTGAAATGGACGGCATTCTTTTTGAAGAACCCAACGCACACTTTTTCAACTTCAACAATCCTTATGGGGCTTGCAAACGTTGTGAGGGTTTTGGTCATGTAATAGATATTGACGAAAATTTGGTAATTCCCAATCGCAATCTTTCTGTCTATGAAGGTGCAGTAGTTGCATGGCGTGGCGAAAAAATGAGTCAGTACCAAACGGAACTAATCACGAATAGCCACAAGTTTGACTTCCCAATTCACCGAGCGATTAAAGACCTCTCTCCAGAGGAGTACGATTTATTGTGGAAAGGCAATAAATATTTTCAAGGATTGAATGATTTTTTTGTGATGTTGGAACAATCCAGCCACAAAATTCAGTACCGAGTCATGCTTTCTCGCTACCGAGGGCGTACCTTATGCAAAGACTGCAAAGGCACTCGATTGCGAAAAGATGCTCAATATGTGAAAGTTCATGGCAAATCTATTGCAGATTTGGTATTGATGCCAATCAAGCAACTGCATTATTTCTTTGAACAAATCCAACTAACAGACTACGATCAGGAAGTTGCCAGCCGCATTTTATTGGAGGTGCAAAATCGCCTCAAAATAATGAAAGACATAGGTTTGGGGTATTTGACCCTTAACCGTCTATCCAGCACACTTTCGGGAGGAGAAACCCAGCGCATCAACCTCACTCGAAGTTTGGGAAGCAATTTGACCAATTCTATGTATATTTTGGACGAACCCAGCATTGGTTTACATCCGAGAGATACACAACGGTTGATTAGGGTATTGAAGGAATTGCGAAATTTGGGTAATACAGTTGTCATTGTCGAACACGAAGAAGAAATCATTCGCAATGCAGATTATATCGTTGATATGGGGCCTATGGCAGGACATCTTGGCGGTGAAGTGGTTTTTGAAGGAGATCCCTCAGAATTATTAAATAGTCAAACCAGCCTTACCGCTGATTATTTGTTGGGTAGAAAGGAGGTCGTCATTCCCGAACACCGTCGAAAAGTCATCAATGCCATCACCATTCACCATGCTACGCACCACAATCTCAAAGATATATCTGTTACTTTTCCGCTCAATGTCATCACGGTGGTATCAGGTGTAAGTGGTTCGGGCAAAACTTCGCTGGTCAAGGATATTTTGTATCCTTCCCTCAAGCGACATTTTGAAGGAGCAGGTGATGCGCCTGGTACACACAAAGAAATCAGCGGTGATTTGAGTAGTTTATCCAAAATAGAACTGATTAGTCAAAATCCATTGGGGCGTTCTTCTCGCTCCAATCCTGTGACGTATATCAAAGCTTATGACGCTATTCGAGAATTGTATTCTCAGATGCACTTGTCAAAAATAAATGGCTTCAAAGCCAAGCATTTTTCCTTCAATGTAGAAGGTGGTCGCTGCGAAACCTGCAAAGGAGAAGGATATGTCACCATCGAAATGCAGTTTTTGGCAGATGTGCGCTTGCGATGCGAAGAATGTGAAGGCAAACGGTTTAGGCCAGAAGTCATTGAAGTAGAATACAAAGACAAAAACATTCACGATGTTTTGGAAATGAGTGTGGATGAAGCGATTGATTTTTTTGAAGACCGTCCTGATGTTGTCAATAAAATACAACCACTTCAAGATGTAGGACTCGGGTATGTCAAACTGGGGCAATCTTCCAGCACTTTGAGTGGAGGAGAAGCCCAACGGGTAAAATTGGCCTCTTACCTCGGCAAAGGTCGCTCTAACAATCCTGTCCTTTTTATTTTTGATGAACCTTCTACGGGGCTTCACTTCAATGACATCAAAAAACTCTTGGCTGCCTTCAATGCTTTGGTCGAAAGTGGGCATACCATTGTGATTGTCGAACACAATATGGACATCATCAAATCTGCAGATTGGCTCATAGATCTTGGCCCTGAAGGAGGCGACGAAGGCGGATACCTCCTCTATCAAGGTGTACCAGAAGGACTGCTTATGGTAGAAAATTCTTATACGGCTGAGTATTTGAAGGAGAAACTTTGATTGGGAAGCAGTCTGACAGGACGAAAATATATGTTTTGAAATTCATGGACAAAAGTGTAAATTTGAAGTAACAACATTTAGATCTTTTTAAGCAATAAGCCCATGTCCTTCAAATGTATCTTCTTTTGGTTCTTACTTTTACTACCAATTCTAAATTTTGCACAATCGAGCGAAGCAATAGAATATGCCAATACTGCCAAAAAGCACATGGTAAAGGGCGAATACAAAGAGGCTGCAAAAAACTATGAGAAAGCCCTAAAAAACGATAAAAAAAATGATGAGTATTGCTACCAACTTGCGCTGGCCTATTACCGCCAAAGCAAATTTGCGGATGCCATCGAATACCTACAAACCATCATTCAACAACCCGCCGAAAAATTGGAGTATTACCGCCTACTCGCCAATGCTTATGACCTAAAGGGTGACTACGAACAAAGTACTAAAATTTTGCAAAAGGCATTGAAGCAATACCCAACCGAAGCAGAATTGTATTTTGATTGGGGAGTGATAGAGTGGCTGCGAAAAAAGCCACAAGTAGCTTTGGATAAATGGGAACAAGGTATCAAAATTGACCCCAATTATCCCGACAATTACTTTTGGGCGGCAAAAGTGTATGCTACTTCCAATGAACCTTTGTGGACATTGCTGTATGGTGAACTGTTTATGAACATTGAGCGAAATGGTGGCGACCGCTTCAATGAAATGGGTAAACTTGTTCTTGACACGTATCTGTGTGTCCTAAATGATACCCTTCCTGAACCCAAACTTTTATTGGAGCGAACGAAAAGCAATTCATTTGAAAACGCACACAATGAACTGCAAAATGCATTGAAGAATAATAAAGTAGATAACTCTGATTATTTTGATCAAATTCAATCTGTTACTAACTACCGAGAACGCTTTTTGGAATTGTGGCAACAGGGTTTTGACAAAACCTATCCTACTCCACTATATACCTATCACCAAGAATTGATAAACGCAGGAAATTTTGAATCCTATAACTATTGGCTATTCAATCAAGCAAATATTCGGGATTACAATCTTTGGATACAGACTTTTGAAGGAAAAAAGGGTTTTCAGAATTTTATGAGTTGGTATTTGACTCATCCGATAAGGATTCATACACAGAGTTTTTTGGTACGAACGGAGTATGTGGAGTAGTTTTGATTTTCTTGAAACTACAACAAATAGAAGTTAAAATACTCGAAAAAGAACTGATGCTAAAACGCCATAAACTTCTACAGGCAGAACTATGTCCTACGTATTGAATCTTTGTAATAAAAATGAATACATGACAAACAATCACTTTTTCTATAAAAACCTGACCAAACATTCAATGTCTTTGGTAAACTTATTGGGCAACGAACACTTATTTAGCCAAGTTCCCGAAGACTGGCACATGGTGGTATTGGATATAGAAAAATCAACTCAAGCAGTGAAAAATGGTTTTCACAAAGATGTCAATTTAACTGCAACGGGCGGTATCATCGTCGTTTTGAACAAACTGAAAACCATTGACAAAAACTTAAAAATTCCTTATTTTTTTGGTGGAGATGGAGCTACTTTCGTTCTCCCAAATTCATTTTTAGAAGAAATCTTGGCTGTTTTGGAGAACTACCGCCACCATGTTAAGAAAAACATGCACCTGAATTTGAAGATAGGTTCTTTTCCAGTCAAAGAAGTATATAGACAAAATCGGACTATACGAATTGCTAAATTTGACTTAAACGCTCAACTCACCGTTCCAATCGTACTAGGAACAGGATTGAAGTATGCAGAGGGAATTATTAAGTCCCTTTTTGTCGATGAAACAGAAAATCATAAACAACTTACTCCTGTAAATTTGGAAGGAATGGAATGTCGTTGGCAGGAAATAGACCCGCCTTATCCCGAAGAAAGAATAGTCTGCTTATTGGTCAACTGCCCCAATGATGTTTTACAAGGGAAAGTGTATCAGCACATTATTGCTAAAATTAACGCTATTTTCGGCACTTATGAAGAACGGCAACCGATTTCAACGATTAAACTCAAGTTGGACTTAACCCTCCAAAAAATCAAAGAGGAAATGTATGCCCGCATCGGTAAATACAACTTTGCTTACCTCATCAAAAACTGGCTGATTACCATTTTCGGTAAATATTATTTCATTTATTTTGAAGAAGGACGGGCTTATCTGCAAAAAGTGAGTGAGTTGTCTTATACACTCATGATTGACGGAACGCTGAACAATGTTATTTCTGGTACACAACAAGAAATTGATGAATTGGTGGTTTTTTTGGATAAATTGGAAGCCAAAGGTAAAATCAGATATGGCATCCACACTACTCATGCTTCCATTATGTCGTGTTATGTAGAAGATAGAAAAGAAGCACATATCCATTTTGTGGATGGCACAGAAGGAGGTTATACTGCTGCCGCTGAAATGTTTAAAGGAAAAGCGTTGATAAACCAGTAGTTCACCAACGCTTTTTGAAGAATAAATATTTCTACCTCAACCACCCATATCGCTCCAATATCTTCCCCGCCTTCTCCTCATTCACCATATTCACAAAAGCCCAATAGCCTTTGGCATATTGCGTAGCATCCTTACCGATTCGTTCACTCATTGCAGCCGCACCCTCCTGTTCATAGTGGTGCAAAAAGCTGCGAAAGTTTCGCAAATCACGCCGAGAAACACTCATCGTTTCGTTCACCACAATCCCAGTTACCGCCTGTCGGGTATGCGAGCGCATCACAGCCGTTTTATCGGGGTGAATCACAAAACCTTCTCTTTCAATGATTTCTTGCGAACACTTCAATAGCCACGGAACAGCCTTATTGTTTTTGTCGGGATGCGAAAAAATCATATCGTCTGCATAGCGGGTATAAGTGAACTCATATTTTTGAGCAAGCCCCGTCATTCTACTATCCAATTTGCGGCAAATGATATTGGTCAAAGCGGGTGAAGTGCAAGCCCCTTGCGGTAAATAGCGTTCACTCAATGCCACATAAAAATCCTGTCCGTCCAGTTTTGCATTTACCCGAAAAGCATCCGTACAAATCAACCCAAAAATAGTAGCCACACCTTCATTGTAGCCAAAACTTTGAAACAAACCCTTGATGCGGCGAAACTGTATGGAAGGAAAAAAATCTTTTAAGTCCATGCGAATTACCACGCCTTTGCCCTGATGCGGTTCGGCATTGTCGACAATCGAGCGATTCTTGCGGAAAGCCATTGCATTTTCGTGGACGGTGATTTTAGAAAGGATATTCTCCAAAATCCAAGATTGTGCAGTGCGTAAGGTCGGTTTTGGAGAAGAAATGCTGCGGAAGCCACCTTTGCGTTTGGGGATTTGAAAGCGGTGGTAGTGATCTGTTTTGGCGGTGACTCGATGATAACTCAACCACGAAACTTTGCCCATCGTCAATTGCATCGCATTTGCAATGTCCTCCGCATTTCGGATAATCGGCAATTGCAGTTCCTTCAATGTCTGCTCATTGCCACCTTCATATTTTAGCCCTTTTGAAACTTTATCACCGAGGTAAGTAGGCGTTTTTTGCTTGCGTTCAATTTCTTTTTGGCGTTTTTCTTCTAGTTCAATCGCTTTTTGTTTTTTGCGCTCAACCCGTTCTGCCCTCACCCTTTCGATTCGGAGTTTGCGAATGTGTTTGATAATCGTTTCCACATCTTTTAGCTTGCCAATCTCACCGTCAATCTTTCCAACCTTGCTTTGAAGGCTTCTCAATTCTTTTTGTGCTTCCTTAAATTTTTCCAAATCATCGTTGGTCAGTTGAAGAAAACCCGTCCGAACCATGTCTTCCAATTCGGTGTATTCTCTACCCAATCGGCGCATCCGTTCACGCCAAGTTTCAGTGGTTGTAGTACTCATAGATGTGTTATGTTGATAGTTAAAACATTTTTTTTGAGATAGTTAGCCAACATTTGAAGGTAGGTTTACCTTCATCGATGTCACAATATAAGAACATTCTTTTTGCTAAAATAATTCCTTAAAATGCGATTATTTTTAGTTTTTTTCTTTCTCATATCCGTTCAAAACCAAAACCAAGTGAGCTAAAAAAACTCTGTACCTCTGTTTCTCTGTGTTCAATTTTCGTTTCAATTCATAAAGCGTGTCACCAAAATTTCTGCAAAATCCCCCAAACCTCCTCTCCCTATCTCTGCGTCTCTCCGTTCAAAACCAAAACCAAGTGAGCTAAAAAAAACTCTGTGCCTCTGTTTCTCTGTGTTCAATTTTCGTTTCAATTCATAAAGCGTGTCACCAAAATTTCTGCAAAATCCCCCAAACCTCCTCTCCCTATCTCTGCGTCTCTCCGTTCAAAACCAAAACCAAGTGAGTTAAAAAAGCTCTGTGCCTCTGTTTCTCTGTGTTCAACTTGCAGAAAAAATAGTAATTTTAGCCTTCATGCTTCAAAAACAAAACCTGCAATCATGCGTCTATTCCCAATATACATTTTCCTCAGCCTATTTTCCTTCAATGCTTTCGCACAAAACGCCCTCAATTGTGCCGAACTCAATCCCGATACCTATTTCCTTTGCGAAAACTTCAATGACGGAAATTTTACCGAAAACCCTACCTGGAGCGGTGATACAGCCGATTGGATAATAGCCGATGGACAACTGCAATCCAACGGCCCAGCCATTACAGGAACTTTGCTGCAACTGACCACCCCTTCCACAGCTATCAACAACACCGAATGGCAATTTTTCGCCAATCCCCGACTCAGCACTTCTTCCAATAACTACATGGATATTTTTTTGGTGTCCGACACCAATAATTTGAAGGAAACCCCCAATGGTTATTTTGTACGAATTGGTGATACATCGGATGATGTCAGTTTGTTTCGGATAGACAATGGCGAAGAAACTAAGATTATCAATGGTTTGGGCGGAACGATTGGCAGTAGTACGAACAATCCTGTTAGTGTAAAAGTAACTCGTACTGCCGAAGGATTGTGGACTTTGCAGACGGCTATTGGAGGAGGTTCGATTTTCAGCATTGAAGGAACAGCCACGGATTTGACTCACACCAATAGCACCCATTTTGGCGTATTGATTCGGTATAGTCAAACCAATGCTGCCAAATTTTTCTTCGATGATTTTTTTGTAGGCGACATTGTAGTGGATACCCAAGCCCCCGAAATTGTGAGCGCAAATGCTATCAGTAGCACGGTTATTGAAGTCGTTTTCAACGAAGCGGTTAGTGCAGAAACATCTGAAGATGAAAATAATTACCTCCTCAACAACAGCGAAACTCCTTCAATGGCTAGCCTCGTCAATCCCACTTTAGTACGCCTCAATTTCGATACCCCACTGCAATCAAGTGTATCAAATGAACTCCAAATCAGCAACATTGCAGACTTGGCAGGAAACGAAATAGAAACAACAACCCGACAAATCGCTTATTTTGAAGCCCAAGAAAACGACATCATCATCAGCGAATTTTTTCCCGACCCAGCACCGCCCGTTGGTTTGCCTGAATTTGAATTTGTTGAATTGTACAATAGAAGTGACTTTGACATTCCGCTTGCCAATTGGACGATTTCGGATGCCAGCACTTCAGCTACCTTACCACCGATTACGCTTCCTTCCAAGAGCTACTTGATTGTCTGTGCTCAAGGAACTGTTGCTACTGCCTACCAGCCTTTTGGCAACGTGGCAACGGTCAGTTCTTTGCCTTCTCTGAACAACACCAGCGATGAATTGACCCTTACATCCAATACAGGATTGACTATCAACCAAGTCAATTACAGTAGCAGTTGGTACAGAGATGATATGAAAAACGATGGTGGATGGACTTTGGAAATCATCAATCCCGAGAATCTTTGCGAAACTGCCAACAATTGGATAGCATCTTTGGATGCGAAAGGCGGCACACCTGGACAGGCGAACAGCGTTTTGGGTTTGTTTCCCGACAATGAAGCCCCAAAAATCGTATCTGCCAACCTCGATGGCGACCAAGCGATTGAAGTGACTTTTGACGAAGCTATTGACTTATTTTCAGCTTCAAATCCCTCCAATTACAGCCTGAACAATGGCATTGGAGTTCAATCCGTAGTAGAAGATTTGCAGATGGTAACACTATTTTTAGATAGCCCATTGCAGCAAGGAACGCTTTATACGCTGACCATCAATGGCATCGAAGATTGCGTGGGAAATGTGGGTCAAAACCTTCAAATTCAACTGGCAATTCCCCAAGCTGCCGATATTTTTGATGTACTTATCAACGAGATTTACACCGATTTCACCATTCCAGAAGTCTTCAATGTTCCGCAATTGAACCTGCCTGAATCCGAATTTGTGGAACTCTACAACCGAAGCGATAAAACCATCAATCTCGGAGGTTGGTACTTGGGAGATAGTGGTGACAGCACAGTTTTAGGCAATTATTTGCTGTTGCCCAAGCAATATGTCGTGCTTTGTCCAATGAGCAAAGTCGCTGATTTTTTGGCTTTAGGTGCGCCAACTTTGGGAGTCACTGGTTTTCCGAGTTTAACCAATTCGGGCGAAACCATCACGCTGTTGAATCCTTCCCAAAACTTGATTCATACGGTAAGCTATCAAGATTTTTGGTACAGAGATGAGGTGAAGCAAGAAGGTGGCTGGACTTTGGAAATGATAGACCCAGCGAACCCCTGCGAAGGCGCAAACAATTGGCGGGCTTCAAATGCAACAATTGGTGGAACGCCTGGTCTTCAAAACTCCATCTTTGCGACCAATCCCGACCAGACTTTTCCCGATTTGCTGAGGGCAGAAGCGATTACAGCGACCCAAATACAGCTTTTTTTCAGCGAAACCCTAAACCCCAACAATGCCACCAATTTGTCTTACTTCAATGTGAGTGATGGAATTGGTCAGCCCATTATTGCCCTACTTCAAGCCCCTAACTTCAACAGTGTCTTGCTTTTGTTGGCAAATCCATTGCAGCAAGACCAGATTTATACGATGACGGTTCAAGGCATTACGGACTGTGCGGGAAATGCAATTGGCGGATTGAATCAAGTACCTTTGGGCATTGCGAAAGCTCCAGAAGTGGGCGATTTGGTCATCAACGAAATTTTGTTTAATCCAGTAAGTGGAGGTGTAGATTTTGTGGAAATCTACAATAAGTCCAACAAAATCATTCAGTTGTTTGGTTGGTTGTTAGCGAATGTAGACATTGAGGAAAACCCCGATTCCTTGATTAATGTTTCTCCAATTGTTGAAGAACGATATTCACTCTATCCGAATCAGTACCTCGTTTTGACCGAAAATGTGAATCAAGTTCGCACCTACTACGGTCGCTGCAATAATTTGCCGATGGGCAGTTTTTTAACCGCCGATTTGCCGACTTACGATGATAGAGAGGGCGTTGTGGCGATTACTGAACCTTTCCGAACGATTGTGTTGGATCAAGTGCATTATTTTGCCGATTGGCACTATTCTCTTCTGCGGAACGAAAATGGGGTGTCTTTGGAGCGCATTGATGTCAATGCTCCTTCGCAAGATCCAAACAACTGGCAATCGGCGGCGGAAGGTGTTTGTTTTGCTACTCCTGGCTACCAAAATTCTCAATTTTTTGCTCCAACTGATAGCGGTAAAAGTATTAGCATTGAACCCTCGTCTTTTTCGCCCGATGGTGATGGCTTTAAGGATTTCACCACGATTCAATACGAATTTGACCAGCCAGGTTTTGTCCTAAATATTTCGATTTTTGATAGTCGAGGGCAGGAGGTGCGTCAATTGGTGCAGAGTGAATTGGCGGGCAATAGTGGTAGTTTTAAATGGGATGGTATTTTGGAGAATGGTGAGAAGGCTCGGTTGGGGATTTACATTGTGTTTGTGGAGGCGTATGATTTGGAGGGTAATCGGGAAGTTTGGAAGGAGACGGTGGTTGTTGGGGGGAGGTTGAAGTAGGGCATAATCTTATATTAATGAATCCTTTAATTAATTTGAGAAAAATTACAACAAAATGGAAATCAATTTTATAGGGCAAGGTTTGCCCGACAAGCCTGAAAATTCTGCAGGAAATGTGATAATGAATACATTGAAGGATACGAGTTTTGAAAGTTTCTTGTGTATTGTTGCTTTTGCGAGTAAAAAAGGAGTAGGTGGTTTGAGAAAATTGATGGAAACGAACCCCAATCTTAAAACAACGATTTATGTTGGAATTGATCAGCAAGGAACACCAAAGGAGGCACTGGAAGAATTGTTGTCGATACGTGCAAAAGTCGCAGTTTACTACACTAATTCGCCCATTATATTTCATCCCAAATTGTATTTATTTGAAGGAAAAGAAAAATGCCGAGTCATTGTGGGGTCTTCAAATTTGACAGTGCAAGGTTTATTTAGAAATCTGGAAGCTTCTTTGGTTGTTGATTTTGAAGTATTTGATGTAAAAGGTAGGTTGTTGTTGCAGCAAATCAAAAGTTATTACAAGGATTTTTTGAGTGGAGAAGATGTGAATATACAAGGATTGAGTCATCGATTAATCAATAATTTATATGAGGCGGGGATTGTTCCAAATGAAGAAAAAGTAAAAGCGAGTTATCGAAAAACTCCTGTTGTCAAATCCGAAAATCAATCTATTATCAAGGAGATTAAGGAGTTGTTTCCTGCCGTAAAGTTGTCTAAAGTTCCCGATAATTTTGTTAAGAAGTTGCTTCAAAAAAAGAAACAAAAAGTAGTAGAGGAAGCTTCAAAAGTAGTTTCTGTTATTTCATCTCCTATCAACAAGGGAAATTTGGTATGGCGCAAAATAAAACTACCAGGTTCTGATGTCCAATACAGTAGAGAAGGTACGAACCCAACAGGAGGTTTGCGATTGACACAGGCAAAATGGCAAATCAATGGGGAGGTAATTGACCAAACAAGTTACTTTAGAAATACCTTGTGGGGAAAATTTGAATGGGGAGTGATTAGAGCCAAACCGCTTGTAGAAAGAGCCATTATTCAATTTAGTATCAAGATAAATGGAGAGGATAAAGGCATACATACTTTAGAGGTGAGGCACAAGCCAAGTGGAGTTGCCAATCAAGGAAATTACACTACTTCACTTTCTTGGGGCAGTGTTGGAGATATTATCAAAAATGGAAACCTAAAAGGAAAGGATTTGTTTTTATATGCGCCTTCAAAGGGAAGGAAAGAGCCTTTCTTTATTGAAATTCATTAGTATTTTACTGTTTTTGATAGAAAATGCCTAATTTTAAGGACAAATAGCAACTAAATGAAACTCGCAAAAAACGAATCCCAACAAAAATTAAGAGGTGGTTTTTATACGCCTGCTCCAATTACCAATTTTATGTTGGATTGGGCAATCAATGGGGCAACGGACTATGAAGTATTAGAACCGAGTTGTGGAGATGGTGTTTTTTTGCGGCAAATGAAGGAGAAAAATACTGCTTTTCAATCCCTTACTGCAATAGAACTGGATGAAATAGAAGTCGAAAAAGCAAATGCCATTGAATTGAAGAATACAATCGTTTTGAATACGGATTTTCACGATTTCTGCAATACGACCGAGCAGAAATTTGATTTGGTGATTGGCAACCCTCCTTATATTCGCTATCAGTTTTTTGACAGCATCCAACAAATTGCAGCAGAAGAAATTTTCAAAAAAGCGGACTTGAAGTACTCCAAACTGACCAATGCGTGGGTGTCTTTTGTGGTTGGTTCTTCGCTTTTATTGAAAGAAAAAGGCAAGATTGCTTTTGTGGTGCCTGCCGAATTATTGCAGGTTTCTTATGCCAAACCTTTGCGGCAGTTTTTAGCCCATTTTTTTAATAAAATCAACATTGTTTCTTTCCAAAAACTGGTCTTTCCCGATATTCAACAAGAAGTGGTTTTGTTGCTTTGTGAACGCAATGGAAGCACGCAACACTTAATCGAACACATTGAAGTAGAGGATGCAAGTGTATTGAAGGAGATAGATTTAACCATATTGAAGCAACCACAAAAAAAGATTGATTTTCAGTCGAATAAGTGGACATTTTATTTTTTGGAGCAAAGAGAAATAGATTTTTTGGAGCGATTGACCAAAGAAAAAATTGTTCCTTCAATCGGGGATTTTGCGAAAGTGGAAGTGGGCATTACTACGGGAGCAAATAATTTTTTCACTGTTCCATTATCGACCGTCAAAAAATACCATTTAGAAGACTATTCCAAGCCAATGGTTGGTCGGAGTGTGCAAGTCAAAAGTATCCGATTTACGGAAGATGATTGGGAATTGAACAGTCAATCTTTAGCAAAAGCGCACTTTTTGGAGTTTCCACTTTTGAAGGAACTGCAAAAAAACCTGCAAGCAATGGCGTATTTGGAATATGGTGAAAAGTTGAAGATTCACAAAGGCTATAAATGCAGAATTCGAGAAGAATGGCAGATTGTGCCTTCTGTTTGGGGGCCAGATGCTTTGTTTATTCGACGGAGCAATCGTTATCCCAAATTGATTGTGAATGAAGCAAAGGCTTACACTACGGACACGATGCACCGAGTACGCATGAAAGAAGGAATAAATGTGGAGGCTTTGGCAGCGAGTTTTTATAATTCTTTGTCCTTTGCTTTTGCAGAAATTTCGGGGCGGAGTTATGGCGGAGGCGTATTGGAGTTAATGCCGAGTGAGGTGGAACAGATATTGATTCCTTACCAAGAAAGTCACAAAGACTTGGTAATCATTATTGACGAAATGATGCGATTGGATAAAAGCATTGAAGAAATTTTGGCTTATACAAATGAAAAATTATTGAAGGAAAGTTTTGGTTTTTCAAATGCAGATATTAAAATTGCTAATAGTATTTGGCTAAAATTGTCGGATAGACGCATGAATCGAGGAAAGAAATCGAAGCAAAAACATATACCCAATTCTATTTTCAGCGTTTCAGAGATGAATCATCCTCTATCACAACATCCATGAAACAATCCTCTTTCTCCATCTTCAATTCTCCGTTTTTTGTCCTTGCTTTGTTGCTATTGTGCGCCAACGATTGGGTTTGGAAAGACGCTTACAGCAATTTTTTGACGGGTAAACTGTCCGATTTTGCAGGTTTGTTTGTCTTTCCCTTGTTTTGGGCGGCGTTCTTTCCTCGCTTCAAAAAACAGGTTTTTGTATTTGTCGCCTGTGCATTTATATGGTGGAAAAGCCCTTGTAGTCAGGTTTTTATTGAAGCATGGAACAACTTAGGAGTTTTCCCATTGGCAAGAATAGTGGATTACACCGATTTGTGGGCTTTGTTGGTTTTGCCTCTTGCCTATTTTTATCGGCCTTCATCTTCCTTCAAAGATTGTTTGTCGCCCTCTGTAGTAAAATATGTGCGGTTGGGAATGGTATTGGTGAGCAGTTTTGCATTTTTGGCTACTTCTGTTGCCCCAAAGACCAAACAAATGGAGATTATCTACAATGAAACCTACCAATTTGACTGCTCCAAAGAAGAACTGCAAAATAGAATTTTTAAGCTCTATCAAAATTATGACCTCAACGCTCTCCTTGAAACTCCTGAAAACATTCGATATGGAAGTCCGCATACAGAAATGCCCTTTGACAAATTCCGTGAGATGTATCTGCAAGACACCACTTATCTGGAATTTCAAACAAGTTATTTAGTGCCAATACTAATGCTTCCCGATTGGCACACCCATATCCTAAAAGTAGTAGTGGATGGCAATGAAAAGAAATCGAATTTACAGTTATTTTTTTTGGAAGAATTCCGCACAGCTTCTATGAACAAGAGCAAAAAACACTACGAAAAAAAACTGCTTAAAAAATTTGAGAAGAAGGTGGTAAAGAAACTAAAACGCCGTTGAATAATTTGTAATGCGACCACTGTCACAATATAGACAACAACCTAAGTTACACCGCCGTATCTTTCAAAAAATAGACATTCAATTTTCGGGAGTCGAACAAGTCTATACCTTTGTGTAAAATAAATCTTACAGATATGCAAAAGAGTTTTTTGGGAAAGGTTTGGGATAGTTTGTATTGGAAAATATCGGCTATTTTTTTGGTGATGTTGATTATCATTGGTTTTGCTTATATAGCCATAGCTGCTTATTCTTCAAATAGATATGCGTGTGAGGTGACACAGCAAGTCAACTCCCATGTAGCCCAAAGCATCAGCGAAAAGTTGCCTTCTTTTTCTAAAAGCGGAATGGTCATGGAAGAAGAATTGGCTGAACTGAGGGCAGATGTGAAGGCTATTAATCCCATGATTGAAGTGTATTTACTTAGCCCGAACGGAGAAATTTTGGGTTATGCAGCTCCTGTTGATAAACTAAAACTGAACATGGTGGATTTGGATCCCATCAAAAAATTCATTGATTCAAAAGGAAAGACTTTTGTACTGGGTGAAGATCCTCGAAACAAGATGATGAAAAAGGTTTTTTCTGCAACAGCAGTCGGGGAGAAAGGGAAAGAAAAGGGGTATATCTATGTGATTTTGGCGAGCGAAGAATACCATGTGGTGATGGACAGCCGTTTGTGGGGCTATTTGTATCATTTGGGAACGACTTCAATTTTGTTTACCATTGTTGCAGCCATTGTAATTGGGTTGGGAGCTATTTGGCTTTTGACCAGCAATTTGCGAAATATTATTAGTACCGTTAAAAAATTCCAAGAGGGGGATTTGACTGCAAGGGTGCATTTGCCTTCAAGCGGAGAAATTGCAGATTTGGGGAGTGCCTTCAATGATATGGCAGATACGATTTTGGCAAATATTGAAGATATGAAATCGGCGGACATCTTGCGTAGAGAGTTGGTTGCCAATATTTCACATGACTTACGCACACCTTTGGCAGTTATTCATGGTTATATCGAAACATTGATGATGAAGGAGGAAACTTTGACGAATGAGGAGCGCAAACGCTACATCGAAATCATCATGAAGAGTACTGCAAAATTGAAGAAAATGGTGTCGGAATTGTTTGAGTTATCGAAGTTGGAGGCAAAACAGGTGAAACCCAAAAAAGAACCGTTTTTTATGCAAGAGTTGGTGCAAGATGCGTATTATAAATACGATGTTTTGGCAAGGGAAAAAGGGGTGGAGCTGAAAACGGTTGTTACAGATGGAATGCCGATGGTTTTAGGTGATATTTCTTTGATTGAACGGGTTTTGCAGAATCTTCTGGATAATGCCATCAAATTTACTCCAGAAGGGGGGGAGGTTTTTATCAAACTGGTCAAAAAGGAAAAGGCTATTGAAGTACAGGTTTCAGATACGGGAGTGGGAATTGCAAACGAAAATATACCTTATGTATTTGAACGTTATCAAACCCATACTAGAACGAATGGTGAAAAAAATACCATTGGCGGTTTTGGTTTGGGATTGGCGATTGTCAAAAAGATATTGGAGTTGCATGATACAACTCCAATGGTGACGAGTAAACTGCAAGAGGGCGCAAGGTTTTCGTTTCAATTGCCTGTTTATGGATAGGAAGTTGGCCAGTGATTACTCCACAAGCTACTGATATACTAACTCGCTAATAACTAATCCGATAAATAGCATTGGCAAAATCGTCTGATACCAACAATGAGCCATCAGGTAGGTGCATGATATCAACAGGTCGCCCCGAAACATCACCATTTTTGAGCCATCCTTCTGCAAAAGGCTTATAGGAAGTCGCTTTGTAGTTTTCGTCGAGTGTCACCATGGTCAAGCGATAACCAATTTTGTCGCTTCGATTCCACGAACCGTGTTCTGCAATAAAAATTTGATTTTTATACTTTTCGGGAAACATTTGTCCTGTGTAAAACCTCATTCCCAAAGGCGCAACGTGTGGGCCAAGATTTTGGGCTGGAGCGGTGAAATCGCTGCAAGGTCTTTTGTCGCCAAATTTGGGGTCTTTGATGGTTCCTCCATGACAGTAGGGATAGCCAAAGTGCATTCCTTTTTGGGGTGCATGGTTGAGTTCACAAGGAGGCTCGTCATCGTTGAGCCAATCTCTTCCGTTGTCGGTAAACCAAAGTTCGCCCGTAGTTGGATGCCAGTCGAAACCCACTGAATTGCGGACTCCATGAGCAAACACTTCTAAATCACTACCATCGGGATTCATTCGCATGATGGAAGCAAATATTTCTTCTTCTTTTTCGCAAATATTGCAGGGTGCGCCTACGGGAATGTAAAGTTTTCCGTCAGGGCCAAATCGAATGAATTTCCAACCGTGGTGGGTTTCTTCGGGAAAATCACCTCGCACCAAGACAGGTTCAGGAATAGTGTTCAAGTTATTTTCGATGTCATCATACCGCCAAACTTTGTTGACCTCCGCCACATAGAGTGCGCCATCTTTGAAGGCTACACCATTGGGCATGTTCAATCCTTCTGCAATGGTAATGATTTTATCTGCCTGATAGTCATTGTTTTCATCCGTCACTGCATAGACATTTCCTACACTTCGAGTACCTACAAAAATAGTTCCTTTGTCGCCTCTACAAAGTGAACGGGCATTTTCGATGTCTTTGGCGAAATAGCTGATTTTGAAGCCTTCGGGTAAAGTAATTTCTGCAATATCTCGTTCAACAGGCTTCATAGGAACAGATACCGAGCAGTTGACGAAAACGAAAAATAGGATGACAGTGGTAATTGATAACAATAAATACCTCATGATAATGATGATTTTTAACGAAAGAAACAAAATTAAGACAATTGAAGCAAGCAAATGTTTTGAAGAATTGGAATAGAAGATTTTTTATTATCTTGGTCGGCGAGATAAATATTTAACTGTAAAATGGTAAAATTGTTGAATTGCTCGATGGTTAAATTGCCTCATAAATAGTTGATTGTGAACTAAATTTTTTTAAGCACAAAACAATGTTGCCATTTAAAATGAAAAGACTTTGAAACACACTTCCTTCAATTGGTACGAAAGCGATGGTAAATTGGTTTTTGCCCAAACATGGCAACCCGATGATTCGTCAAAGGTGAAAGCTGTTATCTGTTTGATTCATGGAATGGGCGAACACAGTGGGCGTTATGAGCATGTTGCAGATTTTTTCACCCTTCATGGGTATGCGGTTATTGCTTGTGATTTACGGGGGCATGGGCAGTCAGAAGGCAAACGAGGGCATGTTTCCTCTTATCAAATTCTTCTGGATCAAGTAGATAGAACTTTGGCGGAAGCGACCAAACGTTTTCCTGGTGAACCCAAGTTTGTATATGGTCACAGCATGGGCGGCAATATTGTGGTGAATCACGCTTTGGAACGAAAACCTGCTGTGGAAGGAGTCATTGCGAGTGCGCCGTGGCTGACTTTGCCGAATCCTCCAACGAAAGGTCAGGTGCGTTTGGCAAAATTTGCAGATTTTTTTGGAGGCAGTTTAACGCAACCCAACAAACTTCCTTTGGACAAACTTTCAAGAGACAAATCGGTGGCAATAGCTTACGAAGGGGATCCTTTGGTACACGACCAAGTTTCGGGACGACTGTTTTTGAGTTGTTTCCAACAAGCACAAAAAGCAATGGACAATGCTGCAATGCTTACCGTTCCTATGTTGCTGATGCATGGGACTGCCGATGCTTTGACGGGGTATGAAGGTAGCAGGGAGTTTGCGAAAAAGGCAGGTAAGATTGCAACTTACAAAGAGTGGCCTGGCTTGTACCATGAAATCCACAATGAACCCGAAAAATTGGAGGTGCTGCAATATGCGCTGGATTGGATGGAAAAACAATTGGATACGACTTTGACTTTGAGTTGATTGAAATAAAAAAATGCAAAGGTTTTGGGTATGAAAATACCCAAAATCTCATTTTGCAGCATAAAATAAACTTTACTTCAAAGGTACAAACCTTTGTTTTTTGACTCTATGTAAATACACCCTACCTTGAAATATTTTAGCCTAACAAAACCATATCATTGAACTAAATAACAAAGAAAACACAAACACTATGGAGCAATTTCAACTAAGTTACATTGACATCGGCATTATGATTATGTACGGTGTTTTGATTATTGGTTATGGGCTGTACCATGCCAAACGGGAGAGTTCGGAAGAGTATTTTTTGGCAGGTCGGGATATGACCTGGCCCATTGTAGGAATTTCATTGTTTGCCGCCAACATCTCCAGTTCTACTTTGGTTGGTTTGGCGGGAGATGCCTATATGACTAACGTACATGTCTATAATTATGAATGGTTTGCAGTCGTAGTTCTGATCTTTTTCTCCATTTTCTTTTTGCCGTTTTATTTGCGCTCGAAAGTCTATACGATGCCAGAATTTTTGGAAAGACGTTATGACAGCCGTTCCAGATACTATTTTTCGTTTATCACCATCATTGGGAATGTAATTATTGATACCGCAGCAGGTTTGTATGTGGGTAACTTGGTTCTCAAAATCATTTTTCCCGAATTGGATACGTGGATGATTATCGTCATTTTGGCATTTGCAGCAGCAGCCTATACGATTCCTGGGGGACTGAACTCTGTGATTCAAACAGAGGTGATTCAGGCAATATTGCTGATTATTGGGTCTTGTATTCTCACCTTTTTCGCCTTTCAAGAAGTGGGCGGTTGGACAGCATTGTTGGACGGACTGAATGCTAAAAATGCGGCAGGTGAATTGGCGCTGAATGCCGATGAGATATTTAGTCTGGTCAGACCTGCAAGTGATGAATTTATGCCGTGGACAGGATTGTTTTTTGGCGTACCGATTTTGGGTTTTTACTTTTGGGCAAACAATCAGTTTATGGTACAGCGAATTTTGGGAGCCAAAGACTTAAATCACGGTCGTTGGGGAGCTTTGTTTGCAGGTTTGTTGAAGTTGCCTGTTATTTTTATCATGGTTATGCCTGGCGTATTGGCGATTATGTTGTATTCCGATTTGGATTTGACCGCATTGAATTACCACCTTCCGAGTGGCGCAGTTTGTACCAATCTAGCTGACTGTCCGAATATGACCTATCCTGTATTGTTGTTCAATTTATTGCCAACAGGACTGTTGGGAATCGTATTGGCGGGGCTTTTGGCGGCAATGATGTCGAGTGTTTCGGCTACCTTCAATTCTGCTTCAACGCTGATTACGATGGACTTTGTGCAGAAAATCAAACCCGATTTGACGAGCAAACAATTGGTGAAAGTAGGTCAGATAGCAACGTTGGTTTTGGTGGTTTTGGCTTCGGCTTGGGCTCCTCAAATTGAACGTTTTGGCTCACTCTTCAAATACCTTCAAATCGTCCTATCGTTTATCTGTCCGCCAGTCGTTGCAGTGTTTATCTTAGGACTTTTCTGGAGACGTGCTAACAGTACAGGTTCGATTGCAGCCCTATTGACGGGTTTTGTGTTTGCAGTGTTCTTGTTGTTGTCTAAGGCTATGGAGCTTGTTCCTTTCCTCAATGACATTCACTTTTTGCACATGACTGCTTATTTGACCATTTTGTGTTCAATGGTTCATATTTCGGTAAGTTTGATGACTCCTCCGCCTGATCCAGCTCAAATTGGTTCTTATATTTACACGAAGGAGTTGTTTGATGAAGATACCAAGTCTTTGGAAGGCTTGCCGTGGTACAAGAATTTCCGTATTTTATCCGTTCTTTTGTTGATTGTAACGGCGATAATTGTGGGGTATTTTTGGTAGGAAAATATTTTAAAAATACAATTTCAAGCATCAAATCCAAACTCAATATAGTGTTTGGGTTTGGTGCTTTTTTAGTTCTTGAAAAGAATTATTTGTCAACCCCTTCCTTCAAATAATAATCCTCTTTCTCCCGCATTACCGACTGTTCTGATTCGGTTTTGTCGCCATAACCTATCAGGTGCAACAAGCCATGCACCATCACTCGCTTCAATTCCTCCAAAAAACGCACACCAAATTTTTCGGCATTTTCTTCAATACGTGGCACACTGATGAATATATCTCCTTCAATATGACATTCCTCATCCGAATTATCAAAAGTAATCACATCTGTTAAAGTATCGTGTTGAAGGTATTGCATATTCATTTCGTGGAGGTGTTCATCACTGCAAAAGATATAGTTGAGTTCTAATAGCTCATAGCCTTCTGTGGTGATGACATCGGAGAGCCATTGACGGTAGTTGTGTTCCTTGGTAGGTACTAACTCAAACGCAAGTGGAGGTTCGGTGTGGAAGAAGATGTTGATTTCGGCGGTTGATGGTTCCAATGTTTGTCTGTTTATTGGTTGATATAGAAGGGCAAGATAACCATTTAACCGCTAAAACAAGGAAGAATTTGGATAGGAACACTCCAAAAATAACTTCACAACATCAAACTCATAAAAAGGTGATTTTGAAGTGTGGCATTAATTTTTAATTTCATTTGTTTCTAATGGATGTAGCTGAAAAGAAATTTCTACTTGCCGACCATCATTAGAATACTGTACACTATCGGATAGTTCACGCATCAAAAATACACCTCGACCATTTGTACAGGTCAGTCTATCAGGCTGTGTAGGGTCTGGAAGTCTTTCGGGGTTAAAACCTTCTCCTTCATCTCTTACTACAAAATAAAGCGCATTGCGGTGTGGGTGCATACGTATGTGGACATGTTTGCGGGGATCGGCTTGATTGCCATGTAGAATGCAGTTGTTTACAGCTTCTGTCAACACCAATAAAATATTGAAGTAAATTTCGTCATTAATATCGAATCGCCTTTTTACTTTCAACACATAAGGTTCTACCAATCGAATATTTTGAGGATGTGAACTTAATTGAAGGTAAAATTCTTTATTAGCAAACATAAATTTGTCTTTTATAGATGGTTTTAGATGGATAGTTGCATAAGTATAGGCTTCTAATGGTTGTTTTATTGAGCTGAAAGAAGTTGTAGTAGGTTTATGATGTTTTGTTTTTCAAAAGAGGTTTTTATTAACAGAAAAAACGAGCAATAAGTTTTAACAAAAGTTAACTATTGCTCGTTTTTTTTTTGATTTTCCTTAAAAGCTGATGGCATTGAAGTATTTTTCTACCAACGACTTATAATAGGGTTTGAGTGAAGGCGGAACCGTTTTGTAGAGTTCCACTTCCGACTGTCGTTGTTTGAGGTATTCTTCAATGGCTGGAGGCACATTTCTCGCTTTTGTTTGAGCCGTTTTCGACTCCCGCTTTTTGTCGAGTTCTCTTTGTCGCATAGCGTCTTCGGCTTCGAGTAGGCGAGTCATGATATCATTTTGGCGTTTGATCATTTCGGAGGTCAATCGTTTGTTGACCAAATCGGTTTCGGTTTCCTCCATCTCACGGGCCAATTCCTCCAATTTTTTACCCAGTCCATCACCGTTTTTCCCCGCATCATTTTTTTGTTCTTTTGCCATTTCTTGCATGGCTTGACGCAGTGCAGCTTGTTTTGCAGCCATTTGAGCCATTTCTTTGCTCATCTGTTTACCCGACATTTTCCCTTGCTTCATAGCATCCTCCGCTTTTTTGATGCGGTCATTTAGTTGCTTTTGCATATCACTCATGCCCTTCATACCAGGTTTTTGCCCAGGTTTTTGACACGATTGATTGCCCTGCATTTGTTGTGCCATCTGTTGCTGCATCTGTTCCATCGTTTCGCTCAGCATCAGTGCAAGGTTGTTGGTGCTAGTCATCACATATTGTTGATGGGCGTTCGCTCGTGGCACTTTCCGATCCTCCAATTCATCAATCGCATCGTTGAGGTTTCGGTTAATATCTGCCAGCTCTTTGGTGATAAAAGCCTCTAACTGAAAGACCCTTTTGCTCAATGCCACCAAACTATCTTGAATGATTTCAGCATCATCCTTCAATTTGTATTGATTCTGCAAAAGGCTGACATATTGAGGTGTATTGATGGTAGAGGAAGCAATGTCGTCCATCAGATTTTCCTGATCATGAGAAAGGTCAATCAAGTTTTCGAGCAATTGGCGAATCGCTTGCATATCTTCACCCGCCTGTTTCATTTGCATTTCCATCTGCATCATCTGCATTTTTTGCGCCATTTCCTGCATCTTTTTACCCGCATTCTTTTGCTTCTCACCAGCATCTTTTTGCTCGCCTTGTTCCATCTTCTCGCCACTTTCTTGCTGCTCTTGCGAAATATCTTCCTGCTCCTCTTTTGTCTGTTCTTGCAGGTCTTCGGAAGGTTTTTCCAACTCTTCATTCATCTTTTGCAGTTCCTCCATGTCCTTCTTGATGTCCTCAAATTTTTCGTTGAGTTCCTCTTGGTCTTGTTTTTGTTCTTCAAGGCTTTCTCCTTCTTTTTTATCTTCTGTTTCCTCGCCTTCTTGTTCTTGTTCCTCGCCCAACTCTTGCAGCTTTTCGATGGTTTCGTTCATTTTTTGTTCAAATTCCAATTGCTTGAACAATTCCATCAACCTATCCAATTCATTTTCAAGTTGCTCGTCGGTCATCTCCATATCTTCCAACTCTTCCATCAATTCCTCCTTGTTCAACTCCTCCAAAAGCGACTCCAATTTTTCCATCAATTCCTTCAATTCATCGGTCATCACCTCTTCAAACAACTCTTGCAGCTTCTCCTGTTTTTCTTGGATATTTTCGTTGAACTGTTTGAACTCCTTTTGTTGCTCCAAGTTCTCATTGAAGTTTTTCTGTGTTTTTTGGATTTTTTCCTCCAAATTCTTGTGCTTTTCCAGCATTTCTTCAATGTTCTCCTTGTCTTCCCAACTCAACTCTTTTTTCTGCACCAATTTCTCTTGCATCTCCTTTGCGTCCTTCTTCAATTCTTGGGCATCCTTCATCACATCCTTCAAATCATCCTTCATCTCATCGTTCTTCTTGTCTGCTATTTCATCCAATTCCTTGATAGTAGGCATTTCGAAGATTCTCATACTCGTTTGTGCCGATTTGCTACCATTTACAGCATCGTTGTCCCACACTTCAAAGTAGTAGGTCAACTTATCACCAGGTTTCAAACCCATGCTCTCCAAATCCCAAAAATGATTGAAGGTAGTAGCTCGTTTATTTTCTCCAACACTCATCGGAAAAGATTGATAGTCAGATGAACCTGCTATCAATTTCCCTTTTTTGTCTTTCGACTCGATTTTGTATTTGAAGTTGATGCTTTTGATACCATAATCATCCGTTGATTCCCCCAAAAAGTAGAGGTGTTTGTCATTCGTACTGTCTTGCATTTGCTCCGCCGAAATAGTAGGATGCACATCGGGAATCACCGAAACATTGTAGCTAATCGAATCTGCATTGGGCAATTGTTCATTGGACAAGAAAACCGAATAGCCCGAATTGCTGCGGAATCCTTTGTTGTAGCTAAACAAACTTTCACCTTTGCGAGTCGCTTCAATCCGTTCACCAGATTTACCAAAAGCCATTTCTACCTTATCTGTACTTTCTGCTTCAAAACGCCAAGTCACCTTCGTTCCCATAGGAATCACCATATCACCCGAATTTCGCAATACTTCATCCTCTTTGCCTGTGTAAGCAGGATAGTCCAACACTGCATCAAAACTCAACATAGTAGGTTTTGGAATCACCTTGATGCTGTATTCTTGGGATGCAAAACCAGCGGCCTCCAAGAAGAAATCTACATCTTTTTGAAGTTTGTTGAACTTATAGTAAAACTCCGTAGGACTTTTCTTTTTGAGTTTGTAGGGAAAATTGTTGTAGTGGATAAATACCTCATTGGGCAATGCTGAACCTTTCACCACTTTTACTTCTACTGTAAAATCTTCATGTTGAACGGTCTGCAAGTTATCTGTTACCACCTCAAAATAGAAAGGTGCAGCAGGATCGTAGTGGGTTTTGTAGTCAATAATTCTATTAGCACTCGTTGTCAGTAAATTAGGCGCACCGAACAACAAGACCATGAATATCAAAAACGGCACGAGTGCATACTTTACATACTGCTTGTTTTTACTCAAGTCGACTGCTCCTGCAAAAGGAACAGGTCTAATGTCTTCAATTTTTTGGTCAATACTCGCCTCAATCAACGAAGCATCGGATAGCTGGTTCGCTTGATGTCTAAGTTGTAAAATATTGATTAACTTATCTTTGACATCTGTAAAGTGCGTGCCAATGATGTTGGCTGCTTGTTCGTGAGAAATCACTTTTCCCAATCTAAAAAACTGCATCAAGGGAATGATGATCCAATTAATCAACACAAAAGCACTCAAAGCGATGAAACCAAAAAAGAAACCTCCTCGAACAGTGGTCGGAAAGTAAAACCGAGACTCCAATAAAGTCATTGCCAATACTGCAATGAGTATCAAGCCAATACTGTATAGAGTGCCTTTAATCAAACGATTGACATAATACTTGCGTATAAATTCGTCTAATTTGGCGATTAACAATTGATAATTTGCGGATATTTTGCTCATATTTGTGGACTCCTGTCTTTTTTCGGAAGGATGGAAAATACTATATTTTAGTCTTTTATGCAAAAAAAACATTCCCTACAAAGGTAAGTGTTTATTATTTAACATTATTTTGCCTCCCATTAACGTTTTAAGGTCTTTCGTTGTTTCTTTTGGGGTGAATTTTAACACTTGATTGTAGAAACTTTAGTAGCAGTTTTATACCCTTCCAATAGTCGAAGCGGTTAAGAAGGTAATGCGTTCAACTGTTGCCAAAATTGGACATTGTTGGCAAGGACTACTTCAAAAAAAATACCTTCTATGTAAAAAGTAGAAGAAAGTGTTTGCTATATTTGTTATCATACCTACACATCCAAGCCAATCCACATGCAAAACAATAACAAAAACAAGTCCCACATCAAAGGCGACCACAACATCGTTCTTCAAGGAGTCAGCCACAGCCACATTACCCTCCAAATAGACGGTGAACACAGAACCCTCCGCAAAGACCTCAACGAACTCCGAAACCTACTCCAAGAACTCAATAAACAAACCTTTGTCTTGGGAGAAAAAATCTTGGACATCCAAGAACTCAGCCCTACGAGCTTTCAAAACGAAATCAAAAATGCCATTGTCAACAGTCAAATCACCGTCAGCGGCAACATGTACATAGGCGATGTAGTGAACTACTACTTCAATGGAGAAAAAAAAGCAATCCCCCGCCTACTCACCAACAACATCCCGACCGAAGCCGAAAACATCATCGGTCGAGACAACGAACTGCAAAAAACGCACATTTTTCTGCAAAACCACAAACCCACTACCCTCGTCAATGGGATGGGCGGCATTGGCAAAACCGCAGTCGCCACCAAATACATCGCCCAACACCTGCAAGACTACCAACATTTTGCATGGCTGACCGTCCAAAGCAGCAACAAGGACAATCCCATTCTTTACAGCATAGCCGACACCTTCACCTCCAACCTGCCCCTACTCGACAGCCTCGGCATTACCCAAGAAATCAACGAACTACTCCAAGCCAAAGCCCCCGAACAAGCCTTTCAAATGGTCTTCAAGCGGCTCAACGACTTGGACAAAACGCTCTTAGTGATAGACAATGCCAACCAACTGCAAGACCTCCTTAAACACCGACAACTATTTGAACGCAGCCACAACTGCCACATCCTTATCACTTCCCGCACCCGACCCGATAACTGGCAGACCGTCGAAGTCGAAACCCTGCCTCCCCAACAAGCGATTGCCCTCTTTCGTCAGCACCATCCCGATGTCGCCGCCACCGACCAACAAATAGAAAGCCTACTGACAAATTTGGCCTTCCACACCCTACTCATAGAATTGGTCGCCAAATCTGCTCAAAAATCTGCCATCCCTTTTGAGGAATTGGAAGACTTGATTGAGAAAGAATACATTCGCTCTAAGAAGCTCAACAGAAGAAAGATAGACGCAGGGGCAGGGGCGGATGCAGAGCAAAACCGCCCCAAACAAGCCAAAGTCGCCGATTATATTTGGTTCATTTTCAGAAAGATTTCGCACCTAGCTCCTACTGCAAAAGAACTCCTTCGAGCCTTTGTGCTGCTGCCGACTGCCACTTTTTTTGGAGAAAAATTTTTGGACAGTTTTTTTGAAGTGATGGGGCTGCAATCGGAGGATTTGTACAACGATTTGGAGAGTTTGGTGGAAAGAGCGTGGCTCGAAAAAAAGGATTTTTCGAAGGAAAAAGAAAACCCCGAACAAAAAGGGATTCAATACAAAATCCATCCCTTGATTGCAGAAGTTGGTGTAGAAAAATTGGCGGTTGAGGTAGATTTTGCAGCAAAATACATTCAGAGGGTTACCCATCTCATTCATTACGACAAGCTCAATCCCGAACACCAATTGATAGAAAAAAACAAATACACCTTTTTGGCGGAGCGGTTGAGTGATTTGTTTTTCCATCAAAGCCATGAAAGTTTGATAATGCTTTTGGGAAATATTGGGAATTTAGAAGATGAATATGGACAATATCAAGTAGCAGCCTACTTCAATGAAAGAGCTTTGGAAATAGCCCTTTATTGCTACGATACAGATCATCCTATAGTTGCTGTTCGTCAATCGAATTTGGCGAGTGTGTATCTGAATTTGGGTAGGTACCCCGAAGCAGCGAACTTACTGGAAATCGCCTTAGTTTCGGATTTAAAGAACTTTGGCAAGGACCATTCTAGGGTTGCCGTTCGTCAATCAAATTTGGCAAATGTGTATCTGAATTTGGGTAAGTATCCCGAAGCAGCAAACTTATTGGAAATCGCTTTAGTCTCGGATATAAAGAACTTTGGCAAGGACCATCCTAGGGTTGCTGTTCGCCAATCGAATTTGGCGAATGTGTATGGAGATTTGGGGAGGTATGTTGAAGCAGCGAATTTATTGGAAACTGCTTTAGCATCGGATTTAAAGAACTTTCGTAATAATCATCCAGAAGTTGCTAACAAACAATCGAATTTGGCGACTGTCTATGGAGATTTGGGGAGGTATGCCGAAGCAGCGAACTTATTGCAAATCGCTTTAGATTCGGATATAAAGAACTTTGGCAAGGACCATCCGACCGTTGCCGTGAGCCAATCGAATTTGGCGAATGTGTATCTGCATTTGGGCAGGTATGCGGAAGCAGCGGGTTTATTGGAAATCGCTTTAGCTTCGAATCTAAAGAACTTTGGCAAGGACCATCCGACCGTTGCCGTGAGCCAATCGAATTTGGCGAATGTATATAACGATTTGGGCAGGTATGCTGAAGCAGCGAGTTTATTGGAAATCGCTTTAGCTTCGGCGATAAAGAACTTTGGCAAGGACCATCCGAACGTTGCCGTGAGCCAATCGAATTTGGCGACTGTGTATCTGCATTTGGGCAGGTATGCGGAAGCAGCGGGTTTATTGGAAATCGCTTTAGCTTCGAATCTAAAGAACTTTGGCAAGGACCATCCGACCGTTGCCGGGAGTCAATCGAATTTGGCGACTGTGTATCTGAATTTGGGCAGGTATGCTGAAGCAGCGGGTTTATTGGAAATCGCTTTAGCTTCGGCGATAAAGAACTTTGGAAAAGACCATCCGAACGTTGCCGTGAGCCAATCGAATTTAGGAATGGTCTATTTCTCTACCAATGAATATGAGAAGGCAATTCCCTTGTTGCAAGATGCCTATGATTTGTATGCCCGTTTGTTGGGAGAAGAACATCCGAATACCCAGACCATTGGAGAGAATCTTCAATATGCTAAGATGTTTGCTCAAATGCAGCAAATGGGATTGAATCCAGAGGATTTGATGAAGTAGGTTGTTCGTTCAAATGTCGGCGAATTTTGATAGCGAAAACTTTGGCAACGGTTGGAAACCTTGCCAACAGTTAAGCGATGTTGCAGGAACCCGTTCAACTGTTGCCAAAATTGGAAATTGTTGGCAAAGTTTTCACTTTCATTGTGGAGTTTTCTCACCATCAAAAAAATACCCAAACCAAAGCCTACACTTCAATTTGGGTATTCCAAATTCATTCAAATCTCAAAAATCCCACTTCTTACAGCGAAGCGGTCTTGCTTCTCACTTCCCTATTTCGCATAAATCGCTACCTCTCCAATAAAAGAAGTCGCCGTATCCATCGTCACCCGCACATATCGGCTCGTCACATTCACCACATGCGCATTCCAAATACCATTGTAGCGAAGGTCATCCACAAACAGCGGAGTCCAATTGCCAGGCTCACCAATCGAAATCGTACAATCACCAGTATTGACCGAATCGTAGAGGTAAATTTTGGTCAAGTCGTATTCTGCACCGAGGTCAATGTAAGCCGAAGAAACCGAGCCGTTTGAAATCCAAATAGTCGTTGGAGCAGTCGTGCTACCGAGGTCGGGGTTCCCGACTAATGCCTGTTCGTCCACCAATCTTTCAGACTGTCCCACACCCGTTTCAATCGTCACCATTGAAGGAGTCAAAGCAATTTGTTCCTCCAAAGTATAGCGTTTTGGAATCGCTCCAACGCCATCGTTCACCAACACAAAAACAGGACGCTCGCTTACATCAACGCTCACATTGCCGCTATTGATGGTCAAGGCCGTTTCCGTACCATCTCTATCCCCTTCCGCCATTTCCACCAAAACCGCTTGATTCTCACCACCTGCCAAAGATAAATCGTAGTCCTCCACTATTGTGCCATCCGCAGTAGGTGACCAAACTACATAAGCAGCATCGCCGTCAGGATGTGTAAATTTGTAAATTAGCACATTGGGATTTCCAGAAGTCACCTCACTATCGAAGGTCATGCCCGTCAATCGGTTTTTCATGGTATAAACGTAGTACCATGAAGGTTTTGCAGCCCACTGATTGGCAGGACTTTGGGTTAGACCCGAACTTTGGAAAATCGTATTGTCGGCAGCATTCACATCTCTAAGCATAAACATTTGCGCTTTGTCAATGCCCGCCGCTGCAATCGCCAAATACGAGCGCACCAACCATTGACCCTGTACCTCCTCATTCGAGTAGCCCGCAATTTGAGGCGCACGTTGAGCGGAAGTAGGGTTGGTATCGTAGCCAAATTCACTCAGCCAAATTTCCTTGCCAGGCATATACTTGTTTCGGTAAGTAACAAACTCCTCCAATCTTTCCTTCAATCTATCCTCCTCTGGTGAAACGCCTGTAGTTGAATTGGCGTGCTGTTTGCCAGCATCGTTGCAGTAGTGGTGCAAATTGATTACATCAAAAGGAACAGAACCGCCTCGGTATTCATCCGCCCACAATTTGATGGCCTTCACATAGTCCAAATTCAAACTTGTAATCCCCGCCATTGGCATTTTTGCGCTTGGATCGGCATTTTTTACACCTACGGTTGTACCCATTGCGCTTTGATGTCCGTCGTAGTCTGCGCTGCTCATTGCCGCATAGTCATAAGGAGTGAAATACACATTTTCGTCCTTCCAAAATGCATCAGGTTCGTTCCAATGCTCAAAATATTGAATCGTTCCCAAGCCGCTTACCACAGGTTGGTCCGCCTTTAACTTCAACAATCCATCATTTACCGCATTGTTGCCATATCTGGCTACATACTGATACATATGATCTGCATGTTCGATGTATGAAAATGGATCTTCGGAATCATCGCCTACATCATGTGGACGGGTCAATATTTCGTTGAAAGGTGGGTTTAGCCAATGTGCGCTACCTGTCACAGAAGGCGTATTGAGCAAGCCCATATTTTGGATATTTTCATAAAAACGGTCAAAATTCCAGTTTGAGACATAGCTCGGATTGAAGGCGTTTTCATTGGCAGGGTAGCCAGGGTAAGTATTGTCCAGATTCCCTTCATCCCAACGCCATTGATGGTATTCTCGCACTGTACTCGTTGCTTGCATTCTCCCCAATGGATCGTTGATAAAAGCATTCAACCCCATCAAGTCGTCCATTGCTGCAAAAGCGTGAGGTGTTTCAACGGTTTCATCTACTTCAATGGCTTCGGTGGCCGTTCCGTAGAGGACAATTTCTGACATGCGGGTTTGTGAATTGTGGAGTTTGACCCTGATGTATCGGGTTGTTACAGGCGTGCCTGTGGTCAAATCGTGCTCACTCCAAACGTTTTCTCCTTCCAAATCATCGGTCAGCAAAGGTGTCCAATTGAAGGGAGTTCCTACTTCAATAGAAATAGAACCCGTCGTCGTTTCGGCATAATCGTCGTACAAGAATATTTGAGATAATTCGTGTTCTGCCCCCAAGTCAATGTAGGCATACACAGGGTAAAACCACGGATTGACTCCTGCTGTCCAAAACAATTGTGGACTACCCGTTTCTTCTTCAATGGGTTCTCCTGCCTCTACTTGTTCATCCACCAAAAACCGAGCATCGCCCAAGGCCGATTCGTTTAGAATCATATCGGGAGATAAACCGATTCTGCGAATGTTTCCTCCAATGATTTCATCTGTTTTTGCAGTAACGATGTTGGAAAGGTCCGAAATATTGTGGTTTTCGTCTAAGGACTGAATCGCAAAATAATAGGTAGTTGCGGCCCAAAGTCCTTCAATGTGAGCAGTTTGCTGTGTACCAGCTATTGCAGGAGCAGGCATTGCCTCCCATTCTTTTGCCTCATAAAAGTTTTTGGGTGTGATGGGTTTTGGGCTGTATCTAAGGTTATATACTTTAGAATTTCCTGTATTTTCATCATCTCCTACCGATGTCCAAGTCACATCTACTGCATTTGCACCGTCAGCAGTTGCAGTCAAATCGGTGATTGCAGCAGGTGGAGTTGTATCTATATTGGTCAAATCGACTGGATAACCATAAGCTATCAGTTCATTTACATTTGCACTTGGGTCGGATTTGCTGATTCGAAGGTAACGGGTATTGACAAACACATTGTGTTGATTCCAAGAAAAAAAGCCTGAAAGATTGTCGGTAAACAATTCTGTCCAATGGCCAGAATAACCATACCAAACAGTCATCGGGGCTTGTCCGCCGACATCCCTCAAAAATAGTTTGGTGACAATATAAGGTTCGCCCAAATCAATATAAGCGTGAATTGGATAGGGTACATCGTTGTTAAACGGTGTAGTCCAAGTCGTTGCAGGACTTCCCCCGGGACTTGTTGCAGGTTCACCTGACAGAGCTTGCTCATCTACCAAATTACTGGCATCGCCGTATTTGGTTTCGTTTGTGATCATTGAAGGAAAAAGCGGTATTTTACTTTCTGTTTCGAGGTCTTCTGTATCAATGCAAATCACATTGGATATATCCGAAATATTCGGTACTTCATCCCATGTTTTCATCGCAAAACAAATGGTAGTATTGGGCGGCAACTGATTGACCGTCATGGATTGTATTAAACCATTCTCTATTGGAATAGGCTCTCCTTCAATGGTTATCGCACGAAAAAAGGTGTTTGGAGTGATGTTTTCCAGACTCATGCGTATGTCGTAAATACGTGCTGTTCCAGTGTGATTGTCATCACCTACACTTGTCCATTGAAGAGTTGCAGAAGTGGCAGTGATATTGGTTGCTGTCAAATCAATAATTGCAGCAGGAGGTGTTTCGTCTGTATCGGTAGTGGTAAGCGTGGAAACAACATTGGAAATACTACTGGTATAAGTCATTTCATCCGTCGTTTTCATTGCAAAATAATAGGTAGTGCTTTGCATCAAATTGTAAACAACTACACTTTCACTACTTCCTGCCATGGCGGGAGTTGGTGCTTCTGTTGGTGTAGCATCTTCAAAGTTTTCGGAGGTAATCGGGGTAGTGCTGTACCGAATGTCGTACTCTGCTGCTGTTCCTGTATTTTCATCATCTCCTGGTGCTGTCCACTGTAAAGTTGCAAAAGTGGAGGAAGGTATAACCGATAAATCTACTATATTGGCGGGTGGACCTGGGTCTAAACCTGCTGCCGAACCATACAAAACGATTTCACGGGTATTGGAATTAACGCCTGCTCTGGTGAATCGGAGGTAACGGGTTTCAACATGTGTTTGTATATTTTTCCAAGTAAACAACTTGTCTAAAACAACCGTTGTCAATTCTTGCCAGTTTCCGGGTGTACCATATTCGATAATGAAATCGTCGGTGCCTGTGATGTCAAATAAATAAATAGCATCAATTAAAAAGGTCTGTTTCAAATCTATGTATGCACTTGCAGGATGGTGAAAGGGTTCTGCACCAGGATACCACAAGGTATTTGCTCCTCCGCTGTTGTTGTTGGCAGGGTCACCCGCCAATTCTGCTTCATCAAATAGAAGTTGGGCATTACCATAGCCCGATTCATTGACCACTTCATTGATGTCCACAGGAATGATGAATTGATTGTTGGTCAATACATCCAAAGTTGTGCCTGTTGCGATATTGGAGATCTCAGAAATCAAGTTATCTTCGTTGGCACTTTTAATCGCAAAATAATAGAGTGTATTGGATAAAAGATTGTTGAGGGTAAAAGTTTCGGTTTCACCACCATTTGCAGGTGTTGGTAAATTGTTTGCAGCTGTTGCCGCTTCAAAGTTGGCTTCATTGATAGGGGCAGTGCTGTACCGTAGTTCATAGCTCGTAGGTGCGCTTTCGCCTGCATTGTTTGGAACAGTCCACTTCAATTGAAGTGAATAGGGTGTGGGCAGTGAAGTGCTTAAATCTGCAATGGCATCGGGTGCTGTAACTTCAGGATTTTCCTCATAACCATACAATACGATTTCTGCTACATTCGATCCTCCGCTGCTGCGACTAACCCTCAAATATTGCGTCTTAATCTGTGTATCGTGTTGGTTCCATGTTTGATAAGTAGGCATAGGGTCTGTAAAAAGTGGAATCCAATTGCTCGGGCTACCGTAAGAAATGGTCACATTGCCCGCATTGTAGGTGTCAAATAAAAATATGGAAGTCAATACATATTCTTTACCTAAATCCACGTAAGCATGAGCAGGATAGTCGGCTGGATTCCAGCCCGTAAACCACAAGTTATTTGGTGTACCTCCTGCATTATTGATAGGGTCGCCAGAGGTTTCTTGTTCATCTGCCAATTTTCCTGCATCTCCCAAACCCGATTCGTTGATGACCATTGAAGGGTTGATAGGAATTTTGAAGGAAGGAAGGGGGATAAATGTGCTTTCGTCTGTTGTAGCCGCCAAAATATTGGAGAGTGGAGAAGTATTTCCTGTTTCATCGCTGCTTTTGAGGGCAAAGTAATAGGTGGTATTTGGAGGTAAGTTGTCCAACATTGCTGTTTCGGTTGTACCTGCGATAGAAGGGGGTGAAGTAGTGATAGGAATTGCCGCATCAAAATTATTGTTGTCAATTGGGTTTGGACTGTACCGCAAATCGTAGGTGCTTGCCGTTCCTGTATTGCCATCATTGCCTGGGGCAGTCCATTGAAGGGCGATGGTGTTTTCGGTGATGTCGGAAATAATTAGATTGCTAACGGCGGCTGGTGGAATGGCATCTATATCGTTTTCAACTGGATAACCATATAAGACAACTTCACTAACATTGGCTCCTGCGGTTGTTCGTCTAAATCTAAGGTATTGGGTTTGCACATCTACATTGTGTTCTTTCCACTTGCCAAATTTTTTCAAATCGTCTGTTAGTAAGAGCGTCCAATTGCCGGGGCTGCCATATTCGACTTCAAAATTCCCACTGTTGTTGTAATCTCGCAAATAAACTTGGCTAATTTGGTGCAATTCGCCTAAGTCAATGTAAGCGTTTGCAGGGTGAGAAGAGGGATTCCAGTTGGTGAACCAAGTAGTTGTTGGATTTCCTCCTGCATTGTTGGTGGGATCTCCTGCAATGGCTTGTTCATCTACCAACAAACCTGGATTGCCGATTGCCATTTCATTGGTCATCATAGAGGGTTCGAGTACCAATTTTTGAGGGATGGGTGCTGGGGGTAAGGGAATACTTCCATAAATCACGATTTCTGAAAAAATTGCACCTGCACTTTCACGGGTAATTCGCACGTATTGGGTTTGGGCATTGACACTTTGTCCACGCCATTTGAGGTATTTATTGAGGTTGAAAGATGCCAAAGGTAGCCAACTGCCAGGGCTGCCGTATTCTATGATGAGGTTGCCACTACTGTTTAGATCAAATACGTAAATATCGGTCAAATCGTACAAGGCTCCCAAGTCTATATAAGTACTTGCGGGATATGTATTGGGATTAAAGCCTGTGTACCAAGTGCTAAAGGGTTGTCCACCTGCATTGTTGGCAGGATCTCCTGCAATGGCTTGTTCGTCCACAATTTGAGTGGCATTGCCTACACCTGACTCATTGGTAATCATGTCGGTGGTGAGTGGAATCAGGGTTTGAGCAGAGACAAGACCTCCTTGTATGAGAAAGGTAATTATTATAGTAACCTTCAAAAGTTTTGAAAACTTTTGAAGGTTGTATTTTTTTTGAAGTAGCGGGGTTAGGAAGGCACTGAAAAATTTTATGTTGAGTAGCGTTTTAGCTTTCATGTTGGTTAGATTTCTAAAATATTAAGTGTACAAAAGGTTTGGTTTTTTTGGAAAAAATGGTTTCAGGCATAGCCTTATTCAATTGCTACTTGTTGTGTATAGCTGATAGTTTCGCCTTCGAGCTGCAATATGTAGTTACCCGCAGGGAAAAAACCAACCTCGATATTGATTCTATCTCCCGCACTTTGGGAAATATCTTGGGTAAATACAACTTGTCCTGATGTGTTGTAGAGGTTGATGTATTGAAGTGGCTTCAAGGGTAGATTAACAAAGAAAATATCTTTGGTGGGATTGGGGAAAGCACGCAGCACATAGTCGTCTACGGTTTGTGTCACTGCTTCAATATCTGTGCTTAATGCTTCAAAACGAATTGAATGAATCTGGATTTTCCCTGCAAATTTTTCTCCTGGTGCTGCATAAAATAGCAAATACAAAGAGTTGTTTTTGTCTATTGTTTGCTCAAAACTTTGGCTATAGTCGTAGCTAAGTATCATTCGTTCATCGGCTACTTCGATGTTTTGGGTAAGAGGGTATTCATGCTGAGTGTCGTACAAATCGACTCGGAGAGGGAGGGTACGGTTAGCAGATAATTCAACGGTGACTTTGGGGTATTGGTAAATGTCTATTTCGCCCAGGTCAAGGGTGAAGGATTCCCATGGAAATTTGTTGATAGATACCTCTAAATCTTGGTCTTCAATGGTTTTGAACTGAAAATTGTCATTGCCATACCATTGCAGTTGGGCAACTTCTTGAATGTCTATAATTTGGGCGTTTGTTATTTGAATCCCAAATAGACATAAGAACATGAGTAATAGTTTTAAATTCATGGTATTGAGTTGTAAGTCGTTAATTATTAAGTAATTTGAGGAGTAGGGTATGTATATAGAGTTGCATTAGCAACGGAAATTACTTCACAATTAATAGATCTGGGAGGGGTATGTGAAAGAGGAGGGTTAATTTTATCTTTATGGTAATATTGAAGAACACACACAAAAACCATTCCTTTTTTATTGCATTTTTGTGACAATTCTAATATGTGTGCTTCTCAATCAAAAAATCAATTGGAAGAAGCGAGGTAAACACATTATTTTTAGTAAACTATTGATTATGAAAATTTTCGCAATGTCTTTTCATTCATTGAAGATTTATTTTACACACAGGGTAATGCTCATTTGGGTGTTTTATTCCGAGTGCATTTGTGTATGTTTTAAAACAAAAACCCTCTGTTGGATTTTTAAGAATCCAACAGAGGGTTTGTTTGTGTTTTGCTGTATTTTGGTAGAGGGGGCATCGTTTAATGCCCTAGAATTAATGGTAATCCACTATCGCCTGATCCTACTACAACTACTTTTGCGTTGGGAGAATTTGCAAGTTCAAGGGTAGCTTCAATGCCTTTTTCTTGAAGGATTTTGTCGGTCAAACTTTCGCTGATGATGCGGTTGGCTTCGGCTTTACCCGTTGCTTCAATTTTACGACGTTCTGCTTCCTTCGTTTCTTTTTCTAACCTAAATTGATATTGTTCTTTTTCTTGTTCCTGCACTAATTTGGTTTGAATAGCATCTTCGATGGTCTTTGGGAGTTTGATAGAACGGATGTTAACTGCTTCCAATCGAAGGTATTTTTTTTGCAGTTGAGTACGAACGATTTCTTCAATTTCTTCACGTACAGCATCTCGTTTGTTAGAGTAGAGTTCTTCGGGGGTATATTTTCCCATGACTTCTCTAGCGGCCGAGCGCACTACATCTTTCAAGACAATATTCTCATATTCTTTCCCAATTTCATTGTGTAGGTAGCCAATTTTATCACCAACGGGGTGAAAGCGAGCAGAAACATCTACTTCAATGGGTAGTCCATCACTTGAAAGTACGTCCATTTGTTCTTCCTTGATTTTCTCACGTACATCATAGACAATCATTTCGTTCCATGGCGCAACGACGTGAAAACCTTGTCCATATACTTCATCTTTGGTATTGTCCAATCCACCACCAAATTTTTTGAATAAGATGCCTTTTTCTCCTGCTTTGATGGTGATGAAGGTGCTATTTGTAAAGAGTAATAATATAACGAATACAATTACCCCTATTATGGCGTATTTTATAAACTGTTTTTGAGGATCCATAGTAATGTTTATTTATTTTGAATGTAAAATGCAGGTTGATTGTAAATAGCTTATCTGAGTTAAAGTTAGAATGCTATTTACTTTAAACTTTCTTCTATTGTAGAGCTAACAAAAAAAGGTAGTTGAAGGTTGATATCTTCAACTACCTTTTGCTAGTATCGTAGATTTAGAAATGGAAAAGGCAGATATTAGTGTGCCATTTTCGCCATGAATTGTATGTACATCAACCGAATATCTTCTTCGGTATATTCATCATCGTCTAGTTCGGTCATGGCATCCTTGATGGAAGGGTTTTCTGTTTCCATGAAATAATCAAACAATTCTTCTTGTTGTCCTTCATCCAGAATATTGTTGATATGGTATTTCAGGTCTAATTTAGTTCCTGCATCCACCATTTTTTCGATTTCAATGAGCAAGTCCTCCATATTGAGATTCAAGTGATCTGCAATTGCATCTAATGGAATCCGCTTGTCAATGTTTTGGATGATGTAGATTTTATCCTTCGATTTACTGCCCGTTGTTTTGACCACAAAATCATTGGCACGTTCAATTTCGTTTTCTTCTACATATTTGTCAATCAGTTTCAAAAACTCTCGACCATATTTAGCAGCTTTCCCACGACTTACGCCTGTGATGTTTTCCAGTTCCTCTTTCTTGATGGGATAATACGTTGCCATTTCTTCGAGTGAACGGTCTTGAAAAATGACATAGGTAGGAATGCCTTTTTGCTTGGCAACTTTCTTACGAAGGTCTTTCAGCATTTTGATAAGCACAGGGTCAAGAACACTTGTAGTATTATGAGAATCGTTTTCAGATATCATTGAATTGACATTCTCATAATTGTGATTGACCGCTATTTTGATAGAAAAAGGTTTTTTAATAAAATTGTGTCCCTTTTCTGTTATTTTGAGCAAACCATAATTTTCGATGTCTTTTCGCAGCAAGTTGTTGAGCAATGCTTGGGTAATGACCGAATTCCAAAATGTTTGATCATGGTCTTTTCCTTTATTGAAGCTCGGAAGTTCGTCATGTTTGAAGTTGATGAGTTCTTGTGCTTTGCTGCCCATCAGAAAGTCAATGATGTATTTACTTGGATAATTTTCTTGCAGCTCAGAAGTAGCATTGAGCATGAGTTTCATCAAGTCTTTGACTTCATGCTTCTCTTTTGGATTTCGGCAATTGTCGCACATTCCCTTACACTCTTCTGTGTTGTATTCCTCACCAAAATAATGCAAAAGATATTGTCGGCGGCAACCTGCTGATTCGGCATAACCAATGACTTCAGATAAATGTTGGCCTCCAATTTCCCGTTCTGCCACGGGTTTGTCCCGCATGAATTTCTCCAATTTGGTCATGTCTGCATAATTGAAGAAACCAATGCATTGTCCCTCCATATCATCTCTACCTGCACGACCTGTTTCTTGGTAGTAGTTTTCAAGGCTTTTGGGCATGTTGAAGTGAATCACAAAACGGACATCGGGCTTATCAATACCCATTCCAAAAGCAATCGTTGCAACAATCACATGAATGTCTTCCTGCAAAAATTGGTCTTGTCTTTCGGAGCGTGTAGCAGAGTCTAAACCTGCATGGTAGGCACCTGCTTTGATACCATTGGCGATTAAGCTTTCTGCAATTTCTTCAGTCGTTTTTCGATTCAGGCAGTAGATGATGCCTGATTTGGGATCATCACTTTTGATAAATTGGATGATTTGTCTTAGAACTTCCTCTTTTTTTCCTTTAGGACGTACCTCATAATACAAATTGTCACGATTAAAAGAAGCAATATAAGTGTATGGTTCTTTCAATCGAAGGTTTTTCATGATGTCCGTTCGAACCTTTGGAGTAGCGGTAGCTGTTAAGGCTACAATAGGTACACTACTATCAATGGCATCCACCATTTCACGAATACGACGGTACTCAGGCCTGAAATCATGACCCCATTCCGAGATACAATGCGCTTCGTCCACTGCTACAAAAGATATTTTTATTTGCTTGAAAAAAGCAATGGTATCCTCTTTGGTAAGGGTTTCGGGAGCTACATACAACATTTTAGTATCCCCATTTAGTAGATCTTCCTTCACTTTTTTGAGTTGGCTTCTACTGAGAGAAGAGTTCATAAAGTGTGCGATGCTGTCTATACTACTATAACCTCGCATCATATCTACCTGATTTTTCATCAAAGCAATCAACGGAGAGATGATAAGGGCTGTTCCTTCACTCATAATGGCAGGTAGTTGATAACAAAGAGACTTTCCTCCACCTGTAGGCATAATAACCAACGTGTCTCTGCCATCTAAAATATTTTGAATAATGTATTCTTGGTTGTCTTTGAATGAGTCGAAGCCAAAATACTCTGATAATGCCTGCTGCAATCTGTCTGCTACTACTACTGCTTCCATAGTTGGGCAATTGAATAATTTAATTCTTTAATTAATGTGTTTTCTGTTCAAAACAAAAAGTGAAATTACTGCAAAAACTGCAATCATCCAAATAACTCATAAAATCATTTGAAGTGCAGATAAGCCAAACAACGGTATAGAGACTTTGTTCTTTGGCAAAACTTTGCGGACTTGTATTGCTTTTAAAAACTAAAAAATGGGTACTGTTTATAGTTTTCTTAAATTTACGAATATTTTATTGTAAAGCAAAAAATCACCTCATTGAATAAGTTACTTAACGAAAAAATTAACAGAATTGCTATACGCACCCTTGAAATTGAGGCGCAAGCCATCGAAACATTGAAGGGTTTTGTTGAAGAAAATTTTTACCAGAGCGTTCAAACCATTTTAGCCACCGAGGGAAGAGTTGTTTTTACAGGTGTCGGAAAGAGTGCAATTGTTGCCCAAAAAATAGTGGCTACCTTCAATTCGACTGGTACGCCTGCTTTGTTTATGCATGCAGCAGATGCCATCCACGGTGATTTGGGAATGATCCGAAAAGGGGATGTGGTGATTTGCCTCTCCAAAAGTGGCGAAACTGCCGAGATTAAAGTGCTGATTCCTTTGCTTAAAAACGTGGGTAGTATTTTGATTGCTTTGGTAGGAAATATGCAGTCTTACCTTGCCCAACAGGTCGATTTTGCTATTAATACAACAGTCCAACAAGAAGCCTGTCCTCATAACCTCGCTCCAACGGCTAGCACCGCTGCCCAAATGGCAATGGGAGATGCTCTGGCGGTTTGTATTTTGGAGTTGAGGGGTTTTAGCACCGAAGATTTTGCCCGATTTCATCCAGGTGGAGCTTTGGGAAAACAACTTTATCTGCGTGTATCGGATGTATATGCCCAAAATACTCCTCCAAAAGTGCTTCATACGGCAGATATTAAATCCGTTATCATCGAAATCAGCTCAAAAATGTTGGGTGCAACTGCTGTTGTAAATGAACAAGACGTATTGATGGGGGTAATTACAGATGGTGACTTGCGGCGCACACTTCAAAAATATACCTCGCTTGGTGAACTCACGGCTCAAGACATTATGACGCTGCATCCGAAAACGATTGAAAAAGAAGCAATGGCAGTCGAAGCAATGGAACGAATGAAACAACACAAAATCACACAATTGGTAGTTGTTGAAGCAGGTCAGTATGTGGGTATTGTACATATCCACGATTTAATTCGAGAAGGACTGGTTTAGAAAACAGACTAAGGTATCATATTTGTACGAGTTTAAACAAATCTAACTTGTTTTGAGTTGAACCTATTAAGTGCGTATTTTTTAGCATATAAATTATTTTTTTCAACTCACTTATCTTCTAAAACAAACAATTCCAATGGATAACAATAATTTTTATGTGGCAATCATGGCTGGTGGTATCGGCAGTCGTTTTTGGCCTCAAAGTCGAGTACACCGTCCTAAACAGTTTTTGGATATTTTGGGAACAGGAAAAACCCTCATTCAAATGACCTATGAGCGATTTGCCAAAATTGTTCCTGAAGACCATATCTACATTATTACAGGTGAAATGTATGTGGAGGAAATGAAAAAACAACTGCCTACTATTCAAGATTTTCAAATAGTGGCAGAACCTGCTCGAAGAAACACTGGGCCTTGTGTCGCCTATATTGCCTATAAATTGGCTGCCATCAATCCCAATGCGACTTTTATTGTAGCACCTTCGGATCATTTGATTCTTGAAGCAGATGCTTTTGCAGCGCATATTCACAAGGCACTAAATTTTGCAGCCAATAAAGATGCTTTGGTGACTTTGGGGATCAAGCCACACCGCCCTGATACGGGTTATGGCTATATTCAATACGATGAAGATAAGCAAGTTGACGAACTGTATAAAGTGAAAACATTTACCGAAAAACCAAATCTGGAGCTTGCAGAGGCATTTTTGAAGAGTGGAGATTTTTTGTGGAATTCAGGTATTTTTATTTGGCATGTACAGCATATCATTGCTTCTTTCCGAAATTATGCATCTGAGATCAATGAATTGTTTGAAGTCGGAGTAAAAGAGGCGGTTTACAATACAGACAAAGAAACGGATTTTGTCCATAAAACCTATTCTCTCTGCAAAAACATTTCGATTGACTATGCCGTTATGGAACACGCTGAAAATGTGTATGTTTTGCCTTCAAGTTTTGGTTGGAATGACTTAGGAACGTGGACTTCGCTTTGGGAAAATCACGACAAGGATTACTTCGGCAATGCCGTAGAGGGCGAGAATGTAATGCTATATGATACCCAAAATTGTGTGGTGATGGCTCCTAATCAGAAAATGGTGGTATTGCAGGGAGTGAAAGGCTTATGTGTAGTAGATACGGAAGATGTATTGATGATTTGTAAGATGAAGGATGAGCAAAAAATCAAACAAATCAATGCGGATATTAAAGACACAAAAGGAACACTGTATTTGTAAACGGTGAATATTTGACGCAGGAAGATGAACAGTTATGGGTAATAGATTTTATGGTGAAGACTTTTGAAGTTTTTTTTAAGAAAATGCCTGAATCTTCAGAATTCTTCGACTTTTTTGGAATAAACTTGAAAGGCTACTACCGCCAAAATCTTTGGTAAACTAAAAGAATTCATTTCTAAAATTATTGATTTTGAAAAGTATATGTGTTTTTTGTGGCTCCAATGCAGGAACTAAGCCTGAATATATAGAGGCAGCCAAGCAATTTGGATATTTATTAGTTGAAAACAATATCCGCCTCATTTTTGGGGGCGGCAATGTGGGTTTAATGGGCATCATTGCAGATGCAGTGCTTGAAAAAGGAGGAGAGGCAATTGGGGTAATTCCTCATTTTTTGATGGATAAAGAAGTAGGCCATACAGGTTTGACCGAAATGAAACTGGTCAAAACCATGCACCAGCGTAAGGAGTTGATGGCAGACTTATCGGATGCTTTTATCACCATGCCTGGCGGAATCGGAACGATGGAGGAGTTTTTCGAGATTTTCACTTGGGGACAATTGGGTTTGCATCCCAAACCCTTTGGCATCTTGAATGTGGGAGGATATTATGACCACTTATTGGCTTTCTTTGAAAACATGGTACAAGAGCGATTTTTGAGCAAAAGTAACTATGAAATGTTGCATGCTTCTCCCAAGCCTGATGTTTTATTGAAGCAATTGCTCAATTATCAACCCATTGCAGAGCAAGAAAAATGGTTGGATAGGACAAGGACTTAAATTACTGAACAATCGCAGTAACTTCAATCTCTACTACTAAATTTTCATCCACCAATTTCGAGATTTCTAACATCGTAGCAGTAGGACGAATGTCATGGAAGAATTCACTGTGCGCTCGTCCGACCCCCTCCGAATACCCAATATCCGTCACAAACATTCGAGTACGAACCACATCTTGAAGCCCCGCTCCGGCTTCTTTTAGGGCAGTTTCTATTTTCTGAAAAATGAATTTGGTTTGTTCGTACGCATCTTTTGGAGCAATCACCGTTTCGCCGTCCAAAGCAGTCGTGCCAGCCACTTCAATGATGTTGCCGACTCTTACAGCTCTCGAATAACCAACTATGCTTTCCCATTTCGTATTAGAAGATATATTTTGTCGTTTCATTTACTTGATAACTAAAGTTTTGAGAAACCAATAATCCGTCAATAAATTTAGCAACCACTATTCAATGTTTTACTTCAATTTCGCCTCCTCCGCTTTTTCCAAGGCTATTTCCTTTTTCTGAACACTAGCCGAAATAAAAATGCTCATTTCATAGAGCATATAGACAGGCAATCCGACCAACAATTGCGAAACCACATCCGGCGGGGTAATGATGGCGGACAAAAGCAAAATAGCTACAAAAGCGTGTTTGCGGTATTCACGCATACTTTCGGGCGTAGCAATACCGACTTTGGAGAGAAAATACACGACCATCGGCAATTCAAACATTACCCCCGCTGCCAAAACCAAAGTAGCTATCAATGAAACATAATCCGTTAATCCCCAAGTATTGGTAACCTCCTCGCTCACCGAATAACTCGCAAAAAAGTTAAGCGAAAAAGGACACAACACAAAATAACCAAACCCAACACCTATCAAAAACAAGAGCGAACTAATGAATACAATTCCTCTGGTATATTTTTTTTCATTGTCGTACAAAGCTGGCGCAATAAATTTCCACATCTCATAAAAAATATAGGGAAAACCAAGAATCAGTCCCAAGACTATTGACACCTTGATATGGGATAAAAACTGCGCCATGGGTTCTACTACAATAATCTTGAAAGGCTGTGGAGAAAAACACAAACTTTCTCCCATGCCAAAGTAGTGTGAAGCCTTGCAAAGTGCTGAATAAGTAGGAAACCAAGCCTCTTTGGGGCCAAATAGTAAGGTGTCAAAAATGAAACTTTTGGCAAGAAATGCGAGAACAGCAAAAACACAAATTGCCACCAATGAGCGTGCAATATGCCACCGCAGTTCTTCCAAGTGTTCGATAAAAGACATTTCTGCTTGTTTGCTCATATAATGCTATATTGTTAAAACGGTCATAGTAAAGTAAACCCTGCACTTTATTTTCATAAAAACATTAGTAACTTGCATCTTTTTAGGAACGATAAGAAATGAACAACGAAACTGTGTTTTGGATTTGTTAAATCGTCTGATAGACACTAAAAATAACTACTTTTGTTATTGAAAAAAATCATATAGTCGACTAAACACCAAGAATGAAATTTAGTAGCGAAAAGCAATAAAAAGTATTTTTTTTCTTACAAATGCTATTCGTTTCAATTCCTTTTATCGTTATAGGTTAAAGAATGATCTTTCGCATCATTCAGCACTTATCATTATCTCTGCAAAGTAACTATTTATTAGTTTAAAAATTACATTCATGAAGCCAAAATCTACTTATGCTGTCCTTAGATTTATCTTGTCCCTCTTTTTATTCCTTAGCTGCAATGCAATCATGGCACAGGAATGTACGATAGATTTCTCTAATTTTACGATTGACACACCTGATGGCACCATTACCATTGGTGACAATGCAACCGTTTGTATCAACCAAACAGTAACCCTTCCCAATCTAAATTTTCAGCCAGGTATCGGACAACCCAACCCTGGCATTATATGGGCAGTCTATGATTGTCAACCTACCACCATGAATCCTGATAGTGATCCCTGCAAACGCCCTGTAGTATTGCGAGATCCCGATGGAAATGTCATCATTGGAGGAGGAGAAGCAGACTTTAGTTTTGCCAACTTACCGAGTCCTGGCGAATCGGAAATAACTGTTTGCTTAGTACCCATTATTGACGGCGATACCAGTGGTTTGGCCATTGAAGACGATTGCACAGGCATTGCAGTCGGTTTGGATTACCCTTGTATCACCTTTTTAGTGCCAGAAGACAATCCTACTCAATGCGATAGCGATTGCGATGCTTTTGAAGCCAATGACGAATGTATAGACGCAATATCATTGACACTACAAGCAGGAACAGTTGTCTTTCCAACCCTAGCCGATAGCGTTTACTCCAATGTTTGTGCAACGAGAGAAGGCGAATTGGAAGTACCTAATTGCTTTTTGGATAACAATACCGCAAATACTGTCTGGTTCAGTTTTGAAGGAACAGGCGGAGAATACACCATTAGCGTCAATGCTTGTGCAGCTGCAAATGCTTTGATTTCGGATAGTCAAATGGCGATTTACACGGGCGGCTGCAATGGTTTGACACAAGTGGCTTGTAATGACGACATTGGTGGAGGCAATTTGCTGTCAAGCATCACCGAATTTCCAACCATTGAAGGTACAACTTACCTCATCATGGTGGATGGCTTTAACAATGAGTCAGGTCAGTTCTGCATGGAAATCACCGAAACCGCACCGCCTTGTGATGCCAATTTTGGTACGGTCAACTTTGCAGGAGAAACCACAACTTGCGAAGGCACGAGCTTCAATTTCACCCTTACGGGGGCTTCAACGAATGGCTTTACTTCTGGTTTTGTGGTGGTAAACGAAATGGGTATAATTGTAAACATTGTAGCTCCAGGAGATATAAATTTAGCACCAGGCACTTATACAATTTATGCGATTAATTTTGACAACGGAGATACGGATGCAGTCAATGGTGCAACGACAATTGAAGAACTGAATGGACTCAATGTTTGTGCGGCTATACAGGAAGTAGGCACAACGATTACCGTACTTTTTGACGGATCTCCAGATTGTTGTGAAGCTGCAATTACTTCTATTTCAGCAGAAAACACAACCGTTTGTGCGGTGACGGGTGAAAGTTTGACTATTACGATAAACGGTGCAAATACAGGCAGCGGTTTTGCGAATGTGTGGTACTATGAGCAAAATGGCAACCTTACTTTCGGCGGTTTTTTCCCTTCAAATGTTCCCGCCATCGTTTTTGACCCTCTACTTTTGGGCCTTAGCGGAGGCGATTTTACCATTTTTGTAGTCAATGTATCTGTGGGAGATAGAGTTGCCTTGACAGATGCCATCAATGCAGGAGCAGACATTGCAGTGTTTGTGACTTCTGACGAAATTTGTGCAGCTATGGTAGCTACGCCTTTGTCTATTACGGTATTACCTGCTGACAATCCCGATTGTGTGGCTTGCGACCCCAGTGCTGGCAATTCTTCGGTGTCCATCAGCACTATATGTGAGGGCGAGTGCATTGCAGTGAGTGTAGCAGGTGACAATCAAAATGAAGGTTTCAAAACACTTTTATTGGTGACGCAAGGCGATAACACAACAGCTATTATTGATACCGCTTCGGTAGGAGATTTTTGTTTTGCAGCAGGCACTTACACACTCTACTCCTTCAATTTTGTGGAAACAGCACAGACCAATATCATTGCACAAATTGCAGCAGGGGCTTCCGTCAATGACTTGCAGGCCTTAATTGACAATGGCAGTTTTTGTGGAATGATTGAAGCTGAAGGAACGACTGTCACCTTTTTGCCGACTACCGATGATGCGTGTTTTGTGTGTGAAGCAAATGTGGGGACAGTGGTGAATCCTCCAACAGATGTGACAATTTGTTTTGGAGAAGCACTAACTTTTCAAGTAGAAGGTGACAATACTAGCACGGGCTTCAATACACAGTTTTTAGGGGTGCTTCCAAGTGATTTGACCATTTCTGCCTTCATTGAAGACAATGTAGTTCAGGTTTTACCAGTTGGTACACTTCAATTTTACGCCATCAATTTCTTAGAAGAGGATGAATTGAAAATCAATGAGGTGATTTTGAATGGTATTTTTACAGACTTATTGGACTTGATTGATAACAACCAACTGTGTGCTGAGATAGTTGCAACACCTATTGTTGTAACGGTTTTACCTGCCGATCATCCTTCTTGTGTAGGCGACCCATTTGTTGTGGATTTTGATATTACAGTGGCAGCAGATGGCTTGAGTTATACAGTGACGATTACAATGTCTGGTGGCAGTGGCGACTATACTATTGACGGTAATCCTGTGGATGGCAATACATTTGTCAGCGACCCAATTCCTTGTGGACAACCTTTCTCTTTTGAAGCTTCTGACGGCACGCTGATTGAAATTGTGCAGGGTACTTCCCCTTGTCCTTTGCCTTGTTTTGCCAATCCAGGAACGATGCCTCAATTGGATAAAACGCACCCTATTTGTGATGGTGATGCAACGAACTTCAACAGCACAGGCTTTAACTTGGGTGAGGCAGACGTATTGATTTATGTATTGCACGACAATGCAGCATCGGAGTTGGGCAATGTGTTGGCAGTCAATACGGATGCAGGTGTTTTTACTGCAACTTCGGGCATGAATATCCTCACCAATACGGTCTATTACATTTCATCAGTAGCTGGGCCAGACAATGACAGCGATGGTATTCCTGATTCGGACAATGAATGTACTTTGGCAGCAGCGGGTACACCTGTGGTATTTTTAGAGCCGATTGAACTGGTACTGGAGATTTCTTGTGACGAGACTACTGGTGATGGAATGTTAGCGGGGCAAGTATTTGGTGGTTATCCAGCCTTTGCAGCAGAGGGTTTTTACTTATTCGAGAATGGCACCTTCAATGGGGTAATAGAAAATGTAGGGGGTTCATTCAATTTTATGCTGAATGACGGTGATGTATTTGAACTTCACGTAACGGATGGTTTTTGTAATGCAGATGTAGTGGGGGATCCTTTTGTATGTACTAAAAACCCTATCGAACTTCTATCCTTTGAAGGTGAGGTTTTGGGAGAAGGGAACTTGCTGCAATGGGTAACAGCCTCCGAAACAGACAATGATTATTTCACTTTGGAGCGTTCGATTGATGGAAAAGCTTTTGAAGCGATTGCTACAATAAACAGTCAAGGAGACAGCTTTGATTTGCAGTCGTATGATTTCTTGGATCGAACTGCACTGCAAGGGGTTAGCTATTACCGCCTGCGTCAAACCGATTTGAATGGACTCAGTACAACTTCCTATACGATTTCTCTTCAAAGAGGAGAAAGAGGCTTTGAATTGATTGAAGTTTATCCAAATCCTGCTAAAAACAGATTGAACATCAACTTTACGATAAATACAGAACGAACCGTTGAGATAAGTGTTTACAACATTACAGGGCAGCAGTTAATCCGTCAAACAACAGAGAGCAAAGAAGGAATCAATCATGCGGAGGTAAACGTCGGTAGCTATCCAATGGGTGTTTACTTCGTGCGTATTTCTGATGGAGAAGCTGTTCAAACACAAAAATTTGTGAAAGAATAACCATAGTATATAACTTAAAAAATCAATAACTATGTCTATGATTAAAAATACAGTATTTGCATTTTTTGCATTGTTAATGAGTTTACCTGCATTTAGTCAGGCAGGAATTGAATTAGGCGTATTTGTGATGCCACAATCAGTTTGGGTCTTCAATAAAGACGACTCAGATCAAGGCGCACGCTTGGATTATGTGCCAAAATATTCGTTTGCGTATGGAGCAAAAGTGGGTTTCAATTTCAGTAATACAATAGGCTTACAAACAGGTCTTATCATTTCTAAACAAGGTCAGGACTATGATTCAGATGGAAGTGGTGCATTTGGTTCGGCTTTACCGAGTAGTTGGATAGGTACAGATAGAGTCGTGGATTTAACCTACTTAAAAATCCCTTTATTATTGAAATTCAACTCTAATCCTGATGCAGGAACAGCCTTTTTGTTCACCATTGGTCCTCAACTTGCTTTCTTGACATCTGCGGAATCAACCGTCAATGATATTGCAGAATCCTTCAATGGTTATACGCTGAAAGACTTGTATGAGCAAAGTTATATTGGCGCAGTGATGAGCATTGGAGCGCGTTTCACTATTGCCGAAAATTTGTTTCTCAACACTTCCTTCCGCTTTGATGGTTCTTTAGGAGATGTAGAAAACAAAGACCAAAACAATCATTGGCTATCAGACAGACCTGATGGACGAGCGGTAACAGGTGGAGTGGATATCGGCATTAGCTACAATATTGGAGGATAGAAAATCAATGAAATTGAAGTGATTTAAAAAAAAAGGAGCGTATTAAAAAATACGCTCCTTTTTTTAAAAGTCAACATTCAAACTCTATCCAGTCCAGTACTAAACGTTGAAAGAAGTTGAGCCATGTTGTAAAACAGAATTTACTTTATTAGCAATCCTTAAGCTGCAACAGATAGATATTCTTCACAAGCTTGATGGCAAGTATGACACGCATCCGCACATTTCTGACAATGTCCTCTATCATGTTTACGACATTCCTGCTCACAAGCAATACAGGTCACTATACAAACTTTCAATATTTCATTTAGTTGATGAGAATTGCGATTGACCAGCTTTAAGGTCAAAGCACAAATATCTGCACAGTCACGATCGGTTTTGATACATTTCACATGCATCTGTATGTTCTCTTCATTCAAGCACTGAGTAGCACAGTTTTCACAAGCGGCAATACAATCCGCCAATTTTCTGGATAATTCTTGGTTATTCATGGTCTTTAGCTGTTTTATAAGGTTCAAGAAATAAATAAATCCAACAAAATATATTTACCCCATTTTTGAGTTTGAATGAGGTAATAACTATATTTATCAGATGTATATAAGTTGAATTAAAACGTAACCAAAAGAATTATGTTCACCTCGTCATTTATTTTTCTTTAGCATCCTTCACCTTCGCCGACAACAATTCAATCTCGACAGGCAAATGTTTTTTGCTGAGCATATTCACCAAATCCATTGTTTCAGTTTCGGTAAAGTTGCCACTTATTTGAGCTGCTCCGCCAGTCAATTTTTCTCGAACAATGGGAGCAGAAACAACTTGATTGTTAAGAGTTATCAAAATAGCTTTGTCTATGTTCCTATCAGACAATTTTTCCAATTTTTTGTGGCCCGATTCTTTGAAGACCAAACTGACAATAGGAAGATTGTTATAGTCTTTGTCTGAGCGAATTTCCGAAATATCGTTGTTGTTTAAGTATTCATCCTCATTAGCAGGCACTTTTGCAGCGTAAAGGGTGAACTGATTTTTATGTTCTGAATATTGATTGGGCGAACGACTCCATATAAAGGTGGCATTATTTGGGAATAAATTTCGGATATGAGTGTTCACGAGATAGCGATTTATCTGTGCTGTATCTTTTGCAGAAGCTAAACCTAATTCTGCAAAATCACCCTTCTTACTCACCTCAAACAATCGACTGAATAAGGTTTGAACGTTTTTCTCCACATCCGCCGCCGCCTGTGTGTCACCTGTTTGTTGAAGGGCATCGACTTTTCTTTGAAATTCGGATTGCAGCAACTTGTCAATTGTTTCAGCAGAATTATCGGTAAAAATTTCCTCTTTGTTAAAACATTCTTGCATCGAAAAATACCCTCTCTCGGTGAGCAACTTTTTGACCCTTTCGGAGTCATCTACGGTTTCAATAACCACCTTCAATTGATTGTTTGGCACAGAATTGAAGGTAAATTGCTTTGCCGCATAACCATAGCCTGTTAATCTTTCAGATAGAATTTCAATGGTTTTTTCTTGTAACTGATTGATATTGCCATTATCCGATAACTGCAATACATATTCAATGCCTTTTTTGCCTTTGATGCCCATCATAAAACAAGCACTTATTAACAAACAGTAAGAGATAGAAAGAATGATTTTTTTCATGTAGTAAAAATATTAAAAAACCTCCCTTTTTCAAGCTGAAAAAAGGAGGTTATATCACTAAATGTTAAAAATTGCTGTTTAAAAGAACCTATTTACACATTTCGTTTAATATACAAAGAACTTTTGAACAGTGTTTTGTGTATCACTGTTCAACTGCAATAGGTAAGAACCTTTCTGCAATTTGCTGATGTCCAATTGTATTTTGTTGTTGATAGTAGGCGAATTTACAGCCTGCTGCAATACCACTCGTCCTGTTAAATCGTACACGGTGATATACATAGCTTCTTTAGAAACATTGTCAAACGCTACATTCAAAATATTTTTAGCAGGATTGGGGAACAATCTCATAGCCAAATCAGCAGTCGTTTGGATGGTTTCAATGTTTTCTGCTAATTCAGTTGCATTGCCGTCATTTCTACTTCCACTTGAAGAACAACCTTCAATCAATACATCATCAATATACACATAATCATTGTTTCCAGAAGCATCACAACGGAAACGCAATCTTGTATTAGAAGTAAATGGACCTGAGATAACCACATCATCTGTATAGTAGGTATTGTTATTGAAGCTACTTCCTTGTGCATAAGCTGCAACAGTTGTATAGGTAGAGCCACCATTCGTTGAAATCTGCAACCAGAAATCTTCACCACTTTCCATGCTTACGGCTTGAAAGATAAAGGAAACGGTCAATTCGTCGTAAGCAGATAAATTCAAATTATCGGTTGTCATCACAGAGGTAGAGGTATTGTCTCGCAATCGAATGCTGTAGCTGCCACTATAAGAATAACTGCTGGCACCTCGATAAGAGTCAGAACCACCATCGTTCCAGATTCCCCATCCCGCTTCAAAGTCATCGAAGTCAATAGTACCATAAGTACAAGAACCTCCTCCGCCGCAAGGAGCGCAAGAACCGCCACAATCAACACCTGTTTCGTTACCGTTTTGAACACCATCAGAACAAGTTGGACAAGCAGTACAAGAACCACCGCAATCAACACCTGTTTCGTTGCCGTTTTGAACACCATCAGAACAAGTTGGACAAGCAGTACAAGAACCACCGCAATCAACACCTGTTTCGTTACCGTTTTGAACACCATCAGAACAAGTTGGACAAGCAGTACAAGAACCACCACAATCAACACCTGTTTCGTTGCCATTTTGAACACCATCACTACAAGTTGGCGCAGGACCAGAACCCAAGCAGAAATTAGTGGTTTCAGAAGATCCAAAAGAACCACCAGAAACCGAAGTTCCACTAATGCTATAAGAACCATTGCCATAAGAGCAACAGATACCATCACCATACGCATCATTGATGGTAAAATCGTAGCAACCATCTGCCAAACAGAATGTTTCAGAAACTGTAGAACCGTCTGCCAAGCTGCCATAAGTGCCGCCTGATGCTATTGTTGTTCCACTTGCATTTTTCAATGACCAGCTTGTTTCTTCTGGGTAATTGTCCAGTACAATAGTCAAAGTCACTTCATTGTCAGTACAAACTGTTGGGCAGGCAGGACAATCAGCACCACCACAATCAACGCCTGTTTCATCGCTATCTTGTGTTCCATTTGTACAGTGGTTAGGAGCAGGTGTACCACAACCATTTGAGCTAAGTAAACTCACTCTTGCACCACCAACTTCAAACAAAGCACGCATACGGTTTTTTTGACCAGTTGTATAAAGATTCATACAGCCATCGTCAGAATAATCCATGTAGTTTTGGAACATATCAGGAAGATCACCACTACCACTATTACAGGTATTAGGGCCAGGATAGTTACAAGGTGAGCCTGTATAGTTAGCTGAACCTGCAATTGGAGTGTCTGATACAAAATCATCTACACTACAACCACCATCACCCCAGATGTGGCGAAGATTCAACCAGTGACCTACTTCATGAGTTGTTGTTCTACCAAGATCAAAGGGAGCATTTACATTCCCTGTTGTTCCGAATGCAGTAGTCAAACAGACAACACCATCTGTTGCAGCAGGACCACCAGGAAACTGTGCATAACCCAATATACCGCCACCAATATTACATACCCAGATATTGAGGTAATTACTAGTATTCCAAGGATCTACACCGCCTTGGCTACTTTTTTTCATTGCATCATTGGTACCCCAAGTAGTTTTGGTAGTTGATTTGCGAGTAATGCCAGTGGTCGAATTTCCACTCGGATCTGTTGTTGCCAAACAAAATTCGATTTGTGAATCTGCAGCAACTCCCAGAAAGTCAGAAGGTGTATTGGACGCATCTGAATTCAAACGACGAAAATCTTCATTTAATACATCAATCTGAGATTGGATTTGGGCATTGCTGATGTTTTCTGCTGATGTTCTGTACAATACATGAACGACTACGGGAATGTTGATGACACCATTTACTTTTTGTTCGCTACTGTTATTCTGTAGTACTTTGTTGGTGTGGGCTTCGATTTGTTGCATGTTTTTGACAATCTCTGGGTGCTTTTGTTGAAGCATTTCGAGATGACCCATCGTTCCACAATTACGAGTTGTTTGGGAAAACAATTCAGTATTGCTGCATACCATGCAGCAAATTACTAATAAAAGGGCAGAAAGTTTCTTCATGTAATTAGAAGGTTTTGTTGATTAAAAATAAAATTAAGTACAAATAACTGAATAGCTTGTTTTATCTCCTATTGCAAATGTAACCTAATGTTAAAAAGAGTTTAGAGCAGTTTTTTAACAAAAATTAAATTTGAAAAGAGAGATATGTGCTGTTTTTTAAGTAAAAATCTATATGCAATCACGTGAATTGTTAGCGGTTATAAAATTTCCTTAGTCTGTAAATTTTTAGGTTTTAACAGACTTTTTTATGTTAAATTTTTGTTAAAAAATATTAATTCATCAGTGTATGGTTTTGTTATAACCAAATATTTCCTTCCTTGCGGCATTTTCTATCTTTTTTTTTACAAATAGCGTAAAAAAAAATGACAATCAGTATTTTGTAAATATTATCTTAAAAACTACATTTGTTCGTTTTTTTTTAACTGTAAACCAAGATATTTTTTATGAGTCAAGAAACTTACACTACAAAATCCGAACATAAATGCCCTTATTGTCAAAAGGAAAAATTAGAAACTGTTGCAACAGCTCCTTATGTGCGTGGTTTTTTATTGGCTTATCAGATTGGACACAATTCGTTTATTGGCTGCGTGCCTTGTGTTCGTAAAAAATTGTTGGGGGAGGCAGGTATTTCTGCCTTGATAGGTTGGTTTAGCATTACAGCCTTCCTTATCAATCCTTTCTTGATTGTCTATAATTTGATACAAGCAGCATTTTTGAAGTACAATCCTCAAAAGGTGAAAGCAAAACTGAAGGAAGTTGGAATTCCCGAAAACCTTGAATCCATTAATTTGACACAAATTGGTTATGCATTGGCTATCAGCATGATTAAGGCAGATGGAAAAGTGGAGGAATCGGAGATTAAACAAGCAGAAGAAATTGGTGAAAAAATATTTAAAGACTTCGATGAAGCCAAATTTAGAATGATGCTGAACGAACAGAAAGATGTACCATCTATTCGTGACTTGGCGGTGATACTCAATGATGTATTGAACGAGGAGGGGAAGTTACTGATCTTTAAATATTTATTTGCAATTGCACAAGCAGATGGAAATATTGATAGCAGTGAAGCCCTTATGTTGAGTGAATTGGCAACTGTGTTGAGCATTCAGAAAGAGCAGTTGACATAAGCTGTAAATGAAAATTAAAATAAAAAAAGCACTTCAATATCGGTTTCTTATCAAATAAAATTGGTAAAATTATTTTTGAAGCGTTCTTAAACGAGTTTTTTAGACACCCAATTAAAATAAAAAGCATCTTGCAAATGTGTAATTTGCAAGATGTTATGTTGAAGAAAAGTGGCCCCACCAGGACTCGAACCTGGATCAAAAGTTTAGGAAACTTCTATTCTATCCCTTGAACTATGGGACCCATTGAAGAAAATTCAAATGCAAATTAAAACAACAAACTCAAATTTACAAAATAGCTGGCAGATTTGAGTTTGTTGTTTTCTGTACTTGCTTTTTTCTATTTTATTAAAACAAACAACACTAAGGAAACAAACGTCCGTAGTATCTCGGAAAAGGAATCGTCTCACGAATATGCTGTGCGCCAGTAATCCACATCACCGTCCGCTCAAAGCCCAATCCAAAACCCGAGTGAGGAACAGAACCATACCGTCGTAAATCGGTGTACCACTGAAAAACATCTTCAGGCAGGTTGTGCGCCCTGATAGAGGCCAACAATACATCCAAATCATCCTCACGCTCCGAACCACCAACAACTTCACCAAAACCTTCGGGAGCCAATACATCCACCCCTTTAATGTATTCAGGGTCATCAGGATAACGCTTCATATAGAACGCCTTGATAGCACGAGGCCATTTATAAACCATCACAGGCGTATCGTAGAGGCGGGTCAATACACGCTCATTGGGTGCGCCAAAATCTTCGCCACGAGGAAAGTTTTTAGAAGATTCAATCCAAAGCGGAATGTTTCTTGCGCTCTCCTCCAATTGTTTCACCTCCTGTTTCAACTTATCCACTTTACTTTGCAGATAGTTGCGCTGACCTTTTTTGATATTGCCTTTTGATAGTGTCGCTTCCGTTTCTTCAATTTCAGTTTTCGCTTGCGTCAATTTTGTTTCCACTTCCGCCAAGTCCGCTTCTTGTACAGCAATGGCATTTTTGCCATTCACATCCTTTTCTCCACGAATAATGTCCACTGCCTCTTCATAAGTGATTCGTGGAAAAGGCTTGTGAATATGTTCAAAAAGGAAAGTATCTCGCTCCAAAGCCTGCAATTCGGTTTGGCATTTTTCAAAAACATCGGTGATGATGAAACGAATAAATTCTTCAATCAAATCCATGTCCATGTCCAAATCATAAAACGCCATTTCGGGTTCTATCATCCAAAACTCCGATAAGTGACGGGGCGTGACCGACTTTTCAGCCCTAAAACAAGGCCCAAAGGTATAAACCTTGCCCATTGCCATTGCAGTAGCTTCGGCATACAACTGACCAGATTGAGAAAGATACGCCTCGACTCCTTCTTTGTAGAACTCTGTCCCAAAAAGATCTGATGTTCCTTCTGCTGCATTTCCCGTTAGAATAGGTGAATCGGTTTGTATAAAACCTCTATCCTGAAAAAATTGGTGAATGGACATTTTCAGGCGGTTGCGAATACGCAAAATAGCCCATTGTTTTTTGGAGCGCAACCACAAATGACGGTGATTCAACAAGAAGTCGGGTCCATGTTCTTTTTTGCCCAATGGAAACTCTTCCGCAAGATGGACAATTTCAACTTTGCTTACCTGAAGTTCATAACCTCCTGTTTGTCTTTCGTTTTTTATGACTTTGCCAGTTAGAATAATCGAACTTTCTTGTGTAGCTCTTTTGACAGCTTCAAAATCGTCTTCCGAAACATCCTGTAAATTAATCACACACTCTACATATCCAGAGCCATCACGAAGAGTAATAAATGCAATTTTTCCTCCTGTTCGTCGTGTAGCTACCCAACCTTTTAGGGTAACTTGCTGTTCATCATATTGAGATAAGTCGCTGATTTGTACCATAACAGTTCTGCGTTTTCAGGCAAATTAAATAAAGCCACAAATATACAATTGTTTTGTAAAGTTATAGAACTGCTACAAAATTATCGCCAAAGTAGTTCCCATGTTATAGGTGAAAGTGAACCTGAAAACAATATCAAAAGTGAACTGATTGTCTATTTTTGAAACTTCAATAAGACAGAATTATTTTTGGTTTACCTTTATGCTAACAGAAAATAAATGTTTTTTGTATGTTTACGATATCCATCTTAATGCAATCAATACTATGAGAAGCAAAAAATATACCCTTGAAGAATGGCTTGAGTTAATTAAATCTGGAAATGAAGAGGCTATCTCACATCTGTATGAAAAATACCGAAAAGAGTTTTTTTTATGGATAAAAAATAAGTATCAATGTACTGATGAACAGGCAATGGATGCATATCAAGAAAGTGTATTGGTGCTTTACAACAATGTGAAAAAAGAAAAATTAACAAAATTTACGAGCAGTATTAAAACGTATTTGTTTGCGATTGGGAGAAATGTAATCCTCTACAATCGCCGAAAATTTCAACGAGAACGAAGCAGTATAACGGACAAAGAAAGCGAAATTGTGGATAAGACTTCGGTACAAGTAAACTTACAAGTTTCGGAGCGTCAGAAAATATTAATAGAAGTGCTAAACGATATGGGAAGTCCCTGCAAAGACTTAATCATGTTGTACTATACAGAGAATCTGCAGTTTAAAAAAATTGCGGAACAAATGGGGTATAGCAGTGATACGGTAGCAAGAATGCAAAAAATGCGTTGCTTGAAAAAAATGCGGGCGATTATGAAAGAAACATATAGTAAGGAAGATTTGTATTAAACCTCCAATTTTAGAGATGAAAAAAAAGTTACGAGATGGAACAGATGACAAAAATTGCTGATTTTATTACCCATAGACTATCACCAGAGGAAGCGGCAATGGTAGAACTACGGATTGCAGAGGATGCTGAATGGAAAGAAGAAGAAGCTTTTCAAAGAGAGGTTTTGTTTACAGCCATTGAAGTGAAAAAAATGCAGTTGCGAAAACAATTTGCAGGCATTGAGGCCAAACTGCAAAAAAAGTACGCCAATAACCTTTCTACTTCAATAGATAAAATCAAAACATCAATCAAAGAACACGTAGAGTATTCTGTTGAGCAATTGAAGGAACTGTTTGCTCCTGTACCTCACTATCAGCCACTTTTAGCCATGCCAACGAGGGCAGGCAGTCTTGAAGTGATGATACCTCAAAATGGCATTGATTGTACGGATGAGGGATTGCAGTTTGAACTCACAGAAGCAAGTGACGAAACCTTAGAGTTGAGCATTGAAAACAACCAATGTGAGGAAGTTTATACACAAGAAATTCTCCCGAACACTTTTCAATTCATCGTTCCCTTTGCTGCAAAAGATTACCCGCCAGGGCGTTATTATTGGAAATTAATGGTAGAAGACGAAATGATTATTTCAGAGTTTTTTGTAGGTAAAGACCTTATTTCAACACTTTAATCGTCATTTTCACATCTTCAACAGGTCTATCACCTCTTTTGGTAGCCACAGCCGCAATCTTATCAATCACCTCCAAACCTTCAATCACTTCGCCAAAAACGGTGTAGTTATTGTCCAAAAACGGTGTGCCACCTACTTCTGTGTAAATCTTTTTTTGCTCATCAGTGAATGTCACCTTCAATTTGTTCTCCATCTGCTTCAATTCACCCTCAGAAACAGGTTTGCCTTGAACAATGTAAAACTGTGAGCCAGAAGAAGCTTTCGCAGGGTTTACATTATCTCCTTGACGAGCAGCCGATAAAGCTCCTTTTTTGTGAAAATACTGCGGAAAAACAAACTCTGCTTCCACCGTGTAACCAGGACCGCCGCCGCCCAACATTTTATTGGAGTCCACATCTTTGGAATCAGGATCACCTCCCTGAATCATAAAGTCCTTAATCACTCTATGAAAAAGCGTTCCATCAAAGAAACCTTCTTTGGCAAGTTTAACAAAATTGTCCCGATGCAATGGAGTTTCGTTGTACAATTTCACTTTCATGTCACCATAATCGGTACTAATCAATACAATACGTTCTTTATTGCCGCAAGAACCCAACATCAAAACACACAAAAAAACTATACTAAAAATCGTTCGTTTCATAATAATGATACTGTTCAAAATTTGTGTAAAGCTAAAAAAAGTATCTCTCTAATCTGCGATTATCTGTGCTATTTGCGAAATCAGTGACTCAAAATTCGGTCGTAAAGTTGCCAATTTTCTTCGTCAAAACAAATAAAAATGACCTCCTTCAATGTTTCACCCTTTTCCTCCAAAAAACGCTGCGTAGTTTCTACTGCAATATTCGCTGCCATTTCTTTCGGATAGCCATAAACCCCCGTGCTGATATTCGGAAATGCAATGGTTTCAACTTCGTTTTCCACGGCAAGTGAAAGGCTATTCCAATAACAATTCTTCAACAAGTCCGCCTCTTCCCGATGGCCACCACGCCAAATAGGGCCAACAGTATGAATCACATACTTTGCAGGCATCCGACCCGCCGTAGTAATAACGGCATCGCCTGTATTGCAGCCGCCAATTTTTTTACACTCCTCCAAAATAGCAGGTCCACCTGCTCGGTGAATCGCTCCATCTACACCGCCACCGCCCAGCAAAGAACGATTTGCAGCATTCACCACCGCATCCACCATCATTTTGGTAATATCACCCCGTTGAAGTTTGATTCTATCCATCAGCTAAAAAAGGTCTATCTTTGTTTAGAAAATCGGTTCAATAATTGCTCTAAGATAACGGAAATAGCGGATAAAACAATATACAAATGGATTTGCAAGAGCTGGTCATACAACGAATTGAAGAAGCACGGAGCCAACAACTTCGCACTTTAGACCTTACCAACCTCGGATTAACCAAAATACCGGATAACGTATTTGAATTAACTCATTTAACAGAATTAAAACTGGGGCATTGGTCGGCATATACAAAACGAGATAGGAATCAAATCAGTCACATTCCGAGTGAAATCGGACTGCTCCAAAATCTGCAACTCCTTGATTTAAGCAGCAATACATTAGAAGCGTTGCCTCCTGCAATAGGTTTTTTGAAACAACTGGAACTGCTGGATGTGAGCAAAAACGAACTCGAAAATCTCCCAAAAGAAATAGGAAACTTACAGCGATTGCAGCGATTGGATTTGAGCAACAACCAACTGAATGAATTACCTGAAAGTTTTTGTCAACTGCAAAACCTGCAACGCTTAGGGTTGAGTAGTAATCATTTGACACAACTACCCGAGCATTTTTCCCAACTGCGAAACCTACAACGTTTGGATTTGAAGGGAAACCGATTGGGGAGAATTGGAAATGAATTATGTGCTTTACCCGCTTTGCAGCGATTGGGTTTGGGCGACAATTTACTCAAAGAACTGCCCGAAGATTTTGCTCAATTGACATCTTTGCAGCGATTGTATTTGGGAGGCAATCAGTTGAAGTCTTTACCAGATTCTTTTGCCGAGCTAAAAGAATTGCAGCGATTGTACCTCAGCAACAATCAATTGACAACTTTACCCGAAACTTTTTCAGGATTGGAGAAGCTGCAATTGTTGGATGTACGCAGCAATCAAATTGTAGGGCTACCGAGTGGAATAGGTAATTTGAAGGAATTGGAATACTTAGATTTAGGCAAAAACGAAATTCGTGTTTTGTTGGCAGAAGTAGCCAACCTTCAAAAATTAGAACTGTTGGATTTGAGTGGAAATAGATTGCGGGATATTTCGCCAGAAATTGCCAACATTCAGAGTCTGCAATATCTATACCTCAAAGACAATCCAATTGATTCACCTCCACTTGAAATTGCCAATAGAGGCATTATTTCTATTCGCAACTACTTCAAAGCGTTGGCAAAAGCTGAGGAAAAAGATTTTCTGTATGAAATGAAATTGCTCTTGGTAGGTGAGGGGCGAGTTGGCAAAACATCTTTGTCTAAATCGCTGACTCACAAAGATTATCAATTGCAGGATGAACAAAGCACCGAAGGAATAGATGTGAAAGCTTGGATTATTCCGAAAGAAGAATTGAGTTTACAAAAAGATTTCAGGCTGAATATATGGGACTTTGGAGGACAGGAAATTTACCATGCAACCCACCAATTTTTCCTTACCAAACGTGCCATTTATCTACTCGTCACCGAACCACGAAAAGAAGACAAACACGAAGATTTTTATTATTGGCTCAACATTATCAGCCTTTTAGGAGGAGATAGTCCTGTGTTGATGGTACTTAATAAGTGCGATCAGCCTACCAAAGAACTACCGATAAATGAGTACAGGAAACATTTTCAGAACATTGTCAGTCTAGAGCGAATTAGCTGCAAACCAGACTATAGAGATACAATTGAAGCACTAAAAGACAAGATAAAAGAGCTACTTCAAAATCGTCAATTGTTGCCGCACATTGGTACGCCACTACCCAAAGTATGGGTGGATATTCGTAAAAAGTTGGAGCAATTGAAGGAAGAAGGCAAAAATTACATTGGTTTTGAAGAGTATTTGGAGCTTTGTCAAAAGCACCATTTGAATGAAACAAGTGCTTTGTTCCTCAGCGAATTTTTCCATGATTTAGGGGTCATTCTTCACTTCAAAGATGATGAAGAACTGAAAAGCCGCATTTTCCTAAACCATGATTGGGTGACAAAAGGAGTGTATAATGTACTGGACAACCAGCGCATTAAAGAAAAATATGGACATTTTACAGACAGCGATTTGAGCCATATTTGGCGAGATGAAGAGTATGGTGACAACAAGCAAGAGTTACTATCACTCATGAAAAATCACAAGTTTGAACTTTGTTTTGAACTGCGACCTGGTCATTACCTTGCGCCTCAGCTTTTGAATGTGGATGAAATTCCTTACGAATGGCGCACTCATCTCAACAATTTTCACTTTGAATACCGCTATCCATTCATGCCCAAAGGGATGCTGACGAGGTTGATTGTCAAGTTACATCCGTTTATTCACGAAGGAACGAACTGGCGATATGGTGTATTGTTGGACTACAAAGACACAAGGGCATTGGTGCGAGAACAATATTTTGACCGCAAAATTCACATCACACTTGAAGGTAGTTTTAAGAAAGAAATGCTTCGAATGATTCGCCAGACGATTGAAGAAATTCATGCGGATGTGAATAACCTGAGTGTGAGTGAGTGGATTTCCTGCAATTGCGCCGAATGTGCAGATAGCAAAGAACCGAATTTTTTCCAGTTCAGCGAACTGCAAATGTACCACGAACAGCGAGAAAAATACATCAAGTGTTCAAACAACTACATCAAGAATGTAGAGGTGGAATCACTGATTCATCAGGTGGTGAAAACAGAGCGTAAAAACAAGCTGAGCAAGTACCTTGAAGGGCAAATAGTAGATTTATACAGCGAAATCGAACCTGCTTCAACTGTGGATTCTTCTCAAATTGAAGCCCCCAAACCAGTTGAACAAGAATCAGGAAGCGAAATTGAAACAGGAACCCAAAAGACTGCTGATTGGCAAATGGTATTGTTTATTCTTGCCATTGTCCTATTACTTTTCGTACTGGCTTGGCAGATATATTTGACAACGATTTAAAAAACCTTATTTCACTTCAAAACTAATCGGTTTTACCTCCAAAAATTTATTGTTCGGAGTTTTTACCTTAATATCAGTAATGCGGTACAAATCACCCACTTGTGCTTCCAAAAACAAGCGGCGTGTAGAAGTGCTGAACACATTGCCGCCATTGATTTGGGATTCAGGAGGTGCATCGGCTGGATAGCGGGTTACTTTGCAGCGTATGAGTTGGAAATTAACTTTGACATCCAAATCATTGTAGCCAAATTCCAAGTTTTTGGTATCCCGCATTTTTGCCATGGTGATTTCGCCCCCTGTTTTGCCGTCAATCATAGCGATAGGAGCAGGGAGTTCTTCGGCTTGATAAATAGTGGTTTCAATCAGTTGCGGTGTACCATTGCTTCTGTCAAAAATTTCGACTTTCACTTCCCCCGCTTGGGTTACTTTCATCACATATTCGCCATTGTTGCCCGTAATTCGCACATTTTCGCCCTTGAATTGCAGGTTCTTGGGATCAACATTTGGATCGTCAATATTGAAGGGATAATCCACACCTACATACAAAATGGCTTCCGATTTTTCTACTTTTGAAGCATTGTTAGTAGTTTCTTCTTCTGTGGGAGTATATTTGCTATTGGGATTTCCTTTGACCACAAAATCTTTTGTACCAATAATTTGTGGGCGACCACCTACTTTCGCTCGAACCGTTACAGTGACTCTATTTCCCGAACGCACATTGACATTGAACTTGCCTTTGCTGGGGTCAATGGGGGATACAGTATTGCCTTCTCCTGTGACTTCGAGGCGAATCGTACTCGGATCTACTTCTGCAATGGCAACCTCCAATGGGGTGTCTTGGTTGGCTTGTAAAATGCCTTCTTCGCCTCCCACATTTTTAATTGTCCACAGTAAGTCATCTACTGGATTATTAGACTTGTTCGGCTCGATAATCAGTGAATAATAAATTATTGAAAATATTTAATGATTTATTATTTTATGCTTAAAACACTCATAAACAAATGTTTTGAAAAAGAGTCCTATATTTTGATTATAACAAATGTTTTTCAAGAGGAAAATAATTGCACACAACAAATCACTTTTCACATAACTCTATCATAATCAAATCCGTACAAGTCTATTTTTGATAGGAGCATTCACATTGGGTTCTGGTATGGGAAGCACCTTGAAGGAGTGTTCGCTGACGACGCCATATTTGCCGTTGATTTTGGCAAACAAGTTGATTTTTGCAGTGCCTTGTCTCTGTGGTTTTACATTGTACAGACCTCTTTCTTTGTCAATGGTTTCGATGTCAATCCACGAACCTTCTGCAATAGGAGTTACATTGGCGAGGTCAATACCCGTAGCCTGTATGCGAATGGGATTTTCACCGACATACAAGTTTCCCATACCGCCTTTGGTCAAAATCTGAAAAGCAGGTTCTCTGGTAGTTGTTTCTTCTTCAGTTGTGACCTCTTCTGTTTTCGGTTCATCTTCAATAATAGGAAATTCGTTGGTAGGTCTTTCGTTATCATCTATGTTTTCGGATGAGGGCAATACTCCCAAATCCTTCAAATCACGGTTGATTTGTTCTCGATTGAAGTAGTACAACAATCCAAAAATCAATAGAATAAAAAATATGATATTGCCTTTTTTAAGTTTCGCACTTCGTGCCATCTTGTTTTATTTGTTTGATTATTTTGTCGAGTAATAAACCATAAAGGTTACTTACAAAAGCAAAAAAAAATGGAAATGAAAATTAAAATGAACTAAATCACACTATACTTTTCACCTTTTTGTTTTCTGCTTCAAATTAAGCGACTCTTACTTTCTTTATAAAGGTAGTACAGTTGTAGAAAGTTCCCAAAAAAATGTTAAGTAAGGTGAATGATTGATTTTTGGAGCAAAGTAGCTGGTACTGATTCCGTATCTTTGTATTTTTAAAAAAATACAAACCATTGAAATTCTCCAAACTCTTGATACTATTGATGTTTACCTTCACAGCCTGCAATTCTTCAAAAAATGTGAACAATCCTGCTTATGGGTTGCTTTTGAAAACCTTGTATAAAAATACGGTTCCATTGGTAAATGTGGAACAACTTTCTCATGAACTACCTGCTGACAGTATTGTTTTGTTGGACAGCCGAGAAGAGGCAGAATACAAGGTAAGTCACCTCAAAAACTCGATTTGGGTGGGTTACGAAGCGTTTGATTCGACCAAAGTAGCAGACTTTCCTAAAGATACAACGATTGTGGTGTATTGTTCAGTGGGCTATCGAAGTGAACGGATTGGTGAACAATTGCAGAAAATGGGCTTTACGAATGTGTACAACCTTTATGGAGGTATTTTTGAATGGGCCAATCGAGAACAGGAGGTATTGGATTCTACTGCAACGCCTACCAAAAAAGTACACGGTTTTTCTAAGTCTTGGGGCATTTGGCTGAACAAGAAGGTGGAGAAAATCTATTAATGCAATAGACGGGATGCAACTGAAAGTGAACGATTTGTTTGAAGAAATTAAAATAAAACATCTATGAATTCAAATGTATTGCGAGTAGTGACTTTGGTGATGCTGAGCATTAGTTTGATTGCAAATGCTTTTTTTGTGATGGAATTGGGGGGTACGGATGAACGCATTGCAGCCTTAAAAGAAGAGGAAGATGTTTTTGCACAGCAGTATAAGGTATTGCAACGAAACTATGAGGTAGCCAAGGAAAATTTTGAAGTATTGCGGCAAGAAAATACCAAAAAAATATTGCTTCAAAGCATTTCACCTGCCGATACTGCAAAAGCCATAATTTATTGGAATCCAAATGAACATACGGTTTATATAGATGCAGATGGCTTACCTATCCCTCCTCCTGACAAACAATATCAAGTGTGGCTGCTGCAAAAAGAACAGTATATAGATTTGGGTGTTTTCAACTATCAAACTGATGTAGCCAATTTTTTCCGAATGAAAAATGCCATTGAAGCAGATGGTTTTGTGGTAAGCGTGGAGAAAATTCGAGGAGATAAACAACCAACCAAAATTATCGTTTCCAACACTCATTTATAATCCAAAACAAGTTTTTTATCGTATGTTTGGACGCTATACAGGGCTTATTATTCTTTGTTGGTTCGTCCTTAAAAAGACAGTTGTAATTATACAAAGGTATTACATTTATCGTTCATTCTAAAAATAATACATTTTATGTCTGATACTTATTACAATCCTGCGGATCTGAAGAAATTTGGAAAAGTGACGGAATGGCAAGAAGAAATGGGTAAAAAATTCTTTGACTACTACGGAACTGTTTTTGAAGAAGGTGCGCTGACGGTGCGTGAAAAAGCCTTGATAGCTTTGGCAGTAGCGCACACAGTTCAATGCCCTTATTGCATTGACGCTTATACTGGTAGCTGCCTCAAAAATGGAGCAGATGAAGAACAGATGATGGAAGCGGTTCATGTGGCAGTAGCAATTCGTGGAGGCGCTTCCTTGGTACATGGTGTTCAGATGATGAACAAGGCAAAGGAAGTACTTATGTAGGATGTTTGAATGGCTATATGGTCGCATTGCTGTACTGATTCGGTAGTGTTTCAACAATATAACCATCCAACAATATAGCAAACAATTAAAACAGTAGCATGATATCAGCAGATAAAAAGGAATCTAAGCGTTCCTTGCAAGGTAAAGGTCACCGACTTTCGGATACCATGATTCAGTTGAATGTACTGAATGGCAAAGATATTATTGATGCAAAATTTACTCCTTTTGGGCGCAAATTGAAGGATATCGGACTGCTTCCTTTGAAGCCAACAGGCATTGATACTTTTCAAATTAATGCTGGGAAAATGTGCAATCAGGTGTGTAAGCATTGCCATGTGGATGCAGGACCTGATCGCAAGGAAATCATGACCCGTCAAACTTTTGAGCGATGTCTCGAAATTTTGGCGAGCACCGACATTCCAACAGTGGACATCACAGGCGGCGCACCCGAAATGAATCCACATTTTCGGTGGTTTGTGGAAGAGTGTAGTAAGTTGGGTAAGAAGGTGATAGATAGATGCAATTTGACCATCATACTCGCCAATCCCAAATACCACGATTTACCACAGTTTTTTGCCGAACATAAAGTAGAAGTCGTGTCTTCATTGCCTTATTTTAGCCAAAGCAGAACGGATAACCAACGTGGAGACGGTGTTTTTGAGGCTTCTATAAAAGCACTGCAAATGCTCAATGAAGTGGGTTATGGAAAGGAAGGAACAGGCTTGAATTTACATTTGGTTTACAATCCCTCTGGCGCATTTTTGCCAGGCGATCAAGGCAGCCTTGAAGCAGAATTTAAACGCCAATTGAAGCGGCGTTATGACATTGTTTTCAACAATTTATTTGCGATTACCAATCTTCCTGTCAGCCGATTCTTGGATTATTTATTGGAAAGTGAAAACTATGAATCGTATATGACAGAACTGGTGGAAGCCTTCAATCCTACTGCTGCAATGGGGGTGATGTGCCGCAATACGATTTCTGTGGGTTGGGATGGTTATCTCTATGATTGTGACTTCAATCAGATGCTGGAACTCAAAGTGGAAGGTAGTTCTCCTCAACACATTGACGATTTTGATGTGGATATTTTAAACCAACGCAACATCATCGTAAATCAGCATTGTTATGGATGTACGGCTGGAGCGGGGTCAAGTTGTGGTGGAACAACGGCGTAGGGAAATTTAAGTCCAAACTACAAATTCAAAAAAAGCTGAAACTCGTTTTTAAACAAAATGAATCTCAGCTTTTTTTATTTTTGTGATTCACCTTCAATTATTAACAGTTATGTCTATCCTCAAAACCAACCCCACACTTCCCGACCTTCAAAACTACATCAAAGATATTTGTGAAGAAAGAGGCTGGAACAAAAATAACCACTTAGAATTGTTTTTACTCTTTTCGGAAGAAGTGGGTGAACTCGCCAAAGCGATCCGCAACCATACCCGCCTATACACAGAGTCAGAACGACAACACAAACAAACCGAATTGGAGGAAGAATTTGCAGACGTTTTTGCCTACCTATTAGACCTCGCCAATTTCTTCAATGTCGACATAGAACAAGCATTTCGAAACAAAGATGCAGTGAATCAGACAAGGGTTTGGAAGTAGTTTGGTGACTGGTAATTGGTGGGATGGTAAATTAGTAAGCTCAAATCTAATCTTTTCGGCATAAACAATTTTCTAACCCATTGTTTAAAAAAAGCGTGAATTTTCTTCAATATAGTGAACGTTTCCCTTCCTATTCGTGTATCTCTAAACACACGAACACATTAAAACTCCAACACAAAAAATCATGTCTGAAAATCCTTCAAATTTAGAAAGAATCGGCAGTTGGGTACGTCAATCGCTAACCCTCAAACTGCTATCTATTGGATTCTTAATCTTGATTTTGCTGATTCCAACAATGATGATTGACAGCCTAATCAGGGAACGAGAATACCGCCGAAATGACACTGTGCGAGAAATCAGTAATACATGGGGAAACTCCCAAACCATTGCAGGACCAGTACTCACCGTTCCCTACAAACACTACACCATCATTGAAGACACCGAAAAGAAAACCACCAAAACGGTTTCTATCACCAAATACGCTCATTTTTTACCCAATGAACTGGTTATCAAAAGCAATATTTCACCCGAAATACGCTATCGAGGTATTTACGAGGCCATTCTATACAATGCTCAGTTGCAACTAAATGGCAATTTCAGCAGCCCCAACTTTGACGTATTGGGTATTGATCCTCAAAATGCGCTATGGAGTGAAGCTTTTGTTTCGATAGGGATTCCCGACATGCGGGGCATACAAGAGAGCATCGAATTGAAGTGGGATAGCGGCCAATACATGTTTGACCCAGGAATTCCCGTCAATGAAGTTTTTGGTTCAGGCGTAAGCGTGGGCATACCATTGCAGGATACGGTAGAAGTCAATATACCACATATTTTTTCGCTCAACATCAACATTAATGGCAGCGAATCACTCAGTTTCATGCCATTGGGAAAAGAAACAACCCTTGCCATGCAATCCAATTGGGGCAGTCCCAGCTTCAATGGCGCATTTTTGCCAGACGAAAGAAACATTACCAAGGACGGCTTCACTGCCAACTGGAAAGTGCTGCACCTCAATCGAAACTATCCACAGCAATGGCTTGGCAATAGCCATGATATTGCACAATCACAATTTGGTCTATCCTTGTTGAGACCACTCGATGAATACCAAAAAAATGAACGCTCGGTCAAATACGCCATTATGTTTATTTGCTTGACATTCTTACTATTCTTTTTCGTTGAAATCCTTAATTCTACCCGCATACATCCACTTCAATACCTTTTGGTAGGATTGTCCATCTGTGTTTTTTACCTTCTGCTGCTTTCTTTTTCGGAGCAAATTGGCTTTAATAAGGCATATATGATTGCCAGTACAGGCGTTATTTTGTTGATTACGATTTACTCCAAAAGTGTGTTGAAAAATAACTTCTTAACGATAGTCATGTTTGGCACTTTGGTCGGTTTGTATGGCTTTTTGTATTCACTCCTTCAATTGCAGGACTATGCTTTGTTGATGGGAAGTGTTGGTTTGTTTGTAATTTTGGCAGTAGTGATGTATTTGTCGAGGAATATTGATTGGTACACGATTGGGAAACGGCAGAAGTGATTATATGGATTCTCGTAAGATGCTTTTGTACAAATTGTAATAACTATTTTGTAGAGAACTGATATATGATTACATTTGAATCTAATAAAAGAATTCATTTATCCCCTCTTGGTTGATAAAACACTATTTTATAAAGTTACAATCAACTGCTTATCAAACCCATTCTTAGCCCACAAATTAATTCGTGGGCTAAGAATAGAGATTTTATTTTAGCAAACTACTGCCCAAAAGGGGATAAAACGATAGTATCAACTAAGTATCTAAAATGCACATCCCCAAAACCTACCAAGAATACCAAGACAATTGGCAATGGCAACAAAGCCCATTGAAGCAACTGTACAGCAGTGGGAAAAACTCGTTTGTTCCCAATCTGTTGCCCGAAAAAGCGGTGTCTTTCAGTGTCGTTGACACGATGGCGATTCTACGCAGCAAATTTGGAGAAGCCATTGACTTGGCACTTTCACCCCAATACACCGACCCCAGTTTTCCGATTGCAGATTTACCAGAGGTATTGAAAAGTCCTGTAAGACAACAAACCAATGGCGCATGGCTGAAACGTAGCAACATGGTGGGAATTAATGTGCGGACAGTTGGCAGTTTTTGGAATGTGGTGAAATACGCTCTCACCTTACCCAAATTCCAAGATTCGATTCACCTATTGCCGATTTGGGAGCCAGGCGTTGTTGGGAGTTTGTACGGGATGAGTAGTTGGAACATCAATCGAGAGTTTTTCAGTTTGGAGTGGGTAGTGGCTTTTGACCATCTGAATACGGTCGAAAAGCAGTTGCGGGCAATGGTCAATATTCTGCATTTGATGGGCAAAACGGTTGGGATGGATGTCATTCCACATACTGATCGTTTTTCGGAAATTGTGTTGGCGAATCCGCACTATTTTGAATGGGTACAAAGAAACGATTATCAAATCACCAATCACACCGAAAACCTACACATTGCAGTGCAAGAACGCATATTGGAGTTTTTGAAAATTGAAGGAACGGCAGAAGATGAGGAAATGGATTTTCCATTGGAGCGAGGAATATTTTTCTCCAATGCCATTGAAGAACAGCAAAGAAGTGAAATTTTGTTTGGCAAAGCGGAGGATGCAGCATTGCGATTGAATCGTCGGATTGCTTTGATGAAACACTTAATTGCAGAAGGGTATGAGCCGCTTCCTGCAACAATGGCTCCGCCGTATCGGGGTGTGGAAGTAGATACGAACAGTGAAATAGTGGATGAAATGGGGATTGTGTGGCGAGACTTCAAAATCATTGAAGAACGAAAACAAGAAATGTCTCGCGTTTTTGGCCCTTTGACCCGCTACAAACTCTATGAACGATTGGACGATAATCGAGATTGGGCGATAGATTTTTCGAAGCCCCGAACCGAAATTTGGGAATATGTCGGTAAGAAATATGGGGAAATGCAAGCTGCCTTCAATTTTGACTTTATGCGAGGAGATATGTCGCACGTACAAATGCGTCCCGAAGGTGTGCTTGCTGCAATAGATGACTACTATGATTTATTGAAGTATGTCAAACAACACATTCAAAAACAAGATATTGCTTACTTTGGCTATTTTGCCGAAACGTTTTTGGCGCATACCGATTTTATGGGTTATGGCGATGAAGCCGATCATCTCGAAGCCTCTGATGCCGATAGCACTTTGGGCGATTTGCAGTCGACTGTTGTCGGTACGCCCGATTTTTTGCAGCGTTTTCGGCAATATTTGGACTTCTTAGACACCCGAAGTTTTGCGCCCAATTTTACGGTGATGACTGCCGATAAAGACGACCCTCGTTTTGACAAGTTTTATGTGGCGGGCAACGTTTTGCGGATGTTTGTGGCATTTTTTGTGGCGGATATGCCGAGTTATATGGGCTTGGGATTCGAGACCCGCAATACACATTTGGGTCATGCTGAACACAATGAAGAATACAGCAAATACTTTGTGTTTCAGGTGAAAGACCCCGAAAAAGCTACAAATGGAGTTTTTGAATGGGGAAAAAATACTATGTTGTTTCACCTGCTTACCTACCTCCGATTGTTGGCAGAAGACATTCTTCCTATTATTGCAGCACAAAGGACACAATGGTTGATTTATCCCGATGCCATGACTTGGAAAAAGGTGGTTGTGTGGACACAAGCCGAAAATCCACAATTTGTTTTTGTAGCCAATACCGACCTCCAAAATCGCTGCAAACGGTTTGCGATTCCTGCTATTGAAGGGGTTGAGAACCAGTCATTAGAACTGGTTTTTTCAACTACTTTGGATGTTGCGGAGACGGATAAAAATCTGGTTTTTAATGGAAAGCATTATACGGTGAGTTATGGATTGGAGGCAGAGGAGTGTCGGGTGTATCGGATTGGATAGGAACTCCAATAAAATGACCTCATGCTATAGACTTCCGAAATTTATTTTTCAAAAATGATATGATTTATTGCTTGAATGGTTTCTTAAAAAGCAAATTTCGGAAGTCTCTACTTCAAATCGGTAAGTTGTTATATTGACATTACTTAGCCTTCGTTCTTTATTGCACCACCACCTTTCTATAAATCATTTCTTCACCTGACTTCAATTTTACAAAATAAATGCCTGAAGGGTAGCTTCGTACATCTATTTTAGAAGGATTTCCTTCAAAGGATTGCAGCAAAGCACCGCTGTTGTTGTAAAGCGCAACTTCTTGAATATTCAATTGATTGTCATTTAATTGGAGGTGAATGAAGTCGTTGGTAGGATTGGGGTACAAACGAATGTTTTTGTCCAAAACACTTTCTTCAATGCCTGTTGCCACCTCGTCAAAGCGTGTTCCTGAGTTCAATACTTCTTTGGTCGCTACATTCTGCACAAAAGCGACCACATATATTTGTGACGCATCCCACTCTGCGTTTAAGTCATAGGTGAAACTGAAGTTCTTGCTTTCACCCATTGCAGCAGGATTGAAGGCTATACCGTCATAGGTTGGCAGCGTTTTTCGCAATACATCAAAATGTTCCTTTTCTCCATTGGGCGCATTGTAGTTCACCACTTTTTCTACAACGGCTGCAAACAACTTCAAATTATCGCCAGCAATGTTTTCATAACTTTTGACTTCTATGTTGGCAGTACGTGAATTGCCGTCTGTACTTTCCTCTACAAGGATGGCAATCGGTGCGGTTTGGTTCAAAAACGTATTCAAGCGTTCTTGACTCAACAATTTGATGCCTTCCGAATTTTGAGTTCCCCAAACAAAAACCCGAGGTGTTCCCAATACGCCATAAAATTCGGTGCGGACTAAGTTGTCGTTGGTATTGTGTTGATAAAAAGCACATTGCTCATAAGGGTAGGGAGGGTGAATGGTAATGTGGTGAATCTTGCCCTCGTTTTCGGGGGCGTGAATCACATCATAAAAAGCGGGGTTTCGAGAAGCGCAGGTGCTGCAACGAGAATTGGTGAAATGCTCCATTAACACATATTTTTGAGGTGCTGACTGACCAAATACTTCAAGGGTGATGAACAACAAGCTGATGATAAGGGAATAAGTAAGTTTCATTTGTTTCGTAAATTTTTGTTTTGTAGAAATACATCCATAAAACACTTACGATGGGCAATTGATTTTGGATGAATGAGAGAATGTCATATATTGAACAAATGTTTGGATTCAGAAATATCTGAGCCACTTCTTTTTGTTACCATTTTTTTCTGTTAAATTGTGGTGCAATCAGTCCAAACCAGCGATTGAAAAAACGAAACAAGATTCCATTGGAATGACAAATAATAAAATCCAAGTATATACAGAAGTCTCAAAATAAAAAGAAACCCTCACCTTCCATAGGCAAAAGTTCCTTTCTATCTAGCAGTTCATGTTCAAAAAAAAGCACTATTCTCCCCGATTATCCAAAGCCTCCGCCTGTTCCACCAGCTTCAAAAACTCTGCCCGATAACCCAATTTATCTTCTCCTTTCGCACGACTCGCCAATCGTTTCACCAATTCATAAGAGCTTTCCCCCTTGTGTTCCGAATTCCGCAAAATCATCCCAAAACTTGCAACGGCAGCCGAGAAAGGTAAGTTGTTGGAAACTACGCCTACTGTACTTTGTTTGACAGGTTGCACAATCAAGCGGCTTTGCGTAGCATCAGGAGCCTTGTAGCGGAACTTGACGGTCAGCCATTCGTCCGTTTCCATAGCAGAAGGTTTGATGTCGGTTTGTTGGTATTTGAGTGCATCTACTGAGGCAACAGGGGCATTGGAGTCAGCAGGAACGATTTCGTATAGGGCTGTCACCGAATGACCTGCGCCCAATTCACCCGCATCTTTGGTGTCGTCATTGAAGTCTTCGGAGCGCAACATGCGGTTTTCGTAGCCAATCAAACGGTAGGATTTCACCTTTGCAGGGTTGAACTCGATTTGCAGTTTTACATCTTTGGCGATGGTAAAAAGTGTAGCACCAATTTCGTTGACCAATACTTTTTTGGCTTCCATAATGTTGTCAATATAGGCATAGTTTCCGTTGCCTTTGTCTGCCAATTGTTCCATTTTGGAATCTTTGTAATTGCCTGTGCCAAAGCCCAAAACGGTCAAGAAGACACCCGATTTGCGTTTTTCTTCAATCATTTTGACCAAAGCAGCATCTGAAGAAGGTCCTACATTGAAGTCACCGTCGGTCGCCAAAATGATGCGGTTGTTGCCCTTTTCAATAAAATTTTTCTGCGCCTCTTGATACGCCAATTTAATACCTTCGCCACCTGCTGTCGAGCCACCTGCTTCAAGCCGTTCTACTGCCTCCAAAATTTTGCTCTTTTCATCAAACGAAGTCGAAGGCAATACCAAACCCGCTGCCCCTGCATAGACCACGATTGCGACTCGGTCACTTGGACGCATTTCATTGACCAACAAACGAATAGCTTTTTTCAACAAAGGCAATTTATCAGGGTCATTCATCGAACCCGATACATCCAAAAGGAAAACGAGGTTGTTGGGCGGCAATTCTTGAATGTCCATTCTTTTGCCCTGTAATCCAATGTGTAACACCTTATGATCGCCATTCCAGGGGCATTTGTCTATTTCGGTCGTAATCGAAAAAGGATGTTCGCCTTTGGGTTGTGGATAATCGTAGGTGAAATAGTTGATAAATTCTTCAATGCGAACCGAACCTGCTGGAGGAAGTTGGTGGTTGGTGATGAATCGGCGCATGTTGCTATAAGAAGCCGCATCTACGTCAATCGAAAAAGTGGACAAGGGATTTTTGGTGGCTTCTAAAAATGGATTTTCGACAATCACATCGTATTCTTCGGTATTGAAGTCGGGATTCTGAGCGTTGTCGTCTAGGTTGGGGGTTATTTCATGTTCGCTTGTACTTGTAGCAATTTGATCATGAGATTGGATAACCATACCTTCTCGATGTAAGGTCGAACCATTACAACTTACCAACAAAACTACAACAAATAACAATCTGCTGATTTTTAAATGATTTTTTAGGTTTTTCATGCTGATTGAAGGTTTGAAGAAACAGAGCGGAAAGCATTGCTTCAAGGTTTAGGATAATGATTTTTAACTAATTTTTTAGTTCGTATTTTTCAAAAAAAGAGTTCTTTTCAGAACTTCAATACAGTTCACAAAACTATTTTTCTGGTCAATTGGGTGTCTTTACGAAAAGATGCCAAAAGGCTGAAAAATGGTGTCTGTGTGATTTGTTTTTGTTGAAAAAAGCACGATTTTTCTTCAAAAAGTTATTTATTGCTTTTTTTAGTCACTTAGCTACTGACTTTTTTTGTAATTGCATGCAATCATTTTTCTACCTTTTTAAGTGACTTTTGGCACATAGTTTTCTATTTTAATGTTTGATTATCAAATAAAATCATAGATTAAATTTAATTTATGCAACCTTCAAAATCTCCTTCAATTTGTCCACCACTTTATCCACTTCTTCTTCGGTGTTGTAGCGGGAGAATGAAAAACGCACATTGACCGTCGTAGAATCTGCTCCCTGCAATGCCTGTAAAACGTGTGAACCTTTGTCCACCCCCGAACTGCAAGCACTTCCGCCTGATGCGCAAATCCCTGCAATATCCAAATTCAACAGCAAAAGGTCTGCATTGGCGAGACTGGGAAATGCCACGTTGAGGATTTTGTAGCTCGATCTGCCCTCTGCATCACCATTGAAGGAAATAGCTGGAATCGCTTGTCGAAGGGCAGTCATCATTTTGTTTTTTAAGCCTAAAATATGTACTTGATTTTCTTCTAAATGCTTGTAAGCCAAATCAAATGCCTTTGCCATTCCGACAATTCCATACACATTTTCGGTACCAGCTCTCATGTTGCGTTCTTGCGAACCGCCCAAAAGGAAGGGTTGAATTGGGTAATCAGAATTGACATAAATAAATCCAATTCCTTTGGGACCGTGAAACTTATGTGCCGAACCTGTCAGAAAATTCACCTTCATTGCCTGCACATCTATACGCTCAAAACCCCAAGTTTGAACGGTATCGGAGTGCAAATATGCACCATATTGTTCACACAATTTACTCACCGTTTGCAGATCCAAAATATTGCCGATTTCATTGTTTACGTGCATGAGTGAAACCAAAGTAGATTCATTTTGAAGAAGTTGGAGCATTTCTTCTAAATGTGTCAAATCCACATGTCCATTCGGCAACAAGCGCACAGCGTGTTTTTGGACTTCTCCGTATTTTTCGAGTGCGTCAATGGTATGGAATACGCAATGGTGTTCGATGGGTGAACTGACGATGTGCTTCACACCCCAATCTCGAATGGCTGCGGTCAATGCCATGTTGCTGGATTCGGTGCCACAAGAAGTAAAGAAAATCTCTCCAATAGAGGCGTTGAGGTGTCCTGCAATAATTTTTCTGGCGCGCTCAATGGCAGTTCGGCTGCGGCGCCCCATTGCATGAATGGAGGAGGCATTGCCATAAAAGTCTTGCATATAGGGCAACATTTCTTCTAAAACTTCGGGGGCTAAGGGGGTAGTGGCAGCGTGGTCGAAATAAATCATGGGATAATGGAAGTTAATATGAGGATGCACTTCAATGTGCAAAAGCCAAAGATAAGGCTTAGATTTTAGATAAAAGTGTCAAATTGGCTTGCTCGTATGAATTGGACATCTCCCAAAACCCAATAAGTGAATCTTTGTTTGATGGCTTGAATGGTAAACCCTAATCTAACAAAATCTCTTGCGTTTCCAACGTTTTCTATTCTAAATTTCATTTCTACAAACCTTTAAAAATAGTCGCTACATCCAACACAAAACCTTCAATGGTTTTAGAGTGGTATTTACCCGTTTGTTGCAGTTCGACCACCTCTTTCATTTCGCCTGATTGATTCTCATACACTTTTACCCATTGCTCTGTAGGGTGAATCATCCAATATTCTAAGACATCATATTTGCCATAGATTTTCATTTTATCCGTTTCATCTTTCTGAGCAGTGCTTTTAGACAAAATTTCTACTACCAAATCAGGCGCACCTTGTATGAACTTGTCAATGATATCTTTGCGAGCTACCGATACAAATAAAATATCAGGCTGATAGACATTTTTAGCATCAAAATGAACATCCATTGGAGCAGGCAACACTTCTCCCAACCCATTTTCTTCTACGTGTGTATCCAATTTATTTGCCAATCGCATCAACACTTTTTGGTGGATGTAGTAAGGAGAAGCCATAAAAATCAATTTTCCTTGTATTAACTGAAAAGGAGCACCTTCTGGAAGTTCAGCGTAATCTGCAGCCGTATAGTTGTTTTCAAGATTGATTTGGGTAAAAACATACTTCCCTTCTTTCTCAAATAACAATTGCTCATTTACCACCAAAAACAACTTTCCTTTTAGAAGTTCTTCAAAGGAAGCCAACTTCAAAAGACTCCTATTTGGAGGAGTTGTTTCTAAAGTATCTGTATGTTTATTGGTTTCTGCGGATTCCATATTGATGCTTATATTATTCGTACAAAAATAAAACAAAAATCATTAAAGGAAAAATTATTTTCCTTTAAAAATATTGAAAATCAATCTTTTTTAATACTAAAAACAATTTGAGTAGTCATATCCACTTTATATCCCAAGACCTTCATTACCTTTCTCAATGTGTTGATATGTGTTTTAATTCCAGCCTCGATGTTTTTTATGGTGCGATCTGTTACGTCTGACAACTTTGCCAAATCTGCTTGGGTGAAATCGTGTTTTTTGCGTTCTGATTTAACAAATTCACCTAAGTCTTTATAATTCATATTTTTAGTCGTTCAACTTAATGGAAATAATAGTAAAAATAAGCAAAAATCCAATCATTCCTTTCAAACACTACAAAAAAAAGCCCATCAAGGACAACACCTCAATGAGCTTTACAATCGTTTATCTTTTGTTTCTCACGCCCAAAAATCTCTCCGTTCCTGTAATCAATCCCCGTTTCAACTGTTGCCAAAGTCTTCGACTGTTGGTAAAGTTTCAAATCCAATAGAAAAAAATCTCTCCCTCTCAGCGTCTCTCCGTTCAATTTCAAATCCAGTGAAGAAAGTGTATTCTGTTAAAACTTCAACTGCATTCCTGCTCGAATCCCGACTTTAGAAGGGGTATCTGTATAACTCAACCGCCAGATAGCATCAACTCTGAACAGGTGTAAAATATTCTCCATCCCTACACCTACTTCAATGTAAGGCTTGGCAAATGTGGGCGTTTGGAGTTGCCAATCAGCCATTTGTTCAAAATTACCAAAATTTTTGTGTGTACCCGTTGGGTCGGTATTTGCGGCAATGTTGGCATCCGAAAGACTACCAACAGCTATTTTTCCTGTCACCAAAGAACGCCATTTCAGTCTTCGCATCAGCGGAATACGGTTCATCAAAAAACCCTCAAAATAATGGGTTACAAATAAGGACGCATAGGTATCACTGATAAATTCATAATCGTCCATGCGGTTGAAAGAATAGGTATTGAAGAAATAGGTTTCATTGCCAGGATGGTTGTGCAAAAGCAAGAAAGGCAAAGTGCCAAATATTTTTCCGCCCTGCAGGACATAACTCGTATAACCCCAACGACCTGCATAGAACCAATCTTTGAAACTGAAATCCAAACGGTGGTAGGTATATTCGCTGTCCAAAACATCTGCTACACCCAAAGTATAAGAAAGGTTGGCAATTGGTTTGTCGTAGTTGATGGCAGTGCGATTGAAGCCGTTGTAGATGTATTTTTCTTTGTAGGAAAATCGGGTATTGAGTTTGATTTCGGAGGTGGTAATCGTTCGTGCAGGTTCTATACTTGGATCGTAACTTTTGCCGAAATTGAAGAAATCAAAATAAGGATCCAAACGGCGATTCGAGAAACTCAATTGATTGGACAAACCCCATCTCCAATCTCGGCTAAACATGGCTTCCATTTTGCGGATGTGCATCAGCTTTTGGGGTACATCACGGCGGTACAAACCCGCAAAAATGTTGTCTTCTCCAAACTCTTCTGCATTAGGGCTTTCGACATCCAAATCGTCTTGGTATTTTACTGTAAATGTCTGCCACGGTTTTTGGGAGAGTAAAAAGAAGGCCTCTCCTCCGTATTTGAATCTTTGGTCTTTAGTGCCATACGCACCATAAGCACTGAACCTCATTCGCTCGCTAAAATCGGTATTGGTGCGAACCCCCAAACGAAACCTCGACCCTTCTACAATGTTGGTACTATAGGCATTGAAGTAAGGTCCTACTTCAATGGCTCCGAACTCTTTGTATCCCGAAATGACAACGGTAGCGATGTCCATATAGGTTTTCACCAAAGGCATTTGTTTGATGCTGTCGACCATTGCATAGATGGCTTTTTCATTTCTACTGAGGCTATCGTGTCGGGATGCTGCCCAAAAATCTTCGCTTTTGTCCATTGCCCCTTCTTGTACGATGATGTCTTCGGGTATTTTGAAAATCATCTTTGTTTTTTCGTTGTTGAAGAGGTGATTTTTGAAGTAAGTGGATTTACGACCGATGATTTCGGGCATTTTTCCAGTCGTTACAAAGCTGACAATCAACTTATCTTTCTTCAATACCCAAATAGAATCGTTCACCTCACCAAATTCTTGGAAGATGCTCAACTTGTTCACAAAGTTGATGTTCGCCTCTTTTGCCAACAATTCCATGCTGATTCGACGAATGGCAAAAGAAGTGTCTGCCACCCAAAAGTCACCAATAAAAGCGTTGTCTTGCTTCAATTTGGGTTTGAAGGTGATTTGATACGACCATTTGTTGTCAATATAACCACTATCGACCAAGTAGTATTTGTAATTTGCCAAACCCATATTGGAAATTGGGCTTGCAAAGTTTTTGCCCATCACTTCAATAAAATTGTCATAAATATCAAACTGTTGGTACATATTGCCGAGAAACTGCGTCCAACTGGCGTTTTTTGTACCCGAAATTTTGCTTGCCTTGATGATTTCACGCTTACCATTTGGATTTTTGCGGTAGTGGTAATCCGAGATGGTTTCGGTGATGAAAAGTGGCAGAAATGGGCGTTCTTCGGATACGGAATCCACATTTTCAAAAATAAAATCAAAGGGCTTCAATAACTTCTTGCCCATCAGTTCTTTGGTCAAATTGGCAGCATCTACTTCCAATTTATTGTAGGATTCGTATTGATAATAATCGGATTGGTCTATGTCGTTTTTGTATTTGTTGGCAATGATTTTTCGGAGTAGAATATCGGCTGGATTTTCTCCTGCAATGACTACAATCTCGTCTATCATGATATCGTCACGTAGCAATCGAAAGGAAATAGACTGTTCCGTATTTTTAGAAAGTGCCTTGTATTGGGTCTTGTAACCTATTGCAGACACGCCAATGCTATCGGTCAATTGATTGGTTTCCAAAACAAAGCTGCCATCCATATTGGAGGTTGTCCCAATGGTAGTGCCCTGAAGGAAAATATTGACGAAGGGAATGGATTCTTCTGAGTGATCTTCAATAATCCGTCCACTAATGCGATAGGTCTGGGCAAAAGTAGTTTGAGTAAGAAGACAAATTGCAGCAAGGATGGAAGTGTAGAGTAGGTTCTTAGGTTTCACAATACCATAGGGGTTTAAGTGGTCGAAATGATTGATTCATTGTGCATAAATCAAAGATGCGGACAAATAAACAATGTTGTATATTTATCTGTTATTTTTTGACTCTTTCTTTTATTCTAAAGTTTATTTTAGTTTGTTTTTTGGGTTATTTATTGATAACGCTTTTGAAAGCCTAAAGTTGCTTTTATGCTTCAATGTAAGCATTCTCAAACTTTGAACAAGCATTTTTTGTTGGAAAAACTGTATCTTTCGACAAAAACAAAAACATGAATCAACACATAAAGTTACCCTATAGTGTCAGCAATTTTGAGGATTTGGTACACTATGGATACCACTACATAGACAAAACACACTACATCGAAGTGCTGGAAAACATGTCTGAGAGGTATTTTTTCTATTTGCGTCCTCGGCGTTTTGGCAAAAGTCTATTTATCTCCCTATTGCATCACTACTATGGATTGGAACACAAAGACAAGTTCCAACAGTTTTTTGGGAAATACTATATCGGACAGCACCCTACTTCAATGGCGAATCAATACTATGTAATAGATTTTGAGTTCACCAAAATCAATACAGATTCAAAAGACACCACCTACAATGGTTTTTTAGAACGGGTACGAACAGGCATCAAACGTTTTTTTGATGCTTACCCTGATTTATGTAGTTCGACCGAGCAAAAGGCGACTTTGGATAAAAAAGTTCCTGCCGATATCATGGAGGAAATTGTTACGCTTATGTTGCGAAATGCTCCTGACAAAAAATTGTACGTGTTGGTAGATGAATACGATCATTTCGCCAATGAATTGATTGCTTTTCGGTTGGAGGATTTTAAGGAAATAGTCAGTCTAAATGGTTTTATGCGAAAGTTTTACGAAGCCATCAAAGAAGGAACAAAGGCAGGAGTTGTGGACCGTTTTTTCGCCACAGGCATTACCCCTATTACCTTAGACAGCATGACAAGCGGCTTCAATATTGCGACCAACCTTTCGCTGGATTTACGGGTAGTAGAAATGATGGGTTTTACAGAGAATACGGTCAAAGAACTGTTTGAATTGTCCAACCCGAGTCACAAAGACCAAATAGATGAGGTACTCCCATTGATGCGAGATTGGTACAATGGTTATAAATTCAATGCGGATGCACAACACAAACTCTATAATCCCAACATGGTATTGTACTTTCTAAATGCCTATCAAGCCTTTGGAAAAGCACCCAAAAAAATGTTGGACATCAATATTTCGAGTGACTACACAAAAGTTCGCCGTTTGCTAACTGTCGAAACTCCTGATGCAAACTATGAGTCTTTGAAGAAAATCGTGCGAGATAGGGAAATTAGAGGAGGAATGACAGCTCAGTTTACCTTTGAAAGAAAGTTCACACAAGATGATTTTTTGAGTTTGTTGTTTTACCAAGGCTTTTTGACTATTGAAGATGAATGGGCAGGAGAGTTTACTTTTCGAGTGCCGAATTATGTGGTACAAGAGTTGTATGTCCATTATTTCTGGGAATTATTAGAAGACCAAAATCAGATTTCAGTGAATGTGAGTAAAATCAGAGATGCGGTCAGAGAAATGGCATTGAAGGGCAATCCACATTCCTTTTTTCATTTGATTCACGATGTTTTGCACCAATTGGCAGATAGAGATTACCAGCGATTTGACGAGAAATATGTCAAGCTAATTATGATGGCAGAATTGATGCTAACGGATGCGTATTACATCGAAAGCGAAAGGGAAACTCCTGCTGGCTATTTGGATATTTCTTTGCTGCAACGCCCTCCTGTCCCCATCAATCACCAATACATTTTTGAATTGAAGTATTTGAAGAAAGAAAATGCCAAACGCTGCAAAGCGGAACAAGAGACCGCCAAAAAGCAGTTGTTGAACTACATTGCAGATTCTGACAAGTTGCGAAATCTGAAGAATCTACAGGCATGGACAGTGGTAGTGATTAAGGACGAATTGAATGTCGAGCGGGTAAATTGACTTCTTTGAAATAGCTACGAGATTGCCGTATCTTTATCGCTTCAAAACCAAAACACTTCAAATATTCTATGAAAATCATCTCCTACAATGTAAACGGTATTCGAGCTGCCATCAACAAAGGTCTGGTCGAATGGTTGGCTGCAAACGAGTACGATATCGTATGCTTTCAAGAAACGAAAGCCCAACCCGAACAGATTGACAACGCACTTTTTGAGGCATTGGGCTATCACTGCTATTGGCACAGCGCCGAAAAAAAGGGCTATAGCGGAGTCGGTATTTTGGCCAAAACAAAACCGAATCACATTGAATACGGTTCTGGCATGACCGACTACGACAGCGAAGGGCGAATTTTGCGAGCCGACTTTGACGACTTTTCGGTGATGAGCGTTTACATTCCTTCTGGCAGTTCGGGTGATGTGCGTCAAGATATCAAAATGCAGTTTTTGGGCGACTTCCTTCCCTACATCACGAAATTGCGAGAGCAATGCCCCAATCTCCTCGTTTCGGGTGACTACAATATTTGCCACAAAGCAATTGACATTCACAACCCTGTGAGCAACAAAAACACATCTGGATTTTTGCCTGAAGAAAGGGCATGGATGGACGATTGGTTTGAAAGCGGTTTTGTGGATTCTTTTCGTCACTTCAATTCTGAACCACATCACTACTCATGGTGGAGCTACCGAGCCAATGCTCGCAACAACAACAAAGGTTGGAGGATTGACTATCATTCGGTTACAAAACCATTGCAGGAGCGGTTGATTGGTGCAAGTATTTTACCTGATGTGAAACATTCAGACCATTGTCCCATAGTTGTAAAATTAAAATAAACGCAAAAATGAAACCACTTTCTCAAACTTCCACTTCAATCATTTTCTTTTTCTTAGTTCTTGTTGGTTTGACCAACTGCCAACAAAAAACCCAAGAAAATGAAGAAGACCCAGTTACTCAAATCATTGAAATCCAAATAGATTCATTGCTTTCCGAACCAGAATTCAAGGCTCTTTCTATGGCTGTATGGACAAATGGAAAAGTACATACATTTCACAAAGGACAATTGGCAGACGGCAAAGTTCCCAATGACCAAACCCTTTATGAGATTGCGTCTCTCACCAAAACCTTCACAGGAACGCTGCTTGCACAGGCGATTCACGACAAAAAAGTGGCGATAGATGACGACATCCGAACCGTTTTGACTGACAGCTTGCCCAACTTAGAGTATGAAGGCCAGCCGATTACCTTTCGGCATTTGGTGACACATACCAGCAGATTGCCAGATATGTTTCCACACCAACCAGAAATATTCAACAATCCAGATTTTGACAAATTACCCTTTGTGATAAATGACCTTCAAAAGAACTTCACGAAAGAACAGTTTTTCAGCGAACTGCAAAAAGTCACTTTGGACACTCTTTCAGGACACCAATTCAAATACTCCAATGCAGGTGCAAACCTGTTGGGATATTGTTTGGAGGAAATATATGGTAAACCGTATGAGGAACTTTTGAAACAATACATTTTCGAGCCACTTCAAATGACCAACACTGCCATTCAACTTTCTGAGGAACAGCAAAAACACTTGGCGCAGGGCTTTAATCACAATGGCAAAGAAATGCCTTTTTACACCAACAAACAAATGAACGCAGAAGGAGGAATCAAATCCACTTTGGACGACATGGTGAAATATATGCAGTTTCACGCTGACACAACGAATGCAATTGTAAAAATTTCACATCAAGAGTTGTGGAATGGAAAATACGGAGATTATGAAAGCGGTTTGTTTTGGCAAATCTTCAAAGATGGTGACAAGCCCGACCAATTTTTTCAAAATGGTGGTGCTTTTGGTACATCGAGTTGGATGACCATTGTTCCCGAATTGCAAACAGGCGTGTATGCTGTCACCAATGTTTCAGGCCCTAATGTACATCAAAAAATGAGCGATAGGGTGAAGATGATTTTTGAAACACTGAAAAACAAATAACTGAATGTCCATTCAATGAAAGAAAAATTTCGATTAGCTGCTGCGAGTAATATTTTAGTTCCCATATATTATTTGCTGACAGAAAAAGGCTATACAATTACAGACGATGGGAAAATGTGGTTAGCTGAAAATGAAAAGGTAGTGCTGATAGCAGAAGACACATTAGCATTGGCAGGCATGGTATATTTATATGAAAACAAAGGTGAAGATTGGAGAGTTGATGACGATAAAATTGATTCTTTTGTAGAAAAATTCTGCTAACTTCATCAGACAATAGTTCGGGTACTTTTTGCTAAACGGAGAGACGGAGAGATTTGATTATCAAGTAGTTGCAAAAATTTAATTTATTTCTTAATAATCTGACTGTCAATTTATTAGAAAAATACTACAGACTATTGTCGGATAAACCACAATTATTTAATAAATGACCAACAACAAACCCACTTCAAGACGCTCCTTCCTTCAAAAAACCACTTTAGCTACTCTAAGCGGCATCTTCGGAACAGAAATCGCCTTTGCCGAGTATGTTTTTGAAGGATGGAAACCTTTGGCATTGACCGACATAGGTAACCCTTTCAGCTTAAAGGGCAAGCACAAAGAATTGGTGGTACTGAACGACAAACCCATCAATGCCGAAGCCCCTCCGCATTTGCTGAATGATAAAATCACTCCAAATGATAAACTTTTTGTCCGAAACAACGGCATTCCACCCACTGAAGTCGACTCCAAAAACTGGACGCTGACGATTGAAGGAGAAGCCGCAAAACAAAAAGTTGTTTTGTCTTTGGCAGATTTGAAGTCCAAATTCCAACATTACACCTATCAATTAACCTTGGAATGTGGCGGTAATGGGCGCAGTGAATTCAATCCTCCTGCAAAGGGCAATCAGTGGACAACGGGCGCAGTCGGCAGCCCAAAATGGACGGGCGTTCGCCTCAAAGATGTGTTGGAATATGTTGGCGTAAAGTCCAATGCAATCTATATCGGCTACTATGGCAAAGACACACACCTTTCGGGCGAGCCTGATAAAGTGGTCATTTCGAGGGGCGTGCCGATAGCGAAGGCATTGGAGGAAGAAAGCCTAATCGCTTGGGCGATGAATGGCGAGGATTTACCGCTTCAAAATGGTTATCCCTTGCGCTTGGTTTTTAGTGATGTACCCGCTTCAACTTCGGGCAAATGGCTCTACCGGATCGTGGTGCGTGACCGAGTTCACGATGGCCCAAAAATGACGGGTCAATCCTATCGTGTGCCTTGCGAACCTGTTGCAGCAGGTTCTACGGTGGCGGACGAAAAAATGTGCATCATTGAAGATATGCCTGTCAAATCCTTGATTACCTACCCAAAAACGGGTGCAATTATCACACTTGGGCGGACTTTGGATATTGCAGGTCATGCCTGGGCGGGAAAGTTGGCTATCAAGGAAATGCACTGCTCAATGGACTATGGTGCAACATGGCAAAAATGCACTTTGGATGCTGCCGCCAATCGCTATGCCTGGCAGCATTGGAGCGCAAAATTGTCTTTTCCGCAAAAGGGCTATTACGAAATTTGGGCGAGGGCAACGGATGGCGAGGGCATCATGCAGCCAATGGTGCTTCCTGGTTGGAATCCAAGGGGTTATCTAAACAATGCTTGCCATCGGATTGCAGTGATGGTGAAGTAGGTATTGTTGTATGGTTTTATTGTTAAATTGCTAATATCTGCAACTTAGGATTACCAACAAAATAACTTACCACATTCAAATTGGAAACTTTTGAAGTTTACCCTTTTAAGAATGTTGATTTTCATTGCAATCGAGAATCTTTTAAACAAAACTTCAAAAGTCTAAATCATGGATAAAGACACCAACAACTTCTTCAAAGACCAACGGATTCTCAATTTGCTGTCTTTCATCGTGAAAGCTACTTCAATCTTAGTTGTCCTACTGATGGGAGCTATTTTTTGGGTGTTTTATACCGATACGATTGCGCCTCATGCCCAAAAATTGAAGGCAGAAAGGGAACAGATTGCAGCGGTTCAACAAAAAGCCATTGCAGAAAATCCTATCAAAGACGGGATTCATGTAGCAACGGGATTTGCGGAAGGAGAAGGTTTGGAGATGGTGATTGCGACTTGTACGGCTTGTCATTCAGCCAAATTGGTGACGCAAAACCGAGCGACTCGTGAAGGTTGGGAGCAGATGATTCGATGGATGCAAGCGACTCAAAATCTTTGGGATTTGGGCGAACAGGAGGAAATTATTCTCAACTATTTGGCGAAACATTATGCTCCCGAGAACACAGGACGGCGAAAGTTGTTGACCGATGTTGAGTGGTATGAATTGGAGGAAGAATAGACAAAAGCAAAAAGACACAAGACAAAAGATTTTTTTATGCACAGCTACTTAGAAACTTTCATCAATGGTTATACAGGTTACTTCAGCTACCTGCTACACGAAATAACACACCCTACTTGGCACAATTATTTTTACTGGTTGCTACTGGTGTCTGCTTTTTTCTTTGCCTTAGAATGGTTTGCACCGTGGCGAAAAAATCAGGCGAAGTTTCGCAAAGACTTTTGGATGGATTTTTTCTATATGTTCTTCAATTTCTTTTTGTTTTCACTCATTATCTACAATGCTGCTTCGGATGTAGTCGTGCAGCTCTTCAATGACTTTTTGGGACTGTTTGACGTGAATAATTTGGCAGCGATTGAAGTACAAAGTTGGCCATTGTGGGGGCATTTGTTGCTGGGTTTCATCATTCGAGATTTTGTGCAGTGGAACATTCACCGCCTTTTGCACCGTTCTCCCAGATTATGGGAATTTCACAAAGTCCATCATTCTGTTGAAGAAATGGGATTTGCAGCACACTTACGCTATCATTGGATGGAAAACGTGGTGTATCGTTCTTTGGAGTACATTCCCTTGGCAATGATTGGCATTGGGCTAAACGACTTTTTTATTATCCACATTTTCACCCTTGCCGTAGGGCATTACAATCACTCCAACATCACTGTCAGCGGACGGGTTACGGGCGGTGTATTGGGGTTTTTGATAGGCGTTTTTGTGGTCAGTCAGTGGGAAAATGCAACAACGAGTGAAAACCTCTATTTGGTCATTGGAACTACTTTGTTTGGGATAGGTGTGTTGAGCCATTTTATGAAATACATCTTCAATAGCCCCGAAATGCACATTTGGCACCATGCCTACGAACTTCCTAATGAGCATCCTTATGGCATGAATTATGGCTTGACCCTTGCTTGTTGGGACTATCTTTTTGGAACGGCATACATTCCTTATAGTGGACGAGATATTCGCTTGGGTTTTCCTGGTATAGACGAATTTCCTCATGATTTTGTGCATCAGAACTTGCATGGGTTTGGTAAGGGTGCGGAGAATTCTTAGAAATAGCTCCTGTTGAAAAGTTCGCTGAAAGGTAAAGTGGGGATTATTCGTAAACACTGAGGCCCTTTTCACAGATTTTGTCATAGAACCATTAAATTTTGTAATTTTGATAGGTGATGAAAACAACTCAAAACCTTATCAGACCACTTAGTGCTATTGAGCAAGCGTTTACGCTCTCCAACGATGCGCTGCCCTTGTGTGTGGTGTGCGTACTTCAATTGGATGCTTGTCCAGAAAGTCAAGATATACAATTGGCTTTGCAGCAACTTCAGTCCCGCCATATTTTGCTACAAGCTGAAATCGTGGAGTCAAAAGGGGATTTTTATTTTTCAAAATTAGAGCCTGCTCCTCCTATTCGATTGGAGATAGTTTACCGAACAAATTCAGCTACTTGGAAAGCGATTGCAGAGAAAGCACTCAATACTATTTTTGATAAAAAAGGGCCATTGATGAAATGTTGTGCTATTGCAGATGATGAAACGAATCATTCTGAATTGGTAGTGTGCTTTCACCATGCCATCATTGACGGGACTTCAGCCCGTTTGGTTCTGCACGAATTGTTGAGTCTTTTGGGAGGACTTTCGCTTCCTACTGTCCGGAAATCTTCGGTTGCATCAAAATTTCCTGCTGACTATCAGGGATGGAACTTAGCCAAACGTTTGTTTGCTTTTGGAGGACGGCAGATGAAGGATGAATGGACCTATCTAAAGAGGGGATTTAGTTCGACCATTCCAATACATTCCTCCAATGCGGTAATCAATTTGTTGCTTTCGCCCGAGGTTTCCCGAAAATTGATGGTGCATATTGGACGCAAAGGGCTTAGTTTGAACAGTGCATTGTTGGCCGTAATGACGCAGGTGATTTTGAAGCACAAATATGGAAATGTAGGCAGACGTTTGGCGAGGGTAATCAGTTTTGTAGATACCCGTTCTTTGGTGACTCCCGTTGTTGGCAATCAAGACTTGGGCTGTTGTATTTCGATGTTGCGTTTGACGGTTCCTGTAGCGGACGGAGAATCTGTGTATGATTTTGCAGCCAATATTCGCCGAGAGATTTTCAAGTCAAGCAGATTGGGGGAAGTGTTTTTGATGTCCAAAGTGAGTAAATATTTGATTCGAATGACACTTGCTCTCAAAAAGATGCGTTTGGGAGTGTCTGCGCTCAGTTTTATTGGTAAATTGGATTTACAGCCACAATACGGGGCCATTCAACTGCAAAATGTGCAAGCGTTTATTACCAACAACCAATTTGGGCCTGATTTTTCAGCATTTGGCAAAATATTGTTTGGCGGAATTGGGATGGATTTCACCTATTTAACGGCAGAAATGGACGAAACACAAGCGCAGCAGATTGTTACAGAGATAAAAGAAAAATTAGAAGAAATGGCGAATTTTGCTTAAATTTGGGTAAATTAAAGTATTCCTAAGATTATCATTTGAACATGAAAAAGGTTGGATTTTTTATTGCGGGGTTGATATTGTTGAGTTTAAGTTGGATTGGTTTTGTGCGTGAACCTCTTCCTCCTATTCCTCAAATTGCAGCAGATGTGAGCGAAGAAGTGGCACTCGATTTTTCTATCAATTCAATGAATAAAACAGGCATTGAATTGGCGATGAATGAAAAAGTGAAGGGTGAGGGAATGTATGTGCAGTTTAGGATGGCCGATGTTTTTGAAACAGGACGCTTGGGTTTGGTGCTTTATGGAATCAAGACGACCAGTGATTTCAAAAATGGTGTGTCGCCAAAAGGTTATATGAAAAGTGAGAAACCTGCTGCTGTCAATAAAAAAGGGAAAGATTTGACCATTTTTATGAAAGACAAACAAGGAAAGGATATTTCCAACTATTCTTTCAGCCAAAAATTGGTCAAAGGAAAAGATGGTCAGACCTATATGCAAATGACATACAATGGACCTGCGGTAGAAATGTTGCAAACCCTTGAAGTAGCTCGTCCGATTACCCTGCCTGCACCTATTTCCCGCAAGTTTTTGCCCAAAGGTATTATTCAATTCATGCCAGGAACGGTTGCTTTGGATCCAAAAATCAAGGGATTTTACATTCCTGTGGCTATCAAAGGTTAAACGTCTTTAACGCTTCATGAATTTTCTTCGTTTGAGTATAAAAATGTATCATCTTCATAGCCATTTAATTGCAACCTCTCCACGAATTTCAAGCCCAATTTTTCGAGTAATTTTTGGGATTTAACATTATCGGGACTGGTAATGCCCAATACCACCTTCAATCCCAACCTTGCAGTACCATCATCTATGATTGCTTTTGCCGCTTCAAATGTATAACTTTTTCCTTCATATTCAGGCAAAATGGCAAAGCCAATGTCCACATTCGGCAATATTGGACGAGAAATCAAGCCGCACAAACCCATCGGTTCAGCATTTTTTTTTCGCACTACTTTATACAGCCCCAAGCCATTTTCTTCATAACTTTTCATCAACGGATTTTGAATGTAAGCTTCTGCATCGGCTAAGTTGTTGATTCCCCTATTGCCGATAAATTTGAGCCAACCTGGACTATTCAACAGTTTGAAGATAAACGCTGTATCGTTTATATTGACTTCTTCAATGAGCAGTCTTTCAGTTTCTAAAATGGTCATGCGTGTTGATTTATTTTTTTGGGCAAAAACACCTCCGCCATCATACAGCGCACACTTCCGCCGCCATATTTTTCAATCGTAGGAATGGGGGAACTCACCAAATGATCATTGAAGCCCTGCAATATTTCAATTTGTTCAGAACTCAGCGAATCGTAAGCCGCCTGCGACATTACCAAAATTTTCTCACTCTGTTCGTTCTGCAATTGCAGCATATTCCCTGCAAAGTGATTCATTTGGTCGAAGGAAATTTCGACAACCGTACGTTCACTACTTTCAAAACTCTCCTCCACTTGTTTTCTTTCCGACGCATCTCGAATAGCTTCCATACAAATCACCACAAAAGCATCCCCCAAACACATCAACACATTGGTGTGGTAAATTTGCTGCCCCTGCTCGTCCAATGCTTCAAAAATAATGGCTTCAAAACCCCAATATTCTGCCCAATCTTCTACCAATTCTCGGTGTGTTCTTGGCGAAATACAGGCATACACATACCGATCATTTCTGTCAATAATCAAACTACCTGTTCCCTCCAAAAAACGATCTTCTGCCTCATACAAGGGCCCCATGTCAATCACCTGCGTCACTTCAAAACCATACTCCTGCTGCAAGGATTCGATAATATCGGTGCGGCGTTCTAGTCTGCGGCTAATGGCTTGCATAGGGTAGGTCATCACCCTACCATTGTTGTGAAAAGAAATCCAGTTGTTCGGAAAAATAGAATCAGGTGTTCGAGGCTGCAATCTGTCATCAAAGACTATGACTTCAATGCCATAAATGCGTAGTTTATCCACAAAAGCATCAAATTCTCTCACTGCTTTTGATTGCACTTGTTTAGCTGACTCATCCGTTCTTTCTTCTTGAAAGGCATTGGAGTCCATTGTTTCTTCATTGGCATCAAAGGCCACAGGACGAACCATCAAAATGGTGCTGGTGATGTTGGTTTGTTTCATTAAAGTTTGTAACTGTTTTAGGATGGAATACAAATTATTTTGGAGAACTTCAAGAACAAACAAGCAAGGTAAATCTTTATAGAAAAATAGACAATGAGGTGAATAAAATATTATCTGATAACACCGCAATCAAACCTTGCTATCACATGAATATCCTGTTCCAACAACTCTTATCAACCGATTCTAAATTAGCGATTATCTATATAGTGGTCTATTTTCTTTGGGGAGTTTTGATGCACAATTTTGGCATTTATACACGCATTGCTCGCTTTCGGCATTGGTGGCAAATCGTTAGTTGCTACATTCTTTACATGGTTCCGATTTCTATTTTATTGAAGGACATGGCTTGGTATGAACAGTATGTTTATGGTTTGTTTTTTATGGGGATTTTGGAGTTTGCAGGGTATTGGTTCAAGACATCTATTGCATTTGAAGACAATATCTTAGATAGAATATTTGGCATCCGAAACTTTACTTTGGGCATGACTCTGTTTTTTGCAGCGTATTTCCCGATTGGCAATGCAGTAGTTGGGTGGATATACAGTTGGGTGTAAAAACAAAAAAGGGCAACCCTTTCGGACTGCCCTTGATTCATTTTTTAAACTCTAAAATATCATTTTGTTATTCTGCCAATTCCTCTTCCTGTGCGTGTGCGTAGGTTTCGAGGGTATCGCTTAGTTGTTTTCTGGCCAAGAATATTCTGCTTTTTACTGTACCCAAAGGTACTTCCAAAGCATCGGCGATTTCATGGTACTTAAAGCCCTCATACATCATCCAAAACGGTGTTCGGTATCTATCGGGTAAATCTTCCAAGGCTCTATCTATGTCTTCCACTACAAAGTTGGAAGGAGCATCATTGTTCACCGTTTTTGCCGTATTCATCAAATAAGATTGATCGGTATTGTCAAAGATGGTATTTTGGCGCACTTTTTTGCGGTAATTGTTGATAAAAATATTACGCATGATGGTGTAAAGCCACGCTTTTAAATTGGTATTATGGCGGTATTTATCTCTATTGGTCAATGCCTTCAATATCGTTTCTTGCAACAAATCGTTGGCATCTTCTAAACTTCTGGTCAACTTTACAGCGTAGGGTTTTAGAGACCCGTACATACCCGTAATTGAACTATTAAATTCTATTGCAGACATATTGTTAAATCTTTTAAGGTTAAAGTCAACTCCTAACTTATTTTTATTGCTGAAAAACATATACTGTTGGAGCAATGTTATCAGGAGCATTTATCTAATCTAATTTACGAGAAAAACGCCCACAAAGGTTGTTTTATTTCCTTTCTTCTCGTATGTTGGAATCCATCAAAATTGATTTTTCTCATTTTTTTGATGGCGTAAAAAAGTCATTGTATGTGTTCTTATTTTGAATTAAAACATTTTTTATTTTCCAAAATTGCTACTAATTCTTCAAAGAAACTGTCGGATTATGAACCTTTTATCAAATTTTAGTTCTTTACATGATAATCATGGCGAATATCTTTTTTTATTTCAAAGGTAGATATTTTAAGCCCTTTACAATAGAACTATGAAAAAATGAAAAAAGTTTCATAACTTCCAATATTAACAAACTTTAACGCCCTTTTGATAAATGGTACAATTTACTAAAAAAAAAGCATTTAATCAAAAGATTTTTCACTTCAAAAAGACATTGTTTTTCTTTTCATGGCCAATAGTTGTTTCGGGCCCATGTCCTGAATATACTTTTACTCCATCTGCCAAAGTAAACAATTTGGTTTTGATGCTTTTGATCAGCGTTGTAAAATCTCCTCCTGGCAAATCAGTTCTTCCAATGCTTTCATAGAACAAAACGTCACCTGCAATCACAAATTGGTCAGCTTCGCTATAAAATGACAAACTTGCAGGAGAATGTCCTGGAGTAAAAAATATTTGGAGACTCGATTCACCAAACTCCAACGGCTCTCCTTCCTCCAAAAATACACTTGGCAAAGGGGAGGGTTCAACTTCAATACCATACATTCTGCCCACCATTTCGACTGACTGCAACACAGGCAGTTCTCCTCTATGGATAGCTAATTCTAAGCCATATCGTTCCATAACGAACTTATTACCGAAAACGTGGTCAATATGGCAGTGTGTGTTGACCAATAGCACCGGCTTCAATTTTAAGTCTGCAATAACGTCAGTTAGTCGTTGTTGTTCTTCGGCTGTTTGACAACCTGGATCGAAAACAACACATTCCTTGGTGTAATCGTACAACAAGTAAGTGTTTTCCTGAAAGGGATTGAAGGTGAATTTTAAAACTTGTATCATGTTTTTTGTGTTTAATTTTTGTTATCTTAGACGAACAGAAGTTATAAACTTGCAAAAAAGTCGTCCTGCTGATAAGTATGCAGCAACCAAATGATGAAAATGCAAGTTAAGAACAGTGCCTATTTATGTAATAGGCTTCCTATTCTAAACATAACGGCAAAAGTCTTGAAAAACTTTGTGATTTGTGTAATAAAATGACAAGAACCATCTAATCAATAAATACCTTGATGCCTATGCTCCCTATCTTAAAATCTGTTATGAGAGCTTTTATCTCCCTTTTGTTTTTTGTAGCAATGTTGTGCCAATCGCATACGACTTTTGCTCAGGGTTTTTATACCACTTTTGGCCAAAATCGGGTGCAATACCACGATTTTGAGTGGTCTTACTATGAATCTCCTAATTTCCTCGCCTATTTTTATCAAGGTGGGCAGCAGTTGGGAAAATTTGCAGTGATGGTAGCTGAAACAAACTTAGATGCCATTGAGGCAAAATTGGAGTTTAAGGTCAATCGAAAGGTTGAAATTATGGTTTACCACAACCTTTCGGATTTGAAGCAAAGCAATATTGGTCAAGGCATCGAAACTACGAATACAGGTGGTGTGACCAAAATCATTGGAAATAAGATGTTTGTATCTTTTGATGGTGATCACAATCGTTTGGCAGAACAAATCAAAGAAGGTATTGCAAGGATTTTCCTCGAAAACATGATTTATGGCGGAAACATTCAAGAGGTGCTGCAAAATGCAGTATTGCTCAACCTGCCCGATTGGTTTGTCAATGGAATGGTTTCGTATGTGGGTGAAGAGTGGAGTACAGAAATGGACGCAAAATTGCGTGAATTTGTCGAAAAAGACAAACTCAAAAATTTCAACCGATTGACTACCGACGAAGCGACTTTTGCAGGACACGCACTGTGGCACTATATCGCTCAAATGAATGGGGAATCGTCTATTCCTAATTTGTTGTATCTCACCCGCATCAATCGTAGTTTGGAGAGTGGTTTTTTGTTTGTGTTGGGCAATACGGTAAAAAATACCATTGCAGAATTTAATGAATACTACGCCAATTTGTATGCTTCTGAAGACAGTAACCGTGCGATTTTTGATGAAAACAACCAATTGATTCGCACCAAAAAGAAGGTGAAACGGCGTAATATCTTGTATGATGAGGTGAAGGTCAGTCCAAGTGGACGCTATATTGCTTACACAACGGATGAAAAAGGAAGGCACAAGGTATATCTCTATGATACCCAAAACAATACTCAAAAACTTATCCTTAAAAATGGTTTTCGCTCGTTCAAACAGCCTTTGGAAACCCGTTATCCTTTGTTGGCATGGAACAAACGAAGCGAAAAATTGGCCATCGTTTTTGAGAAACGGGATCAGGTGAAATTGATGGAATACAATGTCTTGGAAGATGAAGAAATCTATGCAGATGACATGAACAAGTTCCAACAAATTTCTGACATCGCCTATATGGACGACTCCGAAAAACTCATTCTTTCGGCGGTTTCACTCAGTCAAGGACAGTCTGACCTTTATACTTACTTTATTCCCAATACCAAAACAGACCGATTAACCAATGACTACTTTGCTGATTTGGAGCCAAGATTTGTCACCATCAACGGTGTACGTGGTATTGTCTTCAAATCCAATCGGTATGTAGATACATTGAAGGTAGAAAAATTGGACAGCATTGCACCATCGAGCAATTTCGACTTGTTTTTCTATGATCTTGCCAAAGGCGAAGACCAAGTTTTAACCAGAATTACCAACACACCTCTTTCGCAAGAATGGCTGCCGATGCAATACGACAGTACACACATTGCCTATTTGAGTGACAAAAATGGCATCAAAAACTTGTATGCTGCACACTTTGACAGCATATTTGTGCGAACTGATACGAAGGTATTTTATTTGGATTCGATGGTGATCAATCCGACCTATGCACTCGATGAATACCAAGCAGAAGGTTTGATAGACACGATTATCAACGAAGATATTTATAGAATTGTGGCAGTTAGTTATCCGATTACCAACTACCAACGAAATATTGGCGAATACGATATTGCCTCCAAAACGAAAGAAATTGTGCAATTGCACTACCAAGATGGTGCTTATGAAGTTCACAAAAGCCAACTCCCCGAAGATCCTGAGCAAGCCAAGAAAACCTTAAGTAAGACCATTTACCGGCAACAACTTGAAAATGCAATGAGCAGTAGGCTTTCTGCAAATAAGAATTCGAAACTCAGCAAATCCTCGAAGCGGGATAAAAGAAATAGTACACAACCAAGTGTTTCGCCAACACCTTCTACCCAACCTAATAAAAAATCGAATGAGAAGGACAATGGTGATTCCGATTCGTTTTTCCAAAATCCTTTTGAAGAAAAGAAACCGCAAGGTTCGCTAACAGATACTATTTTGGGTGAAGAAACAGAAGGTGCGGATGTAGAGGATATTGAACCTCTCTTACCAAATTCTGATATGACTTTGGAAAACATTGAAGTACAACAGCAAGCTGAGGAGGCAGAAGAGATAGATTTGGAAAACTTTTTCTTTCAAAGTGAATTTGACTATGATGAAACTATCACTGCGCCGCCTGCATCAATAGAACTACCCAGCAAAACGGGAATCGCTAAATCTACAATCACGGATAGTGGTATGATTGTTCCGACCATCAATTTGCCAGGTCTGAATCCTCCTGCACAAGAATCGGTACTAACAAATTCTCGGATTCGTACCTACAAAACCAAGTTTAGTGTAGATAATGTGGTAACACAGTTGGACAATACAGTGATTTTCAATCAGTATGAAAACTTCCAATTTGGCAGCCCAACTTCTGGAATCCCTGCCTTCACCAGTCCTGATTTGAACACACTTATCAAAGTGGGGATTACCGATTTGATGGAAGATTATCGTTTGATAGGAGGTTTTAGATTACCAGTTGGCTTTGGTGGTTCAGAATATTTTGTTGAGTACTGGAATCTGAAACATCGTTTGGATAAAAAATTCTTGTATTACCGCCGAGCCAACAATCAACCCTTTAGTTTAGACTCTGACCTGTTGCCGCCTGGAACGAGTTATCAAGCGGATGCAAAAGTGGTCAGCAATTATTTTCAAACATCGTTCAGTTATCCATTGGATGTAAACCAAAGTGTAAGGCTGCATGTAGGCGCACGTTATGATAAAGTGACCTATTTGGCAAGCGACCTTATTTCGCTTATCGAACCACAACAGTCGGAAAGTTGGTTGTTCACCAAAGCAGAATATGTATTTGACAATACCATTGACGTGGCACTCAATATCATGAACGGTACTCGCTTCAAAGTCTATGCAGAAGTACACAAACCTTTTGAAGCCCAATTTGACAAAGATATCAACAAACTTAACTTCAAAGATACAGGTTATTTGGGGATTATAGGTGCAGATTTTAGACACTATCAGCGTGTTCACAAACAAATTGTTTGGGCCAACCGCTTTGCTTCTGCTTATAGTTATGGTACTCGTAAAATGCTCTACTATTTAGGGGGAGTCGATAATTGGCTGCTTTTTGACAATGATAAACGTTTTGATACGACCACCCCTATTGACCAAGAACAAAATTATGGTTTCCAATCTTTGGCAACCAATGTGAGGGGCTTCAAACAAAACTCCCGCAATGGCAACAGTTATGCGGTTCTCAATAGTGAATTGCGAATACCTATTTTTGCGTATATCTCCAATGCACCGATTCGCTCAGAGTTTTTCCGCAACTTCCAAATTGTTGGTTTTGCAGATGTAGGAGTGGCATGGGATGGAGTATCGCCTTTTGACGATGAAAACAAGTTTACCTCTGTTGAAGTAGGCAATCCTCTACAGACACCTGTTACAGCTACGGTTCGTTATTTCCGCAACCCTGTCATTGGAGGTTATGGCGTTGGAGTTAGAAGTAAATTATTGGGCTATTTTGTGCGGGCTGATTGGGCGTGGGGAGTAGATAACGGCAATGTCCAAGACTCTAAATGGCACATTGGCTTGGGATTGGATTTCTAATCCGAATAGTATGAAAAAAAATCAGATATAGATTTCCGAAATTTATTCTTCAAAAAAGTGAGCTATTTTTAGGCTCAAGACCTCACAAAGCGAGAATTTCGGAAGTCTTTCCTTCAAACATAGAAGCTACTTTATAGGTGCAATCATTAGGGGGTGAATATTTTTAGTTCAATCAAAATCTATACGACACCTGAACACCTCCCAATAAAATTGCCCCTTCTCCAACATCAGCACCATCGACTTTGATGTTCCATTCCCATCCAAAAGCGGCAGATGGAGCAATCAATATTCGGTCATTCAGCAAAAAACCATACCCTATTTCAATAGTAGGTTGGAGTACAACGATATCTGTTGTGCCGCTTACCTCATCGACTTGTCCAATGAAATCTATCCAATCTATTGTATTGAACCACAAATCTGTACGAACTCCTAAAAACAAAGCAGATTTGTCAGGACTCGTATAATGTCGAAACCCAAGAGAACCTCCCCATCCTCCACCCGTTTCATCTTGATGTACGCCAAAATCTTCGTGTCGTGCAAAATTGTAGCCTACTCGTACATTCAAGTTATTGTAATCTCCTATACCAATGTCTATTCGCCCACCCAAAATATGACCTGCTGCATACTTTTGGGCTTCAATGCCGATGCCAATGTTTTGAGCCTCAATAGTTGAAAAACTAACAAGAAAGAATAGGGATACAAAAATTAGAAGATATTTCATAGTAGAAGGATTCTTTGTAGTGAAATTAACAAAAAAAGACAGATAAGTTTTCACTTACCTGTCTTTCACCAAAAAAATCAGATTATTCTTCTTGAAGGTCAATTCACTAATACTGTCTTTGGGTCAAATCAAATCCTTCTTCTTCGTCAAATTGCCGTTCTTTCATTCGCAGTTCTGTTTCAAAAGGTGGTTCTACATTCTTTTCAAGAACCACTTCCTCCTCCCTTTCTTCAAAACTATACTTTGCTGCAAGGATGTAGTACAACACCAATGCTACGCCTCCAAACATAAACATCATCGAAAAAATTCCTAGAGGTTCTTCTAAACCAAAAATCGCTTCAATGATGCTACCCGTCAAAATCCCTGCCCCAATACCAAAAAAAAGTAAGCCAAACTTCAATGCTCGGTTGGTCTGTCTTTTTTTAGGTTTGAAAACCGTCATGTCTCGCCCACTTTCTATGAGTGCCATGCGCTCTTTATGGCGAGCCGTAAAAAAAGTCTTTGCCAAAAAGGATATGGTGCTGAAAAAAGTTGTCACCACCACAAGTGTTGTTATCATTTCGAATACGTGCATATTGGTATCTGTTTAGTTTGATTGTTAAATATTGATTTCAGTAGTTTAGTCGTATTCATTTGAAAAGAGGTTACAGCTTTTTGATGTCATTAATCAGAAACTTATGACTAAAAATATTTTTCCACTCCGCTCATGATCTCTTTGCCCAGCAAATCAATTAGTTTCTGTTTTTCAAACCCTCTTTGCGTCAAAAAAATTACCTCACGATGTGGCGCATTTTCAAAGTAACGCACAAACTGTTTTTCCCAATCACTCTTATGAAGGGTGGCCAAATAGGGTAGAAGGGTAATACCTCCGTAATTTTCGATAATCCTGCAAATGCTTTCCATCGAGCCACTTCTATACTTCAAATTGCTACTTGCAGTCGATTTTCTGTCCCTTTTATTTCTCTGCAATCTTTCGATGTTTTGACGCATCGTATGCGAATCATCTGTTAAAATACATTCCTCCAAATCTACATCCTCTACTGCTAAGGTTTTTTTTGAAGCCAAAGGATGAGTCGGTGACAAATAGACTGCAATGGGTTCGTTGAAAAGTGGAATCTCATAAAAACCCTCTTCTTCAATCGGCGCAACTGTAATGGCAACATCTGCTCTATCCTGCCTCAAACGCCCAAAGATTTGATAATTATGCAGTTCCATAACCTCTAATTGAACCTGTGGATATTTCTCTAAAAAAGATCCAATAAACAAAGGCAGTAAATAAGGCGCAAGAGAAGGCAATACTGCAATTCTTAGTCGTCCGCTGATACTTGTTCGGGTATCAGTAGCCAGATTTTTCAACTTTTTGGTTTCCTCCAATACCCTGTAAGCTTGCGCCAAAAGTTGTTCACCTTCTTGTGTTGGCACTACTGGATTTTTAGTGCGGTCAAAAATGACAATTTCGAGTTCCTTCTCCAGTTTTTGGATTTGAATGCTCAAGGTTGGTTGTGTCACATTGCAGCGTTCGGCAGCTTTGCTGAAGTGTCGGTGTTTGTCCAGCGCAATGATGTATTGAAGTTGGGAAAGGGTCATATTTTTATTAATTTTAGGCGTTTACCTTTTCAAAAATTGGGGTACTAAATGAGTGAAAGCAATAAAATAACAGGAGCAAACTTATTGCAGCAGATAAAAATAGGCAATCGAACGGTATTGAACCAACTTTATGAAACCTATCGAGCGGAATTTATCCATTGGACAAGGAGGAAGTTCAACTGCAAGGAAGCAGACAGCATTGATGTGTTTCAAGAAACCATCATTGCGTTTTATGAAAATGTGGTGAACAATAAAATTATTGAGTTTCAAAGTTCGGTCAAAACTTATTTGTTTGCCATCGGGCGCAATATTTTGTTGAAGCGTTTTCGGAACGAAAAGGGAAAAACGGAAGAATTGGAGGTGCTGCAAAACGTAGCTGATGGACTTCAAATTGACGATTCTATCCAACTAAGCGAACGCCAAGAAGCGATTGTTCAGCTTTTAGAAAAACTCGGTGAACCTTGCAAAACTTTGCTGCAATTGTTTTATTATCAACAGTTTTCGGTAGAGGCTATTGTGACAGCGATGGAGTACAAAAATGAATCGGTGGTCAAAAACCAAAAGGTTCGGTGCATCAAAAGACTGCGAACGATGGCAGCTGATTTGTATGAACAAGATGAACTGTAAATTCACCTACTCACTTTTTTATTTTCAACCAAGAGGCTTATGTTTACATTGACAGACAACCAAAAACTCGAATTAATCGAAAAACATCTATCCAATCATTTGTCTGCAAAAGAGCAAACGGTTTTTCAACAACTGCTGGCAGATGACAAAGATTTTGCCCTATCTGTGATTTTCCAAAAAGACCTCCTAACCAGTATCCAATCAAATGCTCGTAAGGTATTGAAGCAGCAATTTCAAAGCTTGGAAAAAACGATTGCAGTAAAAACTACCGAAAGCAAAATCAGTGGTTTAGATACAGTACGGGCAGTTATTGAGGCAGAGGTCAAACAGTTGGGATATACGATTGACCAATTCATCGAACTTTTTCGCCCAATTCCCAACTATACGACTGCCATTGCCGCAACGACTCGTGGTAGCGCTCTTACACTTCTTAGTCCAGAAAATGAAGTGAATTGCACTGATGCTTCCATCCATTTTGTTTTTGAAAAATCATTGCAGAAAGAAGTCGAAATTTTGATTGAAAACAATCAATACGACATTTTGATAGAGGAAACAATCGATGCTGGAAACAAGGAGGTGACTTTTGAGCTATCCTCCTCCGATTTCAAAGCAGGGTGTTATTATTGGAAAATCATTGAAGCGGATGATTTGGTGGTGATGGGGATGTTTTTTGTTAGGAAGGAGTTATGGGCTGGGTTGCGCTGATATTTTACTGTATGTTTGGAACATACAAATAAAAATATCGTACAAAAATTTTCTACTCTCCAAACTAAAACTCTATCCTCCAACTCAATATCGGAATGATTCCCAATTGTCTTTTGGTTACAATCTCACCTTTCTGCACGTCAAAATACTGAAACGCAATGTTTTCGTGGTTGCTCACATTTTGGATATCCAAAGCCAAAACCCTTGAAGAACTCGCTTTGTTGCGGCGAATCGCTACCCGAAGATCCATTTTGTAGTAGTCTTCCATTTGGATGGTGAAAGCCTCGGTTTGTTGGTAAATCGTTTTTTCGGCAGCCATTGAAGTGGCGACATCAATCGGGGTATCTCGAAATCCACCTGCATATGTAAATGCCGCATTGATACTCAAAACCCGATCTTTTCCCTTTCGATGCCACGGAAATTCTTTGCCTGTTGTGAGGTTAAAATTGTAATTGCCATTGAAGCGGGTATCACGTTTGATGCCGTCCGAACCCACATATTTTGATTCGTACCAAGTTCCGCCCACCAAATAGTACCAGTTATCTGAAAAGAATTTCTCCAAACTTACCTCAACTCCATAGTTTTCACCCGTTCCGCCATTCACCAAAGCCTCGTCCACAAACCCGTCAATCAGATTCAATGCCGAAAAACTGTTGGCAGTCTGTGAAATAGGCACATCGTACAAGTCTTGGTAATAGGATTCTATCCGAAGTAACTGACTTTCTGATAATTGCTGAGTGTAAGCAAGTGAATAGTTGCGGGATTTGGTGAAGTCCAAGCCTTCATTAGGTTGCGTTGTATTGCCGAGTTGGTCGGTGATGCTCGAAAAATATGTGCCGAACAATTGCATTTGACTGCGCTGACCATACGCCAAAACCACATCACTTTTTGGAGCGGCTTGCCACTTCAATGCAAACCTCGGTTCAATAGACGCATTCCTATTGAAGGCATCTCCTACAAAAGTATGGATATTCACACCTGCATTGAAGCCAATCGAAGGGGCAATGTTTGCCAACCATTGCAGCGAAGACTGTACGGTTTGAAGTTGACCATTTGCAGTGACTTTTTCAAGAGGAATATCTGAAAATGTACCCTGTGTTGAGAAATAATTGAAATCGTAATGGTTGAATAAAGTAGTGATTTTGAATTGATGTTTGGGGTTTAGGGGAATATCTGCCTCAGCCTTTGAAGACCACAAGCCAAGTTTTTGGTTGTCTTTCCCAAGGTCATTTGGAGTGTAGTCGCTTCCCTTCAAAATGTCGGCACTGCGTTCATTGTCTGCAATAGAATAGACACTGCTGACCTTCAACTGGACTTTGTCGGACAAAGGTTTGTGATAATTTATTCCAAGTGCGCCCACTTTGCTGTCAAATCGGATGTCTTGTCGGTCTTTTTCAAACTCCCAAATAGTAGAATCTCGCTCTGCCTGAAACACATTGCTGTTCAAACCTCCAAAGCCAAAAACGCTGAGTTTACCCGATTTTTGAAGCGGAAAAGACAACTTAAAAGATAGGTCTTGAAAGGTAATGTCTTCATCGCCCAATTGTACGCCCAAGGCCGAAAGTAAACCAATGGTCGAAAAACGGTAGTTGGCTAAATAGCTGCTTTTTTTGCCCTTACCGAGTGGAGCTTCGGCTGCAAAATCAACTCCAATTAATCCAATTTGATTCATAAATTCACTTTGTTCATTGTTGCCATCTCTGAGCCGCATATCCATTATCCCCGATTGGACATTTCCAAAATCGGCAGGCAAAGCACCCATCAAAAAACGAGAATCGTCCAGCATTTGAGCACTCAAAATATTGACTCCGCCTCCATTTTGAGTCGCTCGATCGTCAAATGTTCCTGCATTGCTCAAGTGATTGGGATTCACAATATCTACTCCTTCCAATCGCCACAAAACACCGTTTGGAGAATTGCCTCGAACGGTCATATTGTTTGCTTGATCGTTGGTATTGATGACTCCAGGGTAGGCCATGATCACACGAGCTGGGTCAAAAAAAGTGGCAGGAAATCGGCGTGTTTTTTCGACGGTAATGGCAGGAGTTGTGTAAATAGCAGATGGTGAGGTCATTGCTGCAATGGTAATCGTTTCCAAGTCGTAAGGGTTGGCTATCATTTCTACGTTTTGTACCACTTGTTTACCTTTTGTGACGAGTAATTCAGGTACAATAAAATCTTCATAACCAATAAAACTGACCTTCAAACGATAACGCCCTACGGCTACTTCCTTCAATTCAAAATACCCATCCGCATTTGTAGTCGTTCCTTGCAATGGTTTGCTTGGCAATACGCTCACTGTTGCTCCAATAAGAGGAAAACCCGTAGATTGGTCTATTACCTGTCCTCGAATAGTTTGGGTAAAAATAGTTGCAGGTTTTTTGCTAATGAGTTCTACCTGTGGAACAGTGGTTTTATCTGTTTGAGCTACAATGCTCATTGACAATAAAAAAAACAAGAAACAACTGATTGTTTTAGAAGTAAAATTTATCCCTCTCATATAAAACCATTTATTTTTAGACTGATTAAGCTATTACAGGCAAAAATCACTCCTGATATTTTCGACATATGACCTTCTCTTTATAGTTAGGTGTCACAGTCAGTCATTTTTTTGAACTTCACAAAAACCGAAAATCGAACGCTTTTACCATGCATCTCGGCAAAGCTACCGTTTATCGAAAACAAAACAGGCAATCCTTCACAAGTGTTTATATTTGCATCATCACAACGACATGATAGTTTAAGTTGTAGATGCTTGGGTAATTTTAACAAACACACATTTTTTTCTAGAGTTGGTAGTTTTCAATGGCTTGGGATTACCAACTTTTTTTGTACCTATCGTCTCCTCAAATCAAACCTCTACATCAAAGGCGTTGACCTGTGATTCAATTTCTACAAAACCAAAAATCGAACATTTTTACCTTTTATCTTTAAAAAGTTACCACCTATCGAAAACGAAATAAATGACCGTCCAACATACGGTATCTTTGTACCATCACAATGATATGATAGTTTAAGTTGTAGATGTTTGGATTAAATTAACAAACACACTTTTTTTAAAGTTGGTAGTTTTCAGTGGCTTGGGACTACCAACTTTTTTTATGCCCATATGTCTGCTCAAATCTTACTTACAAATAATTCACTAAATCAGTTACATTAACTTACGATTTCTATAGAACCGAAAATCGAACATTTCTGCCTCATATCATCACAAAACTGCCACTTATCGAAAACAGAATAAATGATTGCCCAACATGCAGTATATTTGCACCATCACAACGACATGATAGTTTAAGTTGTAGATGCTTGGATTTTAACAAACACACATTTTTTTCTAAAGTTGGTAGTTTTCAGTGGCTTGGGACTACCAACTTTTTTTATACCCATACGTTTCCTCAAATCTTTACTTACAGATACCTCCCCAAATCAAATCACTATATCAGGTACATTAACTTACGATTTCTATAGAACCGAAAATCGAACATTTCTGCCTCATATCATCACAAAACTGCCACTTATCGAAAACAGAATAAATGACTGCCCAAAATGCAGTATATTTGCACCATCACAACGACATGATAGTTTAAGTTGTAGATGCTTGGATTTTAACAAACACACATTTTTTTCTAAAGTTGGTAGTTTTCAGTGGCTTGGAACTACCAACTTTTTTTATGCCATTTCCTTACCGCATATCGTAAATCCCACTTGATTATCCATACAATCCTATCAAATTTAACCTCTTTCTTTTGTTAGTCGCCCCAATTTATTCTTGGATTTCTTAACTTGCCTCATCATTGATTTATTATTCATCCACAACACATGAACTGGTCTGTAATCATCAACCCTACGGCTGGAGGTGGCAAAGCCGAAAAACAATGGCATCAAAAAATTGCTCCTTTGCTACAACAAAAAAACATCTTCCACCAAACGGCATTTACCCAATCGGCAGGTCATGCAAGCAAACTCACTCAGCAACTCATTGAAACAGGTAGCCGCCATATATTGGCTGTTGGGGGCGATGGCACTTTTCACGAGGTGGCGAATGGCATCATGAATCAGACGATTGTAGCTTCTACTGAGATTACTTTTGCAGTCATTCCCGTTGGAACAGGCAATGATTGGATTCGCAGTTTGGAGATTCCTTCTGAGCTTGAAGCAGCTATTCATATTCTACAAAATGGCACTACCTTTTTGCAGGATATTGGTTTGGTTACATTTATGAATCAGTATAAGGAGCAAGAACATCGGTATTTTATCAATGTAGCAGGAGCAGGTTTTGACGGGTATGTTGCCTATCGGATGGGTAAATCCCTCAAACGATTTGGTCAATTTACTTATTTTTGGGAGTTGTTGAAGGGGATTGTTTCTTTTCAAAATATACCCATACAACTGCAAAGCGGTTCATTTCAGTCCGATACACCTATTTTTATGCTCAATGTAGGGATTGGTAAATATTTGGGTAGTGGTATGAAAGTTGTTCCTAATGCTGTATTAGATGACGGCCTTTTTGATGTCACCTTCATCGAAAAAGCCAGTAAAATGGAGGTTTTAGGGCAACTCAATGGTTTGTATGATGGCAGTTTTATTCACTTTCATAAGGTGAAATATTTTCAAACAACCCAAATTTCCATTGAAGCAACAGGTAAAACGCTCCTATATGTACAAGCCGATGGAGAATTGTTGGGTTTTGCTCCACTTCAATTTGAGATTTTACCGAAGATGTTGAAGGTATTGCGATAGAGGGCTGGAAATAATATTAAAATTAAACATTAAGTGTGTGTGCCTATTTGCGAAATTCCAAATAGGCAACCAAAACCCGTTCGGGAGCTTCTGTTTGGGGATAATGCCCGATTTCCTTCAATAAAACAATATCTGCGTTCTCCACCAATTCAGTATAACGTTTGGTCATGTGTTCACCCGAAATAGGGTCAGCTGCTCCATCAATGATTCGTATGGGAGCAGGAGAATTTTGAAGTGCTGCTACCCAACGCTCTCGATGTTGGATTCGATTGGTCATATAATGAATCAATTTGTGGAAAATTCGCTGCCCTTTTTTGAAGTCCATCAAAGTGTAAAATTCATCCATTTCTTTTTCACTCGGAGGTGTTTCTTTGCCAAAAATCTGGTGAAAAGTTTTTCGCAGCATTTTTTTGCTTAAAAAAGGAGTCAGCATAAAACCAAAAGGACTCAATAATGCCTTTTGAATCGGCCTCGCCAAATGTGTTTCGGGAAACAGTCCACCATTCAATAGCACAATGCTTTGGAGCTGCAAACCTGTTGAAATGTTTGCTTTTCTTCGGTCAATGTCTCTCGCCAATAATTCCTGTAGAACGGTATCTCCATAATCGTGTGCCAAAATATGTACCTTTTGCAGTTCCAAATGTGCTGCCAATGCTTCAATCAAATCTGCTTGATCGTGAATCGAATAGTTGTATTTTTGAGGTTTGTCGGAATAGCCAAATCCAATGAAATCAGGAGCAATCAAGCGGTATTTTTCTGAAAGAGGTTGCCAGATTTTGTGCCAATCCCATGAAGCAGTCGGAAAACCATGTAGCAAAATCAGCACTTCACCTGTACCTGCTTCTTGGTAAAAAATAGAGTGTTTTTCTTTGTAGGTGAAGTATTTACCTGTTTGTTTCCAAGTAGAGAATTGCATATAAGTAGGTGAAAATTAAAATAATAAGGCAGATCGTTTTTTAATAATCAGCGCAATCTACAAAATCTGTAATCAACTAAGGGAAATAGAAAAACATCTCTGATACGCGGACTTGCATATCCTTCAAAATGGGTTCTGCACTCGAAACTTCTTGATCGCCCACTACTGCTTCAATAGCATGTCGGTCCAAGTTTTGAATATCAACGCCGTATGATAATCGGACACCTATCCCTTGCCCATCAAAATTGCCGCCTTCCCATGAAGACACACTGCCTGAATAGTCCCAATCAAAGCCCCAAAAATTGAAGGGTACTCCATTGAGGTCAATGACTTTTTGAAGCGGAGTACCGATTTTCAAACCATTGGGGGTATGCCATTGCGCATTTTCTTTTTTAACGATGATGCGAGCTATTTTTTCAAAGGTTTTCTCCTCTTCCCATGCAATACGCAGTTCATTGGGCGTATTGGGGAAAACAACAGTAGATTGAATGAAAAACCCTTCTCCTACATGAAGACTGTCATGTATTACCTGTTCTTTTCCATAGACTTCAATGATGTTGGCTTCGGTCATATCGGGAGTAATTTTACCCACACTTTTGTTTGGAATAGCAAGCCATTCGGTATTCCCTGCTTGATCCCTTACAGAATAATCTGTTGTATGCGTATCTTCTTTTGTAGAGTTATTATGGCAAGCAAATAAAACCGAGCATAGCACTAGCGAAAGTAGAATAGACTTCATAAGTTTACGTCGTTTTTAGTGGCAATCCTTATTGTTTTTTATAAATCACGACCTGTTGATCGTCCGCTTGTTTGTCTCTATCATGGTCATAGGTTCTGGACAACTGCAATGTAGATTTGGCATCATCTAAACTTATCAAGTAAGTATGTTTGATTTTTGCAGGTTTTTGAATATTGAAAATAATAGAGTCACCCGTTATTTCCCAAGCTCCTTGATAGGTTAGAATAAGGTCGTTATTTAGATTGAAGTGTTCTTCACTGTAAGAGCCATCACTATTGAAGTGCAACTTTGAAGGTTTTCCCTGTAAAACACTTTCCCAATTGCTTTTGTCAGCCTTTTTTACATAAGAAGAGTCGCTGCTTCGATAACTCGGCATTGTTACCGAAAAATTTGTGGCTTCCCAATTTGTTCCATTCAAATGAGCGGATATATCAGATTGACAAGCTGAAAATTGAAGCATTGTCATGAATATAAATAGGAGAAAAAATGGTTGTTTCATCAGATTTTGTTTTTTGAAGCACAAATTTAATACAAATCTTTGTGGGAATATGGCGAAGGGTCGTATCTTTGTCCTTTAATTTAGTAGATAATTTTCTTAACAAAGAAATCCTTCTATTAGTCTATTGCTAGTGTATAGGAAGTATTTCAAAAACAAACACATGAAAAAGTATCTCTCTTTGATTTTTTGTATTTTGTTGAGCGTCTGTGTAGGAACGAGTTGTAAAAGCTCGGATACTACGGGTAAGGCAGATAGTAATGCCCCTGCAAAAACAGCGGCACCCGCATCAGGTGATGCAACTACTCTCTCTCCAGAAAAAAAGGAAGAAATAGAGTCACGTAAAGCTGCAAAAACAGATGAACAGGTGACATCTATGATGATGAAACGAGCAGAAGCTTTGGGGAAAACCTACTGCAATTGTATTGCTAACTCTGATAAAGAGCGTTGTGATACAAGGGTTCAAAAAAGCTATGATGCAACATTGAAGCGCTTGGCAGAAGACAAGCATGCTGAGTTCAAAGCAACGTATGATGCAATTGTCAATAACTGTAAATAAATTTCTTCTAAGAAAAAATATTTTTAGGTATTGCTTGCAAATTGGATGAAAATACTTACCTTTGCATCACTACAATTATTTTTTCTTACGACTCCACATTTATTACATTCCAAAACAAATTGGGTGGATGCCCTTTCTGTATGATTCTATTCTCTCTGGTTTTCATTAAGAAACGTTTAATTACACATCTTTTTATTTTTGTAAAATTATTGTCATTTTTTTCTAATTGAACTTGAAAAGGATAATAATAGCATGATATTTCGTAGCAAAATACTGGCTGCGTTCTTTTTCAAGAAAAATAGTACCTAATTGAATGAGTAATTTTAGTTTTTTCAGAGATATGCTTCAAAAATTCCAATTTATTAGTTTATTTTGCGACTCTTGTGAACAAAACTGTTCTCAGGGGTTTTGGCGTATTCCTAAAAAGACACGAAAACGACAAAACAATTTTTAATTTATTTTATAATTATTTTTTCTTTATTCACTTTCCAAAACCAAGATGTACATGATGAAAAATTTATTCCGAGTAGGTTTAGGGCAAATGGCTGCGTTGATTGCCATTATTTGTTGCCTTACGCTTACTACCAATCAAACTTTCGCTCAATGTGATGCCGGAGGTGCTCCTACTACGAATGCGGCAGTTGTATGCCCAGGAGTAGGTGGTCTCGACATCGGATTATCAGCAGTAGATATTCCTACTGGTGTAGCGGCAGGATTGTATGGTGCTTACGTTGTTACCATCACAGATGGTGGCAATATAGCAACTGTCCTTTTTGAAGGTAATCCTGCTCAGTCTTTGACTCCTGCATTGTTGAATGCAGTGACTATCAGCATTGCTGCTGACGGTACAGTTACCGCTGGTACGCCTGCAGGTACCAATGCCCCTGTTATTACAGGTTCTCCATTGGCTCCTGGTGTAGGTTATACTGCTGTTGGTGATGTGTACTTAGGTACAGATCCTACACCAGACGGTTTACCTATCCGTCAGGATTTCTGTGCTGTGCCAACAACTGCAGCTTCAGCTGCATTTGACATAGTTGGAAACTTTCTTAATCCTAATGGAATCAATCCATTAACCAACTATGACTGTATCTCTCCTGATGTAGCACAAATTCCTGCATTAGATGTGACAGGTGGTACTGCTCCTTACACTGTAAATGCTGCAACAGAAGTATATTCTGATGCTGGTTTGACTACAGCTTACATGGCTGGCGATCCTATCGCTTTCCCTAATCCTCTTTTGTTCGTACCTGCTAATACTGTATGGTCTTTGACTGTTCAGGATGCAAACGGATGTGAGAGTACTGTAAGCGGTCAATTCGAAACGCCACAAGCTGAGATTTTGGCTTTGTCTAATGACTATTGTCAATTTGATGCTGCTGTAACAATTTATGGTGATCCTAATGGAGCTCCTTATGTAGGTCCTGTTACTGATCCTTTGAATCCTTTGGTAAATGATTTACCTGTTGGTACATTCTTTGGTGATTTCGCTGGATATGTTGTGGACAATGGCAACAACACTGCTGCTTTTGATCCTTTCCTTGCTGGTCCTGGACAACACAGTGTATTCTTTGTTGTTGGAACAGACATCGACTGCCAAGCTATCGACCAACAAATCGTAAACGTATATCCTTCTTTCATTGCTTCTTTTGATGGTGGAAACGCTCCTAATGCGAATCCATTGCCATTGGTTGTATGTCAAGGTGCGAATGGTGGCGCTATCACTATTGAGCCTGACGTATTGGATGAAGATGTTATTCCTGCTTTGACTGCTTTGGAAGATGTATTCTTCATCGATGCTCCAAACAATGGCATTGCAGCTGAATTGCAAGTAGCTGTAGTTTTCGACGGTCCTGGTATCGTAAACAATGGTGACGGTACTGCTACTTTCGATACAAGCTTACCTCCTGGTACTTATACTATTACTTCATTTGTAGGATACGAGCAATGTGTAGCTTCTCAATCTCATAGTGTTACTATTGTAACAAATGTAGATGCTACTACTACTGATGTTGAATTGTGTGCAACTGGTTCTGGTCAAGTGAACTTGACTGAAGCATTCTTAGCGAATACTACTCCTGGTGGTACTTTTGCTTTCAATACAGTAGCTGGTCAATTTGACTTTATTGGCGGCAATGTATTGCACTACGATCCTCTAGCAATTCCTGCTGGTGGAACAATTCAAGTAGACATTGATTACACAGTAGGTGATGCTGGAATTGGTGCTCCATGTTTTGCTACTTCTACATTTACTGTATTTGTAGATAACAACAATACACAGGTAAGTTTCGACTTAGTTGACCATGTTTGTTTGACAGACGGAGTTGTTGATTTGGATGCAGTTGTAACAGGTGCTGACAAAGCTGCTGGTACTTTTGCGGGTACTGGTGTAGCTGGTACTACCTTCGATCCTGCTGTTGCTGGTGTTGGTACATTTACCATCACTTATACACAAAACAATGGCTTGGGTGCTTGTACTAATGTATTGAGCCAAATCATTGAAGTGAAATTCGCTGGTGATGCAGCTATTGCTGATGTAGCAGTATGTGAAGATGCAGGCGTTCAGTTCTTAGAAGAATTGGCAGCTGATTTTAATGGCTTAGTTACTGCAGGTTCTTTCAGTGGACTTGGTGTAACAGACTTTGGTGGTATTGCAACTTTTGACCCAACTGGATTGGTAGGCACTGTTGCTGTTCAATACTGTATTGGTGACGATGAGTGTGAAGATTGTCAAACATTCCACATTACTGTATTCCCATCTCGTGATGCTGCAGTTTTGACTGCTCCTGCTGCTGTATGTTCTGATGCAGGTCCATTGAACTTAAGCGGATACTTGAATGCTGGTGCTGCTCCTGGTACATTGACTGCAAGTGCAGGTACTGTAACAGCTACTGCTGCTGGTACTATGTTGGATATTAGTGGTATTGCTGATGGTACAACTGTTACCATTACATATACTCCTAACCCTGCTGCTGGTGTTACTTTCATGGATCTTGCTGCTGGTGTTGATGGTCCTGCTGTTGATTGTTATGTTGGTACTACTACTGACATTCTTATCAACGGAGCCGTAGATGCAAGCTTTACAGTAGATGCTGAGCCATTTGTATGTGCTGGTGATGATATCACAGTAACTCCTACAGGTACTATTCTTGGTACTTCTACTATTACTTTCAATGGTGGTACTGTTGGTGCTGTTATCCCTACTACTGGTTTAGATGGATTGTATGAAATTACTCACACTGTTACAAATGGTGTTTGTTCTGATTCAGACAATACTTATGTTTATATTATCGGTACTGCTGTTGCTACTTCTAATAGTCAAACAGTATGTGCAGATGCAGGTGACTTAATCAACTTGACTCAATTCTTGGGTGCAGGTACTACTCCTGGTGGTGGATTCACCAATACAGGTGGTGCTGCAACTGTTAATGCAGTTGGTGGAGTTTTAGGACCTGGTGATGTTTTATTAGTAGGTAGTGCAACAACTTATGATGTAACTTATACAGTAGGTATCGAAGGACAATGTGCTGCAACTACTAACTTCACAGTTACAGTTGTTCCTACTCCTGATGCTACTTTGGCTTCTCCTGCTCCAGATGAGTTGAACTTCTGTTTTGCAGATGGTTTGACTATTTTGCCTAACACGCTTGTAGCTGCTAATACTTATACAGTAGTATTGAATGGTACTACATTGGTTATTCCTAATGGTGGCCAAGGTCAGTTCCAAACTACTGAAACAGTTCCTACTACTGAAACATTTACTATCCAAGATGGTGGTGTAACAGTTGCTACTGTTATGTTGACTACTGGTGATGTATTGACTTATGACGGTGCAGATGTTACTGTTGGCGGTGGTGCTCCAATTAACTTGGGTGCTGGTCCATACAGTGTGGTAAATTCTAGCAATGTAACAGTTGCTACATTTACTAACACAGGTGATTCATTTACTTTCACTGGAACAGTTACTAACATCATTCCTAATCCATTTGTAGTAAATGGTGCTCCATTGCAAATTGGTTTAAATACCCTCATTATCACTGTAACAACTCCTGATGGTTGTACAGATACATTTGAGCAAGATTTATTCTTCTATGCTGATCCTGTTGCTGCATTCAATCCGACTGCTGTAACTGTATGTACTGGTGACGGTGATGTTGATTTGTCTCAATATTTGAGTGCAACTTCTACTTCTGGAGGTTCATTCTCTTCTTCTGCTGCTACTGCTTTGACAGGTAGCACTTTCGATCCAGCTGTTGCTGGTGTAGGAGTTCACACTGTTACTTATAATGTAGGACTTCCTCCAGGTTGTGCTGCTTCTGCAACTTTGACAATCACAGTTGTAGGTTCTGTAACTGCTACTTTTGATTTGCCAAGTTCTTTGTGTGCTGGTCAAACAATTGATTTATTGGATTATGTAGCAGGTAATCAAACTGGTACATTCACTGTAAACGGTGCTGCTTTGGTAGGTAGTGAATACACTGCTTCTGATGTAGCTGGTCCTGTGACTATCGTTTACACTTATCCAAGTCCTGACAATGGTTGTGGTGGTTCTGCAACAGAAATAATCACTGTTATTGTTCCTTCTACTCCTACATTGGAAGACAATATTGTATGCCAATCAGAAGATGATTATACAATTGATTTGACTCAATATTTGCAAGCTGGTCCTGCTATCAATGGTGGTACTTTCCAATTTGCTGGTATCGGTGCTCAAGCTGCCAATGGTGGTGCGTTTATCAATGAGATTGAATACTCTGAAACTGCAACGAATTCAATTGCTACGGGTGACTTCATTGAGGTTGCTGGTGCTGCTGGTACTGACTTGAGAGATTACTTGATTGTCTTGTATGAGCCTAATCAATATGTAGTAAACGATACTCCTCAGTTTGGTGAAACAAATGGTCGTGTTTATGCGGTTATTTCTCCAGAATTGGGATATGGTTGGATTATGGATATCGATCCAAGTACTCCTGGTTATGACGATCCTGATACACCAACTAATGACAAATGGTACACTTCTCCAGATGTGCTTGGAAGACCTGGTTGTCCACAAATTGGTGGTGATCCTGACGTGTTCCTAGTATCTTCAGTTGAAGAAGGTGTTGCTGGTGACTGGATTATCAATCCTACTTACAGTGCTGCTAATGGCGCAAGCTATGGTGCATTGGCAATTGACCTTGGATACGATCCTTGTAATGTTCAAGTATGGGAAGGTCTAAAAATGGGACCTGCTGCTATCGCTCTTGTTTACAAAGGTGATTTCTCTAACGGAGAAGGTGTGTATGATACTGGTGATGCAACAAACGTTAATGAAAACGGTGATGATGCAATTGACGGTTTCGGTGAGGCTAACATGACTGTAACTCAATTTATTGGTTATGGTGGTGATCCTGCAAAAGCACACTTAACTGATAGCAACTTCGGTATCTTTACAGCTACTGATGGTCCTGCTGTTGGATTATCTACTACTGATGTAAATGCAGTGGATGATGGTACTACTTACCCTAACAAATCACTCCAGTTTACTAATGCTGGTTGGGTTGTTCCTTTCACTACTGGATTTGATCCTAATTTGAACTATCCTGATGATGATCAACCTTGTTTGCAACCTGCAAACGATGTAAATACTGCTGAAGATCAATCTCCTGGTTTCTTGAACTGGGGACAGTTGGCTCCTGGTGATGCTAGCTACAGTAACTTTACTTTAGGATGTGCATTGAATTCTTCTGCTGAAGAAAACTACTTCGACTACATTTCTCCAAATGGTGACATCTTAGACCTTTCTCACTTCGACGCTACTTTATTCGTAGGTGGCTTAGTTGCAACTGAGAGTGCTGTTTATACAGCTGGTTCTGATGGTGATAGCGATGCAGGAGTATTGTTCAATTTCACTAAAAATCAAGTATTACCAATTGGCTTTACTTACCAAGTACCAAGCGGTACTCCAGAGGCATTGTGTGCTGATTCAGATGTGAACTTGTTCGTTATGATGGACTATGAAGAGTACTGGCAAGCACCTGCATTTATATGTGAAGGTGATGGTGTACAAAATATGAATGATTGGATTCTACAAACAGTATCTTTCGTTCCTTTCACAGTTCAAGCTTCTGGCTCTCATACATTCACTGCAAATATCGAGTGTGATGAAAACATTCCTTCTTTGTTCATCTCTGAATTGAACTACTTCGGTAAGAATGTAACAAGTACGGACGAGCACTGTGTGACATACAACTACATCCAAGATGCATTTGCTGCTGGTGGATTCGGTGGAGTTACTTTCATTGACTACAACCCTGCAACTGATAACGTAACTGTTAAATTCTGTGATGGTGTTGAAATTTCAGGTTTGACTGGTACAGATCTTAGCTGTTACCAATTGATTTTCTACCGTCCTGATCCTACATTGGTTGCTAGTGGACAACAATCTACATCATTGGCTTACGACGTAGTGTATATCGGCCGAAATGGTATTCCTGTAAGTACAGATGTTGAAAACTTGGTTTACATGAACCTTTATGGAACTATTGATGATGACTATACACCAAATGGTAATAGTGAAGATATCTACTATGGTTTCAATGGTACAACTGTATTCCGTTTAGATGGTAGCAACCAAAGTGTTGTTCCTGGTTTTGGTGCATTAGACTTACGTCTTCCTGCAACAAGAGCTAAACTTGAGTTTATCACTGCTCCTACAGAATTCTATACTATTCCTAATCCGCAAGACAATGCTCTTGCAAATAGTATTCCTAACTACAATGGTCCTTGTGGAACTCCATTCTCTCCAATCAACATCAATGCTGATTGTGCTGCTGGCTTTATTGACCCAGACGGTGTTCCTGTAAGCCCATTAGCTGGTGGTATCTACATTGATATCAACGGAAATGGTTTGGTAGATATTGGAACTGACCTCTTGGTATTCAAAGACAGAGATGGTCAATCTGATTACGATCCAGGTGAACAAACTACTGGTACTGACGGATGTGTTACTACTGACGATGTATTCCCATGGGAACGTGAATCAGAGTGTCGCAATGACGCAACTGGTCGCTTGACTTCTGGCGATGCATTTACTAACAGAGGACGTTCTAAAGTTGGTTCTCGTTGGTTCCCAATCTTGGACATCGACGAAAGCGTTTCTGGTGTTGGTCTTTACAACAAATGTTCAGACGTTGGTCCTATTGCTGATGACTTGACAGGTGAAACACTTGAGTTCTTGAGCTGGGGTGAGCAACTTTGTGTTCAAAACCAAGCTGACTTTACAGAAGCTGGTCCATTCGAACAACAATTCTCTGAAGTTATTGACAGTTTGGATGCTGGATTTGGTGACTTACGTTCATTACAATTAGTGAGCTGTAACGAGCTTCCTGCTGCTCTTGTTTCTGGTTGTGGTACATGTACTGATGAAACGGGAACACTTATTCCTGGTGCTACTGCATGGGTTACAATCTTCAATGGTGGTGCTGTTAAAATTCCAGTATGTCCAGAAGAAACAGCTGTAACTGCAAATCAATTCTCTAACTCATTCGGTTACTACAACTGTCAGTTAGATGAAGATATTTCTGAAGCTGCTCCATGTACTATTGAATTAACAATTAGTGACGAAGACTTACCAGATAACTATATCATTACTGATTTCTTAGTACAAGCTACTGCTACTGGCGGTTTTGTATATCAGTGGGAATTGGGTGATAGAACTGGTTGTTACTATGACGAAAGTGATAGAGGATGTCAATCAAGCGGTTGTGGCGTAAGCCCAGGTCGTGTGAATTGTATGCCTGGTGAAGCTAGCTTGGGTGTAGTTACTGATCTTGTAACTGGTGCAAGTGTAAACGGTTTCACATTAATTGATGCTGTTGGTAATAGAAACGGTCCATTGGGTTGTGATTTTGCCTTTGACGGTGCAGCTACTAAAGTTGCAGAAAGAACTTACTACTTAGACATTGCTGCTGCGGTTGGTCAAACATTGAACTTCCCAGTTATTCCAAGTGGTGCTGATTCTTGCTACAACATTACTCAAAATGGAACATTCACTGCTACTTTATCTGTTGCTGTAAACTACGAACAATGTCACTATGTTGGTGCATTTGGTAGCTCTGATGCAACAGTTGATGGTAACATTGACTTGGATCTTTCTGCTGTACAAGGTGCAGTTGGTGGTGAAGTACCTGTTGATCCATTCTGGACACTTGATCCTGCTGGATTGCAAGATTTCTCTCCAATTTTGGTTACTTACGACATTCCTAATGCGAACGTAGGTGATGCTGATGAAGCAACTGATGATGTTTCTTGTATCGATAACAATACAGACGAAGATCAAAGAGATCAATTGATTAACATTATCTACTCTGATCCTGCTGAATTAGTTGATGGTGCATTGACAGTATGTTCTACTAGCGGCCCTGTAAACTTGGTGAACTTGTTAGCTCCTGGTACTCCTGCTTCTGGTGCATTTACAACAGATGCTTCTGGTGCTTTGACTGGCAACTTCTCATTTGATCCTGCTGCTGCTGGTGCTGGTTCATGGACTGTGACTTACACTACTAACTTCAATAGCGCATGTCAGATTTCTGATAATGTTACTATTAATGTTGTAGAGGTAACTGTTCAAGCTCCTACTACTGTATGTTCTACTGACGGTGTAATTGCTTTGAGTGCAAATGTAGATGGTACTTTTGCTGGTGCTGGTGTAATTGCAGTTGAAGGCGGTTTCGCATTTGATCCTGCTGCTGCTGGTGCTGGTACTACAGTTCTTACTTTCACTACTGCTGACTGTTCTGGTCAGACAAGTGCAAGTGTAACTGTTCTTCCTTCTCCAAGTGCAAGCTTCTTCGTACCAAGTCAAGCATGTATGGCTGATGGTGACATCACATTTGCTGTCTTGGGTGCTGCTGGCGGTACATTTACTGTAAATGGCGAAGCTATTATGGGTAATGTATGGACTCCTACTGCTGCTGGTTATGTAGCTGTAGAGTACACAGTAACTGCTGCAAATGGTTGTACTTCTACTGAATTGCATCACGTGAATGTATTTGATGTATTCAATGCTACATGGACACATGATGGCGGATTTACAGTATGTGAAAATGACTTACCATTGACCTTGACTGTTGCACAAACAGGTGGTACATGGACTTCTGACATTAACTCTACTGTAACTGTAGAAGAACAAGAAATCACTGAAGAAGTAGCAGATAGTAACTTCGTATTTACTATTGATGGTGCAAGCGGTGATACCTTAAACATTGACACAATTGTAACTTTCAGTACTGTTGTTATTGGTACTGTTGAAGTAGTTACTTTTGATGCTGATATCGAAAATGCTGATCACGGTTCATTCAGTGTTACTTACGAAGGTGGTGGTGCTAACTGCGGTCAAGCAGAAACACATGTAATCAATGTATATAACGTTCCTGATATTCCAGTAGTAACTCCTACTAACGCAGCTATCTGTGATGGTGAAGATGCTCCTGTATTGGAATTAGTGGGTAATCCTTCTTACTGTAACTGTCCTGTTACATTCAATGTATATGATGGTGCTGGTAACCTTGTATATGAAGGTGAAACTCAAAATAACGACGTATTTGATACTGGTAGCGTAGTAGATGGTCCTGGTGACTATACTTTCTCTGTTGTTACCGTAAACAAAGTATGTGAAAGTGACGCAGTTGAAGTAACTGTAACTGTGAACGAATCTCCTTCTTATGACTACTTAGTTGGTTGTACTGATCCTACAACTGGTAATGCTAGTATTGAGATTACCAATGTAACGACTGCTGGTCCTTACAGTGTATCTATCAATGATAGTGAGTTCTTTGCTTTCGTTCCTGACCAATCATTGAACGTATTGATTGGTGGTGAAATCAACACTGTAGTAGTGAAAGACGGAAAAGGTTGTACATCTGCTCCATTGGAAATTTCTGTTGATGAAGCAGTTAGATTTGACGCTGTATCTGATTGTCCAGATGCTGATGGCAATTCAACTGTAACAGTTGTTCCTAACGGTGGTACTGGTCCTTACCAAGTATCTGTTAATGGTGGTGATTATGGCGATGTTGATGATTTGACTGTTGCTGTTGCTGGTGATGCTGTTATCCGAGTGAAAGATTCTAAAGGTTGTGAGTCTAGAAGCAAAGTTGTTTCTACAAGCGACCCAGTAACTTTCACGGCTACTGCTAGCTGTCCTGACGAAAATGGTCAATCTACTATCGTAATTGCGCCTGTTAATGCAAACGATACTTACGTAGTAACTGTTGGTGACATTGACTTGGCAGAAGGTGTATTGACATTCCAAGCTGGTGGAGATGTGACTGTTGTTGTAACTTCTACAACTACTGGTTGTGCATCTGCTCCATTTGTTGTTGAAGTGCCTGCTGCTGCAAGCTTAACAGTAACGAAAGGATGTCCTAAAGTTGATAACATCACTGGTCAGTCTTTCACAACTGTTACATTTGGTGTAGATGGTCTTTCAACTGTATTCATTAATGGTAGTGCTATCATGGGTACTTCTGCAAGCTTAAGTGCAGGTACTTATACAGTAGTTGCTGTAAATGCTGACGGTTGTGAGTCTGCTCCTCAAACAGTTGAGATTGTTGATAATGTATCTCTTTCTTTGATTTCTGCTTCTTCTCAAACCATTGTATGTGGTGAAGGTAACATCATCTTAGCCCCTACTGGTGGCGGAGCAGGTGCTACTTACAACTACTACTTGGATGCTGCGGGTACTATTCCTGCTACTCCTGCATCTGGTGATGTATGGGTGAATGGTGAAGTTGTTGGACCAAGAATTATTTATGTTATCGCTACTACTGCTGATGGATGTAAATCTGCTACATTGGCTGCAAGTACTTACCATTACCAAGAGTTGTCAGTAAGTGATCTTCAAACAACTTGTAACGTTTCTGATGGTTCTTACACAGTAACATTTACTATCTCTGGTGGTAACGGTGTTTACAGTGTGAACGGTGCTTCTGCTCCTGAAAGCTTTACAAGTGCGTCTATCCCTGCTGGTCAAGCATACACATTCACTATCGATGACAGTCCATTGATTCCTTCTTGTGAGCCATTGACTGTTGCTGGTGCTGCTCCTGATTGCACTACTGAAATTGATGCTGTGAATGATGTTGGAGTTACTACTCCTGGTGAGCCTGTGACTATTAACATTCTAACGAATGATACTGGTTGTGGTCTTTCTGTAGTAGGTATTTTGGTGAATCCTTCATGTGGTACTATCATGGACATCAACCTTGAAACAGGTGCTGTTGTTTATGTTGCTAATGCTGGAACTACTTGTACCGAGGATACATTCACTTACCAAATCGTTGATTGTAACGGTAACACTACTGAAGCAGTTGTAACAATCTTTATCACTCAAGAAGGCGACTTGATCGTACAAGTAGAGAGAGATTGTACCAATGCTGAAGAAACTGGTGTTTATACATTGAACATTTCAGTGAATGGTGGTACTGCTCCTTATACTATCTCTGGTGCTATTAACGAAGTATTGGATGCTGCAGGTTTCACATTTGTAGTAATTACAGATGGTAACCCATACGAGATTAGCGTAGTTGATGCTGCTGGTAACGAATTCTTCGAAGCTGGTGGAGAGATTGCTTGTACTAAGTTGGCTGTTGATTTCATCGAATTCTACGGTGAAGTTCAAACAGAAGGTAACTTCCTTACTTGGATTACTGCAACTGAAGAAAACAACGACTTCTTCGTAGTAGAACATTCTACTAACGGTAAAGACTTTGCTCCTATCGGTACAGTTGATGGTGCTGGTACTTCTAATGAGGCTGCTATCTACGACTTCTTACACAGATCTGCTCCAAGTGGAATGAGCTACTACCGTATCAAAGCTGTTGCTTTTGACGGTGAGGCTACTTACACTAAAGTAATCAACTTAGTAAGAGGCGAGCGTGCATTTGGTATCGTAAGTGTTTACCCTGTTCCTGTAAGCAGTGTAGTTAATATTAACTTCACTACTAAGGCTCAAGGTACTTCTACTATCCAAATTCACAACGTAGCTGGTAAATTGATGAGTACTCAGGATGTAGATACAGAAGGTGGTATTAACAAAGTATCATTGAATGTAGCTTCTTACCCTGTTGGTACATACTTCGCAACCATCAAAAATGGTGAAGAAGTAGCTACTACTAAATTTGTTAAGGAGTAATCCTGATAAATAGATGACACATAGGTAGTTCCGATTTTTCGGAACTACTTATTCTGAATAGAAAAGCCTGTAACACTTATGTGTTGCAGGCTTTTCGTTTTTTATAGACTTTTAATAAAAGTTTTGGGTAATTTGAAAAAAATGATAACTTGGGAATCATAAATGTGAATCACTAAAAACAGGATACAATGGGCAGCGAAAAAGTTAAACTACCTACTAAAAAAGAGCTTCAAAATTTTGTAGTCAATATTTTGAAAGATGTCCGGGCTTTAGACAAGATGATAGAGTCCGATATGTTTGAGAAAGAACCCATCAGAATTGGGGCAGAGCAGGAAATGTGTGTTGTGAATCAAGATTGGAAGCCAGCTAAAGTAAATCTGGAACTATTGAAGAATATCAACCATGAGTTATTCACTACCGAACTAGCACAGTTTAATCTTGAAGCGAATGTTCATCCTCTGATTTTTACAGGCAACTGCTTGAGTCAAATGGATAAAAATATTCAATTCTTGGTAGATTTGGCTATTCAAGAGGCGGAAAAAATGGGCAACCATATTATTCTGACTGGTATTTTGCCAACAGTTAGTCGATTGGATTTATCTATGGATAGTATTACGCCGATTGAACGCTACAAAGCATTAATGTATGCTATCAGTGATTTGAGGGGTAAGAAAGACTTGGAATTGAATATCAGAGGAATAGACCATTTGATGGCAAAGCATGATTCACCTATGTTGGAGGCGTGCAATACAGGTTTTCAGGTACATTTGCAGGTGACACCCGAAGATTTTGCTTCTAAGTACAATACTGCACAAGCAATTGCAGGGCCTGCTTTGGCGATTGCAACCAATTCTCCTATGTTATTTGGTAAGCGACTTTGGCACGAAACACGGATTGCTCTGTTTCAACAGGCAGTAGATACCCGTATAAGTGGACGGCATTTGCGCAACAAAAGCGCAAGAGTGATGTTTGGAAATCAATGGGTTAAAAATTCTATCCTTGAAATTTACAAAGAAGACATCATGAGGTTTCGGGTATTGTTGGGAAGTTCGCTTCAAACTCCTGATCCTTTATTGGAATTGGAGGAAGGTAAAATTCCAATTTTGGACTCACTTTTGGTACACAATTCTACGGTGTATCGTTGGAACAGACCTTGTTATGGAGTGGCGAATGGAGTACCACATTTACGGATAGAAAACAGGGTGTTGCCATCAGGACCTACTGTGAAAGATGAAATGGCAAACGCCGCACTTTGGCTGGGATTGATGAATGGTTTTGGAGATCAGTACAAAGATATTTCAAAAGAAATGGATTTTGATGATGCACAGGCTAATTTCTTATTGGCTTGTAGGAGTGGTATGAATTCGAAGTTTAACTGGGTTGGTTTGGATAAGCCTATCAATGCTTCTGAATTGTTGATAAAAGAATTGATTCCAATTGCCAGAGAAGGACTGCAAAAGGCAAATATAGATAAAAAAGATATTGATATGTATTTGAATGTCATTGAAGAAAGGGCTGAAACCAATCTCAATGGGTCGAATTGGATGTTGAAATCTTATGCAAAACTGACCAAACAAGTGTCTTCAAAGGAAGCAATCACTGCGATTACTGCGTCTATGCACCGTCAACAATTGATGAAGAATCCTGTACACAAATGGTCTTTGGCAGACGAAACAGACTTGAATGGATGGGAACCTCACTCTTTTTTGGTGGAAGATTTTATGGAGACAGATTTGATGACCGTACAAGAAGAAGACGTATTTGAATTGGTAGGCGATATGATGAACTGGGGCAAACTTAGATATGTTCCTGTTGAAGACAAGGATGGTCAACTTGTGGGGTTGATGACCTCCCGCATTTTGAGGAGATACTTGTTGGAGTGTTACCGCAATAATGAGAATGGTGAAACAAAGCGTTCTGCATTGGTCAAAGAGTTGATGATAAAAAATCCCGTTGTTGTCAAGCCGAGCGAACCCATTAGTAAAGCACTGGAAATCATGCAAGAAGAAGGAATTGGATGTTTGCCAGTAGTTCAGGATGATCAATTGATGGGAATTATTACAGAACAGGATTACCACAAGGTGATTGGGCGATTAACTTATAAGCACTTCAAAGTGAAGAATGCACAAGAAAAAAAGTGATTAAGATGAGAACCACAATGTTTGGGGAACAAGAGATAAATATCTCTATCAATGCTCAAAAACGAATTATTGGAAATTATACCAACAATCAAGAAGGGCCCCTATTGATTTTGATGGGGGCTATTCATGGTAATGAACCTGCAGGAGTAAAAGCACTTCAAACGGTATTTCATCAATTGAAGCAGTGTAATTTACCCATATCAGGAGAAATGATTGGACTCATAGGAAATCTAGAGGCATTTTCAAAGCAAAAAAGGTTTCTCTCCAAAGATTTGAACAGGCAATGGGGTTTGGATAATTTAAAGCGCATCAATGAGACTCCAAAAAACCAGCTAAGAGAAGAGGATAAAGAGCAAAAAGAATTATTAGAAATCTTAGGGCAAATCATTTCTCACCCTCTAAATAGACGGGTGATATTAATGGATTTACATACGACTTCTGCCGATGGGGTAGCTTATTCGATTGCGACTTCAATGGGAAACAGCCGTACTCTGGCCGAAAGTTTGGGGGTGCCTGTCATTATGGGCTTCGATAAAGCTATATCGGGAACAACACTCAATTATTTCAGTGGTTTAGGATTGGAGTCTTTTTGTTTTGAGGCAGGACAACATGATGCAGAGAGTTCTGTAACCAGAACTATTTCAGCGATTTGGCAACTTTTGGTATATATAGGTTGCATAGAAGCTACAGAAATTCCCTTTTTTGAGAACCACAAAGAACTGTTGTACGAATTGGGGGAAGGTTTGCCTCGCACTGTGGAGTATGAATACCGTCATGCTATTCAGCCAGAAGATTGTTTCAAGATGATTGAAGGGTTTGACAACTTTCAGGAAGTAGAAGAAGGGCAATTATTGGCGTATGACAAAGGAGGTGAAATCCGTGCGCCATTTAGCGGTATTATGCTGATGCCCTTGTATCAAGCTCAAGGAAAAGATGGGTTTTTTATCGTCAAAGAGATAGAATGATATGTGTTTACATTCTTACTTTTACAAGAATGTAAACATACCTTTTTGAAGCTAACGAAGTCCAAATCTGAATAACTTCAACTACTTATAAGAAATCTTCATCTTAGGATTGAAGTTGTAACAGCCCCTTGATACCCGTTTGAAGAGAAGACGATTGTAAGGGTCATTTCTATCCACTTCATTTTTTGCAAGAATAGAATTAACATATTGACGCTTGCGGCGGTATTCAGGCAGAATAATGTCGGGCATATCCTCAATCAAAATCATAAAATCGTCCATTTTCATGCCCCGCATACTTGGTGGATCGTTCACATCTACAATATCGCCGATAACCGCCTTCATATAATTCACCAAGAAGTATTCCATCGAAGACTTGTTGATTTTGATGATTTTATCTTCGGTTTGAACTTTGAGATAAGGAGTCATTAATTGAGGATAAATTTTCTGCAAGTCGTTGTACTTCAATTTTTCTCGATCATACGAGCGAATCACCAGTTGAAGAGCAGTCAAACCCTCTTTATTGACCTTTGTTTTGTCTATTTCCTGCTCCAATGCAAAATTAAGCGTGCGAATACTTCCGTTCTTAGCAGCTGCCATCAAAACCGTTTCACCCTCTAAGGTCGTGAAAGCCACTCCATATTTTTCTACCATGCGTCTCACATCATTGAAGTAATCCATTTGAATGATTTTTTCAAATCTGCGACGATCATTCGCAAAAACGTTCAAGTGTTTTTTAGCTTCCTTCAATCCCAATCTTTCGAGTTGTTCCAAAATCTCAAAATCCATGCGGTCTTTGGCATAGGCAAAAAGTTTCTTCTGTGCACCACTGCTGAAGTTGGGCGGATAAGCCATTCGCTTCCATTCCTCCACCTCTTCGGGACTGACAAATTCAATTCCTTTGATTTTATCTCTAATTCTCTGAGCCTGTTCGTGCTTTCCCTGCAATTCTAACCTTCGAGCTTCCGCCAACCATTCATTCGCATCTGATTTTTGTTCCTCCATTGTCACCTTTTCCTGTACCTGCGTGACATCCAAAAGCGTCAATATCTTGTGTTTTTTGGATTTTTCAATGACATAGATATTTTTCACGCCTCTCGTAAAAGCCACATAAAGAGAGTTGATGTAAAACTTGTAAGCCTCCAATTCTTTGTTGGTTTTGTCCTTTGCTCGTCCGAACTGCATGTTTTCGTCCAGCAAATCTTGGTCTGTTACACCGTCTGTAATGTGCCGAAACTCTTTGTCGTAATTGGAGATAAAATTGAAGAGAATGATGTTTTCATACTCCAAACCTTTTGCTTCTTGAATCGAAAATAGGAGAGGAGTATTGAAGTATTTGCTAACCGTAGATTTTTCCTCATTGTTCATTACCAAAACCGCAAATTTTGCAGAACCTTGTGTCTTGGTATTCAATTCTTTTTTGATGGCATCGCTTTCTTGGTAAAAATTAATCTCGCCCTTTGTTTCCGAAACGGTATCAATCAAATAAGTGCTTTCTTTGTCTATCGAACCAAAGCGAGCGTTCTTAATCTTCAATAAATTATTGGATAAAGTGGTGATTTTTTGAGAATTGCGGTAGTTGGTCTTCAAAATTCGGATAAGCGTTCCCTTCAAACTGCTTTGGAAAAACATACTCTTCAACTGCGACCAAGAAAAGAAATTGGGATGCACAATTTGGTTGGAGTCACCACTCAAAATAAAATTAGTGGCTTGATTCTTCAAAGATTGTAGCATGAGTTTCAACTGAACATTGGTGAAATCCTGCACCTCATCTACCACCAAAAAATCGTATTTTGGAGACACTTTTTCTAAATGTTCAAAAGCTACAATATTGGAGTCGTAGTATTTGCCTTCCTTCAAATAGTCTAAATATTTTTCAAAAACATCATATACAATTGGTCGTTCTTTGTCCAAAAAAATAGACTGACGCACACCCAAATTGAGGTAATCTTCTCGGCTTAAATAGGGTTTATCCACAATTGAACCTGTCAATACACCTTTAAATTCTTCAAACAACTTATAGCTTTCCTTGATTTTGACCGCCTGTTTGTAGCGATTGTACCAGCGTTCAAAGTCTTTGAAGACAATTTCTTTGCCTTTCGGCAATTGAATACTTTCCAGATATTCTCTAAAAGAAAGAAAATCAACTTCTTGTTTTTCGTTTTCGTAGTTGTTGGAGTAATATATGTTTTGAGAATTTTCGACCAAATAAGGTGAGAGAGACATATAGGCGATATTCCCCTTGAGGTATTTCATTTTTTCGAGTGTCAAAGCCGTCTTACCACTTCCCGCCGAACCTATGATAATCAATGGAGTAGGCAAAGAAAAAATAGCTTGCTGCTCACCATCCAATGAAATAATTTTGTCCAATACGTGAAAGCTGTTGTATTGACGGTTGATATAAACCATCTTTTTGACATCCTCATCTTCAATGCTGACCAAATTTGGAACGGGCTGAAATTGCTCTTCCTTGACTTCTGCCCCTCTCAAAAACTTGGATTTATCATAGGCGTGATTGTGTATCACTTCCAACAGCAAAAGGTAGGTTTCATCTTGATACTGAGCGAATTTGAAGAGCAAACGGTTGGTGTGGTCTAATTTGGCGCGATAAAAATCTGTATTGGGCATTTTCTTTACTTCAGCTGATTTGAAATCACCCTTCTGCAAAAAGCCTTCTACCCGTTTGAATTGTTGTTTTACGCCTTTGGTATCGAGTTCGTTGTAGTACAATATTTTTAAGTCGCTCATTGTCTATTGGTTGTGTTAAGATGTTTGGACGCTAATATGTTTAATTTATACAAAAATAGTGAGATTTTTAGAGTTAGATGATACTGAATGAATCTTTTTGATAACGAAAACTCTGTGCTTCTATGTTTAAAAAACATATCAGACTCCCGAAAACAAATCCAACGTCTGACCAGGAGGCACTTTTCCCAGGTGTTCATACGCCAAAGCCGTCACTTCTCGACCTCGTGGCGTGCGTTTGATATAGCCTTCTTGCACCAAGAAAGGTTCGTATACCTCTTCAATCGTTCCAGACTCTTCACCGACCGACATTGCTATCGTATTGATTCCCACAGGGCCACCTCTAAATTTTTCGATGATGGTGGTCAAAATACGGTTGTCCATTTCATCCAAGCCTTTTTCGTCCACATGAAGCGCATTCAAACCAAATTTCGCAATCTCTAAGTCAACTGTTCCGTTGCCCTTGATTTGGGCAAAATCACGCACACGACGTAGCAGAGCGTTGGCAATACGAGGTGTGCCACGGCTACGACGGGCAATTTCATACGCTCCGTCTTCGGTGATGGGCGTGCGTAAAATAGCAGCCGAACGTTTGATGATGCCCTTGAGGGTTTCGGCATCGTAGTATTCCATGCGAAAGGTAATCCCAAACCGAGAGCGCATAGGAGAGGAGAGAAGCCCTGAACGAGTCGTTGCTCCAATAAGTGTGAAAGGGTTTAGACTCAATTGTATAGAACGTGCGCTTGGTCCACTGTCTATCATGATATCAATCGTGAAATCCTCCATTGCAGCATATAAATATTCTTCAATGGTAATGCTCAAACGGTGAATTTCGTCAATAAACAAAACATCGTTTTCCTCCAAATTGGTGAGCAAACCTGCCAAATCGCCAGGTTTTTCGAGTACAGGACCTGAAGTGATTTTGATTCCTACGCCGAGTTCATTGGCAATGATATGCGACAAAGTGGTTTTTCCCAAACCGGGAGGACCATGTAGCAATACATGGTCTAATTCTTCACCCCGAAGTTTGGCCGCTTTTATAAAAATTTCGAGGTTTTCGATAATGTGGGGCTGACCTGTGAAATCGCTTAAAGATTGCGGTCGGAGGGTTCTTTCTACCAACTCATCTTGAGGACTCAAATGTTCGTCGTCCGCATTTAACAAATCATTTCGCATGGAATTTTACTTTTTGCTAAAATAACCTATAAAATGCGAAAGAACACAGATTTTTCGATAATTATTTTAGTGTAAAAAAATGAACAGACCAATTCCTATACAATTGGACGTTTGCCAATATCTGTTCGGTAATAAGCATCTTTGAAATGTACTTTTTTCACTTCAATATATGCTGCTTCAATGGCTTCTTCTAAGCTTTCACCCCTTGCAATAATGTTCAATACCCGACCGCCATTCGTCAAAATTTCTCCATTTTCGCCATTTGAAGTACCTGCATGAAAAACCAATGCCTCACTACTAATGTCTTCTAAGCCAGTAATTTCATTGCCTTTCTCATATTTTTTTGGATAACCACCAGCCGTCATTACCACATCCACAAAGTAGTCATCTGCCAATTCCAATGGAAAATCTGCCAAACTGCCATCAAAACAAGCCATTACCAATTGCAGTAAATCACTTTTCATAGAAGGTAATAAAACCTCTGTTTCGGGGTCGCCAAATCGAGCATTGTATTCTAATAATTTTGGCCCTTCTGAGGTCATCATTAAGCCATAATAAATCACCCCTTTGTAGTCCAAATCTTCGGCTTGAATACCATTTATTGTCGGCAAAACCACGGCATTGATGATATCTTGCAGCATGGGAGCATCACACCAAGAAACAGGGCAAAATGCTCCCATACCGCCCGTATTTGGACCTTTGTCGCCATCTAAGAGTTGTTTGTGATCTTGGGAGGGGTGAAGAAGTTTGGTGGTTTTTCCATCTGTAAAACCAATAATAGAAATTTCCTGCCCAATGAGTTTGGTTTCAATCAAAAACTCCGCATCCTCCCCATAACTCGCTTGCAACTCCTCCAAAGATTGTAGTGCTTCTTCAACATTGTCACACACATACACACCTTTGCCGCCTGCCAAACCATCGTATTTGATGACCAAATCACCGCCTAATTCTTCAATTTTTTGTCTGGCAGCTTCGGTACTTTCAAACACCCAAAAATCAGCCGTTGCTACGCCATATTTCTGCATAAACTGCTTCGACCAAATCTTTGAACCTTCGAGCATTGCCGCTTTTTGAGAAGGACCAAATACTTTGATGGGACTATTTTGATTTTGGAAGTAATCTACAATTCCTCCAACCAAAGGAGCTTCTGGGCCAACAAAAATCAATCCTATGTTTTCAGTTTTGCAGAAGGCTTCAATCACCGCAAAATTTTGAAGGTCTATGGGCATATTGTTGTATGTTCCTCCATTGCCAGGAAGTACAAATACATTTTCCACACCTATGCTTTGAGAAAATTTCCATTCTAAGGCGTGTTCACGACCGCCTGAGCCGAGTATTGCTATGTTCATCGTTAAAATTCATTTTTTTAAATAATCCCTTCCTTCTTCAAATTCTCCCTCAACTGCTTCAAAGCATCCCCCGTTTCATCTACCTTCAATAGGTTTCCCGTCAAAGTTTCATAAATATGGCGGTAGCGTTGAATCGCTTCTGCAACGACTTCATCCGACAAAACAGAAGGTAAATTGCCGTCCGGAGTTCTGTTTGCCAACATCCATTGACGGACAAATTCTTTGTCAATTTGGGCTGCTGTTGAAGGAGATTTGGCATAATCTTCTGCACTCCAAAAACGAGAAGAATCAGGTGTATGGATTTCATCTATTAGAATCAATTCTCCGTCCAACAAACCAAATTCATATTTGGTATCTACCAGAATATAGCCTCGTTCTTCCATTACCTTTGAGCCAAAATCGTACAAAGCCAGAGCCTTCTCAGACATCTGTTTGTATAGTTCGGTAGTTGTCCAACCTTCGGTCACGATTTCGTCAGGGGTGATTGGGCGGTCATTCTTTTCCTTAGTCGTTGGAGTCAAAATCGGCTGTGGAAAGGGTGCGTTCCTAGTCAAGTTATCAGGTACGTTTGCGCCTGAAAAAGTACGGTCTCCTTCTTCATATCCCCGCCAAACGCTGCCACAAATATAGCCTCTGACCACCATTTCGACCCGAATGGGGATGGCTTCCTTGACCAACATGGCATTTGTGCCAATCATTTTAATCACATGGTTGTCAAGGATGTGTTTGGTGTTTTCGAACCACCAATTTGTAATGCCATTCAAAACTGCTCCCTTTGAAGGAATAGGGTTCTCCAAGTTGCTGTCAAAAGCTGAAATTCTATCGCTGACCACAATCAATCTTCGTTTGTCGTCCACTCTAAAACTATCCCGGACTTTACCCCTATGGATTTTTTTTAATTCGGGAATATCGAACTCGTATAGGTAATTCATAATTGGAAATATCCCTTTTTTTTGTTAACTTTGGAAAATGTAAAATTAGAACTTTCTTTAGATTCGAGTGTATCAACCAAGGTGATAAATGCTATTTATGCAAAAAATAGTCTTCAAATCAAATTTTGTTAAAATACGACAAATTCCATTTTGGTAGAAAACTTAATCAAGAGAATCTTCGTTATTACATCGAAATCACTTGTTCTTTATCATTCAGTAAAATTGATCCCTAATATGGTTACAGTAGCTTTTTATTCTAAAAAAACTATTCTTACCCAAACGCACCACTTGTTTGCCAAATATGGCATACAACACCTTACCTTAGATGATATTAGTGAACAGACAAACATCCCGATCAGCGAAATACACAAACACTTTACCTGCAAAGATGAGCTGGTAGAGGAAAGCTTACACAATGTTTTTACGGACATTAAGCGTGAGGATGAGTTTATTAAGGAGTTCTATATGAATCCACTCGATAAACTCGTTTATAGTGCCTACAATCTTATGTGTCAATTGTTTAAATTTGGATCTGATTTCTTTTTCGATTTGAAGCAATACTTCCCGCACATATTCAGAGAATACCGACAATTTGTTAGACAACATTTTTTTGCAGAGCAAGAAGAGTTCATTCAAGAAAGCAAAAAGAAAGGGCTAATTTTATCTTCTATCAAAAGTAGTTTCATTTTTGAACTATTTTCAAAATTGATGAATGCACTCCTATTTCAGAATTATTCAGGCAAACAAAACTTTGTAGAGCTGTTTTACCACGCAATTATTTTGAAGATTCGCAATGTATTAACAAGAAGCGGAATAGAAATACTGAATAATAATAACATATCGCATTTGTTAGATGCTAAAGCATAATAAATAACCTCAATATACATAGAATTAGTTTGGACACTACCTATAGAGTTCTACTTTGGGTAGTGTCTAAATTATTTCATTATCACCATTTGTAGTCAGCAATGATTTACCTTTTTTGTATTTTTCGTTTGGGATAAGTAAAGGCATTTAACTAATCTCAATTGCCTTTCATCTCCACATCTTTTTTGTATTATGTGGGTAAAAAATCAAAACGTAAAATACACAGGTATGTCTTACTTCAAAATGTTACTGATTATAAGCAGCTTCTTATATGCTGTGACCTCCTACTCGCAACAAGAGGCTTATCATCAAGTCGAAATTCACTTGTCCGGAAAAAATAATTTTCACGCATTGCAGGAATTGGGATTGGCCTTAGATTGTGGAGGAGAACTGCATACAGTTGAAGAGAATCATCCTACTTCAATGACTTACATTGCAGAACTATCCAATAGTGAATTGGAGATTGTCAAAAAGACTGGTTTCAAAACGAAAATACTGCAAGCTGATGTTGCTATTTTTTACGCCAAACGCATTGCAGCAGACCCTGTGAGAAGTGTTGCAGATTTCAAACTGCAAAAAAATAATAATTGGGGCTTGGGCAAAGACAAACCCTATTATGCTATTCCCGAAAATTTTGAGATGGGAAGTATGGGAGGTTATTTGACCTACGAAGAATTGCTGTTTCACCTCGACCAAATGCACGAACTCTACCCGAATTTAATCAGCGAAAAAACGCCCATCAGTAATGACTTGCTTACCTACGAAGGACGGCCTCTCTATTGGCTAAAAATATCTGACTATCCGTATTTGAATGAGTCAAATGAACCCGAAGTATTGTATACTGCTCTACACCATGCCCGTGAACCGATGTCGGCGATGCAGATGATTTACTTCATGTATTATTTGCTCGAAAACTATGATACGAATGCTGAAATTCGGGATTTGGTCAACAACCGAGAGCTGTATTTTGTGCCTTGTGTCAATCCAGATGGCTATGTGTACAATCAATTCACCAACCCCGAAGGAGGTGGAATGTGGCGCAAAAATCGGCAACAACACGAAGACGGCAATGTGGGAGTGGATTTGAACCGAAACTATAGCTATGAATGGGGATATACCGATACGGGTTCTTCTCCCAACACCTATTCCAATACTTATCGGGGCGAAACTCCTTTTTCAGAATCCGAAACCCAGTTGGTCAAACTATTTTGTGAAACCTATGACTTCAAGATTGCAGTAAATTACCATTCCTACGGCAATTTTTTGATCTATCCGTGGGGTTATGCAAGCAATACATACACCGATGACCACGCTTTTTTTCAGCAGATGTGTCACCGAACAGGTTGGCACAACAACTACATCTACGGGACAACGAGTGAAGCGTTGAGTTATTTGGCAAATGGGGATTCGGATGATTGGATGTATGGAGAACAAACGACTAAAAACAAGATTTTTGCCATCACTCCAGAAGTTGGAAAATCGACAGACAATTTTTGGCCTGAACCAAGTAGGATAATACCGCTTTGCCAAGAAAACGTGTGGAGCAATCTGCAATATGCGTATATGGCTGGAAACTATGCCGTAGCGACAGATGCTTCCGAAAAACCATTGCAGGACACAGAAGACACATTGAAGGTAAAACTCCAGAGACTAGGATTGAAGGAAAGTGCTATTTTTACCGTTCAAATACAGCCGATTAGTTCCAATTTATCTATTACTTCTGCTCCCGTCAATAGCAGCAACCTCAATTTGTTGGCAGAAGAAACTTTGACTTTTAATTACATTTTATCGACTGATATTCAATATGAAGATGCCATTCAATATGTCATATTGGTCAATAATGGAGATTTTACGCTGACTACCGACACTGTTACCAAATGGTATAAATCTCCAATCGTATTTGAGCATCCTGCGGAAGATATCAACGGTTGGACAACCGAAAGTTGGTACCGCACCAATCAAACGGCGTATAGCGGTAATTACAGTCTAACTGATTCACCTTACACGAACTACAAAAATTTTGATAGTACGACCATTGTTTTGCAGCAAGCGATTGATCTAAGCAATGCGCTGGAAGCCAAACTTACTTTTTGGGCAAAATGGGACATTCAGCCGCATCGTGATTTTGCACAAGTATTGGCTTCAAATGACAATGGAGAATCATGGATACCTCTTTGCGGCAATTTTACGCAAGACGGCACACGTTATCAGCCTGAAGGCGAACCGATTTATGACGGAAAACAATTGAAGTGGGTGAGAGAAGAAATGGATTTGTCGGATTTTGCGGGAAGTTCTGTGTTGATTTGTTTTTTGCTGCAATCGGATGGCAATACGAGAGCTGATGGTTTTTATTTTGACGAATTGAAGGTGACATACCGAACTTCTTTGGTGGCGGACTTGAAGCTTATTTTGGAAGGGGCGTACAATGTCGAAACGGGTGAAATGAATACCTATTTGAAAGACAAGAATTTATTGCCAATTTCGCAGCCCTTCAATGTGTTGCCGTGGGAATATGGGGGAACGGAAAGTGTGGAGAATTTTACTGCAATGCCTTCAAATGTAGTGGATTGGATATTGGTAGAGTTGAGGAGTGCAACGGATACAAGTTTGGTGACTCAAAAAGCAGCTTGGTTGCTATCAGATGGTTCGGTGATGGATGTTTCGGGCAAAAAAGGTGTGTTGTTTCAGGATGTTGCGCCAACAGATGCCTATTTTATGGTTGTTCGACACCGCAATCATTTGGACATTATGAGTGCCGAGACCCTGACCTTGCCCAAGACCTACGACTTTACAACAGCCGCAAATCAAGCGGCAGGAATTGGTCAAATGGTGGAAATGGCGGAAAATGTGTTTGCACTGAAGGTGGGCGATGTGGACGGAAATGGCATTGTATCTATTGCAGACTTCAATGGTTATCAGACACAACTGGCGTTTTTGAACGAATATGTGAGAGCTGATTTGACTATGGATGGATTGGTCAGTGTGAAAGATTACAATTTTTACCGAAGACATTCTTCTGCATTGTGTATTCCGATTGTTCGGTACGAGTAAAACACTATTCCTACCTTTGTGTTGACATTGGGTTTGGTCAATCAAAACTTGACCTTTTAATGTTCACTTCAACCTTAATAATTCATTCTCCAATGGATTCCATTACCCAGTTTGTATTAGGCGCAGGAGTAGGCGAGGCAGTTCTCGGCAAAAAAATCGGAAACAAAGCCCTTCTATGGGGCGGATTGGCAGGTACAATTCCCGATTTAGACATTGTGTTGTACCCTTTTTTGGACGAAATAGGCAGAATTACGGTGCATCGAGGCATTTCACACTCCATCTTTTTTGCCGTTTTTGCAGGTTTGTTTTTTGGTTGGCTGTTCTTCAAATGGTACAACAAATCACCCGGCAATACCACTACCTTCAAGGAATGGGCATTGTTGTTTGGTTTGGGTTTTTTGACCCATTCGCTTTTAGATGCTTTTACGGTTTATGGAACCCAGCTGTTGTTGCCATTCAGTGACTACAGAGTGGGCTTCAACAGTATTTTTATTGTCGACCCGATTTACACCGTTCCATTTATCATTTCGATCATTGCCTGTTCCTTTTTGAAGCAAACGAGCCAAACAAGGAGAATGGTCAATATTGCAGGTTTGGCGTTCAGCACTTTGTATTTGTGTCTTACTTTGGTTAATAAATCCTTTGCCAACGATGCTTTTGAAAGGGCTTTGACTGAACAAAAGATTCCGTATTCTCGCTATATGTCTGCCCCTTCTCCACTTCAAAATGTGCTGTGGTATGCGGTAGCGGAAGTGGAAGGTGGTTATTACATTGGTTATCACTCATTTTTTGACGACAAGGACAAAAAGATTGACTTTGAGTTTTTTCCCCGCAATGAAGAACTGTTGGCGGACTTTGAAGGAACGTATGCCTTGAATCGGTTGAAGTGGTTTGCCAACGATTATTATGTGGTTGAAAAACGGGGTGAGCAAATTATTTTCAGCGATTTTACTTTCGGCAAAATGGGCTTTGAAAATCAAAATATGGGTTATGTTTTTTCGTTTCCGTTGAGCAAAGATGAAAATGGAAAGGTGCATTTTTATGAGACTCGGGAAGTTCCTGAGGATGTGGGTGAGGTGTTTGGGATGTTGTGGAAGCGGGTGAAGGGGCGGTAGGAAACTCACCTACTCGTTTCCAACAAATTCCCCTTCCCAAAATCCCAGCGCAAACCTATTTCCCAACGTGAATTGTACCCCAACTGCTCGCCAACAAAATTTTCAGAAAGAGGTGAAAAATAATCGAATTGCAGTTGAGTACGGTTGATTTTGACCGCCAAACCCAGACTACTCCAAAGTGCTTGCCCACCTGTTCCAAGAGATCGGGACGCTGTGGGATTGCCATTAAGAATCTTGCCGTTGAGTTCATTGCTGTTGGCATCCGTATATTGAAGAGCAATATTTGGAGTAATGCCAATATTGGAGGACAAAGACCATTCATACATTGCCTCAATGCCTGCGGTTATTTGATTGCCAAATTTGTAGGTATATTTGTTTTTATTGTTGATGCGGTAGTTTGCAGCTATTTGCAGGATGAGGTGGTGGTATTGGAGTTGGTAGTCACCTGTTAATACAAAGTCCATTGTTCCCGAGCCTGGCTGAAAGGTGGGTTCAATTTCTCGTGTTTGGTCATCGAAATTTTTGTAGCTACCCGAAGGGAGCTTTATGCCCACTCCAAAAAGTACATATTGTTTGAAGGCGGGAGATTGCTGATAAAGTGCCGAGTTGTAGAGATAGTATTTGCCACCAATAATCACATCTCCTATGCCGCTTTTTTTCATTACATCGTTCAGCGAGTTTTCAATATGCCGCTCATTGGAGATATAGGGCAGATACAAATAGGCCAATGTTCGGCTATTTAAGTACCATTGTGCATTGAGGGAGGTGATATTGTAGTGTTCGGTGTTATTGGTCAGTGGGTCACGGTAGTAGTGTTCGTGATAAGGTGCAGTGGGGGCAAGTAGGCTGTTGTGGTCGTGAAAGGTCATGTAGCGAAGTGCACCTTCACGCTCTATTGTTTGATGATTGATTTTTAGATAGTTGTACTCCAAATCATTTTGTGCAAAAGCAATGGATTGCAGTAAAAAAAGGGAAAGAATTGCAGCAAATTGGCAATAAGAGAATGGCAATAGTAAGGTTTTGAATATGGTCATATTTATTAATGATTGCAATAAAAAAATCTCGTTCTCATCACACAAACATAACTCATTTGAAGGTTCAAATATTTGTTTGCTTACTGACAAGAACGAGATTTTTATAGAAAAGGTGCTTATAAAAGTCTTCAAAATGCTTACAAATGCACTTCTTTTACTTCAAAACTATTCAAATACTTTCAAGTATTGCTGTGCGTTTCTCACCTCTTGACGTTGGTTGATAATGGCTTCTTGTACCATTTTCTGTTGCCTTTCGTTTTCTTCAATATTTTCTTTGGCTTCAATAATTGTTTGTTCCTCTTTGTCAATATTTTTATAACTTTTTTCTTTCGTTTTTTCGAGTTTCTTCAGTTCCTTATTCTGTTTCTTCAATTCCTTTGCAGCCACATCATCCTCCAAATACGCCTCACTTTCTTGATGGGCATCAATGATATTTTCGGTCAATTCCTTCTGTTGTTTAGTCATGTCAATAGTCCCTTTTGCTTCTGCAATGTCGCCTTTTGCTTTCACAATATCCTTGTGATAGCCTTCATTTTGGCGCTGCAATTTATCCATTAAATTCTCCAAATCCTTCAATGATTTTTCGACATTTTTCAGTCTTTCTTGTGCATCCTCCTTTGCAAAGTTCATCGCAAAATTGCTCATAAGCATTTCTATTCCCTTATTCATCTGCAAATCATCTCCTATGTATTCCTCTTTGTCGGTTTCAAATATGGCAACAACACCTGTGCCTTCAACTTTCTGTTGAATTTTGGTATATACATTCATAGACTTACTGGCTATATCACTGATTCGTGCACCTTTTGCATCAATAGTAGCTTCGGTTTCATCTACATCCGCACCGTATTTTTTCATGAATTTCTCCCATTCTTTCGCCACATCATCGGGTTCTTGATTGGGGACAATTACTTGAAAAGCGGGACGTGTATCATGCCCCAAAGAAGTTTCAACGCCTATTACTTCAAAGGTTGGTTTGATGTAGGTTTGTTGTGCCGTAAATTCGTTGATACTCGGAAATTTCGGGTATTCATCCGTTCCAATGACTTTATCTTTATCCGTTGATACTGCTTCAGGAGAGCCTTCTGGATAACCTTCTTGAGCAAAAATAACAGGAGAAGAAGAAATGACTAAAAATAGAAGGGTGATTAGGAAAGTGAAAGTAAATCTGCTCATATTATTGAGTATTTATTAAAGTGGTCAATCAAAAAATAATTGTAAATGAGTATCTTGCATTTTGAAATATAGACGGTATTTCAGAAAATAGTAACGCCTATTTTTCTTATTTTAACGATTGATATAGGCTTATTGTTCATTGTGAAATAAGCTTGTAATGGATGAATCAGTGTTGGTGATATATCAAGTAAAACAATATTAAACAGCAATCTAATGGAGTACGCAGGTAATTTACGCAAAATGAAAGCACATTTGACAGACCCGATAGAATATCAAATGGTCATAGGCGAGGATTTAGTGGACATGAACCCGCTGATAGGTCAGAACATTAAGTTGAGCTACAATGGTCAAATCAACTGCAAAGTGTGTGGTCGAAAAACCAAAAAATCGTTTGGGGAAGGTTTATGTTTTCCTTGTTTTCAGAATGCACCCCAAAATTCTCCTTGTATCATACGACCAGAATTGTGTGAAGGACATCTCGGAATTGGGCGTGATGTGGCTTGGGAAGAAGCAAATCATGTTCAACCTCATGTAGTCTATTTGGCATTGTCGAGTGGAGTGAAAGTGGGTGTGACTCGTGGAGAACAAGTACCGACTCGTTGGATTGACCAAGGCGCAAGTCAGGCTATTCGATTGGCAGAAACGCCTTACCGTCAATTGGCGGGAGCGATTGAAGTGGCATTGAAGGAACACCTTTCGGACAAAACGAACTGGCAACGAATGTTGAAAAATCAGGTAGCAGAAGGAGTTGATTTATTGCAGGAAAAAGCGAAAGCAAAAGCTCTTTTGAGTGAAGATTTGCAGCAATATATTTCTGAAAAAGATGATATTTTTACGCTGAATTATCCTGTGACTGCTTACCCTTTGAAGGTTTCGAGTGTAGGGTTTGACAAATTACCTGAAATTGAAGGAAAATTGAAGGGAATCAAGGGGCAATATTTGATTTTTACGGACAATCGAGTGCTTAACATTCGCAAACATACGGGATATTGGGTGAGTATGGAACATTAAAACGTTCATTTTTTGGGTTTGCGTCCGAGAGGAGGATTTCCTCTTGGATTCCTTCCATGTTTGGTTCTATAACGCTCAATATAAGAGTCTTCTATTTCTCTTGCTTTTTTTCGACCAGCAATATCCGTTATCAAAATTTTTCCTTCAAAACGTTCCCATCCAACAACTAAATTCATGTTGTTCAGTTGGTCACGTAGGCGCTTTGATAATCCATCATCTTCAATAGAATCATCCGAGATGCCATATTTGAAGATTTCGTTTTCTTTTTTATCGTGGATTTCATAGAGATGGTGGAGGTTTGGGTTGTCTAAAGAATTTCCATGTAGTTTTCCTTTCATATCTATAGTTTTATCAATAAAAGGTTACAAAACAATAGATTCTTCTCCCCAGCCTTCTACATTAAATCCCGTTTCAAATACATACCTGGGTGAATATTGTAAGTTTTCTCCCGTTTTTTTAAGCCATGCTTTATGTGGCAAATTCAATAGTGCTTCAAAGTATAGGTCTTTTGGAAAAAGAATGGGGTTTTTTAAAATATCTTCATAAACCTTTCTGCCATTGGAGACTACTGCACAACGGGCGTATAGAAATAAGTCAGCAGAAAAGTAGCCATCATCAGTAGAGTTTTCCGCATATATTCGTCCATCTAGGAAATAGAGTTTTTCAGCAAGTAAATCGTAAAAATCGGTTATTGCTTTTTTAGGCAATGTACTCAATTTTTGAACAGCCTTTGCCATGACAGCTTCATCATCTCCTGTGTTTTGCCAATCAAATAATCCTATAATGTTCCAAAACATATCTTCGGTACATTCATTTTGTTGGTTCTCTGTTATCCAAATTTCCACTTCTGCTTCCTTGTCTGGGTATAAGGCTTGCAGTTGTTGAATATATTGACTATCTAATTCCTTCAATTTTATTCTATGTAAAGTCATGACTAAGGGTTTTCACAAGAAAAGATAGTTGTTAAACAAAAGATAAGGAAGTATGGTTTTTGGACTTTGGACGAAAGAACTGACAATTAATAGTTTTGAAAACCAATCACCAGTCACTAATTTACTAATCACTGTACTATATTTCCTGCCTCGTATCTACCCCCCACATCAGCTTACTCCGAATGGTTTGGTAAAAACTGCTCCATTCAAAACGAATTAGCGAAATAGTAAACTCTGCTTTGCGAATCGTCAATTCATAGCTGCTATCAATGGTGACAGACTGCGAATCTAGGGTGCAAAAATAGTGTTCGGCTCGTCCTTCAATTTGGAAAGTCACCGTAGAATTATCGGAAATCACAATCGGACGGACAGTTAAATTGTGGGGGGAGATGGGCGCAAGCAGTAGTGTTTTGGAAGTAGGAGCGATGATAGGCCCGCCAACGCTTAGGGCATAAGCCGTTGAACCTGTTGGAGTAGCCAATATCAAACCGTCTGCCCAAAAAGAATTCAAAAACTCTCCATTCACATAGGTATGAATTGTGACCATCGAAGAGGTTTCCTTTTTTTGGATGGTCAGTTCGTTGAGCGCAAAAGGAGCATCTTCAAAAATAGGATGATTGCTGGTCAATTGCAAGAGCGAACGATGGTCAAGCAGATAATTGCCTTTCTCCAATGCTTCAATAGCTTCGCTTACACGTCCTTTCACTACACCCGTCAAAAAGCCCAAACGCCCGATATTGACCCCCAAAATGGGAATACCCGAATCTTTGATAAAACGTATGGTATGCAGCAAAGTGCCATCACCGCCAATGCTAAACAAACAATCCAAAAAACCCACCCTTACATCTGCATCCTCAAAACTGTGAAGGTGAGCGGAAAGTTGTTGTTCCTCCAATTGAAGGAAATAGGAATGGTGTACCCACAACTCGTGTTTTCGTTGGAGTAGGAGGGCGAGCAATTCTTTTACAAAATCGAGATCGCTCTGTTTAAGAAGTTTTCCAAAGATGCCAATTTTCATCTTCCATCGTAGTTAAGACCGAAAGATACATAAAATCCCCAATCCTTCAAGCCATTGCGGGTATATTCAAAGCTGGCTACCAAATCGTAGAAGCTGAAAACATCCACACCTACGCCTACACTTTTTAGCCATTGATTGGCTAAAGGGTTGGTATCCATATAGTAATTGTCTTTGACGTAAGCCAATTCTCCATAGGTTTTGAGGTAAATCGCTAAAGGAATGGTGCGAAATTGGTCGGATTTGAACAGAGGGTTGCGGAATTTGGTCTTGAGTAATTGATACTTCAATGCGGAGCGAAGCATGGTATAGCTTTGTCCATCAATGACATAAAACTCATAGCCTCGCAAATAGTCCAAGCCAAAACCCAGACCACGCTGATTGAAAAATGGCTGTTGTTTGGGAAAGGAGAACTTGGTTTTCACATTGCCGAGGGCATAAAAATTGTTGCCCAAAGAAAGGTATTGAGAGTAGTTGGCAGTGAAGGAAGTCATGCTGACATCTCCAAAAATGCCCAAGCCAGATTGTATGAATTGCACATCTAAATAACTGCCTGACAGTGGATAAGCTGCAATGTCTCTGAGGTCAACGGTATAGCTGTAAATCAACTGGAGAAATGTCTGTTCGGTGCGCCCTTCTAAAAAATAATCGGGATTCAAGGCGGCGAGCGTGTCTGCAATGCTGTTGTGCAAATAATCCAAATACAAACGGTGGAAACCGTGAATATTGGGGCGGAGGCTGCTGCCAATAGAGGCATTGAAGCGTTTTTGAAGAAAGCCGTCTTCGTGTTTGTAAAATTCTGGACTATTGTTGAAGTTCCGAAAGGGGAGTTCTCGGTTGAGGATGTAGGAAAGTTTGTAATACGCTCCAATTTTTCGGGCTTTGTCAATGAAGGGCATGATGTATTCCAGCTCGTATTTTTTGGTGAATCCAAACTGAACGGTTGCTTTGAGCCATTCTTTGCGCCCCCTAAAGTTGTAGTGGTAAAACCTTAGACCATATTCGGTTCGGCTCAAATCACGGTTGTATTCTTTCCACCAAACATTAAAATTGCGGTCGGTTAATTCAAATATGGGAACAGGAAACACATACCAACGTTCTTCGACTGCAATGTGCAACTTGACTAAAATACCTTCTTGTTCGCCTACTTCAATTTTTACGTCATTGAACAAAGTCGTGTTAAAAACCTGATTGCGGCTTTCTTCAAGGGTTTCGGTCAGTTTTGCGCTTTGAAGTGTATCTCCTACTGCAAAATCCAACTCTCTAAAAATGATGTGGTCTTTGGTGCGTTTGTTGCCTGAAATGGCGATATCGGTGATGATTACATAGTCTGTAATGGAGCTGTCTGCAATCATTGAAGTGAAATCAATGGACTGATTTGCAGAAAGATAAAAAGGCAAAAACAGAAAAAGGAAACCAATTATTTTTAGATACATTCCATAGGTTTGGGTTACAATCCTGTTCATGAGCCTGAAATGCTAGTTAGAGTATTGAAAAGATTAAAGGAGATACTTTTAGCCTACGTTTTGGTCATATTTCACAGAGAATTGAAAATCAAACTTAATAATAATTGAAAATTTACTAATTGATATAAAAATAATTTCTTAGTAATTTGATTTTTATCCTATTATAAAAAAGTTATCGAAATGTAGGTTTTAGAGCAAGCTAAATATTCAGGTAATTCATAAATTCATCCAATCTTTCTTGTACATCCTCCAAATAATCTTCTTCTTGATAGTAGGCTTTCACCATATAATTGAAGCGTTCGAAGGTCGGTAAAATGCTGGTCAGGTCGGTCTTGTTGATTTTGAGAGTCACGTCCATAGAACCACCGCTTTGATGTGTGGTAACGTACATACTCAATATTTTGGCATCGTTGGATTCGACCAAACGAGCGATTTCTGAGAGTACATAGTCGTTGGTTCGCATTTCCAAAATGAGAATTCCTCCAGGTTCTTCCATGCCTTGAGCGTGAGAGAGATAGTCGGTGATGGTGTCGAGGGTAATCAAGCCGAGGTAGTGTTGCTCTTCATCCACAACAGGCATGACCGTCAGTCGATTGGCTTTCATGATTTTCATCACCTCATAGATATGATCGTATTCTTGAACCTTGGGTGGTTTTTCTGAGAAATCATAACTTGACAGTGGCTTTGACGTTTCATTGGTATCATAAATCGTATATTCCGAAATGATGCCCAAATAGTGTTGCCCATCTACCACAGGAAGGTGATGCACATGGAACTCCGCTATCCAAGAAAGGGCTTTTTCGCCGTCATCGGTTAGCTTCAAAGGAGGTATCGTATCGTTGATTAATTTCTTGGCTATCATAAGCGATTAAAATTGCGTGATTTCGGAAGTGTGCGATACTTTATTGATAAACTGACGCATAATCCTACTGAAATCCAATGGTTGTTCCAACATAGGAGCGTGTCCACATTCGTCAATAAAATGCAGTTCAGAATTAGGGATAAGCCTTTTGAAGTCTTCTCCTACAAATGGTGGGGTGATTCTATCTTGTTTTCCCCATACTAACAACGTAGGAACCGTAATGTTGGGAAGAAGATTTTCTACGCTCTCACGCATTGCAGATTTTGCCAACATGACAATCCGCAAAGCATTTTCACGTTTACTCGTATTCTCAAAAACGTTGTCAACCAGTTCTTTTGTTGCCGTTTGAGGACTGTAAAATGTAAATTCTGTCTTTTGTCTGATAAATTCATAGTCTTTTCGCTTGGGAAAAGAAGTGCCAAAAGTATTTTCAAACAAACCCGAACTGCCTGTAAGTATCAATGCCGAAACCTTGTGGGAATACTTTGTGAGGTAATTTACCGCTAAATGCCCTCCAAGTGAATTGCCTACCAAAATAAAGTCATCCAATTCTAAATAATTGATAAAATCAATCACATAATTGGTTAGACCTTCAACGCTTGTCTGACGAAGAGGCAATTGGGTAATAGGCAATATGGGCAGTATAAGCCGATGGGTTTTGGCAAAATGAGGAATGATCTTCAAAAAATTGGTCAAAGAACCCAAAAGTCCATGCAAAAGTACAATGGTAGTACCTTGCCCTTCTTCAATATAGCTAAATTGTTCTTTATTGATTACTTTAAGTCCCATTTGCAATACATTAAGTTAATTTAATCATATAAAAACGAAAATCAATTATGTGCATGGTTTTCATTCATCAATGATTCATCAAATAATTTTCATAAGGTAATCGAGTCGCAATTGAACGAGCCAATGTAAGTTCGTCCACATATTCCAACTCACCTCCAAATGCAATTCCTCTGGCTATTGAAGTAATACGAATTTTTTCATCTCGTAGTCTTTTAGAGATATAAAAAATAGTCGTATCTCCCTCCATTGTAGGATTCAATGCCATGATGATTTCTTTGACATCTCCTTTTTTTACTCTATCAACAAGTGAATTTATATGAAGATTATCGGGGCCAATGCCATCTATAGGGGAAATCACTCCACCCAAAACGTGGTAAAGTCCTCTGTATTGATGCGTACCTTCAATGGCAATCACATCACGCATATTTTCAACCACACAAATGGTAGAACCATCTCGATTCAAATCCAAACAAATACTGCAAACACTGTGGTCAGAAACGTTGTGGCACTTTTGACAAAACTGAATATCCTGACGCATCTTGACAATTGTTTGACCAAACAACTCTACATTTTTGGTATCTTCTTTTAGTAAATGAAGTACCAATCGCAAGGCTGTTTTTTTGCCAATTCCAGGTAATTTGGTGAACTCATTGACAGCATCTTCAATTAGCTTTGAAGGAAAATTCATAGTGAATGTTTAGGTATTTAATTTTGCTGATTGATTTTTCAAAAATAAACAAACAATTGGATAAGTTCGTATTTTTATTTCACCAAATATCTTTCTGTGCTTTCTTACCCAAAAAAATGCTTAGAAAGGAGAGTGTTCTTGTGGAGAGTATTGTATTTTTCTGGATGATAATCTTTTTATTCTATCTCTAAAATTGGTGCATCAAAAATTGACCAACCGCTTGTAAGGAGAAAACTTATACCGATCCTCCTTATCCGTTTGCACAAAATCTTGTTCTTCATCAAATATCTCTTGCAGCATCTCCTTCAATCTCACTTCAAAAGCCTCAAAAAATTTGTTGTCAATCAGTTTTTTACCCCTCAAATACCGAATCCCCTTATTCACCTCCTTCAATGAATAAATACCCGCCAAAATACGAGGTCTTTCTACACCCAAAGATCGCTCTTGTCGCCAATAAAGATAGCTGTAGAGATAAATCTGAAACCCCGCTTTGTATTTTGGATCGTCAAAATACTTGTGAAAATAAGCATCAATCGGAACTGGCTTGCCATAAGCAGTAGCCGACACAAATTCGACAGTTCCCGTTTTATAATCAATAATCCGAAAAGCAGGCTTGCCGTCTTCCAATATGATTTCATCCACCCTATCAATGACCCCCTTCAAAGCCACTTCACGGTCATCGTCCACCCCTGTTTTACTGCCGATATTCAGCGTCACCTTCACCTCCGATGATTCCAAACCTACAATCTTAAAAGGTGCATCCTTCTCATCATGTCCCAAAATCTTTTTCACCAAATTGATGATAACCCTCTGCAGCAAAAGATTTTTGCCTTTCTGCAAATGTTGCGAATCAAAATTGCTTTCGCTAAAAGCTTCATCCAGTTTTCGCTTCAATTCCTTTTCATTCAGCCTTAAAGCCTTGATATCTTCGGGCTGCAACATTGCCAAATTTGGGTCTTCGTGCATAAATTCTCTGACAATGCTGCGTTTTGCTTGTCGTTGAAGTTTGCGTTTCCACTGTTGTTGGGTAATGTGGTATTGTTTGAAGTCCTGATTGAGTTTTTGTTCCAAGGATTTTCTTTCTTGGCTATTGATTTTTTGAAGCGTATCCGTTAACCACAGGTCAAGGTCAGGAGCTATTTGATTTAAGTGATCTTTGTGCTTCTCCAATTGGTCGCTACGAAAAACTTGGCTGTAAAACTGCTTTACCACCAACTGTTTGTGAAGCGTATGCAAGACCTTATTGCGGTCTAATAAATTTTTTTGGCGGATGCGTTGGTAGATAAAATCATTGTAAGTAAACTCAATAGTGTGGTGGAGGATGTTCCCAAAAACGAGATTGGTGATGTCCTCTTTCACAGACTCCAATTCATACAAGTTCGCAATGTGTTTGAAGTAAAACTGCACAGGACAGGTGATGTAAGTGCTTAGTGCAGAAGGTGAAAATCGCCGAAGACCATGTTCTTTAGCTTCTGGATGTTCTTCAATAAAACGATTCAATTCTGCCATGATTGCCTCATTTTTGGCAATTTCCAATGGTTCTTTTGAAGTCGCACCACTTTGCAGGGGAGTAGCAATGATGTGTTTTTGAATCTTGATATCAGGCGCAAGCAGTTCCAGCTCATGTTCTATTTGCAGTAGAAAACGGCTTTTTTCACCCGAACCAAAATCGCCAATTTCGGTATTGTAAATCAAATACACATTTTCAGCTCGTTGCAATAGGTGGTAAAAGTGATAGGCATAAATAGCATCTTGGTCTAGAAAAGTGGGCATTTTGAAGCCCTTGCGAAGATTGAAGGGAATAAAAGTTTGGTGCGGTTTGCTTGATGGAATGGCCCCTTCATTGATGCCGAGTGCAAAGATGTTTTTAAAGTCCAAAGTTCTGGTTTCCAAAAAACCCATGATTTGAAGTCCCTGCAATGGCTCACCCGTAAACGGCAATTTCACAGTTTGAATCACTTCACGAAATAGTTTCCAAAAAGTATCATTCGTCACCGTTTGTCGGTATTTTCGTAGCGTTTCTTCCAACTTTTTCAATTGCAGTAAAGTATGGTAAATAAACTCCAATTCAACGGCTTTTTTAGAATTGCCTTTATCTTCCTCCGTGACTTCTTCGGTTTTGGAATTTAAGTCTTCCTCTTTGTCCAACTCCTCTTTGATGCGGGTGAATAGACGCACCAATACATCATTGAAAACCTCAACAAGTTCGAGGAAAAAGCTGGCTTTGGTGAATATATTCCGAAAAATCGGGTGTTTCAACCGCTGCAAAATGCTATCGGAGTTGATGTAAATCAGGTTATTGTACTCAATGTAATCCGTGTATTGTTTGATGCCTTCCTTGTCAAATGCTTGGATATAAGGATTGTTGATGATTTGGAGGATGAACTTGCTGTAAAAGGCGATTTTTGGAACGGTGGACGTAGTTGAAGTATTGGAGGTAGCATCTCTGCTTCCCGCTTCCGGCTTCTCACTTCCCGCCTCTGTGACCAACGCCGTTTTCTGCAATTGAACCAGTGTTTCGAGGAGGCGATACAATGGGCTGTCTTTGAGGGGATACCCCATCGTAATGTTGATATTCTCAATGTCATTGGGCAGCGCATAGAGCATCGGAAAAAGCAGTGATTCATCTCCCAATACCAAAGCTGATTCGCTTATTTCCAACTTCTTTTCTTCGACCAAACCTTGCAGCAATTGACCTGTGTATTTTGCTTGACCAACCTTGAGGGGAATCCCGATGATGTGTATATTCTTGGCAGCCAATCGAAAATCGGTTTGCTGTGTCCAATCGTGTTTTGGATGGTCTTTCCACTTTTGGTAGTAGCGACTGAGGAATTTATTGGCCTCCTGTTTGGAGTTGCTCATGTAGTAAGCGTCGCTGTCCCAATAGATTTTGGCATCTATTGGTTTGTCACTGAGGTAGTCAAACAAGGTTTCTTCGGCGGTTGAAAGGGCATTGAAGCCTGCAAAAACAATCCGACTGAAGGGCAATTGAAGGCTACCGTTTTTGAGTTTTTCGAGGATTTCACGCTGTGCCATGCCTTCGTAAGCGGCATTGTTTTGCAACAGATTTTCCTTAAATTCTTCATAAACATCACCCAATATTTCCCAAATTCGGATAAATTCGGATTCAAGATCGGTGTTTTGCTCTTTGTTCAATACATTCCAAAACTGCTTCAAAAACTCGAACTGTTCGTCTTCCATCTCAAAAAACTCATCCATTTGGCGAATGTCTCGCAGATTGGCAAAGAGTTGTTTGTGGTCCACCATGTACTTGTCTATCTCATCGAAGTCTTTAATTAACAATAGTCCCCAGGGATAAAACTTGTCAAATTTGGTTTCAGGTTCGTAAAGGTGATAAATCTTGTAAAGTTCCAATACCATCGTTACGGGGTCGAGTATCACCTTGTCGGATAGAAACTGGGTAAACTCCACGATGCTAAACACATAAGGACTCCAAATAAACTGATCGGGGAATCGCTCAGTCAGGTATTTTTTGAAGTAAACGCCTGCTCTTCTGGTCGGAAACACGAAGCAATGGTCTTTCAATGTCCGCAAATCATCTGTTTGAGGATTGAAGGGAATATTATCGGCAATGTATTTCAGAAATGCTGTGTTCATGGAGTTTTTGCTCCTTTTGTAGAGAGATAGATATAACTAAATAAAGGTAAGACTTTTTTAGTATTCAACAAGGTGTGGTCTATTGAAGTTCCAATTTTATTATCATAAAGGGGGGAATTATTGGTTTTTTCTAAAGATTTTGACAAGAAATCGCATCTTTTTCGGTTCTTTGGCAAATATTGTGAAATGAGACTTCGGCATTTTATTGGAAGATTAATTTTTTACGAAACGAAACTAAAGAGGTATTTATGGACTCTACAAAAATTGTCAAACAACTGTTTTTTTCTTATTATTGTAAGTCTATCAAATGCTTCAAAAAATACCTTCAATATGAACCACAAATCTATTTTATTTCTCCTCAGTTTTTTCTCGCTGCTGTTTCATTCTTGTGAACAACAACCTGCAGTAAAAGAAGAATCCGTAGCCGAACAAAACTGTGACTATCTCGACTTCAAAACACCTACCGATTTTCAAGCTGCTGGTGTACAAATGATTGAATTGAAGGAAGGTTACAAGGTTTGGACAAAACGATTTGGGAATAGCCCGATGAAGGTCTTGATTTTGCATGGCGGTCCTGCTTTGACACATGAATACATGGAGTGTTTTGAGAGTTTTTTCCCAAAAGCGGGAATCGAGTTTTATCACTACGACCAACTCGGTTCACACTATTCGGACCAACCTGACGACGACAGCCTATGGACGATAGAGCGTTTTGTAGAAGAAGTCGAACAGGTGCGGGTGGCTTTGGGCTTGAACAAGGACAATTTTTATCTGCTCGGTAATTCTTGGGGCGGTATTTTGGGAATGGAATATGCGCTAAAATACCAGCAAAACCTCAAAGGTTTGATCATTTGCAATATGACCGCCGATTTCGACAAATATGAGGCCTATAACTCCAAATTGCGGAACCAAATGCGTCAATCCTTGATAGATTCTTTGGAACTATTTGAAAACAAAGGCGACTACCACAATCCCATCTATCAAGACCTCGTATTTGAGGAATACTACACCAAACATATCTGTCAAATGCCTTCAAAGGATTGGCCCGAACCTATTCTTCGTAGTTTCAAAAACGTTAACCAACATGTGTATGAATTTATGCAAGGGCCAAGTGAATTTGTTCCTGGTGGTATTCTCAAACATTGGAGTGTTTGGGATGATTTACACACCTTGACCGTTCCCACGCTGATGGTCGGTGCCAAATACGACACGATGAACCCCGAAGAAATGAAGGAAATGAGCGAATTGGTACAAAATGGGCGTTTTCTCTATTGTGCCAATGGTAGTCATTTGTCTATGTGGGACGAACAGGATTTTTTTATGGATGGGGTGATTGACTTTATTGTGGATGTGCAGGGTGGGTGGACTAAGACAAATTAAAAATGTAAATCTCAAGAATTATTCTAAAAAACAAAAAAGCATAAACCATTTACAGAAAACGATTTATGCTTTTATTTTTGTCAGGAGCCGGTGGAGGGATTCGAACCCCCGACCCGCTGATTACAAATCAGCTGCTCTGGCCAGCTGAGCTACACCGGCTGCTTTTCTCGTAAGAGGCTGCAAATATACACAATTCTTTTTTTCGCCAAATAGTTCCTTCAAAAAAAATATTTTTTTTTGAAAAAAAACTGGAGACGAGCATTTTTCAGCTTCAGCATGTCCATTCATTGATTGCTAAAATATTCCTCTTTCGCTTGTTCCAAAACCTCAATAATCTCCGCCCTCTGCTGCAATAAACGACCCATCTCTGCGGGCTTTTGGTAAAAAAGTGAAATTAACCGCCAATGTTTCAGGAACTTACCTGAATGTTGCCAATAACTTATCGCAAAAAATCCACTAAGCGGCAAACTCATCGCATACGCCACTGTCCACCATTCATTGGGAGCAAGATACTGATGAAATAGGTAAACCTGTAAGGCATAAAAAAAACTGAAAGTAAAAATTCCGCTGGTCATTTTGATAGGCCCAACATATTCCTCGTCTTTGGTGAGTAAAGCCGCAATCTTTGAAGGTAAAATATAGGGAATGTAATTGTTGACAAATCCATACAAATGCACAGGAAAACCAAGAATCAGCGTGACCAACATCCACAGACTGTCTCGAAAAATGTTGCGCTTTCGTTTTTTGTCCTGTGCCAAAAAGCGGTCTTCCAATTGTAATTCATTGAGTTGTGTCATGTATTTACCCACAGAATCTTGCAATGCCTCTACCCTCGGCGCATCCATTTCTTCAAAATGATTCACCGCATCCACAATACCCCTTGTCAGCGTAAAAGCGTGTTCTTTGGGGTCTAAATCCAAATCGGCAATCAGTTGATTTTTGTAAATCGCTTCAATCTGCTGCACCAACTCATCTTCCGTATCATCATCGGTAATGATTAGATTTTGCTCCAAACGTTGCCGAATCACCTCCGTCAATGCCCGAACTGCCTCAAATTCATCTTCTTGATAAGCTTCCTTAAAATCACTCACTTGAATAGGCTCGTCAATATTCACCCAGACATCACTCCGAAAAGTCGAAGCATCGCTATAATTGATGCCAATTGTCAAAATCGAAACCCCCAACTCAAAATTATTTCTTGCCTCAGCTCCCAAAGCAATCCTTGCCGTTCCCGTTTTGATTTCCCGCAGCCGTCGCTCATTGATACTCGTGCCTTCTGGAAAAATAATCAGCGTACCTTTCTCTCCCAAAAACTCAAAACACCGTTCAAAAATCGCATCATTTTGCTGCAGTTTATTGGGATTTTCAACATTATCTTGACGGCGATACACAGGAATAGCATTCATCAAATTGCTGAGTATCCAGTTTTTCAAACCCGTATTGAATAGCGTTCCTTTAGCGATAAAATGAACTTGTTGCTTCAACAAAGTAGCCGCAATAATTGGATCCATGAAGGTACTCGGATGGTTCGACACCACAATCAAGGGGCCTTTTTTGGGAATCAAATGCCGATTAACGACCTTGAATTGCCGAAAAAATACTTGAAGAGTTATTTTGAAGATTAATTTTAGAAAGGCGTAGAGCATAAGTTTTCAATCATTAATTCACCAACAATTTACCCACTTTTCTCCTATTCTTTGTCATCACTTCAAAAAAATACATCCCTTGCGGCAAATCTTCCACATCAATTGTCAGTAAATTATGGGAGGCAGAAAAATTGGGTTGCAATATTATTCGCTTACCTTCAATGTTGTAGAGTGTAAAAATGGGTGTTTCTGTTGAAGTGAAATCGAGGAAGCCCTCCAAACGAATTTCACACATTGCAGTACAAGGATTGGGAAAAATACGTACTTCGTTTTCCTTCTCCTTTCCTTCAATAGCATCCCAAACCAGACTTTGTGAATACAAAGCCACTCCGCCCCGACGATTTCCAACCAACAAATCTTTATCGCCACCACCGTTTAAATCTGCAATTGTCAAACCTCCTCGTCCGCCTTCGTTGATGAAAGAGTAGTTTTTGGTGACCAAGGTAAAGGTATCTTTTTCGAGGTCGGTAAATAGTGATAAATTACCGCCTTCACTTTGCACAATCAAATACAGTTTTTCGGTATCGTCCAAAGTTGTGACAATCGGCGCAGCACTTCCCCTCGAAAATTTGGGTTCCCGCACCGAAACATTGCCCCATTTTTCACTTTCGATGGAAAAAATAGGTGTTTCGCTTCCAAAAGGGGTGAAATTGCGGAAGTGAAAAATCCTGCCTTTTGCAGTACCTACCACCAAATCCACCTTTTCATCTCCATCTATGTCCACCAAAAACGGAACGGCTGAATAGTCGTTGGGAACTAAGGTCAAGAGTTCAAAAGTGTGTAGCTCCAATTGCAGGGCTTCACCGAGTGCAGCCGTATTTTCAAAATAATGTAATCGCCCCGATTCATCTCCTACCACCAAATCTTTGTCACCATCGCTATCCACATCTCCAAAAGTGGGATAGCATCCCAATAAATGGAGTTCACTCATATTGAAGTAGTCTTCATCTACCAATTGAAAGGTAGGTATTTCGAGCGTGCCGATATTTTGGAAAAGCGTCAAATGAGCATCTTTGTAAAATTGATTTTCCGTGTCATACTTCCCTTTGTTGCCTACCACAAAATCCATCAATCCGTCGGCATTGAAGTCTATAAAAGCGGGGTAAGCACCTTCGCCTACATCTATCATGTCTTCGGTCAAAAAATCTTCGGTTTGGCGTTCAAAGTGTGGGTTTTGGGCTGTTCCTGTGTTGAAGTAAGACCATATTTGGTGCGTGCTTTGTGATTCTACGTCATTGGGTGCTGTCAGTAAATCCTGTAAACCATCGTTGTTGATGTCCAAAGCATAAGCCGCAGGAAAAATGGAAATATTAACCGATTGATCATTGCTCGGAAAAAGGGTGTCTTGTTGGGTCATGAGGGCATTTTGGGGCGTACCTCCATTGGTGAGCAATACCAAATTGTTGAAGGACAAATCGCCCATCAGCAAGTCTTGGTCATTGTCGCCTTCCAAATCAAATGCCAATAGGGTAGAACCTGTATGCACTTTTGAAGCTGATTTTCCGCCACAATTTTCGCTGTTTAGTACTACTGAATTGGTGCTGCTATTCTCTGCAAATTTCCCCCAGCATCTGTCCACTCTTTCAAACCAAAGCGTATCACCCGCCGTTCCTGTCAATTCTTGTGATTGGTTTTCATAGTGTTCTACATAATTGCCGAAAGCGTCAAAACTCAGAATATCTAAATCTCCATCACCTGTGATGTCTGCTATTGCAGGAATATCAATGCGTGTGACCAATACATTGGAAGGCCCATTTAGACCTTGATACAACAACCTATTAGAAACCAATTCAAATGAAAGGCTATTGAAGGAAGGGCGTTTGGCACGATATACGCTCACTCCAGCTCCTTCAATGCTATACGTAAAAATATCAGTGATTCCATCGGCATTGTAATCTCTCAACAGTACCCAATCTTGAAGAGGCGGAAATTGGAAAGCGTATTCAGGTGTGTAAATGTAATTTTGTTGGTTGGGTGTGCCTTTATTGATGAAAGTCAGTACCTTATTAGTAGATTTATCGAACACAAATAGGTCTTCGATGCCGTCACCATTGAAGTCTATTGCCGAAAATTGAGGAGTATTCAATCCTCCTGCCCAAGGATATTGGAGTACTCGATTTTGGATTTGAACGGTGGTATTTCGATTGCGTTGAAAGTCGAGAGGTTGGGCAGTTAAGGGTGTAAGTTGAAGGGCAAAGGAGAAAATGAATAAAAATATGAGGTTGAAGTTCATCGCTTTTTGATGTCAAGTTAAGTCAAAAGAGTGTTTTATGATAAAACTACTCATTTCAATCCAAAAGGTATTTTCAATATGACACAAAAAGAGAAGGTCACAGAGGTTTTTTGGGTGTTCGTAAGTTATATGACACCTTGTTCAATGAACAAACAAAAATCATAAATTCAATCCTTAGGTATTGCTCTTAAAAATAGACTTCATCTGATTGAAGATGCGCTCAATCAACCGCAAATCTTCGGTAATGACCTCTGCCGTTCCTTGCATTCCTTGTTTGAAGGGAAGTTCTTTTTTGTAGTTGGATATCAAGACATCGGGAAGATAGACTGTTGCTTCATAAAAACTTTCACGAGGAACAGCGGCAATGTCTGCCACAGCAGTATGTAGCATCCCAAATTCTGTATTGGGGTAGCTATCGAGTTTGATGTTCACCCTTTGCCCAATCTTCACTTTTCCCACACCAAATATGGGCAACTGCATTTTACCCACAATTTGCTGCTCACCACCCACCGGAACAATTGTCATTACTTCCTCAGCCATTTGAATGTTTTGCTGCAATTTGATGCGGTCGGGCAGCGAAACGGTTCCATCAATCGAGGCCCTCAAAATGTAATTCAACTCCCAGTTTGCCAACTGTGCTTTTACACTACTTAGGGATTGTTCGATGTTTTGTTGAAGCGAATTTTCTTGATCACTGGCATTGGAGTTAATCTCAACAATGCCTGTATTTTGACTTGTGATTTGCAGGTTGTTTTCCTGAATACGTGCCTCCAAATTGGCCAAAGATTGTATATTCCGAAGGAGTTCTGCTTCAGCTTGCTCTACTTGCACCATAGAAACTCCACCTGTTCGGAGTGCTTGCTGGTAGCGGTAATAATTGCCTTTTGCAATTTCTACATTTCGTTGATAAATACCTCTTTGACGCTCCAATTCTGCGCCCAAATTTTTGAAGGCTGCAATTTGATCTTGGACAGCATTCACCCGCTTAGTGGGGTTTTGGTTTCGCAAAAAGCTTTGGTAGTCATTGACGCTCCGCAAAAGTTGAGCATAGACATCTTCCAATGCCCCCAAATGATTGACTGGCTTCAATTGAAGTTTACCAATACTGCTATTGATGGACAACCCTTCCATTTTCTGCAATTGGGTTTTCAGCTGTTTGACAGCTAAGGTATCAGTTGAGCTATTGAGTATCCCAACAATTTGGTCTTTGACCACTATATCATCATTTTGGACGGTCAATTGTATCAACTTACCGCTGTTTCGAGAGATGACAGGAATAGGAGGAGATTGTGTTTGTAGAGTAATTCGTGCGGGAATCACATCTGGATATTTGACCAAATAGGAAATGAGTATCAACAATACCAATACAGATAATATTACACTCGCCCCCCATCGAACTATCCAATGTGGGACATAGCCCAATATGTCTTGCATCTCTTCACTCCTCAACTCTATCTTATCCGCTTCGGATTCGTGAGCTGCTTGTGAAATGCCTTCTTCATATGTATTGCGGGTGACTTCCATGTTTTTTTATTGCTGAAATGTTATACTGTTTTATTGCTGAAATGTTATACTGTTGAATTGTTGTGGTTGATGGCAGATAAGTAGTTCAAAAATATAGCCATATAACCATACAACAATATAACAATAGAGTCAATTCCCAAGTTCCAACTGATTTTTTACCAAATGAAAATACGCTCCTTTTTTAGCCGTCAAAGTTTGGTGATTACCGATTTCCACTATTTTACCTTTCTCCAACACCACAATTTGGTCAGCATTTTGAACTGTACTCAATCGGTGTGCTACTACCACAACAGTTCTGCCTTTGAAAAACTGATTGAGGTTTTCCATGATAATGCGTTCGTTGTTGGCATCAAGTGCGTTGGTTGCCTCGTCAAAAAACAAGTAATCGGGATTTTTGTAAACAGCCCTTGCTATTAGTAAACGTTGTTTTTGCCCTTGACTCAACCCCACTCCTTCTTGCCCGATTTTGGTATTATAACTCAATGGCAGAGATTCCACAAAACTTTGAATATTGGCAACTTTTACCGCCATGAGCAGCTTTCGCTTGTCGATGATTTCGTCGCTGACTGCAATATTGCGGGCGATGGTATCCGAAAAAATAAATCCCTCCTGCATCACCACACCACATTTGCTACGCCACAAAGGGTTGGATAAATGCTCCATGTCTAATTCTCCCATACGTACTTTACCCTCCGTAGGTTCGTAAAATTTGAGTAAGAGTTTCAAAATCGTGGTTTTACCGCTACCACTCGTCCCTACCAAAGCCGTTATTTTCCCCTCAGGAATAAATAAGTTGATATTGTCCAAAACCCTTGGAGAATGAGGTCCTCCATAATGGAAAGTCAAATTATCGAGTACCAAATCACGGTTTTCGGGGAGCATTGCCAATTTGGGTTTTTCCGATGTTTCTTCATCTGCTTGCAAATGGATTTCACCTAAACGCTCCAAACTGATTTTCGCATCTTGCGCCAATTGTATGAAGCCAATTATCTGTAAAATGGGTGAATTCAACTGTCCAATGATATACGAAACCGCCATCATCATACCGAGTGTCATGTTGCCGTTGATGACCTCTTGTGCCGAAATAAAGGTGACCAAAATATTCTTCAACTCATTGAAGAACATTCCTCCCGCCTGTTGATACTGCTCAACTGCCAAACTATTCACCTTTATTTTGAAAAGACTGGCTTGAATCCCTTCCCATTCCCAACGTTTTTGTTTTTCATAGTTGTTGAGTTTGATTTCTTGCATCCCTTGAACCAACTGTATCAAGGCGCTTTGATTGGCAGATGCTTGGTCAAATTCCCTAAAATTCAATTCTCTCCTTTTCTTCAAAAAGAGCAATATCCACAAAATATGGAGCATACTTCCTCCAAAAAATACGAGTAAAATAGTCGAACTGTAGAAACCCAATACCAAACTGAAGACGAGCAAATTGACCACTCCAAAGAGTGTATTGAAGCTTGAGTTGGTCAAGAAATTTTCAATTCTATGATGGTCCCATATCCGCTGCAAAAGGTCGCCGGTCATTTTGGTATCAAAAAAAGCAATCGGTAAGCGCATCAATTTGACCAAAAAATCCGAAATCAGCGAGATATTGACCCTTGTACTAATGTGCAGCAATATCCATGATCGTATAAACTCAACTGACATCCGCCCTACAAAAAGCATCAACTGAGCCATCAAAATCAAATACACAAAATTCATGTCCTGTGTATTGACTCCAATGTCAACGATGGATTGGGTCAAAAACGGAAATATCAATTGCAACATGCTGCCAATAAACAGGCACAGCAACAATTGGACGATGAGTTTTTTGTACTTGGTGAAATACGAAAATAGAAAACCAAAACTTTTCTTGTCTATTTCTTGCCCTTCTGCTTCAAAGAAATCGGGTGTGGGTTCGAGCAATAAGACGACACCTTCTGTCTGTCCATTCTGACGGTTCGAAATCCAGCCCTTCAGAAAATCTTCAATACTGTAACTTACCAATCCCAGTCCAGGATCAGCAACAAATACTTTGTCTTTGGTGACTTTGTGGACAACCACAAAATGATTCTGTTTCCAGTGAGCAATACAGGGAAGAGGGGCTTTGTCTTGAAGTACATCGAAAGGTAGCGTAACAGCTAAGGTATGAAAACCAACGTTTTCAGCAGCATCACTGATACCCAAAAGTGAAACACCTTCTCTGTCTATATGACTTCGTTCCCGTAAATGTTGTAGAGAATAGTGCTTTCCATAATGCTTGGCAATCATCCGCAAGCAAGTAGGACCGCAGTCCATTGCGTCAAGTTGTTTGTAAAAGGGAAACTTTGCCATAAATGGGTTGGCTTAGGGGGATTAATGAGTTTAAATTCAATTCCAAAAAAAATATCAAACATTCTCAAGTTTTGACTTGAGTTTGATTTGTTTTTTTGAACTTGATGTTTGTGTATTGTCATAGTTATGCAAAAACTGTGCAATAAAGCTTTATTGCATAAAAAACTTTGCTATTTTTTGTATTAGAGGAGGATAGCCACAAATTGAAGGAGATGAAAAAGACTGATAATAGGCAAGTTAATAGTCAAAAAAAAAAAATGGCATGCTTGGTATGATATTTGGATATTTCTGTTTGTAATTTTATTTTAACAACTTTTTTAAAAAGTCCATTCCATGAAAAAAATAAATAAATTCCAAGCCGAAAACTGTTCAAAGGTAAATCCCATTGATACAAAAAATCAATCTTCCTTCAAAGGAGGTCGCTTTCCTTCCAGTAGTTTTTTTAGCCCATCAAATACATCAAAAGTAATAGGAGGCAAAATCAATATTTTTTCTCCTTCAAAACTTTTCACGTCTTTTGCCGATTTAAGAGCATTCATGTTGTCTGGCAAATAAGTACAATTGAATAAGGAAAAAGTTGGTGTTTTACCAAATAAAAAAGAGGCAGTAGTTTAGAAATACTTGCCTCTTTTTTTTATCTTATTTCACCTTGCACTTCTTTTAATGCGTTCCATCAATTGAAGCAGGTATTACTCTCTCGGCCTCTTCAAAAATACTTCTCGACAACAACACCTTTGCAATCCGCTTGCCACTTGGAGTAAAAACGGACAAACGCTGTCTGACAATCAATAAGAAATCAACTTTCCCCCGCAATTCGATATGTTCCCACGGAATAAAAACAGGTGGATGGGCAATACTGAATAGCGAGATTGTGGACATATATAGACCTTCCTCATTGATAACTATATTTAGGACATAGTTGTATCTTGCCCAACCTACGGTACCACTCGTCATGGATTTCGCATATCCTTCGGGTTTTAAATCTGTTCGGTAGTATTTGGCCATTGTTGCCCAACCCGATATTTTAGCTGTTAGATAATTAATAGCTATCCAAAATAGCGGAAAAATGACCAGAAAAGCAATAATAATCAGTACGGTAGTCATGTTTATTCTTTAGTTTTGGGATTCAAAATCAATATAAGGCATATTTTCTAAAATACGCTGTTTCTAAACTATCAAATTAAGTCTTTACATGAAAAAACTATCTTTTTTACTCTTACTTTTTGGTTGCTTCCTTTTTAATAGTACTGCACACGCCCAACAATTGTTTAGAGCAGGAATTGTTGGAGGATTCAATTTTACACAAATTGACGGAGACGATGTAGCAGGTTATGACAAATTGGGATTAAACGGAGGTTTTGTAGTAGAATTGGGATTGGACGAATACAATAGGTGGAGTGCTGCAATGGAAATCTTGTATTCTCAGAAAGGCAGTCGTTCTACACTTAGAAACTCGGTTGTTGACTTCAAAATAACTATGGACTATGCCGAAATTCCGCTGCTAGTGAAATACCACGACCTAAAAGGAGGGCTGATTTTTGGAGCAGGAGTATTAATTGGACGTTCAGTGAAAAACAAATACGAAATATTTGGGCTGGATGAAACAGAAGATTACTTTGGAGGGGATTATCCTCCAAAAAAATGGGATGTTGGAGGAATTGTGGATGTATCTTATATGTTCTCTTCTACTTTTGGACTCAATTTCCGCTTTACCAACTCTATCACAGCTACCCGTACCAACTGTGACAGTATCTTAGCCCCTTCAAATGAATGTCTTCGCCAACGCCATCGAGCACTTGCTTTGAGAGCTATTTTTATGTTTGCAGGGCAAGAGTAGGTCTACTGAATACTAAATTTTTGGACATTGCAGATGCCCAGATTGAAGTTTTCCGTGCTACCAAAACCTTCTTCCGCTACAGGTGGGGCAAGTGCTACTTCTTGACTCGGAAAAACTTGTACATATTCAATGGTCATTTCTATAGGCTTTACCTCCATGTTTATTTCTGCAATTCCTTGATAAGTAATTGGTGTAGGATATGTCTGGTGAATTGTGACAGGAAAAACGCCTTTCAAATCTAAGTCATTTTCAAATTCAAGAACTCCTTCTGCCAAAGAAACATTAGCGGCATAGTCGGTATCCTTCAAAGAATAACGAAAATCTTGGTAAATTTGTAGAGTTCTGCTCTGCAATTGTTTTCGCAAGTTACTTGCCAAATTGCCGCTTTCTGATTTCCAAACACCGTCAACTTTGATTGTTTCCATATCGGGTTCTTCCAAGCCAGTAGTTATATTGCAAGAACCTAATAATAAGCTGAAAAACAAGATGGTGAAGAATTGAAAACGGTTGTTCATATTCGTGGTTTTTAGAGAAATTGAAGTCGTAGAAGTAAAAAATGCTACAAAAAATGACCTTTTACAGCAGTAATGGTATTGTTTTTTTAGACTATTTTGAAGTAAGAATGTTTAAAAAACAGCCTAAATCATTTTTTGCAGTAACAAGCCCATAGCCTGCAATTTTCCTTTTTTTGCTACTTTTGATTTCAGCAAATTTTTTAAAACAACCTTATGGATTCATTAGACCCTAGAGTTAATCGGCTTGACTTACAAAAAAATACTCCCGAAAACGAAACGGGAGAACACCAACATGGAGTAACGTATGAGATACTTGTCCAAAAAAAACGAGGAGCACAGCACATTCACGTTGGTTCTTTACACGCAGCAAGCCACGAAATGGCATTGGTATTGGCGAAAGAGCAGTACGGCCGAAGAGACGACTGCTTTAATATTTGGGTGGTCAAAACAACAGATATTTTTGCGCTCAATATTGAAGATGAGGACATGTTTGCTACGAATCGAGATAAAAAATACCGACTATCGTCTGGCTTCAAAGTGAGCGACAAAATTACGGCCTTCAAAAAGGCGCAGAATGAATTAAAATCAGAATAAAAATGGAAATGACAAAAGACACTCAACAGGCAATCAAAGAATTACTCTACAAAATGGCAGATGATGCGCTCATCATTGGCCACCGCAATTCAGAGTGGACGGGCTTGGGACCTACGATTGAAGAAGACATAGCTTTTTCTTCAATGGCACAAGATAAAATTGGTCATGCTTATCAATTGTACCTTATTTTGCATGAACATTTAGGAGAAGCAGATCCTGATATTTTGGGTTTTCAGCGTCCGACCAAAGACTTCAAATGTTGCCAATTGGTCGAGCTGCCGATTGGAGAATATGATTTTAGTTTGATTCGGCATCTGTTGTTTGACTATTCCGAAGCTTTGCGCTACCAAGCATTGATGAATTCCTCTTTTACACCATTGACGCAGTTGTCTGCCAAAATTCGAGGCGAAATCAAATACCATATTTTCCATGCCGATGTGTGGGTCAAACAACTGGCTAGGGCTACCGAAGTGGCACATGCTCGCCTTCAAACTGCCCTAAACGAAGCCTTCCCCTACGCTTTGGGAATTTTTGAAGAAGGTGATTTTGAAGCTCAATTGCAGGAGGGAAATGTTTTTATAGGTGAAAAGGCATTGAAGGAAGAATGGCTGCAAAATTTGGAGGTTTTCCTAAAAAAGGCAGGACTTCAAATGCCTGATGTGGATTCTGTTACACCAATTTATGGTGGAAGAAAGGGTTTTCACAGCGAATATTTACACCCCTTATTGAAGGAAATGACAGAGGTGCATCGGATAGATGAAACGGCGGAGTGGTAAGGAATAAATGAGAATAAAAATTAAAAAAGCACCTCAATATCAGTTTCTTATCAAATACTTCCTAAATTGATACGAAGACTTTTATAGTTTTTTGTTGATAGAAAGTTGATTTTCTTACTTCTGATATATTTTTAAATGAAACTATAAAAGTCTAAATCGGGAACTTATTTTTTATGCGTTCTCTAAGTGGTAGTGGTTCGTAGTGTTCCTCTAGTGAATTGACAATCAAGTTAGTAAGAAGCAAATGAGATTTTTACAACTATCTGATAATCAAATCCCTGCGTCTCTCTGTGTCTGCGTTTAGTAAAAACTACCCGAACCATTGAAGTAGGGAATCAAAATGAAAAATGTTGTTGATAGACAGATTTTTGCAAAATTTCAGTAATTTATTACAATTCAACCAACTGCAACTCTTCCCATCACCTTCTCAATCGTCCGCTCATAATGTTTTTCATACATGGGCAATATGGCTTCAATATCGAAACGGCGTGCTTGGTCGAGGGCATTTTTGCGGAATTGCAGCAATGTATCTTCATTACTTAGGATAGAAATCGCATTTTTCGCCATATCTTCTACATCTCCAATTTCGCTCAAAAAACCCGTTTCACCATGCACATTGATTTCGGGAATTCCACCTGCATTAGACGAAATAACAGGCACTTCACAAGCCATTGCCTCCAATGCAGCCAATCCAAAACTTTCGTTTTGAGAAGGTAAAATAAACAAATCTGCAATCGCCAACAGTTCACCAACAGCATCTTGTTTACCTAAAAAACGGGTGTCGTGACAAATATTCAGATCTCGGCACTGTGCTTCCGCAGCTTTACGTTCTGGGCCATCACCGACCAACAGCAGTTTGGCGGGCATAACTTGGTGAATGCGATAAAATACATCCAATACATCCTGTATGCGCTTCACTTTCCTGAAATTGGAAATGTGCATAACAATGCGTTCTCCTTGTGGTGCAATCGCTTTTTTGAAGTGGTCTTTGTCGAGTTTTTGAAAAGCTTTAAGATCAATAAAGTTGGGAATCACTTCAATATCTGTGTGGATGTCAAAATACTCGTATGTCTGTTGTCTAAGGCTTTCCGAAACTGCTGTCACACCGTCTGATTGATTGATGGAGAAACTCACAACTGGCGAAAAAGTGATGTCTTTGCCGACAAGTGTAATGTCTGTACCATGTAAGGTAGTTACTACTGGAATTTCAATCCCTTGTTCCTTCAAAATATTCTTAGCGAGATAAGCAGCTGAAGCATGAGGAATGGCATAATGAACGTGTAAAATGTCCAATTTTTGAAATTTAACTACATCCACCAATTTACTTGCCAATGCGGTTTCGTAAGGCGGAAAAGCAAATAAGGGGTAATTGGAAAAACTGACCTCATGAAAATAGATATTTTCAACAAAATAATTCAAACGAGCGGGCTGCTCATAAGCAATAAAATGCACTTGATGGCCCTTGTTTGCCAATGCTTTGCCCAATTCGGTAGCCACAACTCCACTTCCGCCATAGGTAGGATAACAGACAATACCAATTTTCATATAAGAAAGGTTGATTTTTGTTGAATGGATATACTTTTTTGAATAACGGATTGGGGTATTTTATGTTTAAACATCGTCTTTGCTAATAGACACCTCAGCCTATTTACGTATGCTCATTGAAGTGAAAGTAACAAGGTAAATAAAATCTAAACTCACAAATCACTAATGGGGAATCATTCTACCTGTCTTCTCTTTCCAAAACACAAAACCCACATAACCCAACAATATCGCTACCTTCAATCCATACAAAACCATTCCGCCTAAAGGCATTGCAGTGAGCTGTTTGTCAACTAAAAACAAGCCTATTCCGATTATCAAATATTGCAGAATACGCCCTATTTCGTAGGGAATCAAATAGTATTTTCGACTCCAAAAATAGGAAATTATGACCATTGAAGCATAACAAATCAAGGTTGCCCAAGCCGAACCCAAATAGCCAATTGAAGGAATCAACAAAACATTCAGCACAATGGTAATGCTTGCGCCGATGACCGCAATGATTGCACCAATAGGGGTTTTGTCGGTCAATTTGTACCAAATCGAGAGGTTGTAATACATCCCCAAACACAAATTGGCGAGTAGTAAAATCGGAACAATGTAGAGCCCTTCTCGAAAATTTTCTCCAATAAGGATTTTAAAAATATCTATGAAAAAAGTCACCCCCAAAAAAATCAAAATCCCTGCTGCCACAAAATACCGCATCACCACCGCATACACCATCTTGGCATTAGATTGTATAGACTGGGCAAAAAAGAAAGGCTCGGCAGCATAGCGAAAAGCTTGGGTGAACAAGGTCATCAGAATCGAAAGTTTGTAACATGCTCCATAGACTCCCAAATGTGCTTGATTGGTTTCCAAGTCATAAGGCAGCAAATACTTCAATAAAATCCTATCCAACATCTCGTTTACAATCCCTGCAAAACCTGCAATCATCAAGGGCATTGCATACCAAAACATCTTCTTCCACAATACCTTGTCAAATTCCCACCGTACCTTTTTGAACTCTGGTAAAAGTAGCAAAAGCGTCAATGCACTTGCCGCTAAGTTGGCGAGAAAGATGTAACCAATTCGTATATCAGGATTGTAAATCGCTTGTACAAAAGCAAAATCATCTGCAATTCGGGGAGCCAATACCACAAAAAATAGCACCAGACCTATGTTGGTAAAAATATTCACCATTTTGATGGCTGCAAACCGAATCGGACGGTTTTCGTAGCGCAAATTCGCAAAAGGAATCGAGGCGATGGCATCAAAACCCAAAACCAAGGCAAACCAAATAATATATTCTGGGTGATCGGGATACTGAATCAGATTGGCTATCGGTTGCGCCATTCCAATAAAAAATACCATCAAAACTACACTCGATACCAAAAGCGAGATGACCGCCGTGCTGAAGACTTTCTGCGAATAGGCTTTGTCTTTGACATAGCGAAAGAAAGAGGTTTCCATGCCGTAGGTAAACACAATCATCAAAAACCCCACATAACCAAACATTTCTGTTACCACTCCATATTCCGCTTGCAGAAAAACACGGGTATAAATCGGTACCAACAAATAATTGAGCAAGCGACCAACGATGCTACTCAATCCATAAATGGCAGTTTGACCTGCAAGGCGTTTGAATAAAGACATGGAAATAGAAAGATTGGTAATTGAAGTGCAACTTACTGTATTTTTTTGATTTTTTGCGGTAACATTTTTGCAAAAATCTGCATCAAGGAATAGGAGTTGATAGTACAAATACATTGCAGTGCAAAATATTTTTTCAACTCTTCTAAACTAATTTTCTTGAGAAGAAGTCTAATATGGGTTAACTTCTCTATTTTTTTTACTTCAAAAATCAAAAATATGAAATATCTAATCTATTCTTTGCTTTTTTGCTTTGGTTTGATTACCAATTTTTTAAACCTTGAAGCTCAAAATTGTATTGACCCCAGTAAAGTCAATTCCGATCAAGTTTGTCCAACGCTTTACAGCCCTGTTTGTGGTTGCGATGGACGCACTTACAACAACCTTTGTGAGGCCCAAAAAAAGGGTATTACCTCCACCAAAAAAGGAAAATGTCCAGCAGGGACTATCCCAACTCCAATTAACAAACCTTGTGTTGACAAATCAAAAGTAAACCCTCAACAAAACTGTCCTACTCTCTACAACCCAGTTTGTGGCTGTGATGGACGCAATTACAACAACAGTTGTGAAGCAGAAAAAATGGGGATTACTTCCGTCAAAAAAGGAAAATGCCCAGCAGGAACTCCAGTTATTCCAATGGAATGTGTCGATGAAGCGAAGATAAATCCACAACAGACTTGTCCAACGCTTTACAGTCCTGTCTGTGGCTGCAATGGTAAAACCTATAACAACCTTTGTTTGGCCCAAAAAGCAGGCGTTACTTCCACCAAAAAAGGAAAATGCAAGTAGTTTTAGACTTTGGATGAAGAAACAAAGGCATTAAGTGTTTGGTAGTCATTAGCTTAATTGTTATTAGATTTTTTGTCCAAAGCACAAAAATAAGAATTATCAAAGACACAAAAAAAAGGTTTGATACACTTTCACGAATGTATCAAACCTTTTTTTGTTTTTTCAACAGATTATGAATGTAAGACGGACTCCTAAAAGGAGGTAATCTACTCTCCCTGCCCCAATGAATAGGCTCTTTCCCCGTCTATGTAAAACAACTGCTCCAATTTCACAAAATTGAGGCGAGCGTCAGTAACTCGTTGAAGTAGCGCAATCACATCTTGGTTTTTAATGGTATGTACGACATTAGTTTCATGCTTGTCGTTGGTCATCATAGAATTTTTGGATACGAAACGACACAACCAATAATCAGAACAAAAAGTAGAAGGCATACCATCAGGATAAACCCTTACCCCTCGATTTGTAATGATTTCTAATTGCAGTAAATCACCCGCCAATTCCTTCAATCTACTACCTAGTTTTTCAGGATTTCGGTTGTCTTCTGTCCAGTCCAAGAAAATATCAACACCCACCATTTCTTTTTTCACAGGTTTGTAAGGTGTGATTTTCACTTCAATGGGTTTGCTATTTTTGTTGAGGATAACAGGTTTCATTTTGCGGGGCTTTTTGCCCAATCGTTCGATGATTGCCGTTGTAAATTCTTGTGTATTGGCGAGTTTTGTACTTTTGTTGGTGTGGTAAATATCACCTGTATGAATACCGTCTTCTAAAGTTCGCAACAGCGCATTTTGGATCTTTTCGGCTATTTCGGCTTTGCCCAGTTGCATCAACATCAAGCAGGCACCATTGATCAAACCAGAAGGATTCGCAATCCCTTTTCCTGCAATATCGGGTGCAGAACCATGTATGGCTTCAAACATCGAGAAGTTATCACCTATATTGGAAGATCCGCCCAATCCCACAGAGCCTGCAACTTGTGCAGTGATGTCCGAAATAATGTCGCCATACAAATTGAGCGTTACGACTACATCAAAACGTTCAGGTGCAGCTGCCAACATTGCCGCTCCAATGTCAATGATGTAGTGATCGCTTTCGATATCGGGATATTCTTTGGCCACTTCATTAAATATTTTATGAAACAAACCATCGGTATGTTTCATAATGTTGTCTTTGGTCATACAGGTTACCTTTTCCCGATTGTGCGCTCGTGCATATTCAAAGGCATAACGAACGATTTTTTCGGTTCCTGGACGAGATACCCATTTGAGGCATTGAATGACTTCGGCAGTTTGTTGATGCTCAACACCTGCATACAAATCTTCTTCATTTTCACGAATGATGACCAAATCCATTGAAGGAAAATTGCTTGGCACAAAAGGGGTGTAGGCCCGACTGGGACGCACGTTGGCGTACAAACCAAGGGTCTTGCGGATGGTTACGTTCAGGCTTTTGAAGCCGCCACCTTGAGGAGTAGTGATGGGTGCTTTCAGAAAGACTTTGTTCTTTTGCAGCGTTTCCCAACTTTCGGGGGCAATACCTGTTTGGTTTCCTTTTAGATATACTTCTTTTCCGATTTCTATTACATCGTATTGTAAATCAGCTCCTGCCGCATCCAAGATGGATAGGGTAGCTTTCATAATTTCTGGACCGATGCCATCGCCATAAGCAACTGTGATAGGTGTCTTCATGTATGTCTTGTTTTTTTTTAAGAGCACAAAATTAGCTATTTTGCTTGGCTATTTTGCCACAAAAATTCGACTTTCCCTGTTTTTTGTTAAATTTGTATCAAAGCCAATGACGATGGAAAAAATACTTTTTGTTACTGCAATTTGTTGTATGTGTATGATTTATGCTTGCAATTCAAGCAAAGAAGTTAGTAAAAGCAAGAACTTAAAAAAATACAACCAAGCCTACCTTTATGCAGAATCTCCCACGATTCCGAATATTCACCTCAAAATTCACCACACTTCAAAAGACAGCGCAGATATTTATCTGGGTTTTCCGGTAGATAAATTGCAGTTGGATAGCCTTCAAAATGCTCATTTGAAGGTGACTTACGAACTATACAAAGACTTAAACGCCAAAAACATTCTCTACAGCCTCATCGCCAATTTTGAAGTGAAAAAATCGCAGCAACTGTCCACTTTTGCGACCCTCAAAAATCGCATTGCAGTGGCTGATGGACAAGATTATTTACTGAAAATTATCGTTTCTGATGCTGTTGCGTTCAAAAACTACTATTTGGAAGAAGTGGTAAGAAAAGGCAGTACCTTCAATGAACAGAGTTTTTTGGCAACAAATGCCTACAATAAGCAGGTTTTGTTTGACAATTACAGTCAACAAAATAGTCGTATTAGGGTTCAGTACCGCAATGAACCTTTGACAACATTGCAGGTAAAATATCATCCGCCTTTTCGAGAATTGGCCTTGCCTACTTTCAAGACAGAGCGAAAACGCCCTTATATTTATGCAATGGACAGCACTTTTACAACAGATGGTTCTTTTACACTTAGTAAAATAGGCACTTATTCTGTTCAGGTGAAAGAGGCAGAGGGAGTAGGTTTGATTTTGGTCGGTGTGGACAACCGTTTTCCCAAACTTGCAGATGCCAAAGATTTGGTGGAGGCATTGCGGTACATTACCCGAAGTGAGGAGTTTGAAAAAATGATTCGTGCAGATGATTCGAGGGCAGCCGTAGATAGTTTTTGGTTGGATAGAGCAGGCAGTTTTGATAGAGGAAAGGTATTGGTGAAGGAATTTTATGGTCGAGTACAGCGTGCCAACGATTTTTTTACGACCTACAAAGAAGGCTGGAAAACAGATAGGGGAGTGGTCTTGGTTATTTATGGTGAGCCTGATGTAGTTTACAAAGAATCCCAATCAGAACAATGGATTTATGAAAGCACTTCTTCACAAGACCGAATTAGTTTTACTTTTGAAGATATGCCCCATGCTTTCGCTAGAACAGAACCGCAATTGGTTCGAAGTTCTTATTATGAAGATAGTTGGCACCGAGCAGTGTATGAGTGGCGGAAAGGATTGATTGGAAAGACGAGTAAATCAAAGTAAACTCAATTGATTGTATAAAAACCAAAACGCCTAATAAATTCAACGGAATCTATTAGGCGTTTCAAAAGCTCCTAAATGCTTCAAAGCAGACCTACCTTACTTCAAAAAAGGATCAGAAAATCGGACATCTTTCACAAAAGTATCGTCGGTCAATGTAGTCAAAAACGCCTCCAAAGCCCTCTTTTCTAAATCACTTAAATTCATGCGACGAGGTGTACCATTAGAAGACCTAAACTTATTGTCCAGATCTGAGTGTGGCTGAATGTTTTCGTTGTAGTGATTGATTACCTCAGCCAAAGTATTGAAGCGGCCATCGTGCATATAAGGTGCGGTCAATTCGATGTTTCGCAAACTTGGAATCTTGAAGTTTCCATCTCCTCTACCGTTGTCGTCATACACCACATCCAAACCGATGTTTGCTGTACCCTGTGACTCAAAATATTCACCTCCTCCTTCAAAGCCGCCAAAATCTATAAAGTCACCCTCTCTATTGCCCAACAAAACCATATCAAAATTGCCAAATCCATCGGGTGCGCTGAAATTCACCCCACTGTGACATCCACTGCACTGCGTTCTTTCGCTAAAAAACAATTCTTTTCCCATCAATTCCAAGGCATTGAAGTTTGCAAAATTTTGTTCAACACCCTCATCCCATTTGGCTTTGTAAGACAACATACTCATCAAAAACTGCGAAAGTGCATCTGCAATGCGCTCTTCTGTCACCTCACTGCTGCCATACGCTTTTTGGAATAGTTCGGGGTAAAAAGACGTTTCAGAAAGTTTGACTGCCAGTTTATCCACCGACTCCATACCCATTTCGATGTGGTTTTGAACGGGTTCTAAGACCAAGCCACGAATGCTTGATACCCTTGAATCCCAAAAAAGATTGTTGTTGAGAATCGGATTCACAATCGTCATCGAGTTTCTCGGTGTTACCTTTCCTTTGAAGCCTTTGCTCGATGAAACAGGGTCAGCAAAACCATTGGCTTGTTTGTGGCAAGAAGCACAAGAAATAGTGTTGTTCAGCGACAAACGGTTGTCGTAAAACAGCACACGACCCAAAGTCGCAATGTCGCTATTGATGTCCAACATAGGCGAACCATTGACAATATCATTGTCCTCGTTGGTGATAAAAGGAAAAGGCAATGCGCCATTGAAGTGATCGGGTATATCGGTAGGAGAATAATTCAAAACGGTGGCGGGAAGGTAGGGCGTTGAAGGAGAAGAAGACACTACAATGTCTTTCTGACAACTCCACACCAAAACAGACAGCAACAATACCGTCAAACTACAAAGGGTCAGTTTTTTGAAGTTTTTCATAGAAGGTTGATTTATAAAGTAATGAACAAAATTTTATGTTAATGTTTAATTTCTTTCGATGAAAGGTTTTGAATCTTCTTCCATATTTTGAATACTTCTATTTCTGTTTCTAAAACGTTTTTTGGGAGTAGCTACAAAATTTATATTCACAAACAGACTCACAGGTGGTATTACTCGGAAAGTAACAGGCGTATTGACGGTCGTACCCATAAACAAAAAACTCTCGGTCGACAAACTGATGTCTTTGGTGAGGTAGTATTGAAGCCCCATAAAAGGTCCAAAACCAATGCCTCCATCATCGTCTTCGTTGCTACTTGGCACATTGAAGCTGCCCCCAAATATTACGAAATCCCAGCCCGTGGTCAAATGCCACTTTTCGCTAATTTTCCTGATTTTACCACCTCCGATCCGCAAATTGAGATGGGAATTATTTAAATCCTCATCATTGATAAGTACGCCCAATCCCAATCTAAAAAACTTATTTTTGGCATTGACCCTATTGTAGCTAAATCCATAAGGCCCCGTTCGTGTAGTGCCTCGATTCAGAGGAATAAGCTGCACCAACAAAGGAGTTAGGTTCATTCCAAATTGATTGACAATTGCAGTAGAATCTACTTTTTGTACTTCAAAAATAGCTTCCTTCTTACTGTCGTTTTGTTGCGCCCAACCTAGCGAATACCAGAAGAAGCCAATCGTGAGAAATAAAATTACTTTTTTCATTGTGGTACTTCTTCAATATACTAAAATCGAACGATTAAATACAACCATTGCGGCATATTCATTTTCACATCCGACAACCAATTCGTTTCGTCTTTGTTAAAAATCGGGTTTTGATTAAACGTTTCTTTCACATGAGAACGGGTCACGACTCCATATAGAGAACCTTCAAAACTTACCAACATTCGCTCACTCAAGGCTACCTGCAATCCAAATACAGGCCCACCGCCAAATCCCATATTGCTGAGTTGTAGAGATACAAAATCAGTGTTGGAGAACACCTCATTTTGTTCCGAAACATAGTTCCACAATACATCCACACCATAATAAGCCACTACTCGTTTGGCCACAAGGTGTCGCCATTCTCGCCCAAATTTGGTAAACACCTCACTTGTCTTTGTCGTTGTTTCAAACGAAATAACTCCATCATCCCTTTGACTTTTGAAATCCAATCCCAAACCGAATCGCCATGCCTTGTTGTTTTTTGCCACTTTCACCACCAACGGGAAATCTCCTGGATTTATACTGCCGTTATTGGAATCGACAAAACTGGAAATGACCGATGTGACATTCAGCCCAATTTCAGTACTTCGCTCTTCCGTAGGGAAAAACACCTTTTCCTGAGCTTCGAGTAGGCTGCAAACCAATAGGCTTATCAAAAGTGCAATTATTTTCATGTAAGGGGTTTGTAAAGAAATGATTGCAAGACAAAGAGGACATTCTCAAATGCCGTAAATACTACAATTAAAAAACGTTTTTCGTATTCAGAACGTTGCTTTTTGGAAGTTGAACATGTAAAAAAAGCAAAGTAACTTATCTCAAAATTCTTCCAATTTTTCCAAAAGCCATCCTTTATCAGCCACCTGTTTTGTCGCTTCAATTTTTTCCTTCAATGCTTTGATTTTGGTAGGATGATTCGATGTCAAGCTATTTAACTTCTTGACAAATTTCACCAAATTGAGGTAGTTGCTGCGGTGTTGTTTTGAGATTTCCTTGTTTCGGCGGAGCAGTATTTGGAAGCTGTCAATCAAAGAATCCAACACCAGCCATTCTCCTGATTCATAATAAGTTTTGAGCAAAAGGGCTTTGGAGTCGAGTTTGTAAAACACATCATCATATTCTACTTGCTGCAACAATTCAATAACCCTGTCCCATTCTTTTTTGGAAAAATACACTCTTGCCATATTATAAGTGTAGGCATTTTCACGCACTTTTTCGGGTAGTTTGTTTTGATAGATTTCGATGAAATCTGTCACCCAGTCAAACTGCTTCAATCTCAGCGCAATCGCAATCATGTTTTTGAAGTGTTGGTGATCCAACTGTCCATCATTTAAGATAACCGCTTTGTTGAGCGTCACTCGATACAAACCAAATAATTCAGCCAAGTATTCTGCCCCACTATTTATTTTTCGAATACAGTAGTTCAAAGCATAACCATACATTTCCCATGCTTCTTCAGAACTAAAAAGATGACTGTGAACTTCCAACAGTCGCTTGAGTTCGTGGTAATGATTTTCATCATTGTCATCCAATAAAGTAAGGGCAATTTGGTAGTAAATCGCCACCACAGGCATTTGATTCACCTTATTTGCTTCAATGAATTGCATCAATTCAGTCATCAAAGGAACTTGCATGTCACCCTCCAATCGCAGCACTTTACGATAATTGAGCCAATGACAATAGTAGCGCAACTTTTGAGTGAGATAGAAGGCATCCAAATGTTGCATTAGCACATCAAAGCTCGTTTGTTCGGAATGTCCTTTCGTCGCAAACTCCTGTTTTTGCTGGGCTTCATTGAGTTTAAATTCGTGGTAGAAAAACACGCTATCTCTGTGCTTTTGTTTGGATAACAGGTTTTCAGCATTTTGAAAACTGCTGTGGTAGAATTTTTCCAAGTTGCGGGTTTGTACCACTTCAATGAGGTACAGTTGTTCGGGCATCACCGTATTTTGATAGATTTCTTGCGCCAAAAATTGTAGCACCAACTTGGTCAAATCCGAGCACCACCGCCGAAACTTAACATCCTTATAAGGAGTTTCTCCCTCCAATTGCAGCCAAATTTCGCTTTTAGAGATAGGTGTTTTGGAGGTATTTGGGATTAGGAGATCAAACAAACGCACCAATCGCTCATCTTCATTGAAGAAAGGTGAGCGCAAAAACTTGCGACAACGATTTGCCTCGTAAACGTCTAAAGACTCCAAAAGGGAAGTAAGTTTGGTTTGCATGTTTTAGGAAGGTATAAGGTTAGTCTATTTGTAGCATGTGTAGTAAATGACAAATGAACGAAAGTCGATTGAAAATAGTGAATTTTAAAGAAAAAACAAGTATCTTCGAAATAGAAATGACAAAGATACCTTCAATATATCACCATAACAAACCTTCAAAATGGGGGCTTATTTCAGCCCTATTTTTGAGTGTTTTTGTTTTTTCGGGACATGTTTTCCATATTTCATTGCAGCAGCAAACGGTAACTCAAACAGAATGGATTCTCTCACAAAAACGGATGGTTGCTCCATCCATCATTTCTTATAAAAAGGCATTTGAACAAACGCCTTTGAGTAGATATTTCAATAACTTCAAAGAATACATTGCAAATGTTTTAGTGGTAAATGACACATTGTACAAATTGCATATAAACAACACTTTCAAGCAAGTTTGTCTTTACATCTCCACTCCCTATTTTCTTCCAGTCAAAACTATTCCCCAAGGTTCTGACAAGGCTTTATCTTATTATTTATTGGGATCAATAGTTCGTGCAGAAATCACAACAATTTAATTATCAACAGTTTAGAAGATAATTTTTATTTTGCTAATTATTTGATAATCAAAATTCTGTGCCTCCGTGCCTCTGTGTTCATTAAAAATTGCACGAACTATTGTTGAGATAGCTCATCATCCTAAATCACAGAAAAATAAACTCCACATTTGAAGTGAAGACTTTTGAATCTTGTTTTTTGCAAGTGTTTGATTATTAAAATGTTGCAAATACTTTGATACGAAGTTTCAAAAGCCCTAATCGGTGACTTATTTTTTGAGCATCCCTAAATTCCAATCTTCGAAATAAATATTAGTCATTCATTAATTTATTAAAATGAAAAAAATCAAAAGTTCATTGAGGCTATTGGCGCTTGTGTGTTTAATAATCTTGGCTGTTTTTGGAGTAGGGATAGCAGGTGGTGTACCAGTATATCCCTCCAATAAAAGAGAAAACAACATTGAAGTAAGAATCGAATTGATAGAATCAGAAGAGGATGAAACGGATTTGGTGCAATTTGATTTTCAGCAGTGATTTCTTCAATGATTTTACTTTTATCCATATTTTGACAATCACTGTGAAACCAGAATTACCCAAAGAAACAGATAAAATAATTACTATCTTTAAGCATGAAAATTAATCTCACAATCTTGACTGTATGAAAACTGCCACCGTCAAACAACTCAAAGATGAACTCAACAACCGCAGTGCCAAAGAACTGCTCGAACTTTGCTTGCGCTTGTCCAAATTCAAAAAAGAAAATAAAGAACTACTCACTTATCTGCTTTTTGAAGCCCCTGACGAGGAAAACTACATTGCAGAAGTGAAAAGCGAAATGAATGAAGCCTTTGACCAAATCAACACCCAAAGTTACTACTTCATCAACAAGAGCATCCGCAAGATTTTGAGGAGGGTCAAGACCTACATTCGCTATTCTCTCAAGAAAGAAACAGAGGTAGAATTGTTGATTTACTTCTGTCAAAGAGTACAAAAATTTCCGCACACCAACAGCGAAAGCCTACGCAATCTCTACTACCGCCAAATTGCATTTATCAAAAAGAAAATCACCGCTTTGCATGAAGATTTGCAATACGACTATGGAGTAGAATTGAAGGGTTTGGAAAGGGTGCATTGAAGGTAAAAGTTTTTATTGTTGTTATTGAAGTCTAAGATATTTTGAGGAAAATAATTTAAACATGAAAACACTGACTTTACAACTTCCTGATAGTTTGGAAGTAAATGAAAAAAATCTTCTTTTTTCGTTGACTTCAAGTTTATATGCATGAGAAAAAAAATCATTGGGGCAAGCAGCAACTTTGATAGGTGTCGACAAACAAACCTTTATGAAAAACATGGAGAAATATGGGTTTTCTTTGTTTCGCACAAAAATAGAGGATTTACAAAATGATTTTGAGAATGCTTAAAATGCTCTCTAATACAAGCCCCTTCATCCTTGAAGAATTAAAAAATGATGGACTTTGGATACCTGTAAAAATTGAGAATGAGATATTGTTAATTGCAGGGGAACTATAATGCAAAGAAGTTTTGTCTGGAAGCCTTTTTTAGTTTATTTTCTCATGAATGTAAGTCGTAATGATTGTGTCCTTTTCAATTGTCTTGTACCTTAGCCCATTTTCATCGTATATGGTCTTGGATTTAAAATTGAATTTTGGATTTGAAGAATAGTGGTACTTGGTAATCGTTGAATCCAATTTTTGGTCTGTATAAAAGAAGTCTGTTATGATTGTTGTAGCAATAAATCTGTCTATTTGAGGGAATTCATGTTCAAATACCCATCTTTGAGAATTTAGTGATTTTGATGTGAGTTTACTAAGTTGTTGTGAATCATCGTATTCATAAAGTTTTTGGTGATGCATTCCACGACTTTCATCATTTGTATATTCGATAGCTTCAATTAATTATCCCATCTTATTGAATCTAAAATAGCAAGTATCTGTATCTGAACCTACCCAAAACTGTTTTAATAGAAAACTATCAGGAATAAGTGCATAACTGATAACAAATCTTGCCGAAAAATCGGTAGTATATCGTTTCTGAGTCAGAAAGTCAAGGCTATCATACTCGTAATCTATTGAAGGTCCAAAAAACACATAGTAATTTTCTTCCAAAGTATTGCCGTTTTGGTCGTAATTATAAACAGCCAAGGTATCAGAAGATTCAGGTCTTTGTTTTTTGTTTTTTGAAATAGCTAAAGTTTTGTGAATCCCATTTGCAGCGATAGCATCTTTTTCATAATTCACGAATCTCAAATCCGCCAAAGTTAGTTTCGGGGTTTGATTACATCCAATTGCTATAAAACAAACAGTTAGAATGAAGCAGTAGTGCCTATATTTCATTAGTAATTATAAGTTTTACTTCAAATAATTCGCCACCCTTTCCGCTACATTTTCCCTCACATTCATCCAAAAAAGATTGTAATCTCCAACGTGGTAGTTCTTAGATAAATACAAAAAGGCAAACGGTATTTTGGGTTTGTGAATCCAAATCACTCCATCTTTGGTTTGAGCATCGTTGATACCTTGCTTGATTTCATCAAAACCCTTCAATACACCACCTTTGTTTTCCTCACGGCTTGCGTAAGTGCCATCAATCGTCCAATTAATTGGGTTCGTAGCAGTTGCGTCTTTATAGAACGGGGTCATGTCAAAGTTCCATCCTTTTGTGTTCCAGCTCACATAGCAGTTTGTCTGGGCTGCCATTTTGCAGGGTTCGATGTATGTGAAGTCATTGGGGCGGACAGGATAACCTACCAAATAAGCCGCTACCAAACGGTCTTTCCATTCGGGATTGTCGAAAAACTCTTTCACCAGCTTAGTAGCGTGTAGTGTGCCTTGACTGTGACTTGCGATGATGATGGGGCGTTTATCGTTGTAGTTGTCAAGGTAGTATTGAAAAGCAGTTTTCACATCCTCATAAGCCAAATCCAAAGCCTGTTTTGCCTGAGTTGTTCCCGTTTCTTTGTAAAAAACCTTCAAATTTGCCTGACGGTAACGGGGTGCATAGATTCGACCACTACCATTGAAAACACTCGCTTGGAGTTTAATGGTCGAATCATCTGTTTTGTCGTTAATTTCTTGGTTGTCAATAGATACATTCCATGCATCTCCTTTGGTGAATGTAGTGGGATGCACAAAAAATACATCGACTTTGGCAGTTTCCTGCTCATTTTTGAGGGAATTCACAGGCACCAAATCGGCAGGGTCTTTTTTGGAAGGAAGCGATGCCCAATGATCGTTGTTGCTGTAATTAGGAGCAGCAACGTTTGTGGTAAATTGCACATTTTTAGTGCTTGAACAGCTTAACAACAAAGCAGTTACAAAGGTGATTAATAATAAAAATCTCATTCGTCAACAGTATAATTTGGTTCTTCATTCAAACGGTAAACAAGTAGGAAGGTTCTGAAAGAGAAAGTATGCAATCAAAATAAAATATAGTTTTTACTTCAATAAAACATTGATTCACAAAATATTAATTTTAAGAATACGGTTGATGATTGAATTTGATTTTTTAAAGAAGTTAACTTTTGGCAAAAAACAGCGTTATAACGCTGTTTTTAGGAATGGAAATGCAACTTTTCTGCAAATTCATCTCCTTAGAATGTAAAACCATTTTTTAAACTTTTAAACCTTTATTTTTGGTATGAAAAAAATGAAACACTCTTTATTATTAGTCGCTGTTGTTGTTTTATGTTGTCAGTTTTTTAGCTCTTGTTCGTCCTCCAAAATGACTCAAGCAGAAGTAGCTGAATACTATAAAGACCTCAAAATCACAGGTCAAGGAACAGGTTCTTATGTTGCTAAAACTGAACGTATTGTGCCGACTTCTACTGCAACAATGAAAGCGGAAATATCTTCACAAACAATTATAGAAGAAAACATTGAAGTGAGTGAAAATCTGTCTGTTTTATCAGAAACACCTATCATGACTGCAAGCAATGAGGAGGTAATTTTGGCAGTTGACACACCCACTTTTAATTCTTCAACTGCTACTGAACAACCTGTGGCTATGAGTTCTGCAATGGAAGATGCCCAACAAAAGATGGAAATCTTGGCGAGTAATTCTACGCTTTCTAAGAAAGAGAAGCGGACGATGAAAAAGGAAGTACGTCAGACATTAATGAAGGAAATAAAAATTCAGAAAAAAGCCATGAAAGAGGCCAAAAAAGATGGTCAAGAAGTGGCTGCAAGTGATAATCAGATACTTCGGTTGGTATTGGCTTTCTTTTTACCTCCGGCTTCTGTTGCCATCGGTAGAGGTATCGGTTCTACTTTTTGGTTGAATCTTGTGTTGACCTTGTTATTTGTGTTACCAGGTATCATCCATGCCTTGATTGTATATGGTGAAGATTATTAGTGATTTAGTAATGGTGGTAATTAACAATTGATTATTAAATAATTATAATGGAAACGCCCTAAGTTTGACAAATCAAACTTAGGGCGTTTTGCTATTTGTTAAAGGTTGATTGATAGATTTATCTTTGTGTCTAAGATGGTTATTTTTTTTTTGATAAATGGATTTATGAGGCAGTTATTGGAAACTATCAATAAAAAACTTAGCTTTGAAAGTGATCTCTATTAATTTGTAGCTCTACCCCTAAACCACTTTTAAGTAAGGAATGAAAGTTAAAATAAGAATTTTAAATCGGGGAGTTAATTTTTAATCATTACTTAATGCAAGCTTTACTTTTTTCATAAAAATGGCTCATCTACATTTTTAGTTGAAGAGTTGAGACTTTTGAAGTTTCCTTTTAAGAAAGTACTGGTTTTCAAATATCTTATGTCTTCAAGAATAAACTTCAAAAGTCTTTTATCACTAAGGTCTTCGATGAATCATAAACAAAAATCTTATAGAGCCTACACATTATAGTATAATCGTTTTTTTATATGAAAATATTATACTTAAATTACGAATTCCCTCCTGTAGGAGGTGGAGCTAGCCCTGTGAGTTATGAAATTGCTAGGAGGTATGTTGCCATAGGACATGAAGTGAGAGTAGTGACTATGTCTTTTGGTGATTTGCCCACTTATGAGGTAAAAGAAGGAATACATATCTATCGAGTAAAGTGTTTGCGAACTAAACCAAACATCTGTTATCCTTATGAACAGGGCAGTTATTTACTGAGCGCAATGACTTTTCTAAAGCAGCATCTGAAGCATTATTCATACGATATTTGCCACTGTCATTTTTTGATTCCGACAGGTATTTTAGCTTATTGGGTGAAAAAAAACTTTCATGTTCCGTATGTCATCACCATACATGGAAGTGATGTACCTGGATACAATCCTGATAGGTTTCAGTTTTTACACCGCTTGACCCCTCCTTTGCTCAGAAGAATTATCAAACATTCGGAAAAGATTATCTCGCCTTCTATTTACTTAAAAAAATTGCTTTTGCAGCGTGTAGGTGATTTTGAAGATAAAATTGTCTTTATCCCCAATGGAATTGACCCCAATGTTTATTTACCAATGTCCAAAAAACCCATAATTTTTTCAAGTGGGCGGTTATTGGCCCGCAAGGGCTTTCAGTACCTAATTCAGTCGGTAGGAAAAGAGGATATGGGGTTTGAAGTACATATTGCAGGTGACGGGCCAATGATGCCAACATTGGTACAACTGGCAAAGAAGTCTAAAACCAAAATTGTGCTTCATGGATGGTTGGACAATACCTCAGAAAAATACAAATATCTTCTGGGACAGGCATCTATTTTCGCACTCGTTTCGGCAAAAGAAAATGCCAGTATTTCTTTATTAGAAGCCATGTCAGCGGCTTGTGTTGTCATTACTTCTGATGTATCGGGGTGTCCCGAAACAGTTGGAGATGCAGGTGTAAAAATTGCTCCTGAAGACCCTGAATTATTGCAGCAAGTATTGAAGAATTTGATTAATAATCCTATTGAAATTGAAAAGCTGAGTAATTTGGCTCGACATAGAATTATACACGATTACAGTTGGACAAACCTCACCAAAAAATATGAAGAACTATTGTTCAACACATGAAATCAACATTTGAAAAAGATACACTCTACACAGTACTCGTCAAAATACCCAGCGCAATAAGTGTTTTGATATACATGGTGTTATTGACTCGATTACTTGGGCCTGAAGGAAATGGCGTTTATACTTTCATCATTACAAATATCAACATAGCGGTAATGCTGCTGGGTTTTGGTTCGAGATCCAGCACTACTTTTTTTACTGTCAATCAACAAATTCCTATCGCCAAAATATTGGGGATACTCTTTTTTCTAATAGTAGGAGCAATCGGCATAATGGCTTTGTTTCTTTTACTAACTTACTTCAATGTAGGGTTATTTCAATCTATGTTTTTGCCTTCCTCTTATACTGCTACCTTTTTTTTGGTATTCATTTTCTTCGTTTTCTCATTCCAGTACCTAACCAAAATATATCAGAGCATATTTGCAGGCTATATCAACTTCAAGTATCTGAATATTTACGAACTCATCAGTAGTGCTGTGAAAATAATTTTCATTACAATACCATATTTTTATTGCCATCAATTTGATTATCATTGCAGTATAACCACGATTTTTTCATGGGTAGTTTTGATTGAATTTGTGAATGTAGCTATATTCTCTTTATTGCTGCTTCAAAAAATCCCCATTGAAATCAATTTTTCTATTTCTATTCGAGAAGAATTAATTCCTTTTTTTAGATACGGAACCAAGCAGTATGTATATTCACTAGCTGAGTACACAAATAAGCGTTTAGATGTATGGTTGATTGAATTTTATCAAGGAACGACCTCCTTGGGGCTGTATGCTTTGGCCACACAATCCACCAATTTTATGTTGGATTTCACCATATCTATTCGAAGCGTACTATTTCCCTATCTGACCAAAATGAATAGAGAAAACGGAGGACTTCTATTTTGCACTATTTTTAGAGGATTCGTTATGTTTTATACCCTATTTGTTATTGGTGTATGGTTTAGTGCAGATGTGATTGTTCCTTTTGTATTTGGAAAAGCTTTTGTAGCCTCTGTTTTTCCAATGAAACTGCTGTCTATTGGAATATTATTTGGCAGCCTTCGCAACATTTTACACATTTACAACAACGCATATAATCGCCAAAGGCACAGTATTGTAGGAACTTATATTGGCTTGACTGCAACAGTATTCTTAGGGTTTTGGTTCATTCCTATATATGGTATTGTTGGTGCCGCCTATGTATCTATTACTGCCTATGGTTTGACGGCGTTGTATATGTTGCTTTCCGTACTGCCTCATTTGAAACGGCCTTTGTACTTGCTTTTTGTACCGCAAAAAACAGATTGGCTGTGGATAAAAGAGCAGTATGTGAAATTTAAGTCGAGGTAGTTTTCTAAAAAATTGAAGGAGGATATGACAACAGCTGTACTTTTCTCGTTGCTTTTGTTTGTGCTTTTGCACAAACCCCTACATGATTTGATTTTGGGCTATTCCACTCAAAAATTGGATTGGCTGCACAACGAGGAAGATATTTTTGGAAGTCGCATAAGCAGCCAATTGGAGGAATTAGACCAGAAATGGGGAAGTCGGTGGTTGGTGCCTTGTGGATTTGTGTTATTGAGTTGTCTTTGTTATCCTTACCTCAATTGGCAACTATTGGATTCAGGTACGTGTATTCGCCCTTTTGTTTTATCATTGATGGGGATTTTAGTGTGGAAATACGTCTTGACAGATATTGACTTGGTTACAAGAAAAACGCTTTGTAAAGAGCGAATTTTGTTGATATTCAGTACGATAGGGGTATATTTTTTTCCTGCAATGATGGTCGTGTTTCTATTTACTTCCATCAACTACTTCAAAGGGTGGCTGCACCACAACCATTTGCCCATTCGTATGCTGCAATGTGTGCTTACGTTCCTAATTGTGTTGGGAGGTATGGGATTTGTGGCAGAAATTGGAGATTTTGGATGGACTATCACGCCTTCTGAATCGACTGTAACTTGTTTGGTCTTACTTTTTGCAGTATATGCTACTCATTATTGGATACCTGCTGCCAAAAAGGTCAAGATTTCCACTTGGAAATATCCGTGGGTTTTTCACAACCGCTTGCATTTCATCGTTGCTTCAGCTTATACATGGGGTTGGTTGCAGTTTTTGCCTGAGCAAAAAGTGTTGAAATTGTTGAAGTATTTGAAAAAAATAAATGTGCCCTTGCAGTTAGCGACTTTGTTTTTTGAAGCAAGCACCCTATTTTTACTATTGCATCCTTATGTGGCAAGTGTGGTCATCGTTGGAATCGGGATGATGCACGTTTTTATATTTTTAAGCACAGGTATTTTATTTTGGGAATACATCTTTACGAATCTATTACTTTTGTCTTGGATTCATGTTGCAGGTGCTGAACTCATTGCAGCTTTGTTTACTTGGCAAAATGAGCTGGTGTTTTTATTGCTTGCTGTGGTTTTGCCATTGACCCATATTCGGCTTTGGCGACCAAATGGATTGGGCTGGTGGGATGCTCCATTTGCAGGTCGGATACATTGGGAAGTGGTGGGCGAAAGTGGGAAAGTCTATGGTCTGTACAATGATTTTTTGGATCCACATGAGCGATTGTTTGGTAGAATCTATGCTTGGTTTTTGACGGATAGAAAAATACCTTATGGGCATTTGGGGGAAGTGAATCAAGTAGAATTGCGGAATAGAATTGTAGATTCAAAAGGTAATAAAGCGACTTTGCAGCAAATTGAAGTTACTTTTGGCAAAAGTCACAAAGATATAGATAAAGAAAAGTGGCACGACATATACCTTCAAAAGTTCTTCCAAAACTTCAATAAGGGCTGCAAAAAACATATTTTACCCAAAGGATGGCGTTTCCTAAAACCACTTGGAGGACAATATTATTATTGGGGTAAGGAGGAAGCTTTTAGAGGGCAAGAGAAGGTCAGACAAGTCAACATTTTTTTTCGATCTTCTTTTTATGATGGTGAACAATTCTTAGAGATATCGAATGAATGGCTCAAAACCATAGACATAAAAGATGATTTTTAATAGCATGGAAAATAAAATAGATTTTATTGGTATTGGAACTGCTAAGTCGGCTTCTACAACGATTGCTCGATTTTTAGAAGCACATCCTCAGATTTGTCTTTCTATTCCACAAAAAGTATTGTACTTCAACACTTTTCATGCTTTTTGGGTTTCTGAAAAGAAAAATTGGCGTGTAGATAAACCAATGTCGTGGTATTTCAATCACTTCAAACACTGTCCAATAGACAGTGTGAAAGGAGAGTATTCGTCTATTTATTTTAGTGACCCTGATGCACCTGAGAGAATTTTTAATACTTTTCCAAAGGTAAAGTTGATTGTCTGTTTTCGCAATCCTGTTGATAGGGCTTACTCTTACTATCAAATGACTAAAAACTATCATGCGGAAGAAAAAAGAACTTTTTTAGAGGCTGTTCAGCAAGAAAAAGAATACATAGAACGTGGGTTGTACTTCAAGTACTTGAGTAAATATCTTCAGTATTTTGACAAAAGTCAAATTTGTGTTTTAACTTTTGAAGAAGTAAAAAATACGCCAGCAAAGGCTGTCCGAAAACTGTATCGTTTTTTGGGTGTAGATGAGAATTTTTTGCCCGAGGATATTCATTTGAAAGCAAATAGCTCTAAACAAACAAAATCTAAACTAATCAATAGATTTGAATTTCATATTGTTCGCACTATCTCTGCTTTTGGAGGAAGCCCAATTATTCAATGGCTTAAAAAAAACAATTTCCATGAGTGGTTTCATAAATTATATCTGAAACCTGACCATTATGCTCCTTTGAAAGAAGAGGATAGAATATGGTTAAAACAATTATTTTTGGAGGATATTGAGCAGTTGGAGGAGTTCTTGAAAATGGATTTATCTCACTGGAAGTAATATTTAAAAATATAAATTTATGAATATGTCTGATGCTTCAAAAAAACAAGTAATTGCTATTGGTATAGAATCTGCTGATATGTATCTCATTGAGAAATGGTGTGAAGAAGGGAAATTACCCACTCTTCAAAAATTGAAGGAAAAAGGCACTTGGCGAAAATTGATTTCCACGGGAGATGTAGCAAGTGCTAGTTCTTGGCCTACCCTTCACACAGGTACAAGTCCTGCAAAACATGGAATTTCTCGTTCTCACCGTCACCTCAAAACAGGCACTTACGAAATTCACAAACAGTATGCAAATGCAGTTCATGAAGAACCTTGTTGGATACCACTAAGTCGGTCGGGTAAAAGATGTGCCATTATTGACGTGCCTAAATCAATGCCAGAAGAAGGCTTCAATGGAATACATTTTGTCAATTGGGGGGACGAACATCAAACATGGAAACAGTCTTCTTGGCCCATTGATTTTACAAAAGAAGTCATCGAAAAATTTGGTCGCCATCCATTAGAAAACTGGTATATGGTGAGGCCTCAAACACAAAAGGAGTATAGCGACTTATTGGAAAATCTATTGAAGGGAATTCATGCTAGAAATGCGATGGCAAAATATGTTTTGGAAAAAGAAAGATGGGATTTGTTTCTCATTTCTTATTCAGAGTTGCATTGGGTAGGACATTTATATTGGCATTTGATGGATGAGACACATCCTGATTATGATGTTGCATTGGCGAAAGTGTTTGGGGATGCCATATTACAATGTTATCAGGCTATTGATAAAGGAATTGAAGCAATGTTGCCAGAAGATCTGGAAAATACTACGGTGATGGTTTTCTCCAATATTGGTATGGGCCCCAATTATAGCGGACGACATTTGGTAGGGGAAGTACTCAAAAAATTGGGTATGGCTGGGAATGTAAGTTCTAAACAAAAAAAAGGAGTTTTGAGCTGGCTACCTGCCAAAAAATGGGGGGAATTGGCATTGGAAAGAGCAGAATTGGTTATACCTATTTCGCTTATCAAAACGGTCAAAAAATTTATTCCTGAAAAATTGTGGGACACTTGGACTCGTAAGTTTCTGTATGGAGGCAATAACTGGAAGGACAGTCTTGCCTTTAGTTTACCAAGTGATTATAGTGGTGCCATTAGAATAAACTTGGTGGGGCGAGAGCCGAATGGAAAAATAAAAGAAGGGAAAGGGTATGATGAAATTTGTGCTAAGATTAAGTCTGCTTTTGAAGCCTTGATTAATCCTGCTACTGGAAAGAAAGCAGTAGCAGAAGTAATCATAGTTCGTGATGAACACAAGGGAAAATATGTGAATGAACTTCCTGACATTGTCATCACTTGGTCACAAGATGCGCCTATTAAAGCTCTAAGTAGTCCTCAAATTGGTACTGTTTCTGGTGTTTTAATAGACAAGCATACAGGAGGGCATCAGCCTTATGGTTTTTTGATATTGGCAGGAAGTAATATTTCTACAATTGGAACGCTAGAGGAAGCACACATTATGGATATTGCACCAACGATTTTGGGCCTTTTGGGAGAAAATATTCCTCAAAATATGGATGGGAAATTACTGCCTGAACTTAAGGGCTTGGAGGTTTATTGAACATCGAAATTGTAGATAGAATTTTGTCTGCACGAATTTGCCAATCATATTTTTGAACTGATAGAAGATTGTTTGCACGCATTTGATTGCAGAAGATCTCATTTTGCAGTAAAAAATCAAGCTTTTCAGCTAAACTGCGAGGGTTTTCTGCTTCAAAAAAAAGGCAATGCTCTTTTTCTGTCAATATTTCTCGAAGAGAAGGCAAATCGGAGGCTACAATAGGCAAGCCTACCGCCATATACTCAAATACTTTTAGAGGAGAAGTGTAGTATTGGCTAATGACTGCTTTGGTATTGGGTATTACTGCAATGGTCGCTGCTCTAACCAAGGGAATCAATTTGTTTTGTGTGACAAACCCTTCAACTGCTACTAAATGTGCTACTTTTTCTGTTTCACAAAGTGCATTTATAGCGTTTACTTTTTGTGGACTCCCTCCAATCAGCAATACGCAAAAATCCGTAGATTGAATAAATTTTATTGCTTTGACCAACACTTCTACCCCCTTCCATTCTAAAAAAGACCCCGTGTAGATAATCACCTTCTTATTTGCCGCAAAAGGGTATTTTTCTTTCAAGAGAATTGCATCATTGGGTTTTGAAGTTTGAAAACGTTTAATATCAACGCCATCAGATGCTACTTCAATTCTTTGATTGTCAATGTTAAATAATTGAATTAAATCTACTTGAATACCTTTTGAAATAGGAAAAAATAAATGAGGAATTTTTAGAGCTTTTTGTTCTTGCTCAATATTTACCTTGGAGGAAGAAAGGTGGTAAATTTTATGAGGTTCATAATAAATCTGATTTTTGGGGCGCAAAAAAGGAGGGAGCAAACTTAAAAAATACAAAAATGAGAAATCTCGCGTGTAAATAATGGATTTGGGGTGGAGTCGGACGAATAAAATAGCTCCTAAGCAGTAAATCGCACGGGTGAATCGTTCCAAGAACTTCCAATCTTGAATGAGTTTGATAGGAATTCTTATCTGATTGAAGTTTTTGTAAAGATGAAAATCACTTAATCTACTATTGATTTGATGTTGGCTTGCCCAAGCTGATAGGAAAGTAATTTCCGTTGATTTGGCAAATGTATGAAGCATATTGAAAATCTGGGGAACATCCCCAGTCTTAGCAGCCAAATCATTGAAATAGACGTATATAATATGCATTTTATCCAAAATATTTCAATATAAAAGATTGAAGGCTATTGAATTTCTCTTTTGGTACATTCTTATTTTCTACTCCCTGAAAACCATCTCTAAACTGTTTACTTGTGTCACGATTTCCTCCAATCACATGGTACTGTCTTTGACGAATATGAGTTGAAAAGTTATCATAGTTTATATTCAAAAAAATACCTATGCGAGATAGCGTTTTTTGCGGTATTGCACAGATCTCCTCATACGAAACGGAAACATTTGGCACTTGATTTATCGCCAAAAATTTGCTAATTAAGTAATGCTTTATTTTATAAGTAAATATTCCTCTCCAAAAACCGAGTAACCGATTGCGTTTCATAAAAGAAACAATATTGGAGTTAACCTCTCTTTTCAAGTAAATGACTTTGAGTTCTATTCCTTGACATTGCAGTAAATAAGCCAAACGCCAGATACTATTAGAAGTATCTACCAAATAATTGATTTGTGAATTAAATGACTGTATATCATCATGTATTGCTTTTAGAAATGTCAAATCTGGTGTGTCTGTAAGTTGTTTTACACCCTCTTTTTTCTTCAATAAAATGTTCGATATCATCCTTATTTTTGCAAAAACACTTGGTTTGTCAAAAGTTTGGTAGTTACCATCATAATATTTCCCCCAAAGAGAACAAACTAAAGGCGCATCACCGCAGGTGCATGTTCGGCTAATCTGCCTGCGTGAAAAAGTTTTTAATTGTCCTAAATTCTCAACCTCTTTCCCCGATCCTAACAGAAAGCCAAGTAGTGTCGAACCACTAAAACTCATACCTATGATATAAATCAATTTTATTGGTTTATCATTAGACATTTTATTATAATTATTTACTTGAATTACCGACAATAATAGACTTCGACCTTTGTGTCATCCACCTCATGACCATGATAAACGCCACAGTTTTGCACAATATAATTTATTAAATTAGGCGGCAAATGGTAACCTTTGTGGGTTGCCCAAGTAACCCATGCCCCCTCTTCAAATTGCTCCAAATCTCTTTTGAATTGATTGATACTGTATTGTTTGTTGTTAGACATGTCTATTTTTTTTATACTCTTTCCCATGCCTTCCATGTACATATCAATAAAATACAATGAAATGATGCCTTCCTTATTTGGTTGGATATTTTGTTGAATAGAAACATAGGCTTGGGAAGAGAATTGGGTTTCGGGATAGTTGTAGTACACCCAATCGAATTTATCTGCGAAATGTAGTATGCTCAACAATGCAATAAAAGTTGGAATAATGATTTTTTGCCATGGTGTAGTAAACAGTTGATTTATTTTCATCAATATGCCAACAATTAGCATATACGCAAAAGGAAGAATGTGAATGGTATACCGAAAATGAGTATCATACACAATCATATAGACAAATATAGTGAATGATGTGCCAAATAATAAGTAAATAGCTAATATTCGGGTTTTGATTTTGGCAAACCCAACCAACATACATCCAAGTAATAAGACTACAATAGAAAAGGGGGTAGGAAATAGAAAAGCCAATAAATTGGCTATGTAATAAGGTTGGTAAGTACTAAAAAAAGTAAAAAATCTTCCCAGTATGCTGAATAAGACGGTGTAATTTATGTTTAAAATGATAATTCCCATTGCTATTGCTCCAATAAGAAAGGGCCACCAGAGCCTGACCTGTTTTTTTATTATTAACAAATACATTACTAAAAGAGAAAGGGGAGGGAGTAATACCAATGAGAGGACATGTATTTTAAGGCTTAAGTAAAATGTTATTAAGGTCAGAATCATCAAGCCCCAATCGTAGTTAATGTATTTTTTTACCCAATCATTTCTATACAATGATAAAGGATAGGTTTTTTTTGTAGTAATCGCTTGGTAGGCCAAATAATATAAGAGGACAAAAATGGGAACCAAAACAGCATACATCCTAACACGTCGAAAATAAACAACAAAATAGGGTTGTAGAATACATACAAAAGTGACCAAAAAGGCAGTCCATCTGTTTTGGAAAAAAAAGTTGGTTACTCCATAAATCACCAAAATAAACAGAATTCCAAATATAGCAGATACCAAACGTGTACTCCATTCAGACAATCCCAGTACCTTGATGCTTTGTGCCACCATCCATGTATGAGGCCACGCCCGACCGTACCACTCTGTTCCTGCTTGATCCATCCAAAAATCCCATTTGATATAAGATCCCGTTTCCAAATAGCCTTTGGCTGTTTCTACAACCAATGGTTCATCAGGAAGCCAATCGTAGTAAGACAAATCGTAGAGATAAACCGTACTTCCTAATAGGCAAAGACCTATCAAAGCAAGTTTAGATGCCAATGGTTCTGCTTGCCATTTTTGAACAAGAAAACCAAGAATGGGAATGCCTGCAATGAGGGGATATTGTTTTTGAAATTTTTGCCGTGCTATTTTTTCATTTTTGCGAAGACTTTGCCAATTTTGTTTCTCCAGTTCTTGGAGGCGTTTTTGAGAAAACCAAATAAACAAAGCACCTGAAATACCTGCCCCAACACCCCAAAAGATATTTGTATTCTTGGTAAATGATTGGTAGAAGCCAAAATGGTTGAAAACCATCAATACAGATTGGATAACCAAGAAACTCAAAAAGCAATAGCCTGACAATAGGCGTTTGTTGAGAGAAAGTGTTGTATGTTTTTTACGATTCATGCAATGTTTTTGAAGTGCGAATGATTAAAGCAATGATTGAAAATTAATCCTTCTCATTTTTGTTTTGTTTGCAATAAAAGACTTCAATCATTGAATTGTCCACTCCATAACCGTGATATTTTACACAGTTTTTGTTAATGTATCTGATTACTTCGGGTCTAAGGTGCCAGCTTTTATGGGTAGCCCAAGTGACCCAATTGGCATCAAATATAGACAAATCCTCTTTGAGCCATTGAAGGGAATATTTTCTGCCTTTAGGTATGTTTAGGTCTGTAATTTTATGCCCCCATCCTATCATATACTCTCTCTGAATAAACATACCTATGAGACCTTCTTTTTCTGGTTGTATGTTGTTCAAAATGGTGGGATAGGCTCTTGTAAAAAACTGTGCTTCAGGATAAATGCGGTAAATCCAGTTGTAGTTATTTATAAAATGGCCCGTACTTAATATTAATATAATAAAAGGCAGAATCAATCTCAATGATTTGGGAGTCAATAAACGGTTGATTTTAAACAAAATGCCAATCACCAACATACTTGCAAATGGCATAATGTGCATAACATACCTAAATCCACTGTTGTCAGAATAATCAATGGAATAAGTGTATAAAAGCATGACAATCACAACAAGCATATAGATGAAAACCAGTCTTGCATTGTATTTTGAAATCCAAATCCAAATGAACCCGATAGACAGTATGCTGAGGGATAATGCTGTTTGAAGAAGAGGGAGATACAAATAATTTGTAAAAGGAGGTTTATATACGCCGAAAAAAGTAAATGTATCTATATGGTTTGCTATTGTTCTAAAGACAGGAAATATGGCAATCATGCATGGAACGACTATTGCTCCTACCAACAAAATAGGTATCAACCTCTTTTGTTTTTTGAATATAGATAGATAAAGTAGAAACAAGCCCAATGGAAGTAAAATAATGGCACTGAGTATCTGCACGACCAATGCAGCATAGAGTAGGAATAATGTAGCCACTACCAAACTCCAGTCATAATTGAAGTACTGTCTAACCCAATGGTATTTTTCGTAGATATATGTGCTATATACTTTTTTATTGGTTAGGCTTCGATAAGATAAATAAACCAACAAGGTAAAGGTAGGCATTAAAAGTGCATACATACGAGTACGTCTAAAATAAACAATCAGATAGGGATTCAGAATACATACAAAGGTTACGAGAAGAGCGGCAAGACGATTTCGCAAAAAGAAGTTGGATACACCATATATAATCGGAACAAAAACCAACCCTAAAAATACGGATACGATTCGTGCAGACCATTCTGAATAACCAAAAAAGCGGAAACTCTGAGCCACCATCCATGTATGTATCCAAGCTCTATCATAGTGTTTTGTTCCCATTTCCTCTGTCCAAAAATCCCATCTAGTGTAAGTACCCGTGTTCAAATATCCTTTGGCGGTTGCTGTTACCAAAGTCTCATCTGGCAACCAATCGTAATAACTCAAATCATAGAGGTAAATGCCACTTGCCAATATACCCAATCCTATCAAAGCTAGCTTGTATAAAAATGGTTCTGATTGCCATTTTTTATACAAAAAACCTAACACAGGTATGCGATTCAGTATTGGATATTTTTTTGAGAAACGTTTGTTTTGGGTTTGGGTTCTCTTTTGCTGAATTTGCCAAATCCGATCTTCTATCTTCAACAAACGTACTCGATTCAACCAAATATACAAACCCCCAATAATCCCTGTAACAGTAGCCCAAAAAATGCTTTGATAACCAATCAAACCCTTTTTTACGCCCAATTGATTCAATAATATTGAGATAGATTGGACAACTAAAAAAAATAGGAAAAAATAGCCAAACCATTTTGAGTGGAAATGAGTTTGACTTGTTTCTTTTTGACGATTCATAGTATATTTTTGATTTCCAAGAAAGCAACACGAAAAGGATTGACTTTTCTGCTCAAAATAAAAGCTTTTTGGGAAAAGTTCTACAAAAGTAGTCGGAATCCATTAAACAAAAGTTATTCTTTGGAGGAAGTAGGTTTCATGATGAAAATTGAAGTGTATCATCTTTACTCAGTTAAATTACTCCAAAATATTCTTACATTTACTTTTGAAAAAACAAGGAAGCCGTTTTAATCCATTATAAAACACCTCATTTTTTTATGTTAGAAGCGACAGAGGAAAAAATAAAGTACAATATTTTACTCACTCAAAAAACTGGCAATCTTACATTCCTTGCCACATTGTTTTCTCAATTACTTCAACTGAGTTTAATTTGGTATTTAGTATATGCACTTCACATTGAAGCAGATATGTGGTTGGAGCGGTTTCTTCCGCTTGTAGTGATTTTTTTTGGTATTCACAGCCTAACGCCTATCAAGTACAAACCCATTGTTTTTCTATGTAGTTTTGTTTGCACTTTGTTTTTGTTTCTCAGCTTTCAGGATGCTACCATATTGCTATTAACGGGCTTGGGAATTTTTGGTATGTGCCATTTACCCATAAAATTGTCTATTCGCAAATTATTGGTTTTAGGAATAGGGGTGTTTTTCGCACTTGGCAGATTGGGTTATTTATGGACTCCTTTTACTTCACACGGATTGACGGTTTTCGCAGCCATTTTTATGTTTCGCACGATTGTATATTTGTACGAATTGAAGTATGAAAAAGAATCTGCCTCGATTTGGCACAGGCTGAATTACTTTTTTCTGCTGCCCAATATTGTATTTCCTCTATTTCCAATTGTGGACTACAAAACCTACCTCAGTAGTTATTACGATAAACCCGCAGCCTTTATCTACCAACGAGGCATCAATTTGATTTTGTGGAGTGTGATTTGTTTATTGATTTACCGTTGGTTGTACTATTTTGCAGTGCCAGATATGACTACAATTGAAGGTGTATGGGGAGTGGGGCAATACATCGTTGCAACTTATTTGACGGTAATTCGATTGGTGGGAATTTTGTCGTTGTCCGTTGGCGTATTGCGTTTGTTTGGCTACAATCTGCCCGACATATTCAATTATATGTTTTTGGCAAGTAGTTTTTCGGACTTATTTCGGCGCATCAATATATACTGGAAGACTTTCTTGATGAAGATATGCTACTATCCTGTTTACTTCAAATTGCGTAAAATCACTCCTGTGTATGCACTTACTTTATCTGCATTGATTACATTTTTCTTTACTTGGTTTTTTCATATCTATCAGTGGGCGTGGATATTGGGTAGCAATCCCATACGCCCTACAAGCATTCTTTACTGGGGTATATTTGGCACTTTGGCAACGGTGAGTATGTTGATGGAAACAAAAAAGGCAAAGGTTTCGAAAACCTTCTCTGCTGCTTTGATTCATGCGGCAAAGGTAGTTGGGGTATTCACAACGATAGCAGTGTTGTATTCGATGTGGACGCAAGCTACATTGTCAGAATGGTGGTCAATTATTCAAATTGCCTTTTACGATGAGTGGATAAATTGGGTAAAAATTTTGGGTATTGTTGGTGTAGCTATTGCCTTTGTTGGCTTGGGTTTCTATTTACACGGCAATTATCTTCAACAACAGACTTGGAAAGAGGGTAAAACAACAACCAGCTATTTTTCTTTGGGTATTCTCTATATTGTATTTGTGTTTTTTGCAATGAACAGCAAGAATGAAAATTCTACTTTATTTGTAAAAGGAAAAACTTTAAATAACAACGATAAGAAAACAAGCTACGAAGGCTATTATGAAGACATCCTTAAAGTAGATATATCTTCTCAGCTATGGGACGATGAGATTGATAGCTATTTAGGAATGAAGGAATGGAGTGAATTTTCAGGTGTTAAAGAAGCCCTATTTTTTTGGAATAAGGTTACTTTTTCAAAAAAAGCAAATACACAGCCCTTCCTAAAAGGGATGGATAAGATGGATTTTATTAAAGATAGAAATGACGTGCTTGAATATAAGTTATTACCCAATCAAACTAGTACATTTAGAGGGAAACGTTTTTCGACCAATAAATGGGGCTTCCGAGATGTGGACTATGATAAAATAACGCCTCCATATACTATACGTATTGCACTTTTAGGTGGCTCACCTACTATTGGATGTGGTGTACACGATGAGGAGGTTTTTGACAACCTTACCGAAGCAAAACTTAATGAAAAATTCGGAAGTGATTCACTTCGATTTGAAATCCTGAATTTTGCACAAGGTACTGGAACACAAACTTTTCAATTGGTGCATTTGCTCACAGAAGATGTACAGCAATTTAAACCCGATTATGCTATTTTGGTAGAACATTTTGCAGATACACACAAGACCATCAATAAAATTAAAAAAATGCTTCAAGATGATGTTCCGCTCTATCCTGCATTAACAGAGTTGTTGGAGTCAGAAGGAATAGGTTTAAATACATTGATTACTCCGAATCAAGTAAAAGAAAAAGAACAGATTATCATGAAATGGGCAATAGTTCATTTTGCAAAAACTTGTAAAGAGCTTGATATACAACCCATTTTATTGCATTATCCTATGTTAGAAGGTGAAAATCTTTTTGAACAAACTTTGCCTATTATAAAAAATACAGATTACGATTTGATTGATATGTATGATGTCTTTAATGGATATGCAAAACAACTTCTACAAGTGTCGCCCCATGATGGTCATCCCAACGCAAAAGCACATAAAATATTGGGGAATAGGCTTTATGAAGAATTAATTCGCTATTTAAAGCTTGAATAGCGAATTATTAATGTGTAATATGTATGTTTTTAATGTAATGAAACGAGTTTTATATGGCAATAGAAGTACAAATAGACAACATTACTTTAAACAATCGAAAAACTGGCAATCTTACATTCCTTGCCACATTGTTTTCTCAATTACTTCAACTGAGTTTGATTTGGTATTTGGTGTATGCGCTTCACATTGAAGCGGATATGTGGTTGGAGCGATTTCTTCCCCTTGTAGTGGTTTTTTTTGGCATTCACAGTCTAACACCTATCAATTACAAACCCATTGTTTTTCTGAGTAGTTTTGTTTGCACTTTGTTTTTGTTTCTCAGCTTTCAGGATGCTACCATACTGCTATTAACGGGACTGGGAATTTTTGGTATGTGCCATGTACACATATCCTTATCTATTCGCAAACTGTTGGTCTTGGGGGTAGGCATTTTTTTTGCACTGGGTAGATTGGGCTACGTATGGACTCCTTTTAGTTCACATGGCTTGACTGTATTTGCAGCCATTTTTATGTTTCGCACGATTGTGTATTTGTACGAATTGAAGTATGAAAAAGAATCTGCCTTGATTTGGCACAGGTTGAATTACTTTTTTCTGTTGCCCAATATTGTATTTCCTCTATTTCCAATTGTGGACTACAAAACCTATCTAAGTAGTTATTACGATAAACCAGCGACCTTTATCTACCAACGAGGCATCAATTTGATTTTATGGGGTGTGATTTGTTTATTGATTTACCGTTGGTTGTACTATTTTGCAGTGCCAGATGTAGCTGCAATTGAAGGCGTATGGGGAGTTGGGCAATACATCATTGCGACCTATTTGACGGTCATTCGATTGGTGGGAATTTTGTCTTTATCAGTTGGCGTGTTGCGCTTGTTTGGCTACAATCTGCCCGACATCTTCAATTATATGTTTTTGGCGAGCAGTTTTTCAGATTTGTTTCGGCGCATCAATATCTATTGGAAGACCTTTTTGATGAAAATCTGTTACTATCCTGTTTACTTCAAATTGCGTAAAATTACGCCTAAATATGCCCTTTTATTGTCTGCCCTTATTACGTTTTTCTTTACATGGTTTTTTCATATTTATCAGTGGGCTTGGATATTGGGTAGCAATCCCATACGTCCTACGAGTATTCTTTATTGGGGTATATTTGGTATTTTGGCAACAGTCAGTATGTTGATGGAAACAAAAAAGACAAAGGTTTCGAGAACCTTCTCTGCTGCGCTGCTCCATGCTGCAAAGGTAGTTGGGGTATTCACAACGATAGCAATATTGTATTCGATGTGGACGCAAGCTACATTGTCAGAATGGTGGGCTATTATTCAAATTGCCTTTTACGATGAATGGATAGATTGGCTTTGGGGAGTTGCTTTTTTTGTAGGAGTAATTTTATTGGTAGCAGTAGGTTTTTATATTTACCGAAATTATGGTGAATATTTAGAGTGGAAGGAAGAAAAGCCGTGGTTCAATTACTGTTCATTAGGAATATTGTACCTTGTTTTTTTATTTTTTGTGAAAGACAGTACAAACCCTCAAATGGTGGCATTTGAAGTAGGGGAAAAATTGAACAAAAACGATGCAACCCAAGAATACGAAGGTTACTATGAAGATATTTTGAAGGTAGATATTTCCTCTCAATTGTGGGACGATCAAATCAGTCTTTCATTACGCAATGCTGACTGGAGCGAATTCTTTTTATTTCGAATGTTGATGGGGTTGTGGGATGAGACAACTGAAACCTATTCTGAAGAAACGTCTGAAATAAAATTGGGAACTTTGGATAAAAAGGATTTTAGCAAAACCACGAATGATGTGCTGGAATACGATTGGTTGCCCAATCAAAAAAGCACTTTTCGAGGAAAGCGTTTTTCTACGAATCAATGGGGTTTTCGGGATCAGGATTATGAAAAAGAATCTGCTCCCAATACCATAAGGATTGCGCTTTTAGGAGGGTCTCCTACACTTGGGGCAGGAATACACGATGACGAAGTATTTGAAGCAATAACAGAAAGAAAGCTCAATGAAAGCTTTGGGAATGATTCACTGCGTTTTGAAATTCTTAATTTTTCGCAAGGTGTTGGAATACAAACATTTCAGCTTGCTTATTTATTAAAGGAGCAAGTGTTGGCTTTTCAGCCTGATTATGTGATATTGGTGGATCACTTTTCTAGTAAAAATGTACTCATTAGGAAAATACAAAGTTTGTATAGAAAAGGAATTGTTTTTTATCCTGAAATGGAAGCATTCTTGGAAGCAGAGGATATAAATGAGCATACTTTGATTACACCAAAACAGATGAGAGAAAAGGAAGCATTACTGAGAGAATGGAGTATGTATTATTTTTCCAGTGTCTGTAAAATGTCAGATTTACAACCTATTCTGATGTATTACCCTTCTTTGATTGATAAAAAAAGTACATATACATTGTATAAACCTATGTTAGAGGATGCGGGTTATGATTTGATAGATATGAAGGATGTATTCAATCAGTATTCAGTTGAAGAATTAAAAATATCAAAATACGATAAGCACCCTAATGCCAAAGCACATAGGCTAATTGCAGAGAGATTTTATGGAGAGTTAGTGAAGTATCTGAACCTAAAATAAAAAACACTACAAACGTGTAGATTGAGCCATAATTCAGATGAATAAAAGGAAGTTGAAAATTTTAGTATGTCACAAGCAATTGAAATAAAAACGGAGAGGAGCATTATTAAACCTCATAAAATGACCAATATTACCTTTTTCGCAGCATTGTTTTCTCAATTACTTCAACTTAGTTTGATTTGGTATTTGGTCTATTCCTTCCATATAGAAGCAGATTTATGGTTAGAGCGATTTTTGTTTTTGGTGATGGGATTCTTTTTCATTCATTCAGTTAGCCCTATTCGATTTAGACCCATTGTTTTTTTCTTCAGCTTCGTGTTCACCCTATTTTTGTTTTTAAGGTTTGGAGATGCAGGAACTTTATTACTCATGGGATTCGGCATTTTGGGGCTTTGCCACCTCCCTATTTCTATGACGATTCGCCGATTATTGGTCTTATCTGTGGGAATTTATCTAGCACTTGCCAGAATAGGAATTGTTTGGTCGCCTTTGTCTAATCATGGACTAACAGTTTTTGCCGCTATTTTCATGTTTCGCACGATTGTATATCTGTACGAATTGAAGTATGAAAAAGAATCTGCTTCTATTTGGCATCGGCTGAATTACTTTTTTATGCTGCCCAATATTGTCTTCCCCCTATTTCCCATTGTAGATTACAAAACCTATTTAAGCACTTACTACAATCAATCCGATACCTTTATTTATCAGCGAGGCATCAATTTAATTCTGTGGAGTGTGATTTGTTTTTTAATCTATCGTTGGTTGTATTATTTTGCAGTGCCAGATTTGACAACGATTGATGGAGTTGAGAAAGTGAGTCAATACATCATAGCTACTTATTTGACAGTGATTCGCTTGATAGGAATATTGTCTTTGTCTGTTGGTGTATTGCGTTTGTTTGGCTACAATCTGCCCGACATCTTCAATTATATGTTTTTTGCAAGTAGTTTTTCCGACTTATTTAGACGAATCAATATTTATTGGAAAAGCTTCCTAATGAAGTTGTGTTATTATCCTGTTTACTTCAAATTGCGTAAAACTACACCGAAACATGCCTTACTATTATCTGCACTGATTACCTTCTTTTTTACTTGGTTCTTCCATATCTATCAGTGGGCATGGATATTGGGTAGCAATCCCATACGTTTTACAAGTGTGTTGTATTGGAGCATATTTGGAATTTTGGCTACAACGAGTATGCTGTTGGAAAACAAAAAATACACGCCTTCCAAAACTTTTGCAGGGTGCGTGTTTCATGCAGCAAAAGTAGTTGCAGTGTTCTTGTCCATTGCAGTGTTGTATTCGATGTGGACCAATGCGACCTTAGAGGAGTGGCTTGCCATAATTCAACTGGCTTTTATAGACGATTGGGTAAGTTGGCTGCGTGTAGGAGTGTATCTTCTAACTGCTATTTTATTGCTGGGAATTGGCTTTTTCCTCTATCGAAATTACTTACAAAACTATTCTTTAAAAGCAGGAACTCCTACATGGAGCTATCTATCTTTGACTGCAATGTATTTAATCTTATTTTTATTTGTTAGAGAGAATATTAATTTGGATATTGCTAAGTTTGCAAGAGGAGGAGAATTGAATGAAAATGATGCCAATAGAGAGTATGAAGGTTATTATGAAGATATTTTGAAGGTAGATATATCCTCCCAATTGTGGGATGACCAAATAAATGATTTCTTGGTCAATAATAATTGGAAAAACATATTTTTTATTCGTCCAGTTTATCAAGCATGGAAAGATGTCAACGCAAAGATTTCGACCGAAATGCCTGATGATGCAGCGGATTCTTTTTCTCAACAGGATTTTGTTGAGAACAGAAATGATGTGATGTTGTTAAAAATGCTTCCCAACCAAAAGGCATCTTTTCGTGGAAAGCGGTTTTCTACCAACAAGTGGGGTTTGCGTGATAAAGACTATGAAAAAATACCTCCACCGAATACCATAAGAATTGCTATTTTAGGAGGTTCTCCTACAATTGGCTATGGCATACATGATGAAGAAGTATTTGAAAGCATTACCGAGCTAAGACTAAACGAAAATTTTGGCTCTGATTCCCTACATTTCGAAATCATTAATTTTTCATTGGGTAGCGGAACACAGGCTTTCCAACTCGCTTATTTATTAGAATCGGAAGTGCAAACTTTTAAACCCAACTATGTGATATTGGTGGATCACTTCTCAAGAGCACAGAACTTGTTTGGTCCACTGCAAAGAATACTTACACAGAAAAAGAAGCTTTATCCTGAACTGGAAAAAGTTTTAGAGTCACAAGAATTTGATGAAAATACCATCATTACACCTGAAAAAGCAAACCAAACAGGCAAGTTTATCAAGGAATGGTCATTGTACCATTTTTCGACAATCTGTAAAAAATACAATATGAAGCCTATCTTGTTGTACTACCCTTCTTTAGGAATAAAAGATGACTTCAAAAAATACAGGCTTACCGTGAAACAAGCAGGATATGAACTATTTAACTTAGAAAATGTATATGACAATTATATATATGATGACCTTCATGTATCAAGAATAGACAAACATCCAAATGCCAAAGCACATCAATTGGTGGCAGATAGGCTCTACAAAGAATTGGTAGATTATTTAAAACTTCAATAAAATCATACAATGAGTACAGACAAACAAGCCATTATTAACCAAATCAGAGCGTACATCCTCGAAGAACATTTTTCGGATGCTGCGGAAGATTTGAAGAATGACATGCCACTTATTTCGTCAGGCATTATAGATTCTATATCTGTGCTGCAATTGGTGGACTTTTTGGAAGAAACCTTTGGAATAGAGTTTGAACCCCATGAGGTAGATCACAGCAATATGAACAGCATTGACCTCATGGTTGCGTTTGTTCAATCCAAAATAGGATAAACCCTTCAAAATGAACCCTACTTTATCCATCATGCTTCAAAATGTAGCAGCCCAATCCAGTCCTGACAAAACTGCATTGGTTTGTCAAGAAGAAGCCATCAGTTACCGAAAACTTCAAGAAGCATGGCAGCATTGGAAAAATACTTTATGCGCTGCTGGCTTACAAGCCCAAAAGCGAGTTGGTATTTTGGCAAATTCCAAAAAAAATGCTCTGTTCGCCATAGGAGGCGTAATTTTGGCTGAAAACGTCTATGTTCCATTGGATAAAAACGCCCCAATTGAGCGAAACCTACACATCATCGAAGACAATCAACTTCACGCGCTGCTGCTCGACAAGACAATAGAGCCATCATATCTACCTCATTTGCAGCAATACGATTGTGTAGAATTGGAAGAATTTTACCTACTCCAAAGACCACAAAACCCAATATTGCAGCAACCAATTCCCGACGATTTAGCGTATATTCTCAACACCTCAGGCTCTACAGGCAAACCCAAAGGAGTGATGATTACACACGACAATGCGCTGAGTTTTGTGGATTGGGCAGACGAAACCTTTGGTTTTTCCGAAAACGATGTATTTGCTTCAATCGCCCCTTTCCATTTCGATCTATCCATTTTTGATGTCTATGTGGCATTGAAGAACAAGGCAACTTTGGCGTTGTTTGAACCCGAAGAAACCCAAAACCCTCGACTGTTGGCAGCTTTGTTGGAAAAATACAAAGGTTCTATCCTGTATGCCACCCCAACACTTTTGAGTGCTTTGGTAAACTATGGCAAACTTCAACGCTATGACCACAGTGCTTTACGATGTGTGTTTTTTGCAGGAGAAGTATTTCCCATTCCGCCTTTGCGAAAACTAAAAACTCAGTGGGAACAAGCCCGTTTTTTCAATCTTTATGGCCCTACTGAAACCAATGTATGTACATGGTTTGAAATCCCTTCAATAGCAGCCGACAGGCTACAACCCTTTCCGATAGGCAAAGATTGTAGCCACATACAAACGAAAATCATGAACAATGAAGCAGAAGGAGAGTTGTTGGTAAGTGGCAGAGCAGTTACCCCTGGCTATTGGCAGCAGATGGCAAAAAGTCAAGCAGTATTGGAGAAAGATGAAAACGACACTCAATGGTACAAAACAGGTGATATTGTGAAGCGCAACGAAGCAGGAGATTATGTGTTTTTGGGGCGTAGAGATAGAATGGTGAAGCGCAGAGGCTACCGCATAGAACTGGACGAAATAGAAAAATGTATAGGGCAAAATGTTGATTTAGAACAAGTAGCCGTAGTAGCGCATGAGGCAGAACAACATCAAATAGTGATTATTTGCTACTACAAATTGAAGCAAAATCACTCACCACAAAAGGCAGTTTCCTCCAATGAATTGCGGGAATACAGCCTGAGCGTACTACCAATTTATATGTTACCCGACAAATTTGAAGCCCTTGAAAATATACCCACTACTTCAACTCAAAAAGTGAATTACCAAGCCTTGTTAGCGCAAGTTCAAAAATAAAATGACATGAGCCTCGATTTGACCACTGCACAACAATCGCTAAAGACCGAAATCATTGCATTTGCAGAGCAACACCTCAACCAAGGTGCAGCGCAAAGAGATGAACTGCAAGAATTTGACCGAACGCTTTGGCAAAAAAGTGGTGCATTGAGGTTGCCAGGATTGGCGGTTCCCGAATCTTGTGGAGGTAGAGGTTTGGATGTAGTTTCTACGATGGTGGGTTTAGAAGCATTGGGATATGGATGTAGAGACAATGGCTTCAGTTTTGCGATTGGCGCACATCTATTGGCTTGTGTCGTACCGATTTGGCTGTATGGAAATGAGCAACAAAAAACAAATTTATTGCCCTCGCTTTGTGATGGTACATGGATAATAGCCAATGCAATGACCGAATCAGAAAGTGGCTCGGATGCCTTCAATATGCAAACAACGGCAGCAAAAAAAGGCGACTGTTTTGTATTGAATGGCGAAAAAAACTTCTGCTCCAATGCACCCGTTGCAGATATGCTGTTGACCTATGCTGCAACAGATAGAGCAAAAGGAATGTTTGGAGGCATCAGTGCTTTCATCCTGCAAAAATCACTGAAACAGTATGAATTAGGTGGCAAAGTCGACAAAATGGGATTGCGTTCCTGCACCATGAGCAGCGTGTTTTTTGACAATGTATCTTTGTCCAAAACTGATTTGCTCGGCAAAGAAGGTGGAGGGGCGGTGATGTTCACCAAATCCATGATATGGGAACGAATTGGATTGAGTGCCGTACATTTGGGAACTTTGCAGCGACTGCTCGAAGACACGATTGAAGTGGTGAAAAAGCGAAAAAAAGCAATTGGAACGGCATACGGAGAAGATTTTCAAGCAGTATCGCATCAATTGGCAAGCATAAAAGTAGAATTGGAGGCTGCTCGTCATCTTGTGTATCATGCGGCATGGCTGCTGCAAAACAAAAAATCGGCAGACCTGTATTCTTCTATGGCCAAATTGAAGGCATCAGAACTGTACAAAAAAGACACGATGGAATTGTTGCAAATTCAAGAATCAATGGCTCACTCCAATGATGCGAATATGGTTCGTAGCTTCAAGGATGCAACAGCAAGCACCATCTACTCAGGCAGTTCCGAAATCCAAAAAAATATCATTGCAAAACGTTTGAAGATTTAAACACATACAAAAATACAATAACAATGACTCACATACCAAAAAAATGCGAAGTATTGGTAATAGGCGGTGGCCCTGCTGGTTCAATGGCTGCGGCTTTGTTGGCACAAAAAGGAATTGATGTGGTTTTGTTGGAAAAAGCAAAGTTTCCGAGATACACCGTAGGAGAGAGTTTGATTCCTCATTTCTGGAAATTCACAGATGCCATTGGTGCATCAGAAGCCATTGAAGAAGCAGGTTTTATCAAAAAAGCAGGCGGATTTGTTCATTGGGACGGTGTTTTGCGGACAGTATCTTTTCGCAATTTTGGCTTCACTCGACCAGCCCTTCATGTAGAAAGGGCAGAGTTTGACCAGATATTGCTGGATAGATGCAAAGAATTGGGTACAAAGGTAATCGAAGAAACAACAGTGAAAGGGGTGGACAATGGCGAAGATAGCGCAATCGTTCGCTATCAACATACGAACACCAAAGAAAAAGGAACGATTGAAGCCCAGTATGTGATTGACGCAAGTGGACGAAATGTAGTGGCAGGGAAGCAACACGATCTGATAGATTTTGACGAAAACTTTAAGTTTCAAGCCTATTGGGCTTACTTCAATCAGTCCGATTATTTGAATAGCAAAGGAGAAGTCACTGCTTTTGAAAATAGATTTGACGACCCTCCAATGACCATGATTTCCGACACAGGAGAATGGGGATGGGTCTGGCAGATTGTACTGAAGGACAAGGTAAGTTTGGGCGCTTTGATTCCACGAACCCACTTGCAAAAATTTAAAGAGGGTGGAGCAACTTTAGAAGAACGTTTTTTGACCTATATCCGCCAAACTCCTTTGACGAATAAGTTGATTGAAGAAGGGGAACTCGTCAGCAAAATCAGAACGGTACGGGATTATGCCTACAAGCCTCAAAAACTGGCTTTTGATAGATGTTATTTGGTGGGAGATGCAGCCGCTTTTTTTGACCCCATCAACTCCGAGGGCATTACCATTGCCATGTATGGTGCGACCGTAGCAGCATGGGCGGTTGAAAAGTCCTTGCAAAAACCACATCGCAGCGAATTTTACCGAGATACTTTTTGCCGAAACCTTCAGGTACGCCTCAATCTGTTTCAGCTATTGGCTTTTCCTGATGAAATGGTTCCCAATCATTTGGTCGAACAAATCCGAGAGAGCATTCTCAACCAAAGCGACGATGAAAACTATCTTACCTTGGCGCAACTGATGCTCACAAGTCGAGGAAAAGATTTTCCTGAACTGCTCGCTTCTATTGGACTCTCCGAAAAAGAAGTTTGTCAAACGATGGAAGTTCCTGATGAGCTGCTACAAGCCTTAGTTTAAGGCAAATTCAAATTCAACTTCAAAACTCAAATTCAAACAATGCTTTGGAAACAAGTATATTGCGCTTTAGAATTGGCTAATTTAATACTTTAAATTGCCTAAAAAAAAAATCAATTGGATACCTAATTTGCTTCAAAAACAAATGGAAAAAACAAATACAGCTTCTTTTCACTTATTTTCCCTGCTCCTTCAATGGCTGCAAATAGCGGCTTGTGTTTTCTTATTGAATGCCTGCGTGAATAACCATGAACATAGTCCAAATGAACACGGACATAAACATGCTGAAAAAGAAGATTTGGTAAAACATCCCGAAATAGACAGCCTATATTTGGATATGACGGCTATCAATCAGACAGTAGATTTTCACAAACCTTTGGAAAAGCCGATATGGCAGAGTGGGAAGGGGGCATCACACATGAAGGATGAGGATACAGTTATCGGTATTGAGGTGGAGGACCAAGCGTATGCACTTCCTTGGTGGATTCTAAAAAATCACCATGTTGCTAACTTGACTTTGGGCGAACAGGCTGTAGTGGTGACGCTTTGCGAAATGTGTGGAAGTGGAAGTGCCTTCAAAGCAGTAGTGGGCGGCAAGAAAATGAACTTTCGAGAGCATGGTATTTACAAAGGAACGTGGTTTATGCGTGACCAAGAAACAGATTCTTTTTGGTTGCCTTTTGAAGGGAAAGCTTTTTATGGTGCTTTGAAGGATTCGGCACTGACTCATATAGACACTTATCAGATAGCGTGGAAAGATTGGGGCGAAGAAAATCCGAATACAATGGTGCTATATGATTCTCAAAGTAAAAGAGAGGGGCATGGTGCAAGAGAATACCTTGGCTATGATAGAATTGCGCCTATTTATAGGGGTACTTTGCCTGATTCTATTGGCACTGATTTACCGATGTTTGACATTGTATTGGGAGTAGGAAGCGAAGGTGTTTACAAAGCCTATTCGATGAAGGATTTGGATGCGGAGGGCAAGGTCTTGCAAGACACGCTTTCTGACGGAAGCACAGTAGTTGTTTTTCACAAACCCAACACGACAATGGCAGGAGCTTTTGTTCCAATAATAGAGGGTCAATCGGTTTCATTTATGGTGGATAATCAAGGCGATATTAGGGACGAACAGACCAACAGCAGGTGGAACTATTTTGGAGAATGTGTTGAAGGAAAACTTCAAGGGACACAATTGTCTTCACATTTTTTTATTGTCAAAGAATGGTATGGTTGGTATGGGTACCATCCAAGTACGGACGTTTTTGAAAGAAGATAATGCCTGTATGAAATGAATATTTTCTGCAAAATAGCACTTTTGGGTATTCTGCTTTACCTTTTTCATGGTTGTCAATTGATGCAGCAAGAAGAAAATCCCTACTGTACATCGGGTAAATTGACCATAGAAGTAACAGGGAAAAAATACAATTGGTATTACCGTTTTGCAGGGTTAGACCAAACGCTACATACAGAGGATGATATAATAAGTAAAAATGAAATTCATGTTCCTACATATACTTCCATTGAGTTGGTATTCAAAAGCGAAGACTATCTGTATTTTTTCAAGATACCCGAACTGGAACAAGCGCAAATAGCTGTTCCCGATTTAACACACGTCCTTAATTTTCAGACATATTCTTCTATGTCCTACACCATCAAAGGCGATCAATTGTGTGGATTTTCTCACACCTCGCTTTTCGGTGAATTGGTCGTTGAGAAGCCTTCAAAATTTATACTTTGGCTTCAAAATATTGCTTCACAAAAAATAGATATACACAATGAGCAAGAAACCTTCTACAACTAATATTTTATTGGCTTTGATGCTACCGATACTCTTGATGGGAGTAGGATATTGGGCACTTCAAAAAACAAGTGACAACGATGGTAGCAACCGCAATCAAAACATAGTGACAAAAGAAGCCTTAACGCCAACATGGATGGCCGAAAGGCAACAAAATCAATTGAAGGCTGCTGCCAATTATACTGCTTTCCACAATTTTTCCTTTGAAGATAAAGTAGTAGAAAGTGGTATTGATTTTCAGCATATAGTTGTTCCCAATGCTGCAAAAAACTATAAAGCAGTTCATTATGACCACGGCAATGGAGTTGCGATTGCAGATGTGGACAAGGATGGGTTGTATGATATTTATTTTCCGTCGCAAGTTGGAGCGGGTGAACTTTGGCGAAATATTGGAGGAGGGGAATTTGAAAACATCACTGAAAAAGCGGGTTTGCTGCTTACTCCAAACCAAACCTATGTTTCTGCTTCTTTTGCAGATATAGACAATGACGGAGATCCTGACCTATATATTTCTGTCATCAAAGATGGCAATTTGTTGTTTGAAAATGATGGCAATGGACATTTTACCGATATATCTGCCAAAGCAGGCGTAGATTGTAAAGCGCATTCTTCAGGTGTACTCTTTTTTGATTACAATATTGATGGCTTATTGGATATATTGGTCACAAATGTAGGTATTTATACAACCGAAAAAATAGATACTTTTGAGATTGAAGGAAAATCTTATACTTTCTATGACGGGAGAGACGATGCTTTTGCAGGACACATAAAGCCTGAATTGGCTGAGAGCAGCGTTTTGTATAAAAACTTGGGGAACAACACTTTTGAAGATGTATCTGAAACGACAGGCTTCATAGACAAATCTTGGAGTGGCGATGCGGCTATCATAGATGGCAACAATGATGGCTACCCTGATATCTACATGTTGAGTATGCAAGGAAATGACGAATACTATGAAAATGTGAAGGGAGAAGCATTTGTGAAAAAAAGTAGATCGGTTTTTCCAAAAACTTCTTGGGGAGCAATGGGCATTGAAGTATTTGATTTTGACAACGATGGATTACAAGATATTTTTGTCACGGATATGCACTCCGATATGTTTGAAAACGATGCTTTTGGAGCGAGTGAAAAAGACAAAGTGTCCATCAATCAGCCCGAGAGTTTTTTGAAAAGCGAAGGGCAAAGTATTTTCGGCAATACCTTTTTCCGCAATCTCGGTAATGGGCAGTTTGAAGAAATTTCCGATGTTATCAATGCAGAAAATTATTGGCCTTGGGGCTTGAGTGCTGGAGATTTGAATGCAGATGGTTTTGAAGATGTCTTTATTGCTTCTTCGATGAATTACCCCTACCGATACCACCCCAATTCGGTATTGCTCAATGATGGCAAAGGAAAGTTTTTGGACAGCGAGTTTGTATTGGGCGTTGAACCTAGACGGAACAACCGCTTTGCAAAACCGTGGGTAGAATTGGACTGCAAAGGTGCGGATAAAGGGCATAACTACTGCAAAGCTGACGATGGTCAAAAAACACTTTGGGGGGCATTGGGCAGCCGCTCTTCGGTCATTTTTGACTACGACAATGATGGAGATTTGGATATCATCACCAATGAATTCAATGATGTGCCCATGGTCTTAACCAGCAATTTGTCAGACCAAAAGAAGGATATTCAATACATCAAAATCAAACTGGTGGGAACGGCTTCAAATAAGGATGGCATTGGTGCAAAAGTGGTAGTGAAAACCGAAAATAAACAATACACCAAAGTAAATGACGGAAAACTGGGTTATTTGTCCCAAAGTGTTTATCCTTTGTATTTTGGATTGGGAGATGCCAACTCGATAAGCAAAATTGAAGTGATTTGGCCTACTGGCAAACAACAGACGATTACAGACGAAATTGTGCTAAATGATTTGATGACAATCAATGAGTTGTAAATAATTCATTGGTGTTGAGTATTTTATCAAGGCGAGGTGTTTTTGCAAACAAAACAAAACATAAACAATCCAAATGTATGGTTCAGGTATTCAACAAGTACAAATTCTATCTATTGTTTGTCGGTTTCGTTCTTTTGTTGTGGATTCTCAATGTAGATTTTGAGAGTATAGACCTACGCATTTCTGGCATTATGGCTTTCGCTTCTTTTGTAGCGGGAGGCTCATCGGAAGGAGGAGGCGCTTTTGCTTTTGTGCCGATGACCCTATGGCTAAAGGTACACCCCGTTGTGGCCAAATTTTTCAGCTTGATGATACAATCTGTGGGAATGACAGCAGCGAGTATTTACATTTTTTGCAGCAAAAGAGTGCAGTTAGATATAAACTGTATTTTCCGTATTAGTATCGGTGGATTATTGGGAGCCTTGGTCTGTATTTTTGTACTGCAAGGGGTATTTAATGCAAAGCAGTTAAAAGTATTTTTTGTGAGCCTGTTTTTAGCATTTGCCATCATCATTTCTATCTTCAAATTGCAGAATGTCCGCCTCGTTGCGAGTGTGGATAAATGGGATGATTACCTGATTCTTCCTGCAATCGGATTTGTTGGAGGAGTTGTTTCCAATTGGATAGGAAATGGCATAGATATTATTTGCTACATCGTGTTGGTGTTGTATTATCGGATGGATATCCGAACGGCTACTTCCATGAGTATTGTGCTGATGGCCATACAAAGTGTGATTAGCTTTGCGTGTTTTTTGATGTTGGGCAACTTGCCAGAGGAGGTGATTGGAATGTGGATGAGTGCTGTTCCAATTGTCGTATTTGGAGCACCTTTTGGAGCGTACTTTGTCACAAGGGTTTCCAATGAGTTGATTGCTTCTTTTTTGAAGTTTGTGATTGTTTTACAGTTCATTGCAGTCTATGTAGTGCTTGATTTTTCACTTTCACTGTATCTATTGTCAGTTGGCACCATTGTAGGCGCATTGTTTTTGTTTTTTGCTTTGTATATTGTGTCGCCTTTTAGAATGAAGAAAGCAAAGTTTTAATCACAAAAGGCTGTTTGTCAAATAATTGTTGTTTTCATGCTATTACTTCGAGTTGTAAAAACCCAATTCTCCAAATTCTTTTGCCCCCATTATAGGGCGTTCTGCAATGGCTGCCAAACTATGAATGCGTTGAATCAATTCTAAATTGGTTGCCAAAATTGTTCGTTTTTGATCCAACCAAATATTGTCTTCCAAACCTACTCGCACACCGCCTCCTGCTGCAATGGCAATGCTATTTGCAGCAAGTTGATGATTGCCCAAACCTGCCAAAGACCAATGACTATTTGAAGGCAAATCCCTTACCATCAATCCAATAGTGGCTAAATCCAACTGAGCATTGAAGATATTGCCGACCAACAAATTGAAGTAAAAAGGAGGCCGTAAAATACCTTTTCGTATCAAGTATTTGCTATAATGAATCATACCGCTGTCAAAACACTCCAATTCTGGATGAACGCCCAACTCATTCATCTTCAAAGCCAATTTTTGAATCATTTCTGGAGAATTCATGCTTGCCTGCGTGGAGAAGTTGAGAGAACTGAGCGTCAAAGAACCCATATCGGGCTGCAATTCCAATACTTGTGAGCGTTTTTCAAATTCGGGATTGCTTCGACCACTAAGCGAAACACCGAGTACCAAGTCGGGGCAGTATTTCCTGATTCCTTCTACAATCTCTCGGTAAATGTTAATTTTATAGGTAGGTTTGCCGTCTTCACTTCTTGCATGAAGATGAACGAGAGTAATGCCTATTTCATAGACTTCATGGACTTGTTCAATGATTTCACTCGGAGAAATCGGAACATGAGATGTTAGTGATTTGGTGGGAATCATCCCTGTTGGAGTAAAATTGATAATAAGTTTTTGCATGGAATAGGATATGGAGTTTTCAATATAGCAAAATTTGTTTGACTTAAGTAGTCAGCCATATTTATCTTAACAATTAAAATTTTCCAAACAACTGTTTATCAGTATGTTTTTTGATTTTAATTGTCATTTTAATTTACTACTTAATAGCGGTAAAAATAGACCTATCATTGGCGATTTTTTTAAAACAATGAAAAAAAAAGGATTTAACATTGATTTTATAGGTATAGGTGCTGCAAAAGCAGGTACTACATGGGTAGCAAAAATGCTCTATGCCCATCCACAAATTTGCCTTTCTGAACCCAAAGAGGTGCATTTTTTCAATGCGAAACGCCCATTTATTCGCAATCAAAATAATGACAATTATCAAAAAGGACTAAAGTGGTATGAAAAACATTTCACTCACTGCTTATCCAATCAAATCAAGGGTGAATTTTCGACTTCTTATTTGGCAGATAAGGAAGCTGCTCAAAGAATGAAGACTCATTTCCCAAATGTCAAAATAATTGTTTGTTTGCGAAACCCCATAGATAGGTTTTACTCTAACTATAATTTTCGCAAACATCGTTTGCAGTATGAAAAAAGGAACTTGGATTTGGTTGTCAATCAAAAAGATGCCTATGTAAAACAAGGTTTGTACTACCAACAACTCCAAACTTATTTAGAGCATTTTTCAATGGAGGATATTTACTTAATCTTTTTTGAAGACATTAAAAACTGTCCAGAAAAAATCTTGAAAGAACTCTACACTTTCTTAGGTGTGGATAGAGATTTTTTACCCGAAGATGTATATGAAAAGAAAAATGCTTCAAAAATGGCTCGTTTGCCAAATGTCGAAAATTGGATTCGAGGACTTAGTTTTTTAGTTGTTTCATTGCATCTAAATTGGTTGATAGTGTTGTTGAAAAAATGGGGCTTCAACGATTGGGTAATGAAAAAGATAACCAAGTCTTACACCTACCCTCCAATGTCACAAGATATGAGAGAAAAACTAAAGCCTGTTTTTGAAGAAGATATCAATAACTTGGAAAATTTATTGAAGAAAGATTTATCTCATTGGAAAAAATAGGTCAGCAAGTATTTTGGAAGACTTATTTTGACTTCAATAGGTAATTCATATACCGCACCAATCGAATGGCGTTTTTGATAAATGGATTGTCTGCATATCTAAAAACCTTTGCTTTGTGATAGACAAAGTAGAGAAATTTGGTTTGAAGTGAAACAAAATAGCAAGATAGCAAACTTCGCTTTTTGTCCAAAAATACAACTTCTTTCTCGTCTGTCACCACTATTCTATTCCCTTGCTCTTTTTCCACAAAATAATTGGGATTGGCAGTTTTATAGGTTTTAAAATTTTCACCTTTTTTGTAGCCCAGCAGTTGAAACTCGGTAGTTGTTTTCATTTGTTTCGAAGGAATGACTGCATCCAATGCTTGACCCGCGTCTATCAAATAACTTTTTGATAATTGATGGTGTAATTGATGTATCAACCAAATACTCAATACGCCTGCAACAAAAAAATAGATAGTCGGCTCATTGTTTAATGTTTGAGAGTGCTGCAATATGGTCTGTAAAAGTTCTTCCTTCTTTTCGGAAGCGGCCACTCCATGAACGGGAATGTAGTGAAAACGATTTATTTTCAGCAGTGTGCCGAAATCTTTGAAGTAATCGGGCCCTACAATTACAATAGTATGACTGTGTTTTACTTTTTCAAAGAAGCCTTCCAACAAACCATTGTAGCTATAGCGTCGCCAAAGGATTCCATTGAAGGGGATGTAGTGTTTTGGCAAAAAATGTTCTATCATCAATTGGCGGTCTCCACAGCGCATCATTCTACATTTCAACGGGCTGTTGGTAGAAAGCAGTTTGAAGTTATTGTAGGTAGGGATATACGAATTGATTGAATAGGGAGGGATATCTGTTGTATAAAAATCCACATCTGATACGCCAAAGTAGAAATTATCTGGCATTTGGTCGAGTCGAAGCATTAGCTTCAATATATCAAAATACAAAGATGGAGTGTAGCGTAGGGAAGAACGGTCGTGTTTGACCCCAACCATCGCCTCACTCAGTTGTTGCAAATAATCATCTGTGTATCGGATTTTCCGCAAATTGGGTTCGACAATCATTGCAGCCAAAATATCGTCCCAAAAACCATGCAGTTGTTTTGAAAAAGAAAAGTCTTCTCCTGCTTCAATTTTGTCTAAAAAAAAATCAATGCCTGGATTGTAGATTTTAATGGTAGAACCTTTTGATAAGGGAATTGTATTCATAATCCATCTTTTAGGGTACGAACTACTTTTGCAGGCACGCCATAAGCGACTACATTGGCGGGCAAATTTTTGGTGACGAGGGAACCTGCTCCTACCACAGTGTTTTCTCCAATACTGATTCCATCTATCACATTGCAGCCAATGCCCAAGGTGACCCCTTCTCCTATACGACATTTTCCTGCTACATTGGAGGCAGGATTGAAGGTACAAAAATCGCCTATATGGGTGTGGTGTCCAATGCTGACACTTCTATTGATGCTCACAAAATCGCCAATGTGGGTTTGTGGAGCAATCACGACATTTGGATTGATGTGAATACCCGTTCCCATCGTAATGGTAGAAGCCAAAACTGCATCGGGGTAAATAAGGTTCAGATACCTTGTTTTATCAATCCCATAATTTTTTTGAAAATGCTCAAAAATCAACTTTTTTGTGTTCGTTCCAAATACACCCAATGAACAATGTTGCACTTTTGTATAATCAACATCTTCATCTAATACGATTGAATAATTGGCGTTTGCGGTGGTAAAGGGAAAATTTGGAGTATAAGGCAAGTTTCGTATAATCTGAATGTCTATAGGATGGGCGTAGGAATGGTGGATGATTTCAAAGATCATGCTTAGTGTCAATTCCGAAAGACCGAGAATGGTGAGTTTGTTTAATTGTTTCATTTCGAGATAATTAAAGTATTTTCACTTTGACTTCAATAGGTAATTCATATACCGCACCAATCGAATGGCGTTTTTGATAAATGGATTGTCTGCATATCTAAAAACCTTTGCTTTGTGATAGACAAAGTAGAGAAATTTGGTTTGAAGTGAAACAAAATAGCAAGATAGCAAACTTCGCTTTTTGTCCAAAAATACAACTTCTTTCTCGTCTGTCACCACAATTCTATCCCCTTGCTCTTTTTCTACAAAATAGTTGGGATTGGCAGTTTTATAGGTTTTGAAGCCTGCTTCTTTTTTGTAGCCCCGCAATTGAAATTCGCTGCTTATTTTCATTTTTTCAGGCGGAATAGCTGAATCAAGTGCTTGCCCAACATCTATCAGGTAACTGTTAGGTAGCTTGTTGTGTAAACGACTGATGAGCCATAGACTTAGCGAACTGGCAACAAAAAAATAAATAGCATCCTCATTTTGCAACGTTTTTTGGTGCTGCACAATGGTTTGCAACAATTCTTCTCTTTTTTCAGAAGCTCTAAATTGGTCAATCGCAATGTGGTGGAATCGCTCAATATCTAATAATTCGCCAAAGTTATGGTAGTAGTGAGGGCCTACAATGGTGATATGGTGGTTGTCCTTTACTTTTTCAAAAAAAGGTTCGAGCAAACCATTGTAGCCGTATCTCCTCCAAATAATGCCATTGAAGGGAATGTAGCTTTCGGGTAAAAAATGCTGAATGATCAGTTGTCGGTCACCACAGCGCATCATTCTACATCTCAACGGGTTGTTGATAGAAAGCAGTTTGAAAGTATTGAAGTTGGGAATATAAGAATCAATAGAATGAGGAGGAGAGTCTTGTGGGTAAAAATCTAAATCAGAAACACCGTAAAAAAAATTATCGGGCATCTCATCCATTTTGCTCAACAGTTTCAATACGTCAAAGTACATACCATGAGCCATTTGGATAGAAGACAAGGTGATCAATACCTCAGACATTGCCGTGCTAAATTTCTGAAAATAAGCATCATCCTTTCGGATTTTCCTCAAATCTGGATACGCAATCATAACGGCTAAAAGAACATCCCAGAAACCGTGTAATTGTTTGGCGTATGAGAAGTACGCTTTGGCTTCAATTCTGGCTAAAAAGAACTCTATAGAAGGATTATAGACCTTTATTGTAGATTTTTTTGATAATGGTATCTTTTTCATAATGCTTTTTATGAAATGGCAGGTCGAATAATTTTTGCAGGTATTCCATAAGCCACTACTCCTTCAGGAATATCTTTGGTGACAAGAGAACATGCGCCAATGACGCTATTTTTCCCAATCGTGATGCCATCTACAATGTGCGCTCCCATCCCAAATAAAGTTCCTTCTCCTATTCGGCAATTGCCTGCAATTTGCACTCCTTGGTTCATAGTGCAGAAATCTCCAACATGGGTATGGTGTCCAATGATTGTGCCTTTGCTAATGGTAACAAAATTTTCTATATGTGAATAGGCAGACAATACTACGTGATCGCTAATATTTATTCCTACTCCAAGTGTGCTTGTGGAGTATATGACGGAATTTGGGCTGATGATATTTGTATATTTGTTGGAAGTCACTCCATGATTTTTTTTGAAGTAATCAAATACCTGTTTCTTTACAACACATCTATGAACTCCTATTAGACAATTTTTTATGTTAGAAAAATCTATGTCTTTATCAGCTACAATCTCATGAGCCAAACCCTCTATGGCAAAAGGAAGTTTAGGTGTATAGTCTATATTTTTGATGATGGTTACAGTTGCATTTTTATAGCTACAGGCAGCAATAGATTCGAAGATATAGCTTAAGGTGGCTTCTGATGTACCCAGAATATTGAAGTGTTCGGTTGGCATTATAAAAATTTAGTTTATTTTTGATAAACGTAGAAGGTGACTATTTTACAAAAAATAATGTCAAAAATATGTTTATTTACGCTGCCAATATACCCTCCACATCAAATAAATGTACAAACCCAATCCAAGGAAAAATACCATCCAGCCTTGATAGAAATAAGGAGGCAAATAACTCAATTGAATGGTATGATTGCCTGCGGGCAACATCAAACCCATAAAACCGAGGTTAACCAATTCTAAGTCAGCAGGTTTTCCATTTACCTTTGCAGACCAACCCACATCATAAGGAATAGAAAAAAACATCATTTTGGGTTTAGGCAGACCAATTGTTCCTTCAATACGATTATTGTCATGGTAGTTGATTTGTAGGGCATTAGCAATCAATGCACTATTTAACTCATTGATTTGATAAGTTTGGTTAATATCCTCAAGGCTTCTTCTCTCCAAAGCCTTGAATTTTTCCACATCCTCATCTTCTACTACAACTGCTTGCAGCAAAGCCAGTGCTTTTTGTGTGGAATTGAGTAATTTTTTATATTCGGAAACAGGTACAAATTGCTGGTAGGTAATGCCCATCGGTAAGTTGAATTTGTTTTGATATATCTGAACATCTTCAATCTGATGTATCTTTTTGAAGACGCCTCGATCCACCAAATTATCGGAAGCAGGCTTGGTCAATACGTATTTTACACTTGCCAACGACTCCAAAAAAGGATGCGCTATCAGACCTACAATCCAACGACTCGCTATTTCATCTCCTTTTTCAATGACCTCTGTTTCCTGCAAAAAACGCACATAGTACCGATGATTGTGAGAGTCATAAGACGGAGTACCATAGTAATTCAAGGCCACTGCATCATTTGGACTTCCAATGGTGATGACGTTTTCTTGTTCTCGTCTGGTAAAACAACTGTATGTTTTGTCAATTCGATAAAAGCTCTTGTCCACAGATTTTAAATACTTGACCGCATCTTTTGTATAATCGTTGTAGCCTGTTCGAGATTGCAATTGTTTTGAAGAAATAGCTGTTCGGTCATTCACCGTAAAATGGGATAAATATGCCACTTCAAAACAAACTGTCAACAATAAAACCCACTGCAATTGGTATCTATAAGATTTTTTGACTTGCCAAACATATAAAATGCCTGTATGCACCATCAATATCAAGGTTATCATCCATTGCAGCTTTTTATCTATAATACCTTCAGCAGCAGTATAAGGAAAATGTAGCAACAATAGCAAAACAAACAAGGTGGCGAACAGCACTTTCACATTCACTTTGCCGCTTCGATGAATCAAATTTAAACCCGATAAACCCACAAACAAAAAGGAACAAGGAATGAACAAGGAAAGGGCATTTTTATAATAATCACCTACAAACAGATAAAAAGCATATCGAAAATAAGGAAAGACAATCAACCAAATCCAAAAACCCAAAAAACAAGCATATAGAATCTTTCGCCTGCGATTCAGAAACGTGAAAAGCTGGGGAATGAGTAAGAGGGTAAGCAAGCCACAATAAAACTCAGGGGCTTCTAAATAATTTTTCCAACCTGCATAGTTTGAGCCAGTTCCCAACAAATCATTGGAGAAAAAGCGGGTCAGTGCGGTCAAGTAGTGCAAAGGGGTTTCCAAATAAAAAATGGGCGTACTTGATAGAGAATCAACATAAGATACATCTCCTGCAACTCTTGGACTATACAAAAATTTATACACCGTAGAGCCTAAAAAAGGGGCGGTAAAAGTCAAGCCAAGAAGTCCTAAAATGCCCATTTTTAGGTACAGTTGTAGCAATTCTTGTGGTTTCCACCCTTTGGTGTCCATGAATCGAAACAAGCTGTATAGCAGTAAAAATATACCGATAAAGTAAAGCTTTGAGCCTAAAAAAAACATGATGGAAATGGGGAAAAGCCACCATTTGTTTTGTTTGAACAATAACTCGAAAGCCAACAACACAAAAACTCCCTCAAACACAAATTTAGAATGACCATACCAAGTACTACCCAAAATAGCATAGCCAGAAAAAGCCATCAGCAAACTACCTATCAAACAAGTAAGACGGGTAAAACCTACTGTGCGTAGGTATAAAAAGAACAATATGCCAATGGACAAAATCTTTAAGGCTTCTGCATAGACAATTCCATAAGCCAGTTTGTCACCGCCTAAAATGTATAATATCCAGTTAAAAGGATTGTTAAGCAATCCCGAGCCATAATCACCCTGCCCCAGTCCCTTGCTAAAAGACCACATAGAGATGCCTTCTGTTCGAAGATATTCAGCTGTGTAAAGATAATTGGGATAGAAAATAAGGTTGGTATCATTGCCTATATCCAAAAAGATGTAAACATATTGAAGGCTTAAATAAGACCCAAAGGTGATGATTATTAAACCTGTTAATAAACCCAGTAAAAGTTTCCATCTATTGCTAGAAGGTTTCAAAAACTTTTCTACACTTACCCCAGTAGGTTTTTTTATACCTCTTTGACGAAGGTTGTTTTTTGTTGATTTTTTAGCTCGCACGTTATTTCTGTATGGTTTGAGTGAGGAAGCTTCTAAAAATAATTGTATTTATTTTTCTACAATATTTGTACGGCAAAAGAAATAAGACACAATTTACAAAATAAGACCGTATCAACCGAATCAAACATGTATTTGAAGCCTATATTGTATCCTGATTAAAATGCACGACAAGTTCAGCATTTGACACTTTCACCTATCCCAACTCAAACGTTGTCACTCCAAACAAACGCTGCAAATCAATAGCAGGATTCGATTGATTGTACATTCTGGCAGTTTCAAACACTCGTTTCATGCCATATTTTTCTGCCAAATCAACTGCGGCTTGATTCACCTCAGGCGTATCAAAATAAAACACTTCTTCAGGTGAAAGATTGGCAGTAAGAGCCAACAAAAGCACTTCTGCCAAGTTTGCATTGTCCGCAAAAAGAGGCCCGATTTTATAACCCAAACCACATTTGCGAATCATTCCATAGCCTTGCAGTTGTCCCTCTTTCACTACTGCAAAGCCTTCTTTATCATTACTTTCCCTTATCCAAGATTGAAGGAAAGCACTTCGGTTGTCGGGAAAAAAAGTACGGTCATAGGCTTCAATTTCTTCAAAAGGCAAGGAATTGAGTTTTACCAAACCCTCATGTTGAGGAAATTTTCCACTTGATTTTCCTTCAAAACGTATATTGCGGTAAGCAAGCTCAAAGCCCGATTTTTTGTAGTTTTCTTGCTGCTCCAAAACTCCATCCAAACCCACATTTCTCCCTTTAAGATAGTCCAATGCCGCATCCCAAATTTGTAGGCCGTAACCCTTGCCTCGATAGTCGGGATGAACAATGTAGAAACCAATAAAACCAAAAGAGTCTCCATACCGAACCGCCGAAATACAGGCAATTGGCTCGCCATTCAATAAGCCAATCAAAAAACCATTTGGGTCAGCTGCATAGAAACTGTCTGCATCCTGCAAGCCTGGATTCCAACCTTCTTTTGCAGCCCATTCGACTGCAATATCGATTTCTGAGCGAGTCATGGTGCGGATGGTGTAGTGTTTGTTTTTCATATAAAGTGCTTTAGAAAAAAATTATTGAAGTGTTTGATTTGCATTAAAAATACGATAATTGAAGTTTTTTGTATCTTTTCAAGACCAAAACATAAATTTTTGGTTGAGTCATTTCTGATTCTACAAAATTCGGCAGTATTGTGAAAAAAGTTTTAGAAAAAAATGAATAATTTAAAGTAAAAAGTGCGTTCAATCGTCTTCTTAAAGAAAGAGGATTTATGCTAACGCTAATGGCAGAACAGCAAAAACAACATACAACAGGAATTGTCAAAGAATACAGCAATCGTTTGTTTCGGTTTATTCGGAGCAGAGTGCCAACGACTGCTGATGCCGAAGATATTTTACAAGAGGTTTGGTATCAATTCAGTAGAGTTGTAGATACGGAGCCGATTGAGCAGGTCAGTGGTTGGCTGTTTCGAGTGGCACGCAATAGAATTACCGACAATTACCGAAAGCGAAAAGACGAATTGTTGGACGATTATACCTACGAAGATGAAGAAGGAGATGTTTTTTTGAAGGACATCTTACTTGCCGACAACAATACGCCTGAAACCGAAACACTTCGACAAGTCTTTTGGGAAGCCTTGTTTGAAGCATTGGAGGAATTGCCCGAAAATCAACGCAATGTATTTGTTTGGAACGAATTGGAAGACCAAACATTTCAGGAAATTTCTGATAGAACGGGTGTGAATATCAAAACCTTGATTTCGAGAAAGCGTTACGCTGTTCAACATTTGCGGGAACGACTGCAAACACTTTATGAAGAATTTTTGTCCTATTAAAAAACGTAAGCAATTAATCAAATACAGTCATGTTCAGTAACAACACATCCGATAGACGCATACCTCGCCCGATTAAAGGCCTATTTTTTTTAGCGATGCTCGCCTTGTTTTTTTTCATTCTGGGCAATGTCATTGTGTTTTTGTGGAATGAAGTATTGGTCAAGGTGACCGACTTCAAAACCATTACTTTTTGGCAAGCGATTGGCTTGTTTGTGCTTGCTCGAATACTTTTTGGTGGTTTTCGATTCGGTGCAGGAGGAGGTTCTCATCGTTGGCAAAAATCTCGCAAAGCTTGGCGGGGAAAATGGATGCGTATGAGTGAGGAGGAACGAGCTGAGTTTAAAAGCAAATGGCGAGAGCGTTGTGGCAAAAGGAATGAACATTAATGTTTGATTATCAATGCTAAAAATTTTTTCTTCAAAATAATTCTATTTTTTTAAAGTAATTTTTGGTTTCAATCGTCTTCAAAGATATAAGGCAATAAAACAGGCAAATCGCTTCAAATTGCCCATAAAAATTATCTCTTCAAAGATTGGGTTACTTCAATTATTCAAATGGTATTTATCAGCGCCATTTGCGTTATCTACCGAATCTGTGATTTAATCTTTTAAAAAAACACAAGACATGAAACCATTTAAGTTTTTCTTTGCCCTTTCATTGGGCGTTTTTCTTTTCTTTTTCATTGCTCGATTTGTAGTTATGGCAGCGATTGCAGCAGCCGTATTGAGTTTTGCGTTCTTTTTGGGACGAAAAATCAAAAACTTCTTTCGATACCTTACCTGGGAAGGTTCGTATCGCCCAGATTTTGAAGATCGTTTTGATAGTGCTTACCAAAGAAGCCCACAAATTGCAGCATGGAAAGACGAGTCCTTTTCGGATTTTTCGAAAAAGAATCGAACCTACTCTTCTCACTACAAAGTGATTAAAATACAGTAACAATTATTATTTCATTCTAAAAATAAATTTATTATGTGTTGTAAAACAGCTAATCATCCACATTGGAGAACCCGTCATCGCAGACACCACGGTAGAGGACATTGGAAAAACAAATTTATGTCGGCATGGTCTTACCCACCTGTCAATGTAGAGGAGTTGGACGATTATTATGAGATTCAGCTCTTTGCTGCGGGGTATGTCAAGAGTGATTTCAAAATTACCCTTGAAGCAAATACCATGCGTATTGCAGTTGAAAAACCTGATACTGACGAATCTGAAAAAAGACACTCCCGTCAATTGGAGTTCAAGCCAGGAAGTTTTGAACGCTATTTCGAATTGAACGATAAGATTGATACAGAATCTATTGTTGCGAAATACGAAGAGGGTGTATTGAAGGTGACTTTGCCCAAATTAGCAGGTGCTGAAAAAAGCCACCAGAATATTGATGTCAATTGATATGGTCAAATAACCATTGATTTTGGATGATTCTCCATTAAAAACAGCTCTGCAATTGCAGGGCTGTTTTTATTTTTGAACGAGAGTAGTTTTAAATTTGGGTGCATAGCCGTATTTTGCACTCCAAAACTCCCTATTATGTTCAAAAACTTAGTTTCCAACAGTCGTTACTTGATTCTTTTTGCTGTTATTGGTTCGCTCATTTCCGCTACATCACTGCTGCTACATGGTAGCTGGAAAGTATTGAAGTATGTATCGGAATTGGTGCAACACGGAGTGATTGACGGAAAAGGTGACAAAGGAGTGATTTTGTCATTTATTGAAGTGATTGACGAATATTTGTTGGCAACGGTGATTTACATCATTTCGGCGGGGCTATACGAATTGTTTATAGACCCAAATGTAAAACTGCCTCAGTGGTTAGAAATCAATAACTTGGATGATCTCAAACACAAGTTGATTGATGTCGTAATCGTTGTCATGGCTGTATTATTTTTGGGACAGTTGGTGAGTTGGAACGGAGAGCGTGATTTATTGGGTTATGGCGTTGCAACAGGTTTGGTAATCACTGCGCTTACTTTTTTCAGGATTTACAAGGTTAAAGAAGAAAAATCTAAACCTAAAGCATAAATACTTAACCATAAGACTCATACGTGATTTGGTTTCTTTCATAACCCATTGCAGTCAATCTATCCTTTGCTTCATCCAACATTTCGTTCCAACCGCATAAGTAAAAATGGGCATCTCGGTTGTCTGCAAAAACTTCCTCGTATATAGAGTGGACATATCCTTTCGAGCCTTCCCAATCTTCTGCTCTTGACAAAGTGATGTAGTAATGAAAGTTTTTCCATTTTTTGGCAAGTGCTTCCATTTCTTGACGATACAGAATACCGTCTTCATGTCGAGTGCCAAATATGAGATGTATTTTATGGAAAGATTCACCTTTGTTCTTCAAATCTAAAAGAAAAGAGCGAAAAGGAGCAATGCCTGTACCTGTGCATACAAAACAAATTTCTTTTTTTAAATGTGCCTCTGGAAAATTGAAAATGCCCAAAGGCCCTCTCAATTTTAATGGCGTACCAATTTCAACTTCTTCAAATAGGTACTGCGTTCCTTCACCTCCGTCCAAATTCACAATCACAAACTCCAACACATTGTCGTTATTTGGTGGTGAAGCAATCGAATAACTTCTCCAGCGTTTGTGCCGTTTTTCGTGAATCGGTAAATCAAAGGTCATAAACTGTCCTGCTTGAAAATCAATCGTTTTGAGTGATGGAATCTGCACCCAAAACCGCTTGACCGTATCGTTTACTTTCGATATTTGAACAAACTCTCCATCGTACCATTTTCCTAGCATCTACTTCACTATTTTGTTAAAAGGGGGCATTTTGCACAAACTTAAAACATCTTTGGTCCTAATTGGTTCTGAATCGAACTTTTTAGGCTTGCAAATTTGTTGAATAGGACAAATAGTATTTTCACCTTCAATTTTGATACTTCAATGACCATCCGACACGCACTTGCCAAAGACTTCAAAGGTTTCTACGGCATCAACCTACAAGCCGACATTCACCACCGTCTTGCCGTTCCTTCCAGATTCAAAGAACCAACTGATGTGGATTACGAGTTGTTTATGTTCAATCGTTTCAGTGATTTTCTGGCAGATGAAGAGTGCATTTTTTTGGTTGCAGTCGAAGAAAATGAGGTGTTGGGTTACTTGATTGCCCTTGTAAAACAAATTCCCGAATACCCGATATTGATTCCCCGCCGATATGTGATGATAGACAACATGGGCGTTCACGAAAACGCTCGACAGCAAGGAATTGGTACTTTATTACTGCAAAAAATTGAAGAAGAAGCAAAGGATGCGGGTTTTTCAGAATTGGAGTTGAATGTCTATTACTTCAATGAAGCGGCTAAGAAATTGTATGCGAAGAATGATTTTGAGCCGATGTTGTATCGGATGCGGAAGGAAATTCGATGAGTTTTGAAGCCTTCAATATCTGCTTTTAAAGCTATTTTTTTCACTCAAAAAAGTGTATCTTTCCAAACAAAACAACGATATGAATCAAGGAATCAAGTTATCTTACAGCATTAGCAATTTCAAAGATTTGGTAAAACAAGGCTACTACTATGTCGACAAAACGCCTTACATCGAACAGTTGGAAAACATGGCGAAAAAGTATTTCTTCTTTTTGCGCCCTCGCCGATTTGGTAAAAGCCTCTTTATTTCCATGTTGCACCATTATTATGGCTTAGAACACAAAGATACTTTTCAAGAACTCTTTGGTAATTACTACATTGGCAAACATCCGACTCCAATGGCAAGTAAGTATTTGGTGTTGAGATTTGAATTTACACAAATAGACACGAGTAGCGCAGAGAGTACGCTTGAAGGCTTTTTGAGAAAGGTAAGAGAAGGAATCAGTCGTTTTTGTACTGCCTACCCTCAATTTTTTACAACTGAAGAACAAAAAGAAATTACCGAAAAGACCTATCCTGCCCATTTGATGTCTTCCTTACTAATCTTAATCAAAGAAAAAGCACCCGACCACAAAGTTTATATTTTAGTTGATGAATACGACCATTTTGCCAATGAGTTGATTGCTTTTGATTTGGAGAACTTCAAAGATATTGTTAGTAAAAAAGGTTTTGTTCGCAAGTTTTATGAGGCGATTAAGGAAGGAACTTATTTTGGAACAGTTGACCGCTTTTTCAGTACAGGCATTACTCCCATCACTTTAGACAGCATGACGAGCGGCTTCAACATTGCCACCAACCTTTCTCTGGATTTGAACATGACCGAACTGATGGGTTTTACAGAAGATACTGTAAAAGAGCTATTTGAATTGGCAATTCCAAACAAGAAAGAAGACGTAGAAGAATTGCTGCCCTTGATGAAGGATTGGTACAATGGGTATAAACTGAATCACAGGGCCAAAAATAGACTCTTCAATCCCAATATGGTGCTTTATTTCATTGCTTATTACCAAGCCTATGGTGAACTGCCAGAAGAAATGTTGGACACCAATATTGCAAGTGACTACCACAAAGTCAGACGTTTGATGAATGTCGCTACTCCAAAAGAAAACCACCAAACACTCGACAAAATCATTGAAGAAGGAGAATTAGAAGGCCTAATTACCCAACAGTTTTCTTTTGCCAAAATCTTCACCCAACACGACTTCATGAGTTTGTTGTTCTACAATGGTTTTTTGACGATTGATTATGCTTTGGGGAACATCATCTATTTTAGAGTGCCCAACTATGTGATTCAAAAACTGTATTTTGACTATTTTCGAGAGGTTCTCCAAGAAAACAAAATGGTGGATGTCAATACAGGTTTGATTACCTCTGCCATCGCTTCAATGGCATTCAAAGGTAATCCACAAGCGTTTTTTGACTTGATTCACTCCACTTTACATCAATTGGCAAATCGAGACTACCAAAAATTTGACGAGAAATATGTCAAAATCATCATGATTACTTACATGATGCTGACCAATACTTTTTTCATCGAAAGTGAGCGAGAAACACCTGCGGGTTATTTAGATTTGTCTTTCTTAGAAAGTCCAAATATTCCCATTCAACACCAGTACATTTTTGAATTGAAGTACCTCAAGAAAGAAGATGCCAAACAATTGAAGGCAAAGCAGAAAGAGGCGAAAAAACAATTGTTGGAGTATGTGGCAGAATCTGCTAAATTGAATAAAATGAGCAATTTGCAAGCTTGGACGGTGGTAGTGGTGAAGGACGAATTGAATGTGGAGCGGGTTAGGTAGATTTGAAATTTTGTATAGATACTTGATTAATAAAATTTTTCATCGTTATTATTTTTTATCTTGCTACCCCAAAATAAATAAAAAATCTGATAGCATCTGTGTTGTCAGTGTAATCTCTGATTAAATTTTCCTTCTGCCTTATGTCCCTTTTCCAAAAACACCAAACCGCCCTCACCAAAGCCATTGAAGCCAACCAAAGCCGAGCATTCTATTGCCACCATCCCGAACACCACAACGCCTACCCCAAAGAAAAGGCAAAAGAAGGCTACGAAGCTTTTGAAGCCAAGTTGAACAAACCTTTTGAAGAGCTGCTGCAAACAGGAGGAACAGATTGGATAGGCAATGAAGAATCTCCATTTTGGCAAAAAAACTTGGGGATCACCTACCCCCAAACGCCCATTGAAGTTCTGATAAACAATGCCCAAGCCGCCTTCAAAACTTGGCGAAAGGTAAGTATTGAAGAACGATCAGGTATTTTAATGGAAAGCATTGAACGCATTGCAGAACGTTATTTTGAAATTGCTTATGCTACTCAACACACTACTGGACAATCTTTTGGAATGTCGTTTCAAGCATCGGGACCACACGCTACGGATAGAGCAGTAGAAGCCATTGCGATGACCTACCAAGAATTGACCCGATTTCCACGACAAACCGAATGGACAAAACCAATGGGACGCTCCACGATTTCCCTTCAAAAAACATTCTTGCCCATTCCCAAAGGAATAGGCTTGTTAATCGGCTGTTCGACCTTTCCTGTTTGGAACAGTGTTTCGGGCCTGTACGCCAATTTGATGGCAGGAAACGTATGTATTCTCAAACCGCATCCAACAGGCATTTTGCCCATTGCGATTTACATTGCTGAACTTCAAAAAGTGCTGCAAGAAAACGGATTTTCTCCCAATACCACTCAGTTAGCAGTAGATAGTCCTTCAAATTTGATAAGCAAAGAATTAGCCGAACATCCAGCCGTCAAACTGATAGATTTTACAGGTAGTAGCGAATTTGGAAACTATATTGAATCCCTGCAAAGTCCAACAAAAGAAGTGTTTACCGAAAAGGCAGGAGTTAATTCTGTCATCATAGATTCTGCGCCTAACTTGCGGCAAGTGATGCGAAATTTGGCGTTTTCTCTATCGCTTTATTCGGGTCAAATGTGTACGGCTCCGCAAAATATTTTTATTCCCGAAACGGGAGTAGAAGAAGATGGAGAGGTAATCCCTTATGAACAAGTAGTTGATTTACTGCAAAACGAGGTAGCAGCGCACGTATTGAATCCAAGAATGAAAGTGACTTTGGGAGCAATTCAAAATCCTTTGACTTTGCAGCGAGCGAGAATGGCGAAAAACTTGGGCGGCAATGTGGTTTTGCCTCCACCAAAGGTACAGTACGAACAGTTTGAAAATGCACGTATTCAATCACCGATCATCATTGAAGTAGGTGACGACCAAATTTCGGTATTTGAAAAAGAATTGTTTGGTCCCATCATTGTCGTTGTCAAAACCAAAAACACACAGCAGTCTATTGATTTAGCCCAATCTTTGGCTGCAAAACAGGGTGCGATTTCTTGTGCGGCTTATACGACTGACGAGGAAATTGCAGCCCAAATCACCGAAGCCATGAATGCTGCTTTCACGCCCGTTTCCCTCAATTTGACGGGTTTTATCTTTGTGAATCAAGCGGCGGCGTTTTCTGATTTTCACGTATCAGGCGGCAATCCTGCGGGCAATGCTTCTTTTGCCGACCCCAATTTTGTGAATCGGCGGTTTGTGTGGGTCGGGAATCGGGTGATGGAGTGATATGACTTCGATAGGAGGAAAATTGAGTGGAGTGTTTTAGGAAAAAAGTAAAAATATATCTACCTTTTCCATTCAATTTAATATTCAAAATGGAAAACCACAATACAAATCCCCACAACGAAGTCATTATTGAAAACAAGGAGCTAAATATTTGGGAAGCACTTATCCCTGTTTTTGCCTTGATTGTCATGCTGTTTTACAATGTTTTTTATGCTTTTGGTGATGATGCCTTGAGCGGATCCAACCAATTTATTATGCTCTGCGGTGCGGCAGTAGCAATGGTTGTAGGTTTTTTCAATAAGGTTTCCTACAAAAAAATGATAGAAGAGGTCAGCGAAAACATCAAATCAACGGCTGGGGCAATATTGATTTTGTTGATGGTAGGCTCACTTGCAGGCACTTGGTTGATTAGCGGAATCATTCCAACCATGATTTATTATGGACTCAAAATATTGAATCCGACCATATTTTTGGCAGCTTGTGTGGTTATTTGCTCGATTATTTCCATCGCAACAGGAAGTTCTTGGACAACTTCTGCCACAGTTGGAATTGCGCTTATTGGTATTGGTGACACACTTGGTATTTCGTTGGGAATGACTGCGGGAGCGGTACTTTCAGGAGCATATTTTGGTGATAAAATGTCCCCATTATCGGATACTACCAACCTCGCACCTGCAATGGCGGGTGCTGACCTATTTGCCCATATCAAGTACATGGCTTTGACGACTGTACCTACAATTACTGTTACCTTAATCATTTTTACCATCTTAGGTTTTACGCTTGATACCACAGGAACACCAGATATTTCGGCACAATTGGCAGCGATGGATGCTGCATTTAATATCACTCCATTGCTATTCATTGTGCCCATATTGGTTGTCCTATTGATTGTTAAAAAAACACCGCCATTGATTGCTTTATTTGCAGGTACGCTTTTAGGAGGTATTGCAGCAATTATCGCACAGCCAGATATTGTAGCCAAAGTAGGGGGGGCAGAAAGTTTGAGTTTTAACTCTGCTTATAAAGGCATTATGAATGCTATGACAGTTGATACAGCAGTCGAAACATCGAGCAAAGAGTTAAATGATTTATTCACAGCAGGCGGAATGTCGGGCATGTTGGGTACGATTTGGTTGATTATTTGTGCGATGGTTTTTGGTGGGGTCATGGATGCAATTGGAGCCTTAGCCCGCATTTCTGCGGCATTGTTGAGTGTTGCGAAATCTACTTTTGGTTTATTTGCAAGCACAGTTGCAAGTTGTTTGGCTTTGAATGTGACTGCCTCCGACCAATATTTAGCGATTGTAGTCCCAGGAAAAATGTTTTCTAAAGCATATAAGGATAAAGGACTTGCGCCTGAAAACCTAAGTCGTACTTTGGAAGATTCGGGTACAGTAACATCGGTATTGGTTCCTTGGAATACTTGTGGTGCCTATCAAAGTGGAGTATTGGGGGTATCTGTATCCGACTATTTTGTATATGCTATTTTCAATTGGTTGAGTCCAATTATGACCTTGATTTTTGCAGCTTTGAGTATCAAAATCAAGCAGTTGGTTGAGGATTGATTTTGAAAACACAAGAAGGAATAAGGAACGTCCATAAAATAATTTCCCGATTTAGACTTTTGAAGTTTTGCTTCAAAGGTTCTCTATTACAATGAAAATCAATAACCTTCAAAGAGCAAACTTCAAAAGTTTCCATCTCAAATGCGGTAGGTTATTTTGTTGGCAACTTTAAAAGATTATTTTTGAGTCGCTACTTTATTTTTTACACAAAAGATTGGTAGTTAATAGTTTTGAAAACCTAATCATCAATCACTGAACTACATTCCACCAACTATCCAAACTTCTCCTTCTTCATTTCCTCCAAAGCAAACATCTCATCCCGCAATCTTGCAGCTTCCATAAAGTCGTAATCCTTTGCCGCTTTTTGCATCTCTTTCTTTACCTTGTCAATCGCCTTTTGCAGTTGTGGTTGACTCAAGTATTGTGTTTCTGGATCAGCTGCAATACTCATGTTGGTATCCACAGAAGATTCAGCATAGACCTTTGTTTGCTTTTGACCCTCAAGGACAGAACTTTGTTGAAGTATTTGAGTGCGGCTTTTGAAAACAGTTTTTGGAGTCATGCCATGTTCCTCATTGTACGCCATTTGTTTAGCCCGTTTGCGGTTGGTTTCGTCAATCGTGCGCTGCATAGATTTGGTGATTTTATCGGCATACATAATCACCAAACCATTGGAGTTCCTTGCGGCACGACCAGCCGTTTGGGTCAGTGAACGTTCGTTTCGCAGAAAACCCTCTTTGTCCGCATCCAAAATCGCAACCAAAGATACTTCAGGCAAATCCAATCCTTCTCGCAATAAATTCACCCCAATCAAGACATCAAACTCACCTAGTCGCAAATCCCGAATGATTTCGACACGCTCCAATGTATCGACTTCTGAATGAATGTATCGGCAGCGAATATTGAGGCGGTCAAGATATTTTTGCAGTTCTTCCGCCATTCGTTTGGTCAAAGTTGTCACTAAAATACGCTCATTGATTTCGACTCGGTCGTTGATTTCACCAATCAAATCGTCAATCTGATTCAAACTCGGACGGACTTCAATAGGAGGATCGAGCAATCCTGTTGGGCGAACAATTTGCTCAACTACCACACCTTCTGATTGCTCCAATTCATAATCGGCAGGTGTGGCACTCACATAAATGATTTGATTGACCAATTGGTCAAATTCTCTGAAACTTTGTGGGCGGTTGTCCAAAGCTGAAGGCAAGCGAAAACCATGCTCTACCAAGTTCAGTTTTCTGGCTCTATCACCACCGTGCATTCCGTGGATTTGTGGAATCGTCACATGGCTCTCATCAATGAACATCAAATAATCGTCTGGAAAATAATCCAATAAGCAGAAAGGACGATTGCCTTGTTTTCGGCGGTCAAAAAAGCGAGAATAGTTTTCAATACCCGAACAATAGCCCAATTCTCGCATCATTTCGAGATCAAAATTGACCCTTTCCTCCAATCGCTTCGCCTCCAAATATTTGCCAATGGATTGAAAATATTCAACTTGTGCCTTCATTTCGTCTTGGATTTCGTGGATGATTTTGATCATCTGGTCTTTGGGCGCAATGTAAAGATTGGCGGGATACACTGCCATGTCTTTGACGCTTTCCATTCGCATACCTGTTTCGGGATTCATGGTTTCGATTTCCTCCACATCATCACCAAAAAACGTAACCCGAAATGCATAATCTGCATAGGCAGGATAAATGTCCACCGTATCGCCCCGCACCCGAAAAGTACCCCGCTCAAAATCGGTTTCGGTACGAGAATACAAAATATCCACCAAACCATGCAACAAATGATTGCGAGACACCACATCGCCTACCGAAATGCGAATGATGCTGTCTTTGTACTCCGCAGGATTTCCCATACCGTAAATACATGATACAGAGGCTACCACTACTATATCACGCCTTCCCGACATCAAAGAAGTCGTAGTTCGCAGTCTCAATTTTTCGACTTCATCGTTGATAGACAAGTCTTTTTCGATGTAGGTATTCGTTGAAGGAATAAAGGCTTCGGGTTGGTAGTAGTCGTAGTAAGACACAAAATACTCTACGGCATTTTCAGGAAAAAACTGCTTGAATTCTCCATACAGTTGTGCTACCAAAGTTTTGTTATGACTCAAAATCAAGGTGGGTTTTTGGACTTGTTGAATGACATTTGCCATGGTGAAAGTCTTTCCCGAACCTGTCACCCCGAGCAAGGTCTGTGCTTTTTCACCGTTTTCGAGTCCTTCTATCAATTGCCGAATTGCTTCGGGTTGGTCGCCTGTTGGCACAAAATCAGAAACCAAGTTGAATTGCATATAAATCGTTGATGATTTTACTAAATATTGTAGTAGAGTAACTTTTGAAGTGGGTGAATTGTTGCAGATTTTGCAGCAAATTTATGTTTTCACTCATTATTTGGTGTATTCACACCAAAGGAGAAAACGCTTCTATTTAAAAAGCAGTTTACATTTTATTTTTGATTGAAAGAATTGTCTTCTATTTTCTCGAATAAATGGATGGTTACTTTCATTATTTTGAAGATCAAATAACGAAAGAACTTGTACAAAAATATTAACGTCAAATCAAAATAGATTAGATTAAGTTGGAGCAATAAATCTTAAGAAGTAATGCATATTGAATATAAATTGGTCAAGCTCTTTTAAGATTTTAAAAAAAAAGCAACTTTTTCTGCAAAATACCGTAATTTGCAAATCCAATCCCAATAGGAAAATTAACTCATTACCCCCCCTTGTATATTTTCCTATATTTCAAATACGCATTATAATTACCAATATCAAAGAACTTCAGACCCGTTTAAATATTTTAATTTATTAAACGTTTAAATTTAAAGTCATGGAGAAATCTTATCACTTAAATCGTGGGGGATTGTTGTGTTTACTCGCAATGATTTTCACACTCTCTCACCTCACTTACCTCAATGCGTCGACATTGAATACCAGCCTGAATTTTGTAGCCATTGCAGAAAGTTTACTGCCTCCAGAAGATGATGTGGATATACAGTTGTCAATCATTTCCAATCATGACGAAACCAACGTAGGGCAGCAGTTTTCTTATATTTTGACGATTACTAATAATGGTCCAGCTCATGCAACAGGTGTGCAAGTCAATTTTTCACTGCCACCAGCTTTTGTCACTTATGCCAGCCATATCAGTGACCAAACTACCTACAATCCTGCGACTGGACTTTGGAGCATTGGCAACCTCAATAAAAATGTGACCCGAACTTTGCTCGTCAATGTGGAAGTATTGGTGGGCGGAAACATTTCTGCAACGGCAGAGGTAACTGCTACCAACGAAACCGATGTGGATTCTACACCCAACAATGGTGTGATAACTGAGGATGATATGGTAAGTGTTGATGTATTGGGATTGCAGATAGATTTGGAGTTGTTTTTAGAACTCGCTCCTGGTCAATCCAGTGTCGTACCTGTTGGTGGCAATGTCACCTATCTTCTGCATGTAGAAAACAAAGGGCCAACGGTAGGCTACAATACCAAAATTAGAGCGATTTTGGCTGCCGATGTGTTCAGTTATGTGAGTAGTACGGTATCAATGGGTACTTATTTGGATGCTTTAGGGGTTTGGGTAATTGGTGATATTCCTCCTTTTGCCACCCAAACGATGGAAATTACGGCCACTGTTATAAAGGCTGGCACGCATACCTATACTTGTGAAGCCCGTACCTCCAATGTACCAGATGTGGATTCTACTCCAAGTAATTACGACCCGAACGAAGACGATATTTCGAGTGTGACGATTAGTACGAGTGGCGTTGTTTTACAAACAGCCGACTTGCGTTTGATGCCATCAAGTGACCAATTTATCACAATAGGCGGTCTTGTCACCTTCACTCTTACGATTATCAATGATGGTCCAGACGATGCAACGGGTGTAAGCATTGCAGATGTTCTCCCTGCTGAATTGGCCCTTCAAACGGCTACTCCTTCAATGGGAACTTACTCAGCAGGTATTTGGAATGTAGGCAATTTGGCGAATGGTGAAAGTGAAACATTGCAGATTGCAGCATTAGCAGTCGCAGAAAATTTTACAAGTATTGCCCCAATTTATTATTTTGCACAGATACAAACTTCCGACCAAGAAGACACTGACTCTACTCCTGGCAATGATACCAACCAATCACCTAATGAGGACGACGAAAGACAAATAGAATTAACTCCTTACCCAAGTGCAGATTTAGAAGTAAGTGCAGAGTTTAGCAGCGATGTTGCAGCAGTAGGTGATTCTTATGTGTTAACTGTAAACATCGCCAACAATGGGCCTTCTGATGCAACCAATGTGATAGTCACAAATCAATTCCCTTCGGCATACCTAAGCGTAACCAATCAAACTACTTCTAAAGGAATTTACACTACTTTTTGGACAATAGAAAATTTGAATAGTGGTGAAACAGCGACCTTAACTTTTGAAGGAACTGTAGGCTCGTTTACTGAACCCATCACCTACTTTGCACAAGTACAAGACGCTAATCCTACAGCAGACCCTGATTCTGACCCAGGCAATGACATCAACCAAACACCCAATGAAGACGATGAAGCATTGGCAACTCTTTCGCCAGTAGTCACCTCCAATGCCGATTTGCGTTTGATTGTAGCGAGCGGAGGTATTGTCAGTGCTGGCGATACCTATACATTGACGGTGAATGTTTTGAACGAAGGGCCAGACGATGCAACAAGTGTAAGTATTGCAGATGTTCTTCCTTCTGAATTGACCATTCAAACGGTCACTCCTTCAATCGGAACTTACGATGCAGGTATTTGGAAGGTAGGCGATTTGACAAATGGTGAAGGGGCAACGTTGCAGATTGAAGTATTGGTAGGAGATTTGACCGAAACGGTGTATTATTTTGCACAAATCCAAACTTCCGACCAAAACGACCTTGATTCTACCCCAGGCAATGACAGCGACCAAACTCCAAATGAAGATGACGAAGTAGAAATAGATTTAACTCCCGCTCCAATCAGTACAGACATTGATCTGGAGTTGAACATCAGTGCTAATAAAATGGAGTTCAATCTATACGAAAACATCACCTATACCATTGCAGTCACGAACAAAGGGCCTGTCACTGCAACAGGCGTGAAAATAGCAAGTGCTGTGCCTTCAGGCATGGCATTTACCAGCAAAACCATCTCCAAAGGTAGCTACAATTTGTGGGTAGGATTGTGGACAGTTGGAGAACTCAATGCAGGTGAAACAGCAACGCTTGAAATGGTTCTCTTTACCTTGAACAACAGTGGTACTATCTCCAATTTCGTTCAGGTGAAAGCTGCCAATCAAGACGATTCCGATTCTACGCCGAACAACAACAGTTTAGGTGTGCCAATAGAGGATGATGAAGCTTCTGTGTCCATTATTCCTGCGGGCAGTACCAACAATATGATTGACTTGGCTTTGAGTAAAACCGCAAGTGTCAGCACTGCAAAAGTAGGAGATGCCATTGCATACACAATTGTGGTGGTAAACAATGGAACAACACAAGCGACAGGTGTTCAAGTAGAAGACCTAGTGCCATCCAGTTTAACGATTGTAAATTCAGTCGCTTCAAAAGGAAATTATGACAATGAATCAGGTACTTGGCTCATCGGTACTATTGGCATTGGAGGTTCTGTAACACTCGTTATAAACACAACAGTAAATGCCATTGCATTGCCGATTACCAATTTTGCACAGGTCAAATCTGCTTTTCAAGAAGATGTGGATTCTACGCCCTTCAATAATTCGACTACAACTCCACAAGAAGACGACGAAGACAGTGTGACGGTTCTACCCGATATAAGCGGCAATTTTGTGGATATTGAATTGACGGTAGAAGCAGGCTCAGGAATACCCGCTGGTAATCCAGAAACACTGATCATTACTGTCACCAATAATGGCCCCGCAGACGCAGTAGGTGTAACCGTAGCCTATGATTCTCCACAATACTTTTACAGTATATACGAAGTAGTTTCTAAAGGAATACTCACTTCAGATGGTTGGACAGTAGGCAATTTGGCAAGTGGAGAAACGGCAAGTGTTATTTACCAAGGAACTGTGGATATTGTCACGGAGCCCGTTGTCTTTTTTGCACAAGTACAGACCGCTAGCCCCCAGGATTCGGATTCTACTCCGGGGAATGATACTGACCAGACTCCTGATGAAGACGATGAAGCCAAAACTGTTTTCTTCCCTCCAGGCAGTACAAGTATTGACTTAGAGGCAACTATGACAAGTAGCCAACCCAATTTGAATATTTACACGAATGTCACTTTCACTTTGGAGGTAACAAACAAAGGGGCAACAACCGCTACTGGTGTACTTGCTGAGTTCCCTATTCCGCTAGGCATGGCATTTACCAGCAAAACAGTATCTATCGGCAGTTACAACCTGTGGTCGAAAGTATGGTCGATTGGCAGTTTGCAGCCCAACGAAACAGCAGTATTGGAATTGACCCTGTTTGTACTCAATCAAAGCAATGACAAGACTCTTTATGCAGAGGTGACTGCTGCAAATGAAAACGACTTTGATTCTACGCCCGACAATGGAAACGGTTCTTCGGTCGTAGAGGATGATGAAGCTGCTGTGACGGTCTTGGCGAATGGCAGCAGTGGAGGAAAAGGAGATTTGGATTCGCAAGTTGTAGGCGAATCTACTTTATTGACGGTTCACCGCCTCTATCCTGTTCCAACTCGTGATGTGGTGAATATCCTTTTCACTTCAGAAGCACAAACGATTGACATCATGTTGTATGATTACAGTGGGCGCAATATTTACCATCAAACGTTGGAGGTGGCTCCTGGAGCGAATACAACTCAATTGGATTTAACTTCTTTCCCTGCTGGATGGTATTTTGTTTCGATGGAAACGGAGGAAGGAAGCGTAAGAACAAAAGTGTTGAAGCAATAGGCTGAACACAGAGGAATTTTCTTCTTCAATGGATTTTGGAATTGAACGGAGAGAGGAGGAGGAGAGATTTTTTTCCTTGGAGCTTTGACAACGGTTGAAGTATATGATAGAAACTCCCTTGAAGCCTATGGATGGTTTTGAGGGAGTTTTTTTGTTTTCAAATTTTTATATTTGTGCAAATCAAAACGTAAAAAATGAAATTAACACCAGAACAAATCCAAAAAATTATTGATTACCAAATTGTTGTAGATTGTTACTCCAAAGATGAAGCCAACATGGGCTGGGTAATCTATATGGAAGAAAATCTTCACTATCCATTTACTGCCGAATATTGGGTACGTAAAAGGAGTGGTAAAAGCCATTGGAAAAAAGTAAAGGTTATTGGAAACGAAACAAGCGAAGATGATTTTGAAGGAGGCGAATATTATGTCAAAATTAAAATCAAAGGAATGATTATTCCTGCAAGTTTGGGTGAATTGAGAAATATTGAAGCGGATGAAAAGACCTTGGAAACGTTGCAAATTTGGAGGAGTGAGTTTGGAGAATGATTTAGTAAAAATCTAAAAACTCCATTAAAGTTTGAGGAGGTTTTCGCTTTGTTCCATCTGTACAGCCTCACGCATACTATCCGAAATATCATCGTAAAGAAGGGTTTGTTTTCGGAGTGCTTCCAGTTGTTTTCGAAACAAATAATGTCACAAAATTGTAAAACAGAATTTATTCCCCAAACTTCCATCAACAAACAAAAAATATCCCACACAATTTTTCCTATATTGTCATGGTAAACAAACCCATACACCATGAACAGCGACCAATGGCAACAACTCATAAAGGCAATTGAGCAAAGAGAATGTATTTTGCTCTTAGGGCCAGGCATCAGCACGATGCAGAAAGGCGGTGAAGAAATGCCTCTGACCACTGGATTCTCGCATGAATTGGCGAAGAAATTGAAGGAAAACGATACCGCTTATGAAGCCGACAAAATCAACGATTTAAGCTACATTGCCGAACGTTATCTGACCATTCCCAATGCTACCGAAACCGACCCTGCTTATTTGGCAAACAAGTTTTTCAAAAAACATACCGACTAAAAAGGGTTATCGTCTGCCAACCGAGGCAGAGTGGGAATATGCTGCAAGAGGAGGAAAAAATGGAAAAAATACAATTTATTCTGGAGGAGATAATATTGAAGAAGTCGCTTGGTATTATAGAAATAGTGGAAGTCGAACGCACCCTGTTGGAGCTAAAAAGGAGAATGAATTAGGACTATATGATATGAGTGGAAATGTATGGGAATGGTGTTTTGATTCGTATGAAGACTATCCACAAGACACTTTAATTACAGATTATTTTGCAAATGAAAGTGGCTCGAATCGTGTTTTGCGAGGCGGTAGCTGGGACGACTCTTCGGGGTTTTGTCGTGTTGCCAATCGGTTCAACGGCAATCCGTACTCCAGGTACGACAGCTACGGCGGCTTCCGCTTAGCCTACAGTTTATAAGGGTATCCTCTTTTTTGAGCCAAGAAGAAGTAGAGCAAGAAAAGAGTGGAATGGAGTGGTCTTTGCAAGCAAGATGCGAGGCGGATGCCGCATCGGCGGCAAAGACAACGGAATTTTAGATTCAAACAAAAATTACAAAATAGTAATCAATGAGTTACGAGTAATTTCAACAACAAAATTATAAGAAATCTCCTCTACAATCTTGTCTAAGTTTTTATCAAACAAATCTATCAATTGGTTGGTACTTATATTTCCTGTCGATATTTGTAGTAATTTATAAGGTTCTACCTTCACCAAATAGCGGTTGTAAAAATCAAAGTCTTTTGATATGACTATCCGATTTTCAGACATTGAAAGATTATTTATTTCTTCATCTGAAGTAGCGTTTTTTTTGGGCAAATCCAAAGTGTGTATGCTATCATACCCTTGAGAAACTAAAAAGGCAGATAGTTTTTTCGGCAACTGTGCATCTACGATAAATTTCATGCGACTAACCGACTGATATTTTTAACTTTTGATAATTCAGCCGCAAAAAGCAAACTCGCATAGAGGTCTTCCTCCTCCAAATCTTCGTAATCTTCAAGTATCTCGCTGTGCGTCATTCCCGAAGCCAATAACTCCAATATATTTTCAACAGGATATCTCAATCCCCTTATACAGGGTTTTCCATGACAGATATTTGGGTCAATTGTAATCCTTTTATTGAACAATGTGTTATTTATCAGCATTTTACTTTCGTTTTTTTAAAAAAATCTATTTTCTGTATTGTATTTCCAACAACAAAAATTTGCCTTTTGTTGTCGGCTAAACTGCTTGTTTTTCACCCGATTGATTGGTAATGTATTGCACATTGAAGTGCATAAGACAATTTTTTAGATTTAAACAAAATTATAATAAAAACAAGAAGATAAATATAAAAGTTTCCCCTCCTTAGTGAAACTTTGTCAACGGTCGCAGACCTTGGTGTGTCCTGAATGCTCATAGAGCAATGCTATCATTGAGATGGAGGAAACGACCCTCCGAAGGCTACTTACAGGAGTCGCCTTCAAACCACCTTCGGGTGCTTTAACTGTGAAGTTAAGGTACTGAGCGCAGAAGGAAAAGGCTATTGGCTAAATAGTCAGGTAAGTATGAAAGAGCTGAACGCAAGTGAACCACTGATGAAGCATCGAAACAACCAACCGACCTCGTCAAAAGCGAAAATCAGGGTCATTTCGTGATAACTTTAGCGGCAACCTGTTTACTGGCTAAAGGGTGAGCGGTGTATAAGTGGCAGGACTTTCATATAGGCTCAATGATGGAACAGGAGAGACGAACATCTATGACAATACTCTGAGAAAGAGTAAGATGTTCGAGTCGGACTATGTCATAGTAGTGTTGAAGATTCTGTAATGGGATTGGAGCGAAGGGCATAGCTCATTTACGTTTTAATATTTTAACAACCTCAAAAAAAAAAAAAAGGAAGGATTAGGATGGTTAAAACAAAGTCACAGCCTATTACCAAACAGATGGTATGGGCAGCGTATAAACGAGTGAAGACGAATCAAGGCGGTTCAGGAGTGGATGGAATGAGTTTATCTGATTTAGAGACAGACTTATCCAACCAACTGTATAAACTATGGAATCGACTGAGCTCAGGTAGTTACTTTCCACCTCCTGTCAAAGAGGTGGAAATACCGAAAGGAAATGGCAAAACACGTAAGTTGGGTATACCCACGGTTTTAGACCGCATCGCCCAACAGGTAGTTAAAGACCATTTAGAACCAAAGATAGAACCTTGTTTTCACAACAGTTCTTATGGCTATCGCCCGAATCGCTCTGCACATGCAGCGATTGGAGTAGCTAAAGAGCATTGTTGGAGATTAGATTGGGTGATTGACTTGGATATAAAGGGTTTCTTTGATGAACTGAATCATGAGCTGTTGTTTAAGGCACTGTATCGTCATACGGACGAGAAATGGGTGTTGATGTATATAGATAGATGGCTAAAGGCGAGTGTAATCACAAAAGATGGCACGAAGCGAGAGCGAACGAAAGGTACACCTCAAGGAGGTGTTATTAGTCCCTTATTAGCCAATCTATATTTGCATTATGGATTTGATAAATGGATGGAAAAGCAATTCCCAAGTTTATCATTTGAAAGATATGCAGATGACATCATTGTTCACTGTCAAAGTGAGCGACAAGCTGAATATGTGTTGAGTCAAATTCGGGAACGACTACAAGCCTGTAAACTTGAATTACATCCCGACAAAACCAAGATAGTGTATTGTCGAGACAGTAATCGCAAGCAATCAACAGACAAACCCATGCAGTTTACTTTTCTGGGCTATGATTTCAAAGCGAGGAAAAGTAAGAATAGTCGAGATAATCGGGTATTTTACAGTTTTACACCTGCTATCAGCAACAAAGCAAAACAGCGGATAATCAAAGAACTCAGGCAACTTGGAATACAAAGGCGCACGGGTACAACTATCTACGGTCTTGCTAAAATGCTCAATAGAAAGTTGGAAGGCTGGATAAACTACTATGGTCGATACCGAAAATCGGTCATGTGGAAAATATTCTCAGTACTCAATATTCGGCTAATACGATGGGCAAGGAACACTTACAAACGGTTTAAGGGCAGTTGGCGCAAAGCTCACAAAGCTTTAAAGCAATTGCAGAAACGACAACCGAATCTATTTGTTCACTGGCGGCATGGCTATACGATTTAGACTGAATGAGAAGAGCCGTATGAGTCGAGAGGTTCACGTACGGTTCTGTGAGAGGCTGGGGGTGAAATTCCCCCGACCTACTCGACACAACAGTTGAACGGCAACACCACTCCAAACGTCGCCAAATCTTTCAGATGTTGGCGAGTTTTCCGTTACATCAACTTCGGCAACATCCCCAAACCCAGCGAAAAACTTGGCGACACTTGAAAAGTTCGCCAACGTTTGAAGCGAATTGAAGCGAAACCTCGTCCAGAAAACCTCGCCCCTTCATAGTCAAGCCCCCCAAAACTTGGCAGCAATTTTGTAACCTTTCCACCATAAAACCGTAACTTACCAACCTACCACAGAAAATAAGACCAATCACCTACCTCCACTTTTCAGATACAAAGCATTTTACCATATCTATCGAAGAAAAATCTTCAGGCAACTGTTAGATTTTAATTTTATTAATTCATTAGGTGCTCAAATCTGAAGTCATGAAGCAACACTACTATTTCAGTTTCAAATCTTGGTTTTTAGTTTTAGTTATACTCTCAACCATTTTCATTACCCCACCAATTCAGGCACAACTTCCAGCCGATTTCTCCGACCAACTCGTCAATGGTAGTCTCAACCAAGTAGTTGGTGTAGCCTTTGATGCCAACGGACGCATGTTCGCTTGGGAAAAAGGCGGAAAAGTCTATGTGTTTAACAACAGTGGCAACATTATCAGTACCTTAATAGACATAGGAGAAGAAGTCGGCAATTGGCGAGACCACGGAATGAATGGTTTTGCCTTAGACCCCAATTTCTTGACCAACGGATATTTTTACCTCTATTATTTAGTGGACAGACACCACTTGAAGTACTATGGAACAGGTAATTACAGTTCGACAACCAACGAATATTACAGTGCCACCATCATGCGTGTCACCCGCTATACCGCCAATTCCGCCACCAATTTCACCACCACCGTTGCGGGCAGTCGAAATGTCATTTTGGGCGCAACAGCCTCCACAGGAATCCCCTGCCTCCACGAATCACACACCGTAGGTTCATTGGTATTCGGCAAAGATGGAACACTCTTGATTTCCTCTGGAGATGGCGCAAGTTACAGCTCGACCGATGTGGGAAGTGCCTCCGAAACCTATTGGAGTCAAGCCATTGCAGACGGCATCATTCGACCAGAAGAAAACGTAGGCGCATTTCGCTCGCAAATGGTGAACAGCTACAATGGAAAAATTTTGAGGATAAACCCTGCAACAGGTGCAGGTATTCCGAGCAATCCATTTTACGATGCGGGAAACCCCAATTCTGCCAAATCCAAAGTATATTCTTTGGGCCTACGCAATCCCTTCCGCTTTACTTTGCGCCCCAACACAGGCAGCACGAATCCTGCTGACGGCAATCCTGGTCATCTCTACATTGGAGATGTGGGTTGGTCCACATGGGAAGATTTGCATGTAGCTACCGAAGCGGGACAAAATTTTGGCTGGCCTATTTTTGAAGGATTGACCTACCACAGTGGATACAATAATGCTCTGACTCCCAACAAAGATGCACCCAATCCTTTGTACGGAACAGGAGGCTGCACCCAACAATTTTTCTACTTCCAAAACCTAATAAAACAAGAAACTCCAACGAATAGTGGCAATTTTGCGAATCCCTGCAACAGTGGTCAAAACATCACCAACGTTCCTACTTTTTTCCATGACCGTCCAAAAATAGATTGGCGACATGGAAACAGCCCTGCAAGAACAGGAACATTCAGTGGAAATACAGCTACCGAAACCAATTTGGATGCAGGAAGTTCACCGATTGGAGGTAGCATAACCTTTGGAGGAAATGCAGCCGTTGGAGGTGCGTGGTACACTGATAATCAATTTCCAGTTGAATACCAAAACACCTATTTTCAAGCCGATTATGGCAAAAGATGGATTAAGAACTTCGATTTTGATGGCAACAATACGCCGACTTATGCGAGAAACTTCTACGAGAATGGCCCCATTTTCGTAGATATTGAAGCGCATCCGTTTGATGGGAGTTTGTACTTTGTAAATTATCCAAGTGAAATTCGAAAAATAACCTACACAGGCAATATCAACCTACCACCGACTGCAATAGCATCCGCCAATCCAAGTAATGGGAGCAGCCCATTGAACGTGCAGTTCACAGGCAATCAATCCAATGACCCTGAAAATGGGCCATTATCCTATTATTGGACTTTTGGAGATGACAATTGCAGCACAGGCAAACAAATCTTGTTTGTAGTCGGAAATACTAGTTTAAACAATGGCGATGCTGCTGCAAAAAAACGTTTAGAAGCATTGGGACATACCGTTACTGTTGTTAGCGCACCCACTTCTCAAACGAGCAATGCCAATGGCAAAAACTTAGTAGTGATTAGTTCTACCTGCAATTCGTCCGATGTAAACACCAAATTTCGAGATACCCCCGTTCCCGTCCTTGTATGGGAGCCGTTTTTGTTTGACGATATGAAAATGACGAGCACAAGTACTTCAACCTATGGCTCAATCAATAACCAAACGCAACTAACCATTGCGAACTCAAACCATTTTATTGCATCTGCATTGACTGGCAATCAAACCATTGCCAAAGCTGCAAGTACCCTAACGTGGGGAACGCCTGCACCCACTGCCTCAAAAATTGCCACCATTGTAGGCAATAGCAGTCAAGCAGTCATATTTGCCTACAATGCTGGCGACCAAATGCAAGGACTAACCGCCCCTGCACGCCGAGTAGGTTTTTACTTTTCAGATGCAACTGCCTCAGAAGCAACCACAACCAGCTGGACACTATTCACCGCTGCCGTCACCTATGCACTCGGCTGTGACGGCGGAGCCAGCACTATCCCTAATCCTAACCACACTTACACCTCTGCCACTCCAACGGCTTTCACAGCAAAGTTGATGGTGACAGACAATCAAAACCTCTCTAATTCAACCACGACAAATATCAATATCAACAACACTGCACCAAACGTAGCGATTACCAGCGTTGCGGATGGTTCTTTGTTTTCGATGACCGCACCAACGGTTTACACCTTAGCTGCCAATGTGAATGATGCCGAAAGTTCCAACAACCAACTGACTTATGCTTGGCAAACCTTCTTATTGCACGCCAACCATAGCCATCCTGAACCTATAGACAACAACCCTACAACCACCACAACGGTTACGCCCGTAGGTTGTGACGGTGAGTTTTATGGTTATGCGATTGTTTTGACCGTCACTGACCCAAGCGGATTGAGTGGACGAGATTCCATTACTGTTTTGCCCGATTGCAGCACCGTAGCCGCTACGACCATTTCGGCAAGTTCCAACCCTGCCACAGTGGGTCAAAATGTGATTTTTACGGCAAGCAACCCTATCATTGCCACCGCACCACAAGTCAATTACTTATGGGATTTTGGCGATGGAAATACCAGTACAGATGCCATGCCTTCGCACTCCTTCAATGCCGCCAATAACTACAATGTCACCGTTGATTTGAGTGATGGAGATGGACATCCGATTGCAAGCACAGCGAGTTATTCCATTGAAGTAAACAACGGCACTTCAAATGGCATAGACTTGGAATTGAGCATGACCGCCAACCCATTGCAGTACACCATTTTTACCAACAACCTTTTCACACTTACACTTACCAACAATGGCGACGATACTGCAACGGGAGTGACCGTTTCTGTACCTTTTCCAAGCCAATTGGCTTATACGAGTTCGACTGTATCGCAGGGAAATTATGTCGTTTGGACGAAAATTTGGAATGTCGGCACCTTGCCGAGTGGCGAAAGTGCAACTTTGGATTTGAACCTTTTTGTGTTGAATACCACTGCAAACCTCACGTTATTGGCGCAAGTAAAAGCTGCAAATGAAACAGATGTGGATTCGACTCCCGACAACAATACCACACAAACGCCAATTGAAGACGACGAAGCTGCTGCAACCATCACAAGTGGTGTAGGCGGCAATCAAAACGTGGACATCGAACTCACTTTGAATGCAAGCGTTTCAGAAGCTGCAATAGGCGACCAGTTTTCCTATACACTCAATGTCACCAACAAAGGCCCTGGCAATGCGACCAATGTAAAAGCGGCTTTTCCAATACCAACCGCTTTCCTTCAATTTTTGAACAGCACCAACAACCAAACGACCTACAATGCCAACACAGGAGAATGGAACATCGGCAACCTCAACGCCAATGTTACCCGAACCTTGTTGGTCAATGTGCAGGTCATTGCAGAAGGCGTGATTGCAGCGACAGGAGAAGTCACTTCAACGACCCAAACAGATGTGGATTCTACACCTAACAATGGCGTATTGAGTGAAGACGATATGGCAAGTGTCACCGTTTTGCCAAGCGGCAACAACGACTTTGCAGACTTGCAGCTCACCAAAACTGCAAGTGTTGCGAACGCAGACATTGGAGATTCTTTTTCTTATACTTTAACGATTACCAACAATGGTCCTGCCAATGCTGGAAATGTAAGCGTTGAAGACCTCTTGCCGAGTGGCTTGACCTTCAATACTTCTTCTGCAAGTTTGGGAAGCTACAACAGCAATACAGGACTTTGGACAATCGGCACGCTCACGAATGGCAGTAGCGAAACTTTGACCATCAATGTCACCGTAGTCAACATCGCCGCAGCCATCACCAACTTTGCACAAGTCGAAACTTCCGACAAAACTGACCCCGATTCGACCGTAGGAAATGACACCAACAATACGCCAAACGAGGACGACGAAGCTGCTGCAACAGTCAATCCGCCAGCAACAGGCAATAACATTGACTTAGAACTCGATATTGTCTGCAACGTCAGCGAATTCAACCTCTACCAAAACATTACCTACACGGTTTCTGTCACCAACAAGGGCCCCGCTACTGCAACAGGCATCACGGTAGCAAATGCACTTCCCGCAGGTTTGGCATTCACCAGCAAAACCGAATCACAAGGGAACTTCAATTTTTGGGGAGGACTTTGGACAGTTGGTAGTCTCAATGCAGGGGCAACTGCAACCCTTGACATTGTATTGTTTACGCTGAACAACAGTGCTGCTATTACCAATTTTGCACAGGTGAAAGCCGCCAACGAAAACGACTCCGATTCTACGCCCAACAACAGTTCAGGCGTGCCGACCGAAGACGACGAAGGTTCTGTAACGATTATTCCTGCAGGCAGCAGCAACAACCAAATTGACTTGGCATTGAGCAAAACTGCAAGCGTCAGTTCGGCACAAGCAGGTGACAATTTCACCTATCAAATAACGGTCGTAAACAACGGAACAACGGCTGCAACAGGTGTAACCGTTGAAGACATTTTGCCCTCCAATTTGACCTTCAATAGTTCGACCGCTTCAAAAGGCAGCTACAACGATGGAACGGGAATTTGGAATATTGGCTCGCTCGGAATCGGAGCAGCCGCTTCCCTCAACATCAACGTTACAGTTGATGCCATCGCATTGCCAATGACCAATTTCGCACAGGTCAAAACCGCCAACGAAACCGATGTGGACTCTACGCCCGACAGCAACAACGGCACAACGCCACAAGAGGACGATGAGGACAGCGTGGTGGTCTTGCCCGACAACAGTAGCAATTTTGTGGATTTGGAATTGACCCAAACCGCCAGCAAAAGTACCGCAAGCGTAAACGACCAAATCGTTTACACCATCAGCGTCACCAACAAAGGCCCTGCGGATGCCATCGGTGTAACCGTAGCCGACCAACTTCCCAGCGGCTTGACCTTCAATACTTCAACGGCTTCAAAAGGCACATACAATTCCACAAACGGCACTTGGACTATCGGCAATGTAGCCGCCAATGAAACCGCAACTTTGGACATCAACGCCACCGTCAACAATATTCCTTCAACGATTACCAACTTTGCACAGGTCATGACCGCAAGTCCCGATGATGTGGATTCTACGCCTGGCAATGACTCGAATCAAACACCGAATGAAGACGACGAAGACAGCACTTCTATCAGTCCTGAAGGCAGTACCGACATTGACTTAGAAGCCACTTTAACGGCAAGCAATCCCAACGTGGTTCCGTGGACAAACGTGGACTTTACCTTAGAAGTAACCAACAACGGAGCAGCCGCAGCTTCGGGCGTAGTCGTCGACTTCCAAATCCCCAATGGCATGGCGTTCACCTCCAAATTCGAGAGCATCGGGAATTACAACCTTTGGACGCAAGAATGGAACATCGGCATCCTCCAACCCAACGAAACGGCTATGCTTCAATTGACCTTGTTCACGCTCAATCCTGGCACCGACATCACCGCTTTTGCGGAAGTGATTGCCGCCAACGAAACGGACATTGATTCTACGCCCGCCAACGGCAACGGTTCGTCGGCTGTCGAAGATGACGAGGCTGCCACTACTTTGTCAAACGGCGGTGGAGGCGGCAAAAACGATTTGGTCGCAGACATCGTTGGCGAATCTTCTTTGCTTACAGTTTACCGACTCTACCCCGTCCCAACGACAGACGTGGTCAACATCCTCTTCACCTCCAAAGCCGAAACGGTCGACATTTACCTCTACGACTACAATGGTCGCATCCTTTATCACCAAACTCGTGAGGTGGCACAGGGCGATAACACAACGGATTTGGATTTGACTCCTTTTCCTGTTGGGGCTTACTTTGTTTCTTTGGAGACGGAGGAGGGGAGTGTGAGGGGGAAGATTGTGAAGCAGTAATTCGAGGTGACAGAGTCAGGTGTTTTTCTGCACTTGATGTAGAATTTTGAACGGAGAGACGAGGAGGCGGAGAGATTTTTTGATTGGAGTGGAAACTTTGTCAACGGTCGGAGATATTGACAACAGTTGGAACGGATAGAGTATGATGATTTTATTGAAAGAACTCCCTTGAAGTGTGACAGCATTTTGAGGGAGTTTTTTTGTTTTTGTAAAAAAAAGTTAGCAAATATAGAACCTTTTACTTCGTGTATTAGTTACACTAAGTAAAGGTTCATTTTTTACAAAAACTTTAGAATATGTCACATATAGGAATAGCAATTATAGAGAATAATGATAAATACCTTGTAATTGAGCATGAAGGTAAGAGTCAGTTTTGGTGGACTAAATTTGGAGCAAGGTTTGAATTCGATAAGTTCAAAAAAGGATTAAAAAAAGCTTTTAACATTAATTTAGAGAGAGCAAGTTATGATTTTATAAAGGAAACAGATTGGTTACCAGAAATACCTGCCACTACCATTTATAAAGTTTTTCTATTTGATGATGATATTGAAATTATTGATAAGCAAATTGAACAAAAAACGAACTGGAAATGGTTAAATAAGAATAGTTTAGAGCAATCTGCATGGAAGAAAGAACAAGAATGGATTATTCAGGAAATTAAATATTACGATTCTCCTCCTCAGTTGGGAAAGAGTTTTTTATCAAGTATTGAAAAACTTCAAAAAGCACAGTTAAGCGGTAAGTTAGTAATATTTGCTGGGGCTGGAATATCCAAAGACTCAGGAGTCCCTATGTGGGGAGAATTGGTTAAGGAACTAAAAGAAGATAGTGATATAGAAGATTGGGAAAACGATTATCAAGTGATTCCTCAATTGTATAAAAATGATAGAACTATAAAAGAATACAATGAAAAAATCCGAAGTATTCTAAAATATAAACAAACTCACTTTAACTCAATTCACAAAGCTATTGTGAAATTAAACCCTTTGCATATTATAACTACTAATTATGATGATTTATTAGAACAGGCAGTAAAAGAGGATGCTTCTTCATATTATATTGTTAAGAAAGATAAAGACTTACCCTATTCTGCGACCTCAAATCTTCTTATAAAAATGCATGGAGATTTAGAGGAATTAAATATGGTTTTAACAGAAGAAGATTATATTGATTACTCTAAAAATTTTCCACTCATAGAAAGCTTTATTAGAGGCATTTTTGCTTCGAAAGTTGTATTGTTTGTAGGTTTTTCATTCAGTGATAATAACCTAAAAACAATTATTCAACGAATACGGCATATTTTACAAGGAGATTTTCAGCCTGCCTATCTTCTCTGTTTAGACGAACTTTCCTATCAACGAAAAGAATATTTAAAAAATAAAGGGATACAGCCTTTGCGGTATAATAATGAAATTGAAGAATATTTAAAATTTATAGGAAAATATGGAAAAGAAAATTTAGATAGTAAGGGGCAACAAACGTTGAATTTTTTAGAATTAATTCGTCTTTACGACAAGTATAGTGATGATAATAACCAACTACATATACATGATAGTATGTACGCCTCTCTGCAAAGGTTCAAATATTTGCCATCTATACCTCCAAGATTTCTTGTGCAATTAACTCCATTCAAAGGTACAGTAAGAAATACTTCAAGACACTCATATGCTAAATATACCGAAGGTTTTCATTTAGAAACTAAAAATGAAAAGTTAATTGAATTTTTAACAAAAGTTGGAACTAAAAAAGGCAGAATAACATATAAAAATACTCTATATGAAAAGTGCATGAAAAAGAATGATAGGTCTTTTGAAGTGAAAATAAAATCAATATTCAAACATTTAAATGATAGCAATATTCATTGCATTAGGAGAAAAAACGATGATTCTAATGAGAATCATAATAGAGTTGTATTATTTTCTGATAAGACTTGTGATTGCATTAAATGTCTTTACTATCGCCTTGATTTTAATAACTTGCTAACCAATTTAAAACAAAACCTCTCTATAAAATTAGCTACTAATCATTTTAATAACCATGATTTGAGAGAATCTTATGGACATTTTAAAGTTGGAAATTTTAATGAGGCTTATTTTATTTTGAAAAAATTAAGTAGAGATAGTTGGTTAGAAGAAAATTATATATTATATTTTATTTGCAAATACAATATAGTGAAACTGAAAAGATTTGTTAATGGTACGCTCTATACAAGTGAAGTTGGCAAGGATATTAGAGATGTAATATTAGAAGAAATAAATCAAATAGATATTGATGCGATTATTCAAAAATTACCTGTTGAGAAGCAAGTAAAAGATGTCTTAATTAGTATTAAAAATAGAGATTTATTTGTTGAGACAAGCAATATCATAGATAATAATTTGGACAAAGTAAAAAATACATACGAGAGATATATAAGAGGAGGTACAGAATCAGGTCCGTACAATATTGGAAAAATAGATGAAGCATTTTCTGTATTATTTGTTTTTTATACGACAAATCTACTTTTTGAAGATGAATTATCTGATTTTAAAAAGATAGCAATAAAATATTGGGAAGGGTTAATTGTGAGTTATATGACAGACAATAAATATGAACAAAAAATTCATGAATTTCATAGTTTGCACCTAATTGCAGCTATACTTCATACTAATCCTGAGACTTTATATGACTTATTAGAGAGGTATAAAGTTGTCTTCTTAAATTTTATGGAAGGTGAGTTGAAAAAAATAATCGATTATAGTGAAACCTTTTTTAAATCTAACCACACAATAGTTAAATTTTGGGGAAGAAAAATTTACAAGAATGAAATTCTATACGAACAAATAAATAATAGTCAGTATTTTAAGTTTAGGTATAGAGATATGTATCGAACCTTACTATTAATTTTATCTTATGCTAAACTTGATACTATTAATAAAAAAGAACTAAATGTATTAATCCAATCAATATTTGACCATATTACTGTAAGTGACCCTGTCCATTTACAGCAAGATAAATATTCAATAAGTTTTTTCAAAAAGCAAATGTATTTATTTTCAGAGGATAATATTAGTAGATTAATTGAGTTTGCTATAAATGATAACATTTGGATTGAAAAACCTGTTAAACAAGTCTGCTCAGCTATTATCAAATCAAAGCCCACCTTCAGAATTACTTCTGAAAAATTAATTAAAAGAATATTAGAAAGGATAAGTCCAAGAGAAAAGTGTATAGCTTATGCAATTCAAATTCTACCTTTTTGGAGTATTATTCATAAAAATTATCAACACTTATTTTTAGATTATATCAATAAAGAACTAAAAGAAAATTTTGATAGAGAATTTTATTTCATGGCAGTTAAATTAGGGGCAATAGAATATCAAGAATATGACTACTTTTCTCTTTTTTTAGAGAATAGTGAAAAGACTTTTAAGTATATTAATGACGGACATTTAAATGAACTAGGGCTTCCTTTTAAGGCTAATGACCTCCGCCCATGGAATTATCTCAATTTCTTGGTAAGAATAATATTTTACAATAATGTAAGTAAAAAACAGTATTCTTTTTTAACTGAAAATAATGATTTACCTCTTATAGTTCAATGGATATTAGACCCCGAGAATTTTGAAGGAGAACTTAAACCTGAATGGATATTGTTTTTTAATGATGAAGTAATTTTGAAAGCATTGTCTAAGATTGATTATATCAAAGATGCTATCCGAAAGTTCTTAAAGGAAAGCTATAATGCTAAGTTGAGTGAAATATACTTCAAGTATTTTGCATAGAAGAAGGTGAATGTTCAGCAATCATATCACAGTTCCAATCAAAGAATAAAAAGCCTCATACAAATACTTTTTCAGCACCACTTCCTTATTTTGCCTTTTGACATAAGCAAACAACTTTTTGAAAAACCAATTACTATGATTACTCTTTTATTAATAATTTTAACCTCAGTGAATTTTCACCTCTTTTTATCCCTTCAAAAAAGAATAGTAAATAATCCTAAGTATTTGATTAATAATCTGTTTTGTTTAATGTTATTTTGTTTAATATCTAATAGTTATTCTCTTTTCGCCCAAGAAACTTTTTTTAGAACTTTTTCCTCCAATGAAATAGAAAGAGGAACCAGTTTACTTATCACATCAGACAATCATTTAATCATCACAGGTACAAGTACAAATATCTCAACAGGAAATACCCAAATCATCGTTATCAAAACGAATATGGATGGCAAAACCTTGTGGACGAAAAAATATGGCAGTTTAATAGCGCCTGAAGCCAATGTAGGCGTATTGGAAAGGACGGAAAATCAATTGATACTTTGTGCTACTACTCACCAAGCCCTCAATACGGAAGATGTTACTTTAAAAAATGCTTATGTATTGAACACTGATAAAAATGGAAATATATTGTGGGAAAAAATATTTGGAAGCATTTTCGAAGAAGAAGTCATGGACATTAGTGATAGTCCTTTTAATGAAACTACCAAAATAGGAATGACTGCTTTAGTAAACTACCAAGGTCCCAATCTTACTGCTGCTACTTTTTATGTAGATTCTTTAGGGAATCCACTTACTGCTGGCTCAGGTTTTCCTTTGACATTTTTTTTTCAAGATAACAACCCCTCCCTTGATATTCCTTATTTTTATAAAATTAGTAGTTTCATCAATGATGATGATAGAAACTTTATCCGTATAGGTACTACTTATGACCCATTGAAACCCGAAAATATGGATGCTTTTATTTGGGGATGGAATGATTATGTTGTAATGGGGGGGGAAGGAGAAGATATTTTGTACCGTAGTATAGGTTTACCGTCTTTTCAAAAACCCTCTCTATATATTAATGTAGGTTATAGCACTTCTTATGGAAATGGTAGCAAAGACATTTATATTAATACAGTTGAAGATTCCTCCTCTTTAAGTTTTGTTATTCAGCCATTGAGAGAAAAACACACCAAAACATTTAGCACCCCAAACCATGAAGTAGCGACGGATATTCTTTTTGCAGATGCCAATAAAGAAAGCTTCATTGTAGCGGGTTATATGGAATCCCCTTCTAGCCAGATACCCAAAAACCAAGATGTATTTTTGATGAAAATAGACAGCAACGCAAATATTTTATGGGCAAAAGCCTATCCTCAACTCCACAACCAAATGACTGCTACTACGACATCTTCTCTCTCAATAGCACAAAATGGAGATATTTTTTTAGTAGGAACTCAAAAGGAAGATAACTTGAGCAGTTCCATATTTTTGCTTAAAACCGATAATGAAGGAGTATTGACGGATTGTAGTTTTACTGATATTTTATTTTCTACAAAAACAGTAGAAGGAGATTTTCAATCTTATTTGGAAGCTTTTGACAGCCCTCAACGGATTGGTAGTCCAGGAATTCTCACCAATGATGTAGGGGGCATAAACCCACCTATTAACATCTGTATAGAAGACGAAATGGTGTGCGGAACAAATGATTTTTCATTAGATACTATCACTATTGAAATAGGCGAACAGGTTGTCTTAAACACCTCAGATGCCATTTCCTACCAATGGACACCAATGCAGTCCCTCAACAATCCATCACTCCAAACTCCTTCTGCAAGTCCTTTAGAAAACACTTTGTATGAAGTCACCCTAACAGATGCCTATGGATGCACTAAAATCAATGCTATTTTTGTAGAAGTTTTACCTATTCCCATTCAAATCGCTATTCCCACAGCTTTTACCCCCAATCAAGATGGGTACAACGATGTTTTTCATATTGAAGGAAAAGGCTTTGAGTTTCTTCAATTAACTATTTACAACCGATGGGGCAAAAAGGTATTTGAAACCACAGATAGCTTTCAATCTTGGGATGGAATGCTTGATTTTGAAACTCAACCGATGGGAATTTATGCCTATTTCTTTCAATATCAAACAATAGGTAGTGGAATATTGAAGGAAAAAGCAGGGTTTGTTAGTTTGTTGTATTAAAATGCTAAAACACACACTAAACCCACATCTTTCATATAGGAAAAACAGATTCACAAAGTTCCTTTTCCACTTCAGACCGCTTCAACTGTTGGCAAGATTGGAAATCGTTGCCAAAGTTTTCGCTATAATGGAAACCTTGCCAACAGTTGCAGACTTTGGCAACGGTTGGAATGGATTGAATATAAAAGTTTTCGCTTTTGAAATACAGCCTATTATTCATTTTGATAGAAACAAAGCTGAACCAATCAACCAACTAAAAAGTTAAAACAATAGAGCAAATTTGGTAGAAAATTATGAAACGAAACATTATTTTATTGGTTATCCCGAACCAATTGAAGCCATTAAATTTCGTGTAGAACAAATGAACTTGAATCTGGAGCATGGTGCTCCTCTTTTTCCATAAATAATATTTTTCAATTTCCCTTCAAATACATGAAAATCATATCTTGATATTCCAAGTTAATTGTGTTTTATCTTCAACTAAACTTCTACTTCAATCAAATCTATTTAGTCAAGTACTCACACTTTGGCAACAAATTTGTAACCTTTCCATCATCAAACCGTAGCTCGAAAACCAACCATAAAAAAAGTAAGACCAACAACCCCCAATTTATCCACTTAGTAAGTGCCCCCACACGAACTTTCCCGATTTGAATACAAAAGCATAATTAACAGTTGAAGTTAAAATACAATTGTTAACATTTTAATTTTATTCAAATATTATTAAATCTAAGTTCATGAAGCACTCTTCTATTTTCACTCAAGTACTCCGTGTGTGGTGTATCGTTGCAATGATTTTTATGACACACCAAATCAATGCAGTAAATCCTATCCCAAATCCCATTGCAGCGTTGAATAGCATAGATTTGGAACTGAGCATGACCGCCAATCCAACTGCCTACACGGTTTTTACCAACAACGACTTTACCTTAACTCTTACCAACAACGGGCCCGATGCAGCAACAGGTGTCACCGTTTATGCTCCTTTTCCAAGCGGCTTGGCATTTACGAGTTCCACAGCATCACAAGGAAACTACGAGGTGTGGACAAGCATGTGGAATGTAGGCACATTGGGAAGTGGTCAAAGTGCTACTTTGACTTTGTCGCTTTTTGTACTGAATGTGAACATCGACCTCACCTTATTTGCAGAGGTAGAAACTGCCAATGAAACAGACATCGATTCTGCTCCTGCCAACAACAACACACAGATTCCCGCAGAAGACGATGAGGCAAGCGTAACTATTACCTACGGTTCGGGTAGCACTGGCGGCGGAGGTGGAGGTGGCGGAAACACCAATCAAGATGTCGATATCGAACTTTCTCTTACTGCCAACCACACCGAAACCAATGCTGGACAAGAGTTTTCCTATATTTTGAGTGCCACCAACAAAGGGCCAGGAGATGCAACAGGAGTAAAAGTTGATTTTCCATTGCCAACAGATTATGTGGAGTACGTCAGCAATACCAATGACCAAACTACCTATAACCCTGTAACAGGCGTGTGGAACATCGGCAACCTTGCCAAAAATGTGACCCGTTCTTTGCTCATCAATGTGGAAGTGGTTGTGGGCGGTACTATTTCTGCAACGGCGGAGGTCATCGCCACCAATCAAACAGATGTGGACTCTACGCCTGACAACGGTGTGACGACAGAAGACGACATGAAAAGTTTAGATGTGATAGGTTTGCAAATAGACTTAGAGTTGTTTTTAGAGTTGGCACCAGGCCAATCTAGCGTTGTTCCTGTTGGCAGCAATGTCACGTATATTCTGCACGTAGAAAACAAAGGCCCTACGGTGGGCTACAATACCAAAATCAGAGCGATTCTTCCTGTGAATGAGTTTACTTACATAAGTAGTACACTCTCAATGGGCTATTTTTTGGATGCTTTGGGAGTTTGGGTAATTGGTGATATTCCTCCTTTTGAAACACAAACGATGGAAATTACTGCTGCGGTCATTCAACCAGGTACACATATCTACACCTGCGAGGCTCGTACCTCCAATGTTCCCGATGTTGATTCTACTCCAAGTAACTACGATCCAAATGAAGACGATATTTCGAGCGTGACCATATCAACTGATGGAACGGCAAATGTGGCAGATTTGACGCTAAACGCAGTGGTGGATAATCCGTCGGCCAATGCTGGTGATACACGGACTTTGACGCTGACCGTTGCGAATGCTGGTCCTGCTAATGCAACGGGGATTACCATTGAAGATGTACTTCCGAGTGGATTGACCTTTGCAGGAGCAACTCCTTCAATGGGTTCTTATTCAGGCAATACTTGGACAGTGGGCAACTTGAACAATGGAGAATTTGCGACTTTGGAGATAGACGTAACCGTAGGAACATTGACTGCTCCTGTTACGTATTTTGCTCAAATAGAAACGGCAAGCCCAAGCGATACCGATTCTACGCCCGGCAATGACAGCAACCAAAGCGACAATGAAGACGACGAAACGGCGGTAACGATTAGCCAACCAACAGTAGATTTGGAATTGACGGTTGAATCAAGCATTGGTAGTGCCAACCCAGGAAATGCAGCGACTTTGACCTTAACGCTTACGAACAACGGGGATGCAGACGCTACGGGAGTAACCATTGCAGATGTATTCCCCAGTGAATTGAACTTTGTTGAAGCAACGACCGTAGTGGGTTCTTATTCTGGTGGAACTTGGACAGTTGGAGATTTGGACAGTGGAGCAACGGCAATTTTGAATATTGATGTAATCGTGGATATTTTCACCAACTCTATCAACTATTTCGCACAAGTCCAAACAGCCAACCCTAACAATGATGCCGATTCAACACCGGGCAACAATACCGACCAAACGCCAAACGAAGACGACGAAGGAGGAATCATCATTACTCAACCAATGGTCGACATGGAATTGACGGTCAATACCCTTGCTACTTCTGACCCTCATGTTCAAGAAATAGAATTGACCTTAGAAAATACAGGAGCAGCCAATGCAACAGGCATTGCGGTAGAAGATGTATTCCCTGTTGGCTTGATTCTCAATGCTTCAAGTGCTTCAATGGGCTCTTATACAGAAGGTGTATGGACAGTGGGTGATATGAACAGTGGCGAAACAGCAACTTTGACTTTGACTGTTTCAACACTTGGCTTGGCAGGGGGAGTGTCTTATTTTGCACAGGTAATGACCGCTAATCCCGATAATGACCCCGATTCTACACCCGGCAATGATGTCGGTCAAACTGATAATGAGGATGATGAAGCCTATACGACTCTTGCACCCGCACCGATTGATTTGGAATTGACAGTTGCCTCCAATGTGAGCATTGCAGATGCGGGAGATGCTGTGACTTTGACCTTGACGCTTGTAAATAATGGTGCATCGGATGCTTTGAACGTTACTGTTGAAGATGTACTACCGAGTGGTTTGTCATTGCAGGGAAGTTCTACTGCAACGGGTTCTTACGCAAGTGGTGTATGGACAGTTGGTACGTTATTGAGTGGTGAATCTGCCATTTTAATCTTGGAAATCACCGTAGATGCGATTGTCACACCCCTCACTTATTTTGCACAAGTTCAAACTGTCAGCCCTGACGATATAGATTCTACGCCTGGTAATAACAGCAGTCAAACACCAAGCGAAGACGATGAATCAAGCGTGACGATTTCGCCTACCGTAGCCCCTACTGACATTGACTTAGAACTGGACATCAGCTGCAATGTGAGTGAATTTAATTTATACCAAAATGTAACTTACACGATTACTGTCACCAACAACGGCCCTGCAACTGCAACAGGCGTTCAAGTAGCTAACTCTTTGCCGAGTGGCATGGCGTTTACTAGCAAAAACGAATCACAAGGAAACTTCAATTTGTGGGCAGGTGTTTGGACGGTTGGAAACCTCAATGCAGGTGCCACAGCGACAGTCGATATTACCCTGTTTGTCTTGAACAACAGTGCTGCGATTTCCAACTTTGCACAAGTGAAAGCTGTTAATGAAAACGACTTCGATTCTACACCCAACAATAGTGCAGGTATCCCTATAGAAGACGACGAAGATTCTGTGACCATCATTCCCGCAGGAAGCAATAATAACGATATTGACTTGGCTCTCAGCAAAACCGCAAGCGTCAGCACTGCAAAGGCAGGAGATGCCATTGCTTATACCTTGACGATTGTAAACAATGGAACGGTTCAAGCAACAGGCGTAACAGTTGAAGATATATTGCCTTCAAATCTAACCTTCATAGGTGCAACGGCTTCAAAAGGAACTTACAACAATGCAACAGGAATTTGGAACATCGGCAATTTGGGAGTAGGTGTGACAGCATCTTTGACCATCAATGTCACCGTAGATGTGATTGTATTGCCAATGACCAACTTCTCACAGGTCAAAACCGCCAATGAAAACGATGTGGATTCTACGCCCGACAACAATTCTGGAACGACTCCACAAGAAGACGACGAAGACAGTGTGGTGATTTTACCCGACACAACTATTGATTATGTGGATATTGAACTGAGTACAACCTTTAGTAGCAGCACCGCAGAAGCGGGCGACCAACGCACTTACACGATTACGGTGGTAAATAAAGGGGTTGCCAATGCAATAGGTGTCACCGTTGAAGACCAAATGCCAAGTGAATTGACTTTGATTGAAGCGACTACTGCAAAAGGTACATACAACAACGATGGTACTTGGTCTATCGGCAATTTGGATAGTGGCGAAACGGCTGTTTTGAACATTGATGTAATGGTAGGTACTTTCACTACTCCAATTAACTACTTTGCACAGGTTCAAACTGCAAGTCCAGATGATTCGGACTCTACGCCTGGCAACAATACCAATCAAACGCCAAATGAAGACGATGAGGCCAAAGCAACTTTGATTTTGGCGGGAAGTACAGACATTGATTTGGAGGCAACGATGACCGCAAGCAACAACAATCTTGCACCGTGGACAAATGTGACTTTTACTTTGGATATTGCCAACAATGGCGCAGCAGCAGCCTCGGGCGTAGTCGTTGATTTCTCTGTACCTCAAGGCATGGCGTTTACCAGCAAAATAGAAAGCAAAGGCAGTTACAATCTTTGGTTTCAAACTTGGAACATCGGCACTTTGCAGCCTGGTGAAACGGCTACGCTTCAATTGACCTTGTTTACACTCAATTCTGGTACTGACGTAACCGCTTATGCGGAGGTAATTGCTGCCAATGAAAACGATATTGACTCTACTCCTGAAAATGGAAATGGTGCTTCGGCTGTGGAAGATGATGAGGCTGTAACTGTATTATCAAATGGTGGCGGAGCAAAGGGTGATTTGGGTTCGCAAATTATCGGAGAATCTACTTTATTGACCGTTCAGAGAATGTTCCCCGTTCCGACCCAAGATTTTGTGAATATCCTTTTCAAATCACAATCCGAAACAATTGACATCGTGCTTTACGATTACAGTGGACGTATGTTGTACCGTCAAACGATTGAGGTAGTACAAGGAGAAAATACGACTCAATTGGATTTGAGGACTTATCCTGTAGGTTGGTACTTTGTTTCGATGGAAACGGGTGAAGGTAATGTGAGGGCTAAGGTGGTGAAGCAGTAAGTGTAAAACTTTGCCAACAATTTCCAATTTTGACAACAGTTCAAACGGTGATTGAACACAGAGACTCGTAGGCACAGAGAATTTTTTCTGCACAGGGTTTGAAATTGAACGCAGAGACGCTGAGGTGCAGAGTTTTTTGTGTGGAAGCTTTGCCAACAGTTGGAGCAGTGATTGAATACGGTGGCACAGAAGCTCAGAAGTTTTCTTTATTCTACTGGATTTTGGAATTTGAATAGAGAAACGAATAGAGGAGAGAGAAAAATAGACACTGCCAAACAGAGTTGTTACTATTGAAAAAAGAAACCTCCTTCGAAACAAGAGATTGTTTTGAACGAGGTTTTTGTTTATGCAGTATTTTTTTAATTCTATTAATCTATCACCAACCGCTTCACTCCAAATTGCAGCCCATCATTTAGCTGCAAAAAGTAGATTCCTTTCGGCAAATGCGACAAGTCCAAGTTTTTGGAAAGTGGGTGAATGGTCTGTTTTGAAAAGGTTTTGCCTGTGGTATCAAAGATAGTGAGGGTTAATTCTTCAGTTGTATTTTCTGCAATGCTCAATTGGAAAACACCTTGGTTGGGATTGGTTAAAATATTGAAGTTAAATTGAAGGTTTTGGAGAGGGTTGATTGAAGTGAGGAGACCATTGGTATCTGTTCTTACCAAATAAATATCTTCTGAATTGTGGTGAACAATCGTTCCTGTGATGGCCAAACCTCCATCGGGCAATTCCAGCACATCATTGAGCAAGGTGAAATGGCTGAGATTTCCGCCATAATATTGTGTCCACAATATGTCCCCTACCAAGTATCTTGAAACTTGTATGGGCATCGTCGCCTATTTGTTTCTGCCAAACTATATCTCCACTTTCCAGATTGATTTTTAGCAGCAACCATTCTGGGTAATAAGCCAGTGGATTGTTGAAAGTATGAGCAAAAACCAGTAAGTGATTATCGGAGGTATAGACAAAAGAAGAACCGTTATCATCATCTCTATTGCCACTTGCACCATAACTTTGTGATCACACAATTTGACCTGTTTCGTCCAATTGGGCTAGATAAATATCTCATACAACCAACAATCGCTGTTCAAGTAATCCAACAAACCTACCTAAAATTGATTTTACCTCTTCTTCAACTCAAAAATATCCTTGCGTCTATCCTTCAAATTCCGAACACTGCCAAACTGATTGAGTTCCCTCAACAAATCAATGTCCACATCTGCTATCAAAATCATTTCGGTATTCGTTGTCGCTTCCGCTTTAATGCCATTGGCGGGAAAAGCAAAATCGCAAGGAGTAAACACCATAGATTGAGCAAATTGAATATCCATATTGTGTACCTTTGGCAAGTTGCCCACACTTCCTGCAATGGCCACATAACACTCATTTTCAATAGCTCTGGCTTGAGCGCAGTTGCGAACCCGAGAATAGCCATTTTGGGTGTCGGTCAAAAACGGCACAAACAAAATATCCATTCCCTCATCGGCAAGCAATCTACTCAATTCGGGAAACTCCACATCATAACAAATCAAAATGCCAATCTTTCCACAGTCGGTATCAAACGTATGCAGTTTTGTACCCCCTTCCATGCCCCAGACTTTGGATTCATCGGGCGTAACGTGTAGTTTTTCATAGCGTTCTACACTGCCATCTCTTTTACACAAATAGCCGACATTGTAGAGGCGGTCATTCGATATCTCAGGCATACTTCCCGTAATGATGTTGATGTTATAAGAGATGGCAAATTTTGAAAATTGCTGCACAATACTTTCAGTGTGACGAGCAAGTTCTCGAATGGCATCAGACTCACTCAAATGGTTGTTTTCTGCCATCAATGGAGCATTGAAAAACTCTGGAAATAAGGCAAAATCAGACCGATAGCCAGACACTGCATCAATAAAAAATTCGGCCTGTTGCAGCAAATCCTCTAAGTTTTTGTAAGGACGCATTTGCCATTGAATCAATCCCAAACGCACAACGGTTTTGGTGATAGCGGCTTTTTTGACCTGCTTTTCATAGTAAATATTTTTCCACTCTAGTAATACGGCGTAGTCCTTTGAAGAAGCATCTCCTTCGAGGTAGTTTTTGATAATTTTTGCAGGATGAAAATCATTGGATATTTGAAAATTCAAAACAGGGTCGTGAATTTCCTTTCTTTTTACTTTTTCAATATACTGCTTAGGCGAAAGTTCATGGGCATATTTGTGGTAATTCGGTATCCTTCCTCCAAATGCTACTCCTTTAAGATTGAGGCGTTCGCATAGTTCTTTTCGGTAATCGTACAACCTTCGTCCCAGCCGCAAACCTCGAAATTCTGGTTTCACAAAAATATCAATCCCATACAGTATATCACCATTTGCCGCATGGGTATTGAATGTATCATTGCCCGTTATTTCTTGATAAGTGTGGTAGTCATCAAATTTGCTGTAATCCACGATAATCGACAAAGCACATCCTGCAATTTGATGGTTGATTTTAATCACTACTTGTCCTTCAGGAAAACGACTGATCAATGATTTGATCTGATGCTGTTCCCAATAGGAATTTGGCATAGTCGTATAAGATTCAATCATGGCTTCTTTCAGCTCTTGATAATCATTTAAACTCAAAAAAGTTAACTCAATATTTTCTATATCTTCCATTTATGTATTAATTGGATAGTTTTATTAAAAACCTTTCGATCTGTCTTCTATGTCTCAATACATGAACAATAGCGTGTTCAAACAATTGTTCGACATCAAAACGTTGTCCCCAACTTACCAAAATCTTTTTGTCGTTGTCGTGTTCATAGAGTGAGATATTGGGGTAATCTTCAAATAGTTTTTCGTTGTACCGAAACATATCGTTCAGTGCAATTTCAAAACCTTCAATAGAATCAACTTTAGGTAATTCAATGGAAATTTTTTCTCCAAGAAACCTCCTGATAGTCACAGCATAACCATAACCCGATCGCACCACATGCGTCAAAATTGTGTGGATAGATTTGCAGTCAGGATCATCTGTGTTAGGGTCGACAATCTCCACCAAATATTCGTTAGAAATGGGGCGAATCACCTTTTGAAGGTCAATAATAGTCTTTTCGTATTCATCCAACAAAGCCCCTATCGCTCCATTGTCTCTATATTGTTTCATTTTGCTAATTTTAATTTCTTGTTATGATTTTAACCACAATTTAAGGTAATCTTCTTCACCACTATAATCTTTTCTCAATTCTCCATTTTTCTAACAATTAGAACCAACACTTCAACGGTATCACAGTTCAAACCGTTCAAAAATAGGCACTGCCAAATATTTGGTCAACCCCTTAAAAGCTTTCCACGGTGTACGACGAACAAGGGGCAAATGTAATGAATAAACCATATTGTACTCCAAAAAAGGTTCACCACCTCTTATTTTTTTGAAGTGAGAAGCCCCCGAACTCATGTGTAGCAAATAGCCATTACGAACCGCCTCTTCAATGATTTGCAGGGTAATCAGTCGGTACAAACCTATTTTTTGGGGCAAACTGCGGTTGTAGCCAATCAAAGGCGTTGTCATCACCCCATTTCGATTGAAATAACCTATCACCGCTTCAATTTTATCGGTATTTTTATCCTTCAATATCGACATATTCAACCACTTTTGCTGCAATGCAGATTCAAAAAAATCAAGTGTCAATTGAGGATTGTATTCAGCATATTTTTCGAGGTAGAGGTCGTCATACAAAGCCTTGATGCGGGGAAGGTCTTGAAGGGAAATGTGAGAAGCATCGAACCATTGGAGGTCAGTAGTTTTTCGCTGCAAAGCAAGGTCAATTTTGTAGGCTTTCTTTTTACGGTAAATCCCTTTTTTCGGGTCAATCATATACACTTGTCGGCTCAAAATTTTATCAAAACCTGCATCCGATAAGGTCTGCAACAGTTCTCCATTCAAAAACGGATTGACCGAGCGGTAAATAATAGCATGTTCAGGAAAACGAGCTATCAAAAATTGGTTGATGGCTTCAATGTCAGCAGGCGAAAGATTGGGATACAAATTGGTCGAAAGCAGCCAGTTGTTGACCATCACCACCTTGTCAAAACTTGGGCGAATAAATGCGGTTTTGAAGCACCAAAGCACCGATTTACAGCATTTATTGAGAATCGGACGGTTCGGAAATTCGATGTCAATTTCTCGAAAACCATAATCAACGTAGTGGGTAATGGGTGAACAAACATAGGAATTTTTGACCTTTGCCCTTGGTTCGGTGATACTGATGGGAATGAACTCACCCGCTACCTTCAACAACTCAATTTTACCATCTACATTGGCAAAAAACGGAAGTGTTCCTTTCTCTATCAATGGCAGCAGCAAGCGTTTGGCGTACTGTCCATTGAAGGTATCGGGGAACGATAAGGTGTGTATGGTTGTTTTATCAAAATGCTCCATAGTCCTAACAAAATACAAAAACTTTGTATTTTAATAGCCAAAAAATCTGTAAATAAAAACCATGATAAAACCCCTAAAAATTCTTGGAATGGGTAAATATTTGCCCACGCATCGAGTTTCTGCTACAGAACTGGAGGAGGCACATCAAATTCCAAAAGGCTGGATTTGTAAACATTCGGGCGTTGAATATCGGCATTATGCTACTTTTGAAACAGGGGCTTATATGGGCGTACAGGCATTGCAGGAAGCATTGATGAAAGCGAATTTGGTGTTTGAAGACTTGGATTTGATTGTCAGTGCAGGAGCATCTTTTGATTATCCGATTCCGCATCGAGCTTGTTGGATTCCAAAGGAAATGGAGAAATTGGAGGCGGGTATTCCTTGTTTTGATATTGATTCGACTTGCTTGAGTTTTATCACAGCTTTGGATGTGGTGAGTTGTTTGTTAGATGGTCAGCGTTACCGACGAGTTGCGATTGTGAGCAGTGAAATTGCATCCAAGTCATTGAATTACAAAGACTGGGAAAGTTCCACTTTGCTCGGAGATGGCGCAGCGGCTGCCATTGTAGGTTTGTCACTTGAAGGAGAGTCTTCTGCAATTTTGAACGCCAATATGCAGACCTTTGCGAAAGGGGTGGAAAATACTATCGTCTGGGCGGGCGGCAATGTGGCACATGGGCGCAACAAAACCATTGCAGACGAGCAGTTTACTTTCCAAATGAAAGGGCGTGAATTGCTGCGATTGGTGATGCAAATCACTCCACCTTTTGTGAAAAACTTATTTGAACCGCTTGATTTTGAAGTAAAAAACCTTGACCTATGTATTCCACATCAAGCAAGCAAAGCTGGTCTAAAAATGGGACGTAGGTTGCTGCAATTGAAGGATAGTCAGTTTTTTTCACACCTCGAAACGCATGGCAACTGCATTGCAGCAAGTATTCCGATGGCATTGTACGATGCCATTGAATCCAAGCGAATTGTGAGGGGAGACAAGCTATTGTTGGTTGGAACGGGAGCGGGACTTTCTATTGGAGGTTTGGTGTTGGTATATTGAAATCTTTTGCATAGTTTTTTATTGAGCAGCAACTCTTTCTCCTTCTCCAAAATACCGAACATCTACACTGAAATTTGCAGGGATTTTTGGGTTAATGGTGTTGTAAAACTCCATGATTTCACGCATGTCTTTTTCCATATTGCCACTCGGATAAATGACCTTTCCAACTCCTGCAATCTTTGTTTTGAAATCGATATATCCGAGCGCAATTGGCACGTTGGCGTTCATGGCTACATGGTAAAACCCTGTTTTCCACATAGTTTGTTTGCTTCGAGTGCCTTCGGGAGTCACTAAAACAACCAACTTATCCCTGTCTTCAAAAAGTTCTGTCATGACATCTACCATACTGCGGCGTTTTTCCCCTTCTTTCTTCGGACTTCGATCGACCCATATTGCTCCCAGTGAATTGAGTATCCATCCAAGAGGGAAGAAATTCAATTCTTTTTTGACCGTAAATCGCACTGCCACATTCAAGATGTCGAAAGCTGCAATGGTAAACGGAAAGTCCCAATTGCTGGTGTGTGGAGCAGCAAGCATCACCGAATTGTGTGCACCTTCGGGTAAGTTGGGGTCTACTTTCCAACCAAAAAGTCTGAATACGAGGCGAAAAAACCAGTTGAACATGATAATTGTTTGTATTAGGTGAAAAAGCCAACAAAGATAAGTAACACTGCTTAAATTACTTTTTTTAAATTCATTGTATAATGAATAGTAAAAGAGCAAGTAATGGCTACAATTGACGAAATACAATCTTTTCAAAAAAAAAATTAATTCTTTTTAAACGCCCATTGAAGCCCATAGTCCAAACTATCAAACGGCAGCAATACAAAACAAGTTTTGCTGCAAAACGAAAATCAGAGAGAACACACAAAAAGAAAATACACCTTTCTGGTTTTTTAACAACAAAAAAGAGTGAGTGGTTGCATATTTATAAGGCATCTTTCCGCAAGGGGAGGTGCCTTCTTTTTTTGCTTTTTTTACAATTTTTGTGGATTCTATAAAAGACTTGGATAATTTCGTAAAAAATTAATCTTCAATAAAATGCGGATGTAATCTTTTCAGACGATAAACTAATGAAGTCCCATTTCACAGATTTTGTCAAACAACCTTTCTTGTAGGCGGGAACTGAATCGGTAAAAAAATTTGTTGCTTTACTGAAAATCGCTTATTATTGCAGCACAAAATAAAAAAAAATCGATGATACAAAATACAAATAATACTTGGTGGTGGCACATACAGACTTCAATAACTGTGTGAACCAACGTCTTATGTATTGTTTGATGTAGATCCGAAAGGCTCGTTGTTCCCACAACGAGCCTTTTTTATTTCATCTGGTTGCAAAAAAAATAACTAAAATCAAAAAATATAAACAATGTCCACTAAAACGCAAACAACAGAAAATCCTCCTTCAAAGGAAGGTACAGAAACCAAAAAGCGAATATTGTCCTGCATCCAACCCACAGGCGATATTCATTTGGGGAACTATTTTGGAGCAGTTCAAAACTGGATCAAACTTCAAGAAAACTACCAATGTTTTTATGGAGTTGTTGATTATCATGCTATGACGATGCCCTACAAAGCTAAAGAGCTGCACGACCGTACCATCAATTTGTGTATGGATCTGATAGCGTGTGGGGTGAATATCAACAATGTATTCATTCAGTCGCTCATTCCTGAACACACCGAATTGTGCTGGATTTTGAGCAATTTCACCTCCTATGGTGAGTTGAGCCGAATGACACAGTTCAAAGACAAAACACAACAATTGGGCGATACAGACAAAGAAGCATTTGTTTCGGCAGGTTTGTTTAATTATCCAGTTTTGCAGGCGGCGGATATTCTCATTTACAAAGCACAATTGGTTCCTGTCGGTAAGGACCAAGAACAGCATTTGGAGTTGTCTAGAAACATTGCGATTCGCTTCAACAAACGCCTCAAAAAACGCTATTTCTATCCGCCAGAGCCTTTGTTTACCGAAGTACCCAAGCTGCTTTCTTTGGCAGACCCGACCAAAAAAATGAGCAAAAGTTTGGGTGAGAAACACTACATCGCCATGCTCGAACCCGAAAAGTCTATCCGCAAAAAGATTCGCTCGGCGGTGACAGATACAGGTGACGGAATGGGAGAAGAAATGAGCGCAGGAGTGAAAAACCTTTTTGAACTGATGAAGGCTTCGGGTGCAACTGAAACGTACGCCCACTACCTTGACCTCTACAACAGCGGCAATCGGCGATATGGTGATCTCAAAAATGCAGTGGCGGATGTAGTTGTTCAACTTACCAACGATGTCAAAAACCGCAAAGCAGAATTGGAGGCCAATCGAGCGGAAGTTGTAGCGCAAATTTTTGCAGCTTCTGCTAACATTCGAAAGGAAGCACAAAAAACCTTGATGGAGGTGAGAGATATTGCAGGTTTGCAGAAATTGGTTTATTAGACTTTAGATGCAAGATGCAAGATGCAAGATGCAAGAAGCAAGATGCAAGATGCAAGAAGCAAGATTTTAGAATTATTGGCAACAAACAATTTGGACTTTGGACGAAAGACATAAGTAGAAAGACAACAGTCCAAAACTTACTTTTGGACTGTTACTAACGTTTGTATTTTCAAAACCAAGTGATTAAAAATCTCTGTGCCTTCGTGCCACTGTGTTCAAAAAAAAAAATCAAAAAATTATGTCAACCAAAAAAATCTTCAAAGCCAAAACTACCCATATTCAAATGTTGGCAGATACGGTAACACCTGTGAGTATTTACCTCAGATTGCGGGATCGTTATGCCAATAGTTTGTTGTTGGAAAGTACGGATTATCATGCCAAAGAAAACAGTTTTTCGTACATCTGCTGTCAGCCCATCGCACGATTTGAAGTGGGAGAAGGGCAGGTGACACAGGCATTTCCCGATGGGAGCAGTCAAACCGTTGCAGCCGAGCGTGAAACTTTGGTGGGTTTGTTAGATGGTTTTGTGAACAGTTTTGAACATGTTGAAAATCAGTATGATTTTATTACCAACGGCATTTTTGGGTATTGCAGCTACGATGCGGTGCGTTATTTTGAAGACATCGAAATTGGGAGTTTTAAAGGTGATAGCCGAAGCATACCTGATGTATTGTACCAAGTTTATCAAGTAGTCATTGCCATCAATCACTTCAAAAACGAACTGTATATTTTTGAGCATCAATACGATAAAAACGTACCTTCTCAATTGAAGGAAGTACAGTCTATCATCAAAAACCAAAACATTCCCTACTTTGGCTTCAATACACATGCTGAGGAGGGGGTGAATTTGACGGATGCCGAATTTTTGGATATCATACAAAAAGGCAAAGATCATTGCCAAAGAGGTGATGTTTTTCAAATCGTTTTGTCTCGCCGATTTTCTCAGGGATTTAGGGGGGATGAATTCAATGTGTATAGAGCCTTGCGGTCTATCAATCCTTCCCCTTACCTGTTTTACTTCGACTATGGTAGCTTCAAAATTTTTGGTTCATCACCCGAAGCGCAATTGGTGATTCACAACGATACTGCCGAAATTCACCCAATTGCAGGTACGTTCAAACGCACAGGTGACGATGCAGCAGATGCAGAGGCGGCTTTGCGCTTATTAGAAGACCCAAAGGAAAATTCGGAACACGTCATGTTGGTGGATTTGGCGAGAAACGATTTGAGTAGAAATGGGGATGAGGTGACGGTAGAAACCTACAAGGAAGTACAGTATTTTTCGCACGTTATTCACTTGGTTTCCAAAGTCACTGCCAAAATTCATCCTGGTACGACTTCCCTTCAATTGGTGGCAGACACATTTCCCGCAGGTACGCTTTCGGGTGCGCCCAAACACAAGGCAATGGAATTGATCGACCGATATGAGGGTAACAATCGAGGTTATTATGGAGGCTGCATCGGTTTTATGGGCTTCAATGGTAGCTTCAATCAAGCCATTATGATTCGCTCTTTTTTGAGCAAAAACAATCATTTGTATTATCAAGCTGGGGCAGGGATTGTCACGAAATCTGTGCCGCAAAAGGAATTGGAGGAGGTGAACAACAAATTGGGAGCTTTGCGGAAGGCAATTGTGATGGCGGAGGGGATTTGAAAAATTCAAGTTCAAATTTTAAGTTCAAATTCAAAACAAAAAAGCATGAAAATCTTGGTATTGGACAATTACGATTCTTTTGTTTACAATCTCGTTCACATCATTCGAGCTTTGGGATATGGTGGTGATATGGACATCGTCCGCAATGACAAAATCGAATTGGAGGAAGTAGTCCAATACGATAAAATTTTGTTGTCGCCTGGTCCTGGTATTCCCGAAGAAGCGGGAATTATGATGGATTTGATTCGGAAATATGCACCGACCAAAAGTATTATGGGTGTATGTTTGGGGCATCAGGCGATTGGCGAAGTGTTTGGGGCAAAGTTGGTGAACATGGATGAAGTTTTGCATGGTATTGCGACTCCGAATATTGTGAAGGATGAAGATGAATTACTTTTTGAAGGTGTTCCGAATCGGTTTACAGTTGCCCGCTATCATTCGTGGATGATTGATGCCGAAACGGTGACGGAGGAATTGAAGGTGACAGCGGTGGATGATGAAAATCGGGTAATGGGTATTCGGCATCGGGAGTATGATGTGAGGGGGGTACAGTTTCACCCCGAATCGGTTTTGACGGAACATGGGGTGAAGATTGTGGAGAATTGGCTGGGGGCAAAATAGTTGTAAAGTGACTATTTCGATTTCGCCTCTACTTGCTTCAGCAGCCAAATTCTATCCGAGATATTTTCAGCTTCTTCTATTTCCTTTTTTAGCTGTTGCAACTGTTCTGTTCTTTCCATTCGACTGCCATGAATCCAAAAAAGTCTTTTGATGATTACAAGGAATTGGCGGTTTTTTTCCAATTCCAATTCTGGAATTAATTCTCTACGTTCACTCAAAAATACGCTTTGATTGCTGCATAATTTATCAAAGTTATCTTCTTCCTCTAAGCAGAAATAGGTCATAACTAACAACCGCCGAGCGTCTATTTGATAAAAAATATCTTCAAATTTATAGAGGGTAAGCGGTTCTTGGTTGACAATTAGTTTTTGAGGAACTACTTGAAAATGATTTTGGTAAAAAGCGATGTAAGATTGGGCATAGGTTTGAGCTTCTTCTCGATATTCTATAGGAAGTTTTTCAGTATAGTTTTCGATAAATTGAAGAACGGCTGCAAAATCTGTATTTTCTTGTTGCAAAGCGAGCATGACCCCTGTTGTAATGAGGTTTTTGTAGGAAGCAGGAGAGAGTTCTTTTATCAGACCGTTTTCTAAACGGAAGATGGATATTTCCCAAAGTTCAGCATAGTAGGTAGAGTCTCCACTGTTTATTTTTTGGATACAGTAGTTTTGTAAGTGATTGAATAAATTGATTTGATGGTATTTGATCAAAACATGGTAATGATTGAATAAGAGTAGTTTGAGAGTAGAATAATAAGCTTTATTGTCTGTAAACAACATTTTGTAACTATTCCAATATACTTCAATAAGGGGTAAGTCGAAATAAGGCGTACTGGGCAGCTTATCTACAATTTTTTCCAAAAGTGGAAATTCGTATTTGGGTGCTTGTAGAATACGGCGGGTATTTACCACATTGCAGGCATAATTCAATTGATTGATTAGAAAAAACAAATCCAAATTGGATATGGCTACTTCTAAGTCCACATTGTTGTATGTCAATGTTTTGTCGCGTATGCGTTTGACCTCCAAGCTGATATCCGCAATGTGGAAGCTGGTGTAAAAATGGCGGCCACCTTTTTTTGTTTCTCTGGATAAATCCCGCTGTAGTTTAGACTTCAATTGATCAAAAAGACCAGATAAACCTCTATTCTCTAAGGTATTCAGTAAAGCTGATTCAAACCTCGTCGTGTCTTGACTTTGGTATTAGACTTGTACGGATTTGATTATGATAGAGTTATGTGAAAAGTGATTTGTTGTGTGCAATTATTTTCCTCTTGAAAAACATTTGTTATAATCAAAATATAGGACTCTTTTTCAAAACATTTGTTTATGAGTGTTTTAAGCATAAAATAATAAATCATTAAATATTTTCAATAATTTATTATTCACTGATTATCGAGCCGAACAAGTCTATTTTTGAACCATGTATTTTTGAACCAAATCAATTGCCTGAGAAATATGGAGGCTCAAATTTCTATCGCTATCGTCACTTTCTCCAAATAACTCAACAGCCAATTCCCTTCTATCAGGCTTTAGTATTTTAAATCTTGGAGAAATAAGTGATAGAAAAAGCTGCAGTACCTTTTCATATTGCCTTCTATTGGAGTGAAAAAACTCACAATGAATGAATTGTTGCAATTCTCGTAATTCTTTTCTGCTAAGGTCTTCTAGTAATTGAATGAGGCGACTGCTGTTCATTGAAAAAAAAATTATAAAATGAAATAATGATTTTCTTGACTACATGCAAATAGGTTTTTTGTCCAATTAATTGATTTTTAGATATTTGTATTTTATTTAATTTTCTTTACAAGGTAAGCAAAACTTGATAAATACAAAAACATCTTATTGATAGAAAATAGATTTAATAATAGCTTTGAACCATCATCAACATTCATACAATCATTAAATTTATTTACCGATGAATTCAAAAACCCCTTTTATCGCCATCGTACTTTTACTTTTTATCACCTTATTTTTCCTTCAAAAATCGCAAACATCCATTAGTGAGTCCAATAAGGCAATTGAAGAAGTAAAAGAAATGCTCGAAAAAGTAGAAAAGAAATTGGACGAATTGCCTATCAACTCTGCACAGACTCCTGATTCGGGTTTTGACCCTACTGAAAAAGACAAATTTATTGCGATTGATGCCAATGTTTCGACCGAAATCAGTAGGGGGAAAACAGGTAAGATAGATTTGGAGCAATATTGGGCCTTTAGCGGGTTAATAAGCCATGTTGCAATTGAAGAGACTTCCTTGGCAATTATAAGCGGCCTGCCCAACGACCCCAATTTGCCTCCTGTTGATTCCTTAGATTTAATAGACCTTCAAACCTATATTGGTTCCTCCAATCCTTTAGCTGCTATTGGCAGTCAGCAAAGGTACATTGAAGTGAGTGCTGGCCCCAATGAAAATCAAGGTACTACATTGTATCGGTTTGTATTTCAAGTGAAAGGCACAGAATGTGACTGCTGGTCTAATTCTGCCACTGGGTATCTAAGCATCACTGTCAATTAATCCTATCAACCCATTCACATATCCAAAAATCAACCACAATGAAAAAAAAATATCTTCGCTCCAAGACTCCTCTAAAATCAAAAGCACTAAAAAGCAGACCTTTTAGCGGTTGCATTATCCTAAGATTTGCTTACGAATATGCGTATTTTGAAGGAAACAATTTACTTGATTTTGCCCAAAAATACCAACTAAAGGGATTGTATGATTTATTGACAGGAGAATACAAGCCCAAATCTATACAAAGACAGGTAAGTAGCATCTCAATGGATAAGCTAAAACAGCTGGAGGATAGAGCCAAAGAAGTAAAACTTCCGCCCTTCATCGTCCAAAGGTCGGGACTAAAACCTCTGAGAAGTTTGTCTAATTATTGGCGATTGGACTACAAAAACACCAAACAGGATTTGACCAAAATAGCGGGATTGTTTGGCGAACTTCAAGAGGTGGATTTAGCCTACAAAGAACTCTTGGCGTATGATGCAGAGGTATATTACCGCAATGATCCCCATTATGCCAAACAATTGTATTGGGATGCTGCGCCAAAAGGAATTGACGCTAAATGGGTATGGGAAATAGAAAAAATTGAAGGTCAGGGAGTTGGGCTTATAGATTTAGAGCAGGGTTGGAAACTTCCCCACCAAGATTTATCTGCAGCCCATCCCAGTCTTATCGTTCATACAAATGCAGATGGCATCAATGGGTATCAAGGCGCACATGGTACAAACACATTGGGAGTTGTAGCAGCAGCCGATAATGCGATGGGAATAGTCGGGATAGCTCCTTCTCTTCAATATGTCAAGCTGGCTTCTCACTATCATTCGGGAGAACCTGGATATGTAGCAGATGCGATTGGCAAGGTACTGGAAGAACTGCATGATGGAAAAATAAGGAAAGGAGATGTGCTGTTATTAGAAGTACAACGAGGTGACTATCCCGTAGAAGTAGATGATTCCGATTTTTGCGCCATTCAACTTGCCTGCGATTTGGGAATAGTGGTGGTAGAAGCAGCAGGAAACGGAGGGTATGACCTAGATGAATGGCACGATTCATCGGGCTGCCATAGACTCAATCAAGCACACCGCTTTCATTTTGAAGACTCAGGAGCCATCATAGTAGGTGCAGCGAGAGCAGAGCCTCCTGCTTATGACGAGCATGACAGGAAAGGCTCTAGCAATTTTGGCAATCGAGTGGACTGCTATGCTTGGGGAGAGAATGTGGCTACTACAGGCGGAGACGGAAGGCTTTCTGGACGAGACTCCTTTACCGCAGCCGATGATTTCACCACAGCTTTTGGGGGAACAAGTGCTGCCTCTGCCATCATTGCAGGAGCTGCCATTCTTCTGCAATGCTATTATAAGCGCAAAAGACGGCGCACGCTTTCTTCATACGAAGTACGCTTTTTACTAAGCAATCCTTCAACAGGTACTCCACAAGGGAATGGCATGACAGGGCATATCGGTGTGATGCCAGACTTACGGAAAATACTTGAAAACCCGTATGTATTGTAGCTATAAAATGGAAGAAGAAAAAGCTCATAACATTACACTAAAAAATTGCACACACACACAACATAACCTGCAATTAAGCGACTGTAAACTATAGAACAATACGGAGAAGCGTCTTTATCCATAAGCAAGATGCATACACACGACTATTCCAATCACTTTACCCTATTTGACCACCCAACCAATGGTCAAACAGAAAAAAAATATACTACTATGGTAAACAACACTATAAAAATCAGCATTGTAGAACACACAAATAACTGGATGAACAGCTTGACCAAAGCCGTTTACAACACAAGTGACCTTCAATTGGTGAGCACCTATACGAATGCAGAAAATGCTCTGCAAAAACTATGGAAGGATTCACCTGATGTAGTTGTGATGGGAATTGAATTGCCGCAGATGAATGGCATTGATTGCATGGTACAGCTACGCCAAAAAGCACCTCACATCCCTTTTTTAATGTTCACGAATCACGAAAATTCAAAATTTGTATTTGCATCCTTAAAAGGAGGCGCATTGGGTTATATCCTCAAAAATGAAGGTACAGAAGGGGTCATTGAAGGAGTCCGAGAGCTGATAGCAGGTGGTTCTCCAATGAGTCGCAACATTGCCCGAAAAATAACGAGAAGCTTTCAACCTGCAGATAGCTTGATGGAAAAAATCTCTAACAGGGAACGGCAAATATTGCATCTTTTGTCACAAGGGCTTTTATACAAAGAAATTGCGAATCAATTGAAGCCTCAAATTAGCGAGGGAACGGTCAAACAACACATTCACCGCATTTACAGGAAGTTGAAGGTCAATAACCGCACTGAAGCCATCAATAAGTACTGGAAGTATGTATAGCAAATAGTAACTAAAGTTATATTGACAGAGAATGTTATTTGCTTTAGGTTTGCAGTAAGAGAATAAGATATTTACAGCCACACATATTGATGAAAAATCTGTTAGTAATTATTATGGCTGATTGCCTCCTATGCTTGGGTAGCTTTTAAGACTGGCATTTGCTGGTCTGAGGCTACCTGAGGTTGTAGGAAGGAATTGATAACTTCATTGATTTACTTAACCTATAAAATTAATTCAATCAATCTAAAACCATCCATACAATCAAAAACCACTAAACAACCATAAAAATAAATGAACGAACTAACCTTAAACTACGGAGGACAGCCCGTCACCTTCCAAAAAAGCCTAACAACTTATGCCGTCAAAACAAAAAATGGCGAAGAATTGCCCAAAAGTCGAAATGTAGATGCTCCCAAAACTGAAAAAATGGGAGCTTTTACCCTTGTTGAAGTTAGCCCAGAGCCCGCTTCAAGAGGTGTATCAAACGATGTAGAAGCAGCATTAGATGAAGCCCGACAAACACCAAATGTCAGCGTAGGAACACATGTGTTCTATGTAAACGAGGCAAAAAGTCCTTTGATTCCCACAGGCGTTGTACACGTTATTTTCTCGACTGATTCCGATAAAGCCTCCAATCTCGTCCTCCTCGAATCGCATCACCTCAACATCATCGAAACCATTGCAGACAATGAGTTCATCACCCAACTTACCCCAGCATCTGCCAATCCCCTAAAAGTTGCCCTTGCCCTACAAAACGAAGCAGAAGTAGCCGTAGCCGAACCCGATTTTTTGAAGGAATTGGTAGAACATGCTTTTGTTCCTCCCACTTCAAAACTCTTCAAAGAACAATGGCACTTAGAAAATGAAGGCCCTGACCGCTACTATTGGGCAAATGGCGGTGTAGGTATCTTCTCCCAAACTTACTTCAAAAAAGGAGCAGATGCCAAAGTAGTCGAAGCATGGGCATATTTAGACAAAATTGGAAAACCCGCTTTGGGGGATAAAAACATTGTTATTGCAGTGATTGATGGAGCTTTTGATCTCCAACATCCCAACCTTAAAGGAGATGGCACAAAAATCAGAAACCCCTACGACTTCAACAACAACGATGCAGACCCAACTGCCCGTTTTTTAGGCGAAACACACGGCACCTCCTGTGCAGGTGTGGCAGTAGGCGCACTCAATAGTTTTGGAGCATTGGGTGCTTGCCCCAATGCCCGCTTGATGCCCATTCAGTGGTCAAGAGTGGTTTCGGATTTGGATGCAAAAAAATGGTTTGAATATGCGATGAACAACGGCGCAGACATTATCAGTTGCAGTTGGGGTTGGCCCGCAGGCTTCAATATCAGCACTTTGATGCAAAATACACTGAGAGAAGTTAGCACCAATGGGCGCAATGGCAAAGGGTGTATTGTCTGTTTTGCAGCGGGCAATGCCAATCCGCATACAAGTTGGAGAGCCGTTGAGGTAAGCAATTTTGCAGCAGACCCCAATGTGATATGTGTAGCAGCTTCAACGAGTTTAGACACTCCCGCCAACTATTCTTTCTACGGCAAAAACGTAAGCATTGCAGCTCCTTCAAGTGGAGGCGATGGTTTTGCCACCATTACCACAGCCTCCGTTGCTCCCGACCTCAACGAAAACCCCTCACAAGTTTTCACCCTTCCCGAAGGTCATCACTATACCTCATGGTTTGGTGGCACATCGAGTTCCTGCCCATTGATTGCTGGGATTTGTGGATTGCTATTGACAGCCAACAACAATCTGACTGCCAAAGATGTAAAAAACATACTTCAATTGACTACCGACAAAGTAACCGACCTCAATTTAGACCTTGAAGGTTATGTAAACGGACATTCTAAAAAAATGGGACATGGGCGGGTGAATGCGCTCAAAGCCGTAAGCATTGCAGGCATTCCACCACCGCCACCACCGCCAATTCTCGAAGCCACTGTCAATGCCCAAAAACTCAATGTGCGGAGTGGACCAAGCACCGCTTATGCGAAAGTTGACACACTTTCAGAAGGCAATAAAGTGCTGATTTACCGTTGGCACGACCGCTGGGCGGAAATCGGTACAGAGCGTTTTGTTCACGCCAATTACCTCACCATCCTCAACAATGAACAAGGCATCATCAATGCCAACCGCCTCAATGTCAGAACAGGGCCAAGCATGGATTATGATGTTAGTCGTCAATTGGATAGAGGCAATCGTGTGAAAGTTTTGGAGAAAGTGGGGGATTGGCTAAAAATCACCGATACCGAATATGTGCATGGACATTATGTGACGACAGTTTAGAAACAAGCGATACGATTCGCCGACACCTGGAAGGTTCGGTGACATCTACTACCTAACTGCTCACTAGCGGTGGGTTTCGAAACCCACCGCTAGTGAGCTATCATTCAAAAAAATAGACCACCAATGCCCAATTTCACCACCTCCCACGCCTTCATCATCGGTATCAACGACTATCAACACGTTACGCCACTTCAAACGGCTGTCGATGATGCCACTATATTGGCAGAGGTCTTGAATCAAAAAGTTCATGGCTATAAAACTTCCTGATTATAACGGATTGCTGTGATTTCGATATCCTCCTAACGAAGCCGCGATTAACAAATTCTGTAACCAGTCATGATGATAGACAAATCCGTTGAGTCTTGCCGCAGGACTGATTAAGACAGCTGATTCATCCCAAGCCTGTAAACAAGAGGGTGAAAAATTATGAAGAAGGGCAAAAGCTCTGAAATTATGAGTAGTGCTAAGTATATCTCCATGAAACATTTGGGAGTTGTTGGCATGTCTATTCATTGCCCTCATGGATCTATCTAGTGCCTGAACGAAAACAGGCTTTTTTATTAAAAACAGATTAAAAAAAAACATCTATGAGAATGTTTTTTTGAGTTTTGAGGCAATTTCTTTCTAAATTACTGATATACATTGCATTGCGCTCATTTCGGAGCAGACAATCCCCTATGAAATACGTTAAAATCTTATTTATCAACAATTTATAAAGAAAAGCCTATTTTGAAACTCAAGAGGCTTTTTTGAGCTTTCGTTTTTTCGCTTTTTGCAGTTTCTTGGCTTTCGCTTTTTGCTGCTCCATGCACAATCTGCCCAATCGCTTTAAATTGTAAGCCAATACTCCCCATGCCACATATTTCTTGAAGCCATCCAAGCCCTTATCCGCTACTTTATCCAAACCACCCTGTTCCAATTCATTAATATTTGATTCTACTGCACTATGTTTACGCTTATAAGTTTTGTAGTTATCTATGGTACGCCTCTTTCTCAGCAATAGTTGGTTTTCCTTTTTTAGGCATCACAACTATATCGAATATTTTTTCCATCGCTTCCTTATTTGATTTCAGCCAGAAACCTTTATCAAAACTAATACTATACAATTTGCACTTTTCTTTGAAGCGTTCCTGTAATTCCTTCCCTAATGGAATCACTAAATCCTTATCTTGTTCTTTTACAGCTACTTTGTGATAAACAATAAAGTGAAATTGGTCAGTTACAATCAACACATTATGCCCCAATTCTACATTTGGGTGCGCCTTGCCCTTCTTCAACCACTCCGTTTCAGGTTCAAAAATGGAAAATACCTTTTCCGAATGAGGAATTTGTTCGCCTTGTAGAATACGTCTATCCACCAAATCGATATGTTTTTTTAACATATCTCGATAATATTTCAAGCTTTCTAACTTTGTTGCTAAGTGAGGTTTTGAATCAATTATTTCACTCAAAGCTTCTACTAAATCATTCACTTTCTTTAATAAAGGATAGGTTGCTGCCAAATACTCCTCTGTCGAATCTTGAAGGCGTTTTATATAATTATTACCTTTTCGTTTATGTATTCTTGCTGTAAGCGTATATAATCTTTTTATTTTTTTACGTATTGATTTATAATTACGTAATCCTGATATGTCTACTACGCTTTTTAACAGCTTTATAAAACCAATACATTTATGTACACAATCCCACAATAAACGGATATCGGTTGGAAAATGAATATGACGTTCTACTACAAACGAATCTGCTTTGAGATTCAACTCTAAAATTTTACCTTCCTTTTTTTTTAATTGATGACCTTCATTAACTATTATTTTATTGATTTCATTAAGGTTATCTTCAGTAAGAAACCAACATTATCTTTAATTGTTTGCAAACAATAATGTTTTACATTCGGTAGATAACCTCTCGTTGCTACACCTAATATCCCTCGAAGTGAATGGTGATTATTCGATAAATCATGTAGATTATCATAATCTATATTTAAATTTAGACGGCAACAACCCAAAACAAATAATTCCCATAAACTCATTCCCAAACGACCCGTCGCTTTTTTTTTCTGACAAAATAGCCTCAGATAAAACTTTCAGAACGGCTGTTCGAAGTGCTTCATTCGTGAAAATATGCTGTAATCCTGCTAATAGTTGAGGTAGCTCATGACGGCTTCGCATATCTATTTCTACCTCTCCAATAGGAATCGAATCCAATTGTAATTGTGCTTCAAATTCTTTACGCATCAGATAGTAATACTTTTTTACACGAATCTCATAGACAGACAAATCATCATTTGATTCGTAATTAACATTATACAAATATTGCAATTGCTAAGATAATAATTTCTACTATAAAATTCAAGCAAAAAAAGCTCTTTATTTTAATCAATATCAAATATTTGTGCCTTATCGTTCAAGCACTATCTATCATGTTGGAGGTTTTGTGTGCTTTGGGAAAGTCAAAATGTGCTAACCACTTGTTTTTCTTTTTACAGAGTTTAAGAATATTATCTTTCATGGGGCAGGAAGGCACATTCTTAGCTGTCCATTCCCGAAGCCTTCTTATATGTTGTGCGAATTGTCTTTTTGAAGTAGTTCGATAAGCCTCCCACACCTTATCTGCTGCTGTATTGAAATAGTCTTGAATCTTTTTTGTAGCTCTGTCTCTAATTTTTAGAAAGGCGTGTAAGAAACATTCAATGACTTGAATATTTGGATAGAGTTTTTGCCATGCGTTCTGTGTAGCTGTCCACCCATCTGTATTTACTGTATTAGGTTGGTAGTCAGATGACACATCCTCTGCTTCTTGTTTGAATACACCATAAGCTTCTTCCAAAGAATCCGCATCTGCGCCAGAAGAAACTTCCATACCTAAAAAACAGTTTTGTCCCACAGTTGTAGCCACATAAGCTTTTTTACCTTGTATTTTTACATGGTGTTCATCTGCTAAAATATCGGAAGGTAATTTTTCTGGGTCATGGATGGTTGTGCCTACAATGCTATAATCACTAAAACAATTATAGAGGCGGTACCACCACATCGCATTGTATCCAAAAGCAAATGCCAATGCCCAGAAAGGAACACCGAACCGCTTTAAGAACAAGCCTTTAGAAGCTATATACGTCTTCGCTCTGCAATAAGGCAGAATGAAACTTGGGCGTATTTGATAATTTTGTCCCGCTACTTTTATTTTTCGCATTTGGATATTCATTTTTTTCGACGGCCGAGTTTTGCCGTTAAGCACATAACCTTTAGTCATTTGTGCAGGAAATAACTCGGGGCTTGTTGCCCATATTTCGCTAATTATTTGGCGAGCTATTTTTGGGTCGTTTAAAAATGAATCGTATTTATTTTCCAAAATCGGTAATACAATCGTACAATTTTTGTTAATTTGAGATGCCATTGAATTTGCACTTGTTTGGTTCGTACTTTAAACATAAGCTTTTTCAGTGGCTTTTTTATTATCACAGCAAAACGTTACAATCAGAAAACTTCAATCTACCCAAATGCCAAAGTCCATGAATTGAGAACCTTGTTGGGTGAACTACCTGCAATAGTAGGAGAAAACGATAGAGTCTTCTTCTACTATTGCAGGGTATGGTGTGGCAATTGACAATGAAGAAGATTTACCACAGGGATATTTACTCCCTGCCGATGCAGATGAAAACGAGATAGCGCAAGCATTCATCTCCATGAATGAACTCTATGCAGCCCTTGAGACTTTGTCTTGTAAACATCTGCTATTGGTTTTAGATTGTTGTTTTTCAGGAGCTTTCAACAATGGCAAGAAAATTAAATAAACACTTAAAAACTCATTAAAAAAACAGTCAAACAAATGCCAAACCAAACCATCTCCATCTATGCCCTATTTGTCGCCATCAACAACTACGCCTACATCAGAGGACTAAACGGCTGCATCAACGATGCCAACAACCTACAAGGCTACCTCACCGAAGCTGCAGAAGCACAAAACCGCAAATTGTGCGTTGAAGAACTACACAATGAAAATGCCACCAAAGAAAACATTGTCCAACGCTTCAACGAACATTTGGGTCAAGCCACCGAAAACGACATCTGCCTTTTTTACTTCTCGGGACACGGCGCACAAGAAGACGCTCACCCTGCTTTCAGACTACATGAAGAAGACAACAAATTGGAAGTCTTGGTGTGTCATGAAAGTCGGGTCAGTCAGCCCAGTAGTTTTTTGGCAGACAAAGAACTGCGCTACATGATTCACCAACTCTACCAAAAAACCAAGGCACAAATCATCACCATTTTTGATTGTTGCAATTCAGGCACCAACACAAGGGACAAACTCACTGCTCGTAGCTTTAGGCGGGCAGCCGATATTGGCAGCAGAGAATGGGAAGACTTTCTTTTTGCAGAAACCACCTCGGAGGAATCTGTCCGAAATGCCGCAGCTTTGGGAGAAGTCTTGCCGCAGGGCAATCACATTCAGTTGGCGGCTTGCGAAAACAAACAGTCTGCCTATGAGGTGAGGGGTAACGGAGAAACGAAGGGGATTTTCACGAGCGGTTTGGTGGCTTTGTTGCGCCAAACGAAGGGCGACATCAGCTACCAAGAGTTGATAAGTGTGTTGCGATTGAAGATTCAGGGCAGTTACAAACAAACGCCTCAACTATACACCAAAGGAAATGAACTCGGAAATGGTCTTGCTTTTCAGTCTTTTTTGGGAGGCATTACCCAGCATCAAAAAGAGTATGATTCAATTGTTTACAACGTGCATGAGTACAGTTGGATATTGGGTAAGGGAGCTATCAATGGTATTTCGGCAAGCAATCCACACCTTAAAATCGAACTGTTGAATGTGGAGGAAAAAGCCATCGAACAGGCTCAAATTCACGATGTGCAGTTGGATTATACCAAACTCAGTTTTTCAGAAACAATGCAATTGGATGAATTGTTCACCTACAAGGTCAAAGTCACAGGTTTGATTGCCAATCCTTTGAATGTCTATTGTATGGGAGAGGAAACGGTTATTGCAGCATTGAAGGAATATGTCCATGCGGCTGACAACGATTTTTCTTTTCTGCAATGGGTGGACGAACCTCACTTTGCAGATTATTTTGTGAATGTGTGCAACCATAGTTTTGCCATTCGCCTTCCCTTCAATGATTTACCGATTACCGCCAACATTGAAGGATACGATGAAACGGCTATAGAACAGCTACTCAGTTATTTGAAATACATTGCCCGATGGACTGCTATCAAAAATTTGGAGAATCCACACAGCAATATTCAACCAAATCCGCCTTTTGAAGTAGAGATTTTTAGCAAACAAGCAGATGGTTCAGAAGAAAGTTTAGAGGTAAAAGATGGCAAGGTGCAAATTGATTACACGGGAAGAGAGAATGGGACCAATGACCGTATGGCAGAAATTCGTATTCGCCTTCAAAACAATACAAACAGGGATTATTACTGTGCTTTGGTCTATTTGGCGCAGGATTTCAGCATAGAGCCTGAATTTTTGGAGGGAGGGGTTGTGGAATTGCCTGCTGGTCAATCGGTTTTTGCAGTTGGCGGTCAACATATACCTGATACCCAATCTGCTTTTATTCAGCACTACAACTGGAAAGCCGAAACGCATTATCTACAACTCATTATCAGCACCCACACTTTTGAGGTTCAAATATTGAGGCAAGATGAACTGCCTATGCCTTCTACTCGAAGGACAAGAGGAGGTGAAGATACAAGAGGTGTTCCTCCTACAAGAAAACTAAAACGGCCAGATTCTACAAGCGACTGGACTACTCAACTAATTGAGTTGAAGATGCCCAATCCTGATTATCAAGAAGAAAATGATACTCCAATTTGACAAAAAGGAATAAACCTAAAGCCATCTACACCCTGAAACGGAATTGAAGATGGTGAATCCTTATTTTGTAGCTTTGAACAAGAACTCACAATTGAAAGGAAGTACACTTGACTTTGTTGAGTAATAGCGAAATCCAAATTTTCACACAATACAAGCTTCTTTTTCATTAAACCTTCTTGTTCAAAGCTTAACGAAATAAAAAAAATGCGAGCCACCTAATCAAAGGCAACTCGCATTTATTTTGGGGTTAGTGAAAGTACTTTTTTTCTTCTCTCAACCAAGTTGAAGAAGTGATTTGTATCTTATTATTGTCTTGTCCACCCCGCAGTCCAATCTTCTGTGCTTCTCACCGCTCCAATAAAAGAACCAGGTGAAAACCAAGAATCTAAAGTGCCAGGATCTTTAGCGTTTTCAGAAATTGTTCCTACATAGCCAACCAAGCCACCCATACCTGCCAAAACAGTATTGGTTGCATCGTTTTCAAAAACAGGAGCATCTTTCCAAGGTGTGCCATTGCCTGCCAAAACAGAATTTTTGACCACCAATGAACCATTTGTCATGTTGTCAGTAGTGACAGTACTTGCTGCATCTTTATCAGAGTTCGATACACGAATACCGTATTTAGGGAAACCTGTTACAATCGCATTGTAGATTTTACCTTTTGTACCTTCACGCAAACGCATACCTGTGTTTGAAGCATCACCATCATCAAAACCAACAAGAGTCACATTCGACAATGTTGGGTTGGAGTAAGGAGAAGCAACATTGTCATCACCATTATTGTCTGCTTCAAGACCTCTATCACCAGCTACACCAAATTGATGGGCTACCCAAAACTGACCTTTTCCTGTCCAACCGAATGTCCAATCGAAAGAATCGTCTTCACTTCCTGAAGAAACAGCATATTTTACATTCACTGTACCACCAAAAAATTCAAAACCATCATCAGAACCTTTGTAGGCTTGAACATACTCTACGGTTGTACCACTACCCACACCATTGAAGGAAAATCCGTTCAATTCATTGTCAGTACCCAAAATTTTACCCGCATATTCTACACGTACATAGCGAATCACACCAGAGTTATCCGCATCATTGCAGTTGGTGTTGTCACAGCCATACGTACCTGTACCACCTTCACCAACACCTTCACCGATGTTTACAGTAGCGTAGCCATTTACGATAAGACCACCCCAATCACCAGGGCTAGCAATCCCGCTTAAGTCTTTGATAGAAGTCAATACAATAGGAGCTGTTTTTGTGCCTTGTGCCATGATTTTACCACCTCTTTGAATGGCAATAAAAGGAGTAGTGCCATCGTCAGCAGCATACACAGTTGTACCTGCTTCAATATTTAAAGTTGCGCCATTGTCAACAAAAATACCCCCAGAAATCAACCAGTTTTGATCGGCAGTCATGGTGAAATTGCCAGCCAATGTACCGACTACTTTGCGGAAAGAAGTTCCATTGATAGTTTCATCTGTGATAGTCAAGCCATTGTCAATCGTTACATCAAAACTACAAGTAGCAGTTTCGCCAGTAGTATCGTCTGTTACAGTGTACGTTACTGTTGTGGTACCGTTGTCATATACGCCACTTGCATCACTACTATTGGTTACATCATTGGTAATCGTAAAATTACCAGAAGCACCCGAAACGGTGGGAATCGCAATCGTGACATTGTTTGTAGCACTTGTCACATCGCCTCCACAGGCAACGGAAATTTTAGTACTTGGCGTATCGTCTTCTTTCGTACAGGCAGAGAAACCCACTGCCAAAAATGCGAGAAACAAGAATACACCTGACCATTTGGTTACAAAGTTGTTATTTGTAAACATTGTAATTAAAAATTTAATTATGATAATAAAATAATAAAATGTAATTCTAAATATTAGAGAGTGAATGTCTTGTGATGTTTATGAAGACACACAAAAATAAACTTTCAATGTTAAGAGAATATAAACTTTGTGTTATAAAATAAGTTATCGAACACTTGGTATAAACGGTGTTCGATAACTTATGTTTATCTGTTCTAAAAATTGTATGACAATTTGATGCCTGCCGAAATGCCTGTTTTGTAATTGTCCAATTCAATTGTACCCGCATCTGTATCTTGCTGCAATCGGGTACTTGGATTCAATAAGTTTTTCACACTGAGGTCAATCCCAATGTTTTTATTGAGTTCATTTTTCACGATTAAATCCAATCGGTGAACAGGCAATTCATAAATATCACCCAAACCGCCATCTGAATTTGGAGCTTTTACACCCACTGAGTGAATACGTTTGCCGAATACATTGTAAACAAGCGTAGCATTTGTATTCCACTTTTCGCTGCGTTTTTGGTAACTCAAGTCAAAATTGACCAAGTAAGGAGATGCGCCCTGCAATGCTCGGTCAGGATTTGTCACCACCACACTTACTTCACCTTGAGGCAATAAGAGTTTGTTGGCTTCATTAATCTTGATTTGAGAATACAAGTAAGTAGCATTTAAACCAGCCGTCCAAGTATTGGTAAAATCTTCGCTGCTCAAAAAGTTCAGTTTTTTGCTCAACTCCAATTCAACACCCGCCAAAGTTGCACTTTCGATGTTGGTGAAAGACTGCAAACGACCACTTGAAGCGGCAATGTTGAGGCGTTCAATTGGGTCTTGAAGGTATTTCCCAAAAGCAGAAATCGAAACCAATTCGCCACGAGTCGGATACAACTCATATCTCAAGTCGAAATTGTAGTTTTTGCCGTTCTGCAAAAGTGGATTACCAATTGTACGCTCTCCTGCAAAAAATTCTACATACTCAAACGGAGCCAATTCTTTGAAGCCAGGGCGTGAAATCGTTTGACTTGCAGTAAGCCACCAAACTTGCTTTTCGCTTGGTGTAAATTTGAAGCTCAAAGAAGGCAAAAGGTATGCTTCGTTCAAGGTTGGTTTTTCGGTGATGCTCGGCTGCTGCTGGTTTTTAAACTCAATGCTCTGTTCTGCACTTTCGTAACGTGCACCCGCCAACAACTTCAAGCGATTGGGAATCAAATCGTAATCACCCAAAAAGTAGGCTGCCCAAACATCCAGTTTTGAAGTATTGGCAGAAGCGGGGTCATCTCTTTCGTCAAGATAGAAAGCACCATCACTGTGATTGGATTGACTTAAGTACGTATCAACCGCATCTACATCCAAACCTCCTTGATCAAAGTTTTTGAGGTTGTAGTTGAATTGGCGGTAGTCAAAATCCCTTTCTTTTGATTTTAGGTTTCCACCCAATGTCACCTGCAATTTTGCTTTGTCTGTTCCTTCGTATTGAATTACATCATACACTGCTTCAACTTTACTCGCCATTTCAGTTTCTTCTAAATTGCTGTAAAATCGGTGATTTTCGTTTACGTCAATGTCATTAAAGATTCGCCCTTTGTTGTCGGTATCCAAAAACACAAATTGTCGTCTATCGGGTTCTTCTGATTTGGCAACATTGTAGGTTTGTGACCAATTCAATTTCAAACGGTTGCCCTTCAATAAATCATGTGTTCCTCCCAATTGACCTGTCAATAAGGTGTTTTGATTGTAGGTAAATCGGCGGCTAAACAGTGGACTTGAATAATCGAAGTGATTGCCATAGGCATCTCTTGAATTATCTGAAGAACTGTTCACCAAAATCCCATTGAGGGTGATTTTGTGGCGGTCGTTGAACTTATAGGTCATGCTCGCCAATGCAGAAGTATTGGTCGAAAAACTGTAGTTGATATAGTCATAGTCAATGCGAATGTCTCCTTGTCGGTTCACCAAACGATACATTCCTTCTTTGATGCTGTAGTCATTGTCATAGGCTACGGACAACAAAACACCCAAGCCAGAATCATTGCCAGTGGAGAAGAAATTGCCAAAAAGCAAGTCAAAACTGTTGCTTACTGGGGCTTTTTTGTAAACGCCATTGCTGCTGTTGTCAAATGATAATCCATCTCTGCGGCTGTCATAAGAAGCAATATCGCTAATTGAAGCAGGGGCTTGTCGTCCATCTTTGCTAAATCCCAAGTAACTGCCACTAATACTTGGCGAACTCAAGAAGTTTTTACCTGTTGTCACCGAATTGAAGCCTGCGCCAATGCCCAACTTCAATGTTTTTGTACTCGGATATTCTTTGGTTTTGATGGCAACTGTTCCTCCAGCTACGTCTCCATAATACTGAGGTGAATACGATTTGAAGATGGAAAGGTTTTCGACAATATCGGTGGGGAAAATATCGAGAGGAATCACCTTTTTATCAGGGTCAGGGGAAGCAATCGGTAGTCCATTGAGTAGCGCATTGTTGTATCGGTCGTCCATGCCTCGCACCAAAAAATACTTGTTGCCGATAACTGAAATACCTGCTACTTTTTTCAATCCTTCAACTACATTCGACACCCCTTTTTTACTCAACTCTTTTGCACCAATGTTTTGGGTCAAAGCCGTGGCATTTTTTCGGTCAATCAAATTCATCGTTTGACTTTCTCGGTTTGCCTTCTCTTTCACTGTCACAGTTTCGATTTGAATATTTTCTTGGGATAAAGCGTGATTGAGAGTGAGGTTTTGTCCTTCTGCAACAGTAATATTCAGAGTGTCGGGTTTGAATCCTACAAAACTAAAAACAACTCGGTGTGTGCCTGCATCAACTTCAATGGAATAAGCACCGTCAAAGTCAGTAGTGCTACCCAATGTTGTTCCTGCAATAGAAACCGTTGCAAATGGAACTGCTTCTTCGTTCGCTGCCGTTTTTTCGGTTACTTTTCCTGAAATATGAGCTTTTTGAGCAAAACAATTAGCACTGAAAAATAGGGCTATTAAAAGGACTAAAAGCCTTTTGTGAAAATTCATGTTTATGATTTTATTTCAATAAATAATTCAAAATAAACTTATTACAATTGATAGAAAAAAATCGTCATTGTAATTCAGCTTATTAGACGTGCAAAGTAAGAGAAAAGCTATGATATGAAGGTTAAGCTTACATTAAGTTATCGTAAAGTTACACTATGCTAAAACCTACATAATTTTCGATGTTTGAAGAAAGTGGAGAAAAGGACTTGAAGGTTGTGAAAGGATTGTATCTAAAAGGAACTTTTCTTTTCACATCTCTGTTAATGTGCTGAAATACAAAGCTCATCTAAAATTATAATAACTTCTTAATCATGACAAAACAAGAACACTTTATCGACAATACAAATGCCAAAATCCACTGCATTGAGTTCAACCGTCAAGAAAACAATATTCCCTTAATCATCATTCCCGGTGCGACTAATTCTGCCGAAGAAATTGAGGAGGCTCTATATGGAAAATTATTGCACCATCATATCATTGTAAGTCTCAGAGGACGAGGCAAAAGTGATTCTCCAAAATCGGGTTATACATTGGACGACCATGCCTCCGATGTTTTGGCAGTAATGCGTGAGCTGAACATAAACAATTGTTATTTATTTGGTTACTCCATAGGGAGTACTGTTGGAGTCAGGGTAGCTGCGACTATACAGGACAAGGTGAAAGGGCTAATTATGGGTGATTACGCACCTTATTTCCCCCCATTCAATGAGAATTGGGCTGTAATGGTACGAAAACATGCAGATAGAGCCATTTCAGAAATTGCCATAGATGGATTGGTGAATGAAGGAGAATATACGGAGGCCGCTGGTGATTTTGAGCAGATTACCTGCCCAGTGATGTTGGTGAAAGGAGGAAAAGAAGGCAGTCTTTTTCCAAGCGAAGCCATCCCTTATATGCAAAAACTAGTGCCTGATTTGCGACTTGAAATATTGGAGGAAAATGACCACGATATTTTTAGTCCACGACCTGATAGACTGGCAGCAGTTATTGAGGATTTTCTAAAAAATTAGAAATGCACCAATTTTTGCGTTTTTACTATTGCAAAATCCGCAAAATTATTGTATCTTAGTCAGCATAAACCAAACCTTAAAATTCATGATAACCTCTTCTTTCAATTCTTTGAACAATAATTTTTATCCTTCTCCAAATTCCCTCAAAAGTGAGCATTATCAACCTTTGCTCATTGGCGATATGCTCAATGTCCAAGCATTGGCTAAAGAATCGCAAAAAATCAAAGACTCCAAAGAAAAACGCCCAAATTAGGACGCTTTCAGCAGGTTTATTTTTCCTTCAAATTCTTGTTTGGCTTTGATTGCAAACAACTGCTGAAACAAATGTAGGGCTTTTTGATGGTGGTTTTCTGCCATTATTGACAGCATACTTTTTTCTTTGTGGGTTAGATTAGAGGCTTCCGAAGTGTTCCTTGCTTTGGAAGCCTTTTTTTGTTGAAGAACTTGTTGTTCATACATTTGCCAAAGTTCAAAATGAATAAAAGCCTTTTCTTCCTCTTCCTCACTATTGTCCAGCAGAGTCTGCAATTGTGCCGTTGCAGTGATTTGTTCACCCATTTTGAAGTGTATTTTTCCCTTCAATAATTGTGCTTTAAACAACATGTCCGTTCTTGTAATCTCTCGGCTGATATCTATAGACTGTTTCACCCAATCCAACGCCCGTGAATATGTCATCAACTCATACAAACACAATGCTTTTGCCCAGTACCATTCTGCTAGAGAATATTTGAAGCCAATGTGGTGATGTCCTTCAATAGCTTTGTCTAAATAGGGCAAGGCCAGTTCGCAATTGTTTTTATGGTAATGCACCATTCCTATATTTCCTTCTGCAAAAGCCTGCAATCGGCGGTCTTTCATTTGTAAAGATAGGCGCAAACTTTTCTCATAATAGGAAAAAGCTTCATTGTACAAACCTTTTTGCATAAATGTATATCCGATGTTAACAATCGTGTAAGCTATTCCATGTTGATAGCCAGTTTTTTCGAATCTTTTGAGGCTTTTTTGGTAGTAATCCATTGCCGAATCATAATCATCCTTAACCGTGGCAATCGTTCCCATATTGGCGAGATTCATGGCCGCATTTTGTGGGGAGCCTATTTTTTCAAATAGTTCGTAGCTTTTTCGATAACAGTCCATTGCCGCTTCATGATTGCCAATTTGATTGAAAAGACTGCCGAGGTTTCCCAAAGCCGTTGCATGGTTTTTTTCATCGCCCAATTCACTTGCCAAGCTAATTTGCTGTTGAAAACATTTGGCCGCTTTCTCATACTCCGAAAGATTGATATGCACCACGCCCATATAGCCTATAGTATTGGCAATCTGTGTTTTGTTGTTGGTGGATTTATAGGCAGTTAGGATTTGTTGGTAAAGATTCAATGAGGTTTGATACTTTCCCTGCAAACTGAAAATTCGGGCAAGATTGAATTGAATTTCGATTATATAGGCTTCATTTTTGAACATTCTTGCCAGTTCCATTGCATCTTCATAGACTTCTTGGGCGGCATCCCATTTGCCAATTGTCCGAAGAACCGCCGCTTTTTTCAAGAGTATTTTCCATGTCAAATCGGGGTCTTTCAGATTTTGAAGTTGTTTCAACAAACGCTCAAAAAGGTCTAAAGCCTGTTGGTTCTGAAAATTTTCTTGGGCGTACATACCTGCTTTTTCGAGGTACTCAATGGATTTGATAGTGGTTTCGGCTTTTTCATAGTGAAAAGCAATATCGGCATATTTTTCTTCATGATTCTTAGAGTAAAGCCCTTCCATTGCCACTGCTGCCAATTGATGTAATTGCCGTAAACGTTCCTTCAATTGCATATCATACGCCATGTCTCTCAACAAGGTATGCCTAAAAATGCCTTTTACTCCTTGTAACAAATGCCATATTTGTTCGGTTTCGGCAACTTTGGTTTCTGCCAAAACGTTGCGATGAAGTATGGCTGATAATAACTGAATGTCAAACTCTCGCCCCAAAACAGCAGCTACTTTTGTCACTTCTTTTACCTGTTTGGAAAGGCGGTCAATGCGTGCCATCAGCAATGCTTGAATGCTATCTGGAACACTGTCAACCTGTTGGGTAAGTTGCCAAGTTCCAGTACGGTTTTGCAGCCATTGGTTTTCGCCAAAAAACCGCAGTAACTGTTCTACAAAAAAAGGATTGCCTTTGGAGCGTTCTACCAATACTTTCAAAAGTGGCTTACTCAAAGGAATCCAACCATTGTTGTTGTGTTGGTTCAACTGTGTTTCGGCTAAGGCTTTCACTTGTTTGGGCTGCAAATAGGTCAATTCTATAATGTGATTTGACAAGTTTTTGAAGGGTAAAAGTGCCTGACTTCCATCGTCTTTGTAGCGAGCTGTACTCAATAGGGCGATAGGGTAACTTTCCAAATTGTTGACCAGTTTTTGTAGTAAAGCAATGGAATCATTATCCAGCCATTGACTGTCTTCTAAGTGTATCACCAATGGTTGAAGCAATGATAAGACTTTGAGAAAATTTTGAATGGCTAAAATGGTATTTTCGTATCTACCCTTTGCGTCCAATTGCTGCATTAGGTTTTCTTCTGAATAGGTGATTCCAATTTGTGATGCGAGAATAGATTTGGTTCTCAATAATTCACTTTTGGCATCATTGAGTGTGTAAAATAAGGGTTCGTGTGGTTGATTTTGAAGCTCTAAAGATGCAATGTTTTGGTTGAGTTGGAGTACTAAAGACTGAATGGCGGTATCAAAATGGTCTTTTTTTGCTGATGGATTTTGTGATTTTGGAAATCTAAAATGTGCTGCAAGCATATCTTTGAACGGCTGAAAAGGCTTTTGAAGAATGGGGTCGGCTGTGATGTGTATCCATTGTGTAGTTGAAAATGTTTTTTCCTTCAAAGCATAGGCCAAGCGGGTTTTTCCGATTCCTGCTTCTCCAAAAATATAGGTAATTCCACTAGGTTTCCTTTCAAAAATAGGTGCAATTCGGTTGCTCAGTAACTTCAACGTATCCCCCTGTCCAATGATGGGCATATTGTTTTGTTGAACAGTTTTGTTTTCGGCACTTCCAAGATATTCGTAGGTTGCAATTGGGGTGTTAAATCCTTTGTAGGAAAATACACCCTTTTTTCGAAAGGTAAAATTGGGGTGTGCGGCAATGTTTTCTTGAACCCAAATTTCTTGCCATTGGGCTTGCATGGTGATACGAGCGGCCATGTTCACGATGTCACCCAAACAAGTATATTCACATCGGTATTTTCCACCAATGATTCCCGCATAGACTTTTCCTGTGGTGATGCCCATGCGAAATTGCAGCTTATTCAAAATTTCCCATTCCTTGACTTCATTTTTGACTTCTTCCACAAAATGCAATGCTCTTGCAAGGTCATTTTCGTAGGCAACTGGTGCACCAAAAAATCCTATCATTAAGGCTCCTTTATCCCCAAAGTCAATTTCTTTGAGGTCGCCTTTGTAGCGAATGATGTGCTTCAACACAATGGAAGCAAAGGTGTTGAGTTCTTGATGTGTGTGAATATTTTTGAAGGAAATAAAAACGGAAATAATGTTGCGGAACTCTCCTTTCTCACGAAAAGTTATGATTTCACTCGGAATGAATCGGTCGAGAATATCGCTGTTGATGTCGGGTAATTGGGGTGGGTGAGATTTAGAAAATATCGTGTTGTTATGACCTTCAAATCCTTCAAATCCTTCAAAACGAAAAATATCGGCTTCAATAAAGCTACCGATGAGAGGCGTTTTCTTCAATGTTGCCTTAAAATTTTGACTCAGTATGGTTTCCCCTTTATTTGCCTTTTGTTCGGCATAGGTTGCTTGATTAATTGCAATGCCTCGGAAGTAAAATTTGCAAGCCTGAACCCCCATGATATATTCGTCACCTACGATGCCCCAATCTGTTTGTCCGTAAGAGAGTCCGATTTTTACCTGCAAATCAAAATGGCCATATTTGGAGTATTGTTTGCCATGTTCTCGAAAAAAATCTTGAATAGTTTGGGCGCATTGAAGGGCTGCAATGGCAGTGTTTTTTGGAGTATTGGGTTTTTGAATCGGAAAAATGGCGGTGAAGGCATCTCCTGCAAAGTGGGTGATAAAACCCTGTGCATGGTAGATTTCTTTGACCATCACTTCAAAAATGGAGTTCAAGATATTGGACAATATTTCTGCTCCTTCTTTTTGTCCTTTGTCCATGAGCTGTTGGGTCATAGGAGTAAATCCTGATATGTCGACAAATAATACACAGCCTTCAATGCTACCATTGAAGTGACGAGCGATATACTGTTCTTGAATGAAGTGAGGTATAAATGGCTGCATGTTAAGGTTGAAAAAATGAAAAATTTTGAAGTGAAGAAGCTAAAAATACACTCTTTTATTAAACGAAAAAAGGCTTTAACAGTTCAAAACTGTTAAAGCCTTTCAATATATGTTTAAAATCGTACTTTACTGAGCATCTACTTTTCTCGACATCATGCTTTCTTTCATTTGTTTGAAGTCCAATTTTTGTTTGGTCGTCAGTACACTTTCAATAGAAGCATTGCGATTTTGGTAAACACCCATTACTGCGCTTATAAAAGCATTGGTGTCATTATCTTGTAGGTTGTTGAATGTCAGTCTTTCCTGAGCTGTTTCCAAGTTGATTTGGTAAATAGTTTGTTTTTGCTGTTCATTCAAGGATAGCTGTGTAGTCATGATGTTGGTCAATTCTTGAGCAACTTGTTCAGGATTGATTTGGAAGTCAGCAGCATTGTAAACTTTCACTTTACCAGGCAAAAATACTTTTTCAGTTGAAGATGCTTGATCTTGAGCGAAAATATTTGTAGAAAAGAGTATGGCAAATACGCTTAAAATGGACAAAATCTTTTTCATTGTATTATGATTTTTAAGTTAATTGAATTTTTGTTTAGTATTGATGATCTACGTTTTTAGATGTTGAGTTTGATTCTTAGTTTAAAGATAAATTGTTTTTTTTTGAAAAAAAAATATTAATGCTTTCTGTGAACGTAAAACGAGTTGGCTTGTGCGGTGCAAGTTAGCATGATTTCGTTGATATTCACATGGGCAGGTCGAGTTGCTGCGAAGTAAATGGTTTCTGCTACGTCTTCCGCTACCAAGGGTGTTAAGTTTTTGTAGACGTCGTCTGCTTGTTCTTTATTTCCTTTGAAACGCACGACTGAAAACTCGGTTTCGACCATTCCTGGTTGAATAGAGGTTACTTTGATACCATGCTTCAATAAATCTATTCTCATTGCTTGACTTAATGCTTCAACAGCATGTTTTGTGGCACAATAAACATGCCCTCCTGCATACACCTGTGAACCTGCCGTAGAACTAAGGTTGATGATGTGTCCTTTTCCGTTTTGAATCATCATCGGACTAATCAATCTACTAACGTATAAAAGCCCCTTAATGTTTGTGTCAATCATGATTTCCCAATCTTCAATGTTTGCTTCTTCAAAACTGCTTTTGCCCATTGCCAAACCTGCATTGTTGACTAGTACATCAATAGTGCGCCATTTTTTTGGTAGATTTGTAATAGTATCCTGCACAGCGGTATTGTCACGCACATCAAAAGTCAAGGGTAAAACGTTTACGCCATAAGTTGCTTCAATTTTTTGTGCAACACTGTCTAAACGCTCCTTTCGCCGTCCTGTCAGGATTAAGTCCCAACCATTTTGGGCAAAAAGTAGAGCAGTTGCTTCTCCAATACCTGCGGTTGCTCCCGTTATAAAAATAATCTTTCGTTGATTCATATTTATGCTTGTTATTGATTTGTTTTACCAAAGGTTATTTATTTTTGTTGAAATTAAAAATAAAATTGAATGAAACGATTACTCATTAGTGTACTTTTCAGTATTTCTCTATTGAACGGTTGTACTCCTCCCGATAATTCCACATCTGCAAAAACTGAAGATGCTAAAACGGAGATGGTTGGAAAAAAGAAACCGATGAAAGTGCCAGAGGTGATGGACTTTGCCGAATTTCAAGAACGAATCAAAACAACTGATGATACCTTGTATATCTACAATTTTTGGGCAACTTGGTGTATGCCTTGTGTGAAGGAAATGCCTTATTTTGAGCAGGTTCACGATGAGTTTGCTGATCAAAAGGTAAAACTCATTTTTGTGAGCTTGGATTTTATAGATATGCTTTCTACCAAGTTATTGCCTTTCATGATTAAGCGTGATTTGAGTGAAGATGTGTGGCTGTTGAACGAACGTAATCCCAACAGTTGGATAGACAAGGTAAGTGAAGAATGGACGGGTTCGATTCCTGCTACCTTGTTCTCACATCCTCCCTCCAATTACAAAGCCTTTTATGAACGCTCTTTTGAATATGAGAATTTGAAGGAAGTTGTAGAACAGGCATTGAAGGCAGTGCGTAAATAATAAAATGACCATGAAAAAATTTCTCAAAGATTATTTTACCTTTTCCAAACGAGAACGCAATGGTTTGTTGGTATTGTTGTCCTTGATTTTGGTTATGTTGCTATTGCCCTATACTTATCCTTATGTTGTTCATTCTGAGCCAACAGATTTTTCGGATTTTCAGGCAGATATAGCCATGTTTAAAGCTGCCGTAGCGGCACAATCAGATGATAGTGAATATAGTAGCAAGAGAGAATGGGAAGGAGATGGCAATCATTTTTCTGAAAAGGAATACCCCAAAGCTTCTTTTGATTTTAACCCTAATGAGTTGACTTATGAGCAGGGGCGTACACTTGGATTGAGTCATAAAATCGCCTTGCGGATAACCAACTTTCTAAAAGCGGGCGGAAGATTCAAGAAAAAGGAGGATTTGAAGAAGATTTACGATTTTTCGGACGAAGATTATAAGCGGTTGGCTCCTTTTGCCATTTTTGAAGAAGAAGTGAATGATAGAGGAGATGGTGAATCCAGTAAAGGTTTTGAAGGTAAAAAAGAGAAGAAATGGGATAATCAAAATCCATCTGATAATCCAAAAGAAACGTTTGAAGTAAAATTATTTCCTTTTGATCCCAATAAATTAAGCTATGAACAAGGCAGGCAATTGGGATTGTCGCACCAAGCTGCAAAAGCATTGGTGGGTTTTGTGAAGAAAGGGATGGTTTTTAGAGAAAAGGAGGATATTAAGAAGGTCTATGGCTTTACAGAAGATGACTATGAAAGATTGGAGGATTTGATTACAATTGAAGCAAAACAAGCGTCTGATATTGCACCAAATAAGGACGAAAGTATCGAGAAAAAGGAACGTCCTAAGACTTTCCAACAATTTGAGGAGAAAGAGCCTGTTCTTGTTGATATCAATACTGCAACGGCTGAAGATTGGAAGAAAATAAAAGGAATTGGCAATTCTTTCAGCAGCCGAATTGTGAAGTATAGGGATTTGTTGGGTGGTTTTACGAATCCTGATCAATTGAAGGAAGTATATGGATTGGATGCCATTTTGTATGTAGAGATAATGGGATTTTTGACAAATAATTCTCCCGAAAAGATAACTACTATCAATATCAATACTGCAGATGAGTTTACACTGAAACGGCATCCTTATATTGACGAAAAATTGGCAAGCAATATTGTTAAAAAAAGAACAAAAAAAGGTGATTTCCAATCAGTTGATGAAATTCAGAATATTGCAGGGGTGGATAATGCCTTGTTCAAAAAACTATCTCCTTATCTAAGTGTTCGTTAATTCAAAATTGAACGAATTTGGTTTGTAATTGTATAAAATGATATAGTTTCGATTCAATTTCCAAAACTACTCAACTACCAATTGTGTTTCTTCAATGTGAAACAGTGGAACTATATAGTCCAGAATTTGAATAATATATAGCAATTATAGAATGTATATGCAAGAAGTATTAGAACAACCTTCGATAGACTTTGCGCCATCCGAAAATCAGGAGATGATAGCAGCAATGGTGCGCGACTTTAGTGAAAAACATATTCGACCTTATGTAATGGAATGGGACGAGTCGCAAGAGTTCCCTGTTCAACTTTTCAAAAGTATGGGGGAGTTGGGAATGATGGGAGTCTTGGTGCCGGAGGAATACGGAGGGGCAGGTTTGGGTTACTTTGAGTATGTAACGGTTATTCGAGAAGTTTCGAAAGTTTGTGGATCTATTGGATTGTCTGTTGCTGCTCATAATTCTTTGTGTACCAATCATATATTTACTTTTGGCAATGAGGAGCAAAAACAAAAATGGTTGCCGAAGTTAGCAACTGCCGAATGGATAGGATCTTGGGGGTTGACTGAACCTAATACTGGTTCTGATGCCGCTCGCATGAAAACTACTGCGGTAAAGGATGGTGATTATTGGGTGTTGAACGGTACAAAATGTTGGATAACCCATGGAAAATCATCGGATATTATTGTAGTGATAGTTCGTACAGGTGAAGTAGGAGACAAACATGGAATGACCGCATTTGCTGTTGAGAAAACAACTCCAGGCGTATCTGGAGGAAAAAAAGAAAATAAGTTGGGGATGAGGGCATCTGAAACAGCAGAGGTGATATTTGACAACTGTAGAGTCCATAAAAGCTGTATGTTAGGTCAAGAAGGTGAGGGCTTTGTTCAAGCTATGAAGATATTGGATGGTGGACGAATTTCGATTGCGGCCTTGTCATTAGGCATTGCAGAAGGAGCTTACCTTGCTTCAAAAAAATATGCAAAAGAACGGCATCAATTTGGGCAACCGATTTCCAATTTTCAAGCCATTGCCTTCAAATTGGCAGATATGGCCACCAAAATTGAAGCATCAGCACTGTTGATTATGCAAGCAGCCGACCTGAAAAATAGACATGAAAAAGTAACTCTTGAATCTGCAATGGCAAAGTACTATGCTTCGGAAGTAGCGGTTCAAGTAGCTACTGATGCAGTCCAAATCTATGGAGGTTATGGTTACACAAAAGAGTTTCCAGTAGAAAAATTCTATCGTGATTCAAAATTGTGTACAATCGGAGAAGGAACTTCTGAAATCCAGAAAATTGTTATTTCGAGAGAGATTTTAAAGTAGTTGGGATATGAAAATTTAAAATAGATTAAGAGTTTGAATATTAATCTATTATATGAATATAGTTAGCTTTTCCTTTTATTAAGAGATATGTCAACTTAAAAAATGTTGTGATTATGCTAATTATTGTTTAATTTAGAATATCCTAAATACCCATTTATGCACAAAAGCCATTTTCTAAAATATCTCGAATACGAAAAACGTTGTTCTTCTTTGACCCTCACAGCATATAAGAAAGATATTGAACAATTTATCGCTTTTCTCACAATAGAATATTCTATTGAAGATTTAACTCAAGTTCAACACAAACAAATTAGATATTGGGTTATTTCCCTGATTAATCAATCTTATAAAGCAAGCAGCATTACCCGTAAACTGCGTTCTGTCAGTAGTATGTATAATTTTTTGGAAAGAAAAGAATACATAGAATGCAATCCCTGTATAGGGGTGCAAATCCCCAAAATTCCGCACCGACTCCCTTCCTTTGTTGAAGACGAAAAAATGCAATCCTTGTTTAATAAGATAAGTAAGGCTACAGAATTTAATCAAATTAGAGATCATATAATTATTGAACTATTATATGGTACAGGTATGAGGAGAGCGGAATTAATTGGATTAACCATTTCTGCAATAGATTTTCCCAATCAACAGTTAAAAGTGTTGGGTAAAGGAAATAAAGAGCGTTTGCTTCCAATTGGTAAAGAAATCAAATCTTTGCTTCAAAAATATCTCCAAATCAGAATCAAAGAATTTCCTGATTGCCAAGAAAATATCCTTCTACTCACGGATAAAGGTAAAGCACTCTATCCTAAATTTGTTTACAATCTTGTTAACAAATACTTGTCTTCAATCGTTACTAATACCCATAAAAGTCCGCACGTGTTGCGACATTCATTTGCGACAAATTTGCTGAACAATGGGGCAGATTTGTATGCGGTAAAAGAATTATTAGGACATTCAAGTTTAGCAGCAACACAAATTTATACACACAATTCGATTGAGAAACTCAAACGAGCCTATCAAATGGCGCATCCACGAGGAGAATAGTCAAATAATTTTAATAACACAAACAATGTATCTTCCTATTTAATTAACTAGAAAACTTCTTGTAAGGTAGAAGTACATTTTTTCCAATATTTTTTGATATTGGAACTTATTCAATCATCAAATAGTTTTGGAAAGTATGAATCGTTTCAGAAGTTTTCATAAAAAACATTCCTATGAGAATACACATTCAGGCAATTCAGTTTACAGCTAGTGAGCAGTTAATAGAGTTTATTGAGAAGAAAACTGCAAAATTAGAACATTTTTATGACCAGATTATAGATGTAGAAGTATATTTGACTCTAGATAATAAAAGTAGTCAAATTAAAGATAAGGTTGTGCGTATCAAGGTAAACTTACCTCGTATGCAATTAGTCGCAAGTGAAAGAAGTAAATTATTTGAAACGGCAGCAGATTTATCTATCGAGTCCGTCACTAGGCAGTTGAAACGGTATAAGGAAAAACTGCGGGGACAATAAGAGAAAGTTTTTTTTATAAAACTTGTTTTTTTTGCTCAAGTTTCTGTATCTTTGCACACCTTTTCGAGAGAAAGGGTATAAAATAAAAGCAGTTCTTTTAAAAAGCATTCTTAATAACCTGAAAATAAAGTCAATGAGATTTTTTGTGCAAGCAAAAAACCCATTGACTTTATTTGGCATCAAATGGGGGGATACCGAAGCGGTCAAACGGGGCAGACTGTAAATCTGTTGGCTACGCCTACGTAGGTTCGAATCCTGCTCTCCCCACATTCAAAACTTTACAATTCGAGATTGAAAGAGCTAAATTCTTTTTTAGAAATATTAGATTTCAATTTTTCGATTAGGCGGGAGTAGCTCAGTTGGTAGAGCATCAGCCTTCCAAGCTGAGGGTCGCGGGTTCGAGTCTCGTCTCCCGCTCTTTTTGTTCAGTTTACTGAATTGCCGATGTAGCTCAGGGGTAGAGCGCTTCCTTGGTAAGGAAGAGGTCATGGGTTCAATTCCCATCATTGGCTCTTGTAAATTGCTATATTTAGAAGTTTGTATAAATTCGGTTTAAAATTCTTAAAAAAGAGAATCAAAAATGGCTAAAGAAAAATTCGACCGTAGCAAGCCACACGTAAATATTGGTACGATTGGACACGTCGATCATGGAAAAACTACCTTAACAGCTGCAATTACTAAAGTTCTGGCATCACAAGGGTTGGCTGAAGTGAAAGATTATGATTCAATCGATGCGGCTCCTGAGGAAAAAGAGAGAGGTATTACAATTAATACAGCTCACGTAGAGTATCAAACAGCGAATAGACATTACGCACACGTTGATTGTCCTGGTCACGCTGACTACGTGAAAAACATGGTGACAGGTGCTGCTCAAATGGACGGGGCTATTCTCGTATGTGCAGCTACTGACGGTCCTATGCCTCAAACCCGTGAACACATCTTGTTGGCACGTCAGGTAGGAGTGCCTAAGATTGTTGTGTTTATGAACAAAGTGGATTTGGTGGATGATGAAGAATTGTTGGAATTGGTAGAAATGGAATTAAGAGAGTTATTAGATTTTTATCAATTTGATGGCGATGAAACACCAATTATTCAAGGATCTGCTTTAGCAGCACTCAATGATGATGCTAAGGGTATTGACTCTATCAATGCTTTAATGGCTGCCGTGGACGAATATATACCTTTACCTCCAAGAGCAGTTGATTTGCCATTCTTGATGCCTATCGAAGATGTGTTTTCTATCACTGGTCGTGGAACTGTTGCAACAGGTAGAATTGAAAGAGGTGTGGTAAATACACAAGATGCCCTTGAAATCGTTGGTTTGGTTTCAAAAGACACTAAGCCTATGACTACTGTTTGTACAGGTGTGGAGATGTTTAGAAAAATTTTGGATAGAGGTGAGGCTGGTGATAATGCAGGCTTACTGTTGCGAGGTATAGATAAGAAGCTGTTAAAAAGAGGAATGGTAATTGCCAAACCTGGTAGCGTTAAACCACATACTAAGTTCAAAGCAGAAATTTATGTGCTTAGTAAAGAGGAGGGAGGGCGTCATACCCCATTTTTTAACAACTATCGTCCTCAATTTTACTTCAGAACAACGGATGTAACAGGTTCAATCTCACTTCCTGAAGGTGTAGAAATGGTTATGCCTGGTGATAATGTCACGATTACAGTAGAATTGATTTATCCTATTGCAATGGAACTAAACTTGCGTTTCGCTATCCGTGAAGGTGGTAGAACTGTAGGTGCGGGTCAGGTAACAGAAATCATTGATTAAATAATATTGATTGGTATAGCTTTATGCTGTTTCATTCATGAAGTTATATTTTTCTTGGTAGTGTATAATAAATAATGAAAGTACTTTCTAATAAGTAGCTTCATTATTATTATGCACTACCAAATTTTTTCTGATACGGGCGTAGCTCAGTTGGTAGAGCGGCGGTCTCCAAAACCGTAGGCCGAGGGTTCGAGCCCTTCCGCCCGTGCTTTTATTTCAAAATTTACTTTTCTGATGGAAAAAGTTAGAGCATACTTTAAAGAAACAGCTAACGAGTTACTATATAAAGTGACATGGCCTAGTTGGGAAGAATTGCAAAGTAGTAGTATGGTAGTATTGATATCTTCGCTCATTGTAGCATTCATGATATTTTTTATGGACTTTATTTTTGGAGCTCAACCTGAAAATAACTTTTTCCATGGAATCCTTTACTACATTTATCAGATTTTCAGATAATTTTGCTATCGGCAAAGGATAGTTGGGAATTTGTCTTTTGTTTATATTTTGTATTCTTATAACGCCAATCTAATTTTTCAAACATCTTTCAAAATAATGAGCACAGAGGAAAATAAAGGTAACAAAAAGTGGTATGTGCTGAGAGTTATTAGCGGTAAAGAGCGCAAAATAAAAATGCATTTGGATGCCGAAATAATTCGCTCAGGATGGGAAGATGTTATTATTCAAGTGCTCGTACCTACCGAAAAAGTGTACCAGATTAGAAATGGCAAAAAAATAATTACAGAACGAAATTTTTATCCAGGATATATGCTTCTTGAGGCAGATGAATTTAAATTGAATTCAGATGTTATACAATCGGTAAGAAGTATGAATGGGGTGATACATTTTTTAGGAAAGGAAAACCCTGTTCCACTTAGAAAATCAGAAGTAAATAAGATTCTAGGTAAAGTAGATGAAATGCAGGAAGCAGGTGAAAGGTTGAACGAACCTTTCTTGGTCGGAGAGACTGTTAAAATTATTGATGGACCCTTCAATGGATTCAATGGTGCGATTGAAGAGATATATGATGATAAAAAGAAGTTGAAGGTTATAGTTAAAATTTTTGGTAGAAGAACGCCTGTAGAACTTAATTTTGGTCAGGTAGAAAAACAATCTTAGATAATGGCAAAGCAAGTAGAGACTTTCATAAAATTACAAATAAAAGGAGGACAAGCTAACCCCGCACCTCCAGTAGGACCAGCACTTGGTTCTAAGGGGGTTAACATCATGATGTTCTGTAAAGCATTCAATGCTAGAACAAAAGATTTGATGGGACAGATTGTGCCTGTGGTGATTAGTGTTTATAAAGATAAATCCTTTGATTTTATTGTAAAGACTCCACCTGCTCCAATATTATTATTGGAGGCGGCAGGACTAAAGAGCGGATCTGCTCAATCTAATAGAAACAAGGTCGGTAAGGTTAGTTGGGATCAAGTAAAGCAAATTGCAGAAACTAAGATGCCTGATTTGAATGCTTTTAAAGTTGAATCTGCTATGAAAATGGTAGCAGGAACAGCTAGGAGTATGGGAATTACAATCGAAGGTACTCCTCCTTGGGAAGCTTAATTAGACAATAACCTAAGGAATTAAAACCAGTAAGACAATGCATTTATTGTATGTCAAAATGGTTAAAAAAGACAATTAATAATTATTTATATAATCAAAGTTAGACGTGAAACTCACAAAAAAAAGAAAGCAGATTCTTGATAAGCTGGAAAATGATAAGTTATATACTATTCAAGAGGCGGCTAGCTTAGTAAGAGAGGTATCTACTACAAAATTTGACTCTTCTATTGATCTTCATGTTCGTTTGGGAATAGATCCTCGGAAACCAGATCAAGCTTTAAGAGGAACAGTAACATTACCTCACGGAACGGGTAAATCCAAAACAGTTATAGTATTGTGTTCTCCTGATAAAGAAGAAGAGGCTAACCAAGCAGGTGCAGATTACTGTGGGTTAGATGAATATGTCGATAAAATTCAAAGTGGGTGGACTGATTTTGATGTAGTTATTGCTACTCCTAATGTAATGGCGAAAGTAGGTAAGTTAGGACGAGTGTTAGGGCCTAGAGGCTTAATGCCTAACCCTAAAACTGGAACCATTACCATGAATGTAGGAGAAGCTGTAGGAGAAGTAAAAAAAGGTAAAATATCTTTTAGAGTAGATAAGTTTGGAATCATTCATTCATCTATAGGAAGGGTTTCTTTCAGTCCAGAAAAATTGGCTGAAAATGCTTCTGAGGTTCTCAAAACTTTGTCAAAAATGAAGCCTTCTACTGCAAAAGGTATTTATTTCAGGAGCATATATATGGCTAGCACCATGGGTCTTGGTGTTCCAGTTGATGTAAAATCTATAAAAGGTGTATAAGTCATGACAAAAAAAAATAAATCAGCAGTAATAGAGTTGTTGAAGGCTAAGTTTGAAGAATTACCATTTTTCTACGTTGCTGATTCTTCAACTTTATCTGTAGAAGAAGTAAATAATCTCCGAAGGTTGTGTTTTGAGAGAGGTATAGAAATGAAGGTAGCTAAAAATACACTCATTCGAAAAGCATTGGAGCAAGTAGGAGATAATGAAAAACAATATGAAGGTTTGTATGATGCTTTGAAGGGTCCTACAGCCTTATTTTTCTCTGATGTTTCTAATCTGCCTGCAAAAGTTATTCAAGAATTTAGAAAAACATCTGAACGTCCTATTTTGAAAGGAGCATATATTGATAGTTCAATATTCATGGGAGATGATTCTCTAGATGCACTTTCAAAACTTAAATCTAAGGATGAGTTACTTGGTGAGATTATTGGACTTTTGCAGTCTCCTGCAAAAAATGTTATTGGTGCATTGCAGTCAGGAGGACAGAAACTTATGGGCATACTCGAAACACTTTCAGAGAAAGAAGGATAAGAGCTTCCAATTTTTAATATATATTGTATTGTTACGCACATCATCTTAATTTTTGAAATTTCATAAAAATATAATAAAATGGCGGATTTAAAAGCATTTGCTGAGCAGTTGGTGAACCTAACTGTGAAGGAAGTAAACGAACTAGCAGGTATTCTAAAAACTGAATACGGTATTGAGCCTGCCGCAGCAGCAGTGGCGATGGCAGCTCCAAGTGGTGGTGGAGAAGGGGAAGCAGCTCCTGAGCAAACAGAGTTTGATGTAATACTTAAATCTGCTGGAGGTAAAAAATTGAACGTGGTGAAGTTAGTTAAAACACTAACTGGATTGGGTTTAAAAGAAGCCAAAGATTTAGTTGATGGCGCACCTCAAACGCTTAAAGAAGGAGTTTCTAAAGAAGAAGCTGCCGATTTAAAGGCACAGTTAGAAGAAGCTGGTGCAGAAGTAGAAGTTAAGTAGTGTTTTATTTAATTTAATTAAATAATCACTTGATATATTTTTGCATGGTTTTTGTCACAACAAAAACCATGCAAATTTGTTATATTATCACACTTTTCTCACAAGGAAATTTCAATTTATTGATAAAGTGACATATATCTTTTCTCATTCTATTTTCTTTAGATAGGCATTGGGATTATTGTGCATAATCCCTATGCCTTTTTTGTGTTTTATCAACATTAACACATAACATAAGTAAAGTTCCTTTTATATGACCTCAGCCATAACTGCCTATACAGAGCGCATTAATTTTGGTAGAATCAAGCAAACTCATGAAAATCCAGACTTGCTTGAAATTCAGGTAAAGTCTTTTCAAGAATTTTTTCAACTAGAAACGGCTCCTGGTGATCGTAATTCCGAAGGTCTGTATCGGGTATTTACTGATAACTTTCCTATTAGTGATGCTCGTAATATTTTTGATTTAAAATTTTTGGATTACCATATAGATCCTCCCCGTTATAGCATTGAAGAATGTATGCAACGTGGATTAACCTATAGTGTTCCTTTGAAGGCAAAGTTACGTTTGTCATGTAATGATGAAGAACACGTAGATTTTGAAACAATTGAGCAAGAAGTTTTCTTGGGAAATATCCCTTACATGACACCAAAGGGAACTTTTGTGGTAAATGGTGCAGAAAGAATAGTCGTTTCACAATTGCATCGATCGCCAGGCGTATTCTTCAGTCAAAGTATGCATCCTAATGGAACTCGGTTGTATTCTGCACGTGTAATTCCTTTCAAGGGAGCATGGATAGAATTTGCAACAGATATCAATAACGTAATGTATGCGTATATTGATAGAAAGAAAAAGTTTCCAGTAACAACCTTATTGAGAGCAATAGGGTACGACACAGATAAAGCTATTTTAGAGTTATTTGACCTTGCCGACCAAGTGGAAGTAAGCCGAGATGTACTTGAAGCGAACATAGGTCGAAAGCTTGCCGCTCGTGTGTTGAAAAGCTGGATTGAGGATTTTGTTGATGAAGATACTGGTGAAGTAGTTTCTATAGAAAGAAATGAAGTTATTCTTGAAAGAGATACTATTTTAGATGAGTACAATATTGAAGATATTTTAGAAACAGAAGTGAAATCCATCGTATTGCAAAAAGAAGCTAAATCAGCTGACTTTGCGATTATTTACAATACGTTGCACAAGGACACTTCAAACTCTGAAATTGAAGCGGTTCAACATATTTATCGACAATTAAGAGGCTCTGATCCCCCAGATGAGGAAACTGCTAGAGGAATTATTGATAAACTCTTTTTCTCCGACAAACGCTATGATTTAGGTGAAGTAGGGCGATATAAAATCAATAGAAAGCTCAAGATAGATATGGCTAATAATGATCTCCGTGTTTTGACTAAGGAGGACATTATTGAAATGGTTAAATATCTTATTCGCTTAACCAACCAAAAAGCGGATATTGATGATATTGACCATTTAAGTAATAGAAGGGTAAGAACAGTTGGAGAACAGTTGTATAGCCAGTTTAGTGTTGGTTTGGCACGTATGGCTCGTACGATTCGTGAACGTATGAATGTTCGAGATAACGAGGTGTTTACACCTGTGGATTTGATAAATGCTCGTACTTTGTCATCTGTTATTAACTCGTTTTTTGGTACAAGTCAATTATCTCAATTTCTTGACCAAACTAATCCGTTGTCTGAAATTACTCATAAAAGACGTATTTCTGCGTTAGGACCAGGTGGTTTATCAAGAGAGAGAGCAGGATTTGAAGTTAGGGATGTTCACTATTCTCATTATGGACGATTGTGTACAATTGAAACTCCAGAAGGACCAAATATTGGGCTGATTTCTACTCTATGTGTACATGCTAAGGTAAACAAGATGGGGTTTTTAGAGACTCCATATAGAAGAGTAGAGGAAGGAAATGTAAGAATGGGTAGGAAAGATGTAGATTATCTATCGGCAGAAGAAGAAGATACTAAAATTATTGGTCAAGCTACTTCAAGTTTTGATGAAGAAGGGCAGTTTAACCAAGATAGAATTAAATCTCGTCATCAGGGGGAATTCCCAGTTCTACCTCCTGACCAATTGCAGTATATTGACGTAGCTTCTAATCAAATTGTAGGGGTTTCTGCGTCTCTAATTCCATTTTTGGAAAACGATGATGCGAACCGTGCTTTGATGGGATCGAATATGCAACGTCAAGCAGTGCCATTGTTGCGAACAGATGCCCCGATTGTTGGAACAGGATTGGAGGCAAAAGTAGCTCAAGATTCTAGGATGTTAATTAATGCAGAGGGGCATGGTATTGTAGAATATGTAGATGCAAATAAGGTTGTTATCCGATATGATAGAAATGATACTGATAGGTTAATTAGTTTTACTGATGATTCTATCACTTACAATTTGACTAAGTTTAAAAGAACAAATCAAGGTACTTGTATCAATCTCAAACCGATTGTTAGAAAAGGTGACAAGGTTGTTTCTGGGCAAATTCTTTGTGAAGGATATGCTACGCAGCAAGGAGAGTTGGCATTAGGACGCAATTTATTGGTTGCGTTTATGCCTTGGAAAGGATATAACTTTGAGGATGCAATTGTGATTTCTGAGCGAGTTGTTAAAGAAGATTTATTCACTTCTATTCATATTGAAGAGTATGATATGGATGTAAGGGATACGAAGTTAGGAGAAGAAGAACTAACCAATGATATTCCGAATGTGAGTGAAGAAGCAACCAAAGATTTGGATGAAAATGGTATTATCCGTATCGGTGCAAATGTGAAGGAAGGGGATATCTTGATTGGTAAGATTACCCCTAAAGGAGAATCAGATCCAACGCCTGAAGAAAAATTATTAAGAGCAATATTTGGGGATAAAGCAGGAGACGTAAAAGATGCTTCTCTTAAACTACCGCCTTCTACAAAAGGAGTAGTTATTAACAAACGTTTATTCGCAAGAGCGAAAAAGACCAAGGAAAGTAAAGTAAGAGAAAAAGAAGCGATAACCAAATTAGATACAGAGCATAAAGAGCATCTTTCAAAATTGAAGGATTTATTGCTTGACAAGATAAGCTCACTCTTAAATAATTATCGTTCAGCAGGTGTAAAAGATGTTTACAATGAGATAATCATTAAAGAAGGTGTAAAGTTTACTCCTCTTGTTTTAAAAGGATTAGATTATTCTCAAGTGAAGGCAGAGGGGTGGACAGAAGATGAAGAGCTTAATAATCACATCAAGGTGTTGTTGAACAACTACAGCATTAAAGTAAGTGAAGAAGTAGGACGCTATAGAAGAGAGAAGTTCAACATAAGTGTAGGAGATGAATTACCCGCAGGTGTATTGAAATTGGCTAAAGTTTATTTGGCTAAAAAACGCAAATTGAAGGTTGGAGATAAATTGGCAGGTCGTCATGGTAATAAGGGGATCGTATCTAAAATAGTTCGCCTTGAAGATATGCCATTTTTAGAGGATGGAACACCGATGGATATTGTATTGAATCCATTGGGAGTACCTTCAAGGATGAATATTGGCCAAATATATGAAACTGTATTAGGCTGGGCAGGTCTAAAATTGGGTAAAAAATATGCTTGTCCAATTTTTGATGGACCAACTGTTGATACGATTAGTGATGAAATCACACAAGCAGGCTTACCAGAATTTGGTATGACACATCTTTATGATGGTGAAACTGGTGATCGTTTTCATCAAGAAGCTACTGTAGGAGTAATTTATATGCTCAAACTAGCACATATGGTGGATGATAAGATGCACGCTCGTTCAATAGGTCCTTATTCTCTCATTACACAACAACCTTTGGGTGGTAAAGCACAATTTGGAGGTCAGCGTTTTGGAGAAATGGAGGTATGGGCTTTGGAAGCATTTGGTGCAGCACATATATTGCAAGAATTACTTACAATTAAATCAGATGATATTGTAGGTAGAGCGAAGGCTTATGAAGCAATAGTAAAAGGAGATAATCTACCAACTCCAAGTATCCCAGAATCCTTCAATGTACTGTTACACGAATTGAGAGGTTTGGCACTTGACCTTATCTTTGAATAATTTTTTTTTAGAAAACAGTTTGAATTAACTATATAAAACGGAGGTTTGCAATATGCCCTTTAAAAAGGATCACAAAATTAAAAGTAATTTTTCGACAATTACCATCTGCTTATCTTCTCCTGACACGATACTCGAACGCTCGTATGGTGAAGTGTTGAAGCCAGAAACGATTAATTATCGAACTTATAAACCTGAGAGAGACGGTCTCTTTTGCGAACGAATTTTCGGCCCCGTAAAAGATTACGAATGTTATTGTGGAAAATATAAGCGAATTCGATATAAGGGAATTGTGTGTGATAGATGTGGCGTAGAAGTAACGGAGAAGAAGGTAAGAAGAGAGCGAATGGGTCATATCAAGCTGGTAGTCCCTGTAGTACACATATGGTATTTCAAGGCATTGCCTAATAAAATTGGTTATTTATTAGGTTTGTCTTCCAAAAAATTGGAAAGCGTTGTTTATTATGAAAGATATATAGTCATCAATCCAGGGGCTTTAGAAGGACAAGTTGAAAAAATGGACTTGCTAACTGAAGAAGAATACCTAGATTATGTAGAAAGTCTTCCAAGAGAAAATCAACTTTTAGAGGATCACGATCCTGAAAAGTTTGTGGCCAAAATGGGTGCAACTGCAATTAAAGATTTGTTGACCAATCTTGATTTGGATAAAATGTCTTATGATCTTAGACATCAAGCTGCAAATGAAACTTCTCAACAAAGAAAAGCAGAGGCACTCAAAAGATTAAGCGTAGTAGAGGCATTTCGAGATGCAAATGAACAAAGGCAAAATTCTCCGGAATGGATGATTGTTCAGTATTTGCCTGTTATTCCACCTGAGTTACGTCCATTGGTGCCTTTGGACGGCGGACGTTTTGCAAGTTCTGACTTGAATGATTTGTATCGACGGGTTATCATTAGAAATAATCGTTTGAAACGTCTGATTGAAATCAAAGCACCGGAAGTGATTTTGAGAAATGAGAAAAGAATGTTGCAAGAGGCGGTAGATTCGCTCTTTGACAACTCTCGTAAGTCAAATGCTGTCAAAGCTGAAGGTGGTCGTGCGCTTAAATCGTTGAGTGATGTATTGAAAGGTAAGCAAGGACGATTTCGTCAAAATCTTTTAGGTAAAAGGGTTGATTATTCAGGACGTTCTGTAATTGTAGTAGGCCCTGAGTTGAAGATGCACGAATGTGGCTTGCCTAAAGATATGGCGGCTGAATTGTTCAAGCCATTTGTAATCCGAAAACTGATTGAAAGAGGTATTGTAAAAACAGTGAAATCTGCTAAAAAGCTAGTAGATAAAAAAGACCCTGCAATTTGGGATATATTAGAAAATACTTTACGTGGACACCCTGTAATGCTTAACCGTGCGCCAACTTTGCACAGGTTATCTATACAAGCATTTCAACCTAAATTAGTGGAAGGTAAGGCAATTCGATTACATCCACTTGTGTGTTCAGCCTTCAATGCTGACTTTGATGGAGACCAAATGGCGGTACACGTGCCGCTTAGTAATGCCGCTATTTTAGAGGCTCAATTACTAATGTTGTCTTCTCATAATATCTTGAATCCACAAAGTGGTACTACCATTGCTGTGCCTTCACAAGATATGGTATTAGGATTGTACTACATCTCCAAAATTCGTACAACTACACCTGAAAGAATTGTAAAAGGACAAGGAAAATCCTTTTATTCACCAGAAGAAGTAATCATTGCTTTCAATGAACAAGCAGTTGAATTACATGCTGCAATTAAGGTCAAGGTACCTATTCGTCAAAGCAATGGTAGTATGAAACACCAACTTGTGGAAACAAGTGTAGGAAGAGTTTTATTCAACCAAGTAGTTCCCGAGGAAGTAGGATATGTAGATGAATTGCTTACCAAGAAAGCACTAAGAAAGATTATTAATCGTGTATTGAGTATTGTTGGTATTGCTCGAACTGCCGATTTCCTAGACAATATCAAAAGTATGGGATTTCAATGGTCTTTCAAAGGTGGACTATCATTCGGAATAAAAGACTTAATAGATCCAACTGGCAAGCCCAAAATGGTTGACAATGCTCAATCTGAAGTGGATGAGGTTGCGATGAATTACGAGATGGGATTGATTACCAACAATGAACGATACAATCAGGTAATTGATATTTGGACACGTCTGACAACACAAATAAGTGGTCGCTTGATGAATGAGCTGGCTTCTGATAACCAAGGTTTTAATGCAGTGTATATGATGATGCACTCAGGAGCAAGGGGGTCCAAAGAGCAGATTCGACAGCTAGCGGGTTTGAGGGGATTAATGGCCAAACCTCGAAAATCAGGTGCGGCAGGACCAGAAATTGTAGAGAACCCAATTTTGGCTAATTTCAAGGAAGGATTATCTGTACTTGAATATTTTATCTCTACACACGGTGCAAGAAAAGGTTTGGCTGATACAGCTTTGAAAACGGCAGATGCAGGATATTTGACTCGTCGTTTGGTGGATGTGGCACAGGATGTTGTTATCACAGAAGAAGATTGTGGTACATTGAGAGGAATTGAAATATCTGCATTGAAAGACAACGAAGATATTGTAGAACCTTTATACGATCGTATTTTGGGACGTGTAGCATTGAATGATGTTTATGACCCAATTACTGAAAGATTGATTGTAACAGCTGGTGAAGATATCACTGAAAACATTGCTCAATATATCGAAGAAAAAACGGGTATAGAATCTATCGAAATTCGCTCGGTTTTAACTTGTGAAACTGCAAGAGGTGTTTGTGTGAAATGTTATGGTCGAAACTTAGCAAACAATCGAGTTGCTCAAAGAGGAGATGCCGTAGGAATTATTGCCGCACAATCCATTGGAGAACCTGGTACACAGCTTACACTTCGTACTTTTCACGTTGGTGGTATTGCAAAAGCAACCGCTACCGAATCTCGCCTTGCTGCTAAGTTTGGTGGTATTATACAGTTTGACGAAGTACGAACAGTAGAATATGTGAGTGAAGGAGGAGTGACCAAAACAACTGTGTTGGGACGTACAGGCGAAATTCGCATACTACATCCCGAAACAGGCAAACAATTGATTAATTACAATATTCCTTATGGGGCATTACTTTTTGTAAAGGATGGACAGACAATCGCTAAAGATGACCTTGTTTGTGAATGGGACCCTTATAATGCGGTAATTGTATCGGAGTTTGCAGGTAAAGTAATATTCGAAGATATTATCGAAGGGGTTACTTTTCGAGAGGAAGCTGATGAGCAAACTGGACACAAAGAGAAAGTAATTATTGATTCGAAGGATAAACGAAAAATACCTTCTATTCAAGTAGAACATGCTCATGGTGATGAAGTTAAAACATACAACCTGCCAGTAGGCTCACACATCAGTGTAAATAACGATGAACCTGTTTACAAAGGCAAGGTTTTGGTAAAAATACCACGTACACTGAGTAAAGTGAAGGATATTACGGGAGGTCTTCCGAGAGTAACAGAATTGTTTGAAGCGCGTAACCCTTCTAATCCTGCTGTTGTTTCCGAAATTGACGGAGCAGTTACATTCGGTAAAATCAAGCGTGGTAATCGAGAGGTAATTATTACTTCCCGAGAAGGTCAGAAGCGGAAATACATGGTTTCGTTATCAAAACATATTCTTGTTCAAGAAAATGACTTTGTAAGAGCAGGTACACCACTTTCGGATGGTTCTATTACTCCTGCTGATATTTTGAATATCAAAGGTCCTTTTGCAGTACAGGAATACATTGTAAACGAAGTACAAGAAGTTTACCGATTACAAGGTGTGGGAATCAACGATAAACACATTGAAGTAATTGTGCGTCAAATGATGCGTAAAGTAAACATCATGGATCCAGGTGATACTCGATTCTTGGAAAATACAGCGGTAGATAAGTTTGAGTTCATTGCAGAAAATGACCGAATTTTTGATAAAAAATTCGTGACTGACTCAGGTAAATCCAATCGTTTGAAACCAGGTCAAATTGTTACCCTGCGTCAATTGAGAGAAGAAAACTCTTATCTGCGAAGAAATGACCTTGATTTAGTGAAATACCGAGATGCAATTGCGGCAACTGCCAAACCTGTATTACAAGGTATTACTAGAGCTTCATTGGGTACAAGCAGCTGGATATCTGCTGCTTCTTTCCAAGAAACAACTAAGGTCTTGAGTGCTGCTTCTATTGCTGCAAGACAAGATAATTTGGAGGGATTGAAAGAAAATGTAATTGTAGGACATTTGATTCCCGCAGGTACAGGCAGCATCGAATTCCAAGATAACATAGTTGGATCTAAAGAAGAGTATGAGAAGATGAAATCTGCTTATACTAGAAAAGAACCTGCAAAGGTATAACTTTCTTTAGTCTATGAAATATGAAAGCCAAAGCTGCAATTTGCAGTTTTGGTTTTTTTTATGGATGCTACTATTTTCTAATGAAAAACTATGCATATTTGAATGATTCTTAACAATCATTGAATACAATCATAACCCAATCAAGGAAAATCCTGCCCAATCTTGCGGGCTGTTATTTTCTTCTTTTAGTAATGTCAACTTCGCTTTTCGCAATGCATTTGCATAAGACTTCCCTGCTAATATTTCTTCAAATAGTAGTTTTACTAATTGGCTACTAGCTTCGTCTGGAATATCGAATTGGGTGAAAATTATATTATTAGCACCTGCATACAAAAAGCCTCGATTCATTGCCATGATGCCCTCTCCTTGTTGAAATGCCCCTACTCCGCTGCTACAACTACTCAATACCACCAAATCAGCGGATAAATCCAAATTGTAGGCTTCTGAAATTGTTAATATATTTTCATCTTGTATATTTTCGGTATTTGAATTTTTTGATAGGTAAATTCCTGACAAATTACTTCGACTATTGTGTACAAAACCATGAGTTGAAATCAACAAATATTTATAGTTTGGAGCTTCTTTGAATAAAATTTGTTTGGAGGCAGCGTTATAAAGAAAAGCTTTGGCATCCAGTTTTCTGTAGTGAAATAAATTATAAACTTCCTTTACCTCAATAGCAGTATTAGGTAGACTCACCAAATCTTCCTGTCCTGAAGAACTTCTGAGTATTTGACTTTTTCCTTTGCTTGTATCCATCGCAAGTCCTATATTTTCTGCTTCATGAAAATTTACCGGAGCAAGACCTAAAAAATTGTCTGTGAGGATAATGCTCTGCGCCTGCTTTTGCAAACAATACAACCAAGTTGTTGCAGAATAGTGATAGATAATTTCATACTTACAGATTAGGTAAGGTAGTTTATTGAATTTTCTTTGTTGTAGCATTGAAGGTGAAATCAATAAATCGAAGGGTAATAAATGAAGGGTGTCATTCCGAATAATTGTCAATTGACTGCAATTAGATATTTGGTCTTCAATAGGTTGAATTAATAATTTATAGAGTTCTATTGCAGTATCCACAAATATATCTTCATCTGACCATACCACTGAATGTTGTAGTTGTTCAATCAAGTGTTTAAAATGAGCAGGTTTTGCAACGGTTTTTAGACCAACACTATTTTTTTGTAGGCAAAAAATGAATATTTCTTGTTCCCCCACAAAATATTGGATAAGTGTATTTTTAATTTTTAAATGCTTTTGAATTGCTGAAATGCTACTTGTTTCAATATTAAACTTCAATTGGAAATATGCAGGATAGACAGTTTCATATTTTTCGAGTAAGTCTTCATACACTTGGTGATGATTAAATAGCTGCTCCTGTAATTGGACGATTGCAGTTTGATTGGGTTTGGTTTTTGATTGAAGTTGCTGCAATTTTTTTTCTACAAAAGTCAATGCAATGCGAATATTTTTCTCTTCTTCTAATAATTCAGCAGGAATATTTGCAGTCAACTTTGCTTGTGTATCCTTCAATGCTTCCAATAAAACCATTGCCCTATTTTTTTCAGAAAAATAAAAGCATTCTTCAAGATACTCACCGTTGCCAGTTTGTTTCCAAAGTATGAAGGCAGATTGAAGAGCGTATTCACAAATCTCATTGGCGTTTTTGGATATTACCAGTTTAGAATATTCTATTTGAAAATTAGTGCGAATATAATCCAGTAATTGAACCCCTATTTTTAGCGTTTTAATTCCTCTTCTTAAATCATTGATGTCATTGCTGTCATGAAAGTATTTCTTATAGTAAGTCTTTCCTTTCTTGACAATCACTCTAAGGAATAATTTGCTGAAACGGTGTTGTCGAAAATCAGCAATATTTTTGCTATTACCTGAATTTCCAACACTCAGATTATCAATGGACTCTTGAAAGTGTTGAATTGCTTTTGAGAAATCCTGTTGTTGTAAATAATGATTTCCGAGTAAGTTATATGTTTCCGCTAATATAGGGTGCTGTTTTCCAACAGTTTTTTCTTTGATGTAAATGGCTTGTTGGTAACATTCCCAACTCTTTTCCCATTCCTTCAGACCATTATAACATTCACCAAGTTTATCATATATTGCTGCCATCTCGAAGTGTTCTGCACCCAACAATTCAGTACGAATTTGTTTGGCTTTCAATAGGTTTTGGAGTGCTTTTTCGTATTCCTCTTTGTTGATATAATTGTACCCTATATTACTGTAACACCTTGCCACGAAAGGATGTTGTTCACCAAAAAGATGGAGGTATATATTCAAGGCTTTGCGATAATAATACAATTGCCTGTCATAGTCTTCTACGGATTGGTAGGTGCCACCTAAATTGTTGTACATTCGCCCTACATCGTAATGGTTGTCACCAAAAACTTCTTTATACATTCGAAGTGCCTGTTGAAAATACAAAAGTTGTTTTTCAAAATCATTTATAAGCATATAACACCCTCCAATGTTGCTATAACTTGCGGCAATTTCAGGATGGTTTTTAGGTAGAATGATTTTTCTAAGCGCCAATGCTTTTTTGTGAAACTCTAAATTTTGCTCAAAATCACCCAATTCACCATGAACCCAAGCGATATTGTTGTAAAGTTGAGCAAATGCCTGCTGTACTTTGAGTGTTTTTTGTTCGGTAGGGGAAAGGAAGTTTTCTATAAAATCAAGGGCATTGTATAGGTTTTCCAATTGTTTTCGATATTGCCCTGCATATCCCCAACAAGTACCAATATTTGCATAAATTCTAAGATGGTCAAAATCTCTTTTCTGACAAAATTCACTTATTTCCAGAGCTTTGTTATAATAATCAAGTCCAACTCGATAGTTATCTAAATAACAATAATGATCCCCATAGCCATTATACACATCTCTCAATATTTCATGTTTTGGACTTATCTTGGAAGTGCTTATAACCAAAGCCGCCTCTAAATCCTCCCAAGCATCTTGGGTATTTATTAGCTTTAAATGGACTCCAGCTCTATCAACCAATGTGGATATGTAGCTTTCCCATTGTTCGTATTGAAGAAAAATTGCTGCTGCTTCATCCAAAAATTTTAGACTCGATAGATAGTCAGCTTGGTACTGTAACTTTGAAGACTTTTCTTTGTATTCTATAGCAAGTTGAAGCTGTATTTTACTTGTTTTCATGTCCTTCCATAGGTTCAAAAAAGAGATAAATTCAAAAGATAGGCTTTTTTAGTAAAAATGGGAACTTTATTTCGAGAATAGTTATTTATTTAGGTAGAAGTATTGGAAGAAATGCTGCAAAATACTTTGGATAAACTTAACAACCTTCAACAAACAAAAATGGAATCTAAAAAACTGTTGTATATCGGCGTTATCATTGTAGTGATGGTCATTTTTCTTAAAATTTTAACTCCTCTCTTTTACCTCGGCTTACTTTGTATTGTAGCCTATGGTATTTATGTTGCTTTTAATCGTGGCAAAGAGATGATCAAAGAAAAAAGAAATACCCGAAATATCAAGGTGAAGTAAGATTGCAGAATTGTATGTGTGATATGGTTATTTGCTTACCATAATGCTATCCCACAATTACTTACTACAAGGGCCATTTATCCATCTTATTAGACCTGCTTTATCTGCTATGCACTTATTAGGATAGGTTTTACCGTCACAGCCACAAACAGGGCGGTACTCTTTGGTGCAAGGGCGGGTCTTGTCAATCTTCGACTCGTCAATACATTCTTTGGTATTGGCTTCATCCTCCTTTTTTTGTCCACATTCCCCTTCTATCCATGACAATAGACCCGATTTTTCAGCCATACAAGTATTAGAGTAGGTTTTGTTGTCGCATCCACAAACAGGGCGGTATTCTTTGGTACAAGGGGCGTTTTTTTCGATATTAGATTCGTCAATACAGTCGCTTGTTTTGAGACTGCCACATTCGCCCGATGTCCAAGAAGTTACGCCGTTTTTGTCTGCTACACATGCATTGGAATAAGTCTTTTGGTCACAGCCACAAACAGGTGTATAGTCCATTGTACACAAACCATTTTTATCTATTTTTGATTTGTCAATGCAGTCTTTGGCTGTATCTATTGTTTCTTCAGTCTTGACTTTATTAGAAGCTTCTGCTTCTCGTTTGGCATTGCAGCTCTCGGATGCGTTGAGTATCCATATACTAAGACAAGTGATTAGAAGGGATAAGATTTTCATATGATATCAAGGTTTTGGATTAAAAAAATGAAAATAGGGTTGCATTTATTACTCTACAAATTTAGGTAAATTATGGGGTGAATAAAAGTACCTAATATGTGTCTTTAGAAATTTCGAGATGTACGTTTTTTTCTTTAATATTACATCCTTCCTTTCAATTTTTAGCAATCGTACCTTACGGTTAGAAAAATTTAGAATAGCAACTATACTACTACAGTTATGATTATCACACACATACAAACGACTTGTAATGATTCAGATGTTGGCACAAAAGACATTTACATTGAAATTTCTCGTATTAGAGATGGCAGTAAAATCTATAACAGTCGAACAGGTTATCTTGGACATCACCAGCAACAAGGGGCTTATTCTTGGACGGAACGACTGCCTAAAAGCGTGAAGAATGAGGATGCGTATTTATTGCTTTGTCTGAACAAACAAAACCTTTACCGTCGTTCCATAAAATATACTACCTTCTGCCCTCATGATTTTGAAGTGGAAAAACCAAACAGGCTAAACTTTGAAGTAGATGTGTATGATATACTTATGGAGGTAAGTTGGGAGTAGGGCGATTTGGGCTACTAAAAAAAAAATCCCCAAACTGTTTTTGAAAAATAGTTTGGGGATATACTCATCAAAGGAGTGGGCCCACTAGGGCTCGAACCTAGGACCCTCTGATTATGAGTCAGATGCTACTAACCAACTGAGCTATGGGCCCAACTGTGAAGCACGAGTTTAGGATAAACTCAATTTCCTAACAGTTGTAAGAACTACCACAAAGATAATTTCTTGCTGGTAATACTACAATGTTTAGGCAAAGAAAGTTCAAAAAAAGCGTAATATTCGCAGTTAAAATGAAAAAACCGATGTGGCAACGCTTCAAAAATTCTCTATTCTACATTCGTTGGTCGAGTTGGGAGTATTATCCCGCTTATCTCACTAATATTCCAGTAGTCTTTTTTTGGCTGTTTTTTTCTATTAAGGCAAGATCACTGTTTTTTTTCAGTGCCGCTAATCCTGCCATAGAAACAGGCGGTGTTTTGGGGGAATCTAAAATCAAAATCATTCGTCAAATTCCTGAGAAATATAGACCTATTACTGTTTTTGTTCCTCAAAAAACGCCTTTCGCCGATGTGCTGCAATGGTTGACCACTGCACAGTTGGAGTTTCCGTTGATTGCCAAACCCGATGTGGGGGAGCGTGGTTTGTTGGTTGAAAAATTGGTTTCCAATGAAGACTTGCAGCAGTACCACCACAAGAATCAATTGGATTTTTTGATTCAAGAGTTTGTGGACTATCCTATTGAAGCTGCTATTTTACACTATCGTTACCCACATCAATCGCAAGGTGTGGTGAGTTCTATTTGTCTCAAGGAGTTTTTAACGATTGAAGGAGATGGGCAAAGTACGGTATTGGAGTTGATGAAAAAAAAACCTCGTGCAAAACTGCAAATTGAGAGATTGTCACCTAGTTTAGCTGAAAAGGGGCTGCTTAATTCCATTCCTTTGAAAGGAGAAAAGGTAGAGTTGAGCGCAATTGGAAATCACTGCAAAGGTGCAATGTTTTTAAACGGCAATAATTTGATAGACGATGAGTTGCGAAAGGTGTTCGATCAGATTAGTTTACAATTGAAGGGTATAAGTTTTTGTCGCTACGATTTGAAGTGCCAAAATATGATTGATTTGAAGAAAGGTAAAAATTTTAAAATTCTTGAGATCAATGGTGTTGCGGCTGAACCTGCTCATATTTATGATCCCAATTATTCGGTGGTGCAAGCTTATAAAGATTTGTATAAGCAATGGAAAGTAATCTATGAAATTAGTTATTACCAACATCGAAATGGAGTGGAATATATGACCTTTGGCGAGGCAAAGAAAGCGGTGAAAAAGTACTTGGCATATATGAAAGAAGCTGAAAAATAAAAAAAGTGGATGCGCTATTAAAAACACATCCACTTTCTTTTGTCTTTTATCTAAAGTCTTTCGACTGTTTATTGAGGTGTCAAAGTCAAGATATTGGTAAGAGACGAAATCACTGCACCTGTACTTAGGTTGATGTCTTCTACTTTGTATTCAATGACCATATGTCCATTGGTCTCGTTTTTTGTTCCTAAACCTGTGCCACTATATCTTACTCTGTATTGAACGCCATCCAATATATAATCTTTGGTGTAGCTGTTTAATATCTCAAAGGTATTTGCTTTTTGGTCAATCGGTCTGACTTTTGCCAAAAAAGAAAAACGCTCGGCAGAAGGAATAGAATAGTCTTCGAAATTGTTGATGAAAAACTGCTCAATATTGCTTGGGTCAGTGGTAACAGTTATACTCTGAGTGAAATCTGTGAAAATATCTCCGTTGGTATAATTTACTTTACCTGTGTAAGCGCCAAGAATTTGTTTCGGATTTCAATATCGCAGTTATTCCCTTGATACCCAATATTACATATACAATAGGCTTCCCTGTTACATTATCTATCTCACAAGTTGAATTATCAGGACATTGAACTGTCAAACATGGATCAACTATTTCCTCACAGGTTGGTCCAGTAAATCCTTCATCGCAATTGCAGGAAGCCACGCCCTGAGAATCAACTATACAGTTCCCATTGACACACGTTAAGTCCAAACATGGATCAACTATTTCCTCACAGGTTGGTCCAGTAAATCCTTCATCGCAATTGCAGGAAGCCACGCCTTGAGAATCAACTACACAGTTCCCATTGACACACGTTAAGTCCAAACATGGATCAACTATTTCCTCACAGGTTGGTCCAGTAAATCCTTCATCGCAATTGCAGGAAGCCACGCCCTGAGAATCAACTATACAGTTCCCATTGACACACGTTAAGTCCAAACATGGATCAACTATTTCCTCACAGGTTGGTCCAGTAAATCCTTCGTTGCAATTGCAGGAAGCCATGCCCTGAGAATCAACTACACAGTTCCCATTGACACACGTTAAGTCCAAACATGGATCAACTATTTCCTCACAGGTTGGCCCAGTAAATCCTTCGTTGCAATTGCAAACAGCTTCACCTGCTGCGTTTACGGCACAATTGCCGTTTATACATATTGCATCTTCGCAGGGATTTGTATCTTTTTTGCAGGCATTGAAGAACAGCATACTGCCAATTAGGAATGTTAAAATAGCTGAAATTTGAAATTGTTTTGATGTCGTTGCCATATTTCAAAGAGTAATTGGTTAGCAATGAGCAAATTTACCATTTTAACAAAATATATGCTATTATTTACTGACTTTTTGAACATTAACACCCACAAAAAAGTGGATGCGTTATTGAAAACACATCCACTTTCTTTTGTCTTTTATCTAAAGTCTTTCGACTGTTTTTTATCTAAAGTCTTTCGACTGTTTATTGAGGTGTCAAAGTCAAGATATTGGTAAGAGACGAAATCACTACATTTGTAGATGGATTAATGTCCTCTACTTTGTATTCAATGACCATATGTCCATTGGCCTCGTTTCTTGTTCCTAAACCTGTGCCACTATATCTTACTCTGTATTGAACGCCATCCAATATATAATCTTTGGTGTAGCTGTTTAATATCTCAAAGGTATTTGCTTTTTGGTCAATCGGTCTAACTTTTGACAAGAAAGAAAAACGCTCGGCTGAAGGAATAGAGTAGTCTTCAAAATTGTTGATGAAAAACTGCTCAATATTGCTTGGGTCTGCGGTGACGGTGACGCTTTGCGCAAAATCGGTGAAAATATCTCCATCTGTATAAGTTACTTTCCCTGTGTAAGTACCTAAGAATTTACTTCTGATTTCAACATCACAATTATCCCCTTCATAGCCTAAGTCACACTCACAGTAAGCCTCTCCTGTGACACTGTCTATCAAACAAGTAGCGTTGGACGGACATTGAACGGCAGAACAAGGGTCATCTACTGTTTCGCAAGTAGGACCACTGAATCCAGGGTTACAATTACAGAAAGGATCGCCTGTTGCGCTAACTAGACAATCACCATTGATACAATTAACTGTTTCACATGGGTCTGTACCCGTAGTTGTATCACAAGCATTGAAGAACATTGCCAAACATGCTACAAGTAGTAGCGAAGAAAATATCTGAAAACGTTTGAAGATTGTTGACATATTTTAAAAGGTTTATTGGTTAATGATTATTATTTTTAATTTGATAGAAAAATATTGTTTCTACTTTGGTTAGACTTTTGTGCTATTGAATGGGTTTAACAACATCATCTATATTTTGTCATTTAAACGTCAATGCTAATTAAAGCTTTTTTTTAGTACAAAAGTTTAAAACCAGCATCAAAATCTACTCTAAACAGCAGCCAATCGTCTAATTTTGACAACTGACCGCTAATTTCAATTGGGCTTGCCACGTACTCCAATATCTTATCATTTATGTTCTCGCCGTTGCTTCCCACCAAAAGACAATAATCCGTATTTCCTTCGGTATCTTTGATTCTCAATACAGGTGGAATACCTCCCGAAATGCAGCGAATGGCACAAGAACGGTGTATTTTTCCCTCACCAGGTTTCATCACACCAAAATAACACTTTGGATCAATAATTTCACCTTTCAATGTGGTTGTACCATATTTTTCTTCTTGCGAAATAAAGATGTTTGCTACTGTTTTTACATCCAACAATGCCTCCTTTCCTTCAGTCAACTCCAACAAAGTTTTACCATCTCCATAAATCAACGTTCCTTTTAGTCGGACAAGTTTCCCCTGCAAATCGCCATTTTCTTGCTCCATCTTCCTGATATCACCTTTAGCTCCTCGCTTTCCAAAAGCCACCAACAATATATTTTGATAATGGGTTTTTCCATCAGAAGTTTTGCTTGCCTCTAATTTTAACATTGGAACTGGATCTTTAACCAAAATTCCTTCAATTTCAGTCGTTTTACCAAACTCAAAACGGGCAGTAGAAAAATTATTTTGACTGTTAACCAATAAAAACGCCGATAAAGGTACGACAATGAGCAAAAAACCAATAAACAAACTCATAGCTTTTGTATAAGAATGAGGAGATTTGGGCTGCCAACCTATGTAGAAATCATCTTGCATTTTCATTTAATCACTATTATATCCCTAATATTCTCTTATTTATTGCTTCATCCGCTCCCGTGCCTGCAAAGTCATCAAAGGCTCTTTCTGTCACACGAATGATGTGGTCTGCAATAAAAATGGCTCCTTCTGTTGCTCCATCTTCGGGATGTTTCAAACAACATTCCCATTCCATTACAGCCCATCCGTCAAAATCATATTGGGTTAGTTTGCTAAATATGCCTACAAAATCAACCTGTCCGTCACCTAAGGAACGAAAACGTCCTGGGCGATTGATCCAACTTTCGTATCCTCCATATACGCCTGCTCTTCCAGAAGGATTAAATTCAGCATCTTTGACATGAAACATCTTGATGCGTTCATGGTATATATCTATAAATGCCAAATAATCCAGTTGCTGCAATACAAAATGGCTCGGATCGTATAGAATATTGGCACGAGGATGGTTGTTGGTGACTTCTAAAAATCGCTCAAATGTGATGCCATCGTGCAGATCTTCACCCGGATGCAACTCATAACAGAGATCTACTCCAACTTCGTCAAAAGTATTGAGGATAGGTGTCCAGCGATTCGCCAATTCTTTGAAGCCTGTTTCTACCAAACCTGCGGGACGTTGAGGCCAAGGATATATAGTATGCCAAAGCAATGAACCCGAAAAGGTTACATGAGCATATAGTCCTAAATTTTGACTTGCTTTTGCTGCCCATAGGAGTTGTTGCTTTGCCCATTCAGTCCGAGCCTTTGGATTATTTCGCACAGAAGGGTCTGCAAAACCATCGAACATTTCATTGTAAGCAGGATGAACAGCTATTAACTGTCCTTGAAGATGAGTAGATAATTCGGTGATTTCCAATCCATGCTCTGCCACTTTACCTTTTAACTCATCGCAGTAAGTTTTGCTTTCAGCTGCCAATTGTAGGTCAATCAGGTGTTTTTCCCAAGTGGGAATTTGAATACCTTTAAAACCCAAGTCCGATGCCCACCGACACATTCCTTCCAATGTATCAAATGGTGATTTATCACCTACAAATTGTGCTAAAAAAATGGCAGGACCCTTGATTGTTTTCATACCTAAGGAGTTATCTTTTATATATATTTGAAGTTAATCTCTTTGACTCGTAAATATATGCAATTTGTCCTGTCAAATGGTAGTATAAAGGGAGGAAATATTAGTTTGGAGAGATTTATTTTATACTTATAGTTCAAATTTATAGCCTATTCCTTTGATAGTTTTGATGTATTCATTGCCGATTTTTTCACGAAGTTTTCTGATATGTACATCAATAGTTCGGTCATTGACAATTACATCTGTTCCCCATACACTCGTTAGAATTTTTTCACGAGTGAAAACTTTGCCTGGTTTAGAAGCAAGCAAATAAATCAACTTAAATTCTTTGCGGGGCAGTTCTATTATCTCATCTCCTTTTTTGATAGTGAATGTATCTCGATTAATTTCTATGTCATTGACAACAATGACATCTTCTGTGTCTTGCTTGGAATAACGGCGTAAGAGTGACTTTACTTTGCTGATAAACAATCTCGGTTTTACAGGTTTGGTAATGTAATCATCTGCTCCGATTTCTAAACCCATCACTTGAGTAAACTCTTCGCTACGAGCTGTTAAAAAAGTAATCAATGTATGTTGAAGTTCTGGCAATGCCCGTAATTCCTTACAAGCTTGCAGTCCGTCCATTTCAGGCATCATAATATCCAAAACAACTAAATGCGGAATTTCTTTTTGTGCAATCTTAATGGCCTCAACGCCATCAGGTGCAATAAATACTTGGAATCCTTCTTTTTTGAGATTATAGCGCATAAATTCCAATACATCCGCTTCATCATCAACAATCAATATCTTTACTTTTTTGGGGTTCATAAGGTTGTTTGTATTAATGATGAATGAGTGGAGCTCATTTTTTTTCAAAATCCACTCATTCTATCATTCAAAATGGATTTGTTGATTACATCATTTCAGCTTCGACCGATATGATTTCTGGAATCATGCGTTTCATCAGACCTTCAATGCCCGCCTTGAGTGTTACCGTAGAAGAAGGGCAGCCACTACAAGAACCCTGCATTCCCAAGTAAACGATGCCTTCATTGTAAGACCGAAATACAATACTGCCGCCGTCCATTTCTACCGCAGGTTGCACATACGTTTTAATCAATTCTTTGATTTTTACTTCTATTTCAGAATCGTCCACACTCACTTCATTTGGGTCGCCACCTGGTTTGTCCGCTAGTTTTTGTCGAAGTACATTTTCATCAATTATATGACCCTCCTCTTCTACATATTGACGGATATATTCTCGAATATCGGGAACCACCTCAAACCATTCAGTAGTAGGTGTTTTCGTAACCGTTACAAAGTTGTTCATAATAAAAACACCTTTGACATACGGAAATTCATCAAACAAGCCAATTGCCAAATCAGAAGCTCCCTCTGCATCCTCACGAGTAGGAAAATCAGCACTATTTTGAGCATACAACATCTTATTCAACACGAATTTCATGGTTTCTGGATTCGGTGTTGCTTCGGTGTAAATGCTTACCACTCTTTTTGAACCTATCATTACTATGTATTTTTTTGTATCAGATAAACAACATTGCTTAAACAACCAATGATTGCTTTTGGTTTGCAAAGGTATGGAAAATCAATATTTGCCTTTCAATAAGTTTCCTTCAAATCGACACTATCCGTAACAATGTGAACGAATTTACCTTCAACGATTTGTCCTGCAATGCGTGCGTTATAACCACTATCCCCCAGCAAAGAAAAAGCCTCATCCGCAGAAGTTTGTGGCAAGACAATCAACATCCCATTACCCATATTCCAATACAAATAAGCTTTGTTCGTATCGACATCACCCAATTTTTGAAGCCTTTGCATTACCAAATGAGGAGGAAACAAATTATCTAATTCTGCGCCTACTCCTGCTTTTTTCAATACCCTTTGAAAATTATCCGCAATGCCTCCACCAGTAATATGAGCAATTCCATTTAATTGGAAACCCGCATTGAGTAAACTCATAATAGCAGGTGAAAAAACCAAAGAAGGAGTTAGCAGTTTTTCGCCCCAAGTTGTTTGCTCGTCATAAGATTGAACATGCCACAAATCACCATAGGTCTGTTGCATAATTCTACGAATCAGCGAAAAACCATTGCTGCGAAAGCCTCGACTTTGCAAGCTAATCACCGCATCACCCACTTCAATATTTTGGCCATCAATTGGTTTCTGCAAACTTTCATGCAAAACTCCAACAGCAGTCGAACACCAATTAAAGTGCATCCCCTCACCATATCCACTTATGCGATTGCCCAGTTCTGCAATCTCACCCCCTGAGATGGCTACTCCTGCAAAATTACACGCATCGTGTAGACCTTTCATAAGCGCATCAATTGTGTCATAATCGAGTAAATCCACATCAATGATATTAGAAATATTGGTAGGTTCAAAGCCACCTGCTACCAAGTCATCGGCCACCATTGCCAATAAATCGTAGCCAAGTGTATCGTATATACGGCTGCGTTCTGCTAATTCTATTTTTGTGCCAATGCCATCAGAAGCAATCCCAATCCTCATTTTACCAAATTGTAGCATATTCGCAAAACCACCTTCAATGTCTAAAGCCAAATCTCCAGCCTTTCCTTTTCTATTCTCAAAAGTCTTTTTTGACCAGTTGTAAGCATTTTTAGAACACTCATTTCCCAAATTTATGTCTAAGCCACTCTGTTTTTGGTTCATTTGTTGAATTGTTGATATTGTTGAATCATGTTTGTGTTGCGAAGTTCTAGTTTTTTTGAGAATTATTGGATATTGAAGCAAGAGAAGCACAATTATTGGCTATAATTTTCATTTTCACTGTTATTTCGATTTTCATTGGCAAAAAATCTATTATCTTTGCACGAATTTTTTTTGCAAATCGCTGAAAAAATTCACAATGATGTACAAGTTAATAAAAGAAGGACTCACCTTCGATGATGTTTTACTACTTCCTGATCACTCCCATGTTCTCCCCAAAGATGTCCAACTTTCTACGTGGCTTACTCCAAAAATTCGTCTGAACATACCTATTATTAGTGCAGGTATGGACACTGTCACCGAGGCACGAATGGCGGTAGCAATGGCACGACAAGGAGGTATTGGTATTATACACAAAAATATGTCTATTGAGTCGCAAACAGAGCAGATAGATATGGTCAAACGCTCCCAGAATGTGGTTATCAATGATCCATTCTTTCTGTCGCCAAGTCATAAAGTATTTGAGGCTGATGATTTGATGGCCAAATACAAAATTTCAGGCGTACCTATCACCGATGAAAATGGTATATTGGTAGGCATTATCACCAATCGAGACATCCGCTTCGAAACTGACCACAACAAAAGTATTCAAGAAGCAATGACGAGCAAGCATCTCATTACTGCACCTGCAGGGACTACTTTAGAAGAAGCAAAGGGTATTTTGATGCGGCATAAAATTGAGAAATTGCCGATTGTAGATAAAAATGGGAAGCTCAAAGGCTTGATTACCATTAAGGATATCGAAAAAGCAATTCAGTATCCTCATGCTGCAAAAGATGTTTATGGGCGTTTGCTCGTTGGTGCAGCAGTAGGAGTAGGAAAAAATACCTTACACCACGTTGCCAAATTAGCAGAATCACAGGCAGATGTAATTGTGATAGATACGGCACATGGACATTCAGAAGGAGTACTACAAACAGTGAGGGAGGTAAAAGATACTTTTCCAGACTTACAAGTGATTGCAGGGAATGTGGCTACGGCAAGCGGTACAGTTGCGCTTATTGAAGCTGGGGCTGATGCAGTGAAAGTAGGCATTGGACCTGGTTCCATCTGCACAACGAGAATAGTGGCAGGTGTAGGTGTTCCACAAATTACGGCTATATATGATTGTGCTGAAGCGGCTAAACCTTATGGTATACCTGTCATTGCAGATGGAGGTATCAAATATTCTGGTGATTTGGTGAAAGCGATTGCAGCGGGTGCAGCAACGTGTATGATGGGAAGTATTTTTGCAGGTTGTGAGGAAAGCCCCGGTGCTACGGAACTATATCAAGGACGTAAATATAAGGTTTACAGAGGTATGGGTTCTATTGGAGCAATGCAAAAAGGGAGTAAAGACAGGTATTTTCAAGAAGGAGCTAAAAAGTTAGTACCTGAAGGTATTGAAGGCAGGGTAGCATATAAAGGGAAATTGGAAGATACTGTATTTCAATTAATTGGTGGTTTGCAGCAAGGAATGGGATATTGTGGTACGGCTACTATTGAAAACTTGCGAGAAGATGCTCGATTTATTAGAATTACCAGTGCAGGTTTGCGGGAGAGCCACCCACATGATGTTCAGATTACGAAAGAAGCTCCAAATTATAGCGTTTCGGCTTAACAAAGTACAAAAATAAAACCGTCCTCGAAATGATTGTTTGAGGACGGTTTCTAAAATTGGAGGTTTTAATTCTTCTTAGTTTAAATGGGGAGAAATCAAAACAAATTTAGTTATTTGATTTTTCCTTCAATATTCCTACTGACCTGAAACAGTCTGATTATCAGATTTATTGAGCCAATGTACAATTCTTTTCAACTGTTCCCACTGGTCACCTGAAAAATAATAGTAAGGATAAGATTCTTTTGTTTTTCTATCATAGAAATAATATCGATAAGCAAAATAAGAATCGTCTTCTACTTTTTTTGTGTCAAGATTTAAGGTTTTTTTGTTTCCAAAAAAAGCTTCTCTTCGAAGGATGTAGCGATATTCATTTTTGTCTGGATACAACTCATCAATCTTTCCTACTGCAACTAGTTTATAACCGTATTTATATTTTTTAAAAACAGGCTCTAATTTTTCATTGTAAGCTTCCAAATTTTCATTGGTTTCTTCTATGAAATCATCTCTATCGTCTTCAAAAAACTCATCAATGTCAGTTAGAGTATTACTAGGGTCTTGATATTTAAACCGCTCAACCAAGATAGTAGATGTCTGGACATCAGTGGGGATCCATTTTTTTTGAGCAAAAGCAAGTGAACTAGTGACTATTAAGCAAAGTGTGCACACAATGATTTTTCGTGCCATAGCATTAGAATCGTTTAAAACAGAAAATAAGGTTTTGAAAAAAAATACTTCTAAATAAAGCATAAGTGGGTAAAAAGGTTTCTACAATGAGTGATGAAGAAAAATAATCTCACACTTTATTTAGCCTTCCCCTTTGTTTCAAAAATAGCCAATTGATTGTAAAATTAACTTTTCTTTGTTACTTAAGTAGAGAAAAGGTATCATAATATTCATTTGGTTTTAGTACTATCAGTATGGTTTGATAATGCAACTAAATCATGGTTTAATGCACTTTGATAAAACGCATAAACTATGACAATAGTATGTTTAACCTTTTTTCAAGGGGGCTAAAATTTCTGTGCGAAATTTTGACTGTAAACCAATGTTTTAATAATTGATTCAACATAAATTTATAAAGAATGCTTGTTTATCTTGAGCTATAATAGTATCTTTGCGCTCAATTTTTAAGAAAAAGATTTTTCTCACAGCAAAAAATAGAATGCGGTGAATACACTGAGTTATAAAACAGTTTCAACCCGAAAAGAGGACGTAACACGAGAGTGGTATATAGTAGATGCAGAAGATATGATTGTTGGTCGTTTGGCTACTCGTATTGCTACTATTTTACGTGGTAAACACAAACCCTCTTATACTCCTCATATTGATGATGGTGATTATGTGATTATTGTGAATGCGGATAAAATTCGATTTACAGGTAATAAGATGAACGCCAAAGAGTACATTAGACATAGCGGCTATCCTGGTGGACAAAGAAGACGCACCGCCAAAGAAATGTTGCAACACAAACCTACTGATGTAATGGAAAAAGCGGTCAGAGGTATGTTGCCGAAAAATCGTCTTGGTCGTCAAATGATTAAGAAATTATTCATTTATACAGATGCCGAACATCCACACCAAGCACAGCAACCAAAAGAAATGACTTTTTAAACATTAAATCAAGCAATTTGAAATGGTCAAGATATTTTATTTAACCCATTTCAAAATGTAAATAATCAATATTTTATGAGCCAGATAAATGCAGTAGGTCGAAGAAAATCGTCTGTTTCACGTGCTTTTTTATCACATGGTACAGGTAAGGTTATTATCAACGGCAAAGACTATAAAGAATACATTACTGTTCCTCACTTATCGGATTTAATCGTAGTGCCTTTTAAATTGACAAATACAGAAGGTAAATTCGATTTCAAAATCACGGTTCGTGGTGGTGGTGTAAAAGGGCAAGCAGAAGCGATTGCTTTAAGTATTTCTCGTGCCTTAGTTAAAGAAAATGCTGATTGTAAACCAGCACTGAAAGCAGAAGATATGATGACCAGAGATGCGCGCATAGTTGAGCGTAAAAAACCAGGTCTTCGAAAAGCACGTAAAAGAGCACAATTTAGTAAACGATAAAATCCAAGATATACTATGCAAGGTATTCCTAATGAACAAATGTTGGATGCGGGTGTCCACTTCGGACATTTGAAAAAGAAGTGGAATCCCAAAATGCTTCCTTACATCTTTATGGAACGCAAGGGTATTCACATTATTGACCTGAACAAGACCAACGAAGCTTTAATAGCAACGGGTAAAGCAGTGAAATCTATTGCTCGCTCAGGTAGAAAAATATTGTTTGTTGCCACTAAAAAACAGGCAAAAGACATCGTAGCAGAAGCTGCTCGAAGTGTTGAAATGCCTTTTGTGACTGAAAGATGGCTAGGAGGTATGCTTACCAACTTTGCCACTATCAAGAAGTCCATCAAAAAAATGCAAGGCATTGAACGTACACTTACTGAGAATGCTGAGGCATTGACTAAGAAAGAACGCTTAATGTTGGGCAGACAAAAAGATAAGTTGGAGCGTGTATTGGGTGGTATTGCGAATTTGAATCGTGTTCCAAGTGCACTTTTTATTGTTGATATTAGCCACGAACACATCGCTTTAGCAGAAGCACATAAGCTGAACTTGAGTACTTTCGCCATGGTTGATACCAACTCTGATCCAACAACTGTTGACTTCGCTATTCCTGCCAACGATGATGCTTCTAAGTCTGTGAATGTTATCATTTCCTATATCGTAGAAAAAATTAGAGAAGGATTATTGGAGCGTGATAGAGAACAAGATTCTGTAACTTCATCTGGTGGAGATGCTAGTGAGCAAGACTCAGCAAGAAGAAGAAGAACAAGAGGACGCAGAAAAAAGAAAGACTAAATCATGTAGTCTTTTACAATAGAAAATAATATTTATCAATATAAAATCGAAACAAACCATGAGTGGTGTTAAGATCTCTGCATCAGATGTCAATAAATTGAGACAACAGACTGGTGCTGGTATGATGGATTGTAAGAAAGCCCTAGTAGAGGCAGGAGGTGACTTTGATGTAGCTATTGAGGTTCTTCGTAAACAAGGACAAAAAGTAGCTGCAAAAAGATCTGACCGTCAAGCTACGGAAGGTGTTGCCATCGCTAAAGTTTCAGATGATGGAACATCAGGAATTACTTTGGTATTAAGTTGTGAAACTGATTTTGTAGCAAAAAATGACGACTTCGTTAGTTTTGCAAACAAAATTGCTGATATAGCATTGGCGAATACACCTTCAAATACTGAAGAATTGCTAAGTTTATCTCTCAATAATTTAACTATTGCAGAAAACCTTACTGACCAAATAGGTAAAATAGGGGAGAAAATTGAAGTTTCTAACTATGAAAAACTATCAGCGGATTTGGTAGTGCCTTACATCCATGCAGGTAACAAAATTGGTGTATTAGTAGGGTTGAATCAAACTGGCAATGAGGATATCATTGGAGCAGCTAAAGATGTGGCAATGCAAGTAGCAGCGATGAAGCCCATTGCAGTAGATGAAAGTGATGTAGACGAGGAAACCAAAGCAAAAGAACTCGAAATTGGTAGAGAACAGGCTCGTGCAGAAGGAAAACCAGATAAAATATTGGATAGAATTGCTCAAGGAAAACTCCAAAAATTCTATCAAGACAATACTTTGGTTCACCAAAAATTCGTGAAGGACAATAGCAAAACTGTTGGCGAATACCTTCAATCAGTTTCTAAAGGTTTGAAAGTTACTGGCTTCAAAAGACTAGCAATCGGATAATCGAATCTGATAGATGATAAAAAAGCGCATTTTCGTAATTCGGAAATGCGCTTTTTTATTTAACTTGCTTGCCAAATCTGGCTTCTAATTTAGCTTCAAAATTATTTGGTACCATTTTTTTTATGAAACTACTCGAAAAGTATCCTATTTCCATTCTCCTCTTATGCTCTTTCGCAGTCACATTCCTGCTTTGGGGCGATATTATTTGGAATGCTAATGACTATCTTTTTGCGCCCTATGGAGATGGGATCAAAAATTATTATGGCCCAGCTTATTATGTTAAATATGGTGGGAGGTGGAATTTCAATGGAATGGGATATCCATTCGGTAGTTATTTGATGTATGTTGATGCAATGCCTTCGATAGCAATGCCCTTACATTGGATCAATGAGTCTATTGTCAATATTGAAGGTTATACCATTGGTATTGTCAATTGGTGTATGATTTTCTCTATTATACCTTGTATTTTATTTTTATTCCTCATTTTGCGTCATTACCGACTTCCTGTATGGTATGCCATGATAACGGCGTTATTAATTGCACACCTATCTCCTCAGTTTCATCGTTTTTTAGGGCATTATGCACTTGCTATTTTGACAGTTATACCGCTTTCCTGGTATATTTTGTTGCGGCAAGAAAATTCAAAACACCCTTACCGATGGGCAGTATTGCAGATAATCGCACTATTGTTTTTTGCATTCATACATGCTTATTATCTACTCATTGATGCAGTATTTATACTGGCCTATGCTCTTGTTTATTTTCTCCAAAAATATTTTAGAAAACAACTCCAACTTTCTCACTTCGTTTCTTTAATACTCAGTGCTATTGTACCCATTGTAGTCTTCAAAGTTTTCCAAATAGTCACTGACCCAACAACTGATTTACATACATCCCCGTTTGGTTTCTTTTTCTATCATGCCGAACCCCGAAGTATCTTATTTTCTACAGATCCTCCTTTGGGGGAATTTTGGAAATTGTTTTACAAAAACCATCCTCCTAAATTTGAAGGATATGTCTATATAGGATTCATCAGTGTTTTGGCCGTTCTATTCACACTTATCAAGGGCTTCAAATATGTGGTAAAAAGACAATGGGCGAAAATGCTCCGCCCTGTTTTGCCCGCCAATTTGTCCACTGCTATTTGGGCTTCGGTGATTGTGCTACTCTACTCAATGTGTATTCCATTTGAGCAAGGATTTGCTTTTTTATTGGACTATCTGCCCCAACTTCGACAATTTCGTTCATTAGGAAGGTTTGCATGGGTGTTCTATTATGTTTTTACAGTGTATACTGCTTTTTATTTCTTTTTGATTTTCAGGCGAATGAGCATCAAGGGAGTTAAAACGATTGCCGCAACAATGCTTTTTTTAGCGTTTGGGATATGGGCAATGGAAGGATATTATTTGATTAAAAGTAAACAAAAATATACAAGAGAAACCAATGTAGAAAACCATGATTTTTATGGCAAAACAATCAACTACAAAGATATTTTGATAGAAAAAGGTCATCAGGTAAGTGACTTTCAGGCAATGATGGTTTTTCCTTACTTCAATATTGGTTCTGAAAAACTGTATGTAAGCGAAAGAGGCGCAGGTGGATTGTACTTTGGCTGCAAAGTGTCCTACCAAACAGGCTTACCCATGAACAGTATTTTTGTGGGAAGGTATTCTATTCTTCAATCATTGAAGATGGGGCAGTTGATGAGCAATCCTCTTATTGAAAAACAAATTTTGAAGGAATATCCAAATGATAAGCCCTTATTGCTTGTCACTCATGGCAAAAATTTTATGCCTGACGAACAGCGATTGCTTCAAAAGGCGAAACTCATTTACCAAAATGATAATGAAACATTGTATGAATTGCCGCTAAGTGCATTTGATAATGAACTATCAAATGCCAAGCAAATATTTGAAACGCAAAAAGATAGTCTTTTTCACTTCAATACACCTCAAGAATATTGGAGTACAGATAGTGTGAACAATGTTGTAATTCAAGGTTTTGAGGACGGTAATTTCTCAGGCGCATTGTTTGGCGACAAAGCCATACATGAAACCAAAGGAGAATTGATGCTTTTTGAAGGAAAACTTCCAAATGCCAAAGAAGGGCAGCAATACATTGCCTCAGTTTGGGTAAAATCGGATGATAAATACGCCGCATTTCCAGATTTTAGTTACAAACAATTCAATCTTGACAATGCAGAAGTAGATCAAGTATATTTTGACCCCAAAGAAAGATTGGATATTTACAAAGATTGGGTGCGTGCTGACCATGTATTTACCCTTCAAAATGCGGATAATCCTATTAGAATTGTTTTGATTGCAGAAGATATTGTGGCGGACGAATTATTGATTAGACCTTTATCTACAAATGTTTATTATCCATTAAGTCAAAGCAATCGTTTTATGCTCAACGGTTATGTCATAGATTGAATGTTTCTTTTCATTGTGGCATAATACTTGCAAATTCTTGTTATCTAACACACATCAATTATGCTTCAATCTACCAATTCTTTCGATTCGTTGTCAAATACAGATAAAAATGTATTGTTTGATATCCTGTATGAAATTGCCCTTGCACAGGGTGCTGGTTTTTTTGATGCAGTTGTAGAAAGTATTTCAAAAAATATTGGATCAAAATATGTGCTAATTGGTGAATTTCTAAGAGATAGCTATCGTGTGAGAGCCAAGTCGTTGTGGGCAGCAGATGGACTGGTGAAAGACTATGAATATGAAATACTTCATACTCCGTGTGAACACGTCTTATCGCAAGGAATAAAAATTTTTCCTGAAAGAGTACAAACACTCTATCCCAAAGATATTGACTTAGTAAAGTGGGGGATACAAAGTTATGTCGGAATCCCTTTGTTTAATGATAAAAAAATGTGTATTGGTCATATTGCCGTTTTAGATACCCTTCCTTTAGAAAATATTGATTTAGTTACAACGGTATTGAAGGTATGCGCCAATAGAGTAGAGGCAGAACTTGAACGTGCAATAAATGATGAGCTTATTAGGCAACGTGAGCAGGAAAATAGAATTCAAACAGAAAGACTAGCGCAATCTCTATCTCTTTTAGAAGCAACTATTGAATGTACTGCCGATGGTTTGTTAATTGCAGATGGACATGGAAAAATGGTTCGCTTCAACCAACAGTTTGTCAAAATGTGGAAGATGCCATTGGGGCTGGCTTTTGGTAAAAACGAAGCCGATGGTTTGACGTATGTACTTTCTCAATTGAAAGATCCCGAACAATTTATTTCCAAAGTAAGGGAACTGTATGACAATCCAGAAGCCATTAGTTTTGATGTTTTATACTTTAAAGATGGAAGAATATTTGAAAGATATTCACAGCCACAAAGAATAGGAACTAAAATAGTAGGGCGTGTTTGGAGTTTTAGGGATGTTACCAAACGCATAAAAGCAGAAACCGAACTGCGGAGAAGCGAATCTTTGTTTAGAAGTTTATTTGAAGAAAGCCCCATAGGTATAGTAATTGATGATTATTCAGGTGAATACCTGCTGGCACACGTAAATAAAAAATTCTCTCGAATGCTTCAATATTCAATTGAAGAATTGAAGAATATGAGCGCAATGTACATTACGCATCCTGAGGATACACAAAAGCACACCGAAAGTTTCAAGGATGTTGAACATCAAAATAGCAAAGATTCTAGTTTTGAAAAAAGATACATCACCAAAGATGGCTCAATAATATGGGCGAATGTGTCTTTAGCTGCAGTGAGAAATGAATTAGGCGAGGCAAGATACCGAGTGTTAATGATTCAGGATATTACGGAAAAGAAAAAAGCACTCTTAGACTTAAAGGAGAAAGCGAAAGAATTAGACGAAAAAAACAAAGAACTGCAAAAATACATTGATTCAAATTTACAATTAGAAAATTTTGCCTACATCGCTTCACATGACCTCCGAGAACCATTGCTTACCATTATGGGGCTGATTGAAGTCCTAACCGAGAGTTATTCAGAAGACTTAAACGAGGAAGCACTTTCATTTTTACAATTTATTAAACAATCTGTAATGAATATGGAATTGCTAATCAATGATTTACTGAATTATTCTCGGGTAAATACCCAAGTTCATACTGCGGCAACTTTTGATATGGACGTATTGCTTCAAAAAATAATACAAGGACTTCAACAATCAATTGATCAGCAAAATGCAATAATCGAATGTTCAGATATTCCTCAAAACTTTACAGCCAACCAAACCAAGATGATTCAATTATTTCAAAACTTAATTGTCAACGCCATTAAGTTTCGAAATCCAAACGTTTCCCCAATTATAAAAATATCAGCAATCGATTTTGGCACTCACTGGCAATTTTCGGTATCAGACAATGGAATAGGCATAGCCCCTGAGCATAACGATAAAATATTTTTGCTATTCAAAAAACTACACAGTAAGTATGAATATGGAGGTACAGGTATTGGTTTGGCTACTTGCAAAAAAATAGTAGAGCAACATGGCGGAAAAATTTGGTTAGAATCCGAACTCAATAAAGGCACTACCTTCTACTTCACCATCTGCAAGAAAGAAAATTAGTGCAAATAAATCACTATTTCTGTTTTTCTGTCATCCAAAGCATTGGAATCAATTCTCTGCATAGAACTATTGAAGCGTGTAGCCGAAACACCTGTTGTATTTGCCACCAAATAGCCTGATATATTCTTTGCCCGCTTTGCAGCCAAGTCAAAATAGTCATTCATACCGCCTTTCCTGAGTAAACTTTCTTGAGGTAATTGCCCACCCTTTGTAAAGCTAATCACTTGAATCTGCTGATACAAACTATCAGGAATTTGCAGTAAGGCCTTACTGCAAAGATTCAAAATCCTCCTGCCTCCATCTGACAATACTTCCGAACCATTTGCATACAGTAAATCAGAATGAAATCCCCATCGAATTTGATTTCCATCCATTTCATTGTGAATACTTCCAGAAGCTATCTCTGCTCCAAAAGCATCTTCAAATTCATTGAGCAAGATGTTTTGATATGCACGGGTATTAAGCATCTGTAAATGAGAAGATTTGAAGAAAAAAGAATAGGCAAGCAATAGCAAACCAATCAATATTCCGACTGCCAACACATCTGCAAATATCAAACCCAAAGCAGGAATTTCTTCAACAACTACTGATTTATTGTTTTTTTTCATATCCTTGATTGAAAGTTAAATATAGCATTTTGAAGTGAAAAACCGTATTTTTGTTAGCAAATCGTTCTCCAAAAAAAGAAATACGAAAAGGAACGTTTTAGTAAAAAAATAAGTTATATAGCAATACGCTATTTTTTTTGAAAAATCCAATAGAAAACCCCAAAATATTAACACCTCAACACACCAAAACAAAAAACAACAATACAAAAATATGTACGATACCAAACAAACCCAAGCACTCCAAAACCTTACCCAAAAATTACTACAACACAACAAATCCTCCATTCCCGAACAAGAAGTTGCGTTTGGAATTGCAGTAGAACTCAGAGAAGTCATACAATACCACGATTGGCTCTACTACGTCAAAGCAGCCTCCATTATTCCCGACACCGACTACGATTATTTGTTTGACTATCTCAAAGCCATTGAAGACAACTATCCCGAACTCATTGTTGCTGATTCACCCACCCAAAGAGTAGCACAAGGTTTGTCCGATGATTTCACGACCGTCAACCACCTCATTCCCATGCTTTCACTCGCCAAAGCATACAGCAGTCAGGATTTGCTGGATTGGGATGAAACAGTAAAGAAATTAGCTCAAGAAGAACAAATTGAATATTCGGTAGAACCTAAATTTGATGGAGCGAGCATTGCCGTCATCTATGAAAACGATCAGTTGGTTCGTGGCGCAACTCGTGGAAATGGCGTAGCAGGAGACGATATCACCAACAACATTCGTACTATTCCCACGATTCCTCTATCCGCAGCTTTTTCGCAATACGGCATTGTGCGAGCAGAAGTGAGAGGTGAAGTAGTCATTCACAAAGAACGATTCAAAGAAATCAACGAAAAACGGGCTGCCGATGGGGAAGATTTGTTGGCAAATCCTCGAAACTCGGCGGCAGGTGCGCTTCGTCAAAAACATTCTTCAAAAGTTATGGAGCGCAAACTCGAAGGGTTCATTTATCAAGTAGGTTTGGCAACAAAAGCAGACGGCTTAGACGCTTTGGGAAATTTGGGTGATTTGAAAAACCACGATGATAGCATGAGGTTGCTTTATAAACTGGGCTTCAAAACCGCATTGAAGGACGAAAAAGACAAAAGCCATGTTTTTCAAAATATTGAAGACGTGGTGGCCTACTGCAATGAATGGGGAGAAAAACGAGATGCGTATCCGTATGAAATTGATGGAATGGTCATCAAAGTGAATGACTACAAACTGCAAGACCGTCTGGGTGCAACAGGGCATCATCCTCGCTGGGCGATTGCGCTCAAATTTGAAGCCAAAGCTGCTACAACTAAATTATTGAATGTTGAATATCAGGTAGGTAGGACGGGTGCAATAACTCCCGTTGCCAAATTGGAAACCGTAAATGTGGCAGGGGCGAATATCTCCAATGCTTCTCTACATAATGAGGATTATATCACCGAAAAAGACATTCGCATTGGAGATACAGTGATTGTCCAACGAGCAGGAGATGTGATTCCATACATTGCAGGTGTGGTCGAAAAAGACCGCAATGGCAGCGAACAGCCTGTTCTGTTTCCCGAAAATTGCCCTTCTTGTGGTACAAAATTGGTGAAGCCCGAAGGTGATGCCATTTGGCGGTGTATCAATTTAGAATGTCCTGCACAGGTCGAAGAACGCATCATTCACTATGTTTCTAAAAGTGCAATGGACATTCGTGGACTTGGAAAAGATATTGTAAAGCGTTTTGTAGCAGAGGGTTTACTGCAAAACATTGAAGGTATTTACACACTGGATTATGACCGTATTCTTCAATTGGATAAATGGGGCGAGCGTTCGGTCGAAAATTTGAAAGCCAGTATTGAAGCCTCCAAAAATCAACCAATTTACCGTTTGATGATTGGTTTGGGGATTCGTGAAGTGGGGCGAAGTACTACTCGAATGTTGGCAGAAGTCATCAACGATGTGGAGGAATTGAAGGATTGGAGTATTGAAAAATTGCAGGAACTTCCTGATATTGGCCCTAAAGTAGCTGCCAATATTGTCGAGTTTTTTCAAAATGAGCAAAATTTGCAATTGATTGAAACACTCAAATCTTTTGGAGTGAACACCAAAAAGCTGCAAACAGAGGTGAAAGCGGTAGGTGGTAAATTGGAGGGAAAAACATTTTTGTTTACAGGATCACTTCAACAGTTTACCCGAAGTGATGCCCATAAAATGGTGGAAGACAATGGTGGTAAGTTGATTAGTAGCGTCAGCAATAAGCTGAATTATCTGGTAGTAGGCGAAAAAGCAGGCTCGAAATTGAAGAAAGCACAGACGATTGACACGATTACCATTTTGAGTGAGGAAGAATTTTTGGCAATGTTATAGTTATACCAGAACTTGTGATTAGTTAGATAGCAATTAGTTTTTCAACAATATAGCCTCCAAAATGCCCTTTATTTTTAACTTTGAGTTCATCTAAGTTTTTAGTAGGGAGACTAAGGTTTTTGCTTTTACTTTATGAGGAAAAGCTGATTATCCCATCTGCAAATTGCTATTGACGAATCACCATCAAATGTACGCCCATTGAATCTACAAATCAAAGTTCCTATTGAAGTTGTTGAAAAACAGGCAAATGCCTATTTTCAAGAAACACTTTTGCACGACGAACAGGGCGGCAATATGGTTGATTTGAAGGTAACGAAAACTGCTCCTATCAAAGTCGTAGGGCAAGATGGTTTTTTGTTGCTGACAGCCCACCTGCATGTATGGGCAAAAATGAAACTCAAAAAGCAACTATTGGGTGTTTTTGATATTTACACACCGCAAGTCGACAAAACAGAGTTTGACATTGAAGTAAACTACCGTCTCAAGCCTATTTTAAACAATGGTTGGCAGTTGTTTACCCAAACGACGGGTACTTTTGAATGGACACATAAACCTTTTATGGAGGTCGTCTTGGTAAAAATAGGTTTGGCAGGAATTTTAAGTCCTTTCATTCAGGATCAGGTCAATACCTTTGCAAACTCGATAGATCAATGGGTTGCAAAAGAACTAAATGTACATTCTTATGTGGAGGATGCGTGGAAAATACTCAGAGAACCTATCAGTTTGCACGATGATTTTGATACATGGTTGGATGTAAAATTGGAGGCAGACAAAGTGGAAGTAGGATCGTTTATGGTTGCCACCAATCATATAGAGATTACCCTCAATTTACCTGTCCAACCAGAAGCCATTTTTGGAGCGCCTGCCCAAAGCCGCTATGAAGGAACTCGTATTTTGCCTGATTTTTTGATTAACAACTATTTACAAGTCCTGCCAAAACGTGAAAATGCGACTGCTATTATAGGTTTTGAAGCCATGTCTAAACTCCTTGAAAACAAACATTTCGAGTTTGACGGTGGTAAACAATGGCTGACGATTGATTACATTCGTTTTGGAACTGATAACAATGTCTTGGTAGCAGAATCCAAAATCAATGCGTATGTAAAATGGGGTATGTTCAGCAAAAAACTGGCAGGCGTTGCTTATCTACAACTTGTTCCTATGTATGACAAAGCTGCTAAAAAACTAACTATCAATGATTTTTCTTATTCCTTGGAGTCGGACGATAGGTGGCTGCAAATGGGAAGTCGTTTGGCAAAAAAAAGCCTTGAACATTTCCTTCACGAAAAAATGGAACAAGGTGCGAATCACCTACTCCAACAATTACCTGCTTTTTTGGAGCGTGAAATGAAAAATATTGACTTTGAAGATTACGCCAATTTGAATGGCGTTTTGAATTATTTTGAAGTCGATGATATTTACTTGACAGATGCCGCATTGTACATTGAAGGAAAAGTAGGAACAGAATGGGTGCTGGTTGTTGGCTGATAATTATTCTGTGAACAGAAAATTACTGAAAATCAGGTAATTCTGCTATTCGTGCATAAGGAAGTTGGGCTAACTTTTCCAATCTGTAGTAACTGTTCAGACCAGAAATCCCTACGCTATCCAATTGATTCAAATCAATATGACCTTTTTTGTCCACCGCTTCCTCCTGAACTACAATGTGTTGAACTTCTCCAACTACCAAAATAGTATTGTTGGCTTTGATAGGAATTTCCTCCAAAAATTTCATGCCTATTTTCAGCCTGCTCTCTTTTACAAAAGGAGCTTTGAAGTCAAATAAACATTCTTCGGTTAACTGACATTTTTTAAATTCCGATTCTTCGGCTTCAAATTTGACAGAAGTATAGTGTGCCTTTTCAATGAAATGAGGGTGAACATGATTGATGGTATAAAATCCATTGGCGATAATATTTTCGTGTGTATGTCTGCGAACATCTCCCGAAGGTCTGGAAATGAATCCCAAAAGTGCAGGATTGCTACCCAAGTGTATCACAGAACTGAAAATGGCTAAATTGGTCTGACCGTCATTGGAAATACTACCAATTAGGTTTGCAGGTTTTACACCAGTAATGGAGTTAATGATATTCAGTCGCTTGATGCGAGGAGTATTTTGGATGTCGGTTTTTGATAGGTGCATGAAAATATAAATTGGATTTGAGGAGTCATAACCACCATAGCAGGTAATTGTTTGTGAACGTTGGGTTTTTTTATGAAAACATATCCAACTGCCCCAACTCTCGATTTTCCCTATCCTCCAAAAAACGATTCATCACTCTCGGAAAAGCATAGTTGTCAAAGTCAGCAGCATCTACTTCAATACAATCCGATAGGGTAGGAGGACTTTCCTTCAATTGCAGCTCAAAAAATTGAAGGAAGATAGTTTGGTGGGTTAATAAGTGTTTGTAAGTTTTGGAGGCTTTTTTAACCGTAGTTTTTTGATTGATAAATAGCTGATTCCATTCTTCGGTTTGTCTTAATTCCTCCAAATCTAGGAGTTGATTTCCTTCAATTAGTGGGAATTGATACAAGTTTCTCCAAATACCTTTTCCTACCCGCTTTTGCAGTAAAAACTTTTCGTTGGGCAATTGCAGCATCAAATAGTGAAAATAACGAGTTGTCTTCTTCAATTTATTGCCTTTAATCGGCAATTTGGAAATCAAACCTTTGTGAAAAGCCACACAGTTTTCCTGCAATGGGCAGTTGCCACAGTTGGGATTGTTGGGTGTGCATTGAAGTGAACCAAAGTCCATAATGGCTTGATTGTAAACACTTGGATTTTCTTTGTCCAGCAGTTCTTCTGCCAATAGCGCAAATTCTTTTTTGCCTTCGGTGCTGTCAATTGGAGTTTCGATACCAAACCTTCTCGATAAAACTCGATACACATTGCCGTCCACTACAGGATGCGGTAGGTCAAATGCAAAAGAAGCAATTGCAGCAGCCGTGTAAGCACCTACGCCTTTCAGTTGCAGAATCTCTTTGTGAGAATCAGGAAATTTTCCCTTCAATTCGTAGGCAATATACTTTGCAGCAGCGTGCATATTTCTCGCCCTAGAATAATAACCCAAACCCTCCCACATCCGCATCACCTCATCTTCGGGAGCATTCGCCAAGTCTTCTACTTTTGGGTAAGTTGCAGCAAATTTTTCGTAATATGGTTTCCCCTGTGCTACTCTTGTTTGTTGGAGAATGATTTCAGAAAGCCAAATTTTGTAGGGGTCTTTGGTGTCTTTCCACGGAAGGTTTCGGGGATTTTCTTTTGCCCATTGAAGGAGGTACTCGGTGAAAGGGTGTTTCATTGTTGAATGGTTGAGGTTTTGTGAAAGCAAAATGACTTCGTAGGTTCAAGCGACAAATACAACCATTTATTGGTTGAATGGTTCTGTTGTATAGCCATTCAGCCATTTCACGACAAATATTTCCCTACAATCGGCATCCGTCTTCCCATACCAAATGCCTTTGAAGAAACACGAAGCATTGGAGGAGTTTGGTAGCGTTTGTATTCATTCGTATTGACGAGCTTCAAAATACGGCGCACTAGTTTTTCATCAAAACCCATTGCTATCAATTCATTCGGGCCTTGGCGTTCTTCAATGTATTGGTACAAAATTTCATCCAAAATATCGTAGTCAGGCAGAGAATCCGAATCTTTTTGGTTGGGTCGAAGTTCGGCAGAAGGAGGTTTGGTGATGATGTTTTCGGGAATGATTTCTCCGTTTCGATTGAGGTAGTGACACAATGCAAAAACATCTGTTTTATAGACATCGCCAATGACCGACAAACCACCAGCCATATCACCATACAATGTGCCATAGCCCACTGCTGCCTCACTCTTATTCGAAGTATTCAGTAGAATATAGCCAAATTTATTCGACAAAGCCATCAAAATCACTGCTCTCGAACGAGCCTGAATGTTCTCTTCCGCTACATTGAAGGGCAAATCGCCAAACTGAGGTTGAAGGGTTTTGGTAAAAGCATTGAAAGCATCTTCAATCGAAATGATGTCAGCTTTGCAGCCCAGGTTTTTCACCAGTTGTTCCGAATCGCTGATGGAATGATCAGAAGAAAATTTGGAAGGCATCATCACTGCATACACATTTTCACTGCCCAAAGCCTCAGCCGCCAAAGCCAAGGTTAGTGCTGAATCAATGCCCCCCGACAATCCCAAAATCGCCTTTTTGAAGCCCAACTTTCCGAAATAATCACGAATTCCCAAGAGCAAGGCACGGTGAATCAAGTCCATTTTTTCTTTGACTTGAAGTTTGTCCTTTGCCTCATCACGCTTGGCATTGAAAAGAGGGGCAAGTTCATACACCCGCATACATTCTTCAAAGAAAGGCATTTCATCAATTGTATTGCCCGCATCATCAATCACCAAAGAACCACCATCAAAAATCACCTCCGTTTGTGCGCCCACCATATTGACATAAATCATCGGAATCTTATAGCGTTCCACATTTGCAGCGACTACCAATCTGCGTTCTTCAGAATGGTTGTAGGCAAAAGGAGATGCGGATATATTGAGCATAAAATCAGGTTTTTGCCCAATCAATTTATCCATAGGGCAAACTTTGTACAATGGATTTTCATTCGCAATATTCCAAATATCTTCACAAATCGTCAGTGCAATTCTTTTGCCCTTGTATTCTACCACCGAAAATTCATGGGCAGGTTCAAAGTAGCGATACTCGTCAAAAATATCGTAGGTTGGTAGCAATGCCTTGTTTGCAATGTGCTGTACTTCACCATCTGCAATAAAATAGGCCGAATTGAAGAGGTCTTTTCCTTCAATCACAGGATTGATACTTGGCGCACCAACGACAATTGCAATTCCCTCACTATCTGCCTTCAATTTCTCAATAACTCCTTGGCACTTATTGATAAAATCTCGAAACTCCAAAAAATCACGAGGAGGATAACCACATACTGCCAATTCTGGAAAGGCTACGATATCCGCTCCTTGTGCTTTTGCAGCTTGAACTGCTTGACGAATTTTTTGGTAATTGGCTTCAAAGTTGCCAATGTGGTAGTTTTGCTGGGCAATCGCTATTCGCATATATTTATTGTTACGAGTTTGCTTGTAAAATAGACTTATTGTTAGTTATACACTAAGATTGAAGAAAAAGTTCTGGACAAAGAGAAATAATTGGAAATTTATTGAAATTGAGGTATGAGTAAGAAGGGGAATTGAATTAAATGGCTGGAAAACATTTACTTAAAAATACATCAAGGAACAAGGAAATTAGACTTTGAGCGAAGGGGTAAAGATATAGAAAGTAAAAACTTAATTAATTGATAATCAATTATTTGCAATCAATTGTATCATTAGGTTAAGATTTTGATTATCAATTTTTTATATCTCGCATCTTGCTTCCTACTTCTTTCGTCCAAAGTCCAAAAGAAAAAATAACTTTACAATCTTTGTCTTTCTTTTAAAAGGTGAGAAAAGAGAGGTTTTCAAAAAAATGTAAAGTTATTTTCTCAGCAATATTAGAAGAATATTCCCAACCGCAAACTTAGACTACCAAAAGACATCCTATCACCATCATTGTCTTCAATCACATTGAGCAATCCATTTTGAAAAAATAAACCTGCGAATAAAGAAGTAGTTTCTGAAATAGAATATTCCAAGCCACCGCCAATCGTTGCAGATAAATTGATGTTATTTACAAACTTTTTTGCTTTCTCATTCACGATGTCTTCGCCTCCCGAAATTTCTTGGTCGTAGCGACTATTCAATGCCAAACCTGGAGTCAAACCCACTTGGGCAAAATAAGTCAGATAACCAAACTCATTGGTTTTCAACTTCAAAGTCAATGGGATTTCCACATATTGCACTTTGAGGCTGATTTCACTCGTATCTCCAATGGTTGGGGGTTCAGGAGTAAACTTTGCCGCAGCCTTGTTGAAAAAGAAACCCGTAGAAACTGCATATCGTTCATCAAACTGGTAATCTGCAATTAATCCATAACCTAAACTCAACTTAGAACTGGTTTCAATATCTTTGTTCTCATTGGTAAGCCAGTTGGTCGTAGGAGCCAATGTTAAACCAAAACGCCAATTTTGTGCGTTAAGAACATTGCTAAATAATAGTAAAATACCTACAAAGAAGAAAGTCATTTTTTTCATAGCATCTTTTTTATGGTTTAAATATGTTCAATCAACTATTCAAATGAAATATTGGTTTTGTTTAGACTTAAAAATATTCATTAATTACTAAAATTACATTTCTACATGAGTATAAATGCCTATAAGCCTGTTTTAGCAAGCATCAATTTTTTCTTATTAATATGTTTGTTGATTTTTACTGTTTTCTTCAATGCTTGCCAAACTACCAAAGAAAAACCTGATATTTCCAATATCGATGTAAACCTATCATTTAAACGATTTGAGCAAGATTTGTTTAACATAGACACCACAAATTATGAAAAGGGTTTAGATGAATTGTCCCAAAAATACCCTAATTACTTCAATTTTTATGTGGAAAAGCTAATGAACTTTGGTGCAATAGATAGTGCGAGAAGTTACCAAAATGCCATGATTCCTTTTCTAAAAAATAAAGACATTCAAAGCCTTTATGACACTGCAATGGTAAAGTATCCAAATTTAGAAGGTTTAAAAAAAGAATTTACAACAGCATTTCAATATACAAAATATTATTTACCAGAAGTTCAAATCCCCACAGTCTATACCCATATAGCAGAATTCGGTCCTGCCGCAGCAACTTACGGCAGCAATATTTTGGCGATTAATTTGGACATGTATTTTGGTAAAGACTACCCCTATTATAAGTCCATTGGTATCCCTACCTATCTATCTCAGCGTTTTGAAGAGCCTTACATCATTCCAAATACACTAAAAGCATACTTTCAGGAATTGTATCCACAATCAAATGAGTACAACCTCTTGATTGATTTTATGATTCAAGAAGGTAAAATGCTATATCTATTAGACATAGTGCTTCCCGATACTCCCGATAGTTTAAAAATTGGTTATTCACAAGAGCAATTAAAATGGTGTAAAGGAAGTGAACCCATGATGTGGAATTTCTTTGTAGAAGGTGACTGGCTTTTTAGCCCAAAATACCGAGAATTTCAAAAATTTCTCAACGAAGCCCCTACTACAAGTGGTATGCCCCCAGAATCTCCAGGTAAGACAGCTATATGGGTCGGGTGGCAAATAGTACGAAAGTTTATGGAAAAAAATCCAGATATTACGGTTGCAGAATTAATGAAACTGCAAGATGGACAAGTATTTCTGCAAAAAGCAGGGTACAAACCTCGATTATAACACCGCACAAATATTTAAAATATAGTTACCAAAAAAAAATATTTCCATGACTCAGATTAGGAGTTTAATTGTAGATGATGAAGAGGGAAGTCGCCACACCCTTCGAAATTTATTGAACGAATATTGCCCACAAGTAGAAATAGTTGGATTGGCAGATTCCCCTGCCAAAGGCTTAAAAATGATTCTGGAATATCAACCAGAATTGGTCTTCTTAGACATACGGATGCCCGCAGCTGATGAAGGTTTCCAACTCCTTGAAAGCATAGAAGATATACAGTTTGCAGTGATATTCACCACTTCCTACGATGAATATGCAATTAGAGCGATTAAATTTTCTGCATTAGACTATTTGTTGAAACCAATTAATATTTTAGAACTGCAAAAAGCGGTGAACCGCTATCTCAAAAGAAGGGGAAATTCCGATGCAGTGGCTATTAAAAATCTTCCAAAACCTACACAAGCCTTTCAAAAATTGGGACTTCCGAGTATCGATGGACTCACATTTGTAGATATTTCAGAGATAATCAGGTGTGAAGCCGATGGCAATTGTACGGTATTTCATACAGTAAATAGAAAAAAAATTCTAGTCACCAAGACATTGAAGTATTACGAGGATCTTTTAGTAAATTCTAATTTTTATCGAATACATGGAAGTCATCTAATTAATTTAAAACATATTGCAAAATACAAAAAGGAAGGAGTTGTAGAACTAAGCGATGGTTCAGAAGTGTATGTATCTGCTCGAAAAAAGAAAGCATTTATAGAAACCCTGAACAATTTGAAATACAGAATATAAAGAAATGAGTCAGGTAGTAACTGAAACCAGAAATTCTATACTACTATCCGACTGTTGTGTTAATGAGAATAAACAGAACCGCTAAGTTTTCACGTAATTCTTTGTGTTAGGGATAGCTGTTTTAGGCATTACTACCTTTTTTTCTATTTGTTGATTACCTCGGTTAAACTTTGAAGCCCGATAAGCTGCTGCTTTAGCAGCCTTTACTTCTCCCAGTTTATAAAGTATATAGGCATAGGTTTGATAGTTGTAATCCTGTGGATTTATAAAAATGGATTTTTCAGTCCATTTTTTTGCTTCCTTCAATGTTCCCTTATTTTCAGTTATCTTAAGTATTGAAATTGCTTGATTATTGAGGAAAATAGGATCGTCATCATCATATTTATTCATGAAATTATACGTTACTTCAATATAGTTTTTCCAATCCTTTAAATACTCAAAATATTTAGAATCAAGCATATAGAGAAATTTAGTTTCATCACTAAAAGATGCCTTTTTAGCTAATAACTTTATTCTTTTAAACAAACGATAGTTTTTACTATATGCAGCCTGTAAAGTAGAATTGAATAAAGTATTTTTAATTTTGCTATTAATATTTTGAAGCCCATAGGTTTTTGCAAAAAATAACTTGTTCTGCAACAATATATCCAACGCTTGGACTTGTACATTTTCTGAGAAGTGAAAAATAAATTTTTGATTTTTAGCAGATAGTAAGCTTTTTTTCTTTCGCTCTTTATATAGGTATTTATTTACGACATCTTCATAAGGAAGTGCATGATTTTCAAGGGCATAAGCAAAGTCATGTAAAAAACTTTGAGCCTGAAAGCCTGAATCAAACTGCTTTTGCATTATTTCGATACTCATTGCAGTAGGGGGCTTTTCTGCAATATTAGAGGAACCCTCATTTAATTCTTTATTAATTGAGAATTGATGCAAAACGCTATAAGCAAGAGTAAGTAATTGAATCTTATTATTCAGGTTATTATTTCTAAACAATAATGTTCCATTAGGTGCAAAAAATAATAAATCAGGTATGAAATTAACCTCATATTGATTTTTAAACTGAGTTCCTGTTGGACTATCAACATCAATAATGAAGTTAATAAAGTGTTCGTTATAATAAGTACCAACTTCATTTTCTGAGAAAATTGCTGAATCCATATCCTTGCAAGGAATACACCAATCAGTATGAACCTTAACAAAAATAGGTTTTTCGCTTTGTAAAGCAAGGGTCTGAATATCACTCCAACTTCCAGTGATAAAATTTATTCCCTTACCATATAAAGTATCAGGTACTAAATACGAAAATAGTAATAATATAAGTATTCTAATGGGCGTGTTCATAAAAAATAGAATTAAGCATATAATATTTTACTGGTGTATTATATGTTTATTCTTTTGGTTTTATTGAAAATATTTCAATAATTATGCCAACTTATATTGATTGGTGAAGTGGTTGTCAAATATTTTAAGAGAGGTAATATTGTTTAAATTCCTGTATAAAATCAATCTTCATAATCATTTTAGACTTTGGACGAAATTTGTGTTTAGTGATTACAAATTTTGTATGGTATTGAACTAGTTACGATTAAACCAACCATTTAAGGCAGCATTATTTGGACTCTTGAAAATTACCCCATAAGTTCAAGAGTCCAAATAATGGTTTGA